>NZ_JAMDLL010000001.1:0-1299390 GCF_040595915.1 Xanthomonas sp. PPL134
AATGTGGGGTCGAGTGGTGTGGGAGGGACTTCAGTCCCGACGCGGTACAGGTGGATGTCGCGGCGCTGCCGCTTGTGTGCTCAAAGGATGTACAGGGTGATTGCCTTGAGCCTGGTGCGGGTGGCGAGCTTGTCGAGAATGCTGGAGATGTGGCATTTCACCGCGCCCTTCAGCAGCGACGAGCGAATAGGAAGGCGCCTGATGCTGCATGCAGTCGGGACTGAAGTCCCTCCCACAAGGTATGCCTGTGCTCGCCGCGCTCGTGCGCATGGGCTGGTCTGTCGGGCTGTCCGTAGGAGCGGCTTCAGCCGCGACCGGGCGTTACCGGGAAAGTCACCATCGCGGCTGATCCAAAAAGTGACAAGAGCCGTTCGTACGAGAGCTTGTCCTGCCTGCCTGCCTGCCTGCCTGCCTGCCTAGCCTGCCTTCTGCCTGCGCAGCACGCGCGCTAGAAATTGCGGGTAAAGCGCACCGTGCCACTGCCGTCGGCGCTGCGCACCTGCACCACGAAGCGCAATTGGTCGTGGGCGCTGCTGCGCACGGTGCCCACGTAGTC
This sequence comes from Xanthomonas sp. PPL134, assembly GCF_040595915.1. NCBI lineage: Bacteria > Pseudomonadati > Pseudomonadota > Gammaproteobacteria > Lysobacterales > Lysobacteraceae > Xanthomonas > Xanthomonas sp. PPL134. The sequence continues at coordinate 557 of NZ_JAMDLL010000001.1, forward strand.
GGTGTAGGCGTCGGTGCGGACCGCGCGCAGCGCCACGGGCTGGCGTTGGCCGCTGAGGTCGGTCGCCACCGCCTCCACCGTGCCCACGGCCGGCGCTTCCTCGCCGCCGTGCAGGGTGCGCAGCGCGATCATCACCAGGGCGGTGTCGGCCTCGCGGGCGATGCCGTAGCGGCGTGCCGCGTCTTCACTCATCGCCAGCGTGGGCAAGGCGTTGTAGTGCACACGCAGGGCGCCGAAGTCGGCTTGCGCCGGGGTGGCGGCGAGCAGCGTCGCCGGACGTGGGGTGTCCTGGTCCGAACAGGCGGCCAGGGCCAGGCACAGCAGCACGGCGGGCAGGGCACGCATCGGCGTTCTCCGGCTCAGAGTGGCGAGCACAACGTTGCGCGCGGTCGCCAGTGGGTGCGGACGGCGCGCCGCAACCGCAGTGTACAAGCGGTTCCCGGGGATGCCGAGCACGCCCACGCCCGCCTGGCGGTGGCGCAGCGGTGGTGTTGGCCGCGCTTAGTCGTCGTTGGCGGCGGACAGGGCCCGCCCGCGTGCCGCCGCCGCCGCGATCGCGGCCGCGGTCAACGCCTCGAAGCCGCCGTGCTGGAAGGTCTCGATCGCGGCCTGGGTGGTGCCGTTGGGCGAGGTCACCCGCCGGCGCAGTTCGCTCGGCGCCTCGCCGGACTCGGTGAGCATGCGCGCCGCGCCGAGCATGGTCTGCAGGGTCAGGGTGCGCGCGGTGTCGGCGGGCAGGCCCTGGGCGATGCCGGCCGCTTCCATCGCCTCGGCGAGCAGGAACACGTAGGCGGGCCCGCTGCCGGACACTGCGGTGACCGCATCGATCAGCGCCTCGTCCTCGACCCACACGGTGACCCCGGCGGCGGCCAGCACGCGCTCGGCGTGGGCGCGCTGCCCGGCATCGACACCGGCGCTGGCGAACAGGCCGGTGACGCCGGCGCCGAGCAGGGCGGGCGTGTTCGGCATCGCGCGGACCAGGGCGTGGCCGCCGCCGAGCCAGCGGTCCAGTTGCGATGTGGTGATGCCGGCGGCGATGGACACCAGCAGCGGCCGCTGCGCCTGCGCCAGCGCGGCCAATTCGGTGCAGACCCCGCGCAGCACCTGCGGCTTGACCGCGAACATCCACAGCGCCACGCCGTCGGCGGCCTCGGCCGCGCTGGCGACCGCCTGCACCGCGTACTCGGCGGCCAGCGCCTCGCGCAGCGCCGCCACCGGCTCGGCCACGCGGATGCGGCGCGGATCGGCGCCCTGCCGGACCAGGCCGGCGATCAGGCTGCGCGCCATGTTGCCGCCGCCGATGAAAGCGAGATCGGCGGCGTGGGAATCGGAGGAAGCGGAAGCCATGGCGCAACACCGTCGCGAAGAGGGAGCGTCATGGTAGCGGCTGCGCCGCGCCGCAGTGCGGCGCAACCGGATCGTGCCAGGCGGGAACGCGCCGGCCGCTGTGTGCGGACCGGCGCGGCGGCCTCAGTTGGACTCGGTGAAGGTGATCGACGGCGTGCTGCCACCGGCCACCGAGCAGCTGCCCAGGTTGAGGTTGTTGGTCTCGCCGGTGCTGCCGGCATTGGCCGCGCAGGTCGGGGCGGCGGTCGAACCGTTGGTGGCGGCCACCTTCACCGTGATCGACGAGCCGGAGTTGAAGTTGGCGCTGGACCCGCCGGCGTTGCCGACCACGTTGAACTCGGCGTCCTTCCACACCGTGGCCAGCTTGACCACGCTGTCCTTGGCGCTGACGCTGTAGGCGGTGCCGTTGTTGGTGAAGGTGATGGTGTCGTTGCCGTTGGCGGTGGCCGAACCGGTCAGCTTGAGGTTGGCCAGCTGCGTGGCCGGCACGTCCGGCGCGCTGACCGCGTTGCTGTTGCGGTAGCAGTCCGAGCCGCCGCCGCTCATCCAGCCGCTCGGGCAGCTGCTGCCGTAGCCGATCAGCCAGTACTGCATGAACACCGCGGCCTGGCCCTGGGTTTCGTAGTCGGTGGCGTATACGAACTGCTGCCACACGGTGCAGCCGGAGCGGCCGCCGCAGACGCTGGTGGTGGCGTCGTAGTTGGAGTTGATCTGCAGCGAGTACTCATTGGGGCCGAGGATGCCGCCGCCGCCGAAGGAGGCCACGCCGACGCCTTTCTCCGAGGTCACCCCGGTGACCTGCGGGAAGCTGCCCACGACCTTGCTGATCAGGCTGCTGGAACGCAGCGCGTAGTCGTAGCCGTTGCCGGTGGTCTCGGTGGCGCCGAACAGGATCTTGTGCGGGATCGGATGCACACGGCGGGTCAGGGTCTTGCAGACGTCCGTTTGCCACTGCGTATCGGGGAAGCTGGCATGGAAGCAGCCTTCCGCCGGGGTCGGTTGATGCGCCATGGTTTCGCGCCAGGCGGTGCGCGCCTGGACTTCCGCGGGCGACATCATCGCTTCTTCGTTGGTCCAGGCCGGCGTCGCCGTCGGCGCGGCCATGGCCGCGGGGACGTGCAGCAGACCGATGAAGCAGGAGGCGAACAGCAATCGGGTGGATGCTTGCATCTGTGACCTCGTTGGAGCCGAGCGCATTCGGCGATGGACCTGCGGATGAGCCGCGGTCGCCGCCATGGAAGCCGAAGCGCGCGCATCTGAAACGTGACTGAATTAACGGTTCGCAACCGTGTCGCACGGTTCAGCAAGCGGTGTCGGAGCGAACCTTTCATTCATCCCGAAACGCTATGGTTTTCAATAGGATCGGCTACGACAGAATTCCGATCTTGGTGAACCGATTTTGAAGCGGCCGTAGACAAATCATCACTCTGTCACGGGTCCTGCGGTAATGCGGCGCGACAGCAGCGGATCAGCCCGCGATACGCGGGCCGCGCGCGCCGAACAGGGCGGTGCCGACCCGCACCATGGTGGCGCCGGCGGCGATGGCGTCGGCGAAGTCGCCACTCATGCCCATCGACAAGGTGTCCACCTGCGGATGCGCGGCGCGCAGTCGCGCGAACAGGGCGTGCATGCGCGCGAACGCGTCGATGCGGCGCGCGGCCTCGGGCCAGGGCGCGGGAATGGCCATCAGCCCGCGCAGGGCCAGCGCCGGCTGCGCGGCGATGGCCGCGGCCAAGGCGTCCACGGCGTCGGGCTGGCAGCCATGCTTGCTGGCCTCGTCGTCGATGTTGACCTGGATCAGCACGTTCAGCGGCGCGCGCCCGGCTGCGGTCGCACGGCCCTTGGCCAGGGCGGCGACCAGCTTCGGTCGGTCCACGGTCTGCACCCAGTCGAACAGCGTCGCCGCCAACTCGGCCTTGTTCGACTGCAGGTGGCCGATCAGATGCCATTCCAGTCCGGCATCGGCCAGCGCGGCGATCTTGGCCGCCGCTTCCTGCACGTAGTTCTCGCCGAAGGCGTGCTGCCCCTGTGCGGCCAGCGCCGCCACGGCCTCGGCCGGCTGGGTCTTGGACACCGCCAGCAACCGCGCGTGCGGCCGCCCTGCGGCGTCGGCGGCGCGGTCCATGTTCAGGCGGATCTGTTGCAACGGCGAGAGGGGCACGGGCGGCGTTCCGGCAAAGGGAAGGGCGCTATACTGCCGGCCGGGGAATCATCCTTCCAGTCGCAGCCCAAGGGGAAAAGCAGCGTATGGATATCGCTGAACTATTGGCGTTCTCGGTCAAGAACAAGGCGTCCGACCTGCACCTGTCCGCGGGCCTGCCGCCGATGATCCGGGTCGATGGCGACGTCCGCCGCATCAACATCCCGGCGCTGGACCACAAGCAGGTGCACGCGCTTGTCTACGACATCATGTCCGACAAGCAGCGCCGCGACTACGAGGAATTCCTCGAGGTCGACTTCTCCTTCGAGATTCCCAGCCTGGCGCGCTTCCGCGTCAACGCGTTCAACCAGAATCGCGGCGCCGGCGCGGTGTTCCGCACCATTCCCTCGGAAGTGCTGACGCTGGAAGACCTGGGCTGTCCGCCGATCTTCCGCCAGCTGATCGACCAGCCGCAGGGCCTGATCCTGGTCACCGGGCCGACCGGTTCGGGCAAGTCGACCACGCTCGCCGGCATGATCGACTACATCAACAAGAACGAGTACGGCCACATCCTCACCGTCGAGGATCCGATCGAATTCGTGCACACCTCGCAGAAGTGCCTGATCAACCAGCGCGAGGTGCACCGCGACACCCACGGCTTCAACGAGGCGCTGCGCTCGGCGCTGCGCGAAGACCCGGACATCATCCTGGTCGGCGAGTTGCGCGACCTGGAAACCATCCGCCTGGCGCTGACCGCGGCGGAAACCGGCCACCTGGTGTTCGGCACCCTGCACACCAGTTCGGCGGCCAAGACCATCGACCGCATCATCGACGTGTTCCCCGCCGGCGAAAAGCCGATGGTGCGCTCGATGCTGTCCGAATCGCTGCGCGCGGTGATCTCGCAGGCGCTGCTGAAGAAGGTCGGCGGCGGCCGCACCGCGGCCTGGGAGATCATGGTCGGCACCCCCGCCATCCGCAACCTGATCCGCGAGGACAAGGTGGCGCAGATGTATTCGGCGATCCAGACCGGCCAGCAGAACGGCATGCAGACCCTGGACCAGCACCTGCAGGACCTGGTCAAGCGCAGCCTGATCACCCGCAACCAGGCCCGCGAGTACGCCAAGGACAAGCGGTTGTTCGAGTGAGGCCGGGAATCGGGAGTGGGGAATCGGGAATGGGAACAGCCACCGCCCCATCCTTTCCGCTTCCGGATGCCCGCTGCTGCGATTCCCGATTCTCCATTCCCGATTCTCAGCTCCGAAGGAGCAAGCCATGAGCACCATCGACTTCACCTCCTTCCTGAAACTGATGGCGCACCAGAAGGCGTCGGACCTGTTCATCACCTCGGGCATGCCGCCGGCGATCAAGGTGCACGGCAAGATCACCCCGATCACGCAGACGCCGCTGACCCCGCAGCAGAGCCGCGACCTGGTGCTGAACGTGATGACGCCGGCGCAGCGCGAGGAGTTCGAGAAGACCCACGAGTGCAACTTCGCCATCGGCGTGGCCGGGGTCGGGCGCTTCCGCGTCAGCTGCTTCTACCAGCGCAACCAGGTCGGCATGGTGCTGCGCCGGATCGAGACGCGCATTCCCAGCGTGGACGAGCTGAACCTGCCGCCGGTGATCAAGACCCTGGCGATGACCAAGCGCGGCATCATCATCTTCGTCGGCGCCACCGGCACCGGCAAGTCGACCTCGCTGGCGGCGATGATCGGCTACCGCAACCAGAACTCCACCGGGCACATCATCACCATCGAGGACCCGATCGAGTTCGTGCACAAGCACGAGGGCTGCATCATCACCCAGCGCGAGGTCGGCATCGACACCGACAGCTGGGAGAACGCGCTGAAGAACACCCTGCGCCAGGCGCCGGACGTGATCATGATCGGCGAGGTGCGCACCCGCGAGGGCATGGACCACGCCATCTCCTTCGCCGAGACCGGCCACCTGGTGCTGTGCACCCTGCACGCCAACAACGCCAACCAGGCGATGGACCGTGTCATCAACTTCTTCCCCGAAGACCGCCGCAGCCAGCTGCTGATGGACCTGTCGCTGAACCTGCGCGGGGTGGTCGCGCAGCAGCTGATCCCGACCCCGGACGGCAAGGGTCGCCGCGTGGCGATGGAGATCATGCTCGGCACGCCGCTGGTGCAGGACTACATCCGCGAGGGCGAAATCCACAAGCTCAAGGACGTGATGAAGGAGTCCACCAACCTGGGCATGAAGACCTTCGACCAGAGCCTGTTCGAGCTGTACCAGGCCGGCGAGATCAGCTACGAGGATGCGCTGCGCCACGCCGATTCGCAGAACGAGGTGCGCCTGCGCATCAAGCTGGCCCAGGGCGGCGACGCACGCACCCTGGCGCAGGGCCTGGACGGGGTCGAGATCGCCGAGGTGCGCTGAGTCCGTCCTGCAAGCGGGCGCTCGCGGCGACGACGCGCAACCCACGTCGCAGTGGCGGTCTCCAGATGATCCACGGGTGTCGTGTTGTCAGTCAGGCGTCCGCCGGAACTCCAGCGCGGACGCTTCAGTCGAAGGGAGGGGAGCCGCGATGAACGACGTGCCTGAAGTGCTCTGGTCCAAGCAGCCGCATGCCGGCTACTACATCAATTCGGTGGCGGTATCCGACGATGGCAATGTCATCGTCGCCGGCACCTTCTTCCACCAGTACGGCGGCCTGTCGCAGATTCCCGGGCTGGAGGCGGTGCCGGTCGAGCAACGCAAGATCTTCGAACGCATCGCGCCCGCGGCGACACGCAGCGACGTGTGCGGCAACCAGCAGGGGTGTTTCGGCACCTATGCCTGGGACCGGGCCGGCAACCGCCTGCTGACCAAGGAATTCGAAGGCTGGCAAGGCGTGTACTGGGTCGACGTGGCGGGGGACGGCGGCACCATGGCGAGCTGCGGCTGGAAGAGCCAGGCGCCGTATGCGGGCTTCGTCAGCGCCTGGGCGGTCCCCGGCGGCGACGAACTGCTGTCCTTTGCGCTCCCGGTCCGCGGCAACATGGTGTCGCTGGATGCATGCGGACGGACGTTGCTGGCCGGCGCCGACCAGGGCTATCTGTTCTACCGCGATGGCGACGCGGCTTTCTCCGCCACGCCTGCGTGCATCGCGCTGACCGCGGGTGGGACCGGTGACAGCGCCGACAGCGTCGTCGCCACCGGCATCGCCGCCGACGGCACGACCGGGCTGGTGGCCAGCGCGCAGGGCGAGATCATCCTGTTCTCGATCGCAGCGGGACAACCGGGGACGCCGACGCGCTGGCAATTGCCCAAACAGGCCCGCGTCCATGCCGCGGCGCTGTCCGGCGATGGGCGCCGGGCCTACGTCGGTGCCAGCGACGGCACGCTGTACGCCTTCGACGTGGTGGCGTTCCAGCAAACACCCGCGCCGGTCTGGACCGCAGCGGTGCCCGAGGGCGCCACGACCATCTACGGGGTGGCCTGCGATCGTGCCGGCGACAAGGTCGCGATCGCCGGCAACCTCACGGGCGGTGGCGTCGTCGCCTTGTACGCCGATGCCGGCAGCGCCGCGACGCTGCAGTGGACCGCGCACAGCGCGCACTCGCCCAACGACCTGGCGTTCGACCCGGGCGGCCAGTGGCTGGGGCTGGCCGATGGCCATCCCGACGGCACGCCCGGCACGTTCACCCTCTGGAACGCGGTCGACGGCACGCTGCAGTGGTCCTATGGCACGGCCAACATGAGCTGGCCGATCCGTCTGAACAGCGATGCCACGGTGGTGGTGGGCGGCAGCGACGACAGCACGGTCACCGCCTTCGTCGGCCCCGGTTCGGCCATCGGCCGCGGCCGCTCGGAGGCGGATGGATGACAGGCTGGGACGCCGAGGCGCCGTTCCCCACGCGCGTCGCGGCGCCGCGCCGCCCCCGCGCGCTGCTGGTGCTGTCGGCGGTGCTGGTGGTGGCGTGGCTGGCGGTCTTCGAGTTGGCGCGGGTCCTGGACTATCAGTTGCATGCCAGCCTGTGGTTCCCGCCGGTGGCGGTGACGCTGGCCACGTTCATGGTGCTGGGCTGGCGCGGTGCGCCGGCGATCGCCATCGCCTGCGTGCTGGCCACGCTGCTCAGCTTCTATCGCACCAGCGGCCACCCTGGCGTCCCCGGCCGGGCGGTGCTGGGGTATGCGCTGCTGTTCACCGCGCAGCAGTTCGGCATCTGGGGCGGGCTGGCCTGGCTGCTGCGCCGGGTCGGCCAGGGCGTGTCCTCGGGCAGCCTGCCGCGTGTGGTCACCTGCTTCATCCTGGGGGGCGGCGTGGCGTCGCTGCTGTCGGCCGTGCTGGGCGGCGCGGGGCTGGCGGTCACCGGCGCCCTCGACCTGCCGAGCATGCTGGCGCAGTTGATCCCGTGGGCCATCGGCGACTATGCCGGCCTGCTGGCGCTCGGCCCGCTGGCGATCGTGGCGGTGCTGCGTCTGGCCGAGCGGCTGCAGATCACGCCGCAGCCGGGGATTCCGCGCCTGTCGGGGATGATCGCGCCGGCCGGCAGCGTCTCGGCCTATCTGATCAAGCTCGCCCTGCTGCTCGGCGTCACCCTGGCGGTGATGTCGTTGGCGGCGGCGTTGCCGAAACAGCCGGCGGTGGTATTCGCGCTGTTCGTGGTGGTGGTGATCCAGTTGTGGATCGTGCATACCCACGGGATGCTGCAGGCGCTGGTGGCGATCGCCGCCTTCAGCCTGTTGATCGCCCTGGCCACGCCGTTGCTGCGGCTCCAGGCGCAGGCGCTGGCGCTGCAGTTCGCGATGATCAGCCTGGCGGCGAACAGCTACTTCGGCCTGGCCGTGCCCGGGCTCTACGCCGACAACACCCGGCTGCGCCATGCGCTGGTGCGCGATCCGGTGACCGCAGCGCTGTCGCGGACCGGATTCCTGGAGCAGGTGCTCAACGACCTGCACGTCGCCACACAGGACCCGCGTCCGCTGGCGCTGATCGTCGCCGACATGGACAACCTCAAGGCGATCAACGACCAGTTCGGGCATGCCGCCGGCGACGCGGCCTTGCGCGCCTTCGTCAAGCGCTGCCGGCACTGCCTGCGCCCGGGCCAGTTGCTGGGGCGCCGAGGCGGCGACGAGTTCGCGCTGTACCTGCCGCTGACCACGCCGGAGCGGGCGCACGCCCTGATCGACACGTTGCGCGCGTCGCTTGCCACGCCCGGCGAGGACGACGGGTTCGCGACCGGGCTGTCGGCCAGCTTCGGCCTGGCCCTGTGCCACCGCCGGGATCTGGACGCGGAGGCGCTGGAGGAGTTGCTCGAAACTGCCGACGCGGCGATGTATGCGGACAAGCGGCAGCACCGTGCCGTGGCGGTTCGCTGAGTGTTTCCCTGCTCCCGTCGGGAGAAGGTGCCCCGCAGGGGCGGATGAGGGTACGGGCGCAGCCTCGTGTTCTTGTTTCAGCGAGACGTTTCGCGCCGGACCCTCACCCCAACCCCTCTCCCAGTGGGAGAGGGGCTTTAGCTGTTCCTTCTCCCGTCGGGAGAAGGTGTCCCGCAGGGGCGGATGAGGGTAGGGCGCAGCCTCGTGGATCAAGTCAATGCGCCGCTTCGCGCCGGACCTCCACCCGACCCCTTGAGGGGATGGTGAGTCAAAATGCCCCAATGCAACCAGACAACCCCTATGCCGCCCCCGCCGCCGCGCTGGCTGACACCGCGACCGCTGCGGCATCCGCCGATCCCCTGTCCACCCTGTTCGCGCCGTCGGCAACCAAGTTGGCCTTGCTGTGCGCGACCAGCCTCGGCTGGTATGCGTTGTACTGGTTCTACCGCAACTGGCGCGCCTTGCGCCTGCTGTCCGGGCGCCGGCGCGTCTCACCGGTGTGGCGCTCGGTGTTCTCGCTGCTCTGGGTGTTCGCCTGCTTTCGCGGGCTGGAACGCACCATCGGCGCGCAGCGTGGCGCGCTGGTCGGCTGGCTGGGGCCGGCGCTGGTCTATGTCTGCCTGAGCCTGCTCAGCGTCTGGCCCTCGGCGCTGTCGCTGCTGACCCTGCTGGGTTGGACGCCAGTGCTGCTGGTCAACCAGCGCCTGTCCCGCTTCAAGCGCGAGCGGGGCCTGCCGCGCACCGCCGCAGAACGCTTCACTGCCTGGACCTGGACGTGGCTGGCGATCGCCGGGCCGATAGCGCTGCTGGTGATCGCCGGAATGGTGGTGGCCATCATTGCTGGATCGCATGACATCCAGGTCGACCTGCCCAACTGATCGATCGGCACTGCGGCATTTAGAGGGGGGCGGGGGCGCCCGTACCACGAATCCAGTCGCTGGGGAGAGGGGTCGTACGTTTGCCTTGAAAGTTTCATGTGCAACAACCTCCCGCCTGGTGTCTAATACCGCCCCCCACGCCGCGCCCCCTCCCGTGAGCCTTCCCGATTCCGATCTGCGTCCGGACCTGGACCCGTTGCCCGACGACGGCACCGTCGTCACCGCCGGACCGCTGACCCCGCCGCCGGATTCGGCCGGCACCGCGCAGGATGCGCGCGCGCTGCGCCACAGCGTGGCCGAGGACGTGCAGGGCATGCTGCTGGCCACCCTGGTGGCCTCGCTGGGGCTGGCGGTGTTCGCCCATGGCGGCTTGATGATCGGCGGCATGGCCGGCGTGGCGTTCCTGCTGCACTACGCGCTGGGCTGGAACTTCGGCCTGATGTTCGTGCTGGTCAACCTGCCGTTCTACTGGCTGGCGGTGCGGCGCATGGGCTGGGAATTCACCCTGAAGACCTTCGGCGCGGTTGCCGCCTGTGGCCTGCTGACCGACCTGCTGCCGCGCTGGGCGCAGTGGGCGACGATGACGCCGCTGTTCTCGGCGCTGGTCGGCGGCGCGCTGGTCGGCCTCGGCATCCTGTTCTTCATTCGCCACCGCGCCAGCCTGGGCGGCGTCGGCATCCTCGCGGTCTACCTGCAGCGCAGCCGCGGCTGGAGCGCGGGCAAGGTGCAGATGGGCTTCGACGCGGGGCTGATGGCGGTGGCGTTCTGGCTGCTGGCGCCGCAGCAGGTGCTGTATTCGGCGATCGGCGCGGTGGTGCTGAGCCTGGTGCTGATGTTCAACCACCGCGCCGGGCGCTACATGGGCGTGTGAGTCCAGCGCCGGTCGCCGTCGCGCGATCGGCGACGTGCGCATCGCCGCACGCAGGTATTCCTCGCGGAGGCGCGAACGTCTCGCGATCTGCACGCGCCGCATCTGGTCACGCATGACATGCATGCACTGGCTGCAGACCAACGACGCACTGTCGCGCCGTGCTGCGCGCGACAGCCGCCGCGCAGCACGGCAACTGTCTACGGAATCTCCGCGGTGTCTACGGAATGGTCTTGCTGTCCAAGTGTGACGCAGCGCATGCTGCTGTCGAAGAAAGGGTGAGTGCGCACAGACGGCGCATGCGATCGCGGGGAGCGCGATCCACCTGCATGACATGACCACGATGTTCGACGCCGCGCCTGCGCGGCGGCGCGGTGCCGCCTGTCCGGCGCACTGCGGCGGATGCCGGCGCCTACAGCTTTTCCACGGAACGAGGACAGTGCGATGAAACGTGCGATGGGATTCGCGGCATTGGTCTGTGTGGTGGTCGCGGCGTGTTCTGCCGTGAATCCGGGGTCCGGGCCGAAGCCCGGCAGCGGTGTCGGTACGCTCACGCCGGGGCCAGGGCCGGCGCCGAGCGCAGCGGCGTGCGCGCCACCGGCGGCGCCAGCGCCCTCATGGTTCCCACATGCGCAGACGCCGGCACCGGATTCGGCGGGCTTCCAGTCCAGCAGCAATTGCGCCTTCCATCAGTGGTCGTGGAACGCCTTCCTGTGGCTGACCCAGGATGTGGGCGGGCAGCCGCGTTTCCTGACCATGCCCAGCGACGGCATCGGCGGCGTCGCCGACGGCGTGCTCGATCCGTTGATCGGCCGCTCGCAGCAGGCGCGCACGGTGGAGCTGATCGACCAGGCAGGCCCGGATGGCGTGCTGGTGGACCGCCATGGGCGCGCGGTCTATTACTCGATCCATTCCAACGACGTGTTCGGCCAGTTCATGGCCAGCAATCACCTGCAGGATCCCAAGGCGTTGCGTGCCTTCGATCCGAAGACGCCCTTCCCGGTCGGCAGCATGACCCTGAAGGCGGCATGGAAGGTGGTGCAGCCGGGCGAGGACGTGTCCACGTTCTATACGCGGCAGGCCACGATCGCCAAGCTGGGCATGCGCAAGGGCAAGCTCGTCGCCACCAGCGATACCGAAACCCAGACCGTGGCGCTGGTCGGTTTCCACATCGGCGGCACGGTCAACGGCCATCCGGAGATGATCTGGGCTACGTTCGAGCACCAGGACAACGCGCCCGACCTGCCGAAGCCGGCGGAGGAGATGCTGCCCAACGACGTCGTTTCCGCAAAGGACTGGACGTTCTACCAGGCAGGCACGCCGATGAAGCAATGCAACGTCAACGCGGCCGGTGCCGGTGCGCTGACCTTGAACGCGCAGACGCAGACCCTGAGCCCGGTCACGCAGGTGTGCCGCATGGTGCCGTTTGGCGGGCAGAAGCCGTGCCCGAGCGGTCAGGACTGCAACATCGCCAACATCCAGTCGATCAACGCGTCGGTGCAGGGCCAGTTGAACGACGTGTGGAAGAACTACTTCGAGGTCGGCGCGATCTGGTTCGTCGCCGAGGATGCGTTGGCGCCCAACTGCACGTTCCAACCGGGTTCGGCCCTGGAATGCATTCCCACGCCGACACCCGCAGGTGCGCCGCCGCTGCTCACCGGCTCGATCAAGCTGTCCAACTCCACCATCGAGACCTTCACCCAGGTGCAGAGCACGCAGAACAACTGCTTCGCCTGCCACAACACCACCCAGGTGATCTCGCCCGATCCGCGCGCGCAGTCGTTGCCGGGGCTGAACGTCAACATCAGCCACGTGGTGATCAACGACTACTTCCAGGCGCAGCTGCCGCAGAAGGCACCGCCGGCGGTGCGGCCGGCCACGCCGCGCTGAGGCGCGTCCCTCTCACCCGGATCAGGAGCAAGTCACCATGACCAGCAACGTGTTTCGCGTGCATCCGGCGATCGGCATCGGCCGCGTCGGCGACAGCCAGGAGTTCTATCTCGCGCCGGTCACCGCGGCCGGTACCCGCGATGCCGACGGCCTGTTCGGCGGACTGCCGGTGCAGCCGGATACCGAATCCACGCCGATCACCGCCGCGCAGTTCCGCGACGCCGACGGCAACGTCAAGCGCCAGGCCGCGCGCTTCCACATCTACGCCTACCCCAGCGGCAGTTCCGGCACCTATCCCAACGGCGGCGGTGTGCGCGTGGACGTGGGCAGCACGATCGACGGCAAGACGGTCAAGGACATCGTCTGGACCGTGCACCTGGCCAACAAGAAGCTCAATAACTATTCGACGGTGAGCCAGGGCGGCCAGTTCCGCGGCATCGGTGCCTACGAGGAGCCCGCCTTGCTGGAACTGCGCAACCCGAACTATCCCGATGCGGCCAATCCGGCCGATCCCAACGATCCGACCCGGTTGCGGCAGTTGGTGATCGATGCGGGCCCGCGCGCACTCAGCGCCGCCGCCGCGGGCAGCAGCGCGGTCGCCTTCGACATGACCACCACCGCCAGCTACGCAGATGCCGGCGGCACGATCCAGCAGCAGCCGGCCTATCCGGTCAGCTTCCCCTCGATGTTCCATACGCTGCACGAACCGCTCGGCAAGCTCGATTCGTTGGGCGACATGCGCGTGGAGGCCAACGGCGCACTGATCGTCGCCGGCGGCTTCGCCCGGACCTCGGCGGTGATCGGGGCCGATGGCAAGTATCCGGAGTTGGGCGACCCGACCGAGAACGGCCTGTGGTACGACGATGCCGCCGATGGCCCGGTCAATGCCGTGTTGCTCTTCACCGACGGCAGCACCGCCAGCGTGCAGGGCGCGTGGTACGTCACCGGCGATCCGGGCTATGCGCCGCAGACCCGCAACGTGGTGTCCACCTGGGACGACGTCTACGACGTGTGGGTACGTACACTGGGCCTGGTGCCGTCGCTGTACGCCAACGGCGGGTTCCTGCCGACCTATAAGCCGTCCTTCAGCGACGACATCCAGCCGATCTTCCACGCGGCGATGCTGCAGCGCTGGAACACCAACCTGCCGTCGGGGGCGGTCAAGGGCCACGACACGATCGGGCAGATCCTGCCGACCGACGACCCGAGCGCCAAGATTCCCAACCTGAAGACGCTGATCCGCGATCCGGCTTCCGCCGCGGACACCGAGACCGGCTCGCCAATGATGCCGCTGTCGCTGGGCGATGCGCAGAAGAGCTTCCTCAGCGTCAGTTCCACCCAGTACTTCCTGCTGAGCCAGTGGCACGGCAACAACTACGTGCAGGTGGGCGCGCCGACGCTGGGGCCGGGCGAAGCACTGGACCGGGTCACCCTGCAGAACTGCCTGGGCGGCCGCTACAGCCCGGGCATCGAGGTGTCGTTCCCGATCCGCGACGTCAATCTCTATGTGCAGGACTGGCAGGCCAAGGACTGTGGCCCGTTCCGCATCAGCCAGGCGCCGCTGGACTACAGCAAGGCGAGCAAGGACAGCGCGTTCCTGAGCTTCGGCTATGTGCCGTTGCAAACGCATCCGGTGGAGCCGGGCGATCTGTCCAAGTTCATGTCGGTACCCTGGCACACCGACTACAACTCCTGCGCCACCCATCTGCCCGATCCCAATCCCGGGCAGCAGACGGTCAATCCGAACAACACCCTGTTCTGGTCGTGGCCGGCGGAGCGGCCATTCGCGGTCTACCCGCTGGAGTTGTGCCAGTTCGACGAGCAGGAGCAGACGTGGTACGTGAGGCAGCAGGTGTATTCGGTACGCGGCAACGGCACCGATACCGACTACCCGGCGCAGGCCGGCCGCTTCCAGGAGTACGAGGACTTCGTGGCCAACTGGGCCAAGGTCGGCTTCATCATCAGCGGCGCGCAGATCCCGCAGGCGACGGGGCTGCCGCCGTACCCGCCCGACCTGTTCCTGGAAGTGGCCAGCGAGTTCGAGGTGGGACAGGAGTTCGTCGCCCCGTGGCCGATGGCGAACATTCCGGCCTATTCGCCGGGATCGGCCAAGGCGCGCGCCGACAGCGATGGCCTTGCCTGAGCCGGCGGCTGCGCTGACCTCGGACGACCGCTGCGCCGTCGCCATCGTCGGCGGCGGCGCCGCCGGCTGCGCCACCGCGCTGGCGCTGGCCGCGCGCGGGGTCGAGGACGTGGTGGTGGTGGACATGGGCCGCGCTGCGGGCTGGCGGCTGGGCGAGGCGCTGGCGCCGACCGCCAGCGCGGCGCTGCAGCGGCTGGGCGTGTGGGAGGCGTTCCTGGCGCAGCGGCCGCTGGCTTCGGCCGGCAGCTGCGCCAGTTGGGGCCGGCCGGAGCTGGGCTACAACGATTTCATCGTCGCCGGCCAGGGCAAGGGCTGGCACGTGGACCGCGCCGCCTTCGATGCGATGCTGGCCGCGGCGGTGCCGGCGCAGGGCGGCACGCTGCTGCGCGGCTTGCGCCTGGGCGCGGTTGGCCGCGCCGCCGATGGCGATCACGTGCTGGAGCTGCACGGCGCGCAGGGCGACGTGCGCCGGCTGCGCGCCGGGTTCCTGGTGGATGCCAGCGGCATCGCCGCCGCAGCCGTGCGGCGGTTGGGCGTTGCCCGCAACGAGGTGGACTGCCTGGCCTTCGTCGCCGGCGTGTTCGCGCTGGAGCAGGCCGAGGCGATTCCCTCGCAGGCCTTGCTGGAGGCCTGCGCCGACGGCTGGTGGTATGCGGCGAAATTGCCGGACCAGCGCCTGATGCTGGCCCTGGCGCTGGAGCCGCGCCGGCAACGGCACTTCCTGGACCGCGACGCGTGGCTGGCGGCGGCGCACCAGACCCGGCACGTTGCGCAATGGTTGGCGCAGGGCCAGGCACGTGCGCCCGAGGCCGATGGCCTGATCGCGGCGCTGGGGCCGTCGGCGATTCTCAGCCGCGTGGTGGGTGAGGACTGGCTGGCGGTGGGCGACGCGGCCAGCGCCTACGATCCGCTGACCGCCCACGGCATCGTCAAGGCCTTGCAGGACGGCGAGGCGGCCGCGCGCGCGCTGGCAGCGCATCTGCAAGGTGCTGGCCCGGCACTGCTGGCGGCGTACCAGGACGGCGTGTTCGCGCGCTTCCGCGCCTACCTGCGCGAACGCGGGGCCTTGTATGCGCGCGAGCGGCGCTGGGCGCAGGCGCCGTTCTGGCAGGCGCGGCTGGCGGGGTGATGCGGTTGCGCTGGGGCAAGGCGCCTGGCCCGCCCCAGTGCGTCGACAGCGCGTCTTTGAGCACGATGGGAGAGGCAGGCACGCGCAGGCGTGACGTCCGCGATCCTTTCATCACGACGAAAGGCAGTGCGCAGGAGCGGCTTCAGCCGCGACGGGCATGGCCGGTACCGCCGCGTCGCGGCTGAAGCCGCTCCTACGGGACAGCGGTGGGACAGCGCCCTGGTGTGACGCGTAGTTCCGGCACAGCGGGCCGCTCAATCCTCGCTGTTGCTGTCGCCGCGCGCCAGGCACGGCGTCGGCACGCCCAGCCGTTGCGCCAGGCGCCGCGCGTCGAACGGCGCGTGCACCTTCATGTCGTTGTCGAAATAGCAGTACACGTCGCGCCGCGCCCGAGCCGGGGCGCGTGGGCCGACCCGCTGCGCGTCGGCCGGCTCGCTGCCCCGGTGCCAGGCGTCGATGCGCTTGGCCCAGGCGTCGAGCGCCTTGTCGTCGTAGCCGCTGGCGTACAGCTGCGCATCGCCGTGCAGGCGCAGGTACAAAAAGTCGGCGGTCACGTCTTCCAGGTACGGCCACTTGCCGGCGGTGTCGGCCTGCACCAGCGCCACGCGGTGCTTGCGCAGCAAGGCCACTGCCTCCGGCGTGGCGAAGCTGGGGTGGCGCACTTCCAGCGCATGGCGCAGGCGCCGGTTGCGGTCGATCCGCAGCACGCTGCGCTCGCGCATGCGCGCAGTGTCGCGTTTGCGCGCCAGCGCCAGGGCGGCCTCGCTGGTGCGCGGCAGCAGCGAAAGGAAGGCGTCCAGCAGGTCGTGGTCGAAGGCCAGCGACGGCGGCAACTGCCACAGCAGCGGCCCCAGCTTGGGCCCCAGCGCGAGCAGGCCGGAGGCGAAGAAGTTGGCCAGCGGCTGCTCGCAGTCGCGCAGCCGCTTCAGGTGGGTGACGAAGCGCGGCCCCTTGACCGCGAACACGAAGCCGCGCGGCGTGGCGTCATGCCAGGCGGCGTAGCTCTTCGGGGTCTGCAGCGAATAGAACGAGCCGTTGAGTTCCACCGAGCGGAAGCAATGCGCGGCGTACTCCAGCTCCCGTCGCTGGGTCAGCTCGGACGGGTAGAAGACGCCGCGCCAGCGGGGGTAGCGCCAGCCGGAAATGCCGATGCGCAAAGCCATGCACCGACCATGCCGGCGGCCTCGTGCAGCGCCCGTGCAGGCGGCGGCAAGGCGGTGTCGTGCCGGGCCTCGCGCAGCGGGCTCAGCCAGCGCGCATCCATGGCGGATCCAGCTGCGCGATGCGCGCGAACGCCGGGCAGTCCTCGCGGTGCGCGCCGGGCAGGTAGCCCAGGCTCATCAGGAACTCGCCGGTGATCTCGCCGCCGGTGAAGCGGAAGGTGCGCTTGAACAGCTTGATCCACTCGGCCTTGCTGCGCGGGTGCTGCGCGTCCAGCCAGGCGGCGAAGCTGCCGTGGCTGGCGCGCAGGCGCTGGATCACCTGCGCGTTGTGGATCGCCGCCTGCACCTTGAGCCGGTTGCGGATGATGCCGGCGTCGCCGAGCAGGCGCTGCACGTCGGCCTCGCCGAAGGCCGCCACCGTGTCCACGTCGAACCCGGCGTAGGCGGCGCGGAACCCGGCACGTTTCTTCAGCATCAGCTCCCAGCTCAGCCCGGCCTGGTTGATCTCCAGCACCAGCCGCTCGAACAGGTCGGCTTCGGCGCGTTGCGGGACGCCGTACTCGTGGTCGTGATAGTGGCCATGCACCGGGTGCCCGGGGGCGATATCGCAATAGCTGCTCATGCGGTGGGTGTCCGTCAGTCGGTCTGGTCGTTGGGGTCGGCGGCGTACACCTCGGTCCGCCGGGTTCCCGGCAGCTGCAGGTCGGGCCAGCGCCGCGGCAGCAACTGCAGCTTGCCGTCGCGCAGCGCCTGGTACAGCGCTTCGGCGTTGTCGCCGCGACGCGGGAAGAAATGCGTGCGCGCCACGTCGCGCCAGCCACTGCCCACGTCGGTGTGGATGCGGCATTCGACGCCGTAGCCGACGCTGGCATTGCACAGCAGCACGTCGTCGTGGCCATCGCCGTCCAGGTCGCGGCGCAGGACCACGCACTGCGCGCCCTCGCGCCGGCAGTTGGCGTCCTCGATGCGCCCGGCCAGCAGCGCCTGCCACCAGGCGGCGTCGGGGTCGGCGCTGGCGGCGGCCAGCACGATGCGCTGGCGCACCTGCAGCGGATCGGTGCTGCGCGGCGCATCGTTGGTGTCGCCACCCCAGCGCTGCTGCCGCTGCAGCATGCGTTGCAGGCGTTCGCGCTGCACCGGGTCGTCGGCGAAGGCGGGCACCTCGCGCAGCGCCTGTACCGCGCGGTAGCCGCGGCGGCCGCTGTCGAAGCGCAGGTAGGCCAGGTCCAGGTGCGCCGCGCTGGTGCGGCCGTCGGCCAGGCGCTGCATCTGATCGCCGACGACGATGCGGTAGGGGTCCAGCAGCGGCGAGCTGGCCGCCAGCGCCAGGCCGATCACCACCCACGACAGCACCCGGTTCACCGGCGCCAGCGGCTGCAGCCAGCGCGCGCCCGGCCGCAGCACCGCCCAGGCATAGCCGCATGCGTAGCCGCAGGCGACCACCGCCACCAGCACGCCGGCAAAGCGTTCGGCGCTCCAGCCGTACTGATCGATGCGCAGCCACAGCGCGTACAGCGCCAGCCCGGCGTACAGCGGCAGGCTCAGCAGCCCGGCGTCGATCACCCGTTGCAGCCAGGCCGGGTAGGGCGCCTCGGCGGTGCGGTCCTGGTACACCGCGTTGACGAAGACCACCAGCGTGACCACCACCGCGATCAGGATGCTGGCCGCCGCGCGGGTCTCCCACAGCGGCTGCAGGCCGGTGAACGGCAGGCTCAGGGCGAACAGCACCGCCACGAACGCCAGCAGCGGCAGCAGCCCGGTGCAGATCGCGAACAGGATCTGCCGCAGCACCTGCACCGCGCGCTGCTGGGTGCGGCCGATCAGCAGGCCCAGGCCGAACATGGTGCCGGTGGCCAGGTAGACGAAGGCGGTCTGCCGGAACAGGTCGCGGAACAGGGTCAGCTTGACCAGCGCGAACAGCGCGCCCCACAGCCACAGCACCAGCCAGCAGATGCCGACGAACAGCAGCGCCAGCGCCAGGGTCAGCGCGTTCTGCCAGGCATGCTCGAACAGGTCGCGGTACGGCGCCTGCCAGCGCCCGTGCTGGAGCCGGCATTGCAGCCAGGGCAGCAGCACGAACATCGCCAGCGCCACGGTCGCGCCGAACGGGCCCAGCACCTCGCTGGCGCGCAGGCCGGGGGCGCCGGTGGCGTTCCAGACGGCCCAGGCGGACAGGGCGGCCACCAGCACCGCCACCGCGATGGTGTGCTGCCACAGACGCAGCGCGCCCAGGTGCCGCACCGACAGCAGGGTCATGGTCGGCACGGTCAGCACCAGGGTGTACCAGCACACCCGTCCGCCCAGCGAGCCGAACGGCCACAGGCCGCTCTCGGCGCCGCGCTGCGCCAGGTACAGCAGTGCGCCCTGCAGCAGGGCCACCAGGACGATGAAGGCGCGGGTCTGGCGTGGCAGGTCGGGGGGCGTGTCCATGCGTGCGTGCTCCTGGGCGGCCGGTCGAGGCCGCGATCGGGCGGATTATGGCAGCCCGCCGCAGCCCGGGCAGCGCGCACGCGGGAGGGACGATAGAATGGGGCCATGTCCGCTTTGCCCACGCCTCTGGCCAACCAACTGCTGATCGCGCTGCCGGCGCTGTCCGATCCCAACTTCGCCCGCAGCGTGGCGCTGATCTGCCAGCACGACGAGAACGGCGCGATGGGCGTGGTGGTCAACCGCGCCTCCGAATACACCCTGGGCGAAGTGCTGGAGCAGATGGGCATCGACACCATCGATGCCGCGCTGCGCGAGCAGGTGGTGCTCAGCGGCGGGCCAGTGCATCCGGAGCGCGGCTTCGTCATCCACGATGGCGCGCACGGCTGGGATTCCAGCCTGGCGTTCGGCGACGGCCTGTTCCTGACCACCTCGCGCGACGTGCTCGAGGCGATGGCGCGTGGCGAGGGGCCGCGCAACGCGGTGGTCGCGCTGGGCTGCGCCGGCTGGGGCGCCGGCCAACTGGAATACGAATTGAGCGAGAACAGCTGGCTGACCGCCCCCGCCGATGCCGAGCTGCTGTTCGAGCTGCCGCTGGAGCGACGCTGGCAGACCGCCGCCGGGCGCATCGGCGTGGACCTGTTCCGCCTCACCGATTACAGCGGGCATGCCTGAGTCCGGCCTGCCTGAGTCCGGCGCGCCCGCGCCCGCCAGCGCCACGCCCGCGACGATCCGCCGCGACGGCACCGTGCTCGGCTTCGACGTCGGCCACCGCCGCATCGGCGTGGCCGTCGGCAGCCCGTTCGGCACCGGCGCGCGCGCGCTGGCGGTGATCGACGTGCACGCGCAGGGGCCGGACTGGCCGGCGCTGGACCGCCTGCACGCCGAATGGCGGCCACACGGCCTGGTGGTCGGCGATCCGCTTACCCTCGACGGTGCCGACCAGCCCAACCGCAAGCGCGCGCATGCCTTCGCCCGCGAGCTCGGCGCGCGCTACCGCCTGCCGGTGGTGCTGGTCGACGAACGCTCCAGCTCGGTCGAGGCCGCGCAACGCTTCGCGGTGGACCGTGCCGCCGGCCGCAAGCGCCGCCGCGATGCCGCCGCGCTGGACGCGGTGGCCGCCGCGGTGATCGTCGAGCGCTGGCTGGCCGCGCCCGACGACGCCATTCCCCTTTCCTGATCCCCAGCCCGGACCCGCCATGACTGATCCGCAACTCGATTCGAACGGGCGCCTGCGCCACCTGCTGACCCTGGAAGGGTTGCCGCGCGCGACCCTGCTGCAACTGCTGGACCGCGCCGGGCAGATCCGCGACGCGGCGGTGGGCCGGGTCGGCAAGCGCAACGTACTGGCCGGCACCGCGGTGTGCACGCTGTTCTTCGAACCGTCCACGCGCACCCGCAGCTCGTTCCACCTGGCCGCGCAGCGGCTCGGCGCCGACGTGCTGAACTTCGATGCCTCCACCTCGTCCACGCGCAAGGGCGAGACCGCGCGCGACACGCTGAAGAATCTGGAAGCGATGGGGGTGCGCGGTTTCATCGTGCGCCATCCGGAGGACGGCGCGGTGGAGCGCCTGGCCGAAGCCGCGGGCGAGGGCACCGCGCTGATCAACGCCGGCGACGGCCGCAGCGCGCATCCCACCCAGGGCCTGCTCGACATGCTGACCCTGCGCCACGCCAAGGGTGGTGATTTCTCCAAGCTCAAGCTGGTCATCGTCGGCGACGTCAAGCACTCGCGGGTGGCGCGCTCGGACCTGCACGCGCTGCGCACCCTCGGCGCCGGCGAAGTGCGGGTGTGCGGCCCGCGCGCGCTGCTGCCCGACGACGGCACCCTGGACGGCTGCGTGGTCGGCGAGGATTTCGACGCCATGCTCGACGGCGTGGACGCGGTGATGATGCTGCGCCTGCAGCGCGAGCGCATGGAGGAAGGCCTGGTGACCTCGCTGGAGGATTACCACGGCCAGTACGGCCTCACCGCCGAGCGCCTGCGCCGCGCGTCGAAGGATGCGGTGGTGCTGCATCCGGGCCCGATCAACCGCGGCGTGGAGATCACCGACGAGGTCGCCGACGGCGCGCAGTCGTGCATCCTGCGCCAGGTCGCCAACGGCGTGGCGGTGCGCATGGCGGTGCTGGAGACCTTGCTGGGCTGAGCCCCGGCGAGTAGCGCCACGCCGGCGTAGGAGCGGCTTCAGCCGCGACAGGCGTTACTGGGAATGCCTGTCGCGGCTGAAGCCGCTCCTCCCCCGTCTTGCCAGACATCCGTTGCTGAAGATGGCGATCGGCACATCCGCGCCCTCCCGATTCGGCCTACCATCGGCGGCGATCCTCCCCACGGACGCCACCATGATCCCTGTTCTGCGCCGCGCTGCGTTCGCCGCGGCCTGCCTCCCGCTTGCCGCCGCCGCCCAGGCCGGCATCGCCACCGCCACCAACGCCGCGGACCGCCCAGGCGGCTACGATCCGCAGGCGCTGTTCGCACCGCTGCAACTGCCGCAGCCGGCCAACGCCTACCGCAGCGGCGGCGGCGTGCCCGGCCCGCAGTACTGGCAGAACCGCGCCGACTACGACCTGCACGCCACCCTGGAGCCGGCCACGCACACGCTGCGCGGCCAGGAGACCATCACCTACAGCAACCGCAGCCCGGACACGCTGGACGTGCTGTGGCTACAGTTGGACCAGAACCTGTACCGCGCCGACGCGCGTGCCCGCACCTTGCGTGCGGCGCGTGCCGACCGGCCCGCGCCGCAGAGCACCGACGGCTACCGCATCGCCAGGGTGGAACTGGAGCAGGGCGGCAAGCGCGTGCCGGCCACCTTCCTGATCGACGACACGCGCATGCGCGTGGACCTGCCGCAGCCGCTGGCCAGTGGCAAGGCGCTGAAGCTGCACATCGACTACGCCTACACCGTCCCCGGCACCTGGGGCGGGCGCACCGCGGTCACGCCCACCGCCGACGGCGACATCTACGAGGTCGCGCAGTGGTATCCGCGCATGGCGGTGTACGACGACCTGCGCGGCTGGGACACGCAGCCCTACCTGGGGGCGGAGTTCTACCTGGAGTACGGCGATTTCGACTATGCGGTGACGGTGCCGTGGAACTACCTGGTCGCCGGTTCCGGCGAACTGGTGAATCCGGCGCAGGTGCTCACCGCCACCCAGCGCCAGCGCCTGGCGCAGGCGGCTGCCAGCGACACGACGGTGACCATCCGCGGCGCCGATGAAGTGGGCAAGCCGGACAGCCGGCCCAGCGCCAGCGGCACCCAGACCTGGCGCTTCCACATGGACCATACCCGCGACGTGGCCTTCGCCGCCTCGCCGGCCTTCGTCTGGGATGCGGCGCGGATCAACCTGCCCGAGGGCAAGCATGCGCTGGCGATGTCGGTGTATCCGCGCAGCGCGGTCGGCACCGACAAGTGGGGCCGCTCCACCGAGTTTGTGAAAGCGTCGATCGAGCACTTCTCGCAGTGGTATCCGTACCCGTGGCCGGCGGCGGTGAACCTGGGCGGCCACGGCGCCGGCATGGAGTATCCGGGCATCGTCTTCGACGACATGGAGGACGGCGGCAAGCAACTGTTCTGGATCACCGCGCACGAACTGGGCCACGGCTGGTTCCCGATGATCGTCGGCTCCAACGAGCGCCGCCATGCCTTCATGGACGAGGGCTTCAACACCTTCATCGACGTCTACGCCTCCGACGCGATCAACCACGGCGAATTCGCACCCAAGCGCGACGGCGAATACGCGCCCGGCGGCGGCAACCCGGTGGACGAGATCCTGCCGCTGCTGGCCGACGCGCAAGCGCCGACCCTGCTCGATCGCGCCGACGCCACCAGCGAGACCTACCGGCATCCGCTGACCTACTTCAAGGGCGCGCTGGGCCTGGTGCTGCTGCGCGAACAGATCCTCGGGCCGGCGCGCTTCGATCCGGCGTTCCGCAAGTACATCGCCACCTGGGCCTACAAGCACCCGACGCCGTCGGACTTCTTCCGGTTGATGGAGAGCGAGGCTGGCGAGGACCTGAGCTGGTGGTGGCGCGGCTGGTACTTCAACAACTGGCAGCTGGACATGGGCGTGCGCGCGGCGGCCTACGTCGACCACGACCCGGCCAAGGGCCTGCTGGTGACCCTGCGCAGCCGCCAGAAGCTGGTGATGCCGGCGACCCTGCGCATCGACTTCGCCGACGGCAGCCACCTGGACCAGCGCGTGCCGGTGGAGACCTGGATGCAGCAGACCCAGCCGCAGATCCGCGTGCCCAGCACGCAGAAGGTGCTGCACGTGACCCTGGATCCGGATCATGTGCTGCCCGACGCCGACCGCAGCGACAACCGCCTCGATACGGTGAGCTGATCGCGCCGTGGCCATCCGCGCCGTCGTCGGCGTCGGATGGCCCGCGCAAACGTGCTGCGGCCGCAACATTTGCCGTTGCGCGCCGCCAGTGCGCGCTTGTCCCGATGCAGTGCACCGGCGTCGATGCCGATGCGTGCGATGCGCGTGCGTTCGCCGTCATTGCCGGCTGCCTGCGCCCACCGCGGCACGCGCGTGGCTTGCTTGTCCCCGCCTGTCGCTGGCTGTCTCCTGCGGACCGTGCGTGTCCGCTTGTCCTGTCCTGTGCGGCGAACGGAGTGCGGGATTCCAGTTCGGCGTCGCGGCGATTGCGCGGGCCGCCGCGCGCATTCGAAGAATGCGCCGGCCCCCACGCCCCCGTGCCGGCGCATGCGCGATGCCATGCGGCCTGCACTCATCGCGACAACTGGGAGACACCGCATGCAGCAGCAATTCCGAACAGGCGCACTGGCGCTCGCGTTGGCCGTAGGCGCCGCTCCGGCCTTCGCCGGTCCGGTCGGTTACGGGGCCAATACCACCGGCGGCGGCAATGCCATCCCGGTCAACGTCGCCACGATGGAGGCGATGCAGGCGGTGATCGACAACTACGCCGGCTCAGGCGGCCTGGTGCTCAACTACACCGGCAGCTTCAACTTCGCCAGCATCACCGACGTGTGCACGCAATGGAAGCTGCCGGCCAAGACCGTGCAGATCAAGAACAAGCGCGACATCACCATCAAGGGTGCCAACGGCTCCTCGGCGAACTTTGGTGTGCGCGTGGTCGGCAATGCGCACAACGTCATCATCCGCAACATGACCCTCGGCCTGCTGCCGGGCGGCGAAGATGCCGATTCGATTTCCCTGGAAGGCAATTCCAGCGGCCAGCCGTCCAACATCTGGGTGGACCACAACACCATCTTCGCCTCGCTGACCAAGTGTCCCGGCGCCGGCGACGCCTCCTTCGACGGCGGCATCGACATGAAGAAGGGCGTCAACCACGTCACCGTGTCCTACAACTACATCCACGACTACCAGAAGGTCGCGCTCAACGGCTACAGCGACAGCGACACCCAGAACGCCGCCGCGCGCACCACCTACCACCACAACCGCTTCGAGAACGTGGAATCGCGCCTGCCGCTGCAACGGCGCGGCTTGAGCCACATCTACAACAACTACTTCAACAACGTCTTCACTTCCGGCATCAACGTGCGCATGGGCGGGGTGGCGCTGATCGAGGCCAACTACCTCGAGAACATCAAGAACCCGGTCACCTCGCGCGACAGTAGCGAGATCGGCTACTGGGACCTGATCAACAACTACGTCGGCGGCGGCATCACCTGGACGGTGCCGGAGAGCACCAGCAAGCCCTACGCCAACGCGACGACCTGGATTTCGTCCAAGACCTACCCGGAGCCACTGGGCTATCTGTACACGGCGATCCCCGCCGCGCAGGTCAAGGCCAAGGTCATCGCCACCGCCGGTGCCGGCACCAACCTGGCCGAGTGAAACACCCGGCCTCCGCGCGCGGCGGCGCGGAGGCCGTTGTTGGGTGCGTCATAAATCTGTCGCGAAATGTATGCCGTTTGCAACATTTTGCGCGCACGGCCAAAAGCCCCGGATTGGTGCGCAACGCGACTGCGTTCGCACCCCGGAGGTGCCAATTCTGTCGTTGTTTCACATGGATTTGACGTGGTCTGGCGAAATCCGGGGCGTGCGCGCGGGGCCATGCATACCAGTATCACGACGCTGAGGAAGTTCAAAAATTGTGCGTAGTTACGCATCAAGAATCACGCGCGGCCGCCGCTACCTAAAGCGAGTCCCCGCACGTGACATCCCCGATGCGGTCGGTGCTGGAAGTGTCTTCGTCTTCTTCTCCGTCGCATCGCGTCCAGGCGTTTCGCCGGGCGGTGTCGTGCGTGATCCCAGGTCGTGACGTGGGGACTCCCCCCCCTCCTCACTTGGTACCTCCCCATGATCGGTTTCCTGCAACGCTACAATGTCGGGACGCGGCTTGCCTGCGCCTTCGGTGTCCTCATCCTGTTGTCCTGCGCCCTCGTCGGCGCCGGCCTGCTGACCCTGAAACAGTCACGCGACATGATGAATACCATCGTCAATCAGCGCATGCAGATCCTCGATCACACCGCCGAGATGCGCTACGCCAGCTCGCTGATCGCGATCAATCTGCGCAACCTCGTGCTGCCGACCACGCATGAAGAGAACGAGGGTTTCGCCAGGGTCATCGACCAGCAGCGACGTTACTACGGCGAGGTCCACGACAAGCTCTACGCGATTCCCAATACCAGCCAAGTCGGCGTACAGATGCGCAAGGCGATCGACGATGCCTACGCGGGGACGCGTGTTGTCAACCAGAAGGTGCTGGATCTGGGCATGCAGGACAAGGATGCCGAGGCGCTGAAGGTGCTGACGACCCAGGCCGCGCCGGCCACCGAGAAATGGCAGGAGGCGCTCAACGTCTATGCGAACCGGCAGCGCGAGCAGGGGGCCAAGGCCTATGCGACCGCCGAGGCGGCGATGGATCGCGGCCGTGCGCTCTTGCTCTCCGGTGGCGCCATCGTGGTGCTCGTCAGCGGCCTGCTGGCCTGGCTGATCACCCGCAGCCTGACCCAGCCGCTGACCCGCGCCACCCGTGCCGCCGAGGCCATCGCCAGCGGCAAGCTCGACAACGACGTGCGCACCGACGCCCGCGACGAGACCGGACGCCTGCTGGTCGCGATGCAGGGCATGCAGCAGCAGGTGCGCAACCTGATCGGCGCGCAGCTGGAGATGGCCAAGCGTCATGATGCCGGCGAAGTCAGCCACCGCATCGCCGCGCAGGCCTTCCCGGGCGATTACGGG
Source organism: Xanthomonas sp. PPL134 (assembly GCF_040595915.1). Lineage (NCBI taxonomy): Bacteria > Pseudomonadati > Pseudomonadota > Gammaproteobacteria > Lysobacterales > Lysobacteraceae > Xanthomonas > Xanthomonas sp. PPL134. The sequence goes on from NZ_JAMDLL010000001.1 coordinate 27,046, forward strand.
CGCATGGCCGCCGAGACGAATGCGCTGGTGGCCTCGCACCTGGCGGTGAAGACGCGCCTGGCGCAGATCATGGGCCGCTACGCGATCGGCGACCTGTCGCAGGACATGGACCGCCTGCCCGGCGAGGAAGCGGTGCTGACCCAGACCATGGACGAGGTCAAGGCCAATCTCTCGGCGATGAACGGGCAGATCAAGCAGTTGGCGACCTCCGCCGCCGACGGCGACTTCAGTGCGCGTGGCGACGCCGAGCGCTTCCAGTACGACTTCCGGGTCATGGTGGAGAGCCTCAACCAGCTGATGGCCACCGCCGACGGCAACCTGCAGGCGCTGTCGACGCTGCTGCAGGCGATCGCCGCGGGCGACCTGACCGCGCGCATGCACGGCGGTTTCCGCGGCGTGTTCGCGCAGATGCGCGACGACGCCAACGCCACGGCCGAACAGTTGGCCGGCATCGTCGGCCGCATCAAGCATTCGGCGGCATCGATCAACGCCGCGGCCAGCGAGATCGCCGCCGGCAACGACGACCTGTCGCGCCGCACCGAGCAGCAGGCCGCCAGCCTGGAAGAGACCGCGGCTTCGATGGAGGAGCTGACCTCCACCGTGCGGCAGAACGCCGAACATGCGCGCCAGGCCAACCAGCTGGCGGCGGGCGCGGCCTCGGTCGCTTCGCAGGGCGGTAGCGTGGTCGGCCAGGTGGTGACCACCATGGACGGCATCGAGGCGGCCTCCAAGAAGATCGCCGACATCATCGGCGTCATCGACGGCATCGCCTTCCAGACCAACATCCTCGCGCTCAATGCCGCGGTGGAAGCCGCGCGCGCCGGCGACCAGGGCCGTGGTTTCGCGGTAGTCGCCAGCGAGGTGCGTACGCTGGCGCAGCGCTCGGCCAGCGCCGCCAAGGAGATCAAGAGCCTGATCGACGACTCGGTCAGCCGCGTCGCCGAAGGCTCGGCCCTGGTCGACCAGGCCGGCAAGACCATGGACGAGATCGTGAGCTCGGTGCAGCGCGTCACCGACATCATGGGCGAGATCTCCGCGGCCTCGCAGGAACAGTCGGCCGGCATCGAGCAGGTCAACCAGACCGTGACGCAGATGGACGAGACCACCCAGCAGAACGCGGCGCTGGTGGAAGAGGCCAGTGCGGCGGCGCGCTCGATGGAGCAGCAGGCGGTGGAGCTGAGCCAGGCGGTGGCGCTGTTCAAGCTGGACGCATCCGCGGCCACGCCGGTGGCGCAGGCGCCGCGGCACCTCGCCACCGCGCCGTCTGCCGCCAAGCCCAGCGCTCGTCCCACCGCAGCCAAGCCCGCGCCGGTGCAGCGCGCGGCGCAGCCGGCTGCGGCTGCGGCGGTGGCGCTGGACACGGACTGGCAGGAGTTCTGAACCACAGGGCGCGTGCGCCAGAGTGGGCGGCGCATGCGCGCCGTCCACTGTCGAAAGCCGGCACGGCAACGTGCCGCTGCCGGTGACGCATCCAGTCGCTGCAGGCGCCTGCTGCTGCGGGGCGCGATGCCGTACCTGCGGCGGCTCACCACCGGATCCTGACGAAGGCCGCGCCGCTTGCTGGGTGCCGGGCGGCCCTCGCCACTGCGTCGTCGCGCGCGCGTCCCACTGTGGACGCGCCGTCATGCTGCATCACGTCCGCGATCGCCGCTGTGCGGCCAACGCGTTGCGTTGAGGGTGACGTCCCATTGCATGAATGCGCCAAGGCGGCGGCTGCTCCGCCTCGGCGATGGCGCTGACGCCACCATGTGACTGCGATCGCATTCCTGGCCCAGCGCCGCGCGCTGGGAGATCACCGTGCAGGGAGCAATCGGAACATTTTTCCTCGCGGTCCGAGGACGCCGCAAGCAAACGCCATACCGACGATTGCAACACGGCGTGCACACGCTCTTCACGCAAAAACGCCGATTCGGGCGAGGCGTGAATCGACCCTCCACATCCCCATCATGTGCCTGAGGACGTTCAATAAATTCCCCGCAATCGCCTCTCAAGTCCCTTCGCAGCGAGCCGTTACTTCGCCCGCACATTGAGCGGGATGCGTCATCAAGCGTCTGATTCGAAACGCTTTTTCACGATTTGTTCATCCTGTTTCGATGCGGGCGCGCACGACGGCCATGGGCCGGCGTGCGTGGTCCGGGGCGCCCATTGCCCCTCATTCCCCCAGACAGGCCATGTCCATGATTGCATTCCTTCAGCGCTACAACGTCGGCGCCCGGCTCGCCACCGCGTTCGGCATCCTCATCCTGCTGTCCTCGGCGCTGGTCGTCGCCGGGCTGCTCACCCTGTTCCAGGCGCGCGAGCGGCTGGACGGCATCGTCCACCGCAACATCGCCGCCATCCGTGCCGCCAGCGACATGCTCAACGCGAGCTCGGCCGTGGCCATCAATGTCCGCAACATCGTGTTGCCCACCTCCCAGGAGGACAACATCCGCTTCGCCAAGGTCATCACCGAGCAGCGCGCGCGCTATCAGGAGGCACGCAAGCGGGCGGGCGCCATTCCCAGCGGCGCGCAGAGCCAGGCTGTGCTGGAGGAAGTCGATCGCAGCCGGCAGAAGACCGTGGACGTCAACAACCGCGTCATCGACCTGGGCATGCACTACAAGCCGGACGAGGCGCTGGCCCTGCTGATGGGGGAGTCTGCCCCGTTGACGCAGAAATGGCAGGACGCGATCGCCCGCTATGCCGATCTGCAGGCCACGCGCAGCAGCGAGGCCTATGCGGCCGCGACGGCCGCGATGGCGCGTGGGCGCGCCATGCTCATCGCCGGCGGCCTGACGGTGGTGTTGGTCAGCAGCGTGCTGGCCTGGCTGATCACCCGCAGCCTGACCGTGCCGCTCAACCGCGCCACCCGTGCCGCCGAGGCCATCGCCGACGGTCGCCTGGATAACGACGTGGCCACCGAGGCGCGCGACGAACCCGGCCGCCTGCTGCAGGCGATGGGCGGCATGCAGACCCAGTTGCAGCGTTTCTCCAGCGAAACCGCGTTGATGATCGAGCTGCATGCCGACAAGGACATGAGCCACCGCATGCCGCAGGACTTCCCGGGCGTGTACGGCGAGCTCAGCAAGGGCATCAACACCATGATGTTCGAGCACCTGGACGCCATCGTCGACGCCATCGGCGTGCTCAACGAATACGCCAACGGCGACCTGCGCCGCGATGCGCGCCGCCTGCCCGGCAGCCGTGCGGTGCTGCACGAATCGATGGATGCGGCCAAGACCAGCCTGTTGGCGATCAACACCGAGATCAAGCGCCTGGCCGCGGCCGCCGCCGCGGGCGACTTCAGCGCCCGTGGCGATGCGGCGCACTTCCAGCACGACTTCCGGCTGATGGTGCAGGACCTCAACGCGATGATGGAGGTGAGCGACCGCAACCTTGGCAAGCTGTCGGCGTTGCTGCAGGCCATCGCCGCCGGCGACCTCACTGCGCGCATGCACGGCGAGTTCCACGGCGTGTTCGCGCGGATGCGCGACGACGCCAACGCCACCGCCGACCAGTTGACCGGCATCGTCGGCCGCATCCAGACCGCCGCGGTCAGCATCAATGCCGCGGCCAGCGAGATCGCCACCGGCAACGACGACCTGTCGCGGCGCACCGAGCAGCAGGCCGCCAGCCTGGAGGAAACCGCCGCGTCGATGGAGGAACTGACCTCCACGGTGAAGCAGAACGCCGAGCACGCGCGCCAGGCCAACCAGCTCGCCAGTGGCGCGGCATCGGTCGCCTCGCAGGGCGGTGCGGTGGTGGGTCAGGTGGTCGAGACCATGAGCGGCATCGAAGCGTCCTCCAAGAAGATCGCCGACATCATCGGCGTGATCGACGGCATCGCCTTCCAGACCAACATCCTGGCGTTGAATGCGGCGGTGGAGGCGGCGCGTGCCGGCGAGCAGGGTCGCGGCTTCGCGGTGGTCGCCAGCGAAGTGCGCACGCTGGCGCAGCGTTCGGCCAATGCCGCCAAGGAGATCAAGACGCTGATCGACGATTCGGTGACCCGCGTCGCCGAAGGCTCGGCGCTGGTCGACAAGGCCGGCAGCACCATGCAGGAGATCGTGGCCTCGGTGCAGCGCGTCACCGACATCATGGGCGAGATTTCCGCCGCCTCGCAGGAGCAGTCGGCCGGCATCGAGCAGGTCAACCAGACCGTGACGCAGATGGACGAAAGCACGCAGCAGAATGCGGCGCTGGTGGAGGAAGCCACGGCGGCAGCACGCTCGATGGAGCAGCAATCGGTGGAGCTGACCCAGGCGGTGGCGCTGTTCAAGCTGGAGGGCGCGCATGCTGCAACGCTGTCGCCAGCACCGTCGCCGTCGCGCACCAGGCCTGTTGCGCCGACCGCCACGCGCAGCCCGCGCCCGCTGGCTGCGGCGGCGCCGGCACGACGTGCGCCGGCGTTCGCGGCGGCGGTGGCCGTGGACAAGGACTGGCAGGAGTTCTGATCCGACGCGGTCCGATCGTTTGGGCCGTTCTTGCGCGGCCGCCTTCCTCGGAAGGCGGCCGCTTGCATTTGCGCGTGGCTGCCCGATGCGCGCGATGGAGCGCTGCATGCGAGCGGCGGCGATAGCCGGCGCGGGAGATGCGGTACGACGCACCAGGTTGCACCAGGCAGCCCCCCCGGCGGCAGGCGGGGGTGACGCAGCCCGCGGAGGCCATCGCCCTCACCGAGCGCGGCCGCGTGTTTCCACCACGCGACTGACGCCATGGCCGTCAGCAACCACTCGCGCCACGGCCGCAGGTGCGGCCGCGGCGCACAGGCAGTGCTTACTGCGGCGGACCGCTGCGCGGGGTCTTGATCACGTACGAGGTGATGTACTCGCCGTTGGAGCCGTAGACCACCACGATGGTGGTGTTGGCGTCGCGGTAGACCACGGTGGCGTTGCACGGGCAGCTCGCCGCGGCGGTGACCATGCCCAGCGGCTGGTTCTTCGCGTCGTTGACCGCGATCATCTGCTCCTCGGCGGCGCTGCCGATCGGCAGCCGGGTCTCCGTGCCCGGCGTGGCGCTGAGCACGGTGATGACCTCGTCCTGCAGCGAGTTGATCTGCACGAAACGCAGGCCGGCCTTCTCGAACGTGTAGACCTTGAACAGCGGCGACAGGCTCACGTTCTTCTTGCCGATGGGCAGGCGTTCGCCCATGCCCTGGATGGCATCGGCGGCATAGAGCGGCGCCCGCTCGGCGGCCCGCAGGCACGGAACGGCCAGCGTGGCCGCCAGCACCGTCAGGGTGAGCAGCGGTTTGATCATGGTGTCTCTCCTTGTCTGGATGTACGGACCTGTACGCCATGGGACGAGCGGCAGCCGTGGTCCTTTCCGGCCGGAGCGCCCGCAACGGGCCGTCTCCCGGTCCGTCGTCGCCTGCCGCCCCTGGCTCCGTGTTCGCGCCCTCATCGGCAGGTACGGAGAAAGGAGATCTGGCGGGCGTCGAGTTCAGTATTTCTGACGTTAGTATCGCTGTCAATACGTCAAATCAACGAGATGCGAGAAATCTGCGATGTGAGCGATGGTTTGGCATTTCCGCACTTCGCGCGGTCGCGGCGATGGGCTGCGTGGTCGGGGCAGGCAGCAAGCCACAGCGGTCTTCGCCGGCGCCCGGCGGCTGGTGTCCAGCGGCGGCCGCGTGCGCGGATCCGCGCTGCATTGCAGCAGCCGTGCCGCTGCGGCGGGCCGATCCGCGGCCGCGAGCGGCCAAACGCGTGCGCAGCCGCACGTCGTCGCCCTCAGCCTGTATCGTGTCGCGTTTTCCGCACCCGACCGAGCCGATGCCGCATTCGTCCGCGCCTGTCCCGCCTGCCGCCGCACCCGCCCTGCGCCACGCGCTGAAACCGCGGCAATTGATCATGATGGGATTGGGCAGCGCGATCGGCGCCGGCCTGTTCCTGGGCTCCGGCGTCGGCGTGCACGCGGCGGGGCCGGCGGTGCTGATTTCCTACCTGGTCGCCGGCGCGCTGGTAATCATCGTGATGAACGCGCTGGGCGAGATGGCCGCGGCCAAGCCGGCCAGCGGCGCGTTCTCGGTGTACGCCGCCGACGCGATGGGGCCGACCGCCGGCGCCACGGTGGGCTGGCTGTGGTGGCTGCAACTGGTGATCGTGATCGCCGCCGAGGCGGTGGGTGCGGCCGGCCTGCTGTCCACGGTGTGGCCGGGCTTGCCGGTGCCGCTGGCCGCGATCGCGTTCATGGCCGCGTTCACCGCGATCAACCTGCTGGGCGTGCGCAACTTCGGCGAGTTCGAATTCTGGTTCGCCATCCTCAAGGTGGCGGCGATCGTCGGCTTCATCCTGGTCGGCATCGCCTTGCTGGCCGGCTGGCTGCCCGGCGTGGCCTCGCCGGGCCTGTCCAACGTCACCGGCAACGGCGGCTTCGCGCCGAAGGGCCTGGCCGGCATCGGCGCGGCGCTGCTGGTGGTGGTGTTCGCCTTCGGCGGCACCGAGATCGTGGCGGTGGCCGCGGCCGAGACCGCCGACCCGGAGCGCAGCATCGCCCGCGCCATCCGCACCGTCGCCTGGCGCATCCTGGTGTTCTACATCGGCTCGCTGAGCGTGATCATCGCGGTGGTGCCGTGGCAGAGCCAGGCGCTGAGCTCGCCGTTCGCTGCGGTGCTGCAGGTGGCCAGGATCCCCGGCGCTGCCACCGCCATCACCCTGATCGCGGTGATTGCGTTGCTGTCGGCGCTCAACGCGAATCTGTACGGCGCCTCGCGGATGATCTTCTCGTTGGCCCAGCGCGGCGAAGCGCCGCGCGCGCTGGCCGCGTCCAGCCGGCAGCAGGTGCCGTGGCTGGCGGTGCTGGCCAGCGTGCTGTTCGGCTTCGTCGCCGCGGTGCTGGAACTGCTGTATCCCAACCGGGTGCTGCCGGTGCTGCTGAACATCGTCGGCGCCACCTGCCTGCTGGTGTGGACGATCTCGCTGCTGTCGCAGTTGATCCTGCGCGCGCGCGCCGACCGCGCCGGCACCCGCCTGCCGTTCCGCATGCGCGGCTACCCGGTGCTCACCGTGCTGGCGCTGGCGATCCTGGCGCTGATCTTCGGCCTGCTGGTGGCCTCGCCGGACACCCGCACGCAGTTCCTCTCGATGGCGGCGCTGACCGCGGTCATCGCCGTGGTCAGCGGCGTGGCGCGGCGGTTGCGCGCGGGGTAGGGCGGCGCGTTCCATCGGTGTGTCGTGCCGTTGTGGGAGCGACTTCGGTCGCGACGCGCGACGCCATCGGCCATCGCCCCCCCCCCCGTCGGGACTGAAGTCCCTCCCACAGGGGGCTTCGCCCGCGTCACGTGTGCTGCCGTAGCAGCGACGCCTGTTGCTTTCATGGAGCAACCGCAGCAGGTCTCCGCGGTAAGGCCTGTCGCGGCTGAAGCCGCTCCTACGACGGCAGCGCGCAGAATCCTCTGTAGGAGCGGCTTCAGCCGCGACGCGTTGTGGTAGAAGCCGCCGCGGCCGACCCGCGGTCGCCGCAGGCCAGGCCTTGGCGCCCGTCGCGGCGCCTGGCCATGGGCAATTCACCTAGTGCACGCGCACCCGCTCAGCCCAGCAGCAGGCGCGCGCCCAGCGCGCACAGCAACGCCGGCGGCATCACCAGCGCGCCGACCTTGAGGAAGCGCCAGAAGCCCACGTCCTCGCCTTCGCGGCGGATCGCGGTCAGCCACAGGATGGTCGCCAGCGAACCGGTGATCGACAGGTTCGGACCCAGGTCCACGCCGATCAGCAGCGCATCCACCACCAGCTGCGGCGGTTGCGCCTGGGCGACGGTGGTGCTGGCGATCAGGCCGGCCGGCAGGTTGTTCATCAGGTTCGAGCCGAACGCCAGCAGGGTGCCGGCGACGCCGGCGGTGGCCTGCGGCGAGTGCGCGGCGGCGTCGGCCAGGGTGCGTGCGAGCAGGCCGATCACGCCGGTGCGCGACAGCGCCTCCACCAGCACGAACAGGCCAGCCACCAGCGGCAGCACCGACCACGACACCGCCTTGGCCATCGGCAGCGGCGATTGCCGGCCGCCCAGACAGACCGCGCCGAGGGTGGCCAGGCCGGCCAGGCAGGTCGGCAGACCCAGGTCCAGGCCCAGCGCGGAGACGCCGACCAGCAGCACCGCGGTGGCGAGGATGCCGACCAGGGCGAAGGTGCCGCCGCGGGTCAGCGGTACCGTGTCCACGCGCGCGGCGCAGCGGCCGGTCAGGTCCTTGCGCTCGGCCCAGCGCAGCATCACGAAGGTCACCCCGATCGCCAGCAGCGACGGCAGCGCGAACGCGGCCATCCACGCGCCCAGGGTCGGCATCTTGCCGCCGTACAGCACCAGGTTGGCGGGGTTGGAGATCGGCAGCACGAAGCTGGCGGCGTTGGCGATCAGCGCGCAGGCGAACAGCAGCGGCAGCGGCTTGGCCCCGGCCTTGCGCGCGGCCGCGTACACCGCGGGGGTGAGCACTACCGCGGTGGCGTCATTGGACAGGAACGCGGTGACCACGATGCCGACGCCGAACACCAGCGCGAACAGGCGCTGGGTCGAGCCCTTGGCCAGGTTCACCGCATGCATCGCGACCCAGTCGAACAGGCCTTCGGCACGTGCGGTTTCCGACAACAGCATCATGCCGATCAGGAACAGGTAGACGTCCAGGCCTTTGAGCACCGCCTGCCAGGCCTCGCCGCCGGGCATCAGCCCCAACGCCATCAGCAGCAGCGCGCCACCCACCGCCCAGCACGCCTCGGGCAGCTTGAACGGCCGCGTGATCACCCCGGCGGTGGCCAGCGCGCAGATGCCCCAGGTGGCGAGATTGGCCGTGTGCGCGCCGGGCATGCTCATGCCGCCGCTGCCGTGGCGCGGGCAGGCAGACGCACGCGCGAGGGGGCCGCAGGGGCAGGGCAGGGGCGGGCAGCGGGGGAGGGCACGGGCATGGGGCGTCGGGCAGCGGAGTCCGAGGGGCGTGCAGGATAGCAGCGGGACAGGCCCAACCCAGGCCAGCAGGGGCGGCCCGGCGCTTGCGGTTTAGCTTGCGTAGACGCGCCTTGTGCTGTCGCGCATCAGCACCTCGGCCGCGCGACGCGACGCGATGCGGTCGGGCGGTGTGCCGCGGACGCTGTCGGAACTGTCGGCGCTTCCTCGGCGAGGCTAGCCAGCACGCGGCGCATGCCACGGGCGAGTCGCGTCGTCCTTCGCCAGCCGCGATCGCGGCGGATCCCGAGAGGGCGCGCGAGCGCCATTCCTGCAGAACCGCACCGACCTTCGCCCGCTTCACCCATGGCGCACCGCCATGGACGCCAGCCATGCGCCCCACGGCCGTGTGGCGGCCTTACCCCAGATGACGCGCGATCCATCCTTGCACGAACGCCACCGGCCCGGTCCGTGGCGGTGGCGTCAGCCCGGCGCTGCGCACGAAGCCGGCCGCAGCCTGAGCCAGCGCCTGGTTGGCGCGGCGCAGCGCTTGCTGCGCGGCCGCCTGCTGCTGGCGCAACTGCACCAGGTGCAGCGAGGGCCGCCCGGGCGGCGCGAACTTCTGGTCGCGGCGCAGCGCATCGGCGGACAGACTGGTGGCCTGCGTTGCCTGGTGCAGGGCGTCCAGGGCGTCCAGCACCTGCAACAGCCAGCGTCCGCTGTCGCTGAGCTCCAGCGCCGTGGCGTCGTCGTGTGCCGGCACCAGCAGCGATGGAATTGCCGCGCCGGCGATCGCCGCAGCGCTCGGATCCAGGGCGCGCAGGCGGGCGTGGAAGGCGGTCTGCGATGCGGAAGGAATGGTCGCCATGCTTGCCTGTGCGCGAAAGCGTGGACTGTAAGCCGTTTTGGTGCGCTTGCTGCACAGGCCGCGACGACACGTCGGTGCGGATCGATATGGACGGCCTTTTCGGCGAACGCTGAGCGTCGCGGTGCGGCCCAAGTTGCGCGGACTGTCGTTGGGCACCCACCGCGCACGGATGCCGATGGTGGGAACTGTTTACTTGTCGGCGGTGCTCTCGTTGCCGGCGTCGCTGCGCTTCTGCGCGAACAGCCACTGCCACATCTTCGGATCGCGGTAGGTGGCATCCCAGGCGTTGTGGTTGCCCTGCGGGTACTCGGTGTAGCGCACGTCGGCGTCGACGTTCTTGAGCGCACGCACGATCTTGCGGTCGTCGTGCGGCAGCACCACGTCGTCCTGGGCGCCGTGGAAGATCCACACCGGCACGTGCCGCAGGCGCTGCGCCAGCGCCGTATACGGATCGGCCAGATAGGCCACCGGCGTGACCACCAGATACTCGCGGTCTTCGTGCGGGGACAGGATCGCGCCGCAGATCGGCACCAGCGCGGCGAAGCGCTGCGGCTGCTTCAGGGCGATTTCCCAGGTGCCGTAGCCGCCCATCGACATGCCGGTCAGGTAGGTGCGCTGCGGGTCGCCGTTGAACTCGGCGCTGCTGTCGTCCAGCGCCTGCAGCGCCATGGTCGCGTTGACGCCGTTCCACTCCTCGCCGTCGGGCACCTGCGGCATCACCACCAGCGCCGGGAAATCGGCCAGGTGGCGGCGCAGGTACGGGCCCAGCCCGGCCGTGGTCTGGTCGCGGCCGTCGTCGCCGCGCTCGCCGGAGCCGTGCAGAAACAGCACCACCGGCACCGGGCCCTGGCGATGCGCCGGCGCCGGCACGAACACCTGGTAGCGGTAGACGCGTCCGTCGAGGGTGAGCTGGCGGCCGACGAAGTGGCCGGTGGCCGGGTTGCTGGGCAAGCTGCTGCATCCCACCATCGACAGGCACAGCAGAAGCAGCAACGAACGCATCGACATGGCCGGCCCTCGGATGGGAAGGCCGCAGTATCGTGGCCTGGACCTCTCCACGACAACCCGGGCGGGGGCGGCGGACATGCGCCAGTCAGCCGACGGGCGGCGGCGCGGGCGGCGCAGCGTGCGCTCGCCGTGCAGGGTGCCGATGGCGGCAGCGGGAGGTGGATGCGCCCGATCCGCCGCGGGCCGATCGTGGCCGGCAGGCGCGCCTGCCGATCACGGCTGCGCGACGATCGCAGTTGCCGCTTCGAGCGGTGCGCGGGGAAGCCGCGCCCGCCGTCCGCACACGCCCTACAGCAGGACCAGGGTGGCCAGGCCGAGGAAGCTGAGGAAGCCCATCACGTCGGTCAGCGTGGTCAGGATCACCCCGCCGGCCAGCGCCGGGTCGAAGCCCAGGCGTTTGAGCGTCAACGGCACCAGCACGCCGCCCAGGGCGGCGGTGAGCAGGTTGATGGTCAGCGCCGAGCCGATCACCAGCGACAGCAGCGGCTGCTTGAACCACAGCAGCACGATCAGGCCCAGGCCGATGCCCAGCGCCAGGCCGTTGATCAGCGCCACCGCCAGCTCCTTGCGCAGCAGCACGATCACGTTGGACGCGCCGATCTGGCCCAGCGCCAGGCCGCGCACCATCAGCGCCAGCACCTGGGTGCCGGCGTTGCCGCCCATGCCGGCCACGATCGGCATCAGCGCGGCCAGCGCCACCAGCTTGGCGATGGTGCCCTCGAACTGGCCGACCACGCTGGAGGCGATGAAGGCGGTGCCGAGATTGATCGTCAGCCACAGCAGGCGGCGGCGGAACGCGCGCCGCACCGGGCTGAACAGGTCCTCGTCCTCGTCCAGGCCGGCGGCGCTCATCGCCTGGTGCTCGGCCTGGTCGCGGATGATGTCGACCACGTCGTCGATGGTGATGCGGCCGAGCAGGATGTTGTTGTCGTCGACCACCGGCGCGGAGATCCAGTCGTGGTCGGAGAACTGCCGCGCGACCTCGTCGGCGCCTTCGCCGACGTCGATGGCCGGCTGCTCGTCGTCGATCAGCCGGTTGATCGGGGTGGAATCCTCGTGGGTGACCAGCGCCGCCAGCGACACCCGCCCCAGGTACTGGTGGCGGCGGCTGACCACGAACAGGTGGTCGGTGTGGTCCGGCAGTTCGCCGCGCAGGCGCAGGTAGCGCAGCACCACGTCGACGTTGACGTCGGCGCGCACGGTGACCACGTCCGGGTTCATCAGGCGGCCGGCGCTGTCCTCGGGATACGACAGCACCTGCTCGAGCCGCTCGCGGTTCTCGCGGTCCATCGACTTGAGCACTTCGTCGATGACCGTGTCCGGCAGGTCCTCGACCAGGTTGGCGAGGTCGTCGATGTCCAGGTCTTCGACCGCGGCGACGATTTCGTCCGGGTCCATGTCCGCGAGCAGGCTCTCGCGCACTTCCTCGCCGACGTGGACCAGCACCTCGCCGTCGTCTTCCGGATCGACCAGCCCCCACACCACCTCGCGCTTGCCGGGCGGCAACGACTCCAGCAGGTTGCCGATCTCGGCCGGCGCCAGCGTATTGACCAGTCGCCGCACCGGGCCCAGGCGCCCGCTGTCCAGCGCATCGGACAGCATGCGCAGCTGCCGCGCGGTCTTGTCGTGGCGGACGGCATCGGCCATGCGCTGCTCCCTTGAGGTGAGGCCGCGCTCCGGAGAAACGCGGTCGGTCAGATGTTCATCCCAACATTATCGCCTGCATGTTGCGGGAAGCACAGTGTTGGAGGAGCCGGGAGTGGGGAGTCGGGATTGGGGATTCGTAGGAGCGGGAAGTTCGGGTCCGCAAGAGCAGCTGCGAGGACTGGCGATTTTTTCATCGAGCCGCTCCGTGGCCTACGCAGGGTCCGGCATCCCGTCATTTCGGCTTTTCACGAAGGAAAGGGATTGGGAAGCACAGCAGTCAGGGGCATCAGTGCGTCAGCAGCGGTGGTGGTGTCGCGCAGACGGCCACGCTCGCGCTCGCTCTTGCGAATCCCCAATCCCGACTGACGAATCCCGGCTTACGCCAGCCAGCGCTCGATGCCCTTGCGGTCGCGGGCCTGCAGCAGTTTGGCGCCGCGCTGGCGCAGGGCCTGCAGGTCGGTGTCGCGGATCACCTGGCGCACCTCCAGCATCGTCGCCGGGTGCAGGCTGAACTCGCGCAGCCCCAGCGCCAGCAGCATTGGCGTCAGGGCCGGGTCGCCGGCGATCTCGCCGCACACCGCCACCGGTTTGCCGTGGGCCTGGCCGGTGGCGATCACCTGCGCGATCAGCCGTAGCACCGCCGGATGCAACGGCGAATACAGCTCGGCCACCGCCTCGTTGTTGCGGTCGGCGGCGAGCAGGTACTGCACCAGGTCGTTGGTGCCGATCGACAGGAAGTCGATGGTGTCGATGAAGGTATCCAGGGCCAGCGCCGCCGCCGGTACCTCGATCATCGCGCCGAGTTTCACCTGCTCGGCGATGGCATGGCCATCGCGGCGCAACTGCGCGGCGATGCGCTTGAGGTGGCGGCGCATCGCCAGCAGTTCCTCGCGCGCGCTGACCATCGGCACCAGCACCCGCACCGGGCCGTAGGCGGAGGCGCGCAGCAGCGCACGCAACTGGGTGTCGGAGACCTTGGGCCGGGCCAGCGACAGGCGCACGCCGCGCAGCCCCAGCGCCGGGTTTTCTTCGTTGCTCATGGTCAGGCCGGTGCGATCGGCCTTGTCCGCGCCCAGGTCCAGGGTGCGGATGGTCACCGGCCGCCCGCTCATGCCCAGCACGGCGTCGCGGTAGGTGTGGAACTGTTCTTCCTCGTCGGGCAGCGCGTCGCGCTGCAGGAACAGGAATTCGGTGCGGTACAGGCCCAGGCCGTCGGCGCCGAGCGCGTGGGCGCGGGCCACGTCGTCGCGCGACTCGGCGTTGGCCAGCAGGGTGATGTCCACGCCGTCGCGGGTGCGGCTGGGCTTGGAGCGCAGCTTGCCCAGGCTGCGCTGCAGCTTGGCCTGCTCGCGCACCCGACTGCGGTAGTCGCGCAGGTCGTCCGGGGTCGGGTCGACCAGCACCGCGCCCTGGGTGCCGTCGATGATCAGCACGTCGCCGTCGTTGATCTTCTGCAGCGCGTCGGCGACGCCGACCACCAGCGGCAGGTGCAGGCTGCGCGCCAGGATCGCGCTGTGCGACAGGGTGCTGCCGGCGCTGGTGACGATGCCGACCACGCCCTGCGCCTGCAGTTGCGCCAGTTCCGACGGCGCCACGTTCTCGCACACCAGGATCTCGCCGGCCAGGCCTTCGCTGTCCGGCTGGCGTTTCTGCAGGAACGCATGGATCCGCCCGATCACATGGTCCAGATCGTCCATGCGGCTCTTGAGGTAGGCGTCCTCCATGTCGTCGAACACGGTGGCCAGGCGGTCGCGCTGCAGGCGCAGCGCGTAGTCGGCGCTGTAGCGGCCGGTGCGGATCAGTTCGTCCAGGCCGTGCAGCAGTTCCGGGTCGTCGAGCAGCAGCGCGTGCAGGTCGAGGAATTCGCCGACCTCCTTGGCCAGGGCGCCGTGCAGGCGTTGGCGCAGGCCGTGCATCTCCTCGCGCGCGGCGTCCACCGCGCGGTGCAGGCGATCGAGTTCCTCGGGGATCTGGGCGGCGCCGATGCGTTGCTCGGCCACCTCCAGCGCATGCGGCAGGCGCACCCGCGCCCGGCCCAGGGCATTGCCGCGCGAAGCGCCATGGCCGGCGATGCGCACGCTCACCGCGCGTGCCCCGTGCGGCGGCACCGCGTCCCTGCCTGCGGCCGCCGGCGGCGCATGCTCAGCTGTCCTCGTCGAAGCGCCGCTCGAACAGGTCGACCACGGCCTTGAGCGCCTCGGCTTCGTCGGCGCCGTCCACCCGCACCGTCACCGGCGTGCCTTGCGCAGCGGCCAGCAGCATCACGCCCATGATGCTCTTGGCGTTGACCTCGCGGCCCTTGGCCGCCAGCGTGGCGTTGCAGCGGAACGAGGACAGCGTCTGCACCAGCTTGGCGGTGGCGCGGGCGTGCAGGCCGAGGCGGTTGGAGACCAGCAGTTCGCGTTCAAGCATCGTCGATCACCACGCCGTTGCGCGAGCCGGCGGCGGCGGTCGCGGGCAACTGCTCCAGTCCTTGTTCGGGGTAGTTCATGATCCGCAGCAGCATCGGCAGGCTCAACGCCGAGACCCGCCGCACCGGCGTGCCCAGGCGCGCCAGCCGCGCGGCAAGATTGCTTGGGCTGGCGCCGTACAGATCCGTCACCACCAGCACGCCATCGCCATCGTCCACCCGTCGTAACGCCGCCGACGCCTGCGGTAGCAGCGCATCCAGGTCGGCATCGAACGGCACGTCAAACGCTTCGGTCTTCAGCGGCAACTGCCGCAACAGTCCGGTCGCCACGCGCAGCAGCGCCGTGCCGATCCCGGGATGAGTGATGAGGAGAATGCCGCAAGCCATGGGAGAACGTTAACAGGTCAGGCAGGGCACAGGGAATGCCTGTGGGGAGCCGGGATTGGGGATTCGGGATTGGGGATTCGCTAGAGCCAGCGCAATGCCGCTTTTGCCAATCCCGAATCCCCAATCCCGAATCCCGGCTTTTCGATCAATCCTGCTCGCGATGGAAGGTCGCCACTTCCGGCCAGCCCTGTTCGCGGGCGTGGCGGGCCAGGCGTTCGGCCAGGTACACCGAGCGGTGCTTGCCGCCGGTGCAGCCGAAGGCGATGGTCACGTAGCTGCGGGTGTCGTTGCGCAGCCGCGGCAGCCAGGTGTCGAGGAAGTCGATCAGCTGCGCGGTGTAGCGCTGCACGTCCGGTTGCGCGTCCAGGTATTCGCGCACGCCGCTGTCGCGGCCGGTCATCGGGCGCAGTTCCGGGTCCCAGTGCGGATTGGGCAGCACCCGCGCGTCGAACACGAAATCCGCCTCGGCCGGTACGCCACGCCGGTAGGCGAAGGACTCGAACAGCAGCGACAGGGTGTTCTCGGCGGACAGCGCGAACTCGGTGGTGACCCGCCGGCGCAGCTGGTGCACGTTGAGCGTGCTGGTGTCGATCACCGCGTCGGCCGCCTCGCGCAGCGGCTCGGTCAGGGCGCGCTCGCGCTCGATCGCCTCCGGCAGCGACAGGCCCTGGTGCGACAGCGGATGGCGCCGGCGGGTGTCGGCGTAGCGCTTGATCAGCGCCTCGTCGTTGGCGTCGAAGAACAGCAGGCGCGCATCCAGGCCGAACTGCGCCACCGCCTCGCGCCAGCGCGACAACTGGGTCAGGTCGCTGTGGCGGCTGCGCACGTCGATGCCCACCGCCAGCTTGCTGGGGCCGGCATCCTCGCGCACCAGGCTCTTGACGAAGGCCGGCAGCAGTTCCACCGGCAGGTTGTCGACGCAGTAGTAGTCCAGGTCCTCGAAGGTCTTCAGCGCCACCGACTTGCCGGAGCCGGACAGGCCGCTGACGATGACCAGGGTGGAGGTGTTGGCGCCGGCGGTCATGGGTTGCGCCGCTCCAGCAGGTTGCTGTGGCGGGCGATGAACATCGCCGCCGGGTCGATGCCCTTGGTGCGCAGGATGTGCAGGCGCGTGGCGGCCTCGGTCAGCACCGCCAGGTTGCGGCCGGGCATCACCGGCAGGGTGATCAGCGGTACGTCCAGGTCCAGCACGTGGCGGGTGCCGGAATCGCCGGTGAGGCGCTCGTAGCCGTGGGGCGTGGGCTCGGTCATGGGCCTGGTCAGGTGCACGATGAGCCGAAGGTACTTGTTCTTCTTTACAGCCGTGTCGCCGAACATCTCGCGCACGTTCAGCACGCCCAGCCCACGGACTTCCAGCAGGTCCTGCAGCAGTTCCGGGCAGGTGCCGTCGAGCACGTCGGGGGCGATCTGGGTGAATTCGGGCGCGTCGTCGGCGACCAGGCGGTGGCCGCGGCTGAGCAGTTCCAGCGCCAGCTCGCTCTTGCCCGAACCGGCCTCGCCGGTGATCAGCACGCCGATCGAGTAGATCTCCATGAACACGCCATGCAGGATCACCCGCGGCGCCAGCGTGCGGGCCAGGTGGTAGGACAGGTGATTGAGCAGTTCGTGGCCGCGCTTGGGCGAGACCCACAGCGGCGTATCGGATTCGTCGGCGGCCGCGCGCAGGTCTTCCGGGCAGGACTGGTTCTTGGTGACCACCAGCGCCAGCGGCCGCACCTGCACGATCTTCTCGATGGTCTCCCAGCGCTGGCGCGCGTCCAGCGAGTCCAGCCAGGCCAGTTCCTCGGTGCCGAGGATCTGCACCTTGTTGGGATAGATGGTGTTGAGATAGCCGGCCAGCGACGGACGCCGCGAGACCGCATTGCCGGCCTCCAGCACCCGGTGTTCGCCCTTGTGCCCGGCAATCCAGCGCAGGCCCAGGCGGTCGCGCTGCTGGTCGAAGAGTTCGCGTGCGTCGATGCTGGTGTTCATGCGGCGGCCCGTGGCGCGCCGCCGAGCAGCGCATACAGTGCGGCGGCATCCGGCGCGTTGCGCAGGGCGTCGCGGAACTCTTCGATGGAGAACTGCTCGGCCAGTTCGGACAGCAGCATCAGGTGTTGGTGGGTGTAGTGCGCCGGGACCGCCATGGCGAAGATCAGGTCGACCAGGGTGCCCTGGCCGTCGAAATCGATCGGCTGTTGCAGGCGCAGCAGCGCGCCGCGTGGGGCCTCCAGGTCCGGCGCGCGGCCGTGCGGGATGGCGATCCCATGGCCGATGGCGGTGCTGCCGAGCTGTTCGCGCTCGCGCAGGCTGGCGAAGAGTTCATCGGCGCCGGCCTGCTGGCAGGCCAGCAGACCGGCGGCGGTGTGCAGCAGGGTGTCGCGATCGGCGGCCGGAAGCACCTGGGTGCTGACGGCCGCCATCAGATCGGTCAAGGGCATGGCGGCGCAACGTGGGGAGGATCACGCGAGATTGTCGCGCACCTCGGCCGCATGGTGGTCGTGCTTCTTTTCCTTGTGCTTGATGATCAGCCGGTCCAGCTTGTCGGCGAGCAGGTCGATCGCCGCGTACATGGTCTGTGCGCTGGCGTCGGCGTGCAGGGTGCGGCCGGGAACGTTGACCGTGGCCTCGACGTGGTGGTCGGGCTTGCGCAGCGCCAGTTGGGCGCGGACCTCGATGGTTTCCTCGTAGTGTCGCTTCAGCCGTTGCAGCTTGGTCTCCACATACTCGCGCAGGGCGGGGGTGACTTCGATCTGCTGGCCGTAGGTCTCGATACGCATCGGATACTCCTTGGTTCGGGTTTCACACCTATGAACCATCGCCGCCGCCGCTAGCCGATTCGGACGCGTTCGTGGGAGGCGGAAATGTTCATGGCCTCACGATACTTCGCCACGGTGCGGCGCGCTACAGGGACCCCGGCACTTTTCAACAAGTCGGCCAGCTTGGCGTCAGAAAGCGGCTTGCGCGGATTCTCCGCATCGATCAGCCGCCGGATCATCGCCTGGATCGCGGTGCTGGAGGCTTCGCCGCCGCTGTCGGTGTCGATGCCCGAGGCGAAGAAGGCGCGCAGCGGGATGGTGCCGCGCGGGGTGCGCACGTACTTGCGGGCGATGGCACGCGAGATGGTGCTTTCGTGCAGGCCCAGTTCGCCGGCGATCTCGCGCAGGGTCAGCGGCCGCAGTGCCTGTTCGCCGAATTCCAGGAAGCCGGCCTGCTGTTTCAGCAGGCAGCGGGTCACCTTGAGCAGGGTCTCGCCGCGCGCCTCCAGGCTCTTCAGCAGCCAGCGCGCTTCCTGCAGTTGTCCGCGCAGGTAGCCGGCGTCGCTTTCGCCGCATTGGCGGATCAGCCGCTCGTAGCCGCGGTGGATGGTGACCTTGGGCTGGGCGTGCGCCGACAGCGCCGCATGCCACACCCCGCGCTGGCGCCAGACCACGCAGTCCGGCACCACGTAGGTGTCGCTGCCCAGTTCGCCGATCTGCTTGCCCGGGCGCGGGTCCAGCGAGCGCAGCAGCGCGACCGCGGTGTCGACCTCCGCCGTCGGGCGCTTGAGCTCGTGGGCCAGCCCGGCCACGCCGCTGCGCGGCAACCGTTCCAGCGGACCATGGGCGATGGTGCGGGCGAGCGCCAGCCCCGGCGTGTCCTCGGGCAGGGTGTCCAGTTGCAGGGTCAGGCATTCGCCCAGGGTGCGCGCGGCGATGCCGGCCGGGTCGAAGCGCTGGATCTGGTGCAGCACGGTGAGGATCTCGTCCTCCTCGGCGGCGATGTCCGGGCGCAGGGTCTCGGCGATCGCGGCCAGCGGCTCGCGCAGGTAGCCGTCGTCGTCCAGCGCATCGATCAGCGCCGCGCCGATGCTGCGGTCGCGCGCGGACAGCGGCGACAGGTGCAACTGCCACAGCAGGTGGTCGATCAGGGTATCCGGCTCGGCCACGCGCTCGGCCGCGCTGCCCAGGTCGTCGTCGTCGAACGAACCGCCGCTGCCGCCGCTCCAGGCCGATTCGGTGTCGGACCAGTCGGTACCGTCGCTGGCCGGCGCGGCCTCGCCGCGGTCGCCATCGCCGTCGCTGCGTGTGTCGCCTGCCGCGTGGTCAAGCCCTTGGTCGGCGCCTTCGCTGCGTTCGAACGCCGGTGCGGCGTCCTCGGACCACTCCAGCAGCGGATTGCTCTCCACCGCCTCGGCGATCTCCACTTCCAGCTCGGCGCTGGACATCTGCAACAGCTTGATCGCCTGACGCAACTGCGGCGTCATGACCAGGTGCTGTCCCAGCGATGTCTGCAGCCGTGCTTTCATGCCTGTACCGAGCGCGGAAGGAGCGTAGCCGGCGCGTGCGCGGTCAGAGCCTGAAGGTTTCCCCGAGGTAGACGCGGCGCACGTCGCTGTTGGCCAGCAGCGCTTCCGGCGCCCCCTGCGCCAACACGCTGCCCTCGTTGAGGATATACGCCCGGTCGCAGATTCCCAAGGTTTCGCGCACGTTGTGGTCGGTGATGAGCACGCCGATGCCGCGCTGCTTGAGGTGGGTGACGATGCGCTGGATTTCGCCGACCGAGATCGGGTCGACGCCGGCGAAGGGTTCGTCGAGCAGCATCAGCCGCGGCTTGGCCGCCAGCGCGCGGGCGATTTCGCAGCGGCGGCGCTCGCCGCCGGAGAGGCTGGCGCCGAGCTGGTCGGCGACGTGGCTGATCTGCAGTTCGTCGAGCAGCGCCACCAGTTCGCGTTCCTGTCCGGCGTTGTCCAGATCCTCGCGCAGTTCCAGCACCAGGCGGATGTTGTCGGCGACGCTGAGCTTCCGGAACACCGACGGTTCCTGCGGCAGGTAGCCGACGCCGAGCTTGGCGCGCTTGTACATCGGCAGCGCGGTGATGTCGTTGCCGTCGAGCACGATGCGCCCGGCATCGGCGTCGACCAGGCCGACGATCATGTAGAAGCAGGTGGTCTTGCCGGCACCGTTGGGGCCGAGCAGGCCGACCACTTCGCCGGCCTCCAGGGTCAGCGCGAAGTCGCGCACCACTTCGCGCTGCTTGTAGCGCTTGCGCAAGCCTTCGGCGAGCAGCATCACTGGCCTCCTTGCTTGGTCGACTTGGTGGCCTCTGCGGGCGTCGCGGCAGGCTTGGCGGCGGGCTTGGCGCCGTTCGCAGGCGTGCCGGCCGGCGCAGCGGCCGCGTTCTTCGGCTGGATCACCGTGTGCACGCGCGTGCCGTCGCCGCCGCCCTGCATGTCGCCGCTCTTGGTGTTGTAGACCATGCGCTGGCCGGCGTTGGTGCCCTTGGGCGAGGTCATCCGGTAATTGCCGGTGAGGATCACCGTGTCGGTCGGCACCTTGTAGTCGATGTTGTCGGCGACCGCGTCCATCGGCGAACCGTCGTCCAGTTCCTGCTTCAGGGTGGCCTGCTTGCCGGTCAGGACGACACGGTCGATGTCGCCGTTCTTGCGGAACAGGTCGGCGGTATCGGCATGGATTTCCAGCGTGCCCTGGGTGATCACGACGTTGCCGAAGAAACGGACCTTGCCGTCGTCGGCCATCATGTTGCCGTCCTGCGCATCGGACTTGATGTCCATCGGCTGGTTGCGGTCGGTCGACTTGGCCAGCGCCAGGGTCGGCAGCAGCAGGGCGAGCAGGGCGAGCTTAGCGGGCAGCATTCGGTTCATAACGGGACTTGACCTGTGAAAGGAGCTTGTACTGCCGGGATTTCAGGTCGACCTGGAAGCCGACGCCGGTCTGCATCATACCGGGCCGGGTCATGGTGACCGGGTCGGCGGTGCGCGCGCTGTTGGTCTGCGGGAAGACGTCCAGGCTCTGGGTACGGAAGGTGGTGGGCGGGATGCTGGGCACCTTGGGGCTGTCGCCGGCGACGTCGCCGCGCAGGCGCAGTTCGTCGCCGTCGGCGCTGACCCAGCCGGTCTTGCTGCGCATTTCCCAGTGCTGGCCGTTGGCGTCGGGCAGCAGGAACAGCGGGGTCACGATCGACATCGTCTGGTCGGCGCGGCTGCGTTCCATCTGCGGCGCGCGCAGGGTCATCGCTTCCTTGCCCTGCTTGTCCAGGCTGACGATCTCGAAGTCGCGGGCGATGTAGTCCACGCTGGCTTCGTCGGAAGGGTTGCGGCTCGGCTTGCTGCGTTGGTTCCAGGCCGACCAGCCGCTGATCAGCGCCCCGACCAGCAGCAGGCCGCCGAGGGTGGTGCGCCAGTTCATGCGCCATGCTCCTGCAGCAGGGTGGGGACGTGGCCCTGGGCGGCCAGCAGCACGTCGCACAGTTCGCGGGCGGCGCCTTCGCCGCCGCGCGCACGGGTGGTCCAGTGCACGTGTTCGGCGGTCCAGGGGTGGGCGTTGGCCGGGGCCACCGCCAGGCCGACAACGCGCAGCGGCGCCAGGTCGGGCAGGTCGTCGCCCATGAAGCAGACCTGCTCCAGGCCGATGCCGCGCTCGTCGCACAGGGCCTGCACCCCGGCGCGCTTGTCCTTGACCCCGATCTGCACCAGCAGGCCCAGCTCCTGGCCGCGCTTCTCCGCGGCCAGGCTCGGCCGCGCGGTGATCAGCGCCACCTCGATGCCGTGCCGGCGCAACTGCACCAGCCCCTGGCCGTCGAGCACGTGGAAGGCCTTGCTCTCGTTGCCGTCGCGGTCGTAGTACAGGCGGCCGTCGGTCAGCGTGCCGTCCACGTCGAAGCACGCCAGGCGGATCCGGGCGGCGCGGTCGATCAGGTCGGCGGGGAGGTCGGCCAGCGGGGAATAGGGCATGTTCGGGATATCGGGGCGGGGAGGCCGGCTTTCCAGCGGCCAGGGCCAGCGGTGTGGGGCACCGCGGGCAGTGAACGGGTTCAGCCTGTTAAACCACTCTGGCGCGCAACAGGTCGTGAATGTTGAGCGCGCCGACCGCGCGGCCGGCCGCGTCGACCACGATCAGGCCGTTGATCTGATGGGTCTCCATCAGCCGTGCGGCCTCGGCGGCGAGCTGGTCGGCGCCGATGGTGCGCGGCTGCCGGGTCATCACCTCGGCGATGCGCGTCTGGCGCACGTCCAGCGCGCTGTCCAGGGCGCGGCGCAGGTCGCCGTCGGTGAACAGCCCGAGCAGGCGGTCGTCGGCGTCGACCACCGCGGTCATGCCCAGGCGCTTGCGGCTCATCTCCACCAGCGCCTCGCTGAGGCTGGCGTCCTCGCGCACCTTGGGCAGTTCGTCGCCGCGGTGCATGACGTCGGTGATGTGCAGCAGCAGGCGCCGGCCGAGGCTGCCGGCCGGGTGCGAGCGGGCGAAGTCGTCGGCGGTGAAGCCGCGCGCGTCCAGCAGCGCCACCGCCAATGCATCGCCCAGCGCCAGCGAGGCGGTGGTGCTGGAGGTCGGCGCCAGGTCCAGCGGGCAGGCCTCGGCCGGCACGCTGACGTCCAGGTGCAGGTCGGCCTCGCGCGCCAGCGTGGACTGAGGGCGGCCGGTCATCGCGATCACCGCGTTGCCCTGACGCTTGAGCACCGGCAGCAGCATCAGGATCTCGTCGGACTCGCCGGAGTAGGACAGCGCCAGGACCACGTCGGCGTCGGTGATCATGCCCAGGTCGCCATGCCCGGCTTCGCCCGGGTGCACGAAGAACGCCGGGGTGCCGGTGGAGGCGAGGGTGGCGGCGATCTTGCGCGCGACGTGGCCGGACTTGCCCATGCCGGTGGCGACCACGCGCCCGCGCGAGCCCAGGATCAACCGGCACGCGGCCGCGAACTCGGCACCGATGCGGGCGCCGACCGCCGCCAGTGCGGCCTGCTCGATCTCGACCACGCGGCGGCCGCTGGCGATCAGGCCGGCGTCGTCGGGCGTCGTGGGAGACAGGGGCGATACATCCATGCGGGTGCCGGTCGGGGGGTAGAATGGCCGACCATTTTAGGAGGAAAGCCCGGTGGACGCCGATACCATCCGTAAACTCATCGAGGCCGGCCTGCCGGGCGCGCGCGTGCAGGTGCAGGGCGACGACGGCGTGCACTTCGAGGCCACCGTGGTCAGCGACACCTTCGCCGGCAAGCTGCCGCTGGCGCGCCACCGCATGGTCTACGCCACCCTGGGCGATCTGATGGGCGGCGCGATCCACGCGCTGGCCCTGAACACCCTGACCCCCGAGCAGGCCGAGCGCGCCGCCGGCTGAGCCGCCGCGCGCCCGTTTCTCCCCCTTTTCCCTTTTCCCCCACGAGACCCATGGCCAAAATCGTAGTGACCGGCGGCAACGCGCTGCACGGTGAAGTGAACATTTCCGGCGCCAAGAACGCCGTGCTGCCCATCCTCTGCGCGACCCTGCTGGCCGATGCGCCGGTGGAGATCACCAACGTGCCGCAACTGCACGACGTGATCACCACGGTGAAGCTGCTCGGCGAGCTGGGCGCGGAAGTCACCATCGACGAAGGCACCCTCTCGCGCGGCAGCGCGATCACCGTCGACCCGCGCAAGGTCCACCAGCACGTCGCCCCGTACGAACTGGTGCGCACCATGCGCGCCTCGATCCTGGTGCTGGGCCCGCTGCTGGCCAAGTTCGGCGCGGCCGAAGTGTCGCTGCCGGGCGGCTGCGCGATCGGTTCGCGGCCGGTCGACCAACACATCAAGGGCCTGCAGGCGCTGGGCGCGGAGATCAGCGTCGAGAACGGCTACATCAAGGCCAGCAGCAACGGCCGGCTCAAGGGCGGCCGCTACGTGTTCGACATGGTCAGCGTCACCGGCACCGAGAACGTGCTGATGGCCGCGGCCCTGGCCGACGGCACCACCGTGCTGGAGAACGCGGCGATGGAGCCGGAGGTCAGCGACCTGGCCGACTGCCTGATCGCGCTGGGCGCGAAGATCGAAGGCGCGGGCACCTCGCGCATCGTCGTGCACGGCGTGGAGCGCCTGTCCGGCGGCCGCCACGCGGTGCTGCCGGACCGTATCGAGACCGGCACCTTCCTGGTCGCCGCGGCGATGACCGGCGGCAGCGTCACCGTGCGCCGCGCGCGCGCCGACACCCTCGACGCGGTGCTGGACAAGCTCACCGAGGCCGGCGCCAGCATCGAGACCGGCGAGGACTGGATCCGCCTGGACATGCACGGCAAGCGCCCGCGCGCGGTCAGCCTGACCACCGCGCCGTATCCGGCGTTCCCCACCGACATGCAGGCGCAGTTCATGGCGCTCAACTGCGTGGCGGACGGCGTCGGCGTGATCAACGAAACGATCTTCGAGAACCGTTTCATGCACGTCAACGAACTGCTGCGCCTGGGCGCGGACATCCAGATCGAAGGGCACACCGCGATCGTGCGCGGCAGCGAGCGGCTCAGCGGCGCGCCGGTGATGGCCACCGACCTGCGCGCCTCGGCCTCGTTGATCCTGGCCGGCCTGGTCGCCGACGGCGACACCACCATCGACCGCATCTACCACCTGGACCGGGGGTACGAGAACATCGAGGAGAAGCTGGGGGCGCTGGGCGCGTCCATCCGGCGCGTCGCATGATCCTCAGCGGCCGCTTCAGCCGCCGGCGCAAGGTGTTGCTGGCGATCGTGGTGGTGCTGCTGGCCTGGGTCGGCTATGCCTGGTACACCGGCATCGCCATCACCCAGGGCATCGAAGAGCGCGACATGGACTGGAACGGCGACGGCCAGGTCACCCGCGACGAGATCTGGCAGTCGTTCTACGCGGTCGGCGTGAGCCGCACCCAGAACGGCCCGCGCGAGTGCAGCACGTTCTACTGGCGCAGCACCGGCGCGCAGATCCGCGTGGATTGCCGCACGACCTTCAAGGCTGCGCCGGCGGAGAAGAAGTAAGGCGCGGGGCAGGGCGCCGCCTGGGCGGCGCCCGCCGTGGTGGTGCAGCGCGGGAGAGCGCTACCTGTCGCCCCGTTGCATGTTTCATGGATAGGCGTTGACTCGCGCCGTTTGCGGCTTCTGCAAATCGCTCGCCGGTTTCCGAAGGGCGATTCGCATACTCGCGTCGGGGCTGAAGCCCCTCCCACATGGGGACGCCACGCGCTGGGAACTGCTGCTGCGATTCCCATCCTGAATCCCATCCAGGCTCACCGCGTCGCGGCTGAAGCCGCTCCTACATGGGAAAAACCCGAGCGGGGAGCCGCTGCTGCGACTCCCCAATCCCGGCCCTCACACGGGAACGATCACGCGCGGGGAACTGCTGTCACGATTCCCCAATCCCGATTCCCCAATCCCGGCCCCTCAGCGCAACGCCTTGATGGTCAGGTCCAGCGCGTCCTGGCCGTTCTCGCGCTGCAGGATGCGCACCGGCACGGGCATGTCCGGCACGATCCAGGCCACGATTTCCTTGGAGCCGTCGGTGCGGCTGACCTTGGTCGCCTGCTCGGTCTTGCCGTTGACGGTGACCGCTTCCTTGCCGGCGACGCGGTAGGTCATCGGCTTGGCGCGGCCCTCGTCGACCATGCGGTAGCTGGGGGTCTTGCCGGCGTTGACGTCGCGCGCGATCGCCAGGTTGATCAGCAGCGCGTCCATGTCGCCCGGCTGCAGCTTCACCGGGCCGCGGCGGTCGGGCTTGAGGTCGCCGCCCCAGGTCGCCTGGCCGGTGCTCCAGTCGTAGTTGGCGGTCACCGCCTTCTTCTTGATCAGGAACACCGAGCGGTCGTCGCTGCTGAGCGGACGCAACTGCCCGCCCTTTTCCTCGAACACGGTGCTCTGGCTGAGGTCGGCGACCTGATTCTTGATCGCCAGGCTGTAGCGCCAGCGGTTGCCGCCTTCCTTGGCCAGGGTCATCACGCCGTTGGCCTGCATGCCCATGTAGCTGGCCTGGTAGTCCGCGGTGAACGGCTCCAGGGCCAGGGCGGGCAGGCTCGCCGTGGCCAGCAGGGCGGCGGCGAGGGCGGTCAGCGGGCGGGCGATGCGGGTCATGGTCAGGCTCCTTGGTATTCGGTCAGGCGCAGGTCGATGCGGTCTTCGCCGTCTTCGCGCTGCAGGATGCGCACCGGCGTCGGCACGCCGTTGGCGATCCACAGGATGGTCTCATTGCGGCCGCCGTTGGTGCGCGACACCCGCAATGCGTCGTAGCTGATGTCGCCGACCTGCACGGTCTCGGTCTGGTCGGCGGCGCGGTAGACATGTTCGCGCACCCGGCCGACGTCGACGAAGCGGTAGGTCATGGTCTTGCCCGGCTGCGCGTCGCGCATCAGCGAGAGGTTGAGCAGCAGCGCGCTCTGGTCGCCGGGTTGCAGCGGGATCGGCGCCTGCCGGTCCTTCTTCAGGTCGCCGTCCCAGCGCGCCACGCCCTGTTTCCAGTCGTACACGCCGGTGACCTTCTTGCCGAAGAACACCGCCTTCTTGACCGTGCTCTGGCTCTGCGGAACGTAGCGGCCGTCCTCCACCGTGAACACCGTGCTCTGCTCGATGTTCAGGCCGAGGATGCTGGCGAACCCGCTGCGGCCGTGCACGCCCAGGTCGACCCGCCATTGGTCGCCGCCGGTATGCACCACGTCCATGCGCGCGTCGCCGGCCGGCTTGCCCTTGTACAGGGCGTCGTAGGTGGCCACGAACGGCTGCAGCGGCGGCGGCGTCCAGGCCTCGGCGGGCAGCGCCGGCGAGGCGGCGGAAGCCGGCGCAGGGGTGCTGGTGGCGGGCGTGGCCGGAGCCGGGGCGGTCTGCGGTGCCGGCTGCGCGGCGGGCGCCGGCGCGACCTGCGCGCCGACGATGGGCGCCAGCAGGCCGAGGCCGGACGCGACGAGGAAGGCGAACGGACGCGGAGCGAGCTTCATGGGATCGGCTGGCGTGAGCGGGAGGGAGGAGGGGAGGGGCCGCGGACGGGTGCGGCAGCGCATTCAGGGAAGCAGCACGTCGTCGCAATCTAGGCGCAGCGGACTAAACCGGCACTGACCGTCCAGCCAGACCTTGCCGTCCCGTTCAGCCAGGCGGCCCGCCGCCGCCAGCCGCAGCACCGCGCACAGCAGCCGGTGCTCGCGCGGGAGCAGGCGCTGCGCCAGGTCGTCGGGACCGTCGCCGGCCTGCACCGGCACCCGCACCTGTGCGATCACCGCGCCGGCGTCCAGCTCCGGCACGACGAAATGCACGCTTGCGCCGTGTTCGGCGTCGCCGGCCGCCAAGGCCTGCGCATGCGTGTGCAGGCCACGGTACTTGGGCAGCAGCGAAGGGTGGATGTTGAGCAGGCGCCCGCCGAAGCGCTGCACGATGCCGGCGCCGAGGATGCGCATGTAGCCGGCGCACACCACCCAGTCCGGCTGTACCGCGGCGACCGCGTCGCCCAGTGCCTGGTCGAATGCGGCGCGGTCGGGGAAGGTCTTGGGCCGCGCCGACCAGCGCCGGTCCGGCGCGACCATGGCCAGCGCCGGCGCCTCGGGGCGATCGCCGAACACGCCGACCACCTCGGCGTCGAGGGTGCCGGCGGCGATCGCGGCGAGGATGGCCTGCAGGTTGGACCCGCGGCCGGAGGCGAGCACGGCGAGGCGAAGCGTCATCGGGCGAACGTCCGGGGCAGGGCACTGGCGGACGGACGGTGCCGCGCCTGCAGCGGCCGCCGGCCCGACACCGTGTCGGGCGGGAACGTCGCTGCCGGCAGCGACGCGCCGAACCGACACGTGGCCCGCCAGGCGCACTTGGCTGCCGCCACGCGGCTCAGCCGATGTGGACGCGTTCGCCGGCGTCCGCGGCGGCCACGACCGCGCCGATCTGCCAGTGCGCCAGGCCCAGGCTGTCCAGGCTGCGTTCCAGGGCGGCCACCTGCTCCGGCGCGGCGACCAGCACGAAGCCGATGCCGCAGTTGAAGGTGCGCCACATCTCGCTGTCGGCCACCGCGCCTTCGCGCTGCAGCCACTCGAACACCGGCGGCAGGGTCCAGGCGCTGGCGCGGATGTCCAGGCCCAGGCCGTCCGGGATGACGCGGATGATGTTCTCGGTCAGGCCGCCGCCGGTGATGTGCGCCATGGCGTGGATGCCTTCGCCCTGGTCGCGCAGCAGCGACAGGATCGGCTTGACGTACAGGGCGGTCGGCGCCATCAGCGCGTCGGCCAGGGCCACGCCGCCGACCTGCAGCGCGTCCGGGCGCCCGGCGCGGTCGTAGATGCGGCGGATCAGCGAGTAGCCGTTGGAATGCGGGCCGGAGGAGGCGATGCCGATCAGCACGTCGCCCTGGCGCACCCGGGCGCCGTCGAGCAACTGCGACTTCTCCACCGCGCCGACGGTGAAACCGGCCAGGTCGTACTCGCCCGGCGGGTACATGTCGGGCATTTCCGCGGTTTCGCCGCCGATCAGCGCGCAGCCGGCCAGTTCGCAGCCGCGGGCGATGCCGCCGACCACCGCCACGGTGGTCTCCACGTCGAGCTTGCCGGTGGCGAAGTAGTCCAGGAAGAACAGCGGCTCGGCGCCCTGCACCAGCACGTCGTTGACGCACATGCCGACCAGGTCGATGCCGATCGTGTCGTGGCGGCCGAGCTGCTGCGCCAGCTTCAGCTTGGTGCCGACGCCGTCGGTCCCGGACACCAGGACCGGCTCGCGGTACTTGCCGGACAGGTCGAACAGCGCGCCGAAGCCGCCCAGCCCGCCCATCACCTCGGGGCGGAAACTGCGCTTGACCAGGGGCTTGATGCGTTCGACGACGGCGTTGCCGGCATCGATGTCGACGCCGGCGTCGCGGTAGGTCAACGGGGCGGCGGCGGGGGGCTGGGAAGTGGTCACGGGCGGCGGGGTCGGCGGAAAGACGGCGATTTTAACAGGCCGCATTGGCGCTAGGCCCGCATTCGGGCAACAATTCGCCCCGGATACGCCGAGTACTGGACCCTTCATGCGCCGCAGCCTTGCCTTCCTCCTGTCTTTCGCGCTGTGCCTGCCCGCCGCGACCGCCCTGGCCCAGGCCGAGCTGCGCACCGAGGGCGACGTGGCCGGCGCCACCGGCCCCTACGATGCCGAAGTGCCGGTCAACAGCCAGAGCGAGGGCGACCGCAACGGCGCGCTGTCCCGCGCGCTCGGCGTGGTGCTGGGCAAGATCTCCGGCGACAAGGGCGTGATGTCGCGGCCCGGGGTGACCCAGGCGCTGCGCAACGCCAAGAACCTGGTGGATACCTTCGACTACCGCCAGGACCAGGGCACCTCGCCGAGCGGCGCGCCGACCTTCCGCACCATCCTGGTGGCGCGCTTCCGCCCGCAGGACGTGGACGGCCTGGCCGCGGCGCTGGGCCTGCCGGTGTGGCCGCAGCCGCGGCCCAAGCCGGTCGTGTGGCTGGCCATCGACGACGGCAGCGGCCCACGCCTGGTCGGTGTGCAGCAGTCCAATGCCGCGCGCAGCCTGCTCGACCGCGCGATCGAGCGCGGCTTCCGCCTGGGTCTGCCCACCGGCAACGCCGCCGAGCAGGCACTGGCCGGCGCGATCTGGCGCCAGGACACCGCCGCGGTGGCCAGCGCCTCGTCGCGCTACAGCCCGCCGATGCAGCTGATCGGCAAGCTCTACCGCGGCAAGGCCGGCGGCTGGACCGCCGACTGGACCTTCGTGGACGGCGGCAAGGTGCTGTCGACCTGGTCGGCCAGCGATGCCGACGCGCGCCGCGCCATGGCCAGCGGCGCCGACGGTGCCGCCGACGCCCTGGTCAAGCGCTACGCCAAGGCGGTCAGCGCCGGCCCGGCCGGGATCTACCGCGTGGTGATCACCGGCATCCGCAGCGCCGACGACTACCTGCGCGCCTCCGCCGCGCTGCAGAACGCCTCGGTGGTGCGCCGCATCGTGCCGATCCGCGCCGACGGCGATCGCCTGGAACTGGATCTGGACCTGCTCAGCGGCGTGTCCGGGCTGAACCGCATGCTCGGCCCGGACGGCGCGCTGCAGCCGGTGGTCGCGCCGGTCGAGGGTCCGGTGATCCTCAACAGCGAGCCGACGGAGTACCGCCTCAAATGACGTTGTCGCCCGAAGCCGAGATCGCGCTGTTCCTGCGCCGCCTGAAATGGACGGCGGTGATCGTCGGCGTGCTGTGGGTGGTGTGGCTGCTGGCGCCGATCCTGACCCCGTTCGTGCTGGCGCTGCTGCTCGGCTGGCTCGGCGATCCGCTGGTGGACCGCCTGGAGCGCGCCGGGCGCTCGCGCAACATGGCGGTGACCCTGGTGTTCGTGCTGATGGTCCTGCTGCTGGTGCTGGCGCTGGTGATCCTGGTGCCGATGCTGGAGCGGCAGATCGTCACCTTCATCGACGTGCTGCCGCAGGCGCGCGACTGGTTCATCGGCACCGCGATCCCGTGGGCCGAGCAGAAGACCGGGCTGGAACTGATGGCCTGGCTGGACCCGGAGCGGCTGATCGACTGGATCCGCGGGCACTGGCAGCAGGCCGGCGGCGTCGCCGCGACCTTCTTCGGCTACCTGTCGCGCTCGGGCTTCGCGATGGTGACCTGGGTGGTCAACCTGGTGCTGCTGCCGATCCTGACCTTCTACTTCCTGCGCGACTGGGACCTGCTGGTCGCGCGCGTCGCCGCCACCATTCCGCGCAACCACGTCGGCACGATCACCCGCCTGGCGCAGCAGTCCAACGAGGTGCTGGGCGCGTTCATCCGCGGCCAGTTCCTGGTGATGCTGGCGCTGGGCGTGATCTACGCCGGCGGCCTGACCCTGGTCGGGCTCAAGCTCGGCCTGTTGATCGGCATCGTCGCCGGCCTGATCAGCTTCATCCCCTACCTGGGCGCCACCACCGGCATCCTGCTGGCGGTGCTGGCCGCGCTCGTGCAGGCCAAGGGCTTCGACCTGCAGTTGCTGATCCTGGTCGGCGTGGTGTTCACCGTCGGCCAGTTGCTGGAGAGCTACGTGCTGACCCCGCGCATCGTCGGCGACAAGATCGGCCTGCATCCGGTGGCGGTGATCTTTGCGGTGATGGCCGGCGGCCAGCTGTTCGGTTTCCTCGGCATGCTGCTGGCCTTGCCGGTGGCGGCGGTGGCCAACGTGCTGCTGCACTACCTGCACGAGCAGTACCGGCAGAGCGAGCTGTACGCGGGCGAGAAGTCGGCGATCCTGCTGGACACCGTCACCGAGCGCACCACCATCATCGAACTGCCGCCGCGCAGCCCCGACCAGCCGTGAGCGTGCCGCAACTGCCGCTGGCTTTGCGCTATCCGCCGGAACAGCGCCTGGACCGCTATCTGGGCGCGCCGGACGGGCTGCTGGCGCAGCTGCAGGCGGTGGCCGACGGCGCCGCCGACGACTGGGTGTACCTGTCCGGCCCCGCCGGCACCGGCAAGACCCATCTGGCCCTGGCGGTGTGCGCGGCCGCCGAACAGGCCGGGCGCAGCGCCGCCTACCTGCCGCTGCAGGCCGCCGCCGGGCGCCTGCGCGATGCGCTGGAGGCGCTGGAAGGACGCAACCTGGTCGCCCTCGACGGCCTGGAAGCGATCGCCGGGCAGCGCGAGGACGAAGTGGCGCTGTTCGATTTCCACAACCGCGCGCGCAGCGCCGGGGTAACCCTGCTGTACACCGCGCAGGCGATGCCCGACGGCCTGGCGCTCAGCCTGCCGGATCTGCGCTCGCGGCTGTCGCAGTGCACCCGCATCGCGCTGGCTCCGCTGGACGACACCGGTCGTGCCGCGGTCCTGCGCGAACGCGCCCAGCGCCGCGGCCTGGTGCTGGAAGACGCGGCGATCGACTGGCTGCTGACCCATGCCGGACGCGACCTGACCGGCCTGATCGGCCTGCTGGAGCGCCTGGACCGCGAATCGCTGGCGGCGCAGCGGCGGGTGACGGTGCCGTTCTTGCGCAGGGTGTTGGAAGGGCCGGGAATCGGGAGTGGGGAATCGGGAATGGGGAAAAGCTGAAGCGCGAGAACTGAAGCAGTACGCAGAAGCCGGAAAAGCAAAAAGCAGTTGCAATCGATGCACTGATTGCCGCTGCAGGCAAAGATAGTGGCGGGGGCAGGATTTGAACCTGCGATCTGGGGTGAGCGACAACACATGCCGCGGTTGAGGCTGCCGAAGCTCGCGGGACTCAGCTTTTCCCCATTCCCGATTCCCCATTCCCGATTCCCAGCACCTCATCCAGTTCTGCCAACCGCTGCGGCGTCCCCACATCGGTCCAGCGGCCGTAGTGCCGCAGACCGTGCAGGCGCCCCTGTTCGGCCTGCGCGCGCAGCAGCGGTACCACCGAGAAGCGGGGCGGCGCGCCGGACGCGGCGGGTGCCGGCGCGGCGATGGTCTGCCAGTCGCGCAGCAGGGCCGGGCGGTACATGCCGATGCCGGCGTAGGTCAGCAGCGGGTCGCCGGCGTTGTGCACGTGCCCGTCGTCCTGCAGGGCGAAATCGCCGTGCGCGGCATAGGCCGGCGGGTCCACCAGCACCAGTTGCGCCAGGCCGGGCGGCTCCGGCGCCAGCCGGGCGAAATCGAAGTCGGTCCAGATGTCGCCGTTGACCAGCAGGAACGGCGCCTCGCCGAGCAGCGGCAGCGCGTGCAGCATGCCGCCGCCGGTTTCCAGCGGCGTGGCGCCTTCGTAGGAATAGGCGATGTGCAGCCCGAACGCGCTGCCGTCACCGAGCGTCTGCGGGAACTGTTCGGCCAGCCAGGAGGTGTTGATCACCACCTCGCGCACGCCGAGCGCGGCAAGCTTGCGCAGGTGCCAGACGATCAGCGGCGTGCCGCCCACCGCCAGCAGCGGCTTGGGCGTGTGCGCGGTCAGCGGACGCATGCGCTCGCCCAGGCCGGCGGCGAAGATCAGCGCCTTCATGCGCCGGCCGCCGCGTGCTGCGCCAGGGCCGGCTTGATCCGCGTCTGCAGCAGTTGCGCCAGCGGCTGCAGGCTGGGGTGCCGCGGCAACGCCTCGTCGAGGTAGGCGATGAAGCGCGGTACGTTGTCCAGGTACCAGGCCTTGCCGTCGCGGTAGTTGAGCCGCGCGAAGATGCCCAGGTTCTTCAGGTGGCGCTGCACGCCCATCCACTCGGCGTCGCGCAGGAATTGCGCCAGCGGCGGCACCGGGATCCCGGCCTGCAGCGCGCGCGCGTGATAACCGGCCAGCCATGCGTCCACCTGCGCCAGCGGCCAGCTGACCGTGGTGTCCTTGAACAGGCTGACCGGGTCGTAGGCCACCGGCCCGACCACGCAGTCCTGGAAATCCAGCACCGCCGGGCCGTCGGCTGCCGGCATCAGGTTGCGCGGCATGAAGTCGCGATGCACCAGCACCTGCGGCTGCGCCAGCGCGTTGTCCATGAGCTGGCGCTGCACCCCGTGCAGGGCTGCGCGCTCGTCGGCCTCCAGGGTGATCCCCAGGTGGCGCTGCAGGAACCAGTCTTCGAACAGCCCGGCATCGCGTTGCAGCAGCGCCTCGCCGAACACGCCCATTCCCGGTGGCGGCGCGATGGCCTGCAGCCGCAGCAACTGGCCGAGCGCCGCGTCGAAGTGCGCGTCCGCCGTGGTCGTGTCCAGGCGTTGTGCCAGGGTCGGTTGCCCCAGGTCTTCCAGCAGCAGGAAACCGGCCTCCGCGTCCTGCGCCAGGATTTCCGGCACCCGCACCGCGCCACTCTCCAGCAGGGCGTGCATGCGCAGCCACGGCCGCACGTCTTCCAGGTCTGGCGGCGAATCCATCACGATGCGGCTGATGCCGCGGCCGTGGCTGCGCCAGTAGCTGCGCTGGCCGGCGTCCACCGAGGCGCGCTCCAGCGTCGCCTGTGCGTCGTCGAGGGCCGTGCGCGCCCAGGCCAGGCGGTGCGCGGCGCGTGCCGCAAGGACATCGGGAACGGTCGGGCTGGCGCTCATCGGCAGGCTGTGGCGGAAACGAGCCGCACAGCGTAAACGGGCGCCGCCGCCGTGGCGAGCGGCGCCGCGTGCCTCAGCGTTTGCTGGAGAACAGCCGCAACAAGGCGAGCAGGGCGATGGCGCCGAGCAGCGCACCGAGGAAGCCCGCCGGCTCGCCGCGGCTGTACCAGCCCATGTAGTGGCCGAACCAACCGGCCAGCAACGCGCCGGCGATGCCCAGCAGCACGGTGAACAGGCAGCCGGAGCGCCCGCTGCTGGGGCCGAGGAAACGCGCCAGCAGGCCGACCACGAAGCCCACCAGGATGATGTAGAGCCAGCTGTCGCTGCCGAACAGAGTGTGCATGGAGAGCGATCCGGACGCGGAAGGGAATCAGCGTCGGATCGTGCCAGATCGACGGTGATGGCGTCGATGCTTGCGTGCGCGGCGCAGGCGGCCCAACCCAACGGGGCTGGCCGCTCACGCTACCAGCGATCACGCCACGGATGAGGCGTCGCGTTTGGACCGACGCCTCTCCTGCAGCAAACCAGGGAAGTCAGGCAGCCAGGAAACCGGCTCCGCCAATCCCCAATCCCGACTCCCCAATCCCGGCCTCTCAACAGCAGCCGTGCCCGCCATGCTGCTCGCCGCCGGCCACCGCGGCGCTGCCGGTGGTCTCGCCGCGCAGGCTGGCGGCGTGGTGGGCCGCAATCACCCGCGACACGCAGGCGGTGACCCGCTTGCCCATCGGGATGTGCAGGAACTCGTTGGGGCCGTGTGCGTTGGAATGCGGGCCGAGCACGCCGGTGATCATGAACTGCGCGCCGGGGAACTTCTCGCCGAGCATGCCCATGAACGGGATCGAGCCGCCTTCGCCCATGTACATCGCCGGCTTGCCGAAGGCCGCCTGCGAAGCCGATTCGATCGCGTCGGTCAGCCACGGCGACTGTGCCGGCGCGTTCCAGCCGGAGGAGGATTTCTCCAGCGCCAGCGACACCTCGGCGCCATACGGCGGGTCGCGCAGCAGCACTTCTTTCAGCAGTTCGCCGGCGCGCTTGCCGTCCAGCGTCGGCGGCAGGCGCAGCGACAGCTTCACCGCGGTCTCCGGGCGCAGCACGTTGCCGGCCGAGGCCAGCGGCGGCAGCCCGTCGGCACCGGTCACCGACAGCGCCGGGCGCCAGGTGCGGTTGAGCACCAGCTCGGACAGGTCCTCGTGCATCGGCCGCATGCCGGGCAGGAACGGGAACTTGCTGTAGACCTCGTCGCCCAGCACCTCGGCGACCTTGCGCGCCTGCGCCAGCCGCTCCTCGGGAATCTCGGCGTACAGGCCGTCGACCTTGATCTTGCCGGTGGCCTCGTCCTCCAGCCGCGACAGCAGGTCGCGCAGCACGCGGAAGCTCGACGGCACCACGCCGGAGGCGTCGCCCGAATGCACGCCTTCGCTGAGCACCTTGACGCTGAAGTTGCCGCCGGCCAGGCCGCGCAGCGAGGTCGTGCACCACAGTTGCTCGTAGTTGCCGCAGCCCGAATCCAGGCACACCACCAGCGAGGGCTTGCCGATCCGCGCCGCCAGGTGGTCGACGTAGGCGGGCAGGTCGTAGCTGCCCGATTCCTCGCAGGCTTCGATCAGCACCACGCAGCGTGCGTGCGGGATGCCCTGGTCCTGCAGCGCCTGGATCGCCGCCAGCGAACCGAACAGCGCGTAGCCGTCGTCCGCGCCGCCGCGGCCGTACAGGCGGTCGCCCTTGAGCACCGGGGTCCACGGACCCAGGTCGGCGTCCCAGCCGGACATTTCCGGCTGCTTGTCCAGGTGCCCGTACAGCAGCACCGTGTCCTCGCCGGTCGCCTCGCTGCTGGCCGGCACTTCCAGGTAGATCAACGGAGTGCGGCCTTCCAGTTGCACCACCTCCACCTGCAGGCCCGGGATCGCCTGCGCCCGCGCCCAGCGCTCCATCAGCGCCACCGCATCGGCCATGTAGCCGTGCGCGACCCAATCGGCGTCGAACATCGGCGATTTATTGGGGATGCGGATGTAATCGACCAGTTGCGGGACGATGTCGTCATCCCACTTTTCGCTCAGGAAACGGTCGATCTTGGCACTGTCCATGAAAAACTCCGAAGTGATTGCACACGTGTGCAGTCATTCTACGCCCCGGTGCCGGTGTAGGGTTTTTCCTACACGTCGACGCGCCGTTTACCTGCTGTTTGTGACGCGCTCCGACGATAGGCTGTACCCATGTGGCGAGCGATGCTGACCACGCCGGCAGGAAAGGCCGGCGAAGTCCCCATCCAAGTCACAAGGAGCGTTGCCATGCAGTCTTTTATCGTGGTCCTGAAGTCGCTGGTCGTTGCCCTGATGCTGTCCGGTTCCGCGCTCGCCGCGGACAAGGTCAACATCAACTCCGCTGGAGCGGAGGAAATCGACCAGGTGTTGGTGAACGTGGGAGCCTCCAAGGCTCAGGCGATCGTCGACTACCGGCAGGCGCACGGACCTTTCAAGAGCGCCGAGGAACTGGCCCTGGTGAAAGGCATCGGACTCAAGACGGTCGAACGGAACCGCGACCGGATCGATGTGGGCGCCACGAAGGCACCCGCGCCGACAGCCGCCAAGCAGGCAGCTGCCAAGCCGGTGGAAAGGCGTTAAAGGGATTTGCAACGAAAGGATAGGGCCGGCGCTGGACGCGCGGCCGCAGCCTCACTGAGCAGGACGCGAAGGGGGGAAGGCAGGAAGCCGACAGGGAGGTACATCGTCGCCCGGCGTTGCACAGTGACGTGCAGCCGGGCGATGTTTTTTTGGGGGCCATGGCGCGTCTTGCGTGGCCCTGCCGGCTGGCCGGGGACAGGCGCCGATGCCGCGATCGTGCAGAATGTGCGGATGGACCGGTACATGCTGCCCGCGCGGGTGATTCCCGCCAACGCGTATCGCCGCGAACGCTGGCGCAATGGCCTGGGCTGGACCGGGGAGATCCTGCGCCTGCCGGCATCCGGCGACGACTGGCTGCTGCGCCTGTCCATCGCCGAGATCGAGCAGGATGCCGCGTTCTCCGCCTTCCCCGGGATCGACCGCGAACTGGTCCTGCTGCGCGGCAACGGCGTGCGCCTGCGCTTCGACGATGGCGAGGAGCAGGTGCTGCAGGACCCGTATGCGCGCCTGCGCTTCGCCGGCGAGCGGCCGCTGCGCGGCGAGTTGCTGGACGGGCCGACCCACGATTTCAATCTCATGTGGCGACGTGACCGGCTGCGCACGCAACTGCTGCACCGGCCGCTGGTCGGGCCGATGTTGTTCTTCGCCGAACCCGGTGTCGCCTGGGCCGTTCATCTTCTGGCAGGGCAAGCGCAGTTCGATGCGGCCAGCGGACTGCCGCCACTGGCGGCCGGCGACAGCGCCTGGTTGGCCGCCGATGCCAGGCGCCGCTTCGCTTTGAGCGGGGGTGGGGAGTTGCTGGCGATGCGTCTCGAGGCCGCGCCGACGCCCACGGACTGAGCCTGCGCGACCCCGCGCGCGGGTCTTGCGGCGTCGGCGCCGACCGCGTCCAATGCGCGGGCGCGGCCATCCGGGCCGCTCAGCGGAAGCCGACAGGTGCTCTCGGACAACAGGTGGCTGGCAAAAATCCTGGTAGCGGACGCGGACGCGGCCTTGCGCGATCGGATCCGCGATTACCTGGCCTGCTTCAACCTGCAGACGCACGACGCCGACAGCGCGCCGCACCTGCAGGCGCAACTGGCGGCCGGGCATTACGACGCGGTGGTCCTCGACGCCGGCCTCGACGGCGCCGAAGGCCTGCGCCTGTGCCGGCAACTGCGCGACCGCGGCGACATCGCCATCGTGATGATGGCCGACCGCGCCGAACCGGTGGACCGGGTGATCGGGCTGGATCTGGGGGCGGACGACTTCCTGGTGCGGCCGCCCGACCTGCGCGAACTGGTGGCGCGGCTCAACGCCGTGCTGCGCCGGGTGCGTGCGACGCAGCCACCGCCGGCCGCGCACGGCGGCTGGCAGGTCGATGCCGCGCGTCACCAGGCGGTGGCGCCGGACGGACGGACGATCCCGCTGTCGCCGGGCGAACTGCGGCTGATGGCGGTGTTCCTCGAACAGCCGGGCGAGGTGCTCAGCCGCGAAGTGCTGCGGACGGCGCTGGGCGACGGCGAGGCCAGCGCAGTGGCGGGCAGCCGCGGCATCGATCTGCAGGTCTCGCGGTTGCGCCAGAAGCTCGGCGACGACCCGCTGGTGCCGCAATGGATCCGCACGGTGCGCGGCAAGGGCTATGTGTTCGAACTGCAGCGCATGGGGCTGCCGGCCGCGCGCTGAGGGCGTGACGGCATGAAGGTATGGTGGTGTGGCACGCCTGGCGTCGCCGCCGCAGAAGCAGAGCCCGCAGTTGTCACCGCAGCCCCCAAAGGCGGAGTAGCGGCGTGTCCTCCGGCACGCACCGGCGCGGTGTGTCGCGCGGTGACGGGTGTTCCTCGTGACCGCGGCGCGTGGAGGAGCAGCGCGCTGCGCTCAGGCCTGCGCCAGCGCGGCGAAGGCGCTGCTGCGCCGTTCCTGCACGCCACCGTCCTGGCGCAGCAGAAAGCGCACCGCGAGGCCTTCGCGCTCGGCACAGGCCAGGCCCACCTCGGCGCCCAGCACGCCGAGCGCGGTGGCCCAGGCATCGGCCCGCATGGCATCGGCGGCGGCCACGGTGACCGTGGCCAGCGTTGCCGCGATCGGCTGGCCGCTGCGTGGGTCCAGCAGGTGCCCGTAGCGCCGGCCATCCTGTTCGAAGTGGTGCCAGCGGTCGCCGGAGGTGGCCACCGCCAGGCCGTCGACCGCGAGCGTGCGCGGCGGTGCATCGCCACGCAGGTAGTCTTCCGGGGCCGCCTCGAGCAGCAC
Source organism: Xanthomonas sp. PPL134 (assembly GCF_040595915.1). Taxonomy (NCBI): domain Bacteria; kingdom Pseudomonadati; phylum Pseudomonadota; class Gammaproteobacteria; order Lysobacterales; family Lysobacteraceae; genus Xanthomonas; species Xanthomonas sp. PPL134. Next base: position 65,702 of record NZ_JAMDLL010000001.1, read on the forward strand.
CCGCCACGCCTGCCCATCCGGCTTGCGGCCATAGCCGTAGAGATCGCCGCCGACCTCCACCAGTGCGCTTTCCACGCCACGCGCCTGCAGCGCCCGGACCACCAGGTCGACGCCGTAGCCCTTGGCGATCGCCGACAGATCCAGGTGCAGCCCGCCAGGCTGGTGCCAGCGGCCTTGCGCGTCGACGCTCAGCCGGCGCCAGTCGCCCGCGGCGCGGGCCTGTCGCAGCGCCGTGGCGTCGGGCACGCGCCGATTCCCGGCGGTGGCACCGAAGCCCCATAGGCCGAGCACGGTGCCGATCGTGGGATCGAAGGCGCCGCTGCTGCGTTGCGCCACCTCCACCGCGCAATGCAGCACCGTGTCCAGCGCGCCGGGCAAGGTGTGCCAGGTGCCGGCATCGGCGCGGTTGTAGCGGCTGAGGTCCGATCGCGCGTCCCAGGTGCTCATCTGCGCGACGACCAGATCCAGCTGCGCCTGGATCGCGTCGCGCAGCGTGTGCGGATCGCTGCCGTGGGGCGGCAGCAGCCTGGCGTTCCAGCGCGTGCCCATGCTGCTGCCGTGCAGCGTGGCGATGCCGGCGCTGGGGCGTGTCGCCGGCGGCGACGCGGGGCCGCTCACGCGACAACGAAGCGCGGCGATGCAACGCCGGCGTGACGGCATCCGCCGCCGCGCGAGCGTGCGCCGATGGCGTGTGCGGCGTTCCGATTGCCGCGCGCGCTCATGTCTCCGACCAGTCGCGCAGCAGGTTGTGGTAGACGTTGGTCAGGCGCAGCAGCGCCGCCGCGTCCGTGCCGCTGGCGGTCAGCGCCTGGATCGCGGTGTCCAGGTCGAACAGGGTCTGCCGCCGGCCGGCGTCGCGCACCAGGCTCTGTACCCAGAAGAACGAGGCCAGGCGCGCGCCGCGGGTCACCGGCGCCACCCGGTGCAGGCTGCTGGACGGATACAGGATCAGATCGCCCGCAGGCAGCTTGACCTCGTGCTCGCCGTAGGTGTCGTGGATCAGCAGCTCGCCGCCGTCGTACTCCTCCGGCGCGCTGAGGAACAGGGTGCAGGACAGGTCGCTGCGCACGGTCAGCGCCGGCTGCGCGGCGGTGGCGGCCTGGGTCATCACCGCGCCATCGACGTGCAGGCCGTAGCTGCCGCCGCCGGTGTAGCGATTGAAGCGCGGTGGGATGGTGCGCAGCGGCAGCGCCGCGGCGAAGTACAGCGGGCTGCGCGCCAGGGCGCTCAGCACCGCCTGGCCGAGGTCCTGCTTCAGCGGCGAGGCATCGGCGAGTTGCTGGTTGCGCTTGACCTGCGCGCCTTGCGTACCGACGGTCTCGCGGCCGTCCACCCAGTCGGCAGATTGCAGTGCCTGGCGAAACCGCGCGACCTCATCGGCCGTCAGGATGTCGGGAATGTGCAGCAGCATGGGGCGCTCCGGCGGTGGACGCCCAGGATAGGGCGTCCACCGCGCACTGGCAGGTGCGGTCGGTCAGAACCGGACCTCGGCGGTCAGCAGCACCGAGCGCGGCGCGCCGGGCGTGTAGCGGAAGCCGCTCTTGTTGATGGCGGCGACGTAGTCCTTGTCGAACAGGTTGTAGGCATTCAGGCGCAGCGCCACGTGGTCGTTGACCGGATAGCTCAGCACCGCGTCCCACACCGTGTACGACTTCACGAACGCCGGCGTGCCGACCGCGCCGTCGCGGCCGCGCTTCATCTCGCCCGAGTAACGGACACCGCCGCCGACGGTCAGTCCGAACGGCAGGGTGTAGGTGGTCCAGGCGGTGAACGCACTGTCCGGCGTGTAGGCCAGGTCCTGACTGCCGTCCTGCGAGACGGTCGTGCCTTGCCGCACCCGCGCATCCAGCTTGGTGTAGCCGCTGGACAGCGACCAGCGCTCGGTCAGCTTGCCCACCGCCGACAGTTCGATGCCCTGCACGCGTTTCTCGCCGCTCTGGTAGTACAGCCCGTCGCTGCCCTGCACGATCTCGTTGTTCACGTCGGTGCGGAACAGCGCCAGCGTCGCGAACAGCGCGTCGTCGAGGAAGTTCCACTTCGTGCCGACCTCGGCAGTCCTGGCCTTCTGCGGGTCGAAGCGCGGGTTGTTGGCGTTGTTGGCCGAGGCGCTCAGTTCCAGCGTGCTGCCGCCGGGCGGCTGCTGCGAGGTGGCGAAGTTCGCGTACACGCTCACGTCCTCGTTGGCCTTGTAGACCGCGCCGAGTTTCCAGCTGAACAACGTGTCGGCGATGTCGGTGTCCAGGCCGACCACGGTGGCGCAGGGCGCGGCGGTGGAGGTGGCGGACGTGCAGACCAGGCTGTCGAAGTCGGTCTTGTAGCGGTCGGCGCGCACGCCGGCGGTGACCAGGAAGTTGTCGCCGAACTTCAGCGTATCGAAGGCGTAGGCCGAGTAGGTGGTGGTGGTGCCATGGCTGCGCGCGCCGTTGCGCGCCGTGCGCAGCGGCGTGGTGTTCCAGTCCGGCGCATACAGGTTGGCCGGATTGGCCGCCAGCCAGGCGGCGCGGTCGACGAGGTTGTGCCCCCAACTGCGCAACTCCTCGCGCGAGACTTCCACGCCGGTGCTGAGGTTGTGCTGCACCGCGCCGGTGGCGAAGTCCACGCGCAGGTTCAACTGGTCGGCGAGCAGGGTGTACTGCTGGTCCTTGAAGGTCGGCAGGCTGCGCGCCACCGTCCAAGTCGCCGGATCGGCCGGATTCGGCGTGCGCAGGTTGGCGGCGTTGGGCATGAACGCGAACAGCAGATAATCCTGTTCGTTGCGGCCCCAGCGCGCGGTATTGGTCAGCTTGACCGTGTCGGACACGTCGTGCTCGATGCGGAAGGTCCCCATCTTCGCGGTCACGTCGTCGTGGTCGGCGCGCGTGCCGTAGAAGTTGGCGCTGTCCACGCGCGCGGCGCCGCCGAGCCACGGCCGCGTGGGATCGGGCGAGCTGTAGCCGGGCAGGCCGATGGTCGGCACGCCGCCGTCGGGCACGTTGTCCTGCTTCACGTACAGCAGGTCGAGCAGGTAGCGCGTCTCGGTGCCCAGGCCGAACGCCAGCGACGAGGCCAGGCCCCAGCGCTTGTTGGCGACATGGTCGCGGCCGATGGCGTCGCTGTCCTGGCCCATCACGTTCACCCGCAGCGCACTGCTGGCGCCCAGGGCCTGGTTCCAGTCCGCGGTCGCACGGCGCTGGCCATGGTCGCCGCCGGACAGCGTGGCGCTGCTGGCGTTGTCCAGGTGCGCCTGCTTGCTCACCAGGTTGATCGCGCCGGTCGGCGCGCTACGCCCGTTGTCGGTGCCGGCCGGGCCTTTCTCGACCTCGATCTGCTCGATGTTGAAGACGTCGCGCGAGATCGAACCGAGGTCGCGCAGCCCGTCGACGAAGATGCTGCTGGAACTGTCGAAGCCGCGCATGTAGATCGCATCGCCGGTGCTGGTATTGCCGTTCTCGCCGACATAGAACGTGCCCACGCCGGGGCTGTTGCGCAGCGCTTCGGTGAGCGTGGTGGCGCCCTGTTCGTTGAACAGGTCCTTGCCGATGATGTTGAGGGTCTGCGGGGTGTCGATCAGCGGCTGGGTGAACTTCGGCGAATCCGGCACTTCCACCAGGTAGCGCTTGGCGCGCTGGGCCTGCACGTCGACCTGGTCCAGCGTCGTGGGCTGGTCGGCCGCCGCCGCGTGCGCGGAGGAGAGCAGGCTCAGCCCGCCGAGCAGCATGGCGGTGGTGAGGGTCGTCGGTGCCGCGGCCTGGCAGGTCACGGTGTGTTTGCGGCGCTTGATCGGAGAGGTCATGGGCGGTTCGGTTTGCAGGATGGAGGACGGCCCGACGGCGGACAGCGCCGTCCCCCAGTGGGGCGGACGCGGCGCCGGGGTCGGGTGGCTGGCGAAGGGCGCTGCCGCTGGTGCGATGCGGGCAGTGCGTTCATTTTCCATGCAAATGCGAATTGTTTGCAATCTCTTTGTCATTGAAGCTGGCCCGCCACGGTTCGGATGTCACGATTCTTCGGAAAGCGCGGTCCGCCCGCCGAGGTGGCGCTCGGCGCCCGATGACGGAGCGCCGAGGCGATGATGCGGGTGTGCGCGGGCGCAACTCGGGCGCCAACGACGCGGGCGCTGGATGCGTGGAAGTCCGAACGCAAGAGACCAGAGAGGTAGAGCGCCGGTGTCGGGTAGCCGATGTTTTCTGGAAACGGTGCGGCACCGGCCGCGCATTGCCGCTACGGGCGTGCCCTACGTGCGCCTCGACGTGCGGCGAGGGGCGCGTCGTGCTCCGTCAGATCGCGTCCGCCAAGGTGTCGTCAGCGCGGGCGAGCCTGAGGACAGGGCAGTGCATGCCCGCTGTGCAGTGGCGGCAAGCGCCTATGCGAATGGATTGGCCGCGGTGCGGCGCCCGAGGGGGGCGCCGCACACGGCAGACTTCAGGCCGCAGCCGCCTGCGCCAGGCGCGGGCCTTCGCGCAGGGCGCGGCCGATCAGCCCGACCAGCAGGTCCAGTTCCTCGCTGTCCATCGCGAAGTGCGGGGTGAAGCGCAGCGAGTTCTCGCCGCCGTGGATCACGTTGACACCGTGCTGGCGCAGCCACTCCTCGGTGGAACCGGCGCCGTAGCACTTGTACTGGGGGGCCAGCGCGCAGGAGAACAGCAGGCCCGTGCCCTGCACCTGGGTGATGGCGCCGCCGAGTTCGGCCTTGAGCTTCTCCAGCTTCTGCACCGCCTCGGCGCCGCGCTCGCGGATGTTGGCGCGCACCTGCGGGGTCAGCTGTGCCAGGGTCGCGGTGGCCACGTCCAGCGCGCGCGGGTTGCTGGTCATGGTGTTGCCGTAGGTGCCCTTGCGGTACACCTGCGCCGCGTGATCGGTCACCGCCAGCACCGACAGCGGGTACTGCGCGGCGTTGAGCGCCTTCGAATAGGTTTCCAGGTCCGGCGGGTCGAGCTGCTCGAAGCCGGGATAGTCCACCACCGACAGCACGCCGTGCGCGCGCAGGCCGGCCTGGATCGAGTCCACCAGCAGCAGGCTGCCGTGGTGGCGGGTCAGCTCGCGCGCGGCGGCGTAGAACGTCGGCGGCAGGGCACGGCCGGGGTCGCCTTCGCCCATCACCGGCTCCAGGAACACCGCCTCGATGAACCAGCCGTGCTGCTCGGCCTCGGCGAAGGCGCGGCGCAGCGCCTCCACGTCGTAGGGCGCGATGGCGATCAGCGCATCGTCGCCGCGGTAGCTGGCCAGGTGCTGCAGATAGGTCTTGCGGCTGGAGTCGGAGTACATGCCCGGCCGGTCGGTGCGGCCGTGGAAGCTGCCCTTGACCACCAGGCGCTTGATCTTGGCGCCGGCATGGCGCGCGCCCGGATCGGTCTGCAGCTTGGCGTTGATGTCGACGATGCGCGCGGCCAGGCCCACCGCTTCGGAGCCGGAGTTGAGGCACATGAAGCGGCTGTACGGACAGCCGCCGCGGCGGTGGCCGATCTCCGCGCGCAGCGCGCGCTCGAAGCGCAACTGCGACAGGTTGGGGGTCATCACGTTGGCCATCACCTGCGGCCGCGCCATCGCCTCCAGCACCGCCTCCGGCGTGTGGCCGAAGCCGAGCATGCCGTAGCCGCCGGCGTCGTACAGCACCGCGCCCTTCAGCGTGACCACCCACGGGCCGCGTGCGCTCAGCGCCACGTAGGGGGTGACCGCGTCGTCGGCGTAGAAATTGACGAAACCGGCCTGCAGATGGCGGATCTGCTCGGCTTCGTCCAGTTCCAGCAATTCGCCGAATTCGGCAGCGATGCGCGCGTAGTCTTCGCCCGCCGCCTCGATCGCCGCGTGCAGCGCCGGATGCGAGGCCGCCAGACGCTCGATGCTGGCGTCGTCCAGGCCGTGGGTCAGGCGGTCGCCGGCGTGGGCACGGAGCGGGGCGAGGGGGCCGAGTACGGTCATGGGCGATCTCCTGAAGGCGGGCTGTCTGGTGACGATCCTGTCTATTATCGGGACAGGATCGTCGAATGGCAGCGTGAATCCGTGCAGGAATTGACGCAATTTCGTCGATTCGACGAAAATCCCTGGCCATGAAGATCACCGCCTCCGACGACGCCCTGCTGTCGCTGCTGCGCGAGGACGCGCGCGCCTCCACCGCCCAGATCGCCCGCCGCCTCGGCCTGTCGCGCACCACGGTGCAGAGCCGGATCGAGCGCCTGGAGCGCGAGGGCGTGATCTGTGGCTACACCGTGCGCACCCGCGACGACTACGAACAGGGCCATATTCGCGCGCACATCCTGATCACCGTGCTGCCGAAGAAGATGACTTCGGTGGTCAAGGCGCTGCGCGAGATCGATGCGGTGCGCGTGCTGCATTCGGTCAGCGGCTCCTTCGACCTGATCGCGCTGGGCGTGGTGCCGGGCGTCAACGACATGGACGAACTGACCGACCGCATCGGTGCGCTGGATGGGGTGGAGCGCACGACCTCGTCGATCATTCTGTCCACCAAGTTCGAGCGCTGAGGGGCCGGGATTCGGGATTGGGCATTGGGGATTGGCAAGAGCGCGATCCCGCTTCTGTCTAGGCAACTCCCCAATCCCGAATCCCCAATCCCGGCGCCGCTACAATGGCCGGCCAAATTCCCGATCTCCCCCGGCGCCTTGAAAAAGTCCGATTTCCACTACGACCTGCCCGAAGACCTGATCGCGCAAGCGCCGCTGGCCGAGCGCTCGGCCAGTCGCCTGCTGCTGGTGCCACCGGCGCCGGCGCCCTTCGCCGACCGCCACGTGCGCGACCTGCCGGAGTTGCTGCGTGCCGGCGATCTGCTGATCTTCAACGACACGCGGGTGATTCCGGCGCGGCTGTTCGGGCAGAAGCACACCGGCGGGCGGGTCGAGATCCTGATCGAGCGGCTGCTCGGCGGCCAGCGCGCGCGGGCGCAGTTGGGCGTGAGCAAGTCGCCCAAGGCCGGCGCACGCATCGCCCTGGACGCCGGCGGCGAGGCCGAGGTGCTGGGCCGCGACGGCGAGTTCTACCAGTTGCAGTTCCATGTGGATGGCGCGCTGGAGCACTGGCTGCAGCAGGCCGGACGGTTGCCGTTGCCGCCGTACATCCGCCGCGAGCCGAGCCTGGACGACCGCGAGCGCTACCAGACCGTGTTCGCGCGCGAGGCCGGCGCGGTCGCCGCGCCGACCGCCGGGCTGCACTTCGACGCGCCGCTGCTGCAGGCGCTGCAGGCGCGCGGAGTCGAGGTCGGGCATGTGACCCTGCACGTCGGCGCCGGCACCTTCCAGCCGGTGCGGGTGGAGGCGCTGGAACAGCATCAGATGCACCGCGAGTGGCTCAACGTCGGCGCCAGCCTGGTCGAACAGGTGCGGCGCACGCGCGCGGCCGGCGGCCGCGTGATCGCGGTCGGGACCACGGTGGTGCGCGCGCTGGAGAGCGCGTCCAAGGACGGCGAATTGCATCCCTTCGCCGGCGAGACGCAGATCTTCATCCTGCCGGGCTACCGCATCCGCAGCGTCGACGCGATGGTGACCAACTTCCATCTGCCCGAGAGCACGCTGCTGATGATGGTCTCGGCCTTCGCCGGCCGCGAGCGGATCTTCGCCGCCTACCGCCACGCCATCGCCCAGCGCTACCGCTTCTTCAGCTATGGCGATGCGATGCTGCTGTGGAGCAGCGAGACGCCGGCCGACCGCGCTGCGTGATACGCCGTGTTGCCGCGCCCGCACTTGAGCGGGCGCGGTGCGTCGTGTTGTGGGGTCAGGCGCGTCATGCAGCGTGCATGCGCGCACGATTGCGGCGTTGCATCGCGGCCTCGGTGCCCACTTCATGGCGGCTTGCCGGCGCTGCCGCGGCGATGCGACGAATGCGCGGACTGTGATGCACAGCGTGCAGCGTCTGCCTGAGTAGACGATGTCGCCCGTGCGGTAGGGGAGGTGCGCGCGCCCCTCGTCCTTGATGGATGGAACCCCCTGTTCCGGTGTCCCGACGAGCGGGGCATCCCCCAGTCAAAGGATGAGTCCATGAAGAAGACATCGACCGAACTGCTGCTGGCGGCGTTGCTGGCGAGCCTGGCCGTCGCCTCCGCGCACGCGCAGCCGCACGCGACGGGCGGCGGCAAGTTCCCGGCCAAGCGCACGTTGCAGGAAGCGACCCTGCCGCGCACCGACACCCAGGGGCGGCGCCTGTACGCGATTGACCTCAACCCGTTCGTGCTGCAGGAGACCACGCGCCTGTACGCCAAGTCCCGTCCCTCGGACTACCGCACGCTCGACCCGGCGATCCGCGCGCACGAGAACAGCACCGGCATGGTCCACTTCGCCGACCAGATCGCGCAGCTGCCGGGAGTGAAGATCGAGCGGGTGCTGTCCACGGTCTCCAGCACCGTCTATGCCTGGATGCCCGAACGCACCGCGGCACAGGTGCTCAAGGCCGATTGGGTGGTGTCGGTGCGCGGCGTCGAGGCGGCGCACGCCACGTTCTCCGCCGCGGGCGACATCGTCAATGGCGGCGAGATCACCTCCTGGGCGCTGCCGTATACGCAGACCAACGATGGATTCACCACCTCCAATCCTGCCTATCTGCTGGATGCGGTGCTCGACAATCCGCCACATTCCGAGCTCAACGTGGTGTATCGACAGGACTTCCCAACGCTGTCGCCCAACCCGCTGCACAGTACGGCGACGGCCGGCCTGATCGGTGCCAGGCAGAATGGGCAGCTGGTGCGCGGCGTCAATCCTGGTCAGCCGATCAAGGCGTTCGGCCTTGCCGATCTGAACGAAAGCACGGTGGCCACGGCGCTGGATGCGGCAGTGCGCTACGCCGAAGCGTCGGGTGAATTCGCCGTCCTGAACATGTCGTTCAATCAGAGCCCGGGCGGGACGTACAACCCGTTCAACGCCAGCAATCGCTGGGGCCGCCGCATGCGCGCGGCGAGCAATCGCTTCTTCATCACCCAGTCGGCGGGCAATGCCTACACCGTCGGGCTCTCGCCGCAGGAGCAGGACGCGTGCAAGGTGGCGTTCGGCTACATCGATCCGCAGACCCAGCAGGGAGCCGCACGCGACATGGACGGCATCGTCGTGGTCGGCGGCTTGCAGCGCGACGGCGCGCGCTTCGGCGGCGCCCAGAACAGCGATCGCTGGGGTGGCTACGCCAAGGGATCGACGGTCGGACCCTGCATCGAGGCCTGGGCGCCGGCACACGAGATCACCAACCTCATTTACGACGGCGGCACCGAAGCGGTCTCAGGCACCTCATTCGCCGCGCCGATCGTCGCCGCGATCGCCTCGCGCTACGGCAACACCCAGACCCGCCCGATCGAGCGCGAGTCCTACATCAAGGCCGGCCTGAGCAACACCGGCTACAGCGAGGCGGGCCTGCCGCTGCGCAAGGTGCAGTACGTGGCGCCGTCCTCGCTCAACCTGATCAAGCGCCTGCCGATCGTCGGTGCGACCTCGCCGACCAATTCGGACAACCTGGCCTCGCTGTACGACGGCCGCTTCTTCAGCGACACCGACTACTGGAACGCGCGCACCAACTGGGGCAGCATCACCGTGAACCTGGGGCAGACGCGCAAGGTCACCGGCGTGCGCATCACCGTGCGCACCGCGGCCAGCGAGACCACGGGCACGCCGCAGCCGATCGACTTCGCCGTCTCCGCCGGCCGGCATGGCGCGGTGTTCGGCGGCAGCACCAATCCCGGACCGGTGTACTTCGACAACCCGCAGTACTACACCGAGCCCGACCAGTCCGACGTGGCGCCGGTGTACATCGCCTTGAATGGCAGCAGCGCCCAGTACCTGAAGATCGAGGCGAACAACCTGTACTCGTGGTTGGCGTACTCGGAAATCGAGGTCTACGGCGAGTGAGCAGTGCCGGCGCCGCCGCTGAATGCGGCGGCGTCGGGCAACGCCTTTGCGCTGCTGCGTCCGCCTCGGGTTGACGCGGTCTCGGTGTACCGCAGCGCGATGGCCGCTGCGCGCATGCACGACAACCGCAGCCACACACTCCCGGCTTCGCCGTTTTTCGCCTGCTTTCGCCTGCTTCGGCAACCCCCTCATTCGAGGGGGGCTCTTCTCCAACTGCCTCAGCGACCGGGACGGGACGTTGCCAATCCCCAATCCCGACTCCCCAGTCCCGATTACTTGATCGGCTCGTCCAGCATCAGCTCGCGCACGAACCGCACCGGCGGCGCGCCGTAGGACAGCACCTGGTCGTGGTAGGCCTTGAGGTTGAACTTGGCGCCGAGCTTGTCCTGCATCGCCTTGCGCAGGTCCAGGTGCTCCTGCACGCCGACGAAGTAGGTCGGCAACTGCGCCGAGGTCAGCTGTGCGCGCACCCACTTGCCCTCGGCCTCGCTCTGCTGCTGGAAGGTGTCGTGGACCATCAGGTGCAGCGCCTGTTCCTTGCTCCAGCCGTCCACGTGCACGCCCTGGTCGAGCAGCGCATTGGCGATGCTGCGCAGGTAGAACTTCAGCTGCACCAGGTGGAACAGCGGATCGTTGTCCAGGTAGCCCTGCTCCTGCATCATCCGCTCGGTGTACACCGCCCAGCCCTCGGCGAACACGCCCGAACGCAGCACGCCGCGCAGCGTGGACGGGAACTTGGCCGAGTGCCAGCCTTCCACGTAATGCCCGGGCACGCCCTCGTGGATGCTCAGCAGGTGGATCATGCGGCTGTTGTATTCGCGCAGGAACGAGTCGGCTTGCTGCGCGGTCCAGTCGTCGGGAATCGGCGACACTGCGTAGAAGGTCTTCAGGTTCTTGTCCAGCGGACCGGGCGAATCGCAGTACGCCACCGCCACGCCGCGCTGGAATTCGGGCATCAGGATGATGTCCACCGGCGCGTCGGGCAGGGTCACCAGGTCCTTCTTGCGCACGAAGTCGGTGGCGTCGGCCAGCGAAGCCTTGGCGGCCTCGACCACCTTGTCGCGTGCGGGATGCTGCGCGTAGGCCAGCTCCAGCGCCGCCTCGATCGCCTTCTGCTGCTGTTCGTCACTGGGCGCATCGACCAGGGCCGGCGCGCCGGGCTTGTCCTTGAGCACGGTGCGGGCGATGCCGTACATGTCCTGGCGCACGCGCTTGAGTTCGGCGTCGGCGCGCTGCTTGATGTCGGCGCGCGACAGCGAGGAGTTGAGCGCGAACTTCAGCTTCTGATCGTATTTCTCCGAGCCCAGGCGGAAGTCGCCCTTGGCGTTGGGCACCAGGGTCTGGTCCAGCCAGGTCTGCTGCTCGGCCACGGCCTTCTTCAGGCCCTCGATCGCGGCCTGCAGACGCTGCGCGTCGGCCTGCGGCAGTTCCTGGATGTGCGGGACGATGAAGCTGTCGACGATGCTGAGGATGCCGCGGTTCTGCTTGGCCACGGTCTTGGCGCTGATCTCCGACACGCGCGCCGGGTCCAGGTTGGCGCGCGCCTGCGCGAACAGCGCCGGGATCTTCTCCATGCGCGCGGTGGCCGACTTCAGCCGCTCCGGCAGCGGCGCGAACTCGCGCGCCATCAGCCCGTAGATCGCGCCGCCGGCCAGGCCGTTGTAGACCTGCGGATCGGTCGCCCAGCCTTGCGCCACCTCGCTGTTCCAGATGTCGGACTGCAGTTGGTTGCGCAGGATCGCCGCGTCCACCTGGTTCTCGCGCGAGAGCTTGGCGACGTCGAGCTTGTCCAGTTCGGCCAGCAACTGCTTGCTCGCGTCCAGGCTCTTCTGCCGGCCCGCGGCGCTGAGGTCGTCCAGTTCGCTGTCGTAGCGGTGGTCGCCGGTCTGGGTGGCGCCGACCGGGGACAGCTGCATCCAGGTGTCGACGGCGCGCTTGGACAGTGCGGCGAAGCTGGCGTCGGCGGCCGCGTCGGCCGTGGCTGCGGCCTGGCCGGCGGCGGCGTTGCCGGCGGCGGGCGCGTCGGCGGGTTTCTGGCAGCCGGCGAGGGCGGCGAGCAGGGCGGCGGCGAGCAGGTGCTTGCGCATCGGGGTTCCTGGAATGGGTCGATCCGCCAGGGTAGCGCCGGTGCGGCTGCCGGCGCCCCTGCCATTGGATTACCCTGGACGCTTTCGCCGTTCAGGAGCACAGGAATGCAGGACAAGGGACGTTGCCATGACGGTCGTGTCGTGTGCGATCGCTCGTTCGATCCGGAGACCGCCGCGGCGGTTGGCGCGGTCGATGCCGCGCTGCCAGCCGCCACAGCAGCAGGGCGCGCCGCGCCCGCAGGCGCTCGCCCCGGTCTGCCGCCTGCGCGTCGTGACTGGCGTCGCTGGGGCGCCTCCCTGGCACTGATGATGTCGATCGCTGCCTGCAGCCGCGATGGCGAGAGCGCGCGATTGCCGGCCGCCGACCTCTACGCCGCCGATGCCGCCGGGAGTGCTGCCACGGCCGCCGAGGCCGCGGCGCAGGCGGCAGACGCGTCGTTTGCCGCAGCCGCGCCTGGCGAAGAGCATCGTGCCATGGCGACGCTGGCCTACGAGCACGAGGTCAGCGTGGCGCTGCCGGCAGCGCAGATTCCCGCCCGACTCAAGCAGTTGCAGGAAGGCTGCCTGAAATCCAGTTTCGGCGCCTGCACGGTATTGCAGGTCGAACAGCGCGGTGGCGAGCGGCCGCACGGCGAACTGAGCGTGCGGATCGCGCCGGCCGGGGTCGAGCCGTTGATCGCGCAGGCGGGCAAGGATGGCCAGATCGAGAGCCGCACCACCCATGCCGAGGACCTGGCGCAGGCGGTGCAGGACAACGACGCGCAGCGCCAGCGCCTACAGGCCGAGCAGCGGCGCCTGCAGGAGTTCCAGCAACGCCGCGATCTCAGCGTGGCCGACATGATCGCGCTGTCGGACAAGCTGGCCGCCGTGGAAACGCAGTTGCTCGCCACCAGCCAGGAGGCCGCGCAGCAGCGTCGGCGCCTGGATACGCAGCGGGTGACGTTGACGTTCTCGGCGCCGACCGCCGAGCGTAGCCGCAGCGACATCGGCGATGCGCTGCGCGACAGCGGCGAAATCTTCGCCGGATCGATCGCCTGGGCGATTCGCGCGGTAGTGGGGTTGGCACCGTTCGTGCTGCTCGGCTATGCGCTGTGGCGGCTGATCGCCTGGCGCCGACGTCGGCGTCGTTCCGCTTAGCGGAGGAGGCTGTTCCCGTCCGACGGGATCGGGCGGGATCGGTTGGAGGTAATGCGCGAGCAGCAGTGCTGCCATGCGTTGCCGACGAACGGTGGCACGTCATCCAGCGGCAGCGGACGATGATGGGTTGCCGGTCGCGGCTGAAGCCGCTCCTACCGTTCTTCTCGTCTGACACCCACGCTTGAGCGGCAGCAAAACGACTCCTGCTGGGGCTCGCGATACATTGACTGGGTGCACTGTGCAGGGACCTCAGTCCCGACGCCTTGAAGTCGGGTACCCGGGGCACGGCTGGCGCCGCTGGAAAGCAAGGATGCTGCCCATGCGCATGCCAGGGCGCTGCGCCAGACGGCGCAACGTCCCGGTACAGGCCTCAGCCTTCGTCCTGTTCGAACTCCACGACCACGTCCAGCTCGAACGCCAGCGCTTCCACCGCCTCGCGCACCTTCTGCGCGGTGGCGGCATTGCCGGCCTCCACTTCCACTTCGTGGGTGCCGGGTCCCTGGTCGTCGGGCAGGCCGGCGGAGCTGGAATCGTCGTCGTCCATGTGCGGCATCAGGTCGTCGATCTCCTCGACGTGTTCGATGCCGTCCAGGCTCGACAGCAGGTTGATGATGGCGCGGGCGTCGTCCTCGCTGCCGGTGATGCGGATGCGGACCTGGGGCATGTGCCTTCCTCTTAGGGGGAAGGCGCAGGCTAGGCAGGCATCGGCTAAGGCGGGGTGATGACGTGCTCAGCGCAGCGGCACGACCGCGTCCAGCCCGGCGTGCTCGGCCACCGGCAGCAGCAGTGCCTCGGCGGCCGTGCGCAGCAGCGTCGGGGCGATGTAGCGGCGGTGCGCGGCAGCGATCAGTGCCATGTACAGGTGCCCGAAGCGGTTGCGGCACGTCACCCGCGTCTCCAGGCTCAGCTCGGCACTGCCATCGTCGCGCAGCGCCACGCCGACGCAACTGCGGAACACCAGGTGGCGATCGTCGGCGCCGAGCAGCACCTGCACGCGCTGCGCCTGCGCGGTGGAGGCCTGCGCCAGCACCGGAAAGCGGCCGGCGAACACCTGATCGCGCTGCGGCGACAGCAGCGAGGACACCGGGCAGCCCAGCGGCGAGGTGCGCAGCCGCAACGGCGCGACCAGCAGGTTGCGCAGGCGCATCAGCCAGGTCACGCCGCGCGGCGGGTGCTGCAGGAAGCCATCCAGCAACGCTGCCATCAGCGCGTGCGCGCCCAGCGGCCGCAGCGCCTGCGCCGGCACCGTCAGCCGCACGCTGTCCTGGTGGTGATGCACGGGCAGTTGCGGTTCGAGCAGCGAGCCGGGCAGCAACTGTGGCGTCACCCGCGCCCGCGGCAGGCGCGGCGCCAGTGCCGCGAAGCCGGCCGGATGCCGCCAGGCACCCAGCCGCTGCCGCACACGTCCGCTGAGCGCACGCAGGCCCGCGCACCAGGCCAGGCGCCGGCTGCCCGGCGAGGCGGCCAGCGACAGCTGCACCGTCGGCACGGAGAGCGCCTGCGCCTGCGGCGAGGCCAGCAGCGCGGTGACTGCGGGCGGCAGCAGTTCGGTGAGGGTGGCGATGTCGGCGGTGCCGGCCAGCACCTGCGCGCGCACGTCCTCGGCCAGCGTGCCGCCGGCTTCGTCGCTGTGGCAGGACAGGGCGAAGAACGCCGGGTGCCCGGACTGCGCGCGCAGCGGCGCGAACTGGTGCCAGGTGCCGCCGCCGAAGCGCACGCTGAACAGGCAATCGGCGGGCAGTTCGACGTGCCGCAGCGCGTCGAGGAAATGCTGCGGATCCTGCGCCAGTTGCGCCGGCGAGGCGGTGCTGAAACGCAGCAGCGCGCCGCCGCTGCCGGTGATCGCGGTGAACATGCGATGCCCGGCATGGCAATGGAAGGGGTGACCGCCGCTGCCGACCGCGAACGAATACAGCGCGGTGGACTCGCCATTGCCGAAATCGGTGCCGGCCAGGCGCGCCGACGGTTCGTCCAACGCGTCGCGGAACTGCGGATGTGCGCGCTGGCGCAGGCAGGCCTGGGCGATCAGCGGATCGCCGGCACCCACGCCGAGCTGGGCGATCAGGATGACCTCCACCGGCAGGCCGCCGCTGTAGGAGGGCAGGCGCACCGAGGGGAACCCGGTTTGCGCGGCGGCGTGTTCGCTGAGCGGTGCGGCGGTCATCGGCGGACTCCTGTTGCCGGGGCGGACGGGTCAGGCGGTGCGCTTGGCCTGCCTGCGCGATTCGCGTTTGAGCGGGCCGGCGCTGGGGCAGATCTCGAAGGCGAAACCGCTGAGGGTGTTGACCAGGTTGTCGGGCGTGAGCCGGTACACCACGAACTGGCCGCGGCGCTCGCTCGCCACCAGCCCGGCCGCTTCCAGCACGGACAGGTGCCGCGAGATCGCCGGCGCGCTCATCGCGAAGCGCTGCGCGATCGCGCCGGCGGTGAGTTCCTGCGCCGACAGGTAGGCCAGGATCTCGCGGCGCGGGCGCGAGGCGAGGGCTTCGAAGATGCGATCGATGGACATCGGGGCTTAGCTAATTAACGAATTAGTTAATTAATACGTGTCGCCTGGTCCATGTCAAGTGTCGAATCGACGCGGTGACGCGGTTTCCCCCATGACGTTCTCCGTCCATGAGGAGAATCGCTGTCGCGAAAGACGTGACCGGCGAGGTGCGCGCGTTTCAACTTTCCTTGCGTGTGGTCACCAGGCGCAGGAAGGCTTCATGCTGGTAGCGGCTCATGCGCAGTTGCTGCCCCGTCTCCATCGTGACCACATGGTGGCCGTTGAACCAAGGATGGATCGCCCTGACCCGACGCAGGTTGACGATCGCTGATCGATGCACGCGGGCGAAGTGGCGCGGGTCCAGCCGCGCGGCCAGCGTGGCCATGGTCTCGCGCAGTTCATGGGTGCGGTCGGCCAAGTGGATCAGCACCGTGTTGCGACTGGCTTTGATCCAGACGATGTCCTCGACCGCGACCAGCACCACTGCTTCGTCGACGCGCACCGGAATCCGTTGCAGATAGTCGTCGCGCTGGCGCAGCGCATCCAGGGTCTGCAGAATGCGCGCCTCGGCGAAGGATCCCATGCCGTTGCCGGCGGACAGGCGCCGCTTTGCGCGCTGCATTGTCTCGGCGAAACGTTCGCGGCTGAAGGGCTTGACCAGGTAGTCCACTGCATTGGCCTCGAATGCACGCACCGCGTACTGCTCGTAGGCGGTGACGAAGATCGTTGCCGGCATGTTGGCCGCACCGATCGTGGCCACGACGTCCATGCCGGTCAGTGCCGGCATCTGGATGTCCAGGAACACCAGGTCGGGCGAATGGCTGCGGATCGCGATCACCGCAGAGGCGCCATCGCCGCATTCGCCCAGCAGTTCGATGTCCGGATCGGCGCGCAACAGCCGCACGATGGCGTGGCGCGCGATCGGCTCGTCGTCTATGACCAGCGCCGTGATACTCATACGGCGACGTGCTCCGGGGCTTCCTCGGCGTCCAGTTCGCGGAAGGGCAGCCGGATGCGGCAGGAAACGCCTAGCGGATAGAGCATGTCGAGCCGGATGTCGGCCTTGTCGCCGTAGAGTTCCTTCAGCCGCAGGCGAGTATTGGAGAAACCGATGCCGTGTCCGCTCGCACTGCCGTTTTCCTCCAGCGTACTGTTGCCGTTGCGCACTTCGATGGACAGCGTTTCGCCTTCGCGCCGGCTCTCGATCTCGATGCGGTCGCTGCCGACATGCTGGCCGATGCCGTGGCGGATCGCGTTCTCCACCAGCGGTTGCAGCAGCAGGCTGGGCACTGCGCAGTGCAGGGTGCCGGGCGCGACATAGATCTTCGCGCTCAGGCGGTCGCCATAGCGCTTGCGCTGGATGCCGAGATACAGGTCGAGCAGGGCCAGTTCGCGTTCCAGGGTGATTTCCTGGCCGTCGTAGTCTTCCAGAAACGCGCGCAGCAGCTCGCTCAACCGCAGCAGCATGTCCTCGGCGGCGAGTGTGTCTTCGTCCAGCAGGGTGACGATTGCATGCAGCGTGTTGAACAGGAAATGCGGTTGCAGCTGGCTCTTCAGCGCTTGCAGACGCGACTGCGCGAGCTCGGCGGCCAGGCGGCTGGCTTCCACTTCGCGCCGTGCCTTCTCGGCGTGGAAGTGCAACGCTTGCTGGATCGCGAACAAGGTCCAGTAGGTCAGCAGCCCGATCGCGAAGTGCTGCTCCAGGAAATACCCCAGTTGTTCGGCGAAACCGCTGGGTTCGAACAGGGTGGAGACCAGTGCGCCGATGAACATCGCGGCAAACGTCACGCACAGGCTGGCGACTGCCTGCGCGCCAAGTCCATGGAAGCGCTGGGCGCCGCGGACAGGGAAGCGTTCGGCGAGCCGGAAGACGGTGGGCGCCAGGAGGGCCCAGCTGTACCACTGGATCAGCGACCACCGGATGAGCACGTCCAGAGGCCACCTGCCGGCAGACGCACCGTTGTTGATGATGTTCTGGAGCATGAACACCATGGCCACCAGCGTCCACAGCGCGATATAGCGCCCCAGGCGGATTTCGGTAGTGCCGAGTCGGACGTTCATCCAGAGGTGGTCGAGGGGGGACGGGCGCATCCTAGGCGCAGCGACACGCCGTGGAAAGCGCCGGTGCGTGCGCACTACGATTGGGAGCGCGAGAGCGACGATTCGTCCCGAATCGATTTGCAGCCGCGCGATCACGCGGCCTGATGGGAGGCCGGCACAGGGGAATCTACCCCGTGTGGCTGGCGAATCCTTCCCATCGCAGATCCCGTCATGCCCTTGATCCGTCTCTCTGCCTTCACCGTCTCCCTGTCCGTCGCGACCGCACCGGCGGCCGCCGCCGAACCGGTCCGCTATCTGGAACTCAGCAACCGTGCCTATGACGCGCTGACGTCGCTGGCGGTCGCTGCGCCGGGCAGTGGAGCGTTCCGTGAGGTCGCACTCCACGCGCCGTTGCTGGGCGGTGGCGACGCAGCGACCTTCCCGCTCGCAGGCGCTGCCTGCCGCTACGATCTTCGCTTCACCTTTCGCAACGGACGTTCGATGCTGTATCCGGATGTGGACGTCTGTGCGCACCGGGTGCGCATCCGGCCGCTGCCGCATTCGCAGTCCGGCGGGCATGCGCTGCAGGTCGCTGAGACGGCTGGAACCTCACCTTGAGCTGCGCTTCCGATCGGAGAGGGGCGACGGCGCTTCCTTCTCCCATCGGGACCATGGCCTCCTTTTCGGGGGAAGGCGCCCCGCAGGGGCGGATGAGGGAACGGGCGCAGCCTCGTACATCCAGGCTCCGCGAGTCGCCTTTGCGCCGGACCCTCACCCAACGCCTCTCCCGATCGGAGAGGGGCTTCCGCCCTCTTTGGGAGCGACTTCAGTCCCGACGCGACCCGCCGTGAGACTCAAGGTCTCTGTCGCGCCACCACCTCACTGCGCACTCGCTGCGCACGCACGGCGAAACGAACTAACCCGCCGTCGGCGGCAAGCCGAGCAATTCCGCCGGCAATGCCGGCAGCGGCGTGCGTTCGTCCAGCGCCTCACGCTTGAGCCAGTCGACGAAGTGGCTGGCGGCCGGGCTGAGCAGGCGGTGGGTCGGATGCACGATGTAGTAGGAGTAGCGCGCGGTCAGCGCCGGGCCGGGCAGGCGCACCAGCTCGTAGCGCTGCAGATACGGCTGGGCGATGTGCTTGCGCGCCAGCACCGCGCCCACGCCGTACACCGCCGCGCGCATCGCATCGGTGCTGTCGTTGAAGGTGTGCATCGGCGGCAGGGCCACGCCGCGCACGCCGGCGGCGCGGAACCAGTCGCGCCAGCCCTGCGGCGACATGTCGGTGAGCAAGGGCAACTGCGCGATCTGCTCGGGCCGGCGCAGCGTCGCCAGTTGCGGCAAGGCCGGCGAGGCCACCGGGAACAGTGCGTCGTCCATCAGGTGGTGCGAGGTCAGCCCCGGCCAGTCGCCCTGGCCGTAGCGGATGCCGAGCTCGGGGCCGCCCTCTTCGAAGCGCGAGAAGGCGGAGTCGGTCTGGATCTCCAGGCGCACGTGCGGGTAGGCCTGGCAGAAGCGCGGCAGGCGCGGCAGCAGCCAGCAGTATGAGAGCGAGCGCAGCGTGGTCAGGCGCAGCGGCGCGGTGTCGGCCTGCGGATGCAGGTTGCCGGCCACCGCGGCGATATCGGCCAGCGCCGCGCTGGCGGCATCGGCCAGTTGCCGGCCTTCGGCGGTCAGCTTGACCCCGCGCGCGTGGCGCTGGAACAGCGTGGCGCCGAGCAGCGCTTCCAGGCGCCGCACATGGTGGCTGACCGCACTGGCGGTGAGATGCAGTTCCTCCGCGGCATGGGCGAAGTTCTGGTGGCGTGCCGCGGCGGCGAACACGCCAAGCGCGGGCAGCAGGGACGGACGCAGTTGCACGGTCAGACACGCGGCAGATTTGTGGCTCGCGACGATACTACGCGCTTGTCCGCCGTGTGGCGCAGGACGATGCTGGCAGCCGAACACGACATGCGCGGCGGGCAGCAGCGATCTGGGGCGGTGCGGGGGCGCCACCCGGCATCCGCAGCCGGCGGCGGATGCGTGGCGTCGCAGGATCGCTGCGGCGCGTTCCCGGTCGACCGCGAGCCTCCTCCATGCCTACTTCCGACACCTCCCTGCAACCTGGCATCGTCTCCGCCCCTCCCGCGCCCGTAGCCGACGGCGCTGCGTCGCGCGACTGGCGCACGCCGCTGGAATTGGGCTTCCTCGGCGTCGTCTGGGGCTGCTCGTTCCTGTTCATGCGCGTGGCGGCGCCGCAATTCGGCGCCTACGCACTGGTGGAACTGCGCCTGGCGCTGGGCGCAGCGGTGCTGCTGCCGTTCCTGTGGCTGGCGCGGGCGCGTTTCCCGCTGCGGCGCTGGCCGACCCTGGCGGCGATCGGCGTGCTCAATTCCGCGCTGCCGTTCCTGCTGTTCGCGTGGGGCGCGCAGCATGCGCCGGCGGCGATCGGCGCGATCTGCAACGCGATGACGGTGCTGTTCACTGCGTTGATCGCCTTCCTGTTCTTCGGCGAGCGCATCGGCACCCGCCGCGCGCTGGCCTTGCTGGTCGGCTTCATCGGCGTGCTGGTCTTGGCCACCGGCAAGTCGGCCGGGCTCAGCGTCGGTCCGTCCGCCTTCGCCGGCGCCACCGCCTCGCTGCTGTACGGCATCGGCTACAACCTGGTGAAGCGGCACATGGGCGACCTGCCGCCGGCCGCGTCGGCGGCGGCCACGCTCGGCTGCAGCGCGCTGCTGCTGGCGCCGCTGGCCTGGACGCATTGGCCGACCGCGCCGGTATCGGCGCTGGCCTGGGCCTGTGCGGGCGGCCTGGGCGTGGTCTGCACCGGCCTGGCCTACCTGATGTACTACCGGCTGATCCAGCGCATCGGCCCGGCCCGCGCCTCGACCGTGACCTACCTGATCCCGGTGTTCGGCGCGCTGCTGGCCTGGTGGTTCCTGGGCGAGCCGTTGACCTGGACCATGCTGCTGGCCGGTGCGCTGATCCTGGGCAGCGTCGCCTTCAGCCAGCGCGCGCGGTAGGGCCTGGCATCCAGTCCCTGGTCACATCGCCGGTTGGCTTGGGCCTGCCAGGTGCCGCATGGCGGCGTCGGAACGCGAGCGCAGGTCCGCGGACGCGATGGCCGATCCGCAGAGAGCAGGCGTGGGTGAGATGCAGGATACTGGCGCGGACGCGTGGTGCCGCCGCAAACGCCGCGTGGCACGACCACCTGGCCTGGAGGACGACGCAATGACCGATTCCCTGCTCGCATCGCAGTTCGCTTTCAAGGCGTGGGCCAACGCCGAGATGCTGCAGGCGCTGGCGCAGATCGATGCAGTCGCGTATCCGGCGCAGCGTCAGCGTGCGATCCGGCTGTTGAACCACACCTACGTGGTGGACCGGATCTTCGCCGCACACCTGGAGGGCGGCACCCATGCATTCACCGCGAGCAACACGCCGCAGACGCCGGAACTGGAGGCGCTGGGCGCGGCCGTGATCGAATCGGACCGGTGGTATGCCGACTATGTCGCCCGGCTCGACGCGCCCGCCTTGCAGCAGACGCTGGCGTTCCGTTTCACCGATGGCGACGCCGGCCGCATGAGCCGCCAGGAAATGCTGTTCCACGTGCTCGCGCATGGCGCCTTCCACCGCGGCAACATCGCCATGCTGCTGACCGAGTGCGCCGTGGAGCAGCCGCGCGAACTGTTCACCCGTTTCCTGCACGTGCAACAGCCGCAGCGGCGCAGCGTCGGCGGCGCCTGAGCGCGCGCCGTGCGGCGCGCGCATGACGCGTCACTTCGGCGGTGTACGCACCGGCAGCGGCACGTTGCACAGGTCGATGTGGCCGGCCGGACGCTTGTAGAACGCGTCGCGGCGATTGCGCCGCGCCTCGGCCACCTCGCGGAAGGTGCGGGTATCGGTACGCAGCAGTTGCAGCGGGGTGCGCTCTGCTTCCGGCACGTCGCTGGCCAGGCGGATTGCGCGGATCGGCGTGCGCTGCTCGGGTTTTTCGTAGAAGCCCATCGGGTCCGGCCCGCGCGGGATCACGCTGAGCAACTCCATGCCCTTGACCACGCGGCCGACCACGGTGATGTTGCGGTCCAGTTGCCGCGGCGACTGCCCGGTGACCACGTACAGTTCGGCGCCGATGCTGCTGTCTTCGTCGTTGTTGCGGCCGGCACCCACGGTGCCGTAGCAATGCGCCAGCCAGGCGGTGCCGGCCTTGGGATCGCGCGCCACCGGAAAGCCGTCGACGAAGCCCACCTGCGGCGCCCAGCCGTCGCGGTCGGGCAGGGGCTGGAACGCGAGGCCGGCGGCGGGTCGCTGGAACTCGGCGGGCAGGTGGGTCTTGGCGCTGCCCAGCGACTTGGCCTTGCCCGGCTCCTCGCCATCGGGGTCGCCGAACTGCACCACGAAATTGTCCTGCGAGCGGTAGATGCTCAGGCCGTCCCAGAAGTGCTCGTGGGCCAGGGTACGGATGTTGCCGACGTGCTGCGGCGCGAACGCCGGCGCCAGCTCGATGATCACCCGGCCGGTGTCCAGCTCCAGGTACAGCGTGTTGGCCGGATCCAGCGTGCGCCAGTCGCTGGGCTTGGAGGCGTCCAGGATCTGTTGCGGGCTGCGGTACGGCACGGCCGGCGGTGGTGCTCCCGCCCATGCGGCGGAGGCGGACAGCGACAACGCGAGGGCGAGCAGAGAAGTGCGCAGCGGCATGAGGGCGGCCCGGTCGGTGAGCGCTCGATTCTCACCGAAGCGGTGGCCGCTGCCAATGCGCCGGCGGCACGGCGCGATCGCCGTGCCACCGGCAGCGCCTACGACAGCGCGCGCCTCTGCGATTCCTGCATGTCCGGCATCGGAGCCTGATTCGGCGTCGG
Source organism: Xanthomonas sp. PPL134 (assembly GCF_040595915.1). NCBI lineage: Bacteria > Pseudomonadati > Pseudomonadota > Gammaproteobacteria > Lysobacterales > Lysobacteraceae > Xanthomonas > Xanthomonas sp. PPL134. Next base: position 88,096 of record NZ_JAMDLL010000001.1, read on the forward strand.
CGTCGGCGTCGGCGTCGGCGTCGGCGGCAGCGCGGCCAGTTGCCTGGCGCTTTCGGCGGCCGGGATGGTTGCCGCCTGCGCGGCGTCCACGTAGGCCACGCGCTTGTCGGCGGACATCGGGTCGCCCTGTACCGCAAACACGCGGCCGTTGTCGTTGCGCAGCACGTGATCGACCTGGGTCAGGCCATCGCGCCGTGCCGCCAGCAGCAAGCCGCTCGCGACGTTGGCGTCGTAGGGCGCGAGCTTGCGCGCGATCGCCTGTTGCATCGCCTCTTGCTGCGGATCGGCGGCGGCACGCGCATCGGACGCGGCGCCGGGGCTCGGGGCGGCGCGCGTGGGCGCTGACGGGGATGGTTGGCCGGCGCGGTCGACCTGCGCGTCGATGCGCACCAACTCGCCGCCCGGCGTGCCGCCCGCGCTGCTGGCCACGCGGAACAGGCGCTCGCTCAGGCCGTACTGGGAATTGCCCAGGTTGCGCGCCAGGCCGATCGCGAAGTCCTGCGGACTCTGCTTTGCATACTCCGCCGCCTCGTGCGCGGTCATCGGACTGGCCTGCGCGGCGCGTTGGTATTGCTGGCGCAGCGCGTCCATCTGCTGCTCGGAGAAGCGCAGGGTGGCGTTCTGGCCGGCCGCGATCGGCGTTTCGGCCGAGGCGCTGTCCTTGCCGGTGAGCGCGGCGTTGAGCAGTTGCGCCTGGTTGTGGTCGACCTTGTCGAAGGTGAACTGGTAGCTGCGTTCGTCCACGCGCTCCTTGCCCGCCGGGTCGAACTGGCGGGTCAGGGTCATCGGCACGTTGCCGGCGTACTGCACCTTGCCGACCACGCTGGAGCTGCCGTCGGCATAGGTGGTGCGCACGTTCTCGCCAGTGTTGCGCTGGCCGCCCAATTCGGCCTTGAACGGACCCAGGCCGAGCTGCGCGCGGGTCTCCGAACTCATGGTCAGGCTTTCGACCTTCTGCACGTCGCCGACGCCGGGCGCATTGGCGTTGAGCTTGCCGCTGGCCAGGAACGCGCCGTAGGCGGCCTGGGCCTGCGGATCGCGCAGGTCGAAGGTGGCGGTGTTCATGGTCGCCTGGCCCAGCGCATCCTGCCGGCCCAGCATGGCCTGGGCGATGTCGGTCTTCAGCCCCACCGCCTCCAGCCGCTCCACCGCCTGGGTCGGACCGACCGCGACGCGCACGCGATCGGCATCCAGGCGCTCCACCGCATAGCTCATGCCGGCCGCGTCGGTGCGCTCGCTGGACGTGGCGAAGCCGCGGAACGCCGCTTCCATCGAGGTCTTGGCGAACACCTGGCCATCGAGCTTGACGCGGCCGCCTTCCGGGATGGTCGTGGGGTCGAAGGGATTCACCCGCGCAGCGGCGTCGGCCGTGGCATCGCCGCGCAGCCGGACTTCGTAGCGGCCGCGCTCGCCGGTGGCCTGGGTCAGGCTGCCGTCGGCGGCCAGGCGTCCGGCTTTGAAGTCGCCCTGGATGCGATGGCCCTGGGTGAACTCCATCTCGACGTTGAACACCGTGTCGCCATTTTCCTGCTTGCGCCCGGCGCCGACCTTGCCGGTATGCACTGCCGCGTATTCCAGCGGGCCGTACTTGGCCTGTGCAGCCGTGCGGCTGTACTCGACCGAGGCCGAACCGGCCTCTGGATCGCGCTTGAACGCGCCGGTCGAGAACTGGTTGCCGGAACTGGCGAAGCTGGCCTCGGTGGCCTGCCCGGGCTCTGGGGTGGCGGGCGTCGAACTCATGCGTGACCTCCTGGATGGCATGCACGAAGGAAGGCCACGCAGTGTAGTCAGCGCGGTGTTGCCGAAACGTTTGTCGCCTGGAACGCCGGCTGGGGCGGCGCACATGACCAACGGCACAGGGGCTATGTCGAACTCTGCACTAGTATCCACTTCAACCTAGTGAGGGATGCCATGGTCGAGCCGGATGCGCAGCTGAAGAAATTCCAGAAGGAGCTGAGCGCCGGCACCGTGTCGCTGGCCTTGCTGGCGGTGCTGGCCGCCGCCGAGGCGCCGCTGTACGGCTATCTCATCGCCAAGCGCATGGAGCAGGTGGGCGAGGGCGTGCTCAGCGGCAAGCAGAGCGCGCTGTACCCGGTGCTGCGCAACCTGGAGGCGGCGGGGCTGCTGTCCAGCCATGTCGAACCGTCGGTGGCCGGGCCGCCACGGCGTTACTACCGCATCACCGCGGCGGGCCTGGCCACGCTGCGGCAGTGGGCCGCGGCGTGGCGCGCCACCCGCGATTCCGTCGATTCCGTGCTGAAGGGGATTCCAGAATGAGCAGCGCACACACCGCACCGCGGCTCTTGCCGACCACCATTCCCGACTACCTGGCGCAACTGCGCGCGGCGCTAACCGGCGCCGACCCGGCGCTGGTCCAGGACGCGCTGTACGACGCGGAGGAATACCTGCGTTCGGAGCTGGCCGAGCAGCCGGGCAAGAGCGAGGCCGAGGTCATTGCCGGTGTCGCCGGCAGCTACGGCGCGCCCGATGAAGTGGCCGAGATCTACCGCGATACCGAGGTGACGGTGAACCGCGCGCTGCGCCCGCCGGCGCCACCCAAACGCCGCTCGCTGGCCGGCCGCTTCTTTGGCGTGGCCGCCGACCCGCGCGCCTACGGCAGCCTGTTCTACATGTTGTTGTCGCTGGTCACCGGCATCTTCTACTTCACCTGGGTGGTGACCGGGGTCAGCGTGTCGGCGGGCATGCTGATCCTGATCGTCGGCGTGCCGCTGCTGGTGCTGTTCTTCGGTTCGGTGCGGCTGCTGTCGCTGGTGGAAGGCCGGGTGGTGGAAGTGCTGCTGGGCGAGCGCATGCCGCGGCGGCCGCTGTACAGCGAGCGCACACAACCCTGGCTGCGGCGCATCGGGCAGATGTTCACCGACGCGCGCACCTGGACCACGATGCTGTATTTCCTGCTGATGCTGCCGCTGGGCACCTTCTACTTCAGCGTGTTCATCACCCTGCTGAGTACGGGGCTGGCGCTGGCGTCGGCGCCGCTGGGGTTGTTCCTGCCGCAGCAGTTCAATGCGATGTTCGTCGACTGGAACGTCACCGAAAGCGCACCGTGGCTGCTGCCGGTGTGGAGTGCGCTGGGCATCGTGCTGCTGGTCGGCACGCTGCACCTGGCGCGTGCGGTCGGCAAGCTGCACGGCATGCTCGCCAAGCACCTGCTGGTGCACAGCGCGGGGCAGTGACGAGGGGCCGCGGCTGGTGCGAATGCCGGCCGCGGACGCTGCGCGGCTCAGCCCGCCTTGCGGGTGCCGCGACGCTTGAGCGGGGTGACGTTGCCGGCCGCCGGCGCGCGGCTGGCGCCGGCATTGGCGGCGATGAAGCTGCGCACCTGCGGATACACGATGTCGCGCCAGCGGCGGCCGCTGAAGATGCCGTAATGACCGGCGCCTTGCACTTCCAGGTGCTGGCGGCGCGCGGCGGGGATGCCGGTGCACAGGTCCTGCGCGGCGGCGGTCTGGCCCAGGCCGGAGATGTCGTCCAGTTCGCCCTCGATGCTGAGCAGCGCGGTGTCGCGGATCGCGGCCGGGTCGACGCGCTCGCCGTCGATCACCCATTCCCCGCGCGGCAGCAGGAACTCCTGGAACACCACGCGGATGGTGTCCAGGTAGTAGGTGGCCGGCATGTCCAGCACCGCGTTGTACTCGTCGTAGAAACGGCGGTGCGCCTCGGCGTCCTGCAGGTCGCCCTTGACCAGGTTGGCGTAGAAATCCCAGTGCGACATGAAGTGCCGGCTCGGGTTCATCGCCAGGAAGCCGATGTGCTGCAGGAAGCCCGGGTAGACCTCGCGGCCGTGGCCGGGGTAGGCCGGCGGCACGGTGTGGATGACGTTGTGCTCGAACCAGGACAGCGGATTGCGCGTGGCCAGGTTGTTGACCTCGGTAGGGCTGCGCCGCGCGTCGATCGGGCCGCCCATCATCACCAGCGAACGCGGCGTGGTCTCGCCGCGCCCGGCCATCAGCGACACCGCGGCCAGCACCGGCACGGTCGGCTGGCACACGCTCATCACGTGCAGCGACTCGGCGCCGATGTGGCGGATGAAGTCCTGCACGTAGCGCACGTAGTCGTCCAGGCCGAAGTCGCCGTCGGCCTGCGGCACCATGCGCGCGTCGATCCAGTCGGTGACGTAGACCTTGTGGTCGCGCAGCAGGGTGCGCACGGTGTCGCGCAGCAGCGTGGCGTGGTGGCCGGACAGCGGTGCCACCACCAGCACCGCCGGCTGCTTCTTGAGTCCGTCCACCACCTTGGCGTCGTCGCTGAAGCGCTTGAAGCGCAGCAGGCGGCAGAACGGCTTGCGCAGCACTTCCTGTTCGACGATCGGCAGCGCGTGGCCATCGACCTCGACATGGTCCAGCGCCCAGGCCGGCTTCTCGTAGTCCTTGCCCAGGCGGTGCATCAACTCGTTGCTCGCGGCCAGGCGCTCGGCGCCGGGCAGCGTCGACCACAGGCTGTTGGGGTCGGAGAAGATCTTGGCGTTGGCTTCGGCCTGGTGCACCCAGGGGGCGAGCAGGTTACGGGTCAGTTCGTGCCACTGGTAGAGCATGCCGGCGTTTCCATCCTGAGCGTATGCTGCCGTGCAGCATAACCCATCCCGGGCATTTGCACCTTAATGGGGCACCAGACCAATCGTCTCCAGCGCCGCCGCATCGCCCGCCAGCGCTGGCGCCAGCCAGCAATGACTGCCCACCGGGCGCAGGCCGAGCGCACCGAACTGGCGCCGGTACCAGCGTGCCGCGCGTGGCTGGAAGCCGGCGTGGTCGCCGTCGAAGTCGTCCTCGGCGGCGAAGGTCTCCAGGAACGCCACCCCGCCGCACAGCTCCACCAGGCCGGGCAGGCCCTGGCGCAGTTCGCGGCTGGGCACGTAGTGCAGCACGTCCGAACACACCAGCAGGTCCACCGGCGCGCATGGCCGCAACCAGGCGAAATCGCCGAAGCGCGCCGGGTGCAGGTTGCGGTGGCGGCCGTAGCGGGCGACGGCGTAGTCGCTACTGTCGAAGCCGAGGTAGCGCAGCTTGGGCCGCAGCTTCAGCAGCGGCGCGCGCCAGGCGCCTTCGCCGCAGCCGATGTCGAGCACGCTGCGGATCGGCCGTTCCAGGTAGTACTCGGCCTGGGCCACGGCGAGTGCGACCTTGCGCGCCAGGCGCGCAGCGTCGCCGATGCCGTCGCGGCGATACCAGCGTTGGAAGTAGTCGGCGTCGTACTGTTTGTCCATGCAGGCGTGTGGTCCGTGCGGGCGCCGGGCGAATCGGCGAAAATGGCCGCACATCCTACGCCAGCGACACGGAGCCAGCGCATGCAACTCTACCTGTGGATCAAGTCCCTGCATCTGCTGTTCGTGATCGCGTGGATGGCGGCGGTGTTCTACCTGCCGCGGATCCTGGTCAACATCGCCGAGAGCGCGGGCCAGCCGCAGGTGCAGGAGCGCCTGGCGCTGATGGGGCGGCGCCTGTACCGCTTCGGCCACAGCATGTTCGGCCTGGCGCTGCTGCTGGGGCTCACCCTGTGGCTGGGCTACAAGGTGCTGCCGGACTTTCCGACCATGGTCGCGCCTGGCCACAGCGGCTGGCTGCACGCCAAGCTCGGCCTGGTGGCGCTGATGCTGGCCTACTACATCTTCACCGGCCGCTGGCTCAAGCGCGTCGGCCAGCCGCAGGCCCTGCCGTCCTCGCGCGCGCTGCGCCTGTTCAACGAACTGCCGGTGCTGGGGCTGCTGGTGGTGATCTGGCTGGTGCTGGCGAAGCCGTTTTGAGTGGGGCTGGGAATGGGGAATGGAGAGACGGGAATGGGTAAAGCAGCGCGACGCTAGCTGTTAGAGCGCGAGCTGGATTCGTCTCGCATGCCACAGCGTCGAGGCGGCCAGCTTTTCCCATTCCCGATTCCCCATTCCCCCGCAGCGGCAACGCCGCTGCGAGATCACGCCGTCTCGTACGCGCCGTAGCTGCGCAGGCGCGCGTAGCGCTTCTGCAGCAGTTGCTCGATCGGCAGCTGTTCCAGTGCGTCCAGTTCGTTGAGCAGGACCGCCTTCAGGCGCTTGGCCATCTGCGTGGGGTTGCGGTGGGCGCCGCCGATCGGTTCGCGGATCACCTTGTCGACCAGGCCCAGCGCGGACAGGCGCTTGGCGGTCAGGCCGAGCTGCTCGGCGGCGTCCTTGGCCTTGGACGCGTCCTTCCACAGGATCGAGGCGCAGCCTTCCGGCGAGATCACCGAGTAGGTGCCGTATTCCAGCATCAGGGTGCGGTCGCCCACGCCGATCGCCAGTGCGCCGCCGGAGCCGCCTTCGCCGATCACGGTGCAGATCACCGGCACCTTCAGTTCGGCCATCTCCAGCAGGTTGCGCGCGATCGCCTCGCTCTGGCCGCGCTCCTCCGCGCCGATGCCGGGGTAGGCGCCGGGGGTGTCGATGAAGGTCAGCAGCGGCAGCTTGAAGCGCTCGGCCAGCTTCATCAGGCGCAGTGCCTTGCGATAGCCCTCCGGACGCGGCATGCCGAAATTGCGCGCGATCTTGCTCTTGGTGTCGCGGCCCTTCTGGTGGCCGATGATCACCACCGCGCGGCCGTCGATGCGGCCCAGGCCGCCGACGATGGCCTTGTCGTCGGCGAACGCGCGGTCGCCGGCCAGTTCCTGGAACTCGTCGCAGAACACGTTGATGTAGTCCAGCGTGTACGGGCGCTGCGGATGCCGCGCCAGCTGCGAGATCTGCCACGAGGACAGGTCGCGGAAGATCTGCGCGGTGCGCACCCGCAGCTTGTCCTCCAGCGCCCCGACCTCGGCGTCGACGTTGACCGCCGGGCCGGTGCTGGCGTTGCGCAGTTCCTGGATCTTGGCTTCCAGATCGGCGATGGGTTGCTCGAAGTCGAGGTAGTTCGGGTTCATTGGAAGCCGTGGTGAACTAAAGGGGGAAGTGTAGCCGAAGCGATGCGGATGGCCCGTACGGGGGGGGACGGGGGGACGAGGCCGGGAATGGGGAATCGGGAATGGCAAGAGCGGGGCGGCTCCGCGCGATGTTCACGCCATCGGGAGGCCGGCTTATACGACTCCCGACTCCCGACTCCCGATTCCCCATTCCCCATTCCCCATTCCCGGCTCACGCCCACGGCGGGCTGTACTTGACCTTCACCGCGCGCACCGCCGGGTCGCCGCGCAGGGCGTCCAGCAGCTGGGGGTCCACGCGCACCGAATGGCTGCCGTTGAGGTCTAGCATGCCGGCGATGCCGCCCTGCGCCGACTGCAGCAGCAGGTCCAGGCGCAGTGGCGTCTTGCCTGGACGGTGGCGGGCGAGCAGGCCGTCGATGCGCGGCCAGGCGCTGCGCTGGCGCAGGTCCAGGCGCAGCGACAGGCGCTGCGCGTGGTGCGTGCAGATCTGCTCGTAGTCCCAGCACTGGCGGATGCGCATGGCGTAGCCGCCGTTGAATTCGTCCTCGCGCACGCCGCCCTTGACGATGAGGATGCGGTCGCGGGTCAGCAGGTGGCCGAACTCGGCGATGGCGTCGGAGAACGCGCTGCACTCGATGCGGCCGCGGCCGTCCTCGAGTTGCACGAATACCTGGCTGTCGCCCTTGCGGCGCACGCCGACCACCTGGCCGGCGAGGATCGCGCTGACCTCCGGGCGCCACGCGCGCTTCTCGCCGTCGCCGCCGCCGCGGCCGCCGCCGGATTGCGCGCAGATCTTTTCCAGCGCGCTCAGGTCGCAGCCGACCAGTTCGCGCACTTCGTCGCGGTACGGATCGAACGGATGGCCGCTGAGGTAGAAGCCCAGCGTCTCGCGCTCGCCGGCCAGCAACTGGCCCAGCGGCCATTCCTTGCTCTCCGGCAGGTCCAGGCGCAGCGCCGGGGCGCTGGTGTCGGCGCCGCCGAACAGCGAGTTCTGCCCGGAGGCGCGCTCGCGCGCCATCTGCTCGGTGGCCTTCATCACCTCCGGCAACTGCAGCATCAGCGTGGCGCGGTTGCTGCCCAGCCCGTCCATCGCGCCGGCGTTGATCATCGCTTCCAGCGTGCGCTTGTTGAGCTTGGCCGACTCCACGCGGGTGCAGAAATCCAGCAGCGAGGCGTATTCGCCGCCGCGCTCGCGCTCGGCCACGATCGCTTCGCAGGCGCCGCGGCCCACGCCCTTGATCGCGCCCAGACCGTACTGGATGGTGTCCGGCGTGGCCGCCTCGAACATGTAGGCCGAGGCGTTGATGCGCGGCGGCAGCACGGTCAGGCCGAGGTTGCGCACCTCGTCGAGGAAGCCGACCACCTTGTCGGTGTTGTCCATGTCCGAGGACAGCGTGGCCGCCATGAACTCGGCCGGGTAGTGGCGTTTCAGCCACGCGGTCTGGTAGCTGACCAGCGCGTAGGCGGCGGCGTGCGACTTGTTGAAGCCGTAGCCGGCGAACTTCTCCATCAGGTCGAAGATTTCGTCGGCCTTGGCCTCGCCGACGCCGCCCTTGGCCGCACCCTCGCGGAAGATCTCGCGGTGCTTGGCCATTTCCGCCGGCACCTTCTTGCCCATCGCGCGGCGCAGCAGGTCGGCGCCGCCCAGCGAGTAGCCGCCGACGATCTGCGCCATCTGCATCACCTGCTCCTGGTACACCATGATGCCGTAGGTGTCCTTCAGGATCGCTTCGGTGCGCGGATCGGGATAGACGATCTCTTCCTGGCCGTGCTTGCGCGCGTTAAACGAGGGAATCAGGTCCATCGGGCCGGGGCGGTACAGCGAGACCAGCGCGATGAGATCTTCGAAGCGGTCGGGGCGGGCGTCCTTCAGCAGCCGGCGCATGCCCGAGGATTCGAACTGGAACACCGCGCCGGTATTGCCCGAGGCGAAGATGCCCTTGTAGGTCGGCGCGTCGTCGAGCGGGATCGCGGCGATCTCCACCGGCGGAATGCCGGCGCGCGCGTGGCGCACGTTGATCGCCTTCACCGCCCAGTCGATGATGGTCAGGGTGCGCAGGCCGAGGAAGTCGAACTTGACCAGGCCGACCTGTTCGACGTCGTCCTTGTCGAACTGGGTGACCGGGTTCTTGCCGAAGTTGTCGACGTCGTGTTCGGCGAACAGCGGGCAGAAGTCGGACAGCGGCGTCGGCGCGATCACCACGCCGCCGGCGTGCTTGCCGGCGTTGCGGGTCAGGTCCTCGAGCTGCCGCGCCAGGTCCATCAGGTCGCGGACGTCGTCCTCGGCCTGGTAGCGCTGGATCAGCTCCGGCGAGGCCATCTCGCTGTCCTTGCCTTCGCCCATCGCATCCTTCAGCGTGATGCCGAGGATGTTGGGGATCAGCTTGGCGACGCCGTCGACCAGGCCGTACGGGAAGCCGAGCACGCGGCCGCAGTCGCGCACCACCGCCTTGGCCGCCATGGTGCCGTAGGTGATGATCTGGCTGACCCGGTCGCGGCCGTACTTGCGCGCCACGTAGTCGATCACCTCGTCGCGGCGATCCATGCAGAAGTCGATGTCGAAGTCGGGCATCGACACGCGTTCCGGGTTGAGGAAGCGCTCGAACAGCAGGTTGTACGGCAGCGGGTCCAGGTCGGTGATCTGCAGCGCCCACGCCACCAGCGAGCCGGCACCGGAGCCGCGGCCCGGGCCGATCGGGATGCCCTGATTCTTGCCCCACTGGATGAAGTCGGCCACGATCAGGAAGTAGCCGGGGAAGCCCATCTTGATGATGGTGTCCAGCTCGAACTCGAGCCGGTCCACGTAGTCCTGGCGGGTCTTGCCGGGCGCCAGCGGGTTCTTTTCCAGGCGTGCGGCCAGGCCGTCGCGCGACTGGCTGCGGATCCAACTGTCCAGCGTCTCGTCGTCGGGCACCGGGTAGGCGGGCAGGAAGTAGGTGCCCAGCTGCATCTCGATGTTGCAGCGTTGCGCCAGCGCCAGCGTATTGTCGAGCGCGTCAGGGATGTCGGCGAACAGCGCAGCCATTTCCTCGGCCGACTTCAGGTACTGCTGGTCGCTGTAGTCGCGCGGACGCTTGGGGTCGTCGAGCACGCGGCCGGAGGAGATGCACACGCGCGCCTCGTGCGCGGCGAAGTCGCTGGCGTACAGGAAGCGCACGTCGTTGCTGGCGATCACCGGCAGGCCGCGGGTGCCGGCGGCGTGCAGGGCGAACTGGTTGAACGCCTCCTCGCCGTCGCGGCCGGTGCGGGTCAGTTCCAGGTGCAGGCCGTCGCCGAAGATGCGCTGCCAGTCGGCCAGTTGCTGCTCGGCCAGGTCGTGGCGGCCTTCGCTGGCCAGGCGCCCGGCCAGGCTCTCGCGGCCGGCCAGCGCGAACAGGTTGTCGCTGCCGGTCTGCAGCCATTCCGGGCGCAGCGCTACGCCGCCTTCGCTGCGGTGGCCTTCCAGCCAGGCGCGGGTCAGCAGTCGCGACAGGCTGAGGTAGCCGTCGCGGTTGCGGCACAGCACGGTCAGCCGCCACGGCGCCTGGGTGCCGTCGGCGATCAGCAGGTCGGCGCCGGCGATCGGCTTGATGCCCACGCCCTCGGCGGCCTTGTAGAACTTGACCAGCGCAAACAGGTTGTTGAGGTCGGTGACCGCCAGCGCAGGCAGTTCCAGCTCCACTGCGCGGCTGAGCAGGTTGGCCTGCTTGGCTTTCTTCGGGTCAGCCTGATCCGGTTTCTCGGGCACACGGATGGTCGAATCCGCCAGCGAGAACTCGGTGTGGATGTGCAGATGGGCGAAGCGGGAAGTGGACATGCGGAACCAGAGCGATGCCCGGGCAGGGTAGCGGCGGGGGGCGAGCCGGGCAAGGCTTGACAGGTGGGCGCGGGGATTCGGGAGTGGGGATTGGTGGCGGTCTCAGTGGGCGGTGAGTGCGCGTGATTGCCCGCCTATCCCAACTGAACTCCTACGCGAGCTGCAGCGACTCCAGCGAATCCCCAATCTCCACTGCCGAATCCTGGCCCGCCAGGGCCATCCTGACCGGCGCGAAGCTCCGCCGGTGGTGGACGCAGGGGCCGTGCGCGGCCAGTGCCGCCAGGTGCGCCGTGGTGGCGTAGCCCTTGTGCAGGTCGAAGCCGTAGTGCGGGTGCTCGTCGTGCAGGCGCTGCATGATCCGGTCGCGGGTGACCTTGGCCACGATGGAGGCGGCCATGATCGCGCGGTCGCGGGCATCGCCGCCGACCAACGCCTCGGCGGCGCAGGGCAGGCCCTTGGGCACGCGGTTGCCGTCGATGCGGGCGAAGCCGGCGACGTGGGCCACGCCTTCGACCGCGCGGCGCATGCCCAGCATGGTCGCCTGGTAGATGTTCAGGCGGTCGATCTCCTCGGCCTCGATCAGCACCACCTGCCAGGCCAGCGCCCGCTCAACGATGCGCGCGTACAGCGTCTCGCGCCGCGCCGCAGTCAGTTGCTTGGAATCGTCCAGCCCGTTGATGCGGGTGCGCGCCGGATCGAACACCACCGCCGCCACCGCCACCGGCCCGGCCAGCGGACCGCGGCCGGCCTCGTCGACGCCGGCGTAGAGCCGGGAATCGGGAGTGGGGAATGGGGAATGGGACAAAAGCGACTGCTGCGGCGACGGCGAGGAAAGGGGGCGCTTCATGCCGTTGCTCCTGACGATTCCCGATTCCCGATTCCCGGATCCCGGCCCTCCAGCAATTCGAGCACCGCATCCGCCGCGCGGGCCGAGGCGTCCTGGCGCAGCAGCAGGTGCAGGCGCTCGTACTCGGGCTGCAGCGCCGCCACCGCCTGCGGGTTGCGCAGCCAGTGCAGCAGGGCGGCGGCCAGCGCATCGGGCGTACAGGCGTCCTGCATCAGTTCCGGCGCCAGGTCGTGGCCGGCCAGGATGTTGGGCAGCGCGTAGCGGTCCACCTTCAGCAGACCCAGCGCCTTGACGATGCAGTAGGTGAGCGGGGCGACCTTGTAGCCGACCACCATCGGCCGCTTCACCAGCATGGCTTCCAGGGTCGCGGTGCCGGAGGCCAGCAGCACCGCGTCGGCGGCGAGCAGCGCGGTGCGCGCGTTGCCGTCCAGCACCTGGGTGGCGGCCGGCGGCAAGGCCGAGCGCGCGAGTTGCTCGGCGATCAGCGCCTTGCACGCGGCATTGGCGGCCGGCACCAGCACGCGCGCGTTCGGCAACTGCTGCAGCACCTGCGCGGCGGCGGCGAAGAAGGTGTCGCCGAGCTTGCCGATCTCGCCCAGGCGGCTGCCCGGCAGCACCGCCAGCACCGGCACGTCGGCGGCCACGCCGAGGGCGGCGCGCGCGGCGTCGCGGTCGGCGTGCAGCGCGATCGCGTCGGCCATGGGGTGACCGACGAAGCGCGCATCCACGCCGTGTTTGGCGTAGATCGGCGGCTCCATCGGGAACAGGCACAGCACCCGGTCGGCGCTGGCGCCGATCTTGGCCGCGCGCTGCTCGCGCCAGGCCCACACCGACGGGCTGACGTAATGCACGGTACGCAGCCCGCGCTGCTTCAGCCAGCGCTCCACGCCAAGATTGAAGTCGGGGGCGTCGATGCCGACGAACACGTCCGGCTGCCAGGCCAGCACCCGCTCGCGCAGCGCGCGGCGCAGCTTGAGCAGGCGCGGCAGGTGCCGCAGCACTTCCAGCAGGCCCATCACCGCCAGCTCGCTGGCGTCGAACCAGGTCGCGCAACCGGCCTGGCGCATCGCCTCGCCACCGACCCCGGCGAACTCGGCGTTGGGGTAACGCGCGCGCAGCGCCTCGATCAGCCCCGCGCCCAGCAGATCGCCGGAGGCTTCGCCGGCGACGAGGGCGATGCGCAGCGGTGCTGCGCCGGGAATGGGGAATGGGGAACGGGGAATGGTTGAAGCAACAGCGGAGCCGGGGCCGGGCGGGCGACCGCTCTTCCCATTCCCCATTCCCGATTCCCCATTCCCGGCCGTCATCGCAACAACGGCCGCTCGCTGGATTCGATGAATTCCAGCATCGCACGCACGTCCTCGCTGCCTTCGGCCAGCACCGCCAACTGGTGCTTGGCCTCGGCCAGCGGCAGGCCGGCCACGTACAGCGCGCGGTAGGCGCGCTTGATCGCGGCCACGCGTTCGGGATCGAAGCCGCGGCGTTTGAGTCCTTCGCTGTTGATGCCGCGCGGGCGCCCCAGCGAATTGCCGCCGACCATGGTGAACGGCGGGACGTCGCCGTTGATCAGTGCGCCCATGCCGAGGAAGGCGTGATCGCCGATGCGGCAGAACTGATGCGCGCCGGCGAAGCCGCTGATGATGACGTGGTCGCCCACTTCCACATGCCCGGCCAGGGTGGTGTTGTTGGAGAACACGCAATGGTTGCCGACGATGCAGTCGTGGGCGACGTGTGTGTAGGCGAGGAACCAGTTGTCGCTGCCGACCCGGGTGATGCCGCCGCCGCTGCCGGTGCCGCGGCTGACGGTGACGAACTCGCGGATCACGTTGCGATCGCCGATCACCAGTTCGGTGCGTTCGCCGGAGAACTTCTTGTCCTGCGGGTCGCCGCCGAGCGCGACGTGGCCGACCAGGCGGTTGTCGCGGCCCAGCCGGGTCGGGCCGACGATGCTGCAATGCGAGCCGATCTCGCAGCCTTCGCCGATCTCCACCTCGGCGCCGATCACGGTGAAGGCGCCGACGCGCACGTCGGCGGCGAGTGTCGCGCCCGGGTCGATGATCGCGGAGGGGTGAATCAGGGGAGCGTTGGCGCTCATTGCAGGTCTCCTGCCAGGGTCATTCGCGGGTGCCGGCGCACAGCACTTCGGCGCAGGCCACGACCTTGCCGTTGACCTTGGCCTCGCCGTAGTACACCGCCATGTTGCGGATCACCCGCTTGATCTCCACGTGCAGCTCCAGCACGTCGCCGGGCACCACCTGGCTGTTGAAGCGGGCGTTGTCGACCTTGACCATGTAGAACAGCTTGGACTGCGCGTCGCGGCCCATCGCCAACTGGGTCAGGATGCCACCGGCCTGCGCCAGCGCCTCGATGATCAGCACGCCGGGCATGATCGGCTGGCCGGGGAAATGGCCCTGGAAATACGGCTCGTTGATGCTCACGTTCTTGTGCGCAACGATCCGGCGGTTCTCGAAATCCAGCGAGACCACCTTGTCCACCAGCAGGAACGGGTAGCGGTGCGGGAGCAGTGCGCGGATCTGGGCGATGTCCGGCAGGGGCTGATCGTGGCTCATTCCTTCTCCTTGCTGACAGACAGGATGCGACGGGCCAGGGCATCGAGCTGTTTGAAGCGCGCGGCGTTCTTGCGCCACGTGCGGTTGTCGGTCAATGGGGTGCCGGACGAGTACTCGCCCGGCTCGTGGATGGAGTTGCGCACGACCGACTTGCCGGTGACCACGACCTTGTCGCAGATCTCCAGGTGGCCGACCACGCCGACCGCGCCACCGAGCATCACGTAGCGGCCGATCTTGGCGCTGCCAGCGATGCCGGTGCAGCCGGCGATGGCGCTATGCGCGCCGATGTGCACGTTGTGCGCGACCTGCACCAGGTTGTCCAGGCGCACGTCTTCTTCGAGGGTGGTGTCTTCCAGCGCACCGCGGTCCACGCAGGTGTTGGCGCCGATCTCGCAATCGTCGCCGATGCTGACGCCGCCCAGTTGCGGCACCTTGATCCAGCGGCCGGCGTCCATCGCCAGGCCGAAGCCATCGGCACCGAGCACCGCGCCGGGATGCACGCGCACGCGCTGGCCCAGGCGCACCCGGGTGACCAGGGTGACGCGGGCGATCAGTTCGCTGCCGGCGCCGACCTGGCAGTCCTCGCCGATCACGCAGCCAGGGCCGATCACGCACCCTTCGCCGACCAGGCTGTGCGCGCCGATGCTGACGAAGGCGCCGATGTGCGCGCTGGCCGCGACCTGCGCGCTGGGATCGATGCTGGCGCTGGGATGGATGCCGGGCGGCCGCAGCGGGGCCACGTCGAACAGCGCGGCGATCTTGGCGAAGGCGACATACGGATCGCGCGCGATCAGCGCGGTGCCCGGCGCCGCCTCGGCGTCGTCGGCGCGCAGCACCACGACGGCCGCGGTGCTGTCGGCCAGTTGCGCACGGTAGCGGGGATTGGCCAGGAAGCTGAGCTGCCCCGGGCCGGCCTGCGCCAGCGTGGCCACGCCGCGCACCGCGACGCTGCCGTCGCCATGCACCTGCAGGCCGAAACGCTCGGCGATCTCGTCAGCGGTATAGGAATTCATCACGGATAGAAGTCTATTCTCTGCTCGTGTGCTAGTCACGACGAGGCCCGGGTTGACCGGGCCTCGTGGATGCATCAGGAAACTGCTTTGCCGAGATCAGCTGCCGCGGTGGCTAGTGGATTTCGGATCGGTTGCGGCTACTTTCGCAAGATCGTGCTTGGCGACACTACTCTGAAGCTGCTCGCTGAGGACGATCTGTCCGTGGCCTGGCGACTTGGTGTGCGCAAGGCAATATCTCAAGTTTGCGTCACAGTTCATGCCATCTGGATGTGCCAGACAAGCGGAATAGTTGTCGTAACAGTCGGCCATCGCCACGCCCGAGAACGTTGAGAGGGCCAACAAGGAAGCAAAACACCACCCAGATACAGAACCGCGATTGCTCTTCTTCATCTGATTGCGTCCTGAATGTAATGCCGCCGCGATTGGCGGCGGCATTACACTGGCACAACAACGAAGCTCTGTGAAGGCAGCGTCACGCCTCGATCAGAACTGCCCGCCAAAGGTGAACTGGAGGCGCTCAATTTCGTCGTTGTCTTCCTTCTTCAACGGAATCGCATAGCTGATCGAGATCGGGCCGACCGGCGCGCGCCACAGCAAGGCGATGCCGGTGGACGCGCGCAGCTCGTTGGACTTGAAGTTGTCCACTCCGTTGAACACGTTGCCGAAATCGACGAACGCCGAAATACGCGCCGACGGGCTATCGAACAGCTTCGGGAAGTACATTTCGAAGGAGCCGACGGTCTTGAACGAGCCGCCCAGCGGCTGGCCGCGGCGGTACGAGGCGGTGGCTTCGGAGCGCGGGCCGAGGGTGTTGTCCTCGAAGCCGCGGACCGAGTTGGTGCCGCCAGCGTAGAAGTTCTCGTAGAACGGCAGGCCCGAGGCAGTGACGCGGCGGATCAGGTTGGAACCGTCGCAGGCCTGCGGGTTGTAGGTCGTGGTGCCTTGCGCACCGTTGGTGTAGGTGCCGCAGATATCGCGCGACACGTCGCTGCCGTAGCTGTCGCCGTAGCCGAATTCGGCACGCGTATTCAGCACCAGCGACGACGACAGCGGCCAGTACTTGGAGATCTGGTAGTTGAGCTTCCAGTACTCCACGGTCGATCCGGGCAGGGTGGCTTCCAGGCCCACGCGCTGGTACATGCCGCGGGTCGGCATGAAGTATTGGTCGCGGGTGTCGCGTGCCCAGCCCAGTTCACTGCGCCAGGCGTGGAAGGTCTTCGTCCCCATCGCGTCGATGTAGTTGATGATCGCCTGCGGGGTGAAGCCGGGATAGGTGGTGATCTGGTTGCTGTCCACGCCGAACATCAGCGAGACACTGTCGGTCTCGGTGATCGGCACGCCGAAGATCACCTGCGCCGCGCCGTTGGTGCTGTTGTACTGCGCGGTGCCGAAGTCGGAGTAGTCCAGCTTGCGCCACGACAGGTTGTAGCCCAGCGACACGCCGTCGTCGGTGAAGAACGGGTTGGTGTAGGAGAACGCGTAGCGCTCCTGGTAGCTGCTGCGCGAAGCGTCGACCGCGACGCGGTTGCCGCCGCCGAGGAAGTTGTTCTGCGACAGCTGCACCGAGGTGGTGACGCCGTAGGTCTGCGAGTAGCCCAGGCCGAAGGTGAAGCTGCCCGAGGTGGTCTCCTTGACGTTGTAGACCACGTCGACCTTGTCGTTGCTGCCCGGCACCGGTGGCGTTTCCACGTCCACCGTCTCGAAGTAGCCCAGGCGCTGCAGGCGGATCTTGGAGCGGTCGATCGCCGCCTGCGAGTACCAGGTGTCCTCGAACTGGCGCATTTCGCGGCGCAGCACTTCGTCGGAGGTGCGGGTGTTGCCGCGGAACACGATGCGCCGCACCGACACGCGCGGGCCCGGCGTGACCTGCAGGTTCACCGCCACCGTGCGCTTCTCGCGGTCGGTGGTCGGGATCGGGGTGACCTTGGCGAAGGCGTAGCCGATGTTGCTCAGGGTGTTGGTGATGGCGTCGGAGCTGTATTCCAGCAGCGCGCGCGAGAAGGTGTCGCCCGGCTTGGGGATCACCAGCTTCTCGATCTCTTCCTGCGGCAGGATGGTGTCGCCGGTGACCTTGATGTCGGAGATCTTGTACTGCTCGCCTTCGGTGATGCCGGCGGTCAGGTACATGTCGCGCTTGTCGGGGCTGATCGCCACCTGGGTGGAATCGACGCTGAAGTCGACGTAGCCGCGGTCCAGGTACCAGGAGTTGAGCTTCTCCAGGTCGCCGGACAGCTTTTCCTTGGAGTACTGGTCGTCGCGACGGTACCAGGACAGCCAGTTGTGCTCGCGCGACTCCCAGTTTTCCAGGATGTCCTTGTTGAGGAACTTCTCGGTGCCGATCAGGTTGACGTGGCGGATCTTGGCCGCCTTGCCTTCCTTGATCGCGATGGCCACGTCGACGCGGTTGCGGTCCAGCGGACTCACCGTCGGGGTGATCTCGACGTTGTACTTGCCGCGGTTGTTGTACTGGCGGGTCAGCTCCTGGGTCACCCGGTCCAGGCTCAGCCGGTCGAAGGTGCCGCCTTCGCTGAGGCCGATGTCGGACAGGCCCTTGAGCAGTTCCTCGCTCTTGATGTCCTTGTTGCCGGTGACGGTCAGCTTGTTGATCGCCGGGCGCTCCTTGACCGTGACCACCAGGATGTTGCCCTGGCGGTCGACGCGCACGTCCTCGAAGAAGCCGGTGCGGTACAGCGCACGGATCGCCTCGGCGACCTTGGCCTCGTCCACGGTGTCGCCGCGCTCTACCGGCAGGTAGGTGAACACGGTGCCGGACGAAATGCGTTGCAGCCCGTCGACGCGGATGTCGCTGGCGGTGAAGGGCTCCGCTACCTGGGCCAGGGCCGGCAGGCTGAGGCTGGCGGCGAGGGCGAGGGCAAGCAGGCGGCGAGTGGGAAATCTCGTCATGTCACGTCCGGTAGAGGTCGATATCGTTGTTGCATGGGCGCCGGCGCAAGACGACAGCGGGTCGAGTGAATCGGCGCGGGTCATCGCAGGGCCTGGCCGAAGAGGTCGTTGTAGAACGCCAACCCCATCAGCCCTGCCAGCAACGTCAGGCCCACGAATTGTCCCGCCGCCATGGCGCGCTCGCTCAGCGGGCTGCCCTTGACCAACTCGATAAGGTAATACAGCAAGTGCCCGCCGTCCAAGATCGGGATCGGCAGCAGGTTCATGATCGCCAGGCTCAGCGACAGCATGGCCAGGAAATTCAGGAACCAGTCCGGGCCTTGCTTGGCCGAGACATTGGCGACCTTGGCGATGGTGATCGGGCCGGAGACGTTCTTCAGCGAGGCCTCGCCGGTCAGCATGCGGCGCAGGATGCCGAGGGTGTCGCCGGCCATCCGGCCGGTCTCGCGGAAGGCGACCGGGATCGCCGCCAGCGGGCCGTAGCGCAGGGTGGCGTCGTAGGCGGGGCGGCGCTGCTCGCCGATGCCCACGCCCAGCTTCCAGGTCGGCGCGCCGGCGCCGGCGGCCTGCTTGAGATGGACTTCCAGGGCCAGCCGCTCGCCGTTGCGCTCGACCTCGATCAGGCCGTTGCCGCCGTCGCGGCCCAGGGCCTGCACCCGTGGCGCGACCTGGTCGGCGCTGGTGATCGGGCTGCCGTCCACCGCCAGCACGCGGTCGCCGGGGCGCAGCACGCCGTCGGCGGCCGAGCCGGGGGTGACGTTGGCGATCACCGCCGGCTGCAGGGTGAAGCGCCAGGTCAGGCCGGCCAGGGCCGGCACCTGCTGCTCGTCGAAGCCGACCGGCAGTTGCGACAGGCGCAGGGTGTGGGTGCGGCTGGTACCGTCCTGCGCGTCCTCGGTCAGCACCGGCACGTCTTCGCGATCCATGGCGGCGACGGTCAGCTGCATGGCGGCCTCGCTCCAGGTGGCGACGTCGCGGTCGCCGACGCGGACGATGCGCTCGCCGGGCTGGAACCCGGCCTGCTGCGCCAGGCCCTCGGCGCGGCCGACGATCGGCGCGTAGTCCTGCTTGCCGATCACGAACATCGCCCAGAGGAACGCCACGCACAGGATCAGGTTGGCGATGGGGCCGGCGGCGACGATGGCGATGCGCTGCCACACGCTCTTGTTGTTGAAGGCCTGCGCGCGCTCGGCCGGGGCCACCTCGCCCTCGCGTTCGTCGAGCATCTTCACGTAGCCGCCGAGCGGGATCGCGGCGATCGCGAACTCGGTGCCGTGGCGGTCGTAGCGCGACCACAGCGGCTTGCCGAAGCCCACCGAGAAGCGCAGGACCTTGACCCCGCAGCGGCGCGCGACCCAGAAATGGCCGAACTCGTGGAAGGTCACCAGGATGCCCAGGCTGACCAGCATCCACCAGATGGAGCCGACGACATTACCCATGCGCGTGGCTCATGGCGGCGTGCGAATCAAGCATGGGCGAAGTGGCGGGCAATGGCGAGTTCGGTGATCTTGCGCGAGTGCGCATCCGCCGCCAGCAATGCGTCCAGGGAATCGGCCGCGACCGCAGGCAGCTCGGTCAGGGCGTTCTCGACCAGCGCAGGAATCGATAGGAAACCGATCCGGCCCTGAAGAAAGGCTGAAACGGCCACTTCGTTGGCCGCATTCAGGATCGCCGGGGCGCTGCCGCCGGCCTGCATCGCGCGCCAGGCCAGGGCCAGGCAGGGGAAAGCGTCCAGGTCCGGCGCCTCGAAGTCCAGCCGGCCCTGCGCCAGCAGGTCCAGCCCGGCGACCCCGGAAGCGATGCGGTCCGGCCAGCCCAGGCCCACCGCCAGGGTGGTGCGCATGTCCGGCAGGCCCATCTGCGCCAGGGTCGAACCGTCGATGAACTCAACCAGCGAGTGCACCAGGCTCTGCGGGTGCACCAGCACCTCGATGCGCTCGGGTGCCAGGGCGAACAGGTGGTGGGCCTCGATGACTTCCAGGCCCTTGTTCATCAACGTCGCCGAATCGACGGAGATCTTCGGCCCCATCGACCACTTCGGGTGCGCCACGGCCTGCGCCGGGGTCACCGCCTGCAGGCGCGCGCGGTCCCAGCCGCGAAACGGGCCGCCGGAGGCGGTCAGCAGCACCCGCCGCACCTCGGCGCCGGTCTGGCGCGAGCGCAGGCACTGGAAGATGGCGTTGTGTTCGCTGTCGATCGGGATGATCTCGGCGCCGGCGGCCGCGGCCGCGGCGGTGACCAGCTCCCCGGCCAGCACCAGCGCCTCCTTGTTGGCCAGCAACAGGCGCTTGCCGGCACGCGCGGCGGCCAGGGTCGAGGCCAGGCCGGCGGCTCCCACGATCGCGGCGACCACGCTGTCGCAGGCGTCGCTGGCTACCAATTGATCCAGGGCGGCGTCGCCGGCATGCGCCTGGGTCGACAGCCCGGCCGCGCGCAGGCCGTCACGCAAGGCCGGGTAGAGGGCCGGATCGGCGATCACCGCATGCGCGGGGCGGTGCGTGGCGCACAGCGCCAGCAGCGCGTCGACGTTGCGCCCGGCCGCCAGCACGCCGGCGCGCAGGCGCTGCGGATGGCGCGCGATCACGTCCAGCGCCGAGGCGCCGATCGAGCCGGTGGCGCCGAGCACGGCGATAGTGCGGACCGCCGGGTCCTTGCTGTGTCGCGTGTTCACTGGCCTCAGAACCCGAAGATGTCCTTGCCCAGCGCGAAGATCGGCAGCGCCGCCAGCACGCCGTCGATCCGGTCCAGCACGCCGCCGTGGCCGGGGATCACGTTGCCCGAGTCCTTGGCGCCGACGTGGCGCTTGAGCAGGCTCTCGAACAGGTCGCCGACCACCGAGGCCAGCACGCTGACCGCAGCCACGATCAGCAGCCCAGGCAGGTGCGGCAGGGTCACCCCGGCCAGCCAGCCGAAGCCGGCGGCCACGATCAGGCCGGCCAGCAGCCCGCCGACCAGGCCTTCCACAGTCTTGTTGGGGCTGATCCGCGGCGCCAGCTTGTGCTTGCCGAACTGGCGGCCGGCGAAATAGGCGCCGGAATCGGCGGCCCACACCGTGGCCAGGGCGGTCAGCAGCCAGCGGTGGCCGTTGGGCTCGCTGGCGTGGATCAGGCCCAGCGCGGCCCAGGCGGGCACGATCGCCAGGGTGCCGGCCGCCAGCTTGAACACCCGCGCGTAGGTGGCGTGGTCGGAGCCGAAGCGGTAGAAGCCCAGCCACAGCAAGGCCACGCACCACCAGCCGGCGCCGATCAGGGTGGTCAGCTGGAACAGCACCAGCGAGCCGGCCGAGGCCCACACCAGCAGCACCATCAGCAGCAGGTTGAGCATCAGCAGGATGGTGCGCGGCAGGGTGTCGTCGACCTCGGCCAGCTTCAGCCATTCCCACAGGCCGATCAGGAAGATCAAGGCGGCCAGCGCGACCAGCCACTGGGTCGGCAGCAGCAGGATGGCGCAGATGGCCAGCGGGGCCATGATCAGCGCGGCGATGACGCGGGTACGGGTCATGCGGAAACGTTCTCCGTCGCCGCTTCGGCGACCTGCGCGCTGGTGAGGCCGAAACGCCGCTCGCGGCGGGCGTAGTCGTCCAGGGCTTGTTGCAGCACCTCGGGGCCGAACTCGGGCCAGAGGGTCTCGGTGAACCACAGTTCGGTGTAGGCCAGCTGCCACAGCAGGAAGTTGCTGATGCGCAGGTCGCCGCCGGTGCGGATGAACAGGTCCGGCGGCGGCAGGTCGGCCAGCGCCATGCGCGCCGACAGCGCGTCCTCGTCAATCTGCTCCGGGCGCAGGCGCCCGGCAGCGACGTCTTCGGCCAGCGCGCGCGCGGCCAGGGCGATGTCCTGGCGGCCGCCGTAGCTGGCGGCGATCGACAGGTGCAGTGCCTGGTTGTCGCGGGTGCGCGCCTCGGCCTGGGCCATCCGCTCACACAGCGACGGCGCGAAGCGCGAGCGGTCGCCGATGAAGCGCACGCGCACGCCGCGCCGCTGCAGTTCCTCGACCTCGCGGTCGAGCGCGTGCAGGAACAGCTTCATCAGCGCGTCCACTTCCTCCTGCGGGCGTCCCCAGTTCTCGCTGGAGAACGCGAACAGGGTCAGCGCGGCGATGCCGCGCTCCAGGCAGAAGTCGATGGTGCGGTTGACCGCGCGGGCGCCGGCACGGTGGCCGATCACGCGCGGTCGACGGCGGCGCTGCGCCCAGCGGCCGTTGCCATCCATGATGATGGCCAGGTGGCGGGGCAGGGACATGGGGACGGGGTCGGAAGGCATGGCCGGCAGGCGCAGGCTCAGACCGCCATCAGTTCCTGTTCCTTGCCCTTGACCACTTCGTCCACGTCCTTGATCGCCTTGTCGGTCAGCTTCTGGATGTCGTCCTCGCTGGCGCGGGCCTCGTCCTCGGTGACCTTCTTGTCCTTCAGCAGGTCCTTGACCTGCTGGTTGGCGTCGCGGCGGATGTTGCGGATCGCGACCTTGGTGTCCTCGCCTTCGCCATGCACGACCTTGGACAGCTCGCGGCGGCGCTCTTCGGTCAGTGCCGGCAGGTTGAGGCGGATGGTGGTGCCGGCGGTGTTCGGGGTCAGGCCCAGGTCCGAGGCCAGGATCGCCTTCTCGACCGCACCGACCATCTGCTTTTCCCACGGGGTGATGGTCAGCGAGCGGGCATCGGCGACGGCCACGCTGGCGACCTGGCTCAGCGGCATGTCAGAGCCGTAGTAGTTGACCTTCAGATGCTCGACCAGGGCGGTCGACGCGCGCCCGGTCCGCACCTTGATGAGCGCATGACGCAGCGCGTCGATGCTCTTGGCCATGCGGGTCTGTGCGTCTTGCTTGATTTCGTTGAGCATCGCCGGTGTCCGTGCTGAATCTGAATCGGACGATTATAGCCTGCTGGGAGTGGGGAATCGGGAATGGGGAATGGCAAGGCGGATTCCGGCTCGCCTAAACAACGCCAATGTTGCGAGAATCGGGGCCAGAGCCAATGTTGCAGCGCGCAACGCTGTGGCGATTCCCCAATCCCGATTCCCCATTCCCGGCGTTTCAGCCCCGACCCTTCACCAACGTCCCGATCTCGGCGCCGCGCAGGATCTTCAGCAGTTCGCCGGGCTGGCCCATGTTGAAAATGCGCAGCGGCAGGTCGCTGTCGCGGGCCAGGGCGAAGGCGGCGGTGTCCATCACCTCGAGGTTGCGGGCGATGACCTCGTCGTAGGTCAGGCTGTCGAAGCGCACCGCGTCGGGGTGCTTCTTCGGGTCCTTGTCGTACACGCCGTCGACCTTGGTCGCCTTCAGCAGCAGGTCGGCGCCGATCTCGATCGCGCGCAGCGCCGCGCCGGAGTCGGTGGTGAAGAAGGGGTTGCCGGTGCCGGCGGCGAAGATCGCGATGCGGCCCTTTTCCAGATGGCGGATCGCGCGGCGGCGGATGAAGTCCTCGCACACGTCGTTGATCTTGATCGCGCTCATCACCCGCACCTTGGCGCCGAGCTTCTCCAGCGCGTCCTGCATCGCCAGCGCGTTGATGACGGTGGCGAGCATGCCCATGTGGTCGCCGGTGACCCGGTCCATGCCGCCGGCGGCCAGGCCGGCGCCGCGGAAGATGTTGCCGCCGCCGATCACCAGCGCCACTTCCGCGCCGGCCTGCTGGGCCTCGATCACCTCATGGGCGAGGCGGTTGATGATCTTGGGGTCGATGCCGTAGTCCCCATCCCCCATCAGCGCTTCGCCGGAAAGTTTCAACAGGATGCGGCGATAGGCGAGCTGGGACATGGCGACCTCGTTGGGGGATGACGGGCAAACCACACGATTTTAGCCGATGCGCGCCAGCGCGTCTGCGGCGCCGGGCAGGCTTCAGCGTTGCGCTTCGCCGCACGAACGCGCGGTGACGCGGTTGCGGCCGCCGTGCTTGGCGCTGTATAGCATGTCGTCGGCCGCCTGCAGCAGTTCCTGCGCGCTGTTGAAGCGCTCGCGGCCGCCCTGGGTGGCCACGCCCGCGGAGAAGCTGATGTGCAGCGGGCCCTGCCTGGTCTGGGCCATCTGCCGCTGCGCGATCTCGGACAGGATGCGCCGCATCACCCCGAGCGCGGCTTCCTCGCCGGTGTTGGGCAACAGCACCAGGAATTCCTCGCCGCCGAAGCGCGCCACGATGTCGCTGCTGCGCAGCAGCGGCTGCAGGGTCTGGGCGAACGCGCGCAGCACCTGGTCGCCGACCAGGTGGCCGTGGGCGTCGTTGATCTTCTTGAAGTCGTCCAGGTCGATGAAGGCCACCGACAGCGGCCAGTCGTGACGGTTGGCCAGTTCGAACTGCTGCTGCAGCAGGGTGTCCAGCTGGTGCCGGTTGAACACGCCGGTGAGGGCGTCGCGGCTGGCCTGCTCGGCCAGGCGCCGGGCGTGCTGCTCGTATTCGTCGGCGCGCTGGCGCACGCGATTGGCCTCCTGCACGTCGCGCAGGTTGCGCAGCACCATCAGCTCGCGGGCGTGGCTGATGATCGCGTCGACCCGCTCCGGCTGCGCGATGCGCACGTCGAAGATCGGGCTGACCGACGGCAGCGCTTCGGCGATATGGCCGATCACTTCGTCGAAGCGGCGGCTGTCCAGTTGCAGGTCGCGATAGGCGCGCTGCATGGCGTGGCTGCGTGCGGCTTCGGTGTCCTCGTTGAGCCAGATGTCGGCGATCGACCCGGACAGGCGCACGCAGATGTCGAAGGGTTCGCTCGCCTCGGCGTCGCCGCCGTTGCCGATGCTGCGCTGCAGGTAGCCGGGCAGCTTCCATTTCTTCGCCAGCCAGGCGCCGACCTCGGCGCGGTCGGCGCCCAGGTGCTCGCGCTCCAGGGCGCTCAGCCGCTGCGGATCGCCTTCGGCCTCCTGCAGCAGTGCCGCGTACCGGTCGTGGCAGACGTGCAGCAGGGCCAGTGCGCCCATGTCCTGCAGCAGGCCGGCCAGCATCAGTTCCTCGTGCTTGCGCAGGCCGGCGGCCTGGCCGAGCAGGCGGCTGGCCAGGGCGGCCAGCACGCTGCGCCGCCACAGCCGTTCCTGCGGCGCGCTGGCGTCGCCACGCAGGCTCTGCACCATCGAAAAGCCCAGCGCCAGGCTCAGCGCGGCGTTCAGGCCGAGCATGGTCAGCGCCTGGCCGAGGTTGTCGATGCGCCGGCGGCTGGCGTACAGCGGGGAATTGGCGATGCGCAGCATCCGCGCGCTCAGCGCCATGTCCATGGCGATGGCGTCGGCGGTGGCCGCCAGATCCACGTCCGCGTCCTGCGCCAGCTCGATGATGCGCAAGGCAATGCCGGGAGGCGAGGGCAGGTCGCGGGAGTGGCTCAGGATCGCTTCGAGTTCAGGATGCATGCACTTCCGATACGGCATGGAATAAGAGATGGGGCAGCGGCCTGTCCCAGCCCGCGCAGCGTACACCCGCAAAAAAAAAGCCGCGACAGTGCGCGGCTCTTTTCTTCCCGGGCGCGGGATCAGGCCAGGCCGGCCTGCTTCATCACTTCGGCGGCGTAGTCTTCCACCACCTTCTCGATGCCTTCGCCCACCGCCAGGCGCTGGAAGCCGGCCACGTCGGCGCCGGCGGCCTTCACCGCCTGCTCCACGGTCTGGTCGGTGTTCAACACGTAGGGCTGGCCGTACAGGGTGACCTCGTTGACGATCTTGGCGATCTTGCCGCTGATGATCTTCTCGAGGATGTCGGCCGGCTTGGCCTTGTCCTTCTCGGACATCTTGGCCAGCTCGATTTCCTTTTCCTTGGCCACGAACTCGGCCGGGACGTCGGACGCCTTGACGTGCGGCGGGTTCATCGCCGCGATGTGCATGGCGATGCCGCGGGCCAGGTCGGCGTCGCCGCCCTTGACCTCGACCAGCACGCCGATGCGGCCGCCGTGCACGTAGGCGGCGACGTTGTTGGCGCTGTCGATGCGCACCAGGCGGCGCACCTGCACGTTCTCGCCGACCTTGGCGATGACCGCGGCGCGGGCTTCTTCGACGGTCTCGCCGCTGGGCAGCTTGGCGCTCTTCAGCGCTTCGACGTCGACGGCGCCGGAGGCCAGGGCGGCCTGGACCACGGCATCGGTGAAGGCCAGGAAGTTGTTGTCCTTGGCGACGAAGTCGGTCTCGGAGTTGATTTCGACCAGGACCGCCTTGCCGCCGTCCTGGGCCATCGCGATGCGGCCTTCGGCGGCGACGCGGTCGGCCTTCTTGTCGGCCTTGGCCAGGCCCGACTTGCGCAGCCACTCGGCGGCGTTGTCGATGTTGCCGGCGTTCTCGGTGAGTGCCTTCTTGCACTCCATCATGCCGGCGCCGGTGCGCTCGCGCAGTTCCTTGACCAGGGAAGCAGTGATTTCCACGGGATGTCCTCACGAAAGGTGGGAAAAGGCCGGCTTGCGGCCGGCCGGTAGATCTGGGAAGCGGGCGCCGCAGGCGGCGCTCGCGAAGCCGGGCGCGCCGAACGCGCCGGGCAGCGGCTGCGCATGATCGCGCAGCCGCATGGCGCGCCGGTTACTCGGCGGCGGGAGCGGTTTCTTCGGCCTTCTTGCCGTTCTTGCGCGGGCCGCGGCCCTTGTCGTCGCCGCCCTCGGCGAACTCTTCCTCGCGCACGCTGGCGGCGTTCGGCGCAGCGGCCTTGCCTTCCAGCACGGCGTCGGCGGCGGCACGGGCGTACAGCTGCACGGCGCGGATGGCGTCGTCGTTGCCCGGGATGGCGTAGTCCACCAGGTCCGGGTTGTAGTTGGTGTCGACCACCGCGATCACCGGGATGCCGAGCTTCTTGGCTTCCTTGATGGCGATGTCTTCATGGCCGATGTCGATGACGAACAGGGCGTCGGGCAGGCGGTTCATTTCCTTGATGCCGCCCAGCGAGGCTTCCAGCTTGTCGCGCTCGCGGCGCAGGGTCAGCACTTCGTGCTTGACCAGCTTATCGAAGGTGCCGTCGGTTTCGGCCGCTTCCAGCTCCTTCAGGCGCGCCACCGACTGCTTGACGGTGCGGAAGTTGGTCAGCGTGCCGCCCAGCCAGCGCTGGGTCATGAACGGCTGGCCGCAACGCTCGGCTTCTTCCTTCACCGCGTCGCGGGCGCTGCGCTTGGTGCCCAGGAACAGGATGGTGCCGCGCTTCTGCGCGACGCTGGAGATGAAGTTCATCGCGTCGTTGAACAGCGGAACCGTCTTCTCGAGGTTGATGATGTGGATCTTGCCGCGCGCGCCGAAGATGTACGGCGCCATCTTGGGGTTCCAGTAGCGGGTCTGGTGGCCGAAGTGGACGCCGGCTTCCAGCATCTGACGCATGGTGACCTGGGGCATTGCAGTGACTCCTGATGGGGAACCGGCCGTGCGCGGGCAGGGATGGGTGAAGCGCGCGCATGACGGTGCGGCCTTGTGGGTCCGCACGACGATTCCGGGGTTGGGCCTCCCTGCTGTCTCCGTGACCGAACTCCTTGCGGAGCACCCCGGCACGGGCGATGGCAGCAGGTGTGAATTCGCCGGTGCGTCCGGCGTGGACGGTTCATCGGGCCATGACAGGCACGACGAAGCCGCGCACTATACCTGGCGGGGGGCGGTGGCGCAATGCGCCGGCCGGCTTACTCGGCCGGCAGCGGCTGCAGCGGTGCCTGCTCGTCGAGCCGCGCCGCGAAGCGGCCGCCCGGCGCGGCCGCGGCGGCCGGCAGCGGCCAGCGCTTGTAGGCGCCGGGCAGGACGTAGCCGGCGAGGCTGGGGAACAGGGGCACGGTATGACCGTCGGCGGCGATGAAGCTCAGGTCGCTGAGCCGGGCGTGGGCGCTGCCGCGGTTGTGTACCACCAGCTCCGGCCCCTGCGCGCCGGCAATCAGGTGGGCGCTGAGGCGCGGCGCGGCCGCCGGGTCCGCTGGGCTCAGGAACACCGGCGTGGAATAGCGCAGCAGCAGGGGCGCGCCTGCCGTGACGGGCGAAGGCGCGGCAGCGTCGGCTGGAGCGGCACGTTCCTCCAGCACCAGGCGGTAGGCGCGCTCGGTGGTAGCGGCGGGGCCGATGCGCACCAGCCGCAGCAGTTGCCGCCCCTGCGCGGGAATGTCGATCGATTGCGGGCTGGTGCGGACCTCGTCGGTGCTCTCCAGTGCGTCCATTCCCTCGATCTGCTGCCAGCGGTACACCCGGACCTGCGCCTGCCAGGGGCGGTCCTGGGTGTTGCTCAGCCAGATCTCGGTGCTGGTCTCCTCCGGCGCCAGTTGCACCAGGGTCGGGCTGATCCGCACCCCGGCCGCATCGGCGCTACCGGCCAGCGCCAGCAGCAGCGCTGGCAGCAGGCCTGTGCGCATTCGGCGGCGGGCACCGCCCACTAGAACGCGACCGTGGCGTAGCGCGCCGCGTCGCGCGGCGCGGCGCCGGTCGTGGACAGGCTCAAGGCCAGCGCGGTGCCGGCGCTGGGCACGGGCGTGCCGTCGATGCTGACCTGGTAGGCCAGCGGGCGGTTGCAGGCGATCGTCGGCAGCGCCCCGGGCTGCGCGCCGACCGCGGTGCCGATCTCGCAACTGCGCTCGATGCGGATCCCGATCCGCAACGTGGCGCTGCCGCTGCCGACCGTGGGCTGCGCCGCCGCATCGATGCCGGCCACGCACAGGCTCGCCAACAGCAGCGGTCGCAGGAACGGCAGGCGCATCGATCGGGGCTCCGAAGTAGACACAATCGATAACGGCTCCCATCCCGGCAACTTGACCCGCGCCGCGGTCCCGTTCAGGCCTCAGTAGGTGACGGTGACCTTGACCACGTCGCTATAGCTTCCCGGGGCCGGGGTCTGCTGGGCCGGCACCTGGCCGTACAGGGTCAGCGACTGCGCGGCGCCGGTCCCGGTGCCGGTCTGGGTGTCGGTGTTCAGGGTGCTGCCCCAGCGCTGGGTACGCGCGGCGTCGCGGTACAGCTCGTAGGTCAGGTACTGGCCGCTGGCGCTGCGCATGCGCCGCACGGTGCCGCTGGCGTTCTGGCCGTTGTCCAGGCTGACCTGCCAGGCGGTGCGGGCGCGGCAGGTCATGCTGAGCGCGGTGGTGTAGTTCAGCGGGGTGTCGATCAGGCCCGACTGGGTGCCGAAATCCAGATCGGCGATGCTGGCGATGGTGCAGGTCGGCGTGGCGGTGGCGCTGGCCACGAACGGGAACTGCACCGAGGTGCCGCCGCCCTTGCCGCCGGTGGTGCAGGAGGTGGGGATCACCGCGGGGTTGCCGATCAGCGGTTCGTCGTAGCGGTACTGCAGGTTGGTGTACACCCCGCTGAAACTGTTCTGGTACAGCCCGGTGGCGATGCCGCTCTGCAGCGGCACCCGCGCGTAGAGGGTGTAGGTGGCGGTGCCGCTGCCGCCGGTCGCCAGCGACGAGTAGGTCAGGTCCACCTGCAGCGGCGTGGAGCCGCTCAGCGTACTGCCCCAGATCAGGCTGCGGGCGCTGTCGCGATAGAGCTGGAAGCCGAGGCTGTCGTTGAGCGGGTTGAGCATGCGCCGCGGGGTGATGCCGAGACCGCCGCCTTGCGCGCCTTCGTCGATGTTCAGGCACATGCGCACGTAGATGGTGCCCAGCACGCTGATCGCGCCGGTCTGGCAGGTGACCACGACCTGCGCGGTGGCGTCGGTGGCGGCGCTATCGGAAAGCGTGCCGAAGCTCAGTGCCGTGGCCTGCGCAGTACAGGTGGTGGTGGCCGCGGCGCGCGACGGCAGCAAGGCCGCGGCCGCCAGCAGCAGCGCCGGCAGCAGCAGGCGCCAGGCGCGCACGCTCACGGCGCGGTCTCCGGCAGGCAGCGCAGCGGGCCCAGCCCGGTGGGCGGGGCCTGCGTCGTGCGCTCGATGCGGAACCGGCAACGGCTGCCGTGCATGTCCACCTCCAGGTCGTTGCGGCCGGCGCCGAGTCCTTCCACATAGGCTTGGCCATCGTAGCCGACCACCGTGTCGACCCCGGGGCCATGCACCCGGCTGCCGACCGGCAGCGGCACGCCGTCGGCATCGTGCAGTTGCACCAGCACGCCATCGCTGCGGTGGATCGGGAACGCCACCACCACCCCGGTGCGGTCGCGCGGCACCACGATCTGGTCGACCTGCTCGGGCCGCAGCTCCGCCGACAGGCGCATCGGATCGATCGACAGCCGGTTGTGCTGCCAGGCCAGCAGTGGCGTGACCAGCAGGAAGCCGCGCGCATCGGTGCGGCCGATCGGCCGGTTCTCCAGCAACACCGGCACGTCGGCGACGCCGCCGGTGGAGACCAGGGCGAAGGCCTGGTCGAGATCGCGGCCAGGGAACCAGCCGCCACCGATCCAGGCCACGCCGCCCGAGGCCTCGGCGTAGCCGTAGGTCTGGCCGCCGGTGCTGGCGATGCCGCCGGCGTAGCGGGCGCTGGCGCCGCGCCAACTGGCTTCGGCCAGGCCGCCGCCGCCGTCCTGCCCGCCGCGCGCCTGCAGCCGCCAGCCGCTGCCGCCGTCGGCCGCCGCCGCCTGGCTGAGGTCGGCCGTCGCACTGGTGCGCGCGCCGATGCGCTGCATGGCGACGCCGGCCTGGCGGCGGCCGTCCAGCGCCACCGACCAGCCCAGGTACACGCTGCGGTCGCGGGCCTGGTCCAGGTTCTGGTTGATGCTCAGGTTCAACGACGATTGCCGCGGCAGGGCGCGGGTCCAGAACAGGCTGGCGTAGCGCTGGTCGTCGCTGTCCGGGTAGGCCAGGCGCACATAGCTCAGGGCGATGCTGCCCAGGCCGTTCCAACTGCTGCCGAACAGGGCGCGCTCGCTGACCCGCGGCGGCGCGGCGCCGTAGCGCGCGGCCACGTCGCGGTAGCCGGACTGGGCGCGCTGGGTATCCAGCGCCAGGTTGAAGCGGCCGTTGTTCCAGCGGTAGCTGAGCGCGTATTGCAGGCCTTGCTGGCCGGCCCCGCCGCCGTGCGCCAGCGAGGCGCCGAACACGCCGGCGCGCGGCAGCAGCCACAGCCCGCCGACGCCGGCGTTGCGCACGCCGGCCCCGGCTTCGGCATGCGCCTCGGCGGTGAAGCGCGGCCCGACGCCGCGCCGCCAGCTGGCGCTGCCGACCGTGTCGCCGGCATAGGCGAAATCGGCGACGCCGTACTCCTCGCGCACCCGGCCCAGCGCCAGCGACCAGTCGGTCAGGCCGCTGGCCAGCAGATCCTGGGTCGCATAGAACGGAAAGGCCAGCGAGCGGGTGCGGCCGTAGGCGTCGGTGATCACCACCTGGGCATTGCCGGCGCCGTCCACGCCCGGTGCCGCGGACAACTGGAACGGCCCGGCCGGCAACTGCGCGCCGTACTGGCGGATGCCGTTGACGTACAGGTCCACGCTGGACGGCACCGCCACTTCGCCAAGGAATTCCGGCAACGGGGTGATCGCGCGATACGGCTGCAGGCCGAAGTCGCTGCCGACCCGCACCCCGCCCAGGCGCAGGGTGCGGCTCCAGCTGGTGCTGCTGCTGAAGGTGTCGCCCAGCACCACGCTGGTCATGCGCTCGGGCAGCGACCACTGCCACTGCGTGTCCAGGCGGATCGCCTGGGCGCGCCAGTCCTGCTGCGGTTCGCGGTACAGCCGGCCGACGAAGGACTGCCGCAGCAGGCCGTCGCCCAGGCCGAACACGCGCAGTTCGCCACTGGCGGTGAGGTTGCTGGCGCTGCCCTGGCGGCTGGCGTAGAGGTCGTAGTCGAGCAGGGCGCCGGGCGAACTGGTCGCCGGCAGCGACGGTTCACTGCCGCGGGCGTCGATGCGGGTGGTGGCGACGTCGAGCAGCGCCACCGGCACGTCGATGGCCAGTTGCTGCAGGCTGGCGTCGTAGCGGAAGCGCACGCCGTCCAGGTCGCCCAGGGCGATCGCCGCGGTGGCGTCGCTGGCGTCCACGCGCAGGCCGAGCTGGCGCAGGGTCGCGGCACTGGCGCGCAGTTGCGCGCCGTCGCGCTGGAACTGGAACAGGCCGGGCTGGCGGGTCTGGTTCAGGGTGACTTCCAGGTACAGGGTCTCCTGCGCCGGCGCAGCGGCCTGGGGCGGGGTGGGGACTTGAGGCTGGGCGACGGCGGGCGCGACGGTGCCGGCCCACAGGGCCAGCAGCAGCTCAGGGCGCCGCGGCGTCCATGACCAGCGACTGCGCGCGTGGCTCGCCATTGATCCTTGCCTCGAACGTTCCCTGTGTCTGCGCCAGCGCCGCCGGCAGCGGCCAGCGCTTGCGCTGGCCCGGCAGTACGTAGCCGGCCAGGCCAGCGGCGATGGCGCTGCGTTGCCCATCGCCGGCGACGAACTGCAGGTCCACCAACTGCGCGTGGCCGTTGCCCTGGTTGCGCACTTCCAGCGCTGCGCCCGCGCCGTCGCGGACCAGCCGCGCGCGCAATGCCGGCGCGGTGGCCACGGCCGGCTTGAGGAACACCGGCACCGAGTAGCGCAGCACGAACTGCAGCCCGGCGCTGGCGGTGCCGCCGGCGTCCTGGCTGGGCAACTCGTCGACCAGGATGCGGTAGGCGTCCTCGCCGGCAACGGGCGCGGGATCCAGGCGGATCACCCGGACCAGTTGCCGCGAGTGCGGCGCCAGTTCCAGCATCGGCGGGCTGAGCGCGATGCGGTCGCTGGGGTCGAGCACGTCCTCGCCGTCGCGCTGCTGCCAATGGAACACGCGGACCTGCGCGCGGAGCGGCACGTCGCCGCTGTTGCTCAGCCACACGCCTTGCGCGGTTTCCTCGGCGCGCAGCGACACCGACGTCGGCGCCACCTGCAGGCTCGCCGCCACGGCCGTGCCGGCCGCCGCCAGCCACAGCGCGGCAAGCGCCGGCAGGCGCAGGAAGGAAGGCAATCGCACTTGCATGCAGGCGGCTCCGGTTACCAACTGACCGTGGCGGTGACGACGTCGCTGTATGACCCGGCAGGGTAGTTGGTGTTGGCGACCTGGCCGTAGACGGTGATCGGCTGCACCGCACCATTGCCGGTGCCGGCCTGGGTGTCGGTGCCGATGGTCGAGCCCCAGTTCTGCGTGCGCGCGGCGTTGCGATACAGCGCGTAGGGCACGCGCGTGGTATTGCCGGCGGCGGCGCTGCCCATGGTGCGGGTGGTGACCGTGGCGCCGGAGCCGGAGCCGGCGTTGAGCGCGATGTTGTACGGCGTGCCCGAGGTGCAGCGCACGTTCAAGGTGCCGGTGCTGTTGATCGCGGTCTGGTTCGAATTGACGCTGCCGAAATCCACGTCGGTCGGGGCGGTCTGGATGTCGCAGACGCTGGTGATCTGGATCTTGACGTTGAAGGTGCGCGAGTCGGACTGGGCCCAGGCCAGGCCGGTCCCGGCGGCGAACAGCACGAGGAAGGCGAGAACGCGATGGAAGAGGTACATGGCGGGGTTCTTCGATGATGGCGGTGAAACGCCGGTGTTGCCTTTGCTTGCAAACTGCAGGCCAGTTCACACTTTTATGGATCGCGATCCAGTTTTCACATGGGATGGCGACCACGGGGGGCCGCGTTCAGTGCGATGAAGGCGGCGGGAGGCGAACCGCGACGCCGGAAAACCGCCGACACGCCCGGCGCGTTCAGCCAGCGCTGGGATGAGCGATAATGACGACCATGACCGTCAATCTGAAAACTCCGCAGGACATCGAGAAGATGCGCGTGGCCGGCCGCCTGGCCGCCGAGGTACTGGACCTGATCGGCCCGTACGTGAAGCCCGGCGTCACCACCGCCGAGCTGGACCGCATCTGCCACGACCATATCGTCAAGGTGCAGGGGGCGGTGCCGGCCAACGTCGGCTACCGCGGCTTCCCGAAGACCGTGTGCACGTCGGTGAACAACGTGATCTGCCACGGCATCCCCAGTGAGAGCAAGGTCCTGAAGGACGGCGACATCGTCAATATCGACGTCACTGTGATCAAGGACGGCTGGCACGGCGACACCAGTCGCATGTACTGCGCGGGCACCCCCTCGGTGATGGCGCGGCGCCTGATCGAGGCCACCTACGAGGCGATGTGGCGCGGCATCCGCGCGGTGAAGCCGGGCGCCACGCTCGGCGACATCGGCCATGCCATCCAGCAGTACGCCGAGAGCGAGCGCTTCAGCGTGGTGCGCGAGTACTGCGGCCACGGCATCGGCAAGGTCTACCACGACGAACCGCAGGTGCTGCACTACGGCCGGCCGGGCGATGGCCTGGTGCTGAAGCCGGGCATGACCTTCACCATCGAGCCGATGATCAACGAGGGCACGCGCTACACCCGCGTGTTGCCGGACGGCTGGACCGTGGTCACCAAGGACCGCAAGCTCTCGGCGCAATGGGAGCACATGGTCGCCGTCACCGAGGATGGGGTGGAGGTGCTGACCCTGTCGCCGGGCGGCCTCGGCGAACCGTGAGCCTGCTGCCGGCCGGTGCCGATGCCGGCATGCCCGACGCCGGCGTCGATGACGCCGGCTGGGCGGCCGCGGTCCGGCAACTGCTGGCGCAGACCGATGCGCGGCTGAGCAAGCGCTTCGACCAGGGCGACGACATCGATCGCCTGCTGGCGCTGCGCGCGCGCGCGCTGGACCAGTTGATCCGCCATGCCTGGAGCCGCTGCGTGCCGCGCGAGGCCGTGCTGGCGCTGTTCGCGGTCGGCGGCTACGGCCGAGGCGAACTGTTCCCGCGCTCGGACATCGACCTGCTGGTGTTCGGCGAGCTCGACCCGGCGTACGAACCGGCGCTGGCGCGGCTGTTCCCGCTGCTGTGGGACGCGGGCGTGCCGGTGAGCCATGCGGTGCGCTCGGCCGCGCAGTGCACCGCGGCCTGCGCCGACCAGACCGTCCTGACCGCGCTGATCGAGGCGCGCCCGCTGCAGGCCGACGCCGCGGCCAAGGCGGCGCTGGCGGCGGCCATCGCGCCGCCGCGGGTGTGGCCGCCGCGCGAATTCTTCATCGCCAAGCGCGAGGAACTGCAGGCCCGCCACCAGCGCTTCGGCGACACCGCCGACAACCTGGAGCCGGACATCAAGGACGGCCCCGGCGGCCTGCGCGACCTGCACACGCTGGGCTGGATGGCGCTGCGCGCGTTCGGCGTGCGCGACCTGGAGCCGTTGATCGGGCTGGGCCACGTCGGCGGCGACGAAGCCGCCGCGCTGCGCCGCGAGCGCCGCGAACTGGCGCGCTTGCGCTACGGGCTGCACCTGGTCGCCAATCGCCCGGAAGAGCGCCTGCGCTTCGATTACCAGAAGACCCTGGCGCAGCGCCTGGGCTTCTCCGACGACCCCGAGAGCCTGGGCGTGGAGAAGATGATGCAGCGCTTCTATCGCAGCGCGGCGATCGTGCGCCGGCTCAGCGACCGCTTGCTGCAACGCTTCGAGGAACAGTTCGACGGCGAGGCGCAGCCGCAGCCGCTGGACGGCGGCTTCTCGCTGCGCCGCGGCTACCTGGCCGCCGACGACGAACGCTGGCCGCAGGCCGATCCGGTGCAGGTGTTCGCGCTGTTCGCCGCCTGGGCGGCGCACGGCGAGATCCGCGGCCTGCATTCGCTGACCGCGCGCGCGCTGGCCGAGGCGCTGCCGCATCTGCCGGCCTACGCCGACGCCAGCCCGAGCGCGCGCGAGCGCTTCCTGGCGCTGTTGCGCGGCCCGCGCGCGGTGCAGACGCTGACCCGGATGGCGCGGCTGGGCGTGCTCGGACAGTGGATCCCGGCGTTCGCGCAGGTCTCCGGGCGCATGCAGTTCGACCTGTTCCATGTGTACACGGTCGACCAGCACACGCTGATGGTGCTGAAGAACATGGCGGTGTTCGCCAATGCGCGCGCCGACGAACGCTTCTCGATCGCGCATGAAGTCTGGCCGCGGCTGCGCAAGCCGGAACTGCTGCTGCTGGCCGGCCTGTTCCACGACATCGCCAAGGGCCGCGGCGGCGACCATTCGGAACTGGGCGCGGTGGACGCGCGCGCGTTCTGCGCCGCGCATGCGCTCAGTGCCGCCGATACCGACCTGGTCGCCTGGCTGGTCGAGCAGCACCTGCGCATGTCGGTGACCGCGCAGAAGCAGGACATCGCCGATCCGGAGGTGATCCATCGCTTCGCCAGCCTGGTCGGCGACCGCGAGCGGCTGGACTATCTGTATCTGCTGACCTGCGCCGACATCGCCGGCACCAGCCCCAAGCTGTGGAACGCGTGGAAGGACCGGCTGCTGGCCGATCTGTACTTCGCTACGCGCCGCGCCCTGCGCGAGGGCCTGGAGCATCCATTGCCGATCGCCGAGCGCCTGCAGGAGGCGCGCGAAGCCACGCGCGCGCTGATGCACCTGCAGGGCCACGACGACGTCACCATCGATCGCCAGTTCGCCGGCATGCCCGACGAGAGTTTCCTGCGCTTCCGCCCCGAGCAACTGGCCTGGCAGGCCACCTCGCTGATGGAGGTGGAACTGGGCGGCACCCTGGTCAAGGTGCGTCCGGTCACCCCCGACGACGCGGCGCTGGAGGTGTTCGTGTACTCGCCGGATCGCGACGGCCTGTTCGCCGCGATCGTGATGACCCTGGACCGGCTCGGCTACGGCATCCACCGCGCGCGTGTGCTCGATGCCCCGCACGAGGCGATCTTCGATACCTTCGAGGTGATGCCGGCCGATGCCTTCGCCAGCGGCGACCTGGTGCAACTGCAGGCCGCGCTGCGCGAGGCGCTGGCCGGCGACCTGGCGCGCCTGCGCCCGGCGCGGCGGGTGGTGCCGCGGCAACTGCGGCATTTCCGCTTCGCCCCGCGCATCGAATTCCGCGAGAGCGTGGACGGTCGGCGCACCCGCCTGAGCCTGGTCGCGCCGGATCGCCCCGGGCTGCTGTCGGACGTGGCCCAGGTGCTGCGCCGGCACCACCTGCGCGTGCACGACGCGCGCATCGCCACCTTCGGCGAGCGCGCCGAGGATCTGTTCCACATCACCGACGAGCACAACCTGCCGTTGCCCGACGCCTCCCGCCAGGCGCTGCAGGCCGCGCTGCAGGCCTGCCTGGACCCCGATACCCCGCCTGGAGACCCCCGCTGATGGCCACCAAGAAGCCTGCCGCCAAGACGCCTGCTGCCAAGACGGCGGCCAAGAAGAAGCCGGCCCCCAAGACGCCGGCCAAGCCGGCTGCCGCGAAGCCTGCGGTGCCGACCGCGGCGGCCAAGCCCGCCAAGTCCGCACCGAAGCCGCTGCGCGCCAAGCCGGCCGCCATGCCCAGCGCCGACGAGCTGAAGTTCACCATCGACAGCGCCTTCGAGCGCCGCGCCACGCTGACCCTGGACGAGATCGAGGGCTCGACCCGGCCGGTGGTCAACCGCGTCATCGATGGCCTGGAAAGCGGCGAGTTCCGCGTCGCCGAGCCGGACGGGCACGGCGGCTGGAAGGTCAACGAGTGGCTGAAGAAGGCGGTGCTGCTGTACTTCCGGGTCAACGAGATGGCGGTGGTGGAAGCGCAGCCGGCGCCGTTCTGGGACAAGGTGGAAGCGCGCTTCGCCGGCTACCACGAAGCCGAGTTCCGCAAGGCCGGGGTGCGCGTGGTGCCGGGCGCGGTGGCGCGCCGCGGCAGCTATTTCGGCAAGGACGTGGTGCTGATGCCGAGCTTCACCAACATCGGCGCGCACGTGGGCGAGGGCACCATGGTCGACACCTGGGCCACGGTCGGTTCCTGCGCGCAGATCGGCAAGCATTGCCATCTGTCCGGCGGCGCCGGCATCGGCGGCGTGCTCGAGCCACTGCAGGCCAGCCCGACCATCATCGAGGACCACTGTTTCATCGGTGCGCGCTCGGAGGTGGTGGAGGGCGTGGTGGTCGGCCACCACAGCGTGATCGGGATGGGCGTGTTCCTGGGCCAGAGCACGCGCATCTACAACCGCGCCACCGGCGAGATCTCCTACGGCTACGTGCCGCCGTACAGCGTGGTGGTGTCCGGGCAGTTGCCGTCCAAGGACGGGTCGCACTCGCTGTACTGCGCGGTGATCGTCAAGCAGGTCGACGCCAAGACCCGGAGCAAGACCAGCGTCAACGATCTGCTGCGCGGGTTGGCCGACTGAGGATGGTGGGACCGGGCCCAGCCCGGTCTCGCTTTGGTGTGCTGCTTCCTGTCGACTTCGTGGTCAGGTGGGGGTCTTTGTGCGTTGTGCGGTTACTGTGCGTGTTCCTGTAAGAGTGCCCAGCGCGGTGGCACTCGCGAAAGCATGCAGCACGGTGGTGCTGCATTGCACTGCATCCACGCCGCAGCCGCTCTTACATTTCCAATCATCAAGCACTTGAGCTTGCGGCAGCAGCAAAGGCTTTCGCCCTTGTCCGGGGCAGTCGCCTCACGGCGCCGGCCCGCCCGCCGGGACGAAGCAGTGCTTCGCCTTCTCCCGGCGAGCCCTGCCCCTGCCGCCCTTCGGGTGTTTCCCCGGTCCATCCGCCGCTGCGGAAGGGGACCCGGTAGATCAAAAGCAAACGCAAAGGCGGTAAAGCACGCTGTGGCTTCCGTCGTCGTCGGCATCCGGTATGCCGAACCTCCGGCGGATCCACTGCCAGTGCGCTGTCTGCGGGTAGGCCAGGCACATGATGTGGTCGTCGCACGGCGCGAGGCCATTGTCTCGCAGAACTCGTGGTCTCGCGGCCAGGGAAGGGCGCACACCCGACGTACATCGGTGGCTGGATACGCTGCCACGCGCGGGTTCGAGCGCTGCCGCGGCGATGCGCATCGGGCCGACGATGCCTGGCGTAGACCGTTGCCGGGTGCTGCCACTGTGCCGACAGGAGACACCGATGCGGAAGATGAAATGGGCTTGCTGGATGGTAGCGGCGTTGGCATTGTCCGGGTGCGGTCGCGAGGGCGCGCCGGCGCCAGCGGCACCTGCGGGCGGCCATACGCCCACCGCGACGGGCGCTGCGCCAGATCCCACGTCGGCCGCGATCGCTGCGCCTGCAAAAGCGCCTGCGACGACGGAGAGCGCCAGCGTGGCAAGTGAACCACTGTCCTGCGCCGCCGAGATCGGTGCCGACGCGGCGGCGGCGCGCGTGGCCACCTGCCGCGCGGTGTCGCCAGTCACCCATCCGCCCTGCAATGCCGCCAACAGCTGCGCCATGATCGACGACGAGATCGCCCGCAGTTGCGCGCTGCTCGGCCGCGACGGACCGACCACCGCCGGGTGCGGTGCGGCCGCCGACAGCCCGCAGGCAGCGGCCGACGTGGTGCGACGCTACTACGCGGCAATCAACGCGCGCGACTACCCGGTGGCCTGGCAGCAATGGGGCGAGGACGGACGCCCGGGGCAGTCCTACGATGCGTTCAAGGCCGGTTTCGCCAGGACCCGTGCGGTGACAGTGACGATCGGCGCGCTCGGCGCCGGCGACGGTGCCGCCGGCTCGGTGTATCAGCCCGTGCCGGTCACCGTGGAGGCGACGCTGACCGACGGCACCCGGCAACGCTTCCGCGGCGACTACGTGCTGCGCCGGGTCAATGGGGTGGACGGGGCCTCGGCCGCGCAGCTGCGCTGGCGGATCGACTCGGCGAAGCTCCAGGAACTGCCGGCGCAGTGAGGCTTGGTCTAGCGAGAGGTGGCTGTCCGATCGCCCCGTCTCACTGCAGCAACGGCACCGATGGCGTCCGCGGGCGGTGAGGCAACGCGGGCTGTCTGCATGTGCCATGGCAGCACGGCGCCCCGACCCTCACCCCAACCCCCTCCCGATTGGAGAGGGGCTCAGAGCAGCTAACGAATCTGCTGCGCAGCCGCCAGGCGAGCGGGGAGGGTGCTCGGAATCATGTACGCACTTGTACACTCCGGTTCCTGCGCGCGCCGTCCCGGCCATCTGTCGGCTGCTCGCAACGTGTTGTTAGCCACGCTTCCTCGCTTGAAGGGATGTTTCGATGACGACGTTGTACGGATTGAAGAACTGCGACACCTGCAAGAAAGCGACCAAGTGGCTGGACCGCTTCGGCGTGGCCTACACCTTCGTCGATTACCGCGAGCATAAGCCGACGCCGGACACCCTGCTGGACTGGGCCGGCCAGGCCGGCGGGTTCGACACCTTGGTCAACAAATCCTCCACCACCTGGCGGCAACTGCCCGACAACAAGAAGACACCTGGCTCCGATGCCGAGTGGAAGTTGCTGCTGCGCGAGTATCCGCAGCTGATCCGGCGGCCGGTGGTGGTGACCGACGACGGCCGGCTCAGCCAGGGCTTCTCCGACAACGGCTTCAAGCAGCGATTCGGGGTGGCGTGAACATCCGCCCGTACCGGGCCGAGGACTGGGCGCGGCTGTGCGCCATCCACGATGCCGCGCGTCTGGAGGAATTGCAGGCGGCGGGCCTGGTGGAGGCGTTCCTGCCGCTGCCGATCGCGGCCGAGCGCGAGGCCCTGTTCGACTACCGCGTGCAGGTCGCCGAGTGGCAGGGCCAGGTGCTCGGCTTCGTCGCCGACGATGGCGAGGAACTGGCCTGGTTGTACGTGGATCCGGCCGCGCGCCGGCGCGGCGTCGGCCAGGCGCTGGTGGTCGCGGTGCAGGACGCCAGTCCGTCCGGCCTGACGTTGGAACTGCTGGAAGGCAACGCCGCGGCACTGGCGTTCTACCGTGCCTGCGGCTTCGTCGAGACCGGCCTGCAGCGCGGGCGCATGCCGGGCAACGAAGCCTTCGCGGTGCGCGTGCAGTGCATGCGCTGGCCCGGCGTCGTCCCGTAGCGGCGGCCGGAATCGCGGCCACATCCCCGCCAGGCGATCCTGGCCGACGCTTCGAATCCGCCAGTCCCGCTCGTACACTGCGTTTCCGGCGCCGCCCGCCCGCGACGCTGCCGCCGGCGATCCTCATCGCGTCTCCCTGGTGCTTTCTAATGGTGTCCCTGCATGTCCGATGTCCTTGAACTCGCCTGCGACCTGATCGCCCGCCCGTCGGTCACCCCTGACGATGCTGGGTGCCAGGACCTGATTGCGCAGCGGCTGCAGCGCGCCGGTTTCGTCATCGAGCGGCTGCGCTGCGGGCAGGTCGACAACCTGTGGGCGACCCACCGCGGCGGCGATGGTCCGGTGCTGGCGCTGCTCGGGCATACCGACGTGGTGCCGCCGGGACCGCGCGAGGCCTGGGCCAGCGATCCGTTCGTTCCGCAGATGCGCGACGGCGTGCTGTACGGACGCGGCGCCGCCGACATGAAGGGCAGCGTGGCCGCGTTCGTGGTCGCCGCCGAGCGATTCGTGGCCGCGCAGCCGCAGCACCCGGGCACGCTGGCGCTGCTGCTGACCAGCGACGAGGAAGGCGATGCGATCGACGGTGTGCGCCACGTGGCGCGCGTGTTCGCCGAGCGCGGCGAACGCATCGACTGGTGCATCACCGGCGAACCCTCATCCACCGAATGGCTCGGCGACCTGCTGCGGGTCGGCCGCCGTGGCAGCCTCTCTGGCGCGCTGCGCGTGCGCGGCGTGCAGGGGCACGTGGCCTATCCGCACAAGGCGCGCAACCCAATCCACCTGGCCGCGCCGGCGCTGGCCGACCTGGTCGCGCGACACTGGGACGACGGCTACGAAAGCTTCCCGCCGACCAGCCTGCAGATTTCCAACGTGCACGCCGGCACCGGCGCCAACAACGTGATCCCCGGCGAGCTGCAGGTGGCCTTCAACCTGCGCTACACCCCGCACTGGGACGCGCCGCGGCTGGAGGCGGAGATCGCCGCCCTGTTCGATCGCCATGGCCTGGACTACGAACTGCGCTGGCACCGCAGCGGCGAGCCGTTCTACACGCCGGAAGGCACGCTGCGCCGGGTGGCGCGCGAGGTGCTGGGGGAGGTTGCCGGCGCGCCGCCGGAGGAGAGCACCGGCGGCGGCACCTCCGATGCACGCTTCATCGCGCCGCTGGGCGCGCAGTGCATCGAGGTCGGCCCGGTCAACGCCAGCATCCACCAGGTCGACGAGCACGTGCGCGTGGCCGACCTGGAGGCGCTGCCGGATCTGTACCTGCGCCTGATCGAACGGTTGCTGCGGTAACAGTTGCACCG
Source organism: Xanthomonas sp. PPL134 (assembly GCF_040595915.1). Lineage (NCBI taxonomy): Bacteria > Pseudomonadati > Pseudomonadota > Gammaproteobacteria > Lysobacterales > Lysobacteraceae > Xanthomonas > Xanthomonas sp. PPL134. The sequence goes on from NZ_JAMDLL010000001.1 coordinate 129,969, forward strand.
GCCCGCGCGGCGGGTTACGGTCGCTGCATGACCTCGCTGCCCGCCCTCCGCTCGAGCAACGCCAACGGCCGCAATAATGCGCTGGCGAATAATCGTGCGCGGCCGATGCGGGTCTGCGACTAGGCGCTACCAGAAACACCACGCCCAGCCACCAGAAAACCCGCATCGGCCGATGCGGGTTTTTTTGTGCCTGGAATGTGCATCCCTCGCGACCACCACCCCACGATCAGGAGCTTTCCCATGTGTTCGATCTTCGGCATCTTCGGCCTGCAACCGGGCGACGACCTGCAGGCCCTGCGGCGGCAGGCGCTGGACTGCTCGCAGCGGCAGCGCCACCGCGGCCCGGACTGGAGCGGCGTGTATGTCGACGACGGCGCGATCCTGGTCCATGAACGCTTGGCCATCGTCGATCCGGCCGGCGGTTCGCAGCCGCTGCTCTCCGACGACGGGCAACTGGCGCTGGCGGTCAACGGCGAGATCTACAACCATCGCGAACTGAAGAAGCAACTGGCCCAGCCCTACGCCTTCCAGACCGGTTCGGACTGCGAGGTGATCAACGCGCTGTACCGCGAGACCACGCCGGACGCGCTGCTGAACCGCCTCAATGGCATCTTCGCCTTCGCGCTGTGGGACAAGGCCGCCGGCCGCGTGCTGGTCGCGCGCGATCCGATGGGCGTGTGCCCGCTGTACTGGGGCCATGACGCGCAGGGCCGGCTGCGCGTGGCCTCGGAGATGAAGTCGCTGGCCGACAGCTGCGCCGACGTCGCCCAGTTCCCGCCGGGCCACTACTACGACAGCGCCAGCGGCAAACTCGTGCAGTACTACCGCAAGCCGTGGCGCGACTATGCCGCGGTGCAGGGCGTGGAGGTCAGCAAGCAGGAACTGCGCGAGGCCTTCGAGCGCGCCGTGCACCGCCAACTGATGACCGACGTGCCGTATGGCGTGCTGCTCTCCGGTGGGCTGGATTCGTCGCTGGTGGCGGCGGTGGCCGCGCGCTTCGCACGCAAGCGCATCGAGGAGAACGACGAGGCCGAGGCCTGGTGGCCGCGCCTGCACTCGTTCGCGATCGGCCTGAAGGGCTCGCCGGACCTGGCCGCCGCGGCGATCGCGGCCGAGTCGTTAGGCACTGTGCATCACGGCTTCGAATACACCTTCGAGGAAGGCCTGGACGCGCTGCCGGAGGTGATCCGGCACATCGAAACCTACGACGTCACCACCATCCGCGCCTCCACGCCGATGTTCCTGCTGGCGCGGCGGATCAAGGCGATGGGCGTGAAGATGGTGCTGTCCGGCGAAGGCAGCGACGAGATCTTCGGCGGCTACCTGTATTTCCACAAGGCGCCCAACGCGCGCGAGTTCCACGAGGAGCTGATCCGCAAGCTCGACGCCCTCTACAACTACGATTGCCTGCGCGCCAACAAGTCGATGATGGCCTGGGGCGTGGAGCCGCGCGTGCCGTTCCTGGACGTGGAGTTCCTGGACGTGGCCATGCGCATGGACGCCCAGTACAAGATGGCCGGCACCCGCGCCGACGGCAGCAAGCGCATCGAGAAGGCGGTGCTGCGCGAAGCCTTCGAGGGCTACTTGCCCGAGTCGATCCTGTGGCGGCAGAAGGAGCAGTTCAGCGACGGCGTCGGCTATGGCTGGATCGATGGGTTGAAGGCGCACGCCGAGGCCCAGGTCAGCGACCGCGAATTGGCCGCGGCCGACAAGCGCTTCCCGGTGAACCCGCCGCAGACCAAGGAAGCCTATTACTACCGCAGCCTGTTCGAGCGCGTGTTCCCGACCCCGGCCGCGGCCGAGACCGTGCCCGGCGGCAAGTCGATCGCCTGTTCCTCGCCGGCGGCGATCGCCTGGGATGCCAGCTTCGCGGCCATGGCCGATCCCTCCGGTCGTGCGGTGGCGGGGGTGCACGCGCAGGCGCTGGGATGACCGCTGCCAGCCTGCTGGCGATCGCAGGCGTGCTGCTGCTGGGGGCGATCAGCCCCGGCGCAAGCTTCCTGCTGGTGGCGCGGCTGGCCGCCGGACGCTCGCGCGCGGCCGGGGTCGCCGCGGCGCTGGGCATGGGCGTGGGATGCGCCCTGTTCGCGCTGGCGGCGTTGTTCGGCCTGCAGGCGGTGCTGGAACGGGTGCCGGCGCTGCACCGTGCGCTGTCGGTTGCCGGTGCCGTCTATCTGCTGTGGCTGGCTTGGCGGGCGTGGCGAACGCCGGCCCCGCCCGTCGCGTTGGCGCAGGAGGTGCCGGCCGTGCGTTCGGCCTTCGTCATGGGCCTGTTGACCCAACTCAGCAACCCGCAGACCGCGCTGGTGTTCGCCGGCCTGTTCGCCGCGCTGCTGCCGGCGCAGCGCGTGCTGGAAGACGATGTCGCGCTGCCGCTGCTGGCCTTCGCCATCGATGCGGCCTGGTTCGCGCTCGTGGCCGGGGCGTTGTCCGCGCCGGCGCCTCGGCGCTGGTGGATGCGTGCGCGGCGGCCGCTGGACCGGCTCAGTGCGGTGCTGATGAGCGGATTGGGCCTGCGCCTGCTGTGGCGGGCCGTGTAGCGGCCCGCACGGGTCATACCGTGCTCGTCGAGGGCATCGTGGCATCGCCGACCGCAATCGCCGATGCCGCGGCGGGCGCAGGGGCGGGCGCCGTGTCGAGCCGGATCACGCCCTTGCCGCTGCCCTTGGCGGCATACAGCGCGCGGTCGGCGCGTGCGAGCAGGTCGGACACCTCGCTGCCTGGCGACAGCGACGCCAGGCCGGCACTGAACGCGAAGCGCACGCCGTCCACCTGCAGGCCGCGGACGCGTTGCAGCAGCCGCTGCAGCAGGTCGTTGGCCTTCGCCTGCGACAGACCTTCGAACAGCAGGCCGAACTCCTCACCGCCGAGGCGGCCGACACGGCAGCGCGGGTCCAGCCGCAGCAGTTCCGTCGCCAGCGCCTGCAGCACCGCATCGCCGACATGATGGCCATGCTGGTCGTTGATCTGCTTGAAGTCGTCGATGTCCAACATGGCGAACTGCAGCAGCTGCGGCGCGCTCGCCGCGGTCTGCAGGTCGGCCATCAGCGCACGCCGGTTGGGAATGCCGGTCAACGCGTCGGTCTCGGCAAGGCGCCGGTAGCCTTCCTTGAGCGCATGCGTGGTGCGCATCGCAGTGACGAAGGTGCGGTTGAGGGTGACGCCGATCAGGGTCACCGCCGCCACCAGGATGATCAACAGCGGCAGGTCGGCGGACGAGGTCACCAGCGTGTCCTGCCAGCCGAGCAGGATTGCCCAGGTGGCGACCATCGCCAGCAGATAGTCGCGGGAGTAGGAGAACAGGATGCTCTGTCCAAGGCACAGGGTGACCGCGACCGGCAGCATCCAGTCCACGCTGGCGGCGCCCATGTCGTGCAACTCGAGCCGGAGCGCGGCGCCGGCCGCGAGCACGGACAGGAAGCCGAACAGCCGCCACTGCCAGAATCGCTTGGTCAGGCACATGATCGCGCTGGTGCCGAGCAGCGCGGCGAAGGCCAGCGCGTAGCGCAGGTCCAAGGGCTGCTGCAGATACGGGTTGCACAGCAGCGACACCGGCCAGGCAAGCAGGATCAGGCATTGCAGGGCCAGGATCGGCCGGCCAAGCACGCGGCGGATGTGGTTGGGGTAGGTCATCTGCGTTCCCTGAGGGGCGCTGCAGTGCTCCAGCGTCTGCGCGGCACGGCCGGTGCGGTGGTCCAGCGCGGTCCATCGGTCGCTGGGGCGTCGTCACCGGTTAGCGGCCGCTGCAGGCGGAGCTTTAGCGTCTTCGACGACTGCTTGCGCCGCCGGGGTCATGGCGGGCCGTCATGCGGTACCAGGGGGAGGGCCGCGGGCTGCCCGCGCCGGACGCGTGCCGCGCGTCAGCGCCGCGTCCGGCGCGACGACCGCGCCACGCCGCCTCGCCCGAGACAGGCGGGGCGGCAGGGGCGGCGAGGCGGCAGCGCGCGCTTACTCGAAGCGCACGCAGTGGCCGTAGCGTTCGGGCTGGATGTCGATGCCCGAGGCATCGGCCTGGTTGTTCTTGCGCCACAGGTTGGGGCGGAAGTCCTTGCCGGTGCAGTTGGCCGCGCTGTCCACGCCGATGGTGTAGGTGTAGGGATTGCCGCGGAAGGTGTTGTTCTCGAAGGTGTTGTCCTGGCTCATGCTGTTGTCCCAGCACAGGATCTGCGGCGTGCGCTGGCGGATCGAGCAGGTCAGGTAGATCCCGGCGCCCTTGTTGTCGATGAACTGGTTGCCCGCGAACAGGTTGCGGCGTGCGTCGGCCAGGTACACGCCCTGACTGCCGTTGCGCTCCAGGCGGTTGTCGCGGATCTCGCTGTCTTCCAGGTGCTCGGTGGTGATGCCGGCGGCGACGTTGTCGTGGATCACGTTGTCGATCAGCTTGACCTTGGCGGTGCGGTTGAACGACACCCCGTCCCAGATCGCCCCGGACACGTCGTTGTGCGCGATCAGCAGGTCGCGGCTGTCGAACTCGCTGAGCAGGCAGGCGCTGCGGCACTTGCTCACCCGCAGGTGGGTCAGCTGGATGTTCTGGCCGTTGCGCACCACCACCAGGCTGTTGCTCAGGTACGGGCGCTCGGGCATGAACTCCTTGTCGATGGTGCCGCCGATGATCTGCAACTGTTCCACGCGCACGTCGCGGATCGGCCGGATCGGGCGCTCGTTCTGATAGTCGCCGATGACGATGGTGGGTTGCTGCACGTGATCGCGCATGCGCAGCACGGTGCTGTCGCCCTGGCCGCGCAGGCGCAGGCCGTCGCGCTGGATCGACAGCAGCTTGCCGACCGGGAACTCGCCGGCGCTCAGGCACACCGTGGCGGGTTTGCCGTCGTTGGGGACGCGGTCGATGGCGGCCTGCAGATCGTCGCCGGGTTCGGCGCGCACGCTGCAGTCGGACGCGGCAGTCGGCGCGTCGGCGGCCGGCGTGGCACAGGCGGAGAACGACACGGCCGCGGCAAGCGGCAGCAACAGGGCGAGCAGGGGAGGGCGCTTCATCGGTAGGCAGACTCGGCAGTGGGGGGAGGGAAGACGGTAGGCCGGCGCATGAGACAGACGCGTGCGCGGAACCGAGATCGGGTCATTGTGGAGCGGGCGGCCTTAATGTCAGCGTGTGCCGGGTCGGGCCGGGCAGGAACTTTGTGGCGCGACCCTGCACCCAGTCGGCGTGGCCGGCGCCCCAGAACGGCGACAGCGGATGGCCGCTCTGGCCGCCCGGCATGTGCACGATGCCGTCGGCCTCGTGGCCCGGCGCCACCACCATGCGCTCGGAAGCGCCGAAGGCCGGGCGCTGCACGCGCGGCATGTCGTCGTCGCCGGGCAGCGGCGTGTCCGGCATGCACAGCCAGCGACGCAGCGGTGCCGGCAGGCCCTGCGCCAGCGGATGGCAGATCGCCGCGCGGTTCTCCAGGCCCCAGCGGCGCGTGTCCAGCGGGCCATCGGCCTGCAGCGTCGTGCGTACCTCGGCGGCGGCGTCTTCCAGCAGCGCCTGCCAACTGCCGTAGCGGCGCGGCAACAGGTGCAGCGGCTGCTGTTGCAGCAGTGGCCAGGCCACACCTTCCAACTGCGGCAGCGGCGGTGGCGCGGCAGCGCCGCCGGAGCCGGCACGGGCCGGCGCGATCAGGCCGTCGCGGATCCGCGTCAACACCGCCAGGCGCCATGCGCGGACCACGGTGTAGCTCACCGAGCCGGTGCTGGCGCGGCCCTCCCAATGCTTGGCCGCCTGCGACACGGCATGCAGCGCCGGTGTGGCCGCGTCGGCGTCGCGTTGCTGCAGCAGCGCCCACCAGCGCTGCAGGAACAGCGCGCGATCGTCGAGCTGGATCGCCAGCAACTGCTGTTCATTGAGGTGCGGGTGCAGGCGCAGGTCGTCGCGGATCTGCTGCGCGCGCGCGCCCAGCGCGTAGCCGCCATCGCCGATTGGTGCCAGGTCGGCACCGCCGACCACGCGGGCATTGGCGGTCCACAGTTGCCCGTCGGCGGGGTCGATGCGCTGCGGCGACTGCGTGGTGGACAGCGGCCACGGCGCGCAGCGGGCGTCCGCGGGCACCGTCGCGCGCACGTCGTGCATCACCGCGTCGGCCGCGCAGTGCGGGCCGCGCAGCGGCAGCGGGCCGAGTACGCGCCAGCCGATGTGGCCGTCGCGGTCGGCCAGCACCAGGTTCTGCGCCGGCGTGGCGATGCCTTGCGCGCGCGCGAAGGCGCTGCCCAGCGTATCGGTGCGGGCGAAGTCGGCCAGCCCCAGGTTCAGCGCGCCCGGCAGTTGCGCCGCCCAGCGCAGCGCCAGTGCGCTGCCATCGGGCTCGTGCTGCAGGATCGGGCCGTAGGCGGTGTCCTCCACCTGCAGCGTGGTGGCGGGTGCGCCGGAGACGCGGATCTGTTCGCGGTGCACGGTGACCGGTGTGCAGCCGGGCTGCGCGACCGCCGCGCATGGGGTGAGCCGGTACCAGTCGGCGGTATCGGCATAGCTGTTGGTGAAGCCCCAGGCGATGTGGCCGTTGCTGCCGACGATCACTGCCGGCAGCCCCGGCAGCGAGAACCCCGACACGTCCACGCGGCCGCCCGGCGCCTGCGCATCGGCATAGCGCAGGCGTACCCGGAACCACAGGCTGGGCGCGCGCAGGCCCAGGTGCATGTCGTTGGCGACGATGGCGCGGCCGTCCGCGGTGCGGCTGCCGGCGATGGCCCAGTTGTTGCTGCCGGGCGCGCTGCTGGCCACGGCGCCCGCGGCGGCGGGCGCGTCCGCGAGGCGCCGTAGATCGACCTGGTCGGCGGTGGGCAGCAGCGCATCGCCGCGTACGCTGCCATCCAGGGCGGCGTCCCAACTGCTGCCCTCGTGGCGCAGCAGGGCGTACAGCGGCGCCGGCAAGCGCTGCTGCAGGCGGTACAGGTCCAGCTTGCGCTCGAGCTGCTTGCCCTGCAGATCGAAGTACATCGCCTGGCCGGCCAGCGCCGAATCCACCGGCTGCCAGTCACGCGGCGCAGCGAATAGCACCAGGTACGGCCACGGCCGCACCCGCAGCGCGTGCAGGCCCTGGTTGACGCCGGCGCTGTAGGCCTGCAGCGCCGCCGCATGCGTGCCGGCGAACGCGGCCAGCTGCGCGCTGCTGCGGGCACGCAGGCGATGCGCGCGCCGCGCCTTGTCCACGTCCAGTGCGTGCGGGCCGACCAGCTCGGACAGTTCGCCGGCGGCGGCGCGGCGCAGCAGGTCCATCTCGAAGAAGCGTTCCTGGGCGTGCACGTAGCCGAGCGCGCGCATCGCATCGGCTTCGTCGGCGGCCTCGATGGTGACCACGCCCAGCGCGTCGCGTTGGATGCTCACCGGCGCCTGCAGGCCTTGCAGCGGGACATCGCCGTCGAGCGTGGCCAGGCTGCCGCGCAGCAGCAGCCAGACGCACAGCACCAGGGCTGCCGCCAGCAGCAGCATGCCCAGCAGCAGGCGTTTCCATCGACCGCGCATCGTCTCTCTCCGGTGGCAAGTCTCCGATTCTAGACACGAGTGCGTGTCGTTCCCGCGTAGGCGCGGCACGCTGTGCGCGGGGTCACGCATCGTGGGTGGTGCGACTCGGGATGTGAATGATTCCGATTGGAACGCGGCGCGGCGGCATCGGGCACTATGGCGCCCTCAGTCGACCCCACGGAGCCCGCCCCATGAAGGGACACCCCGACGTTGTGCAATGCCTCAAGGAGCTGCTGCGCGGCGAGCTGGCCGCGCGCGACCAGTATTTCATCCACTCGCGGCGTTACGAGGACCAGGGCCTGCTGGCGCTGTACGAACGCATCAACCACGAGATGGAAGAGGAGACCGAGCACGCCGATGCGCTGCTGCGGCGCATCCTGTTCCTGGAGGGCGACCCGGACATGCGCCCGCATGCCTTCGAACCCGGACGCACGGTCGAGGAGATGCTGGAGAAGGACCTCAAGGTCGAGTACGAAGTGCGCGCCAATCTGGCCGCGGGCATGAAGCTGTGCGAGCAGCACGGCGACTACGTCAGCCGCGACGTGCTGCTGGCGCAGTTGCGCGACACCGAGGAAGACCATGCCTGGTGGCTGGAGCAGCAGCTCGGCCTGATCAAGCGCATCGGCATGGCGCTGTACCAGACCTCGAAGATCGACGGGCACGTGTCCGGCAAGGACGCCTGATCCGTCCGCGCGCCTCCCGCGTGCGGGAGGCGCCGATGCACTGAGCGCGGGGTTTCCCGCCACTGCGGCCGCGCCATCATCGGCCGCTTGCGGCCGGTCGCGCGTACCGGTCGCCCTCTCTCTCTTGCTGGTCCGCAGCGGCACTGCCGCTCTTCGCGGGTGACAGTACGCATTGTCGATGTAGTGAAGGTTGCCGCTGCAGCCAGGTGGCACCCCATGCCGACCGATCTCGCTGCATTGGCCGTTGTCTTAGCCGTTGCGTGACGTCGCCGACCGCGTTCGGCGGCGCGCAGGTGCTTGCGCACGCGACCGACGCATGCGCTCGGCGCGCGGCGGCTGACAGGGCGCGAAATCGGGCCGATCCGCGTCGCCATCTTCGCCGGTGGCTGTTGCGGCGCCGCAAAAGTGGCCGGTGCATGCCTGGCGCTACGCAAAAAATCCCTTTGAATCCAAGGGGCTGTGCGCTTTGCTGCGTCCGCGGCCAGCAGGGTGCGTGCAACGCTTGCAAAACAGTAGTGATCGCTATACGGTAGTTTTCACTACTGAATTGCGCGATGGCGAGGGGGCGTTCGATGCAGGCGAGTCCGGGAATGAAGCGGTACGGCGCGATCGGTACGGCCGTCGCCGGATGGTTGCTGGCGAGCGCCACCGCGTGCGCCGCCCCGGCCACGGCGCAGGGGCTGTGGTTGACCGCGGCCAAGGACGCGGTGGTGGAGTTCGCGCCCTGCGCGGATGCGGCCACCGCCTTGTGCGGGCGCATCGTCTGGGACAAGGACGCCGGCACCGCCACCGATACCTGCGGCGTGCAGATCGCGCGCCTCGGGCGCGAGGACGGCGATACCTGGCGCGATGGCTGGGCCTTCGACCCGCGCAGCGGCAAGCGCTACAAGGCCACGCTGCGCGCCAGCGGCAAGGCGCTGGACCTGCGCGCCTTTGTCGGCGTGGAGGTGCTTGGCGAGACCGAGCGCTTCACCCGCGTGCAGGCGCTGCCCAGCACGCCGGTCTGCGCCAAGTAGCCCACCCGCCGCGCGCAACGCGCTGGCGCCATCGACGTGCGGACCGCCGCGCGTCCCACTTCCTCAGCGAACCAGGGGAGATTGAGATGACTGCAGTCCGCTTCATGGCGACCCTCGCGGGCGCACTGGCCCTGCACGGCGCGTGCTGCGCCCAGGCCCAGGCCCAGCAGGCCGACCCCGATGGCATGGTCAACTACGAGTTCCAGAACCAGATCAAGCTGATGAGCGAGCAGCGTACGCGCGGCGTGTCCGACTCGCTGATGCGCCCGTCGCTGAAGTGGACCACCCAGTTCGTGCACGCCAGCGGCTTCGTCGCGCTGCTGGAGGTAGCCAAGGTCAGCAAGAAGCAGTTCCTCGACGGCGACGGCCTGGGCATGACTGCGGCGGCCGGCTACCGCTTCGGCAACCCCGATGCCTGGCATGCCGGCGTCGGCCTGGCGACCGAGCGCTTCCCCGGCGCCAGCTTCCTGGCCCCGCACCGGATCGACCTGGAGACCGGAACGCCCGAGGACATCCGCCGCACCGACTACGACAGCAATTTCGGCGTGCTCGAACTCGGCTACGGCGCGGTCGAGGGCCGCCTGCTGTACGTGTTCTCCAAGACCTACCGCGGCGCCGACACCGGCGGCGTGTGCGCGCAGATCCTGCAGTTCGCCGCCGACCCGACCGTGGCGCTGCGCTGCTTCGCCCGCGGCGACCACGATTCGCGCGGCACCTTGCTGGGCGATCTCAATTACCAGACCCCCCTGTTGCCGTCGCTGTTGCCGTCCACCACGCTGCGCCTGCACGCCGGCTACCAGAAGCTGCGCAACTTCAGCGAGGGCAGCTTCGCCGACTACCAGATCGGCGTCACCCACAAGCGCTGGGGCCTGGACTGGAACCTGGACTGGGTCAGCACCCGGGTCAATGCGCACGAACTGTACTGGGTGCAGGACGGCGCGCGCATCCGCAAGACCGACGGCGACACCCTGGTGGCCTCGATCGGCTACACGTTCTGACCCATGCGCAGCGAACTGCTCGATGCCGACCGTGGCGGCGACCAGCCGCTGGTGCTGGCGGTGGACCTGGGGACCTCCGGCTGCAAGTGCGCGCTGGTCACCCTGGACGGCCAGGTGATCGCCTGGGCGTTCGAACCGGTGCCGCTGCACGTGCACGGGGTGTGCGCCGAGCAGGATCCGCGCGACTGGTGGAACGCGCTGCTGGTCACCGCCGCAGCGGTGCTGCAAGGGGGCGAGGCGCTGCGCCGGCGGGTGACCGCGGTATGTTGCTCCACCCAGGGCGAGTGCACCGTGTGCGTGGACCGCGACGGCCGTGCGCTGGGCAATGCCATGCTGTGGCTGGACATGCGCGGGCAGGCGGCGATCGCGCGGCGCCTGCGCGGGCGCTGGCTCAACGTGCGCGGCTACGCGCCGCTGAAGCTGCTGCGCTGGCTGCGCCTGAGCGGCGGGGCGCCGGCCGGCAGCGGCAAGGATTGCGCCGGCCACATCGCTTACCTGCGCGACCACGAACCGAAGCGCTACCAGCGCACGCACAAGTTCCTCAACGCGCTGGACTATCTCAACCTGCGCCTGACCGGGCGCTTCTGCGCCACCGCCGATTCGGTGCTCACCACCTGGGTCACCGACAACCGCGACCCGATGCGGATCCGCTACGACGACGGCCTGCTGCGCCTGCTCGGCATCGAGCGCGACAAGCTGCCGGACCTGGTAGCCTCGACCGAGGTGCTGGGACCGCTGCTGCCGGGCGTGGCCGCGCAGCTGGGCCTGTCGCCGCAGACCCGGGTGATCGCCGGCGCCATCGACAACTCGGCGGTGGCGGTGGCCGCGGCCGTCGAGGACTACGCCTCGCATCTGTACCTCGGCACCTCGTCGTGGCTGGGCGCGCACGTGCCGCGGATGAAGACCGACGTGTTCAGCAATATCGCCGCGGTGCCGTGTGCGGTCGGCGGGCGCTACCTGGCCACCGCGCTGCAGTCCACCGCCGGCGCCAACCTGTCGTTCCTGCGCGACCGCATCCTGTTCCATCCGGACGAACTGCTCCGCGACGAGGAGCGCCCGGACGTGTACGAAGTGCTCAACGTGATCGCCGCGCGGGTGCCGGCGGGCGCCAACGGCCTGGTGTACATGCCGTGGCTGTTCGGCGAGCGCACCCCGGTGGAGGACCACAGCCTGCGCGCCGGCCTGGTCAACCTGTCGCTGATGCACACCCGCGAGGACATCATCCGCGCCTTCATGGAAGGCGTGGCGTTGAACACGCGCTGGATGATGGAGCCGTTCGCGCGCCTGCTCGGCCGCGATCCCGGGGTGGTCGCCGCGGTCGGCGGCGGCGCGCAGTCGGACCTGTGGTGCCAGATCATCGCCGACGTCAGCGGCCAGCCGATCCGGCAACTGCACAACCCGATCCAGGCCAATGCGATCGGCGCCACCTTCATCGCCGGCGTGGGCCTGGGCCGGCTGCGCTTCGCCGACCTGCCGGCGCTGCAACGTGCGCGCCGGGTGTACGAACCGTCTGCGGCCACGCGCGCGCTGTACGACGACCGCTATGCGACGTTCCGCGAGTTGCAGCGCACCCTGGCGCCGATCTACCGGCGCATGAATCCCCTTCCCGAGTGCGTGCCGGAGGTGCCCCAGCATGTTTGCCCATGAACAACGCGCGCGCGTGGTCGCGCTGTGCGTGGAACTGTCGCGGCGCGGCTACCTGGCCGGGACCGGCGGCAACGTCGCCTTGCGCCTGGACGCCGAGCGCTTTGCGGTGACGCCGTCGGCCATCGATTACCTGGCGATGCGCGCCGAAGACATCTGCGTGGTGCGCCTGGCCGACCTGCGGCAACTGGATGGCGCCGCCACGCCGTCGGTGGAGACCGGGCTGCATGCGCAGGTGCTGCGCCGCCGGCCCGAAGTGGCCTGCAGCATCCACACCCATCAGCCGGTGGCCAGCGCCTGCGCGCTGCTCGGTGCGGCGCTGCCGGTGGAGGACCCGGCGTTGCAGGTGGCGATCGGCCACAGCGTGCCGATGGTCGGTTACTTCCCGTCCGGCACCGGGCTGTTGGCCTGGCTGCTGGCGCGGCAACTGCGCCCATCGCGCAATGCCTATCTGATGCGCAACCACGGCGTGCTGTGCTGCGGCCGCAGCCTGGAGCAGGCGGTGGCGGCGGTCGATGCGCTGGAGCAGGTGGCGCGCGAACACCTGACACGCCGCATCCGCCGCCGCGCCCTGCACGACACCGGCCTGGCCGCGCCGTTGCGCGCCGTTCTCACTGCCCTGGAGGCCTGAGCGCATGCACGCCCTTTCCGTTTCCGTTCCCCCGAGCCCGGCACCGACCATGAGCCAGACCCCCGCCATTTCGCAATGGCCCGACGTGGACCAGTTGTACGCGCGCTTCCATGCGCTGGTGAACCAGCCGATGCGGCCGATCGGCGCCGCCGGCATGGCCAAGGTGATGCGCTACTTCGACGAGCGTTGCCAGGGCTCCAAGCGCCTGGGCGATGCGGCCAAGCAGGTGATTCCCGGCGGCGTGCAGCACAACCTGGCGTTCAACCATCCGTTCCCGCTGGCCATGCACAGCGCCGAGGGCGCGTACCTGACCGACGTCGACGGCAACCGCTACATCGACTTCCTGCAGGCCGGCGGCCCGACCCTGCTCGGGTCCAATCCGCCGGAACTGCGCGAACACGTGCAGGCGGTGCTGGACCAGTGCGGCCCGGTGACCGGACTGCTGCACGAGTACGAGGTCAAGCTGGCCGAACTGGTCTGCGCCAGCATGCCGGCGGTGGAGATGCTGCGCTTGCTCGGTTCCGGCACCGAGGCGGTGATGGGTGCGGTGCGCCTGGCCCGCACCCACACCCGCAAGAAATGGATCATCAAGATCGGCGGCGCCTACCACGGCTGGAGCGACCAGTTGGTGTACGGCATGCGCCTGCCGGGCACCGGGCGCATGGAGGCGATCGGCATCCCGCGTGGCGCCACCGCCTACACCCAGGAATGCCATCCCAACGATCTGGAGGCATTGCGCCGCAAGCTGCAGCTCAACCGCCTGCGCGGCGGCACCGCGGCGGTGCTGCTGGAACCGCTGGGGCCGGAGAGCGGCACGCGGCCGGTGCATCACGACTACAACCGGCAGGTGCGCACGCTCTGCGACGAGTTCGGCGCGCTGCTGATCTTCGACGAAGTGGTCACCTGCTTCCGGCTCGGCCCGGGCGGCGCGCAGGGCTACTTCGGGGTCCTGCCGGACATCACCGTGCTCGGCAAATGCCTGGCCGGCGGCTATCCGATGGCCGGGGCGATCGGTGGGCGCCGCGAGGTGATGATGAGCCTGGTCGGCGGCATCGGCACCACCGCGCGGCGGGCCTTCGTCGGCGGCACGCTGTCGGCCAATCCGCTGTCCTGCGTGGCCGGCTACCACGCCTTGCTGGAGGCGCAGCGCAGCGATGCCGCCGGCCAGGCCGGCCGTGCCGGCGATCGCCTGCGGCTGGGCCTGGAGGCGATCATCCGCCGTCTCGGCCTGCCGTACGTGGTCTACAACATGGGCTCGATCGTGCACCTGCAGACCTCCGGCGTGCTGCTGCTGGACACCGGCAACCTGTACAAGCTGTGGCGCGTGCGCAACGAAGCCAAGCAGCGCAAGCACATGATGGAGGAGATGGGCGCGGCGTACTCCGCGCACGGGCTGATCACCCTGGCCGGCAGCCGCATCTACACCAGCCGCGCCGATACCGATGCGGTGGTGGACGAAGCGCTGAACCGCTTCGACGACGTGTTCAAGCTGGTGTAGCGCATGCCCACCCTCTCGCACATCGAATCGCTGTGGCTGCACACCCGCGAGCGGCTCGTGGCCAAGCGCCTGCTCGGCGACGATGCGGCAGCGCTGGCGCTGCGCTGTCCGGGCAGCACGGCGATGTGCTGCGGCGCGCTCGATGCGGAGCGGCCGCAGTGGCTGGACTGGCGCGACCCGGCGCTGCCGGTGGCGGCGCAGGTGCACGCGCAGGTGTACCTGCGGCGTCCCGACGTCGGTGCCAGCGCCTGGTCGGCGGGCGCGTTCGGCCATCGCCTGGCCGATGTCGGCGGCGTGCTGCCGCAGGTGTTCGACGAGCAGGCCCGGCACATCGGGCCGATGCCGGCGCCTTTTTCTGCGGTCGAGGCGTTGGCGACGGCGCCGCCGGCAGGCGGCAGCGTGCTGCTGCTCGGCGCACGCCCGCTGTGTCTGGGCATCACCGCGCAGCGGCTGGCGTTGAACGTGGAGTTGTTCGAGAAATGCGCCAAGGCCTACGTGCTCGCCGCCGCCACCGGTGGCCAGGTGCGGGAGTTGCCCTGGTGGGTCCGGCGCATCGCCAACGGGCGGCTGCGCAAGGACCAGATGCGTGCCGCCGCGGCCTTCGCCGCGGGCGAATTGCCGGCCGAAAGCAAAGGCTACTGAGGGTCCACCGCGATGACCGCCACGCCATCCCCGTCTTCCATCGCGCCAACCGCCGTCCAGGCGACGCGTCCGCTCGCTGCGGCGTTGTCGATCGGGGCCATCGCCCTGCTGATCCTCGGCGTACAGCCGATCGTGCTCGGCGCACTGGTCGAGCAGCGCCTGATCACGCTGCCCGGGGTGGGCGTGGTGGCGATGGGCGAGATCATCGCGCTGGGCATCGGCGTGGCCCTGGGCGATGCGCTGCTGCCGGTGTCCTGGCAGCGCGCCACCGCGATCGTGGCGGCGCTGCTGGCGGCGCTGCTGAATCTGGCCACGGTGCAGGCGCAGGGTGACGCGGCCTTCGTTGCGCTGCGCGCGGCCGCCGGCCTGGCCGAGGGCCTGCTGGTCTGGGTCGCCACGGTCAGCATCGTGCGCGCGGCGACGCCGGACCGGACCACCGCGGTGTTCATGGTGCTGCAGGCCTTGGCGCAGATCACGCTGGCGGCGGCGCTGGCGCTGTGGGTGTTGCCGGCGGCCGGCTGGAAGGGCGGCTTCGTCGCCATGGCCGCGACCTGCCTGCTGGTGCTGCCGCTGGCGGCGGCACTAACCGCGCCAGCGTCCCTGGCGTCCGCAGCCAGTGCGCCGTGCGCGACGACCGCCACCGCCAGGCTGCGCTGGTCGCCGGCGACGCTGGCGCCGCTGCTGGTGGCGTTCCTGCAGATGTCGGCGATCGGCGCGCTGTGGGCCTACCTGGAACCGCTGGCGCTGCGTGCGGGGCTGGACGCGCATGCGGCGCAACTGCAGACCTCGTGGGTGCTGGGCATGCAGATCGCCGGCGGACTGGCGGCGATCTACTGGGTGCGGCGGCTGTCGGTGACGGCGACCCTGACCCTGGGCAGCCTGGTGCTGTGCCTAGTGGCCGCGGCCATGTATCGGGTTCCCGGCAATCCGGCACTCGGGTTCGCGGCGGTGTGCGTGGCCTTCGGCTTCGCCTGGATGTTCCTGATGCCGTTCCATGTCGGCCTGGCGCTGCGCGCCGATGCGCAGGGGCGGGTGGCGGTGCTGGTACCGGCCGCGCAATTGATCGGCTCGGCCTGCGGGCCGTTGCTGGCCTCGCTGTTGCTGCACGCCGACGATCCGGCGCCGGTGCCGCTGGTCGGCCTGGGCTTCGCGCTGGCGGCGGCGCTGCTGGCGCTGTGGATCGGCCGGCGGCAACGCGGTCCGGTCGCCGTGCAGGCCGGTTCGCATGCGCGGTGATCGCGGCCGCGACGCATGCCCGTCGGGCACGCGTGGCGCGGGGCAGGGCGCTGCCCTGCGCAATGTGGCTGTCGACGTCCGGCAGGAGAACGGTGATGTCGCCTGAGCCCGTGCACGACACCGCGCCGGAGACGATCGCGGCGCTGTTCGCCGCGCAGCAGGCCACCGCGCTGGCTTGGCGCGGCTCGTCGGCGAACGCGCGGCGCGCGCATCTGCGGGCGCTGCGCGATGCGTTGCTGGCGCGGCGGCAGGCCTTGGTCGCCGCCTTCGCCGCAGATTTCGCCAAGCCTGCGCTGGAAGTGGAATTGACCGAGCTGCTGCCGGTGGTCGACGAGATCGCCACCGCCATCGCGCAGCTGCCGCGCTGGATGCGGCCGCGCAAGGTCGCGCCGACCCTGCTGGCCCTGGGCACGCGCGCGCGCATCGCCTACCAGCCCAAGGGCCGCTGCCTGATCATCGGGCCCTGGAACTATCCG
Source organism: Xanthomonas sp. PPL134 (assembly GCF_040595915.1). Taxonomy (NCBI): domain Bacteria; kingdom Pseudomonadati; phylum Pseudomonadota; class Gammaproteobacteria; order Lysobacterales; family Lysobacteraceae; genus Xanthomonas; species Xanthomonas sp. PPL134. The sequence continues at coordinate 146,249 of NZ_JAMDLL010000001.1, forward strand.
GTGGCCACCGTGCTGGGGCCGCTGGTATCGGCGCTGGCCGCCGGCAACACCGCGCTGATCAAGCCGTCCGAATTCACGCCGCAGGTCAACGCGGTGCTGCAGGCAGTGCTGGAGGAGGCGTTCGCGCCGGAGGAAGTGGCGCTGGTGCAGGGCGGTGCGGCGACCGCGCAGGCCTTGCTGGCGTGTCCGTTCGACCATGTGTTCTTCACCGGCTCGGCGTCGGTGGGCCGGCAGGTGATGGCCGCGGCGGCGCGGCAGTTGACCCCGGTGACGCTGGAGCTGGGCGGCAAGTCGCCGGTGATCGTCGACCGCAGCGCCGACCTGCGCCGCGCCGCCGAGGTGATCGTCTGGGCCAAGCTGGTCAACGCCGGACAGACCTGCATCGCACCGGATACCTTGTTCGTGCATCGCGATGTCAGCGCGCGCCTGCTCGACCACTGCCGCGCGCTGTTGGCGCAGCGCTACGGTACCGATGCGCAGGCGGTCGCCGCCAGCCCGCACCTGGCGCGCATGATCCACCCGGCGCATGCCGCGCGCGTGGCCGACCTGATCGACGAGGCACGCGCCGGCGGCGCGCAGCTGCTGGCCGGTGGCGAGCACGACGCGGCACGGCGCTACGTGGCGCCGACGCTGCTGGCGCAGGTGCCGGCGCAGGCACGGATCGCGCAGGAAGAGATCTTCGGCCCGGTGTTGCCGGTGGTGGAGTTCGCGCACCTCGACGAGGTGCTCGACCGGCTCGACGCTGCGCCCAAGCCGCTGGCGCTGTATCTGTGGAGCCGCGACCGCGCGGGCATCGCGCGGGTGCTGGCGCGCACCAGTTCCGGCAGCGCGGTGGTCAACCACTGCCTGCAGCAGTTCGTGCACAGCGGCCTGCCGTTCGGCGGGGTGGGCGCCTCGGGCTTCGGCAGCGGCCACGGCGTGCACGGCTTTCGCGCCTTCTCGCACGAGCGCGCGTTGCTGCAGGGCGGCCGCCTGCCGATCGTCAAAGCGTTCTTTCCTCCCTACACGTCCTTGCAGCAGCGCCTGGCGGCCGGCCTCAGCGCTTGGCTGGCGCGGCGCTGAGCAGTGCAGCCGGTGTGCCAGGGGCGGGCGCGGTAAGATGCGATGCCGGCGCGTGCAGCGATGCTGCGGCGCCGTCCGCGCATGCATTGCCGTGGCGATGCATGCCGCCAGATCGACGCAGCGCCGCCAGCGTGGCGTCTGCCGCTTCACCACCATCGAGATCCCATGCCCGCCGACACACCGCGTTCCCCCGCACCGCACCGCCCGCGCCTGACCGGGAACAAGGTGCCGGCCCAGCATCGCGCCACCGAGACCTACGAACAGATCCTCTCGGTCACCGCGCAACTGCTCGGCGATGTCGGCGTGGAGCGGCTGTCCACCAACCTGGTGTGCGCGCGTGCAGGGCTGACGCCGCCGGCGCTGTACCGCTATTTCCCCAACAAGTACGCGCTGCTGTCGGAACTGGGCCGGCGGCTGATGGAGCGGCAGAACCAGCTCATTCCCAAGTGGATCACCCAGCAGGCGATGAGCGGCACACGCGAGGAGCTGCAGCGTGCGCTGGCCGGGCTGGTGCTGGATACCTACCGCGTCACCAAGGCGACCGAGGGCGGGGTGTGGGTGCTGCGCGCGCTGCGCGCGGTGCCCGCGCTGCAGCAGGTGCGCCTGGATTCGCACGCGCAGGTGACCAAGGGCCAGGTGCGCTTCCTCAGCGAGGCCTTCCCCGATGCCGACCCGCGCCAGTTGCGGCTGGTCAGCCGCATCGTGGTCGACCTGATCTACGCGACCGTGGAGCTGCTGTTCGACACCCGCCTGAGCGCCCGCGCGGTGGCCGATACCGTGGCGGCGATGATCGCCAGCCATATCGAGCAACTGCGCGACGGGGCCGCGGCTGGGTGAGGCGGGGCTGTGGCGTCGGTTCCGGATGTGCGGCACCTGCGTGGCCCACCCAACGCAATCGCAAGGCGCAGCGGCCGATGCCAGCGCGAACCGCGCGCCAGCAAACGGCGGCTTGAGGCCAACTGCAAGCGAGGCGTCCGCAGACACGGCGCGACGCCCGCAAGGCGCTGCAGGTGCCGCCCCGGCGGGATCAGGGCGCGGCGGCGAACCTGCCTTCGTCGAGATCCGCGATCAGCGTCGGGCCGGTCGGCGTCCAGCCGAGCCTGGCCTGGGTCAGCGCGCTCGAGGCCGGCATGTCGAGTTGCACGAACATCGCCATCCAGCCGAAATGCGCGGCCGCCTCGCCTGCCGCAATCGATACCACCGGCAGCGTCAGGCCGCGTCCGAGCGCCTCGGCGATCTCGCGGATGCGCACGCCTTCCTCGCCGACTGCGTGATAGCGCGCGCCGGGCTGCGCCTTCTCGATCGCAAGACGATACAGCCGCACCGCGTCGGACAGATGCCCGGCCGGCCAGCGGTTGCTGCCGTCGCCGACATAGGCGACCACGCCCTTGTCGCGCGCGATCGCCACCAGCGGGGTGACCAGCCCTTGCCGCAACGGGGTGTGCACCTGTGGCAGCCGCATCACCGAGACGTTGACGCCGGCCTCGCGCAACGCATTGCCGGCCTGCTCGGAGGCGATGCGCGGATTCGGATGCGCGGCGTTGAAGACGTCCTCGCTGGCCGGCTCGCCGTGTTCGCCGCTGCCCACGCCCGTGCCCGAGGTGATCAGCAGCGGGCGATCGGAGCCCTGCAGCGCCGCGCCCAGGGCCGCGATCGCGCGCCTGTCCTTCTCGCAATTGGCGGCGAAGTTGCTGAAATCATGGTCGAACGCCGCATGGATCACCGCATCGGCCTGCGCGGCACCACGACCCAGGCTGTCCGGATCCTCGAGCGTGCCGTGGTGGACCTCGGCGCCGGCCGCGCGCAGCGCCTGCGCGCCAGCCTCCGATCGGGTCATGCCGAGTACGCGATGGCCGGCCTGGAGCAGTTCGGGAACCAGGGCCGAGCCGATGAAACCGGTCGCGCCCGTCAGAAAGATACGCATCGTGAACTCCCTTGGGTGAGTGCGAGCGACTCTCCGGCATCCGCTTATCCCGTTAAAGTAGTGATCTCATCGTAGTAAAACGACTAACAGGCTCGCCATGACGTCCGATCCGGCCCGTTCCCTAGGCGAGTTTCTGCGCAGCCGGCGGACCCGGCTCGATCCCAGCAGCTTCGGCTTCTCCGGCCGTCGGCGCACGCCGGGACTGCGCCGCGAGGAAGTCGCGCAGCGCGCCAACATCAGCCCGACCTGGTACACCTGGCTGGAACAGGGGCGCGGTGGCGCGCCCTCGGCGCAGGTGCTGGAGCGGATCGCCGGCGCGCTGCTACTGACCGATGCCGAACGCGAGCATCTGTTCATGGTCGCACTGGGGCGACGGCCGGAGGTGCGCTATCGCGCGGTGGCCGGCGTCAACCCGCGGCTGCAGCGCGTGCTCGATGCGCTGGAAACGAGTCCGGCCATCGTCAAGACGCCGACCTGGGACGTGGTGGCCTGGAATCGCGCGGCCGCCGTGGTGCTGACCGATTACGGCCAACTGCCCGTCGGCGAGCGCAATATCCTGCGCTTCCTGTTCTGTCATCCCGCCACGCGTGCCAAGCAGCACGATTGGGACAGGGTGGCACGCTTCGTGGTGGGCGCGTTTCGTGCCGACGTGGTGCGTGCGGGACTCGCCTCGGAAGCGGGGGACCTGGTGACCGAGCTGTGCGCGCTCAGCGCCGAGTTCGAGGCCTTGTGGCACGACCACGAGGTGCTGAGCCACGGCGAGGGCGACGGCGAAAAACGTCTCAAGCATCCGGTGCTCGGCGAGATCGCGCTCGAGTACTCGGCCTTCGCCGTCGATGGCCGGCCGGATCTGGGCATGATCGTCTACACTCCCGTCGACGCCGCCGTGGCCGCACGCATTCGCGCACTGGCGACCACGCAGGGTGCGGTGCAGGCGGCGCGGACGGACGCGCCGCCGACATCGGTGTGAATCAGTGAAACGAAGCGGGAGAAGCGGCGCGCACCCGGTCGCGCCGTCTTCTCGGGCCGTCACGGCTTGCGCGGGCGCCGGGGATTGGCATGCAGATCATCAGCGGCAGGAGCGCTTGCTCAGCGAGGTCGTCCCCGACGCCGATCCACGTCAACTGCAACCGGTTCGCGGCCTCGTGGCCGACCTGATCTACGCCTCCGATCGCGAGGCAGCGAGCAAATGCGGGTAGGGCGTCGCGTACCCGTCGAGCGCTCGAGCACAACGGCGACGATTCGGGGGCTGCTTGACGTAGGAGCGGCTTCAGCCGCGACACGCTGCGCCGTCTCGGCTGAAGCCGCTCCTACGATAAAACGGGCCTACTGGCCGAAGCGGACAGTTGGCGATCCGCTCAAGGCCTCACCAGGAAGCGACGACGCTGCCCTTCTTGACCACTTCCACCTTGTCGCTCGTACTGTTGTAGCGCAGATACACGCTGCCGTACTTCTCGAGAATGATGCGTTGATTGGCATTCATTCTGAGGCTGTTGTCGCCGAGGTCGATGCCCATGTTGTAGTTGGACTGGTCGAAGTTGATGCCGATGTTGCCGAGCGCGCCGCTGTCGAAGTGGATGCCGTTCTGCCAGCCGCGCGTGCCCGGCTGGATCTGGATGGCGTGCGTGCCGGCGGTGCTGGAACCCGGGGTGTTGAGCAGGTTGAGGCCGATGGTCGAACCGCCGTTGGTGTAGGAGGTCAGTTCGCCGTTGAACAGGATGCTGGTGCCGTGCGTTGCGACGTTTTGCCCCGCGATCCCGTCGTAGCCGTGGAACAGTTCGCTGTGGAAACCCGCCAGCCACGGCGAACCGGTGCTGCGCTGGAACGCGCGGACGGTGGCGCCTACGCTCTGCGAACTGTCCTGGGTCGCGTTGGGATGTTTGGTCGCGTTGAGCTGGATGTACAGCGGCCAACTGAAGGAGTTCTGCTGGTCGGACTCGGAGATCAGCGACAGGATCTCGTTGGTGTAGCCCGGGCCGACATTGGACGCATCGCGCCGGCCCCAGCGCACCGAGGTGTCCAGCGCCGGCGAGGACACCGGCGTGCTGGAGAACTCCATGAACTGGCTCAGTTGTTCGCCGACGCTGGTGATGGCGCCGGCGCTGGCGACCACCAGGGCGGCGACGCCGAACAGCAGCACCCGGTTGACCGTCACGGCACGGCGCAGGCGTTGGTCCTTGGCCTGGAGTTGTTGCTCCAGCCTCTCCACCCTGGCCGTCAAGGAAGCGTCGTTGCCGGCGTTGATCACGTTCTCGTGCATGGTTGCGGTCCTTCGTTGGGATGACTGCGATGCCGGCGCTGGACGCTCGTCCAGCGAAGCTGGCTTATTCCACCGCCAGATCGTCGACCTTCTGCCAGCCGCGCGGCAGCAGCCCGCCGCGGCTGGCGCGGGCGCCCAGGTAGGCGTCCAGGTCCTTGAACGACAGCGACATGGTGCGCTGGCCGCTCTTCACCAGCAGCGTGTTGCCCGGTGCCACCGCGGCGATCGCCACCACCCGTTCGGTGCTGAGCTTGGCCTTGGGGATGTCGATGATCTTGTTGCCCTTGCCCTTGTCCAGCTCGGGCAGGTCGGCGACCGGGAAGGCCAGCAGGTGGCCGGCACTGGTGACCGCGACGATGCGGTCGGTGCCGGCGCCGCTCACCGGCGCCGGGGGCAGCACCTTGGCGTTCGGGGTCAGGTTGAGCATGGCCTTGCCGGCCTTGTTGCGGCTGGTCAGGTTCTCGAAACGGGTGACGAAGCCGTAGCCGTGCGAGGACGCCAGTACCAGGCGCGCGTCGTTGTCGCCGCTGGCCAGGGCCTGGAAGGCGGCACCGGCGGCGGGCGAGAAGCGCCCGGTCAGCGGCTCGCCGTTGCCGCGTGCCGAGGGCAGGGTATGCACCAGGGTCGAGTAGGCGCGGCCTTCCGAATCCAGGAACGCCACCTGCTGCGTGCTGCGCGCGCGCACCGCCGCCAGCAGGCTGTCGCCGTCGCGGTAGGAGAGCGCCGCCGGATCCACGTCGTGGCCCTTGGCCGCGCGGATCCAGCCCTTCTCCGACATCACCACGGTCATCGGCTCGCTCGGCACCAGCTCGGTCTCGTCGATCGCCTGGGCCGCGTCGCGCTGCACCAGCGGCGACCGCCGCGCATCGCCGAACTTCTTGGCGTCGGCCATCAGCTCGTCCTTGATCAGCTTCTTCAGCTTGGTCTTGCTGGCCAGCACCGCCTGCAGCTGTTCGCGTTCCTTGGCCAGCGCATCCTGCTCGCCGCGGATCTTCATCTCCTCCAGCCGCGCCAGCTGGCGCAGGCGCGTTTCCAGGATGTAGTCGGCCTGTTCCTCGCTGAGTGCGAAGCGCGCGATCAGCGCCGGCTTCGGCTCGTCCTCGGTGCGGATGACGCGGATCACTTCATCCAGGTTGAGGAACGCGGTCAGCAGGCCTTCCAACAGGTGCAGGCGGCGCTCGACCTTGTCCAGCCGATGGTTGAGGCGGCGCACCACGGTGTCGCTGCGGAAGCGCAGCCATTCCTCCAGCAGGGTCTTGAGGTTCTTGACCTGCGGGCGGCCGTCCAAGCCGATCACGTTGAGGTTGACCCGGTAGCTGCGTTCCAGGTCGGTGGTGGCGAACAGGTGGCCCATCAGCTGTTCGGCGTCGACCCGGTTGGAGCGCGGCACCAGCACCACCCGTACCGGGTTGGCGTGGTCGGATTCGTCGCGGATGTCTTCCAGCCACGGCAGCTTCTTGGCGCGCATCTGCTGCGCGATCTGCTCGATCACCTTCGACGGCGACACCTGGTAGGGCAGCGCCGTGACCACGATGTTGGCGTTTTCCTTCTGGTAGGTGGCGCGGGCGCGCACGCTGCCGTGCCCGGTTTCGTAGAGGGTGCGCAGGTCGGCGGCCGGGGTGATGATCTCGGCGGTGCTCGGGTAGTCCGGGCCGCGCACGTGCTCGCACAGGTCGGCGACGCTGGCATCGGGGTCGTCGAGCAGGCGGATCAGCGCGCTGACGATCTCGTTGAGGTTGTGCGGCGGCACGTCGGTGGCCATGCCCACGGCGATGCCGGTGGTGCCGTTGAGCAGCAGGTGCGGCAGCCGCGCCGGCATCCAGGTCGGCTCGTCCAGGGTGCCGTCGAAGTTCGGCGACCAGTCCACCGTGCCCTGGCCCAGTTCGCCCAGCAGCACTTCGGCGATCGGGGTCAGTTTGGACTCGGTGTAGCGCATCGCCGCGAACGACTTCGGGTCGTCGGTGGAGCCGAAGTTGCCCTGGCCCTCGATCAGCGGGTAGCGGTAGGAGAACGGCTGCGCCATCAGCACCAGCGCTTCGTAGCAGGCGCTGTCGCCGTGCGGGTGGTACTTGCCGATCACGTCGCCGACGGTGCGCGCGGACTTCTTCGGCTTGGCCGCCGCGTTCAGGCCCAGCTCGCTCATCGCATAGATGATGCGCCGCTGCACCGGCTTGAGCCCGTCGCCGAGGAACGGCAGGGCGCGGTCCAGCACCACGTACATGGAGTAGTCGAGGTAGGCGCGTTCGGCGTATTCGCGCAGCGGCAGCTGTTCGAAGCCATGGAAGGCGGGGCGGGCGAGATCGGTCATGCGCAGGGAATACCTATAGGGGAACGCGGCGCCAGGCGCCGCAGGTCAGCCGGTCGATTATCCGGATGCGGCCGGCGATGCCAAGCCGCGCGTGCCGCCGGCGCTGGCCAGGTAGCGGGCCGGAGGGTGGCCGAAGCGGCCGCGGAAGGCGGTGACGAAGGCGCTGGGGCTGCTGTAGCCCAGGCGGAAGGCGGTGTCGGCGACGCTGGCGCCGTCGCTGAGCCGGCGCAGCGCCTCGGCCAGCCGCGCCTGCTGGCGCCAGCCGGCGAAGCCGAAGCCGGTTTCGTCGCGGAAGTGCCGGCTCAGGCTGCGCGGCGACAGCCCGGCCCAGTGTGCCCACTGCGCCAGCGAACGGTCGTCGGCGGGGGTTTCCAGCAACTGGGTGGCGATGCGCAGCAGGCGCCGGTCGCGCGGCATCGGCAGGTGCAGGTGCTCGATCGGGGCGTTGCGCACCTCGTCCAGCAGCACCGCGCACAGGCGCTGCTGTTCGGCGTCCAGCGCCGCTGGCACGCCCCATTGGGTCATCCGCCGCAGCACCTCCCGGAACAGGCCGTTCATGCCGATCACGCAGGTCCGCGGCGGCAGGTCGGCGCAGACGTCGGGGCGGAGCAGCGCCAGGTAACTGCGCACCCGCCCGGACACCTGCACGGTGTGCAGTTCCTGCGGCGGCATCCAGCCGGCGCAGCCCGGCGGCAGCGACCACTGGCCATGCGCGGTGGAGGTGCTCAGCACGCCCTCCTCGACATAGATCAACTGGCCGCGCACGTGGCGGTGCCAGTCCACCTCGTGCCGCAGCGACACCGGCGAGTGCGCCATGAAGGCCAGCGCGGGCGGGCCGTCGGCGCGCTCGAACCAGTCGAGGGCACGCGGGTCCAGGGCGCTGCCGGATGCAACGGCGGGGGAGGCAGGGGCGGACCCGGTTGGCGCGATTTCGATATCCATTGTCCGGATTGTAATACCGGGCCACGCCTCGCCGCCGCTAGAGTGCGCACCGCTGCCAGTGTTCCTTCGCTGCAACGCAGCATCTACTTTCTGCGGGGATATTTTCTTGACATATATTTCTAAATGAAAATAATTGGCGCCCATGAACTGCGCTCCCTCCCTGCCTGGTCCGCCCTCGTTCGGCCTGCTGCTGCGCCAGGTGCGTGACGGCCTGATGCGGCGCCTGGACGAGGCCATGGCCGGGCTGGAACTGGACCTGGGCTTCAGCCACTACCTCGGCATGAAGGCCTTGGCCTACATGTCGCCGTGCACCGCCAACGAACTGGCCCAGGCCCTCGACCAGAACCCCAGCGCGGTGACCCGCCTGCTGGACAAGCTGGAAGACCTGGGCTGGGTACGCCGCGAAGCGCATGCGCAGGACCGCCGCGCGTTGCAGATCGTGCTCACCGACGACGGCCGCGCGCTGTGGCAGCAACTCAAGCAGCGCGGCGAAGACGCCATCGCCGATGCGTTGCGCGATCTGTCCGCCGAGGAGCGCGAGCACCTGTTTTCGCTGTTGACCCGCGTCCGCGACTCCCTCAATTCGCCCTGAATCCGCTCACATGAACCTGTCTCCTTCGCTTTCCCGCCTGCGTCCATTCGCGGTCGCGGCCCTCACCCTGGCGCTGGCGGCCTGTGCCAGCAGCCGTGGCCTGGAACCGCAGGGGCGCCGGCTCGATGCCGACCGCCAGCTGCATATGGGCAAGACCCTGGCCGCCGACGCGCTGGCGCCGGCGCCCTGGCCGCAGCAGGACTGGTGGAAGGCGTTGGGCGATCCGCAGCTCGACGCGCTGATCGCCGAGGCCCTGCAGGGCACGCCCAGCCTGGAGGCCGCCGATGCGCGGCTGCGCCTGGCGCAGGCGCAGGCCGGCGCCGCCGATGCGGACCGCGACCCCAAGCTGTCGCTGTCGGCCGGCTACACCGGCCTGCAACTGCCCAAGGGCCTGGCCGGCGACGAGATCGGCGGCAAGTACATCCACAACGAACAGGCGCTGCTGGATTTCAGCTACGGCTTCGACCTGTGGGGCGGCAAGCGCGCGTCCTGGGAAGCGGCGGTGGACCAGGCGCATGCGGCCGAGGTCGACGCGCAGGCCGCGCGCCTGGACCTGTCGGCCGGCGTCGCCCGCGCCTACGCGCAACTGGGCTATGCCTGGCATCTGTACGACCTGGCCGGTGCCGAACTGGCGCGCTCGGAGAACAGCCTGAAGCTGGTGCGGCAGCGCCGCGACGCCGGCATCGACAGCAACCTGCAACTGCGCCAGGCCGAGGCGCGGGTGCCGGCGGCACGCCAGCAGCAAGCCGCCGCGCAGCAACAGATCGACGAAGCGCGCACCGCGCTGGCGGCGCTGCTGGGCCGCGGCCCGGACCGCGGGCTGCAGATCGCGCGGCCGCGCCTGCTCGATCCGCAGGCTGCGCGGGTGCCGTCGGTGCTGCCCAGCGACCTGCTCGGCCGCCGGCCCGACGTGGTCGCCGCGCGCTGGCGGGTGGAAGCCGCCTCGCAGGGCATCCATGCGGCCAAGGCCCAGTTCTACCCCAGCGTCAATCTGAGTCTGCTGGGCGGCGTCGCCGCCACCAATCCGGGCGACCTGTTCAAGAGTTCGTCGGTGCTGGGCCTGCTCAGCCCGGGCGTGAGCCTGCCGCTGTTCGACAGCGGGCGGCTGCGCAGCCAGCTCGCCGAGCGCGATGCGCAGTACGACCTGGCGGTGGCCAACTACAACCAGACCCTGGTGGCGGCGTTGCGCGAGGTGGCCGACCAGGTCAACGCGGCGCGTTCGCTGGCCGAGCAGGCGCAACAGCAGGCGCAGGCGCTGGAGACCGCGCAGGCCGCCTTCGACCTGTCGCAGCAGCGCTACCGCGCCGGCATCGGCAACTACCTGGACGTGCTCAGCGCGCAGCAGCAGTTGCTGGACGCGCAGCAGCGCCTGGCGGCCCTGCAATCCAATCAGATCCTGGTCTCGGTGCGCCTGAATCAGGCGCTGGGCGGCGGCTACGACGCCACCTCCGCCGCCGACGCGCCGAGCTCTTCTTCCGCACCTTCGCATTCCTGAGATCGCTGCAATGAATCAGACAACGACCCCCGCTTCCCCCGCTCCCGCCGCCAGCCGGCGCGGCAAGCTGCTGCGCGGCCTGGCCGTGGTAGTGGTGCTGGTGCTGATCGCGCTGGCGATCTGGTACTTCCTGGTCGGCCGCTGGCACGAGGACACCGACGACGCCTACGTGCAGGGCAACCTGGTGCAGATCACCCCGATGGTGGCCGGCACCGTGGTGCGCATCGACGCCGACGACGGCATGCGCGTGGAGCGCGGCCAGCCGCTGGTCAAGCTCGACCCGGCCGACACCGAGGTCGCGCTGCAGCAGGCCGAGGCCAATCTGGCGCGCACCGTGCGCCAGGTGCGCGGTCTGTACCGCTCGGTCGAGGGGGCCCAGGCCGAACTGTCCGCGCAGCAGGTGACCCTGCAGCGCGCCCGCGCCGACGTCGCCCGCCGCGCCAGCCTGGTCGCCACCGGTGCGATCTCCGCCGAAGAGCTGGCGCATGCCCGCGACCAGCTGGCCGCCGCCGAGGCCGCGGTCAGCGGCTCGCGCGAGACCCTGGCGCGCAACCGCGCCTTGATCGACGAGAACGGCGTGGCCGACCAGCCCGACGTGCAGGCGGCCGCCGCGCAGGTGCGCCAGGCCTTCCTCAACAACGCCCGCAGCGCCATCGTCGCGCCGGTGGCCGGCTACGTGGCGCGGCGCTCGGTGCAGGTCGGCCAGCGCGTGCAGCCCGGCACCGCGCTGATGGCGGTGGTGCCGCTGAATCAGGTGTGGGTGGACGCCAACTTCAAGGAAACCCAGCTCAAGCACATGCGCCTGGGCCAGCCGGTGGAACTGGAGTCGGATCTGTACGGCGGCGCGGTGACCTACCGCGGCACCGTGCAGAGCCTGGGCATCGGCACCGGCAGCGCGTTCTCGCTGCTGCCGGCGCAGAACGCCAGCGGCAACTGGATCAAGATCGTGCAGCGCGTGCCGGTGCGCATCGCCATCGACGCCAAGCAGCTGGAGCAGCACCCGCTGCGCATCGGCCTGTCGATGAAGGTCGACGTCAACCTGCATGACCAGAACGGCTCGGTGCTGCCGAGCAAGCCGGCCAGCGGCACGCTGCTGGATACCGATGTCTATGCGCAGCAGCTGCAGCAGGCCGATGCGGCAGTGAAGCAGATCATCCACGCCAACCTGCCCGACGCCGCCAAGGCGAACTGAGCCCGGTCATGTCCAACCAAGCTGCCGCTCCCGCCGCGCCCGGGGTTCCGGGCGCACCGGCCGCCGGGTTCCGCCCGGCCAGTGTGGCGTTGTGCACGGTGGGCCTGGCGCTGGCCTCGTTCATGCAGGTGCTCGACACCACCATCGCCAACGTCTCGCTGCCCACCATCGCCGGCAACCTCGGCGCCAGTTCGCAGCAGGCCACCTGGGTCATCACCTCGTTCGCGGTCAGCAACGCCATCGCGCTGCCGCTGACCGGCTTCCTCAGCCGCCGCTTCGGCGAGACCAAGCTGTTCGTGTGGGCCACGCTGGCCTTCACCGCGGCCTCGCTGCTGTGCGGCCTGGCCCAGAGCATGGGCATGCTGGTGGTGTCGCGGGCGCTGCAGGGCTTCGTCTGCGGCCCGATGTACCCGATCACCCAGAGCCTGCTGGTGTCGATCTATCCGCGCGAGAAACGCGGCCAGGCGCTGGCCTTGCTGGCGATGATCACCGTGGTCGCGCCCATCGCCGGGCCGATCCTCGGCGGCTGGATCACCGACAACTACAGTTGGGAATGGATCTTCCTGATCAACGTGCCGCTGGGCATCATCGCCGCGACGGTGGTCGGCTCGCAGCTGCGCGACCGTCCCGAGCCGACCGAGCGCCCGCGCATGGACTACGTCGGCCTGATCACCCTGATCATCGGTGTGGGCTGCCTGCAGGTGGTGCTGGACCTGGGCAACGACGAGGACTGGTTCAATTCGACCAAGATCATCGTGCTGGCCGCGATCTCGGCGGTGGCGCTGGCGGTGTTCCTGATCTGGGAACTGACCGACAAGGATCCGATCGTCGACCTGCGCCTGTTCCGCCACCGCAACTTCCGCGCCGGCACCATGGCGCTGATCGTGGCGTATGCCGCGTTCTTCAGCGTGTCGCTGCTGATTCCGCAGTGGCTGCAGCGCGACATGGGCTACACCGCGATCTGGGCCGGCCTGGCCACCGCGCCGATCGGCATCCTGCCGGTGATCATGACCCCGTTCGTCGGCAAGTACGCCTCGCGCTTCGACCTGCGGCTGCTGGCCAGCATCGCCTTCATCTTCATGGCCGCCACCAGCTTCATGCGCTCTGACTTCAACCTGCAGGTGGATTTCCCGCACGTGGCCGGGGTGCAGTTGCTGATGGGCGTGGGCGTGGCGCTGTTCTTCATGCCGGTGCTGCAGATCCTGCTCTCGGACCTGGACGGGCGCGAGATCGCCGCCGGTTCCGGCCTGGCCACGTTCCTGCGCACGCTGGGCGGCAGCTTCGCCGCCTCGCTGACCACCTACCTGTGGGCCAAGCGCACGCAGCTGCACCATGCTCACCTGACCGAGCACATCTCCACCTACACGCCGGGCATGCAGGAACAGGTGCAGATGATGGGCAACGGCAGCCTGCAGAACGGCGCGGCCTTCCTCAACAACACCATCAACCACCAGGCCTCGCAGATGGGCTTCAACGACATCTTCTACCTGCTGGGCTGGACCTTCCTCGGGATCATCTTCTTCCTGTGGCTGGCCAAGCCGCCGTTCGGCGGCGGCGGTGGCGCGGCGGCTGCCGGCGGTCACTGAGGCCGGGGTTCACACGGCGCGGACTGTAGACAGTCCGCGCCGATGACGCGACAGCGTCGCCTGCGTTCCATTGCACGATGGCGTGCCGTCCGGCATGCCGTGCATCGCTGCCGGCATGGCACGCGTGTCTGGCGCCGCGCTCCGGCACGGCACTTGCCGCTGCCGCGGCCCGCGCACCAGAATGCGGTTCTTCGCAGCCTTCGGCAGCCCGCACATGCAGCGCTTGCTTCGCGCCCTCGGCGCCCGCTTTGCCGCGTCGCTTCCGCGCGCGGCCGTCTTCGCGCTGCTGTGCCTCGGCGCGCATCCGGGCCATGCCCGGGCCGCGTCACCGCCTGCGGCCTCGCCGGTGCCGGTGACCCCGGCCGATCGCCTGCACGAAGCCTGGTGGGCCGAACGCCACCAGCAGGTATTGGCGCAGGTGCGCGCGCACCCGGAGGCGCCGCTGCTGTTGATCGGCGATTCGATCACCCAGAACTACGAGAAGGCGCAGGCGCCGGACCAGGACTTCCAGTCGACCTGGCAGACCTTCTACGGCAGCCGCGGCGCGCTCAATCTCGGCTTCAGCGGCGACGCCACCGAACACGTGCTGTGGCGGCTGCAGCATGGCGAAGTCGACGGCCTGCGGCCCAAGGTGGCGATCCTGCTGATCGGCACCAACAACACCGGCCACGAAGGGCAGAGCGCGGCGGATACGGTGCGCGGCATCGATGCGGTGGTGGCCATGCTGGAGCAGCGCCTGCCGCGCACGCGCATCCTGTTGCTGGGCCTGCTGCCCAGCGGGCTGTCGGCGCAGAAGCGCGCGCGCGACGCCGAGGTCAACCGCGCGCTGGCGGTGCGCTACGGCGACAACCCGCGCGTGGCCTACCTGGACATCGGCGCGGTGTTCCAGCGCCCCGACGGCACGCTGGAGCAAAGCCTGTTCTACGATCCGCGGGAGAAACCCGGCAGCGGCGCACTGCACCCGGACACGCGTGGGCAGCGGCGCATGGCCGAGGCGATCGAGCCGACCCTGGCGCGGCTGCTCGAGGAAGCGCCGCGGGTACCGCTGGACGCGATGACCGAGGTCGACACCGCGCGCATCGCGGTGCCCTGGCTGGAGCAGGATTCCTACGACTGGTACGGCCGCCACCATGCCGCGCTGGATGCCGCCCGCCAATTGCAGCCGCAGGTGGTGATGCTCGGCGATTCGATCACCCACTTCTGGGCGGGGGCGCCGCAGGCGATCCGGGTGAACGGCGCGCAGGCCTGGCAGCGCACCTTCGGCGCCACGCGCGTGCTGAACCTGGGCTTCGGCTGGGACCGCACGCAGAACGTGCTGTGGCGGCTGCGCCAGGGCGAGGTCGATGGCCTGGCGCCACGCTGGGTGGTGATCAACCTCGGCACCAACAATCTTGCCGGCACCGAGCATGCGCGCACCAACACGCCGCAGGAGACCGCCGATGGCGTGGCGGCGGTGGTCGCCGAGATCCGGCGGCGCCTGCCGCGCAGCCGGATCGTGCTGATGGGCATCTTCCCGCGCGGCTTCGCCGCCGATGCGCCGCAGCGCGCGCCGATCCTGGAAACCAACCGCCTGCTGGCCGCGCGCTTCGGCCACGACCCGCAGGTCCGCTGGCTCGACATCGGCGCGCGCTTCCTGCAGCCGGACGGCACGCTGCCGGCGGCGCTGATGCCCGACGGCACCCATCCCAGCGAAGCCGGCTACGCGATCTGGGGCGAGGCCTTGCGCGAGATCGGCGTCGGCGGCTGAACCGCGGCGTCCAGCGATGCGCTTTGCCGCGGCTCCGGGCTCGGCAGCACACGCCATGGTCCTTTCATGGTCCTCGTAGGAGCGGCTTCAGCCGCGACCGAGCGCTACCGGCAATCCCTCGTCGCGGCTGAAGCCGCTCCTACGATGGACGTTCGTCGCTCGCTACCGGCGCGGCCTCAGCCGTTGCTGGGCTTGAGCAGTTCCAGCACGGCGTCGCGGTGGCCCGGCGGCGCGTTGCGATAGCGCGCCAACAGCGCGCGCTCCTGGGCGTCCTGCGCCAGCAACGGATAGTCGGAAGGCAGGTCCTGCACGCGCTTGCCCGGGCCCACGCCGCACACCAGTTCGTCGAGCGAGCGGTTCAGCACATTGCGAAGCGTCGGCAGCAGGCGGAAGCTCGGCGTTTCGCGGTCGTTCTCCCAGGCCGACACCGACGACTTGGTCACGTCCAGCGCGAAGCCGAGCTGTTCCTGGGTCAGCCCGGCGGCTTTTCTGGCTTCGCGCAACCGGTCGCCGAAGCTATTCATCGCGGTGGGCCTTGGGGGACGGCGGGCCTACCAAGATATGGAGCATCCGCCGGCTTGTCGTACAGTCACGCTTGACTCCAGTTGTTCGGAAATTCAATACTCGCGCGGTGCGGAATGCACGGACGCGCGAGGATGCGCATGCAGGACATGGAGGTTGTGGACACGAGGGTGTCGGCGCCGCGGTGCGCCGCCGCCAGGCGCTGGCCGACAGCGGCACGACGCGGCGCCTGCCGGTGCGTGGGGGAGGGCGCATGGCCACCTACGAAGTGAGACTCCGGCGCATCGCGCAACTGGAGCCGTCCTTGCAGGTGCTGGTGCATGCCGCCAATGCCTACCTGGCCGCGCGTGCGGCCGAACGCCACAACCCGGGCTACCGTGCCTACAAGGTGGCGGTGTGGGTGAAGGGCGTGCGCGTGGACATCGGTCCGTTGCGTCCGCCGCAGCGCTGAGCGCCGCGGCCTGCACGCAGCCAACAAAAAACCCGCCGAAGCGGGTTTTGAGATCTTTCTCGACCTATCGGTCGTGGTGCCCAGGAGAGGACTCGAACCTCCACGGTTTTACCCGCTAGTACCTGAAACTAGTGCGTCTACCAATTCCGCCACCTGGGCAACTCAGAACGAGAATTCTGCGCGCCGCGGTGGGTGCTGTCAAGCGTTTTGCGACAGCGGCGTTGCACCGCTGTCGCGTGCGCATCGGTCGTGCCCTCAGTAGCCGACGTTGAAGCGCAGACCCTGGTTGATCGCACAGCGATAGCCGAGGGTGCTGCCGGTCTGTTGGTAGCTGGGCAGGGCGAACACGAACATGGTGAAGTCCACCGTGTTGTCCGGATGCACCTGGTAGCGCAGGAACTGCTGGATCGGCTTGCCGTCGCGGCCGACGGTCACGTGCTCGTCGGCGAAGGACAGGGTGCCGTCGGCGGTGACGCGGTAGGCGCCGATGCGCAGGCCCCCGCGGGTCTGGCTGGGCGTGGCGCCGCCGGAGGTGGGCGTGCACTGGCTCAGGTCGATCGCCACGGCGACCGAGGCGCCGCTGTCCAGGGCGCGTTGGATCTCGGTGAGCGAGCCGAGGGTGGCGTCGTCGGCGCCGGCCGCGGCGGCGGAGGCGCTGGTGGCGCTGGCGAACAGGGCAGCGGCGAGCAGGGAAGCGGACAGGCTGTGCATGGTGGATGCTCCGGAGCGTGGGGGAGGGCGACGGATTGCCGGATGCAAACTAACGGGGTGCCGAGTTGGGTCAACCGACAAAATCGCGAACTTCCGCGGCCGTCACGGCGCATCTTCGAAGCAGGTCCGCTTGTGACAGCGCGGTGTCGGAATCGGCATCGCGCCTGCGGTTTTCCACCGACTCCGCGCGCCGTCGAAGCGTGCGCGCGTGCGCAGCCGCGCGGCGGCCGGTGCACGTGGGGCACCGCTGGGTGCCGCGGTCGCAACCTGTCATCGACGCAGGCGATCGCGGCCGCACGCAAAATAGGCGTTGACAAGGTCGCGCGGGCACCGCAGAATTCGCGGCCTTCAGCGCCCAGGTGGCGGAATTGGTAGACGCACTAGTTTCAGGTACTAGCGGGTAAAACCGTGGAGGTTCGAGTCCTCTCCTGGGCACCACAGGCAACATCGCGAGAGCGCTGAACTCTCGCACCGACCGGCCCGCTGACGCGGGCTTCGTCGTTTCTGGGGCGCGCGTTCGCGGCGCTGGCGCGGCCCGGTTCCGGTGCCGGCCACCTGCATGGGAGTACCATGCCCGGATGACAACTCGCAAAAGCAAGCCCGGCAAGCCCGGCAAGTCCGCGTCCAGCGACGCGCCCACCAGCAAGCGCCCCCCCGCCGCCGAGACGCCGAAGAAATCGCGTCTGCCCGCCTGGATGCCCAGTTTCCTGCGCCGCGGCCCCAAGCCGCCGCTGCAGCCCCTGCACCCGCCGTCGCCGCCTCCTTCCACGGCGCCCGCCGACGCGCCGGCGCCGATCCAAGACCCGTATGCCGCGCGCGAGGCCGAGCGCTATGCGCAGCCGATCGCCAGCCGTGAGGCGATCCTGCAGTTGCTCGAGCGTTGCGATGGCCCGCAGACCCTGGACGAACTGGCCGAACAGCTCGGCCTGACCGAGCCGACCCGCAAGGAAGCGCTGAGCAAGCGCCTGGGCGCGATGCTGCGCGAGGCGCAACTGGTGCAGAACCGCCGCGGCGGCTACGCGCCGCTGCAGCAGACCAACCTGATCCCCGGCGTGGTGATCGCCAATCCGGACGGCTTCGGCTTCCTGCGCCCGGACGAGGGCGGCGACGACCTGTTCCTGCCGCCCTACGAGATGCGCAAGGTGCTGCACGGCGACCGCGCGCTGGCCAACGTCACCGGCATCGACCGCCGCGGCCGCCGCGAAGGCAGCATCGCGCGCGTGCTCGAGCGCGGCCTGACCCGGATGATCGGCCGCTTCAGCCTGGAAGCCGGCATTGCCTTCGTGGTGCCCGACGACAAGCGCATCCAGCGCAACGTGCAGATCCCCGCCGACGCCGTCGGCGAGGCCCGCGACGGGCAACTGGTGGTGTGCGAGCTCACCTCCGCGCCGGACGCGCGGCGCCCGCCGATCGGCAAGATCATCGCCGTGCTCGGCGACAAGCTGACCCCGTCGCTGCTGGTGGAAGCGGCGATCCACGGCCACGAGCTGCCCTACGAATTCCCGCAGGCGGTGCTGGACGAAGCCGCGGCGGTGCCGCTGACGGTGGAGCCGGCGGCGATCAAGGGCCGCGTGGACCTGCGGCAGACGCCGCTGGTGACCATCGACGGCGCCGACGCCAAGGACTTCGACGACGCGGTGTTCTGCGAGTCCAACGCCGACGGCTTCCGCCTGGTCGTGGCGATCGCCGACGTGTCGCACTACGTGCGTCCGGGCACGCCGCTGGATACCGAAGCGGTCAAGCGCGCGACCTCGGTGTATTTCCCCGGCTTCGTGGTGCCGATGCTGCCGGAGACGCTGTCCAACGGCATCTGCTCGCTCAATCCCAAGGTCGACCGCATGTGCTTCGTCTGCGATATGCAGATCGACCGCCAGGGCGAGGTGACCGGCGCGCGCTTCTACGAGGCGGTGATGAACTCGCACGCGCGGCTCACCTACGAGCAGGTGTGGCAGGCGGTGGGCGAGAAGGACGAACAGGTGCGCAAGGACGTGGCGGCGGTGCTGCCGCAGTTGGAGCGCCTGCACCAGCTCTACCACGTGCTGGCCAAGGCGCGCGCGCGCCGCGGCGCGATCGAGTTCGAGTCCTCTGAAGTGCGCTTCGTACTGGACAACACCGGCGAGGTGACCCAGGCCGGCATGCTGGTGCGCAACGACGCGCACAAGCTGATCGAGGAGTGCATGATCGCCGCCAACGTGGCCGCGGCGCGCTATCTGCTGGAGACGCGCGTGCCGGCGCCGTTCCGCGTGCACGAGCGGCCGCCGGAATCCAAGTATGCCGACCTGCTGGAGTTCCTCAAGGAGTTCAAGTTGAGCCTGCCGGCATGGAGCAAGGTGGTGCCGGGCGACTTCACCAAGCTGCTGAAGAAGGTGCGCGAGCGCCCGGACGCGGCGC
Source organism: Xanthomonas sp. PPL134 (assembly GCF_040595915.1). Classification (NCBI taxonomy): domain Bacteria; kingdom Pseudomonadati; phylum Pseudomonadota; class Gammaproteobacteria; order Lysobacterales; family Lysobacteraceae; genus Xanthomonas; species Xanthomonas sp. PPL134. Next base: position 165,432 of record NZ_JAMDLL010000001.1, read on the forward strand.
TGCTGGAATCGGTGCTGCTGCGCAGCCAGAGCATGGCGGTGTATTCGCCCGACAACGCCGGCCACTTCGGCCTGGCGCTGGAGGCCTACGCGCACTTCACCTCGCCGATCCGCCGCTACCCGGATCTGCTGGTGCACCGCGCGATCAAGTACGCCCTGACCCGCGGCGCGCCCGACAAGTACCTGTATGCGCCGCGCGAGATGGCGGCGCTGGCGCTGCAGTGCTCCGAGCGCGAGCGCCGCGCCGACGAGGCCGAGCGCGAGGTCGACGAGCGCTACCGCGCCGCGTGGATGGAGAAGCACGTCGGCGGGCAGTTCGACGGCGTGGTCAGCGGCGTGACCAGCTTCGGCCTGTTCGTCGAGCTGGACCAGTCCAAGGTCAACGGCCTGATCCACGTGACCCAGTTGCCGCAGGACTATTACCAGTTCGACGCCACCCGCAAGACCCTGACCGGCGAGCGCCGCGGGCGCGAGTTCCGCCTGGGCGACCGCGTGCGCATCCTGGTGCTGAAGGCGAGCATGGAGGAGCGCAAGATCGACTTCCGGCTGGTCGAGGAAGGCGCACCGGCGCACGACGAGTTGCCGCCGCCGCCACCGCGCGGGCAGCCGGCCAAGCGCAAGAAAAAGAAGTACTGACGGCGCAGCGTCGCGGCGGACCGCCTGGCCGCCGCGATCGCGTCTCCCTTGCATCGTGCGGAAGGCGTCACCTGCGCGATGCGGTTCGCAGCGGAGAGCAGACATGGAGCAGGAACAGGAGTACAGCGGCGGTTGCCAATGCGGCGCGGTGCGCTTCCGGGTGCGCGGGCGGCTGCACGATGCCTCGATCTGCCATTGCCGGATGTGCCAGAAGGCGTTCGGCGCGTACTACGCGCCACTGGTCTCCACCCGCGGCGCAGAGCTGACCTGGACCCGCGGCACGCCCAGGCGCTTCGCCTCGTCCAACCTGGTGCAGCGCGGTTTCTGCGCCGATTGCGGCACGCCGCTGACCTACGAAGCGCCGGACGGCATTGCCATCGCGGCCGGCGCCTTCGACCATCCCGAGGCCTTGCCGCCGACCATCCAGTACGGCATCGAAGCGAAGCTGCCGTTCGTGGACGCGCTGCATCGCCTGCCGGCGACCCGCACCGAAGGCGACCTGGCCGCCGCGTCGTTCCTGGCCGATGTTGTCTCGCGCCAGCATCCGGACCACGACACCGCGCGCTGGCCGGCCTGAGCCGCTACGGCAGTGCCAACCTCCCGCGGCGCGTTGTTGGGAGATCGCTGGCAACCTCGGGCGATCGATCGCGCCAGGCAGGAGGGCGGGTTCCCCAAGTCACCGCGTCGGGACTGAAGTCCCTCCCACAAAACCGCGCTGCGATCTGTCCGCCGTCCCTGCGCCGCTGGTCTTGCCGCCGCTACACGCATGCCTCCGACATCGTGGGAAGCATGACGTTGCGGGCAAGCGGCTTTTGCCAATCCCCAATCCCCAATCCCCAATCCCGCCCGCCAGGCATGACGCCAGCGGCCACAACCCCTACCATGCCCGCTTTCCTTTCGCGTAGTCCCGCCTCATGAGCAAGCAGAACCAGTGGATCGTCGGCGTCAACGCCGTGGCCTCGTCGATCGAGAACGACGCGGACAACGTGCGCGAGGTGCTGGTGGAGGCGGGCAGCAAGAATCCGCGCCTGCAGGAGATCGAGGAGAACGCGCGGCGCAAGGGCATCGAGGTGCGGCGGGTGAACACCCAGGCGCTGGACGGCGTCGGCGGCTCGGTCCGGCACCAGGGCGTGGCCGCGCGCTACGCCGCGGCACGGACCTGGGCCGAGAGCGAACTGGAAGGCCTGGTCAGCGCCGCCGAGGGCCGCGCCCTGCTGCTGGTGCTCGATGGCGTGCAGGATCCGCATAACCTCGGCGCCTGCCTGCGCAGCGCCGCCGCGGCCGGGGTGACCGCGGTGGTGATTCCCAAGGACAAGTCGGCGCCGGTCAACGCCACCGTGCGCAAGACCTCGGCCGGCGCCGCCGACCGCCTGCCGATCGTGGCGGTGACCAACCTGGCGCGCTGCCTGCGCGACCTGCAGAAGCAGGGCGTGTGGATCTATGGCCTGGCCGGCGAGGCCGAGACCTCGCTGTACGCGCAGGACCTGCGCGGCAACGTGGCGCTGGTGCTGGGCGGCGAGTCCGACGGCCTGCGCCGGCTGACCCGCGAACACTGCGACGGCCTGGTCCGCATCCCGATGCCGGGCGAGATCGAGAGCCTCAATGTTTCGGTCGCCGCCGGCGTGACCCTGTTCGAGGCGGTGCGGCAGCGCATGGGCTGAGCACGGCGGCGCATTGCTGCTGGCCTGTGAAGCCTGCAGTGCCTCCTCATGCCTGCAGCAAGCAGAGCCCCTCTCCCCCCGGGATAGGGGGTGGGGTGAGGGTACGGGGGGCGAAGCCCCTCGCGGGATGGACGGCAACACCAGGCCTGGCCGGTACCTTCCCAGCTCCTGCAATCGACTTTTCCCAGGCTTCGCCCGGACCCTCATCCGCCCCTTCGGGGCACATTCTCCCGGTGGGAGAAGGGGGCGCGCGATCGAGCCTTGTCGGCGCTGTCCCCGCGCAAGTCCCTTACCGGCTTAACCGCCTCGCAATCTTCACGCGTCTTTTTCCGGTGACCTGCTAAGGCCTGCGCCCGCTGCGGCGCTTTTTTGCCCTACCATGGGCGCTCGTCCCGTGTTCCGCTCCGGTAATGAGTCTGCGTCGCCCCCGTCCCTTCGACTCTGGCCCCCCACGCCAGGGTCCTGTCGCGCCCCGCCTGCGTCGGATCGGGTCGGGACAGTGAACGTCGCCAGGGGGAGGGGGGGCGCGGTGCTCGCATGCGGCCGCGGGCGCGCGTGTCTGGTGCTGCTGGTCCTGCTGCTGGCGCTGGGCGCGGCCTGGCGCGCCGTTGCCGCCGACGCCGACGTCGCTGCGAACGGGGTACCGCCGCTGCGCGACTACGCGATCGATTCCTGGACCTCGCGCAACGGCCTGCCGCACAACTCCTTGCGCGATCTGGCGCAGACCCCGGACGGCCGCCTGTGGTTCGCCACCTGGGAAGGACTGGTGCGCTACAACGGCCTGGACTTCACCGTCATCGACCGCAGCACCCGCCCGGGCCTGCCCGACAACGGCGTCGGTTCGCTGTACGTGGATCGCGCCGGCGCGCTGTGGCTCAGCGATTCGCGCGGCAACCTCGGCCGCCACGATGCGGCCGGCCACTGGCGCTTCTGGCGGCAGCCGCCGGGTTGGCCGCATGCGCTGATCCACGCCATGACCCAGGACCGCGACGGCCGCATGTGGCTGCTGTTCGAAGGCAATGGCCTGGGCTGCCTGTGGCCCGACGGCCGCTTCGATTACCAGCCGGCGCCGCGCGACCTGCCGTTGGCGGCGAGCTTTCCGCACCTGGCCGCCGACGACCGGGGGCGGGTCTGGATCGGCAGTCTCGACGGCCTGCTGTATCGCGACGCGCAGGGAGTGCTGCGGCGCGCGCCGGCCGCGTTCGGCCTGCCGCCGGGGCTGGCCTGGCCGTACCGGGCGCCGGACGGCTCGCTGTGGCTGGTGGCCGGCGAAAACCTGTACCGGTTGCAGGGCGAGCGCGCGGTGCTGGTGCAGCACCTGCCGGGCTATGGCCATTTCACGTCGATGCTGCGCGATCGCGACGGCGCGATCTGGCTGGGGACCGAGAACCAGGGGCTGCTGCGGATCAGTGCGCACGGCATCGAGCGCATGCTGCCGGGCGACGTGCTGCCCAACGGGCGCATCGTCAGCCTGCTGCAGGATGCCGAAGGCAGCATCTGGATCGGCGCCAACGGCGGTCTGTTCCGCCTGCGCGAGACCCTGTTCGCCGGCTACACCCGCCGCGACGGGCTCAGCGGCGACTACGTGCGCGCGCTGCTGGAGACGCCCGACGGGGCGCTGTGGATCGGCAGCGCCGCCGGCCTGGACCGGATGGCGCCGGACGGACGGATCGCCCCGGTCGCGATGCGCGACGCGCCCTCGGTGCTGAGCCTGGCGCGGGGCCGCGACGGCGACCTGTGGATGGGCACCTATGCCGACGGCGTGTTCCGCCTGCGCAATGGCCGCGTCGTGCGCCACTACGGGACGCGCGAGGGGTTGCCGAGTGGACAGGTGCGTGCGCTCAGCGTCGATGCCGCCGGCACGGTCTGGATCGGCACGCGCAGCGGGGTGATGCGCATCGATGGCGAGCAGCTGTCGGTGCCGGACGTGCCCGGCCTGCCGCATGGCCTGATCACCGCCCTGGCCAGCGTCGACGGGGCGCTGTGGATCGGCTCGGTCGAAGGCGCGGCGGTGCTGCGCGATGGCCGGGTGCGGAAGCTGGCGCTGGAGCCGCTGGGCGGCGCGCGCACCGTGTTCGGGTTCCAGGCACTGGGCCGCGACATGTGGATCTCCACCGACCGCGGCCTGCACCGCGACCGCGACGGCCACCTGGCGCGGGTCGGACTGGAGCAGGGCCTGCCGGTGGATGCGGTGTTCCAACTGGTCCGCGACCGCCTCGGCAATGTCTGGATCAGCAGCAACCGCGGCGTGCTGCGGACCACTGCGGCGGCACTGGACGCGGTCGCCGACGGCCGCCAGGCCCGGCTGCAGGTGAGCCGCTACGACGAGATCGACGGCATGTCGAATGCGCAGGGCAACGGCAGCTCCGGGCCGTCGATGATCCTGCGCCACGACGGCACGGTGTGGCTGGTCACCGCCGGCGGTGTCAGCACGGTCGATCCGCGCCGCCTGGCCCGTTTCCGCGATCGCCTGCCGCCGCCGGCAGCGATCGAGAGCGTGCTGCTGGACGGTCAGCCGTTCCCCTGGCGGAGCCAATCGCAGTTGCCCGGCGCCAAGCGCATCAGCGTGTCCTATGTCGGCCTGAGCTATTTGCTGCCCGAGCGCATCCGTTACCGCACCAAGCTGGACGGCCTGGACAGCGGATGGGTCGACCGCGGCAACCAGCGCAGCGTGGAGTTCATCGGCCTGCCGCCGGGCGACTACACCCTGCACGTGGCCGCAGCGCATCCGGATGGCGCCTGGAGCACCCGTGAGGCCGTGTGGCGCTTCAGCGTGGCGCCGCTGTGGTGGCAGCGGCACAGCGTGCATGCCGCGGCCGTGGCGCTGCTGGTGCTGGGACTGGTGCTGCTGTATCGCTACCTGATCGCGCGCTACAAGCGTCGCGCCCTGCGCCTGGAACGGCTGGTGGAGCGGCGCACCAGCGCGCTGCGCCTGCAGACCGAGCGCCTGTTGCAGGCCGATGCCGAAAAGAGCCAGTTGCTGGCGGAACTGCAGCGCCAGGCCACCGCCTTCGAACGCCTGGCGCACGAGGATGCGCTGACCGCGTTGCCGAACCGGCGCCACTTCGACGAGGTGCTGGTGCACAGCATGCAGCGCGCCCAGCGCAGCGGCGCGCCGCTGTGCCTGCTGGTGATGGACATCGACCGCTTCAAGCAGATCAACGACGGCTATTCGCATGCCACCGGCGATGCGGTGCTGCGCGAAGTCGGGCAGTTGTTGCTGGGTGCCTGCCGCGCCGCCGACCTGCCGGCGCGCCTGGGCGGCGAAGAGTTCGCGGTGCTGCTCGGCGACACGCCGCTGGCCGATGCCGAGCGCTTCGCCACGCGCCTGCGCGACCTGTTCCACGCGCGCCTGCAGTGGGCGCCGGATGCACCGGCGCTGCGCGTCACCTTCAGCGGCGGCCTGGTCGCGCTGCGCGCGGACGAAACCGCGAGCCAGTGGCTGGAGCGCGCCGACGGGGCGCTGTACCGCGCCAAGGGGCTGGGGCGCGATCGGGTGTGCGTGGGCTGAGGTTGTCGTTCATTCCCGTCGCGTGCGGACACTCCGCGTCGATAGCCAGTCTGTGCGATAGCACTAGGTGGGGCGAGCATGCCGTCCGCCGTCGCAGAGAGGCGCCGTCCGTTGTCGACTGCCTGCGGCGATGTCGCCGGGCGCTTACTGGATCAGACGATGGCGATAGACGAACAGGACAAGGCGATGAAACAGCGTGGCCGATCGCGTTCTGCCACCTAGCGGCAGGCACGCTGCCGACACGATGATGGCCGCCAAGGTAACCAGCAGCAGGGCAGGAAAGACGAAGACCGCCGAGAGCATCGACCAGCCTGTCATCATGAATCCCGTCACGAACAGAAGACCTTCCGTGAACGAGAGCGAGGGGCCGGAACACTGGCGATGGCACAACAGCAGAAGCGACAGCAACACGCCCATCGCGCCAAGCGATAGGAGCCAGGCGTTCGGATTTCGGGCGTGCCATGGGGTCATCAGCAGCAACGGAGCGGCCAGAAACATGCCGATGAAGATGGCGAAGTAGAACATCGTGAACAGCCCGAAGCCAGAATGCTTGCTCATAGGACGACTGGATCGTTGGAGGAGACTTGGGACAGTGGAGCGCCAGAGGGCATAGTGTGAGGCCAATGCGTGTCGCCTGCTCGCCCGCGAAGCCGAGGCCTGCCTGGCCAGCTCAGCGCGCCTGCCGGTCGTTCCTCACCTCCAGCGCCAGTGCTGCGGCCTCACGGACGTCCGGATGCGCCGACCGCAACGACCGCGCCAGGCCCTCGCGCAAGGTCGAGTCCGGAAAGGCCGCCGCCAGCTGCGTGACCCAGTAGCGGCTCCCGTCGGGCAGCGTGGGATCTTCCAGCGCCTCCCGGATCGCGGCGACGGTGTCGCTGCGGTCGCAGGCATGGAACACGTCCTCGACCAACGGATAGACGCCCCAGCCGTCGCCGGTGCCGAAGGAGCGCAGGAACAGCGGGAGCGCGGCGCGATCGGGATCGGCGACAAACAGCCGTCTCGCCGCGTCATAGGCCTCGATCAGGCCTGGCTGAGCTGGTCGTCGTCGGGCAGCGGTTGCTGCGCGCGCAGGAAGGTCAGGGCGTCGGTCTTGTTCACTGGGAGGGTGATCGTTTGTGGGGTCATGTTCGTCATGATGCGCGTCGTCGTGTGCAGGCGAGGGGCCTTGTACACGGGCGGAGCGCCAACGCCCGCGCGCTGGATGCGGCGGGCGAGCGCAGGATCAGCGCGCAGCAAGGTGCCGCGACACCTTCGCGGTCAGCAGCTGCACCAACGCCGGATCCATGTAGCCGTAGTCGTCGGGGATGTCGAGGCAGACGATGCGTGCGCGGTCGAGGTGGCGCTTGAACCGGCGCGACAGCTTGGCGCGATGCGCCGGTTCCATGACGAAGACGATGTCCGCCCACGCCAGCAATTCCGGGGTGACCGGGGTGTCCGCATCGTGATCGACGCCGGCCGAGGCGGTTTCCACGCCGGGCCAGGTAGCGAACACCTGCTCGGCGGTGGGGCTGCGCAGCCGGTTGCGCCTGCAGACGAATAGCAGGTGGCGGGTCACGCGAGCCGCTGCCGGCGAGTGCGCGGCGTTACCACGGGGCGTTCGGCCGCGATGCCGCCGGGCCAACCCGACGTCGGCGCGCGCGTGTCGTGCAATACATGCCGAGGCTATGGCGCCGCGCCGACCGGCGGCGCCGGCCAGGCGTTGGCGATCTTGCAGAACAGGCGCGCGGTCTGCTCGGTGTCGTACACAGCGCTGTGCGCGTCGGCGGCGTTCCAGTCGAAGCCCGCGGCCTGTACCGCGCGCGCCAGCACGGTCTGGCCGTAGGCGATGCCGGCCAGGGTGACGGTGTCGAACACGCTGAAGGGATGAAACGGATTGCGCTTGTGGCCGCAGCGGGCGACCGTGGCGTTGAGGAAGTTGAGGTCGAAATGGGCGTTGTGGCCCACCAGGATGGCGCGCTGGCAGCCGTACTTCTTCACCGCCGCACGCACCGGCGCGAACACGTGGTCCAGCGCCTCGCGCTCGGGCTTGGCGAAGCGGAACGGGTGGTCCAGGACGATGCCGGTGACCTCCAGCGACTTCGGATCGATCAGGGTGCCGGGCGCCGGCACCACGTGCGCGCTGGCGGTGACGCCGGGATACAGCTGGCCGAAATCGTCCATCTCGATCGGCACCACCGCGATCTCCAGCAGCGCATGCTTGTTCCAGTCGAAACCGCCGGTCTCCACGTCCACCACTACGGGCAGGTAGCCGCGGAAACGCCGCGACATCGGGGTGATGACCAGGGGTTGCGAGGGGCTGTCGACCGAATCGTTCATCCGCCAAGGTTAGCAGAGCGCGGCCGTCGGCCGCCGCGGCGTCAGGCCGGCAGCCGCGTGCCGAGCACGCTACCCTGCGCGCGCAGCCGCTGCAGCAGGGCCTTACCCTCGTGCAGCAGGGCGTCCGGCGCAAGGCCGTGCGCGGCGGCCAGGTCCAGCAGCAGCGCTCGTCCGCTGCGCGCGCCGGGCTGCAGCGCCGCCAGCACGGCATAGGCCAGCGGCGCCAGTTCGGCGAAGCGCACCTGGCCGTCGGCCTCGCGTCGCGCCAACAGGCAGGTCGGCTGCGCCGGCGCCATGTCCGGCTGCCAGGCCGGGCCGATGCGCTGCACCGGCCAGCGGTAGCGCAGCAGGCGCAGCCAGGGCGACAGCAGCGGGATGCCGTCGAGCAGGTCGCCGTGCGGATCGTGCGGCGGCAGCGCGGCGTCGTCGATCTGCACCTGCAGTTCCACGGTTTCGTAGTGCGCCAGGTCGGCCAGCCAGGGACGCTGCGGATCGGGCGCGCGCTGCTGCAGGAATGCCACCAGTTCCTCGCCCAGGCGCGGGAACAGCGGCGTGCGGGCGCGGTGCTCGGCGCAGAACGCGCGCAGCAGCGCCGCCCAGTCCGCGTCGCCGAGGGTGGCGCGCAGCACCGGGAACTGGCCGCCCAGCAACTGCGCCAGGTTGTCGAAGAACAGGGCGCGGTACACCGCCAGGCGCTGCGGCGGGATGTCGGCCGGCGGCGGGTACCGCTGCGGATCGCGCAGATGCCGGGTGAGCGCGAACTGCTGGGCGCGCAGGGTCGCGCTCATGCGCCGCGCGACTGCGCCTGCACGGCGCGGATGCGCTGCACTTCGTCGAGCAGCGCGTGCAGCGGCGGGAACTGGCCGTCGCGCTCGAGCACGGTGGGGCGCACGCCGTGCAGGCGGTAGGCGGCGCCAAGCAACTCCCAGACCGGGTCGGCCACCGGCGCGGCGTGGGTATCGATCTTCAGCCCGCTGGCGGCGTCGTCGCGGTGACCGGCGACGTGGTACGAGGCGATGCGCGCGCTGGGCATCGCGGCGAGGAAGGCCAGCGCGTCGTCGCCGTGGTTGCTGGCATTGACGTGCACGTTGTTGATGTCCAGCAGCAGATCGCAGTCGGCCTCGTCCAGCACCGCCGCCACGAACGCGGCTTCGCTCATGGCCTGGCCGGGCGCGGCGTAGTAGGAGACGTTTTCCACCGCGATGCGTCGGCCCAGCGCGTCCTGCACCTGGGCGATGCGTGCACCGACGTGGCGCACCGCCTCGTCGGTGAACGGCAGCGGCAGCAGCTCGTAGAGCTGGCCGTCGTCGGCGCTGTAGCTGAGATGCTCGCTGTACAGCGCCACCCGGTGCCGGTCGAGGAAGTCCCGGGTCTGCTGCAGCAGGGTGGTGTCCAGCGCGGCCAGGCCACCCAGCGACAGCGACAGGCCGTGGCAACTGAGCGGATGGCGCGCGCTCAGCGTCTGCAGCAGTTCCCCGGGACGGCCGCCGACGCCGATCCAGTTGTCCGGCGCGCATTCGAGGAAATCGAACGCATCCGCTGGCGCCTGCAGCAGGTCCTGGAGCAGGCCGCGGCGCAGCCCGAGGCCGGCACTGGACGCGGCCAGCGGCCTTGGTTCAGAGGCTGCCACCGCACTTGCCCTCGCCGCACTTGCCTTCGGCCATGGCCTTGTCGTCGTGCTTGGCCTGCGGCGTGGCCGCGGCAGCGGCCGCCGCGGGCTTGGCCGGTGTCGCCGCTGACGTGTGTGCGCCGCAACTGCCGTCGCCGGCCTTTGCGCCGCACCCGCCCTCGCTGGCCTTGGCCGGATCGGCGGCCTGCCCGGCTTGCGCCGCCGGTGCGGGTGTCGGCGTTGCCGGTGCAACCGCCTCGGTGCGTTGCGGCGGAGTGACGGCGGCCTGTGCGCCCAGCGCGTAGCCCTGGGCGAGGTCGGTCATGGCCAGGGCGGAGGCGGACAGGCCGATGCCGCCGAGCAGGACCGCGCCGGCGAGGGCAGGGGACGGACGGGACGAAGTGGACATGCGCAGGCTCCTGGCGATGGATGGGCGCCGGCCGCGGTGGCCGGAGTGCGCCAAGCCTACTCGTTGCCGCGCGGCGCTGCATGTGGCGGTGCGTGGCGACAAAAAAGCTCCGTTGCGCACGGAGCCCAGGGAGACCACGACGGCGGAACGGCGTATCGCCGTCCGCTCGGCAGGGGTCAGATGCCGCTGGTGGAACTGGTCTCGTCGCGCTTGTCGCGCGGCGGCAGCGGCTGGTCGCCGTGCACCAGGAACCACACGTTCTCGGCGATGTTGGTGGCGTGGTCGCCGATCCGCTCCAGGTTCTTGGCCATGAACAGCAGATGCGTGCACGGGGTGATGTTGCGCGGGTCTTCCATCATGTAGGTCAGCAGCTCGCGGAACAGCGCGGTGTACTGCGCATCCAGCTGCGCGTCGCCCTGGCGCACCAGCAGGGCGGCGTCGGCGTCGTTGTGCTGGTAGGCGGCCAGCGCCGCGCGCACCTGTTCGGCGGCGAGCTTGCCGAGCTGGCGCAGGCCCAGGGTCTGCGGCATCGGCGGCGACATGTTCAGCGCGATCGAGCGCTTGGCCACGTTGGCCGCGTAGTCGCCGATGCGTTCGACGTCGGCGGGGATGCGCAGGCCGGCCAGGATCTCGCGCAGGTCGCGCGCCATCGGCCCGCGCAGCGCCAGGCGCATCACGTCGTGGCTGATGGAGTGCTCGAGCGCGTCGATCGCTTCGTCGTTGACGACGATGCGCAGCGCGGCGTTGTCGTCGCGGCGTTCGACCACGTCCAGCGCCGCTTCCAACTGCGCCACCGCGGTTTCGCCCATGCGCACGATCTCGGCGGCGAGGCGATGCTGTTCTTCGTCGTAGCTCTTCACGATGTGCTCGTTGGGCTGAGTGTTCATGTCGTAGGTCCAATAAGTGCGTTGGTGTCGCCGCGGCCATGCCTGGCGTTGCGGTGCTGGCGTCGCCGGGCGCCCGCCCGGAGGGCGGCGGGCGCGGCCGCTGCGACCAGGCAGCGGCGGCCGCAGCGGCTCAGCCGAAACGGCCGGTGATGTAGTCTTCGGTCTGCTGCTTGTTCGGCTGCGAGAAGATGATTTCGGTGCGGTCGTGCTCGATCAGGTCGCCCAGGTACATGAAGGCGGTGTAGTCGGACACGCGCGCGGCCTGCTGCATGTTGTGGGTGACGATGACGATGGTGTAGTCGGTCTTCAGCTCTTCCACCAGTTGCTCGATGCGGCTGGTGGAGATCGGGTCCAGCGCCGAGGTCGGCTCGTCGAGCAGCAGCACGTCCGGGCGCAGCGCCACGGCGCGGGCGATGCACAGGCGCTGCTGCTGGCCGCCGGACAGGCCCAGCGCGCTCTGCCCGAGCTTGTCCTTGACCTCGTCCCACAGCGCGCCCTGGCGCAGGGCGTGCTCGACGCGGTCGGCCATGTCGGCCTTGGACAGCTTCTCGTGGTGGCGGATGCCGTAGGCGACGTTCTCGAAGATGGTCATCGGGAACGGCACCGGCTTCTGGAACACCATGCCGACCTTGCTGCGCAGGCGGTTCATCGGGTACTTCGGCGAGAGGATGTTCTCGCCGTCCAGCAGCACCTCGCCGCGCGCTTCCAGCTTCGGATACAGCGCATAGATGCGGTTGAAGATGCGCAGCAGGGTGGACTTGCCGCAGCCGGAGGGGCCGATCAGCGCGGTGACGCGCTTCTCCGGCACTTCCAGGTTGATGCCCTTCAGCGCGTGGTACTTGTCGTAGTAGAAGTCCAGGCCGCGCGCGGCGATCTTGACCGGCGACGGCGCCAGCGCGGTGTGCCCGTTGGGCATGGCGATGCGGTGCATCGGGGCGGCGTTGTGGTGATCGTTCATGGCCGGGTCCATAGGGGTATCAATCGTTGGAGATCTTGTTGCGCACCAGCAGGGCGCGCGCGCCGAGGCTGACCAGCAGGACGAACACGGTGAGCACCAGGGCGCCGGACCAGGCCAGCAGCTGCCAGCTCGGGTAGGGGCTGCCGGCGAAGGAGTTCATCACCACCGGCACGCTGGCCATCGGCTGGAAGATGTTGTTGTTCCAGTACTGGTTGCCGAAGGCGGTGAACAGCAGCGGCGCGGTCTCGCCGCTGATGCGCGCCAGCGCCAGCATCACGCCGGTGACGATGCCGGCCGAGGCGCTGCGGTACAGCACCTGCATGGTCACCTTCCACTGCGGGATGCCCAGCGACAGCGCCGCCTCGCGCATCTGCGCCGGTACCAGCCGCAGCATTTCGTCGGTGGTGCGCACCACCACCGGCAGCACGATGAAGGCCAGCGACAGCGCGCCGGCCAGCGCCGAGAAGCGGCCGCCGGTCTGCATCACGTACAGGGTGTAGACGAACAGGCCGAGCACGATCGACGGCGCCGACAGCAGGATGTCGTTGACGAAGCGCACCACCTGGCCGGTCTTGCGCGCGTTGCCGTATTCGGCCAGCCAGGTGCCGGCGGCCACGCCCAGCGGGGTGCCGATCAGCAGCGCCAGGCCGCACATCACCGCGCTGCCGAAGAACGCGTTGGCCAGGCCGCCTTCCTCGCCGGGCGGCGGGGTCATGCGGGTGAACAGGTCCACGTTGATGCCGGAGATGCCCTTGGCCACCAGGGTCCACAGGATCCAGGCCAGGAACACCAGCCCGAACAGCGCGGTCAGGCAGGACAGGGTGAGCGCCACGGCGTTGACCACGCGGCGGCGGTTGTACAGGCGGTGGGCGACGTCGGCGGCCATCTCAGTTGCCCTCCTTGCGCGACAGTTGCGCCAGCATCAGGCGGGCGATCGCCAGCACGATGAAGGTCACGATGAACAGCACGAAGCCCAGCAGCAGCAGCGCCGAGCGGTAGGTCTCGGTGGCTTCGCCGAAGTCGTTGGCGATCAGCGCGGCGATGGTGGTGCCCGGTTCCAGCAGCGAGGGCGACAGCCGCACCGTGTTGCCGACCACGAAGGCCACCGCCATGGTTTCGCCGAGCGCGCGGCCCAGGCCCAGGAAGATGCCGCCGATCACCGCCGAGCGGGTGTAGGGCAGCACGATGTCCCAGCTCACTTCCCAGCGCGTGGAGCCCAGCGCGTAGGCCGACTCCTTGAGCCGGGTCGGCACGGTCAGGAACACCTCGCGCATCACCGAGGAGATGAACGGGATCACCATGATCGCCAGCACGAAGCCGGCGGTGAGCAGGCCGATGCCCAGCGGCGGGCCCTGGAATATCGGGCCGATCAGCGGCAGCGTGCCGAGGTGGTCGTTGAGCCAGGGGGTGACGTACTCGGTCATCATCGGCACCAGCACGAACAGGCCCCACATGCCGTAGATGATCGAGGGGATGCCGGCCAGCAGTTCGATCGCGGTGCCGACCGGGCCACGCAGCCAGCGCGGCGCCACCTCGGTCAGGAAGAAGGCGATGCCGAAGCTCACCGGCACCGCGATCAGCATCGCGATCAGCGCGGTCACCAGGGTGCCGTAGATCGGCGCCAGCGCGCCGTACTTGTTCTCGACCGGGTTCCACTCGCTGGAGTAGAAAAAGCTCAGCCCCTGCAGTTGCAGGGCATGGCGGCCGCCCCACAGCATCGACAGCGCAGCGCTGCCCAGGGCGACGAGCACGAACACGACGGTGGCGGTGAGGATCCAGCGGAACACGCGGTCGGCGCGGGCGTCACGCAGGTCGCGTCCGCGGGGCGCCGACATCGCTTCGGGAAGGACAGTGCTGTTCATGGGCTCGGTCGTCGCCGGAGCGCGCGCCTGCGCGCTCCGATCGTGGCCGCGGCGGCAGTGACCGCGCGCGGTGGGTGGTTGCATCGCTCCCGCACAGGCGGGAACCCGAAAGTCCGGATCACAAGATGCCGAGACGGCGACCGGCGGCGCCTGGAGCGCACCACCGGTCGCCGCTTGCCGCCGCGGCGCGCGCAACGCGCGCCGGCATGGCGCTTACTTGAACTCCTTGCTCCAGTAGGCCTCGATCTGCTGCACCAGCTCCGGCGGCAGCGGCACGTAGTGCAGTGCGTCGGCCTGCGGCTGGCCCTTCTCGAAGGCCCACTTGAAGAAGTCCAGGGTCGCCTTGCTGCGCGCCGGGTCCTTGGCCTGCTTGTGCATCAGCATGAAGTTGGTGGCGGTGATCGGCCACGCCTGCGCGCCCGCGGCGTTGGTGATGACCAGGTTGAAGTCCTTGGCGTTGGCCCAGTCGGCCGACGCGGCCGCCGCGGCGAAGCTCTCGGCGTTGGGCTGCACCCAGTTGCCGGCGGCGTTCTGCATCGACGCGTACGGCATCTTGTTCTGCAGCGCGTAGGCCAGTTCCACGTAGCCGATCGAGCCCTTGATCTGCTGCACGTACGAGGCCACGCCTTCGTTGCCCTTGCCGCCGACGCCGCCCGGCCACTGCACCGAGGTGCCTTCGCCGACCTTGCCCTTCCATTCCGGGCTGACCTTGGACAGGTAGTTGGTGAAGTTGAAGCTGGTGCCCGAGCCGTCGGAGCGGTGCACCAGGTTGATCTTGGTGTCGGGCAGGGTCACGCCCGGGTTCAGCGCGGTCAGCGCCGGGTCGTTCCACTTGCTGATCTTGCCCAGGAAGATGTCGGCCAGCACCGGGCCGGTCAGCTTCAGCTTGCCCGCTTCCATGCCGTCCAGGTTGACCACCGGCACCACCCCCCCAATCGCCGAGGGGAACTGGCCGAGGCCGGCCGCGGCCAGTTCGGCGCTGTCCAGCGGCTTGTCGGAGGAGCCGAAATCGACCGTGCCGGCCTTGATCTGGGCGATGCCGCCGCCGGAACCGATGGACTGGTAGTTGATCTTGTTGCCGGTGGCCGCGTTGTAGTCGGCCGACCACTTGGAGATCAGCGGATAGATGAAGGAGGCGCCGGCGCCGGAAATCTCCGCCGCGGTCTTGGCGCCGGCGGCCGGCGCGGCAGCGGGCGTCCCGCCGGCCGCATCGGCGGCGCCCTGCTTGTCGCCGTTGCCGGGCTGGCAGGCGGTGACGGCGAAGGCCAGGGCGAGGGACAGGACGGCAATGCGCGCCGGCTGCAGTTTCATGGGGTCACTCCGTAGCGAAGAGCGCCGGGACATCCGGCGGATGCTCGCTATGAAATGATATTTTTGTTACAGCCAGATGACTTGCGGATGGGTTGGCGGACGCCATCACGGGATGCGGCCGTCGCGCCGCCCCGCATGAGCCTGTCATGCGGCGGGCAGGTGCCGATCGCAGGCAGGCGATGCCTGCCGTCGGGGACAAAAAAAGCGCGGACCCTGCGGTCCGCGCCCTCGGGTATCGCCGTGCCGGCGCGCGCGCCGGCACGGGCGAGACGCCGGCTTACTTCATGTTCTGCGCCCAGTAGGCTTCGATCTGCTTGACCAGCGGCTCCGGCAGCGGCACGTAGTCCAGCGCCTTGGCCTGCGGCTGACCCTGCTCGAACGACCACTTGAAGAAGTCCAGCGCGGCCTTGGACGACGCCGGCTTCTTGGCCTTCTTGTACATGATGGCCCAGGTGGTGGCGGTGATCGGCCACGCGTCCTGGCCCGGCGCGTTGGTCATGATCAGGTTGAAGTCCTTGGCCGACTTCCAGTCCGCGGTGGCGGCGGCAGCGGAGAAGGTCTTGTCGTCCGGCATCACGAAACGGCCGGCGGCGTTCTTCATGCCGGCGTAGCTGAGCTTGTTCTGCAGCGCGTAGGCGTACTCGACGTAGCCGATGCCGCCGCGGATCTGCTTGACGTAGGCGGCCACACCTTCGTTGCCCTTGCCGCCGATGCCGGCCGGCCACTGCACGGCGGTGCCTTCGCCGACCTTGCTCTTCCACTCCGGGCTGACCTTGGACAGGTAGTTGGTGAAGTTGAAGCTGGTGCCCGAACCGTCGGAGCGGTGCACGATGGTGATCTTCAGGTCGGGCAGGGCCAGGCCCGGGTTCAGCGCGGCGATCGCCGGGTCGTTCCACTTGCTGATCTTGCCGAGGAAGATGTTGGCCAGCGTGGTGCCGTCGAGCTTCATCGCGCCCGGGGCCACGCCGGCCACGTTGAACACCGGCACGATGCCGCCGATCACGACCGGGAACTGGCCCAGGCCGAACTTGTCCAGCTCCGCGCCGCTGAGCGGCTTGTCGGAAGCGCCGAAATCGACCGTGGCCGCCTGGATCTGCGCGATGCCGCCGCCGGAACCGATCGACTGGTAGTTGACGCGGTTGCCGCTTTTCTCGGCATAGGCAGCCGACCACTTCGACAGCACCGGATAGACGAAGCTGGAGCCTGCGCCGGTGACATCGGTGGCTTGCGCCGCGAGCGAAAACGTAGCGACCGCGGCGGCTGCCAGCAGTCGGAGCTTGAGGGAACGCATCGGGAGAACTCCTGGAATAGGTGGGAAGCCGGCACCCCTGCCGGCATCGGCTGCATTCCAAGACTTTTTCATGAACGTCTGAAGAAAATCAGATGTCAGTCCGGTGACAGCCTGTCCGGGCGGGAATGCCTTCGTTCCGACACGAAGCTGACTCAAAACCGTCATGTCTTTGACGGAATCTTTACAAATGGTCGGGCCGTCGCACTGGGGCCGCACCGCACCCATCCCACCCTGCCACCACCCATCGGAGACATCCTAATGCGTTCTCATGTTCTCGCCACGGCGATCCTCGCCAGCCTCGGCCTGGCGTCGGCGCCGCAGGCGTTCGCGGCGAAGGCCAAGGCCAGCAGCAATCCGCCCGCCGTCAGCGCTGCCCAGCTGCAGCAGCTGCAGGCCCAGATCGAAGCGCTGCAGACCCAGGTCCAGCAGCTGCAGGCGCAGTCGGAAGCCCTGCAGGCGCAGTCCGACGCGCAGTCGGAAGTGAATGTCGTGCAGGCCCAGGCGACCGAATCGGCGCAGGCCAGCGCCGCCAAGGTCGACAAGCTCGCCAAGCTGGTCAACGACAACAAGATCGGCGGCCGCATGTTCTTCGACCTGACCAACATCGACCGCACCAGCGGCGGCGCCAAGACCGCCGCCAGCGGCACCGGTCTGGACGTCAAGCGCTTCTACCTGACCGTCGACCACAGCTTCAACGAGATCTGGTCGGCCAACCTGACCACCGACTTCCAGTACAGCTCGGCGCTGTCCAACACCCAGCTGTTCGTCAAGAAGGCCTACGTGCAGGGCAAGTTCGACGACGCCTTCGCGCTGCGCATCGGTGCCGCCGACATGCCGTGGGTGCCGTTCGTCGAGAAGTTCTACGGCTACCGCTACGTCGAGAACACCCTGACCGACCGCCTGAAGTACGCCAACTCCTCCGACTGGGGCCTGCACGCCTTCGGCGACCTGGGCTCGCAGGTCAACTACGCGATGTCGGTGGTCAACGGTGCCGGCTACAAGAACCCGACCCGCGGCAAGGGCATGGACGTGGAAGGCCGCGTCGCCTACATGCCGATGCAGAACCTGGCCATCGCCGTCGGCGCCTACTCGGGCAAGCTGGGCAAGGAAACCGACATCCTCGACGCGCAGCACGACTACACCCGCGCCGATGCGATGGTTGCCTACGCCGATTCCAACTTCCGTCTGGGCGGCGAGTACTTCCAGGCCAAGAACCTCAACAACGTGCTGACCGCGGCCACCGACAAGTCCAGTGGCTGGTCGGTGTGGGGCAGCGTGGCGCTGACCGACGGCGGCATCAACGCCTTCGCCCGCTACGACAAGACCGACCTGAGCAAGACCCTCGACCCGACCCTGGCCGACAAGTACTGGAACGTCGGCGTCGAGTTCCCGGTGCTGAAGAACCTGAAGCTGGCCACCGTGTACAAGTACACGCACCAGGACAATGCCAGCAAGAAAACCGACGTGGAAACCAAGGAATTCGGCGTCTGGGGCGACCTGTCGTTCTGATGCGCGGAGATTCCCGCATGCTGTACGAAAGGCGGCGCACTGCGCCGCCTTTCTTTTTTGCGGCGTGACACCCCGGCCCGCGTCATTGGCGCGGGCCGGGGTGTCTTTCACGGTTCGCGTCGACGGCCGTGGACGATGCAGTGAATTGTGCGGCGCAGCACTTGTCAGCGGCGACGTGCCTTCCTACTGTCGAAGCATGCTCGCCCGTCTGTCCATGTTGATGTTGACCGCGTTGCTGGCGCTGTCCGCGATCCGTGCAGGATCGGCCGCAGCGGCGGCACCGGCAGCGCTGTGCGCGAGCGCCTGCGCCAGCGATGTCGATGCTGACCTCGATGGGGTGCCGCCCGAGCTGGACGCGCCAGCTGCCGACACCGATCCGCACGACGCACCGCTCGCGGTCGCGCCCGCGTTGTTTCCGCCGACCCTCCTGATCCGGCCGGTCCTGCCGGTGCCACCGGCAGCGCCTTGCCGCAGCTATCGCCGCCCCGCGCTGCGTCCTCCATCCCGGGCCTGACGCCTGCGTCGCCGCACTGGCGATGCCGATCCCCTCTGTTGTTTGCGTCTGCGTCGTGCCGCGTGCGGTACGGCCTCGCTCCCCCATGCCTGGAGATATCCCATGCAACGCTTGCTCGACGGTTTCCGCCACTTCCGCAACGAGGTCTATCCCCGCCAGCGCGGGCTGTTCCGGCAACTCGCCGCCGGCCAGACCCCGCACACGCTGTTCATCACCTGTGCCGATTCGCGGGTGATGCCGGAACTGATGTTCGCCGCGCAGCCCGGCGAGCTGTTCGTCTACCGCAACATCGGCAACGTGGTGCCGCCGTACTCGCAGCACGTCAGCGGCGTGGTCGCGGCGATCGAGTACGCGGTGGCGGTGCTGCAGGTCGAGCACATCGTGATCTGCGGCCATACCGATTGCGGCGCGATGAAGGCGGTGCTCAATCCCGCGTCGCTGCAGGAGGTGCCGACCGTGGCGGCCTGGCTCAAGCACACCGACAGCGCGCGCCATGTCGCCGCGCAGCACGGCCATGCCGCCCATGCCGAGGATGCGCTGCACTGCCTGACCGAGGAAAACGTGGTGGCGCAGCTGGATCACCTGCGCACGCAACCGGTGGTGGCGGCGCGGCTGGCGCGCGGCGCACTGCGCATCCACGGCTGGATCTACGACATCGGCCATGGCGAGATCCGCGCCTTCGACGCCGAGCAAGGGCGGTTCCTGCCACTGCTGCCGGAAGCCGGTCGACGCCCGCCCGATGCCACGCCGCCGCCGCGCCTGGCGCCGGTCCTGCGCAACGTCGCCGTCTGAGGAGCCGCCCATGCACACCATGACAGAGCACGCTCCGGCCGGCGCCTCGGCGCTGGCCCGTTACCTGCGCGGCGGCGCCTTCGGCCGCGACCTGCTGGCTTCGGTGGTGGTCTTCCTGGTCGCCTTGCCGTTGTGCATGGGCATCGCGATCGCGTCGGGCATGCCGCCGGCCGCCGGCCTGATCACCGGCATCGTCGGCGGCCTGGTGGTCGGGCTGATCGCCGGCTCGCCGCTGCAGGTCAGCGGGCCGGCGGCGGGATTGGCGGTGCTGGTGTTCGAACTGGTCCGCGCGCACGGCGTGGCGGCGCTGGGGCCTGTGATCCTGCTGGCCGGCGCGATCCAGTTGCTGGCCGGGTTGTGCCGCGCCGGCGTGTGGTTCCGCATGACCTCGCCGGCGGTGGTGGCGGGCATGCTGTCGGGCATCGGCATCCTGATCGTGGCCTCGCAATCGCACGTGCTGCTGGACGCGGCGCCGAAGGCGCGCGGCCTGGAGAACTTCGCCGCCTTGCCGGCGGTGCTGTGGCGCGCGCTGGACGCCGGCGTGGGCCGCGCCGCCTTGCTGGTCGGCCTGGGCACCATCGCGATCATGCTGGCGTGGGAGCGGCTGCGCCCGCAGCGCCTGCGCTTCGTGCCCGGCGCCTTGCTGGCGGTGGTGGCGATGACCGCGCTGGTGCAGCTGCAGGCGCTGGACGTGCGCAAGGTCGACGTGCCGGCCAACCTGCTCTCGGCGATCCGGGTGCCGAGCCTGGACGACATGCTCGGCGTGCTCGATGCCACGCTGCTGCTGTCGGCGCTCACCTTCGCCTTCATCGCCAGCGCCGAGACCCTGCTGTCGGCGGCGGCGGTGGACCGCATGCACCAGGGGCCGCGCACCCAGTACGACCGCGAACTGGCCGCGCAGGGCGTTGGCAACATGCTGTGCGGGTTGCTCGGCGCCTTGCCGATGACCGGGGTGATCGTGCGCAGCGCCGCCAACGTGCAGGCCGGTGCGGCCACGCGCGTGTCGACCATGCTGCACGCGGCCTGGCTGCTGGTGTTCGCGCTGTTGCTGCCGTGGCTGCTGCGGATGACCCCGGTCGCGTGCCTGGCCGGCATCCTGGTCTACACCGGGCTGAAGATGGTCAAGCTGGGGCAGGTGCGCGAACTGGCCGCCTACGGACGCGGCACCGCCGCCATCTACCTGGCGACGACCTTCGCCATCGTCGCCACCGACCTGCTGACCGGCGTGCTGATCGGCTTTGCGCTGTCGCTGCTGCGGCTGGCGTTGCAGCAGTCGCGGCTGACGGTCGGCGTGCATGCGCATGAAGACGCCGCCAGCGCGGGCGCAGGCGAGGGGAGCGGCAAGCTGCGCCTGTCGCTGGAGGGCTCGGCCACCTTCCTGCGCGTGCCGACGATGGCGCGGACCCTGGAGCGGCTGCCGCCGAATACCGAACTGCACCTGGACGTGGCACGGCTACGCCACGTCGACCACGCCTGCCTGGAACTGCTGCGCGACTGGAGCCGCAACGCGTCGGCCCGCGGTTGCGCCCTGGTAGTGGACTGGAAGGAACTGGACCGACGCGTGGAAGGACAGCGTGCGGCGTAGTCGGTGGTGTGGCCGGCAGTGCTTCGCCTGGCCGGTCGGCGTCCTGTAGGAGCGGTTTCAACCGCGATGCGGGCAGGCGAGGCCGTGTCGCGACGGAAACCGTCGCGGCTGAAGCCGCTCCTGCAGTGCAACCAGGCGGCGGCTTGGGGAGAACTGCAGGAGCGGTTTCAACCGCGACGAGCGCAGCCATCGGCTCCGGGTGTTAGTTGCTGTCGGGGCTGAAGCCCCTCCCGCACCACCAGGTTCCCGCTTGCGGAACGCCATTGTGGGAGCGACTTCAGTCGCGACGTGCGGAGCGGCGGACCTTGCGTGCCGCGCTGGTTGCCGGAGCCGATGTTCCCAGTCGCGCACCAACCGGCGCCCAAGGCTGTGGCGCAGGGATGACGCGAGCGCCTGCCTGCGACTGCGCGCTCAACCCGGCGTCTTGTCCTTGTACCGGCACAGGTCGCGGATCGCGCACTGCGGGCAGTCGGGCTTGCGCGCCTTGCACACGTAGCGGCCATGCAGGATCAGCCAGTGGTGCGCGTCGTGCAGGAACTGTGCCGGCACCCGCTTGAGCAGCGCATCCTCGACGGCGCGCACGTCCTTGCCCGGAGCCAGCCCGGTGCGGTTGGCGACGCGGAAGATGTGCGTGTCCACCGCCATGGTGGGCTCGCCGAAGGCGGTGTTGAGCACCACGTTGGCGGTCTTGCGGCCGACGCCGGGCAGGGCTTCCAGCGCGTCGCGCGCACGCGGCACGTCGCCACCGTGCTGCTCGACCAGGATGCGGCAGGTGGCGATGACGTTCTTGGCCTTGGCGTTGAACAGGCCGATGGTGGAGATGTAGCGCTTCAGCCCATCCTCGCCCAGCGCCAGGATCGCCGCCGGCGTGTTCGCCACCGGATACAGGCGGCGGGTGGCCTTGTTGACGCCGACGTCGGTGGCCTGCGCCGAGAGGATCACCGCGATCAGCAGTTCGAATGGGGTGCTGTACTCCAGCTCGGTGGTCGGGCTGGGATTGAGTTCGGACAGGCGCGAGAACAGCTCGTGGATCTCGTCCTTGCTCAGCAGGCGTCCGCGCCGCACGGGCGCGCTGGCGGTCGCGCTCATCGGCCGCCTCGCTGCGCGGCCTTGGCCTTGGCGCGGGCCAGGATCGCCGCGGCCGCCGCGGGCAGGGCCGGCGCGCTGGGGGCGGCGGGAGTCGTGCCCGTGGCGGTCGGTACAACGGCCTCACGCCGCGCCTGGCGCGCCGCGGCACGGCGTTCCAGCCGCGCGCTGCGCGCCCGATAGCGCGCGCGTGCCGCCCAGGCATCGCGCAGGCGCTGCTGCGCGGCGAGCACCTGCGCGCGCAACTGCGGATGCGCCGGGTCCAGCGCATCGTCGCCGGGATCGGTGCCGCGGTAGTCCATCAGGCCGCCATCGATCGCGGCATCCAGATCGTCGTCCAGGACCCAGCGCAGCAACTGCAGCGGCGTGGCGGAAACGGGGGCGTGCGACATCGTGCGTGGGCTCAGCGGTTGCGGAACTGCGGCGGGCGCCGCTCCAGGAAGGCGCGGGTGCCTTCGCGCATGTCCTCGCTGGAGAACAGCAGGCCGAACTGCGCGGTCTCGTACTCCAGTCCCTGTTCGATCGCGCCTTCGCCGCCGATCTGGATCGCGTCGAGGATGCCGCGCAACGCCAGCGGTGCGGCCTCGGCCAGTTGCTGCGCCAGCTGCAGCGTGGTCGCCTGCAGTTCGCCGGCCGCGACCACGCGGTTGACCAGGCCCAACTGCAATGCGCGCGCCGCGTCGATCGGCGCGCCGAGCAGGCACAGCTCCAGCGCCGCGGCGCGGCCGACCAGCCGCAGCAGGCGCTGGGTGCCGCCGAAACCGGGGATCAGGCCGAGATTGATCTCCGGTTGGCCCAGGCGGGCGCCCTCGGCGGCCACGCGCAGGTGGCAGGCCATCGCCAGTTCCAGCCCGCCGCCGAGGGCGAAACCGTTGACCATCGCCAGCACCGGCTTGGGCATGCGCTCGATCCGGCGCATCAGGCGCTGGCCCAGCTGCGAGAAATCGCGGCCCTGCACCGGTGTCAGTTCGTTCATTTCGGCGATGTCGGCGCCGGCCACGAAGGCCTTCTCGCCGGCGCCGGTCAGCACCACCACGCGGATCTGCGGGTCGTCCGCGGCCGCGGCGAAGGCCGCATCCAGCGCCTGCAAAACCTGGCGATTCAAGGCGTTGAGCTTGTCGGCTCGATTCACGGTGAGGATGCGGATCGCACCCTGGGTATCGGCGAGGACCGGCGTGCCGGACATGTGCATTCCTGGTTGTTAAAAAAAAGTAATGGGAACTCTCGGCGGGCCGCACCAGTCAGAGCAGCGTCGTCGGTAGCGGTTATGCGCCGCGGCGGCTATCCTAACGCGTCATCTCAGGCGGCACGGGCCGCCCTGTGCCACCACCCTGGAGAATTGTTTGATGAAGTTGCGTTCTATTGCGGTCGCTGTCGCGGCCCTCGCCCTGAGCGGCAATGCGTTCGCCCAGGACACCTCGTCCGAGAAGGGCAAGCTGAGCTATTACTTCGGCTACGACTACGGCAACAACCTTGCCGAACTCACCGGCCGCGGCGAGCAGCTCGATATCAATGCGGTGGTGAAGGGCTTGCAGGACGCCTACGCCAAGAAGCAGCCGGCGGTCAGCGCCGACCAGCTTAAGCCGGCGGTGGAAGCGTTCCAGAAGCGCGAGCAGGCCCGCGCCCAGCAGGCCAAGGCCGACTACGAGAAGGCCGCTGCCGAGAACAAGACCAAGAGCGACCAGTTCATGGCCCAGAACAAGGCCAAGGCTGGCGTGCAGACCCTGCCCAGCGGCGTGCAGTACCGCGTGATCGAGGCCGGCAAGGGCGCCAAGCCGACCCAGGCCAGCACGGTGCAGCTGGAAGTGGCCGGTCCGTACCCGTTCGGCCAGCGCCCGGCGCAGGCGCGTCCGGCGCAGCAGATCCCGGCGATCAAGGTCAGCGAAGTCGAGATGCAGGCCATGCGCGACACGCTGCTGCAGATGCCGGCCGGCTCCAAGTGGGAAGTGACCCTGCCGCCGGACAAGGCGTACGGCGCCGATCCGCGTACGCCGTTCCCGCCGAACGTGGCGGTGCAGTTCGAGATCAAGCTGGTCAGCGTCAAGTAAGCACGCCGCTCCAGTGCACGACGATTGCGCCGGCAGCGATGCCGGCGCAATTTTTTTTGGCAGGCGACGACGGCGCCGACGAATCGCGCTAGGCTGGCAAGGTGTCGAATCCGATGGATCCCGTTCCGCATGCCCCGCTTACGCCCTGCATCGGTATTTGCCGTCTCGATGCGCAGGGCTATTGCGCAGGCTGCCTGCGCAGCGGCGACGAGATCGCACGCTGGCGCGGCATGAGCGACGCCGAACGCCGCCGCTACATGGACGAGGTGCTGCCGGGCCGCGGCTGGTCGCCGTCGCCGGGACAGCGCCTGGCCGAACGCGCACATCTGCTGCGCGCGCTGCATCCGTTGCAGCAGCCGCCGACGGGGCCGGGCTGGAACCACCACGAATTGCAGGATCTGCTGCCGGACGGTGCGCCGGTGGAAGCCGCGGTGCTGGCCGGCCTGGTGCCGCGCGCCGACGGCACCTACGTGCTGCTGACCCGGCGCACCGACAGCCTGCGCCACCACGGCGGCCAGGTCAGCTTTCCCGGCGGCCGCATCGAGGCCAGCGATGCCGATGCGGTGGCCGCGGCGCTGCGCGAGAGCGAGGAAGAGATCGCGCTGGCGGCGAGCCAGGCCGAGCCGCTGGGCTACCTGGATCCGTTCGTCACCATCAGCGGCTTCCGGGTGATGCCGGTGGTCGCGGCGATCGATCCGCGCTTCGTGCCGCAGCCGCATCCGGGCGAGGTGGCGGAGGTATTCGAGGTGCCGTTGGCCTACCTGATGGCGCCGGACAACCTGCGCAGCATCGAGACCGATTACCGCGGACGCCCGCGCGTCGTGCTGGAGTACGGCTGGCCCGGCCAGCGCATCTGGGGCGCGACCGCGGCGATCCTGCTCAACCTGCGCCGCCGACTGGAGCAAACCGCATGAGCGCAACGTCCCCCGAATGGCACACCCTGGTCGAGGCGCCGGCCTTGGCCGCCGCGCTCGGTGATCCCGCGCTGCGCCTGGTCGATGCGCGGTTCGTGCCGGCGGCGCTGCTCGATCCTGCCGCCGCAGCGGCGGCGCGCGAGGCCTATGTGCAGTCGCACCTGCCCGGCGCGGTCTACGCCGATCTGAACGCCGATCTGTCCGATCTCAGCCGTCCCGGCCTGGGCCGGCACCCGTTGCCGGACGACGCGGCCTTCGCGCGCACCCTGGGGCAATGGGGCATCGGCCCGCAGCACCAGGTGGTGGTCTACGACGCCGGCGACGGCAGCATGGCCGCCGCCCGCTTGTGGTGGATGCTGGGCCTGCTCGGCCATCGCCGCGTCGCCGTGCTCGACGGCGGCCTGGCCGAATGGCGCCGGCTGGGCCTGCCGGAAACCGACGCGGTCGCGGTACCGTCGCCGCTGCCGCCGTATCCGCAGGCGTTCGACACGGCGCGCATCGTCTCCGCCGAGGAGGTTGCCGCGCGCCTGCACGAGGCGCCGGGCTGGTTGTTCGATGCGCGCCCCGGCGAACGCTTCCGTGGCGAGGTGGAGCCGATCGACCCGCTGCCCGGGCACGTGCCCGGCGCGCTCAACCGGCCGCTGGCGCAGAACCTGCGCGATGGCCGCCTGCGCCCGGCGCAGGAACTGCGCGCCGAGTTGCAGCCCTTGCTGCAGGGGCGCGATCCGCGCGAGGTGGTGCTGATGTGCGGCTCCGGCGTCACCGCCTGCCATCTGCTGCTGGCGCTGGAACATGCCGGACTGCACGGTGCGCGCGTGTATGCGGGCTCCTGGAGCGGCTGGATCGCCGACCCGTCGCGGCCGCGCGCCGTCGGCTAGGGCCGGCGTCGGCGCATACGGAACGCACGCACGATGGCACGCGACAGGGGGCGGCACCATGCGGTGGCGTGAGGCCTGCGGGCTGGCGATGCTGCTGGGCCTGGCCGCCTGCGGCGACCGGGGCGCGGCGGCCGATGGCGCCGATGCCTCGCCGCGCGCGCAATCGGCCACGCACTACCGCGAGTCTGTGCAGCACAGCCGCGCGCAGCGGCTGGCGACGTTGCGCGCGCCATCGGGCTGGTTGAGTTTCACCGGCTCCGGCCGCCTGCACAGCGGCCTGCACCGGGTCGGCAGCGCGCCCGACAACGACGTGCAGTTGCCGGCCGGTCCGGCGCATCTGGGCGTGCTGCAGGTGGATCTGCAGGAGGGCGTGCAGTTCCAGCCCGCCGCGGACGCGGCGGTGCAGGTGAATGGCCAGCCGTTCGCGGGAGGCCGCCTGGAGACCGACGCGGCGCACGACACCCAGACGCGGTTGACGCTGGGTGCGCAGGAGTTCTACGTGGTGCGCACCGGCAACCTGTTCGGCTGGCGTTTCCGTGATCCGCAGGCGCCGGCGCGCGCGCGCTTCCGCGGCATCGACTACTTCCCGATCGATCCGCAGTGGCGGGTGCTGGCCGACTGGCATCCGGTGCCGGCGCCGCAGGCGATGGTGCTGCTGACCTCGATCGGCACGCCGCAGCCGCTGGCCGTGGTCGGCAGCGCCGACTTCGTCCTGCAGGGGCGGCACTACCGCCTGCAGGTGCTGCGCGACGGCGCCAGCCAGCGTCTGTTCCTGCCGTTCTCCGACCGCACCAGCGGCCGCGAGAGCTACGGCGGCGCGCGCTATCTGTTCGTGCCGGCGCCGCAGGGCGACCGCATCGTGCTGGACTTCAACCTGGCGCAGAACCCGCCATGCGCGTTCACCCCGCACGTGGTGTGTCCGCTGGCGCCGGTCGGCAATCGCCTGGACGTGGCGGTGACCGCCGGCGAGAAGAACTACGTCGGCGCGCGCTGAGCGCGCAGGAATCTTGTAGGAGCGGCTTCAGCCGCGACAGGGCCTTCCCGGTGCATCCCGTCGCGGCTGAAGCCGCTCCTACACATCGTGCGAATGCGACGTTGTCTGGTGCTCCGTCGCGGCCCGAATCAGCCGTTCCATCCACCGCCTGCAGCGCGGTCACGGCGACGGCGCATACGGCGCCAGCGCCACTGCCTCCAGTACCTGTGGCCAGGGGAAGCGCGGTCCCGGATCGAGCTTGCGCTGCACCTGCCGCGCCGGATCGTCGCTGGCCGCTTCCAGGCTGCGGTCCAGCGCCTCGTGTCCGGCGATGTGGCGCAACAGCGGCAGTTCCGCGCGCAACTGCTGCAGCAGCCGGATCAGCGCCTGGATTTGCGCCGGCGGGTAGGGCTCCGTCATCGCCTGGTGGCGCGAATCCAGCCACAGCGGATAGCGCCCGCGGTTGACCAGCTCGATGCCCAGCGACTGCCGGTTGTAGCCGCGCACGTGGTGCGCGACGCGCTGCAGCGGCACGTAGCGGTGCACGCTGCCGTCGCGGTCGATGTAGAAATGGCCGCTGTTGCCGGTGCCGGACGGATACAGCGCGCGCTCGCCGTACAGGCGCGCGCTGGCCAGGTCCGGCAACTCGGTGCAGTGGATCACCGCCAGCGTGATGCTGTCCGGCGCGCGCTCCTCCAGCAGGCCGACGTAGGGCAGGGGCGCATCGTGGACCGGCAGCGGCGAGGTGGGCGACATGCGCGGATGCTAGCATTCGCCGATGACCCTGAATTCCGAAAGCCCGCTGGCGACCCTGCTGGCCACACTGCCGCGCGCCGGACGCGTGGAATGGATCGGCCTGCGCCCGGCGCGCGACGTGCCGATGCACGAAGTCGACGCCGCCGCGGCGCAGACCGATGGCGGCCTGCACGGCGACCGCTACGCCGGGCGCAACGGCAAGCGCGGCGTCACCCTGATCCAGGCCGAACACCTGCCGGCGATCGCCGCGCTGGCCGGCCATGCGGCGGTGGCGCCGGCGACCCTGCGGCGCAACCTGGTGGTCTCCGGCATTCCGCTGATCGCACTGAAGGGGCGCCGCTTTCGCATCGGCGAGGTCGAGCTGGAAGGCATCGCGCCGTGCGATCCGTGCTCGCGCATGGAGCAGGCGCTGGGGCCGGGCGGCTACAACGCCATGCGCGGCCACGGCGGCCTGTGCGCGCGCATCGTGCAGGGCGGCACGCTGCGCCTGGGCGATGCGGTGGTGGCGCTGTGAGCCGCGGTCACTGCATCCTGTCGCACGGTTTCGAGAGCGGGCCGGACGCGATCAAGGTGACGGCGCTGGCCGAGGTCGCGGAGCGCCTGGGCTGGAGCCATTCGCGCCCGGACTACACCGACCTGGACGCGCGCCGCGACATCAGCCCGCTCGGCGACCTGCCGACGCGCCTGCAGCGCCTGCTGGAACTGGCGCAGGCCGCGGCGCAGCGCGGGCCGCTGGTGCTGGCCGGGTCCAGCCTCGGCGCCTACATCGCCGCGCAGGTGTCGCTGCACGTGCCGGTGCGCGGCCTGTTCCTGATGGTGCCGCCGACGCGGATGGGACACCTGCCGGCGCTGGACGCGGCGCCGGTGCCGACCTCGGTGGTGCATGCCTGGCGCGACGAACTGATTCCCGCCGCCGAGGTGATCGCCTGGGCGCAGGCGCGCGCAGCGCGGCTGCTGCTGGTCGACGATACGCATCGCCTGGGCGAGCACGTGGCGACGTCGGCGCAGGCCTTCGCCGAACTGCTGGAGCGCCTGTGAGCGCATCCGGCGACATGCTCTTGCGTGCGGAGCGGCCGGCCGACGCGACGGCGATCGAGGCGCTGACCCTGGTCGCGTTCTTCCGCGTCGCACACAGCCGCCACGACGAGCAGGACATCATCGAGCGGTTGCGCGCGGACGGCGCGCTGACCCTGTCGCTGGTGATCGAGCACGAGGGCTACGTCGTCGGCCACGTGGCGGTGTCGCCGGTGAGCCTGTCCGACGGCAGCCGCGGCTGGTACGGCCTGGGGCCGCTGTCGGTGGGACCGGGACATCAACGCCAGGGCCTGGGCGCGCGGCTGGTGCGCGAGGCGCTGGCGCAGTTGCAGGCACTGGGTGCGGCCGGCTGCGTGGTGCTGGGCGACCCGGCGTACTACGCACGCTTCGGCTTTCGCCCGGAACCGGGGCTGACCCTGCCGGGCGCGCCGGTGGAGGCCTTCCAGGCGCTGGCCTTCGGCGAACGCCTGCCGCCGATGGCCGAGGTGGCCTACCACCCGGCCTTCCTGTCCGCGCCCTGAGCCCGCGCCGCGCGATCTCGCCCGACACGGGTCGGGTGCGCTAGCATCGTCCCGCACCTTCATCGAGGATCCACGCCGATGCGCCATTGATGCCGCCGTCTTCGCGACGGCCTTCGTCCTTCCTGCCGATCTCTTGGCGGGCACGACCGGCATCCATGGAGGTTCCCATGACGCATCCGCTGCTTGCGCTGGACAGCGCGACCCATGTCCTGCCCGATGGCAGGATCCTGTTTTCCGATCTGCACGTCGCGCTCGATTCGCGGCCTACCGGCCTGGTCGGCCGCAACGGCGTCGGCAAGAGCGTGTTCGCGCGCCTGCTCGCCGGCGAACTGACGCCCAGCGCCGGGCGCTGCGTGCGCCACGGCCGCCTGCATTACGTGCCGCAGCAGATCGCGCCGGCGCCGCACGCCACCGTCGCCGACCTGGCCGGCGTGGGCGCGGCGTTGCGGGCGTTGGCCCGGATCGAGGCCGGCAGCGCCGACGCGGCGGATTTCGACGCGCTCGGCGAGCGCTGGGACATTGCCCAGCGCCTGCAGGCGCAGTTGTACGCGCACGACCTGGGCGCGCTGGAGCCGCACCGCCTGGCGGCCACGCTCAGCGGCGGCGAGGCGATGCGGGTGGCGCTGATCGGCGCCTGGCTGGCCGAGGCCGATGCGCTGATCCTGGACGAGCCGACCCTGCACCTGGACGCGGCACAGCGGCAGCGCCTGCGCGAAGCGCTGCAGCGCTGGCCGGGCGGCCTGCTGGTGATCAGCCACGATGCGCTGTTGCTGCAGGACATGCAGCGCACGCTGGAGTTGTCGCCCGGCGGGCTGCGCGACTACGGTGGCGACTACGCGTTCTACCTGCAGTGCCGGGCGCGCGAGCGCGAGGCCGCGCAGGCCGAACTGGCGCAGCACAAGCGGCAGCATGCGCGCGACAGCGCCGCCTGGCAGGCGCAGCACGATCGACAGCAGCGGCGCAGTGCGCGCGGTCGGCAGCACGCCGGCACGGCCAACCAGGCGCCGATCCTGCTCGGCCGGCAAAAGCAGCGCAGCCAGGACAGCGCCGGCAAACGCGTGCGCGACCGCCAGGCCGCCCAGGCGCGCAGCCTGGCGCGGATCGCCGAGGCGGCGCGCCAAGTGCAGCCTGATGCGCCGGTGGCGCTGTTCGCGCCGGCGCCGGCCGATGCGGCGACCCGGCGCCTGGTGGAGCTGCAGGCGCTGCAACTGCCGTTCGCGCCGGCGACGCGGCAACCGCTGGACCTGGTGGTGCAGGGCGGCGCACGGATCGGCGTGGTCGGGGCCAATGGCAGCGGCAAGTCGACCCTGTTGCGCGCGCTGGCCGGGCAGGTGCCGGCGCGGTCGGGCAGTTGCCTGGTATGCACCGCCAGCGCCTACCTGGACCAGTCGCTGGCGCTGCTGGACCCGGCCGCCACCGCGCTGGCGCAGCTGCAGGCCGCCGCGCCCGGCATGGCGCTCGCCGACCTGCGCACGCGGCTGGCCTTGCTCGGCCTGGACGCGCAGCGCATCGGCGTGCCCTGCGGCCAGCTCAGCGGCGGCGAACGGCTGAAGACCGCGCTGGCCTGCGCGTTCTATCGCACGCCGCCAGCCGAGCTGCTGTTGCTGGACGAGCCCGACAACCACCTGGACCGCGAGTCCCGCGACGCGCTGCGTGCGGTGTTGCTGCAGTATCCCGGCGCGCTGCTGGTGGTCTCGCACGATGCGGCATTCCTCGACACGCTGTGCCTGCAGCAGCGCTTGCAGGCCGATGCCGAGGCGTGGCGGCTGACGCCGTGGTGAGTGGCGTGCGCTGTCGTCGACGTGGTCGTGCCGTCGGGTGTTGCGTAGCGAGCGGGGGGAGGGCAGCAACAGCGCCAGCATCCTTGTCGCGGTGATCTACGCAGTCGGCAGTCTTCATCGATGCCGGGTGGTCGGCGCGCGTCGCAGCCGGCGTGGCGGCCGCCGCTCAGGCATCGGTGGAACGGCTCACCGCCTCCCATGCGGCGATGTCCGCCTTCAGGCGGTCGAGCTTGTCACGCACCAGAGCCAGCGCGTCGCTGCCCAGCAGCAGGTGCGCAGGTGGTGCAGGCGCCTCGATCAACGCCAGCATGGCCTGGGCGGCCTTGGCCGGGTCGCCGCGCTGGCGGCCGCTCTTGGCCTGGCGGGCGTCGCGGATCGGATCGAGCAGCGCGTCGTAGTCGGCGATGCTGCGCGGCGTCCTGACCATCGAACGGCCCGCCCAGTCGGTGCGGAACGACCCTGGCGCCACCGCCGTCACGTGGATGCCCAGCGCGGCGACCTCCTGTCCCAGCGCTTCGGAAATGCCCTCCAGCGCGAACTTGCTGCCGCAGTAGTAGGCGATGCCGGGCATGGTGATGAAGCCGCCCATCGAGGTGATGTTGACGATGTGCCCGCGGCGACGCTGCCGCATGGAGGGCAGGACCGCCTGCATCATCGCCACGGCGCCGACCACGTTGACGTCGAGTTGGCGCCGCAGTGCATCCAGAGGCGATTCCTCCAGGATCCCTTCGTGGCCGTAACCGGCATTGTTGACCAGCACGTCCAGCGGCCCGACCGTGGCTTCGAGTTCGGCGACGAGGCCGGGAATGGCCTCGACGTCGGTGACGTCCAGCACACGGCCGATCGCCCCGGCGCCGAGCGCCTCGAACTCCTGCCGCGCCTGCGCGCTGCGCACGGTGCCGACGACCCGATGTCCGGCCGCCAGCGCCGCTTGAGCCAACGCGCGGCCGAAGCCGCTGCTGGCGCCGGTGATGAGCAAGGTTTGCTGCAGTGCCATGGCACGCTCCCGAGAGGATGAGGGGCGAATGATGCGATGATCGACGCGCCGCTCCGATGCCGCGCTCTCTGCGATCCTTGCCTGTTTCTATGACGTCTTCCGCCAGTTCCGTGGACTTGCTGCGTGCCCTGGCACCGCAGGAGGGCTACACCCTGACCGCGTTGCCAGATGTCCGCGTGCTGCGTTCGGACCGGCCGTTGACCGACACGCCGGTGCTGTACGACCCGGGCATCGTCATCGTCTGCCAGGGCGCCAAGCGCGGGCATTTCGGCGATGCGGTGTACGTCTACGACGAGCAGCACTATCTGTCCGTCGCCGTCCCGGTGCCCTTCACCATGCAGTCCGATGGCAGCGCGGAGCGGCCGCTGCTGGCGCTGTATCTGCATCTGGATTTCCAGCTTGCGGCGGGGCTGCTGGTCGAGTTGGACCAGGCCGGTCCGGTGCCGCTCGCGCAGGCGCCGGCGAGCATGGTGTCCAGTCCGATGGACGCGGCGTTGCGGCAGACCGTGCAGCGCCTGCTGCAGGCGCTGAGCCACCCGCTGGACGCGGCCATCCTCGGCCGCGCGCTCGTGCGGGAGGTGTACTTCCGCGTGCTGACCGGACCGCAAGGCCATGGGCTGCGCGCTGCCCTGGCGCAACAAGGCCATTTCGGCCGCATCGGTCGCGCCCTGCAACGCATCCACCGCGACCACGCGCGGCGTCTGGACGTGGCGGAGCTGGCGCGCGAGGCCGGGATGAGCACGCCGTCGTTCCATGCCCATTTCAAGGCGGTGACCCAGGTCGCGCCGATGCAGTACCTGAAATCGATCCGCCTGCACCAGGCGCGCCTGCTGATGGCGCGCGAGGGCATGACCGCAGCGGGCGCCTGCCACGCGGTCGGCTACGAGAGCGCCTCGCAGTTCACCCGCGAGTTCAAACGTCTGTTCGGCCGGCCGCCGATGGCCGAGGCGCGGCGCATGCGCGCCGAGTTCGCGGTGCCGCCGGCCGCGCCAGGGGCCGGATTCGTGGCCTCGCATTGAGCGATGCGTTGTGTGCCACCACGGCCGTGGGCGGGCGCGTCTGCAGCGCCGCCTGCAACTGTCACGGCGCTGGGTCGGTGGCCAGGCGAGCGCCGGTGGGCGGCCTCTCCATGCCAGGCGGACGAGGCCAGTGGCGGCCGCGGCGTGCACTGCGCCAGGACCTGCGCAGCAGGCAGGCGCGCGCAGGCCCTGTGGTATTCTGCGCGCCGTTCCGGTGCGGTGCGTTCGCGTGCTCACCCCGATCCGCGGCCGCGGCCGCGGCAACGCCGGATCCGGCGCTGCGATGCGCCACGCGCGCGGCGTCCGCCGTGCCTCCCTCCCGTCCGTCCTGGTCCGCCTTCCGTGAAATTCTTCGTCTCCTGCGCCAAGGGCCTGGAATACCTGCTCGTCGATGAGCTGCTCGCGCTCGGCGTGGCCCAGGCCACCGCCACCGTCGCCGGCGTCAATGCCGAAGGCAGCCTGCAGGACGCGCAACGCGCGGTGCTGTGGTCGCGCCTGGCCAGCCGCGTGCTGTGGCCGTTGCAGTCCTTCGACTGCCCCGACGAGGCGGCGCTGTACGCCGGCGTGGCCGCGCTGCCGTGGCGCAGTCATCTGGCGCCACAGCACACCCTGGCGGTGGACGCGCATGTGTCCGGCACCGGCATCACCCATGCGCGCTTCGCCGCGCAGCGGGTCAAGGATGCGGTGGTGGACACGCTGCGCGGCGAGGGCCTGGAGCGGCCGTCGGTGGACGTGGAGCACCCGGACCTGCGCCTGAACCTGTCGCTGCGCAAGGGCCGCGCCACGCTGTCGGTGGACCTGGGCGGCGGCTCGCTGCACCGGCGCGGCTGGCGCCAGGCGCAGAACGAGGCGCCGCTGAAGGAGAACCTGGCCGCGGCGGTGTTGCTGCGCGGGCAATGGCCGGCGCTGTACGCGCAAGGCGGCGGGCTGCTGGATCCGATGTGCGGCAGCGGCACGCTGCTGATCGAAGGCGCGCTGATGGCCGCCGAGGTGGCGCCGGGCCTGCTGCGCGGCGAACTGGCGGCGCAGCAGCGCGGCGACACCGATGCCGATGCCGCGCCGAGCCGCTGGCTGGGGTTCGACCTGGCGGCCTGGCGTGCGCTGCTGGCCGAGGCGCGGCAGCGTGCCGAAACCGGTCGCGCCGCATTGCGCCCGGTGCTTTACGGCAGCGACATCGACCCGCATGCGCTGCGCGCGGCGCGCGAGAACGCGCAGGCCGCCGGCGTGGCCGAGGCGATCGCCTTCGCCGTGCACGATGTCGCCGCATTGCCTGCGCCGGCGCAGGCGCTTGGCACGGTGGTGTGCAATCCGCCCTACGACGAGCGCCTGGCCGCCGACGCGGCGCTGTACCGGCGCCTGGGCGATGCGCTCAAGCGGGCGGTGCCGCAGTGGCGCGCCAGCCTGCTGTGCGGCAGCGACGAACTGGCCTATGCCACCGGCCTGCGCGCGGCCAAGAAGTACCAGATGTTCAACGGCGCGCTGGAGTGCCCGTTGATCGTCTGCGACCCGATCGCGGTCGCGCCGCGGGCCGCTGCCAGTGAGGAACCGCGCGCGCTCAGCGACGGCGCGCAGATGGTCGCCAACCGCCTGCGCAAGAACCTGCGCAAGTTCAAGAGCTGGCGCGCGCGCGAGCGGGTCAGCTGCTACCGCGCCTACGACGCCGACCTGCCCGAATACGCGGCGGCGATCGACGTGTACCAGGAAGACGGCGGCCAGGCGCGCACCTTCCTGCACGTGCAGGAATACGCGGCGCCGGACAGCATTCCCGATGCGGACGTGCGCCGCCGCCGCAACGAACTGCTGGCGGCCGCGCGCGAGGTGTTCGCGGTGCCGGCCGAACAGGTGGCGCTGAAGACCCGCGAGCGCGGCAAGGGCGGCAGCAAGTACGGCCGTTTCGAGCAGCGCGGCGAGTTCCTGGTGGTGCGCGAGCACGAGGCGCTGCTGCGGGTGAACCTGTTCGACTACCTGGATACCGGGCTGTTCCTCGACCATCGCCCACTGCGCGGGACGATGGCGCAGCAGGCGCGCGGCAAGCGCTTCCTCAACCTGTTCTGCTACACCGGCGTGGCCAGCGTGCAGGCGGCGGTGGCCGGCGCCGATTCCACCACCAGCGTGGACCTGTCCGGCACCTACCTGCAGTGGTGCGCCGACAACTTGGCGTTCAACGGCAAGGGCGGCGCCCAGCACCGGCTGGTGCAGGCCGACGCGCTGAGCTGGCTGGAGGCGGAGAAGAACCGCTACGACGTGATCTTCTGCGACCCGCCGACCTTCTCCAATTCCGCGCGCGCCGAGGATTTCGACATCCAGCGCGAGCACGTGCGGCTGTTGCGTGCGGCGGTGGCACGGCTGATGCCCGAGGGCGTGCTGTACTTCTCCAACAACTTCCGCCGCTTCAAGCTGGACGAGAACGCGCTGGCCGAGTTCGCGGTGTGCGAGGAGATCAGCGCGCAGACCATCGATCCGGATTTCGAGCGCAACCCGCGCATCCACCGCGCCTGGCGTTTGCGGCGGCGTTGATGGAGGCGCTGCGCGCGCGGGTACCTCGTAGGAGCGGCTTCAGCCGCGATGGGCGTTACCGGTAACGCCTGTCGCGGAGCGTAGTGCGCTGTTCCTTCTCCATCCGGGAGATGGTGCCCCGAAGGGGCGGGTGAGGGTACGGGCGAAGCCTCGTGTCCTCCATCTCTGCGAGTCGCTTCGCGCCGTACCCTCACCCCAACCCCTCTCCCGGGGGGAGAGGGGCGTGTATCAGCTGCCGTGATGCCGCAAGGGGATCTGCGCCTTGCCGCGTTGCGGCGGGTCTTCCCCGGCTTCGCGTTCGTTCCAGTACGCCTGGATCTGCAGGATCTGCGGCAGGATCGCCTCGAACAACTGCACCAGGCGCGGCTCGAACTGGCTGCCGGACTTGTCGCGGAACAGCGCCAGGGCCTGTTCCAGCGGCCATGCGTCCTTGTACGGGCGCGGCGAGGTGAGGGCGTCGAACACGTCGGCCAGCGCCACGATCCGTGCCGATTCGGGAATCTGCGTGCCGGACAGGCCGGCCGGATAACCGCCGCCGTCCCAGTGCTCGTGGTGGTACAGGGACACCTCGGCGGCGAGACGGAACAGCGGCGCGCTGCTGCGGCTGAGGATGTCGTAGCCGATCCGCGGGTGCCGCTTCATCACCTGCCACTCGTCCGCGTCCAGCGGCCCGGGCTTCTTCAGCACCGCATCGGGGATGCCGATCTTGCCGGTGTCGTGCATCGGCGCGGCCTGTTCCAGCAGGTCGGCGTCCTCGCGCGACCAGCCGGCGGCCAGCGCCAGCGCACGGGCGTAGGCGGCCATGCGCCAGATGTGGGTGCCGGTATCCGAGTCGCTGTAGTGGCCGGCCATGCCCAGCATCTCGATCGCGGCGCGGTGGCTGTCGGCGAGGCTGGCGGCGCTGACCAGCGACAGGTGCGTGCGCACCCGCGCGCGCAGGATGCTCGGCGAGTACGGCTTGGTGATGTAGTCCACGCCGCCGGCGTC
Source organism: Xanthomonas sp. PPL134 (assembly GCF_040595915.1). Taxonomy (NCBI): domain Bacteria; kingdom Pseudomonadati; phylum Pseudomonadota; class Gammaproteobacteria; order Lysobacterales; family Lysobacteraceae; genus Xanthomonas; species Xanthomonas sp. PPL134. Next base: position 201,794 of record NZ_JAMDLL010000001.1, read on the forward strand.
GAAGCCGATGCTCTCGTCGGTGTCCTTGTCCTTGCCGGTGACGAAGATGATCGGGATCGCCGCACTGCGCGCATCTTCCTTGAGCGTGCGGGCGAGGGTGTAGCCGTCGACGTCGGGCAGGTCGACGTCCAGCAGGATCAGCGCCGGACGGTGCTTGGCCACCCCGCGTAGCGCTTCGGCGCCGTTCTTGGCGAACACCAGCGCGTAGTCCTCGCGCAGCAGCTGCCGGATCAGCGCCAGGTTGCTGGGTTCGTCGTCGACACAGAGAATGCACGGCTGGGTCATGGTGGTGTCTCGTTACGCGCGCTCAATCGTGTGCATCGGCCAGCCATTGCCTGACCTTGGCCTCGGCCTCGCGGAAGGAAAAATTCTCCAGCAACTGCTGCAGCTCGGCGGTTTGCGCCGACGGCAGGACCGCGGCCAGTTGCCGCAGCGTGTGGTCGATGCGGTCCGGATCGTCGCTGTCCAGCACCTGCAGCACCTGGTACCAGGACGCCTGCAGCGTCGCCGGGTCCACCTCGGTGTCGGCTGCGGCCGCGGGTCCCGTCGCGCCCGGGGTGGCGTCGGCGAAGCGCAGCACTTCGGCGGCGGTGTCGGCCATCGCTGCGGCCAGTGCGGCGATGGCGGCTTCGGCCTGCGTCGGCGCGGTGCTCAAGCGTTCTTCGAGCGCGGCGCTGGCGACGCTCAACGCCGGCAATGCCAGCGATCCGGCCGAACCGCGCAACTTGTGCGCCAGGGAGATGGCCTCGGCCGGGCGCTGCGCGTCCAGCAGGGTGCGGACGCTCGCTGCCGGGTCGGGATACTCCTGCAGCAGCCTCAGCAGATAGCGTCGATACGGATCGCGCTCGCCCCACAGCCGCCGCGCCTGGATGGTATCGAGCAACGCCGGGTCGCTGACCGGCCAGTCGTCCGTCGGCAGCCCCGACGCTGGCGATGCGAGCGGCAGCAGCGGCAGCGCGGCCAGGTTCGGCGGCAGGAACCGGCGGATGATCGCGATCAGGTCCTCGACCTGGAAGGGTTTGGCGATGAAGTCGTTCATGCCGCTGGACAGCGCCATCTCTTGTTGCTGGCGATAGGCGCCGGCGGTGAGGGCGATCACCGGCACGGCGGCCAGGTCCGGATCGGCGCGCAGTTGCCGGGTGGCTTCGTAGCCGTCCATGGTCGGCATCTGCACGTCCATCAGCACCACGTGGAAGCGGCCGGGATCGCGGCGTAGCCGCTGCAGCGCCTGGGCGCCGTCCTGTGCCAGGTCGACCAGCGCGCCTTCGCCTTCGAGGATGCGCTGCGCGACCTCGCGGTTGATGTCGCTGTCGTCGACCACCAGCAAGCGCGCCCCGGCCAGGCGCGCCACGCCGTCGCCGGGCGGCGGCGCGGGCAGGTCGCCGCTGCGACGTGCCAGCAGCATGCCGATGGTGCGCTGCAGGGCCGAGGCGGTGACCGGCTTGGTCATCACCGCATCCACGTCGGCCACGCCGGGCTGTTGCTCCTGGATCATGCGCCGCTCGTAGGCGGTGACCATGACGATGATCGGCTGCCGGTCCGGCGCCGATTGCGCGCGGATGCGCTGGGCCACGCTCAGCCCGTCCAGGTCGGGCATGCGCCAGTCCAGCAGGATCACGTCGAACTCGGCACGTTCCGGCGCGGCCGCGGCCAGTGCGGCGCTGCCGCTGGACACCGCTTCCACCTGCCAGCCGAAGCCGTTGGCGATGTCGGTCAGGCTGCGTCGCACCAGGTCGTGGTCGTCGGCGATCAGCACCCGCCGCGCCTGCGCCGGTTCGGCGTCGGCGGCCGGTGCCGGCGCCACCGCGAACGGAATGACGAAGTAGAAATCGCTGCCCTGGCCGGGGGCGCTCTGGACTTCCAGTTGCCCGCCCATCAGTTCCACCAGGCGCCGGCTGATGGTCAGGCCCAGGCCGCTGCCGCCATAGCGGCGGCTGGTGGAGGTATCGGCCTGCAGGAACGGCGAGAAGATCAGGCTCTGCTTCTCGCGCGGGATGCCGATGCCGGTGTCGCGCACCGAGAACAGCAGCTTGAGCTTGCCGGGTTCCCCGCCGGGGAAGGCGCGGACCGACAGCGCCACCTCGCCCTGTTCGGTGAACTTGATGGCGTTGCCGACCAGATTGATCAGCACCTGGTTCAGGCGCAGCGCATCGCCACGCAGCCAGCGGCAGCCCGGCGGCAGCGGCTCGACGATCATCTCCACCGGCTTGGCGCTGGTCGCCGAGGTCATCAGGGCCGCGATGTTCTCCAGCAACTCGTTGAGATCGAACGGGGCCGATTCCAGGTCGATGCGCCCGGACTCGATCTTGGAGAAGTCGAGGATGTCGTTGATGATCTCCAGCAGGTTGCGCGCGGACAACTCGATCTTCTGGATCATGTCCTGCGCCGCCTGCGACAACGCGCTGTGCCGCAGCAGATACAGCATGCCCAGGATCGCGTTCATCGGCGTGCGGATCTCGTGGCTCATGTTGGCCAGGAAATCGCTCTTGGACTGGTTGGCGGTTTCGGCCGCGTCGATCGCCAGGCGCAGTTCGCGCTCGTGGCGCTTCTGCTCGGTCAGATCGACGGCGATGCCGAGGTAGCCGATCACCCGCTCGTCGTCGTCGCGCAGCGTGCTCAGCGTGAGCAGCACCGGGAAGGCATGGCCGTCCTTGCTCAGGTAGGTCCACTCGCGGGTATCGCTGCGCCCCAGCGTGGACAGCGCCGCCACCGACTCGAACGAGGGCTGCACCGGCATGCCCGACTGCGCGGCCATGCGTTCGGCGCGCGCGCTCAGTTGCTCCGGGTCCAGGAACAGGCCGGTGGCCTTGCGCCCGATCAGTTCGTGCGCGGCGTAGCCGAGCAGGGTCTCGGCGGCGGGATTGAACAGGGTGATGACGCCATCGGGATCGGTGGCGACGATCGCGTAGCCGGCATTGGCCAGGATCACGCGCTGCAGCGCCGAATAGGTGACCAGTTCGCTGGTGCGCTCGGCCACCTGTTGCTCCAGCGTGGCGTTGAGCTCCAGCACGCGCGCCTGCGCGCGCACCTGCTCGGTGACGTCGTGCAGCAGGTGCGAATGGCCGATGGTGCCACCGCCGGTGCCGGCGATCGGCGAGACGCTGGCCAGCACGCTGACGATGTGGCCATCGCGGTGGCGCAGTTCGCGCACGCCGTCGCCGCCGCCGGCCGGATCGCGGATCTGCGCGCCCAGCAGCTGCTGCAGAGGTTGGCCGATGGCCTGCTCCGGCGTATAGCCGAAGATGCGCATGGCCGCGGGGTTCCAGTGGGTCACCCGGCCGTGCAGGTCTTCGGCGACGATCGCCTCGCTGGTGCCGGCGACCAGTGCGGCCAGCTGGCTCTGCTCGCTGAGGATCAGGTCGCGGCGGCGCAGGCTGGTCAGGAACACGTACAGCAGTGCGGCGAGCAGCAGCGCGATGCCGCCGGCCAGGGCGCCGGCCAGCAGCGGGGAGAATTGATCCAGCGAGCGCACGAAGCCCGGCGTGGCCTGCGCCCCGATCCGCCATTGGCGCCCATACACGGTGAGGGTGCGTTCGGCGGCCGGCCCGCCGGCCAGGATCGGCGTGGCGTCGTCGCGGTAGAACGGCTGGGCCGGGTTTCGGCTGTCGGCCAGGCTCAGGCGCAGCTCGTTGCTGTGGTCGTCGGAGGAGGCCAGCACCTCGGCGATGTTCAGCGGTGCGTAGGCCCAGCCGCTGGTGGCCTGCCAGCGTTGTTCCGGGGTCTGCAGCGGCAGGCCTTCGCGGTACACCGGCAACAGCAGCAGGAAGCCGCCGTTGCCCAGCCCCGGGGTCTGCACCAGGCGGATCGGCGCCGTGATGGTGGGCGCGCCCGAGCGCGCCGCCGCGATCGCCGCCGTGCGCCGTGCCGGCTCGGAGGCGATGTCGAAACCTTCGGCGGCGTTGTTGGACCGTGCCGGCTGGATGTAGACGATGACGAACCGGTCGCCGTCGTGCGGGGCCAGTTCGCCGATCTGCAACGATGGCGCACCGTCGGCGCGGGCCTGCTGCAGGAACGCGGCCTCGTCGGCGCGCGGCACCCGCTGGATGTAGCCGAAGCCGCGCACGCCGGGAAATTCGTGGGGATAGTCGCGCGAGGCGCTGTAGCGGGCGAAGCGCGCGCGCGAGATGCGGTCGCCGCCGGCTGCGATCACCGCCCCACGCGCGCCGCGCAGGCCGTGCTCGTACATGTCCAGGCGTTGCCGCAGGTCGCTGGCTACGTGCGAGACCAGTTGCTGGAAGCGCGCTTGCGCCTGTGCGCGGTTGCGCTGTTGCACGCCGTGCGCGATCAGCAGCGCGGCGAGGAGTCCGACGACCAGCACGGCCAGCGCGGCGAGCCGCGCCGGACGCGCAGGGCCGGAAACGGATGTCCGGCGTTTCTTCGACATGCTCCCCCTTCCTTTGGCGAACGCGCGTTCGGCACGCGCATCGGCTTCCCCCGGGCTGGTTGCGGAATGGCGTTCACAGTCACGGCGAACGTCCCGCAGGCCATGCCGCAACGCTAGCGCGGGCGGTGCGGCCGCGCCAGTCCTGCCGGCGAAAGAACCGAGGCGTGTCTACACCTTGCTGCGTGGATGGCACGGCGCGTCGCGGGCGAGCGGTCCGCGACACGGTGCGTCTGCATCGCGTCGCGGGCCGGCGCCTGGCCAACCGCGCGAGCGGGGCATTGCATCCTCGTCATCCACGCTCAGCCAAGCAGCGTGACGGCAGCGTGCAGCGCCAGCCCGATCAGCCCGCCGACCAGGGTGCCGTTGAAGCGGATGTACTGCAGGTCGCGGCCGACGCTCAATTCCAGTTGCTCGACCAGGTGGCGTTCGTCCCAGCCCTTCACGGTCTGTGCGATGTGCTCGGTGACGCCGCTGCGCAGACGCTGGGTGAGCCGCTCGGCGCCGCCGAGCAGGTGCTGGTTGAGCGCCTCGCGCAGCGCGGGATCCTGCGCCAGCGACTGGCCGAGCGCGCCGAGGGCGCGCTGCAGGTGCTGCACCAGCGCGCCGTCCTGGCGCGACAGGTCTTCGCGCAGCGCCGCATGGATCTGGTCCCACAGGCCCTGCACGTACTCCTGCACGCCGGGGTGCTCGATCAGGCGCTGCTTCAGCGCCTGCACCCTGTCGGCGGTGGCCGGATCGGCGCGCAGCCGCTGCACATAGCCGCCGAGCCAGCGCTCGTAGTCCTGGCGCAGCGGGTGCTGCGGCTGCGACAGCACGTCCTGCAGTTCCTCCAGCAGCGCATGCGCCAGCCGCTCGGCGAGGGTGTCGGCGATGCCCTCGACCGGCTTCACCCATTCCACGGTGCCGACCAGCTTGGGCCATTCGCGGCGCGCGTACTTGACGATCATCGCCGAGACCCGCTGCTTGACCGCGGCATCGTCCAGGTGCCGGCCGAGCCGGGTCAGCGCTTCGTCGAGCAGCGCCTGGTGGCGGCCATCGGCGGTGAGCAGGCCGAGGATGTCGCCGGCGGTGGCCGCGGCGTCCCAGTCGCGCAGCCGCGCCACCACGAAGCCGTGGATGCGGCGCCGCACCGCGGCCTCGTCCAGCAGGTCCAGCGCCTGCAGCGCCCAGCCGCGGGCCAGGTCGGCCAGCCGCGCCGACTGCGCCGGTTCGGCCAGCCACTGGCCCAGCCGCGCCGCGGGGTCGAAGGCGTTGAGCTTGGCCAGCAGCGCGCCCGGTTCCAGGAACTGGTCGCGCACGAACACCGCCAGGCTGTCGGCGATGCGCGCCTTGCCGTGCGGGATGATCGCGGTGTGCGGAATCGGCAGTCCCAGCGGATGCCGGAACAGCGCCACCACCGCGAACCAGTCGGCCAGCGCGCCGACCGTGGCCGCTTCGCAGAATGCGCCGACCCAGGCCCACACGCCGTGCAGGCCCATGGCATGGCTGAGCAGGAAGCCGCACAGCATCGCCAGCAGCAACAGCGCCGCCAGCAGCTTCATGCGCCGCAACTGCGCGCGGCGCGGATCGGGGGGCAGGGTGGGGCCGGAAGACACGCTCATGCGGACGAGTCTACGCAGTGCGCGGTGAGCGCGGCTGCATGGACGGCGGCCGCGGTCTCCGGCAGGGTCGCCAGATGCGCGTGCGCGCGGATCAGCCCGGCAACTGCGCGCGCAGCGCCGCGACTTCCTCGCGCAGCGCCTGGTTCTCGGCTTCGAGGTCGGCCACGCGCTGGCGCAATGCCAGCGTCGCGTCGCCGTCGGCGTCCGCTGCCGGAGCCGCGTCTTCGGACGCGGCCGGCGGCGCCGGTTTGGGCTTGCGCTTGGACTCGCGGGCGCGCTTGGCGGCCTGCTTCAGTTCGTCCTTGCCGGCCATCGCCGCGGCGCGCTGTTCCTCCTCGGGCAGGCTGGCCACCGCGGCGGCGGCATTGATCGAGATCGCACCGGACTTGACCGCTTCCACCACTTCGGCGGCGGCCTGCTTCTGGATCTTCTCGATCTGCACCACCTGGCTGTTGCTGAGCCGCGCCACGCGCGCCAGGTCGGCGCGGCTCAACGGCGCCGGCGCGTCGGCCCAGGGCGGCGTATCGGCGTCGCTCGCCGCCTCGGCGGCAGCAGCGTCCAGCTCGGCGGCGTCGGCCGCGGGTGCGTCCGCGGCGGCCGCACTGGCACGCCGCTCGGCGAGGATCTCGCGCTTGCGCAGCGCCAGCACGCCGCGCTGGAAATCGGAGACGCTGCGCCGGCCCAGATGCTGGTCGATCATCCACAGGTGCACGTCCTGCAGCGACTGGAAGCGGGTGTTCTGCACGGTCTGGAACGGCAGGCCGTGCTTCTGGCAGATGCCGTAGCGGTTGTGTCCATCGACCAGGATGTCGCCCCACAGCACCAGCGCGTCGCGGCAGCCCTCGGCCAGCAGGCTGCGTTCCAGCGCGGCGTACTCGTCGGGGGTCAGCGGATCGATATAGGCCTTGAGGTCTTCTTTGACAACGATGTTCATCAATGGGCGACACGGTGTGGCTCGGGGGGCGGCATTGTAGAGGCCGGGAATCGGGAGTGGGGAATCGGGAATGGCAACAGCGCGTGTCGCGGCCGCATCACGCGGTTTTTGGGGCATGTGGCGCTTTCGATTCCCTATTGCCGTTTCTCCATTCCCGGCTTCAGCCCACCACCACCTCGCTGATCTGCATCACCGGCGTCAGCTCGGTGTAGTTCTTGATGTCGCCGAGGATCTCCTCCGCGTGCGGGCCGAAGCCGGCCTGGAAGGCCTCTACCGACTCGCTGAAGATGTGGCACATGCCGATGTAGGTCGGATCGCTGCCGGGGGTGCCGCCGGACAGGCCCTTGTCCACCGTGTAGCGGAGGCAGGCGGCGCCCATGCGTGCCTGCACCAGCGGCATGTGCGTGTCGCGGTAGTAGGCATGGTCGAAACGGGCGCCTGGCGTGTACGGATACATCACGCTGACCTTGATCATGGAGCGGCTCCTGTGGCGGCAATGGACCCCGGCCGGGCGCCGGGGTGGCGCAAGGCTACACCCGGCCTCCGTTGGCGCGTGCTGCGTTGCGGCGGGTCGTGGGGTGTGTGCCGGGAATCGGGAATCGGGAATGGGGAGTCGGGAATGGCAACAGCAAAAGCAACAGCAACAGCAAGAGCAAGCGATGCGGCTGACGGATTGCCCAATGCGCGCGCTGCAGTGCCTTCTCGATTCCCTATTCCCGATTCTCCATTCCCGGCTTCCCGGCCTCACAGGCAACCGTCAGCCCAGCGCGTCCAGCGGTCGCACGAAGTCCTGGCCCAGCGCCTGCGCCACCGCGCGGTGGGTGAGCTTGCCGGCGTGCACGTTGAGGCCGTTGCGCAGGTCCTGGTCGTCGCGCAGCGCCTGCAGGCCGTGTTCGGCCAGCAGCAGCACGAACGGCAGGGTGGCGTTGGTCAGGGCGAAGGTGGAGGTGCGGGCCACGCCGCCGGGCATGTTGGCCACGCAGTAATGGACGATGCCGTCGACCTCGTAGGTGGGTTGCTGGTGGGTGGTCGGGTGGCTGGTCTCGAAGCAGCCGCCCTGGTCGATCGCCACGTCCACCAGCACCGAGCCGGGCCGCAGCAGCGCCAGTTGTTCGCGCGACACCAGCTTGGGCGCGGCGGCGCCGGGGATCAGCACCGCGCCGATCACCAGGTCGGTGTGCGGCAGGCACTGCTCGATCGCAGCGCGGGTGGAGTACAGCGTGGTCAGCTGCTGGCCGTAGAGTTCGTCCAGGTACTTGAGCCGCTCCAGCGAGCGGTCCAGCACGGTCACGCGCGCGTGCAGGCCCATCGCCATGCGTGCGGCGTTGATGCCGACCACGCCGCCGCCGATCACCAGCACCTGTGCCGGGGTGACCCCGGGCACGCCGCCGAGCAGCACGCCGGAGCCGCCCTGCGCCTTCTCCAGCGCATGCGCGCCGGCCTGGATCGCCATGCGCCCGGCGACTTCGCTCATCGGCGCCAGCAGCGGCAGGCCGCCGTGGCCGTCGGTGACGGTTTCGTAGGCGATGGCGGTGCAGCCGGAGCGCTGCAGCGCCGCGGCCTGCTGCGGATCCGGCGCCAGGTGCAGATAGGTGAACAGCAGTTGCCCGGGGCGCAGCATCGCGCATTCCTCCGGCTGCGGTTCCTTGACCTTGACGATCATCTCGGCCTGCGCGAACACGCTCGCCGCATCCTCGGCGATGCGCGCGCCGGCGCGTTCGTACTCGGCATCGGTGAGGCCGATGGCCTGGCCGCCGCCGCGCTGCACCAGCACCTGGTGGCCGTGCAGCACCAGTTCGCGGACCCCGGACGGGGTCAGCCCGATCCGGTACTCGTGGTTCTTGATCTCTTTCGGAACGCCGACCAGCATGAGCGGTTCTCCAGGCAGACGCGGCGCGTGGGGAGCGCGGGCGGTGGGTTGGGTGAGAGAGGGGTCAGGGCGTGCTGCGGATCATGTCGGCCAGCACTGCGAAGATGCGTTCGATGTGCACGGGCTCGACGATCAGTGGCGGCGACAGCGCGATGGTGTCGCCGGTGACGCGGATCAGCAGGTTGCCCTCGTGGAAGCAGCGCTCGAAGATCTCGTAGGCGCGCGCGCCGGGCGCGCCCTTGCGCGGGGCCAGTTCGATCGCGCCGATCAGGCCGAAGTTGCGGATGTCGATGACGTGCGGCAGATCGCGCAGCCGATGGATCGCCTCCTCCCACACCGGGCCCAGTTCGATCGCCTTGTCGAACAACTGCTCCTCGGCGTAGGTGTCCAGCGTCGCCAACGCGGCGGCGCAGGCCAGCGGATGGCCGGAGTAGGTATAGCCGTGGAACAGGTCGATGACGTTGGCCGGGCCATGCGCGAACGCCTCGTGGATGGCGTGGGACACGAATACCGCGCCCATCGGCACGCAGCCGTTGGTCAGGCCCTTGGCGGTGGTGATCATGTCCGGGGTCACCCCGAAGCGCTGCGCGGCGAAGGCGTGGCCGACGCGGCCGTAGCCGGTGATGACCTCGTCGAAGATCAGCAGGATGCCGTGCTTGTCGCACAGTTCGCGGATGCGCTGCAGGTAGCCGTGCGGCGGCAGCACCACGCCGGCCGAGCCGGAGATCGGTTCGATGATCACCGCGGCGATGGTGGAGGCATCGTGCAGCGTCACCAGCCGCTCCAGATCCTCGGCCAGTTCCGCGCCATGCGTCGGCAGGCCGCGCGAGAACGCATTGCGCTCCAGGTCGAGGGTGTGCCGCAGATGGTCCACGCCGGGCAGCAGCGGGCCGAACGCCTTGCGGTTGTTCGGCAGTCCGCCCACCGAGATGCCGCCGAAGCCGACGCCGTGGTAGCCCTTCTCGCGGCCGAGGAAGCGGGTGCGCTGGCCCTCGCCGCGGGCACGGTGGTAGGCCAGCGCGATCTTCAGCGCGGTGTCCACCGACTCGGAGCCGGAGTTGGTGTAGAACACGTGGTCCAGGCCCGGCGGCGCCAGTTCCACCAGCCGCTCGGCGAGCACGAACGGCAGCGGCGAGCCCATCTGGAAGGTGGGCGCGAAATCCAGCGTGGCGATCTGCCGCGCCACCGCCTCGACGATGCGCGGCCGCGCGTGGCCGGCGTTGCAGCACCACAGGCCGGCGGTGCCGTCGAGGATCTGGCGCCCGTCCACGCTGCGGTAATGCATGCCCTCGGCCGAGGCCAGCAGCCGCGGCCGCGCCTTGAACTGGCGGTTGGCGGTGAACGGCATCCAGAACGCATCCAGCGTGTCCGGTTCGCGTGTGGCCTGCGCGGCGTAGTGGTCGGACAGCGCCTGGGACGAGAGGGGCGGCTGGGGGCGCATCGCAGGCTCCACGCGAGGGATGTTGAAAAAACTTTACACCATGCCGAGGCGCCGGGTGTGACCCGGCGTGGCGCCGTCCGCATGCATTGGACGGGCTTTTCCTGGTTGCGCCGCAGCACCGGCGTGGCGCACGAAATTGACCGCCCGGGGCGGGTGTGTAAAGTATCCGGCAACACCGCCACCGGCGTTCCCTGCGATGGATATCGGCGCCCGCCTGCACCGGGTTCGCACCGCCCACGGCCTGAGCCAGCGCGAGTTGGCCAAGCGGGTGGGCGTGACCAACAGCACCATCTCGCTGATCGAGCAGAACAAGGTCAGCCCCTCGGTGAGTTCGCTGAAGAAGGTGCTGGATGGCATCCCGATCTCGCTGGCCGAATTCTTCACCCAGGACCTGGACGCCGGCGCGGCCGATGCGCCGTTCTATCGCGCCGACGAACTGCCCGACGTCGGCAGCGACGGCATCCACTACTACCTGGTCGGCCAGCATCGCCCGCAGCGGCAGATGTGCATCCTGCGCGAGGTGATGCCGCCCGGCAGCGACACCGGCAGCGCGATGCTGGTGCACGACGGCGAAGAGGGCGGGGTGGTGGTGGCCGGCGAGGTGGAGATCACCGTCGGCAGCCAGGTGCGGGTGCTGCGCGCCGGCGAGGGCTACTATTTCGAGAGCCGGGTGCCGCACCGGTTCCGCAACGTCGGCCGCGAGACCGCAGTGCTGGTCAGCGCCAATACGCCGGCCACGTTCTGAGAGCGCCCGGCGCCCCTCCGCGCCGCAGCCGGCAGGCCGCCGTGCCATTCCGATCCTTCCGCCGCAGCAGGAGTTCCCGATGACCGCACCCCGCATCCGCGACGCCTGGCAGGCGATGGCCGACACGCTGCGTCCGCGGACCCAGGCCTTCATCGACGGCCGCTACGTCGATGCCGCCAGCGGCAAGACCTTCGACTGCCTCAGCCCTATCGACGGCCGCCTGCTCGGCCACGTGGCCGAAGGCGGGGCCGAGGACATCGACCGTGCGGTCGCCGCGGCACGGCGCAGCTTCGAGGCCGGGCACTGGTCGCAGGCCAAGCCGGCGCAGCGCAAGAAGACCCTGCTGGCGCTGGCCCAGCTGGTCGAACGCCACGCCGACGAACTGGCGCTGCTGGAATCGCTGGACATGGGCAAGCCGGTGCGCGATGCGCGCCGGATCGATCTGGCGGCGACGGTGCGCTGCCTGTCCTGGACCGCCGAAGCGGTGGACAAGCTGTACGGCGAAGTGGCGCCGACCGGACAGGACGAACTGGGCCTGATCACCCGCGAGCCGCTGGGCGTGGTCGGCGCGATCGTGCCGTGGAATTTCCCGCTGCTGATGGCGGCGTGGAAGATCGCCCCGGCGTTGGCCGCGGGCAACTCGGTGGTGCTCAAGCCCTCGGAAAAATCGCCGCTGAGCGCGCTGCGCCTGGCCGAGCTGGTGGCCGAGGCGGGCATTCCCGACGGCGTGTTCAACGTGGTGCCGGGCGACGGCAAGGGCGCCGGCGAGCCGCTGGCGCTGCACATGGACGTGGATGGGCTGGTGTTCACCGGCTCCACCGCGGTCGGCCGGCGCCTGCTGCAATGCGCGGGGCTGTCGAACATGAAGCGCGCGTACATGGAGTGCGGCGGCAAGAGCCCGAACCTGGTGTTCGCCGATGCACCGGACCTGGAGCAGGCAGCGCAGGCGGCGGCCACGGCGATCTTCTACAACCAGGGCGAAGTCTGCACCGCGGCCTCGCGCCTGTTGGTGGAGCGCTCGATCAAGGATCGCTTCGTCGAACGCGTGGTCGCGGCCGGGCGTGCGCTGCAGCCGCGGCATCCGTTCGACGACGACGCGGCCATGGGCGCGCTGGTCGACGAGACCCAGACCCACCGCGTGCTCGACTACATCGCCCGCGGCAACGCCGAAGGCGCGCGTCTGTTGCTCGGCGGCAAGCGCGTGGAGGTGGTGCCCGGCGGCTGCTACGTGGAGCCGACCATCTTCGACGAGGTCGGCCACGAGCACACCATCGCCCGCGAGGAGATCTTCGGCCCGGTGCTGTCGGTGATCGCCTTCGACGACGAGGCGCACGCCCTGCGCATGGCCAATGACAGCGAGTATGGCCTGGCCGCCGGCGTGTGGACCCGCGACATCGGCCGCGCGCACCGCGTGGCGCGCAAGCTGCGCGCCGGCAGCGTGTGGGTGAACTATTGGGACGGCGGCGACATGACCGCCCCGTTCGGCGGCTACAAGCAATCGGGCAACGGCCGCGACAAGTCGCTGCATGCCTTCGACAAGTACACGGAGATGAAGGCGACGTGGATCAAGCTGGGGGAGTAGCCCGGAGCGGGGATTGGGGATTCGGGATTGGTGAAAAGCGGGGCTGCGGCTGCGGATGTCGTAGGAGCGGCTTCAGCCGCGACGGGCTCTCCCGGGAATGCCTGTCGCGGCTGAAGCCGCTCCTACAGCGCCGGGGGTGTTCCAGGTCGCGGTGCCGCCACTCATCCCCAATCCCGACTCCCCAATCCCGGCTCCCGATCCACCCGGCACGCAAAACAGCCTTGCCGTGCATGATGCAGATGCAGGTAGCGCACCCGCGGGTCGGCGAAGGCGCAGGCGATCGCGGTGGCGATGCGCTCGCCCGGCTGCACGTCGGCGGCGATCAGCATGTCGCCGGCGTCGTAGCCGCGCAGCGAGATCAGGCGGCGGACGATCGCATCGGGCACGTCGCCCGGCGCCGGTGCGGCGGTGGCGACGTGGCGGCGCACGTAGATCGGTCCGGCGGCGCGGTACGGGGTCTGCGCGGGCTGGTGCAGGTAGTGCAGCAACAGCAGTTCCTCGCCGGGCCGCGCGTCCTCCAGGCTGATCCGGCAGGGATAGCCGAGCGCGCTGTCGGCGCGGACGCGTTGCGCATGGCGCGCCTGCAGTTGCGCATCGTCGAGGTCGAACAGGGCGGCGAACGGTGCGGCCGGCAGGCCGACGCAACGGAAGCTGGACATGCGCGCTCCAGGAACGGATGGAGCGCGCAGCGTGCCGGTCGCCGCGGCAACACGCTGGCCGCATTCGGACGCGGCACTGCACGGGTGCGGCGTGCGCGTGTCAGCGAGCGCGCATCAGTGCCAGGCACGCGCTACCCAGCGCGACGCGCCGCTCAGCGCGGAACGTAATCGGCGAAATCGACCGGATGCCGCGGGTCGGCCGCCTGCACCTGATCGCCGTCCTTGACCAGGGCGTCTGCGTCGGGCGAGGGATTCGGGTTCAGTTCCCAGCGCTGCTGGATGCGCTTGTGGAACAGCCACTGCTTGCGCTGCGGGTCGTAGCGGAAGGTGATGAAATCGGTCCAGTGCTGGCCGCAGGACACCCCGTTCTGCACGGTGAAGTAGCGGCCCTTGGCGGCGAACGGATCGTCGCCATCGGTGAACGGGTCGCACTGGCCGCCCTCGTCGCGCTTGAGGATCACCCGGTCGTTGCGCGCCGCCAACCGATAGTGGCCGTCGGCCTGCTGCACGAAGATCAGCAGCGGCCGTGCCGGTGCCGGATCGCGTTGCGCCTCGCCGCGCTGCTGCAGCGCGAGCAGGTAGTCGGCACGGCCGTCGCCATCGAGATCGGCCTGCAGCTGCGCCAGTGGCTGGTAGCCGGCCGGCAACTGGTGCAGCACGTCGGCGGGCAACGCGGCGGCCTGGGCCAGGTGGCTGCCGAGCAGGAGGCTGGCGGCGAGGCCAACGCGGTAGGGGACGAGCATGGGGCGATTCCGCAGGCGGGGGCCGCAAGCCTAACCGACCGGCGCGCACTGGCGGAATCGCACAGGGCCGTGCGTTGCCTGCGCGAGCGGCGTCGCTGGGGCTGCCTGTCCATCGTGCGCCGCACAAGCACAGGCGCACGGCACGCTTGCGATGGACGGCGCGGCGCCACCGCGTGTTTTGTACTACGCTCGGCGCATGCGGTCGCGCGTCGGCAGACCGTTCGGCAGGCGGCATCGTGGAGACGCCGCAGGCGCGTCATCCGCACCCAGGGCGCCGACGCCTCCGAGGGGACACCGCATGAACGACTCGCACCGCGTTGCCGCTTCCGCGCCGACCGATCGCCCCGGCCTGCTTTCGAAGGAACGCATCGTCGCCGGGCCCGGCTTCAACCGCTGGCTGGTGCCGCCTGCGGCCTTGGCAATCCATCTGTGCATCGGCATGGCCTACGGTTTCAGCGTGTTCTGGCTGCCGTTGTCCAAGGCGCTGGGCATCACCGAGGCGGTGGCCTGTCCACCCGACATGGGCTTCCTGGTGCGCATCGTCTCGTCCAGTTGCGACTGGAAGATCAGCGAGCTGCAGTGGATGTACACGCTGTTCTTCGTGTTGCTGGGCTGCTCGGCGGCGCTGTGGGGCGGCTGGCTGGAGCGCGCCGGCCCGCGCAAGGCCGGCGTGGTCGCGGCGCTGTGCTGGTGCGGCGGGCTGGTGATCTCGGCGCTGGGCATCCACCTGCACCAGATCTGGCTGCTGTGGCTAGGTTCGGGCGTGATCGGCGGCATCGGCCTGGGGCTGGGCTACATCTCGCCGGTGTCGACGCTGATCAAGTGGTTCCCGGACCGCCGCGGCATGGCCACCGGCATGGCGATCATGGGCTTCGGCGGCGGCGCGATGATCGGCAGCCCGCTGGCCGATGCGCTGATGCGGCATTTCGCCGGCCCCAACTCGGTGGGCGTGAAGGAAACCTTCCTGGTGATGGCCGGGCTGTATTTCGTGTTCATGATGGCCGGCGCGTTCGGCTACCGGGTGCCGCCCAGCGGCTGGACCTCGGCCGGTTGGACCGCGCCGGCGGCCAGCGCCAACGCGATGATCACCGCCCACCACGTGCACGTGCGCAAGGTCTGGGGCATCCCGCAGTTCTGGTTGCTGTGGGGCGTGCTGTGCCTGAACGTGTCGGCCGGCATCGGCGTGATCGGCATGGCCTCGCCGATGCTGCAGGAGGTGTTCGGCGGCCGCCTGATCGGCGTGGATGCCGGCTTCGCCAGCCTCGATCCCACGCAACTGGCCGCCACTGCCGCCATCGCCGCCGGCTTCACCGGCCTGCTCAGCCTGTTCAACATCGGCGGGCGCTTCTTCTGGGCCAGCATGTCCGACAAGCTTGGGCGCAAGCACACGTACTCGCTGTTCTTCGTGCTCGGCATCGCCCTGTACGCGGCCGCGCCGTGGGCCGGCAAGGTTGGCGGCAGCGCGCTGTTCGTCGGCATCTTCTGCGTGATCGTATCGATGTACGGCGGCGGCTTCGCCACCATCCCGGCCTACCTGGCCGACCTGTTCGGCACGCAGATGGTCGGCGCCATCCATGGTCGTCTGCTGACCGCCTGGGCCACCGCCGGCATCCTCGGCCCGGTGGTGGTCGGCTACATGCGCGAGTACCAGTTGGGCATGGGTGTGCCGCCCTCACAGGTGTACAACACGACCATGTACATCCTGGCCGGGATGCTGGTGCTGGGCCTGATCTGCAACCTGCTGGTACGGCCGGTGGCGGCCAGGCACTTCATGACCCCGCAGGAGCTGACCGCGGAGAAGCAACTGGCCCACGAACGGGCCGGCAGCAGCGCCCAGGCGCCGGATGCGGCGCAGCAGGCGCTGGTCGGCCGCGGCGGCAACCCGCTGCTGCTGGTGCTGGCCTGGCTGGCGGTCGGGCTGCCGATGCTGTGGGGCATCTGGGTCACCCTGCAGAAAGCGTTCGTGCTGTTCCACTGAGTCGGGAGGGTTGCGATGTCTTCGGGTGCGTCGTCCAGGCCAGGTGCGGTCGCGCGCGGCGTGCGCCGTCACCGCGACGGGCGCACGGCCGTCGCCCTGGACCTGGTGGCGGCCGAAGTGCCGGTGGCGTTCGCCTACAACGACACGCCGTTCGTGGTGATGATGGCCACGCCGGAGGACCTGGAGGATTTCGCACTGGGCTTCTCGCTCAGCGAGGGCATCGTGGCAACACCGGACCAGCTACGCATCGAGGCCGTGGAGACCTACCTGGAAGGTGTGTCGCTGCGCCTGCGCATCCCGCCGGAACAGGCCGCCGCGTTGCAGGCGCGGCGTCGCAACCTCGACGGGCGCAGCGGCTGCGGGGTGTGCGGCAGCGCGTCGCTGGAGGCGGTGCTGCGCACGCCGCGGCCGGTGCCGGCCGGGGTGCCGATCGCGGCCGCGTCCCTGGCCCGTGCCTTGCGCGCCTTGCGCGCGCAGCAGACGCTCAACGCGTTGACCGGCGCCACCCATGCCGCGGCCTGGGCCGATGCGCAGGGGGCACTGCAACTGATCCGCGAAGACGTCGGCCGCCACAACGCATTGGACAAGTTGATCGGTGCGCTGGTCGGCGCCGGCCTCGATCCTGGCGCCGGCTTCGCCGTGGTCACCAGCCGCGCCAGCTACGAGATGGTCATGAAGGCCACGCAGGCCGGCATCCCGCTACTGGCCGCGATTTCCGCGCCCACGGCGCTGGCCGTCGCGCTCGCCGACAGCGCCGGCCTGACCCTGATCGGCTTCGCCCGCGATCACGATTACGTCGTCTACAGCCATCCGCAGCGCCTAGCGCAGACCGAACCCGCCGGAGAGCCCGCATGAGCAAGAAGACCATCCAGCCGTACACGCAACCGGCCGGCGGTTGGGGCGCGCTGCGCGCCGTGGCCAAGCACCTGATGGAGCAGGACGTGGCGGTGCAGGGCGGCAAGACCCTGCTGCACGCCAACCAGCCCGACGGCTTCGACTGCCCCGGCTGCGCCTGGCCCGATCGCGACCACACCTCGACCTTCGAGTTCTGCGAGAACGGCGCCAAGGCGGTGGCCGCGGAATCCACCGCGCGCCGCGCCACGCCGGAACTGTTTGCCCAGCACAGCGTCGCGCAACTGGCCCGCTACAGCGACTACTGGCTGGAAGGGCAGGGCCGACTGACCCAGCCGCTGCGCTACGACGCCGACACCGACCATTACGTGCCGATCGACTGGGACGCGGCGTTCGCGCTGATCGCCCGACACCTCAACGGCCTGGCCTCGCCGGATGAGGCGATCTTCTACACCTCCGGGCGCACCAGCAACGAGGCCGCGTTTTTGTATCAGTTGTTCGTGCGCGAGTTCGGCACCAACAACTTCCCGGACTGCTCCAACATGTGCCACGAGCCGTCCGGCACTGCGCTCAAGGCACAGATCGGGGTCGGCAAGGGCACGGTCTCGCTGCAGGATTTCGAACTGGCCGATGCGATCTTCATCTTCGGCCAGAATCCCGGCACCAACCATCCGCGCATGCTCGGCGAACTGCGCCAGGCGGCCAAGCGCGGTGCGGCGATCGCCTCGTTCAACCCGCTGCGCGAACGCGGCCTGGAGAAGTTCGCCGACCCGCAGGACAAGCTGGAGATGCTGCACAACGGCTCCACCCGCATCTCCTCGGATTACTTCCAGTTGAAGATCGGCGGCGACCTGGCCGCGGTCAAGGGCATCATCAAGCACGTGCTGGAGCGCGACGCCGAGGCGGCGCGCAGCGGGCAGCCGCGGTTGCTGGACCTGGAGTTCATCGACCGCCACACCGCCGGCTTCGAGGCCTTCGCCGCTGAGGTCGCGGCCGAGCCGTGGGACACCATCGTCGAGGAAGCCGGGCTCAGCGAGGCCGCACTGCGCCAGGCCGGCGAGATCTACCTCAAGGCCGAGCGGCTGATCGCCTGCTGGGGCATGGGCATCACCCAGCACAAGCATTCGGTGGCGACCATCCAGATGATCGCCAACCTGCTGTTGCTGCGCGGCCACCTCGGCCGCCCCGGCGCCGGCCTGTGCCCGGTGCGTGGCCACAGCAACGTGCAGGGCGACCGCACCATGATGATCTACGAGCAGCCGCCCCAGGCGTTCCTGGACCGCCTGCAGAAGGTGTTCGGCTTCGCCCCGCCGCGCGCGCCCGGCTACGACACGATCGGCGCGATCGAGGCGATGGCCGACGGCCGCGCCAAGGTGTTCTTCGCCATGGGCGGCAATTTCGCCACCGCCACTCCCGATACCGAGGCCACCCATCGCGCGCTGCGCCGCTGCGAGCTCACCGTGCATGTCACCACCAAGCTCAACCGCAGCCATCTGGTGCACGGCCGCGACGCGCTGATCCTGCCGTGCCTGGGCCGCACCGAGATCGACATCCAGGAGGGCGGGCCGCAGCACGTCAGTGTCGAGGATTCGATGAGCATGGTGCACCTGTCCGGCGGCATCAATCCGCCGGCCTCGCCGCAGCTGCTGTCCGAGCCGGCGATCGTGGCGGGCCTGGCCGAGGCCACGCTCGGCGCGCGCAGCACGGTGCGCTGGCGCTGGCTGGTGGCCGACTACGACCGCATCCGCGACCTGATCGCACAGATGTTCGACGACTTCGCCGACTTCAACACGCGGGTGCGGGTGCCGGGCGGCTTCCGCCTGTCCAATGGCGCGCGCGACCGCGTGTGGGACACGCCGGAGGGCCGTGCGGTGTTCAAGCCGCATGCGGTGCCGACCGACAATCCGATCCACCGCGCGCGCCGGCAGCATCCGGGGCAACTGGTGTTCACCCTGGCCACCACGCGCTCGCACGACCAGTACAACACCACCATCTACGGCCTGGACGACCGCTACCGCGGCGTGTTCGGCGAGCGCCGGGTGCTGTTCATCAATGCCGCCGACATCGCCGACCTGGGCATGCAGGCGGGCGACTGGGTGGACCTGCACAGCCTGTGCGAGGACGGGGTGCCGCGGCAGGCCAAGCGCTTCATGCTGGTCGCCTACAACATCCCGCGCGGCTGCCTGGCGGCCTACTACCCCGAGACCAATGCGCTGGTGCCCTTGTCCAGCTTCGCCGACGAGGCGCGCACGCCCACCTCCAAGTCGATTCCGGTGGTGGTCACCGCGCATCTGGCCGAGGCCGCCGCGGCCGCCCCACGCGACATCGGAGTCGCGCTTGTCCGCTGATCCGGCGTTGACCGCGCGCCTGCTGCCGTTGCTGGCCGAGGCGCCGGACGGCATGGCGCTGGCCCGCGTATGCAAGCGCCTGGACGTGCGCATGAGCGTGTTGTTGCGCACCCTGGCGTGGCTGGGCGACGCCGAGCTCGCCGGGCAGGCGGGGCCGGGCTGGGTGCGGGTGCAGCGCGCCGGCGAGCGCGAGGTGGCGGTGCTGACGGCTGCCGGTCGCGCGCAGTTGCCCTCCTGAGTCGCAGCGCGGCGCACGCGCGCGAGACAAGGCGGGGCGGGACTGCCAGAATCGGCCGGTTGCCAGCCGATATTGCCTCCATGACCGCTGCCGCGTCTGCCGTTCCGCCCGTCAACTCGCCGCGCCGCGTGCTGCTGGCCAGTCTGGTCGGCACCACCATCGAGTTCTTCGATTTCTACATCTACGCCACCGCTGCGGTGCTGGTGTTCCCGAAGCTGTTCTTCCCCGCGGGCGATCCCGCTGCGGCGCAGTTGCAGTCGCTGGCGACCTTCGCCGTGGCCTTCGTCGCGCGGCCGCTGGGGTCGGGGCTGTTCGGCCACTTCGGCGACCGCGTCGGGCGCAAGGCCACGCTGGTGGCGGCGCTGCTGACCATGGGCCTGTCCACCGTGCTGATCGGCCTGCTGCCTAGCTACGACCGGATCGGCGTGTGGGCACCGGCGCTGCTGGTGCTGTGCCGCTTCGGCCAGGGGCTGGGCCTGGGCGGCGAGTGGGGCGGGGCGGTGTTGCTGGCCACCGAGAACGCGCCGCCGGGCAAGCGCGCCTGGTACGGGATGTTCCCGCAGTTGGGGGCGCCACTGGGCTTCCTGCTGTGCTCGGGGATCTTCCTGTTGCTGGACGCGGCGCTGGACGACGCACAGTTCCTGCGCTGGGGCTGGCGCATCCCGTTCGTCGCCAGCGCCCTGTTGGTGATCACCGGGCTGTGGGTGCGTCTGCGCATCCACGAGACGCCGGACTTCCAGCGCGCATTGGACCGCAACGAGCGGGTGCGCATGCCGATGCAGACGGTGCTGTCGCAGCACGTCGGCGCGACGGTGCTGGGCACGCTCGCGGTGCTGGCGACCTTCGTGCTGTTCTACCTGATGACGGTGTTCGCGCTGGGCTATGGCACCAACGCCCTGCACTACAGCCGCGAGCAGTTCCTGCTGCTGCAGATGGTCGGCATCCTGTTCTTCGCCGCCGGCATTCCGCTGTCGGCCTGGTACGGCGACCGCCGCGGCACGCGCCCGGCGATGCTGCTGGCGAGCGTGGCCATCATCGCGTTCGGGCTGCTGTTCGCGCCGCTGTTCCAGGCCGGGCAGCCGTGGCAGGTGCTGGGCTTCCTGGCGCTGGGCTTCTTCTTCATGGGCCTGACCTACGGCCCCTGCGGCACGCTGCTGGCCGAGCTGTATCCGGTGCCCGTGCGCTACACCGGCGCCTCGCTGGCATTCAACCTGGCCGGCATCGTCGGCGCGGCGCCGGCGCCCTACGTGGCGGTGTGGCTGGCCGAGCAGTACGGCCTGCCGTGGGTAGGTTACTACCTCAGTGCGGCTGCGCTGCTGACCTTGCTGGCGTTGCTGGCGATTCGACGGCAGCGTCGCTGAACGCCGGTTCCGCGGCCGGGGCGCATTCGACCCGGTTGCGGCCGCCGGCCTTGGCCAGGTACAGGTATTTGTCGGCCTCGGTCAGCAGGGCATGCAGCGTCTGCCGCTGCGGCCCGCTGTTGCTGACGCCGATGCTGATGGTGAGGTGCAGGGTCTGCGTGCCGATGGCGACCCGCAGGTCGGCGATGCGCACGCGCAGGGCCTCGAAGTAGTCGGTGGCCGCAGCGGCGTCCAGGCCCGGCGCCAGCATGCAGAACTCCTCGCCGCCGAAGCGCGCCACCATGTCCTGTGGCCGCGCATGCGCGGCCAGGGTCGCGGCGACCACGCGCAGCGCCTCGTCGCCGGCCTCGTGGCCGAAGGTGTCGTTGATGTGCTTGAAGTGGTCGATGTCGAGCATCGCCACGCTGACCGGCTGCTGCCGTGCCAGCCATCGCGGCAGCGCCCGCTGGCTCTGCTCGAGGAAGTGCCGGCGGTTGGGCAGGCTGGTGAGGAAGTCGCGCGTGGCCAGGTCCTGCAGGGTGCCGATCAGTTCCAGCTGGTCCACGTTCTGCGAGACCCGACAGAAGAATTCCTCGCGCGAAAAGGGTTTGCGCAGGAAGTCGTTGGCGCCGTTCTTGAGAAAGCGCGGCACCAGCGATGGGTCGTTGTTGCCGGACAGGCCGATCACCGCCAGCATGTCGCGTGCGCGCAGGGTGCGCAGCCGGCGGGTGAACTCCACGCCCTCCATGCCCGGCATTTCCTGGTCCACCACCGCCAGGCGGATGGACGGGTTGGCCTCGATCGCGCGCAGCCCGGCGGCGCCGTCGGCGGCCTCCACCACCTTGTAGCCGTACATCGCCAGCAGCGCGGCGGCGTAGGCGCGCGCCGACGGCGAGTCGTCCACCACCAGCGCGGTGATGGCGCGGTTGCGCGCCAGCCGCTGCACCAGCCAGGCCAGGTAGTCGATGCTGTCCGGCGCGTTCTTCAGCACGAAATCGATGATCTGCTGGGTCAGGATGCGCTTGCGCAGGCCTTCGTCGTAGACCCCGCTGACCACCACCGTGGGCAGCCCGCGCGCGATGAAGAAGTCGACCACGGTGTCGCGGTCGCCGTCGGCCAGCACCAGCCCGGTCAGCGCCAGGAACCAGGAGCCGCCATCGTCCAGCGCAGCGGCGGCTTCGGCCAGGGTGGAGACCACGACCACCGGCAGCTCGACCCGTTGCTCGATCGCCGCGCGCAGCAGGTCGGTGAAGGTGCGCGAGTTTTCCACCAGCAGGATGCGCTGCTGTGCAGGGCTGCCGTCGGGGGCGATCGGGGAGATCGACAACGGGTGCGACATGCATGCCTCGCGGGCGGCAATCCGGGGGATGGAACCCCGGTTAGCGGCCGCGTGCGCGCAAACTTGAGGGTGGCGCGGGCCCGCCTGCGGCTACCACAGCGCGTCGCGCAGCTTGTACCAGGACATCGCCGCCACCAGCAGCGGCGTGCGCAGCAGGCGGCCGCCAGGGAAGGGCGCGTGCGGGATCCGCGCGAACACGTCCAGCCGCTGCGCCTGTCCGCCGATCGCCGCGGCGATGACCGCGCCGGCCAGCCCGGTGGCGGCCACGCCGTGGCCGGAGAAGCCCTGCGCGAAGTACACGTTCGGGGTTAGCCGGCCCCAGTGCGGGGCGCGGTTGCGGGTGATGTCGACGTAGCCGCCCCACACCGATTCCAGTTCGACGTGACGCAATTGCGGGAACACCCGACGCATGCGTCGTGTCATCACCCCGCGCAGGCCAGGCGGCGGCAGCGACGAATAGCTGGCGCGGCCGCCGAACAGCAGCCGGTGGTCGCGGCTGAGACGGAAGTAGTCCAGTGCCCAGTTGACGTCGGCCACCGCCATGTCGTTGCCGATCAGTTCGCGCGCCAGCGCCTCGCCCAGCGGCGCGCTGGCGCCGATGTAGGTGCCGACCGGCATGATCCGCGATTCCAGTTCCGGGGCGATGCCGCGCAGCCAGGCGTTGCCGGCGAGGATGGCGAACTCGCCTTCGACCTCGCCGTGCGCGCTGCGCAGGATCGGCCGCGCGCCGCGCAGCAGCTGCGTGGCCGGGGTCTGTTCGTAGATGCGCACGCCGGCGGCCAGCGCCGCCCGCGCCAGGCCGCGCGCGTACTCCAGCGGATGCAGGTGGCCGCTGGCCGCGTCGTACATCGCCCCCAGGTAGCGCGGACTGCGCAGCTGCGACTGCAACTGCGTGCGGTCCCACCATTGCAGCGGATAGTCGTAGCGCTGCGCCATCTCGATGATGCCGGCGCGCAGCGCACGTTCCTGGCGCGGCTTGATCGCCACGTGGGCATGGCCGTCGCGCCAGTCGCAGGCGATGCCGTGGCGGGCGATGCGGCTACGCAGCAACTGCATGCCGTCGCGGGAGAAATCGAACAGCAGCCGCGCATCGTCCTGGCCAAGCAAGGTTTCCAGGGTGTGCTGCTCGCAGCCGTAGCCGACGATGGCCTGGCCACCGTTGCGCCCGGACGCGCCCCAGCCGACCCGCTGCGCCTCCAGCACCACCACCCGATACCCGGCCTCGGCCAGCGCCAGCGCCGCACTCAACCCGGTATAGCCGGCGCCAAGGATGCACACGTCGGCGCGCACGCTTCCGCGCAGCGGTTCCTGCGCCGGGAACGGCGCAGCGCTGTCGAGGTACCAGGAAGCGCCGGGAATGGGGACTTGGGGATGGGGAATGGGAGAAGCGCCGGTCATGGCGGCGAACTGCTGTGGTGGCCCAGGCGCACCATGTCCTGGGCTCCAGTCGCTTTCGCTCTCGCTGCTTTCGATTCCCGTGTCTCCATTCCCGAGTCCCGGCCTTCAAACTGTGCGCAGATACCAGCGATAGTCCACATCGCTGACCTGCGCCTGGAAATCCAGCAGCTCGCGGCGCTTCTGCTGGCCGTAGATATGGCGGAAGCGCGTGCCGAAGGCGGTGGCGGCGAAGTCGCTGTCCAGGAAACGGGCGATCGCGCCGCGCCAGTCCGGTTCGCGTGCGGCGTGTTGCGCGTAGGCGTTGCCCTGGGTTGGCGGGCCCGGATCGATGTTTTGCGCCAGGCCGTGTTCGATGCCGGCCAGCACCGCCGCGGCGACCAGGTAGGGATTGGCGTCGGCGCCGGCGATGCGGTGTTCGATGCGGGTGTTCGCCGGGTCGCTGTGCGGCACCCGCATCGCCACGGTACGGTTGTTGAAGCCCCAGCTGTCGTTGAGCGGGACGAAGGCATTGGCGACGAAGCGCCGGTAGCTGTTGGCGTGCGGTGCGAACAGCAGCAGGCAGTCCTCGGCGCTGCGCTGCAGCCCGCCGATGGCGTGGCGCAAGGGCGCCGCCGGTGCCTGCGGGGTGCAGGCGAACACGTTGTCGCCGGCGCCGTCGAGCAGGCTCACGTGCAGGTGCAAGCCGCTGCCGGACTGCGCCGCGAAGGGCTTGGCCATGAAGCTGGCGAGCAGGCCTTGCTGCTGCGCGATCGCCTTGATCGCGCGCTTGAGCAGCACCGCATCGTCGCAGGCGGCCAGCGCATCGGCGCGGTGCTTGAGGTTGATCTCGAACTGGCCGGGCGCGTACTCGGCGACCGCGGTATCGGCCGGGATGCCCTGCGCGCGGCAGGCCTGGGCGACCGCATCGGTGAAGCCGCGCTGGTCGTCCAGCTCCTGCATGTAATAGACCTGGGTGCTGTCGTTGCGCAGCCCGCTGTGAGCATGCAGCGGCGGCTGCGGGAGGCCTTGCGCATCGGCGTGCGGGTCGAACAGGTAGAACTCCAGTTCCACCGCGATCACCGGCGTCAGCCCGCGTGCCTGCAGACGCGCCAGTACCTGCGCCAAGACCTGGCGCGGGGCGAAGTCGAGCGCACCGCCGGCACCGTCCTGCATCGTGAGCAGCAGTTGCGCCGACGGCACCGGCGCCCACGGCACCGGTCGCAGGCTGCCCGGCACCGGGAAGCACAGCCGGTCCTCGTCGCCGATGTCGTAGCCCAGCCCGGTTTCCTCGACGGTGTTGCCGGTGATGTCGGTGGCGATCAGCGACATCGGCAGGCACACCCCGTCGCGGTACACCTTGTCCAGCGCGTCGCGGGCGATGCGCTTGCCGCGCAGCAGGCCGTTGCAGTCCGGCAGCAGCAGGTCGATCTGCTCGCAGCCGGCGATGCGCTGCAGGGTCTGGGCGTCGTCCGGGGGCAGCAGCGGGGCATCGTGCATGCGGATCATCGCGGCGGGCTGCAGGAGTGTTTCGAGCTTAGCAGAGCCTGATGGCGTCAAGAATACTCAACAGCGGCACGTGCCCCATGCGCTGGCGCTCAATCACGCGCAACGGTGGCCGTAGTGCGCTTTTGCGGCATTGCACGGGAAGTTGCGCCGTCGCGCAGGTCCGTCATCACGTCTGTCGGTGCGCTGTGCGCCGTGTCCCACTGCGTGTCGTGTTGTAAAAATAAAACGCCCGCGGTAACTTGCGGTGACGCCACACGAGTTCTTCGCATGGCCGTATCGCCCCTGGTCGGCGTGCCGACCGACCGCAAGCTCATCGGCCATCATCCGTTCCTGGCTGCGGGCGAAAAGTATCTGCGCGCCGCTGTCGACGGTGCGGGGGTGACCCCGGTGCTGCTGCCGTCGCTGCAGCCGCCGGTCGACGCCCGCGCCTGGCTGACGCGGCTCGACGGCCTGCTGTTGACCGGTGCGGTCAGCAACATCGAGCCGCACCATTACAGCGACGAGCCGAGCTGGCTCGGCAACCTGCACGACCCGGCGCGCGACGCCAACACGCTGGACCTGATTCCGCAGGCGATCTCGCTGGGCCTGCCGATCCTGGCGATCTGCCGCGGCTTCCAGGAAGTCAACGTTGCCCTCGGCGGCACCCTGCATCAGAAGGTGCATGCGCAGCCGGGGCTGTCCGATCACCGCGAGGATCCGCAGGCGCCGCTGGAAGCGCAGTACGCGCCGGCGCACGAAGTGACGCTGAGCGAAGGCGGCTGGCTGGAAGAGATCGCTGGCCGTGGGCGGGTGCGGGTCAACTCGCTGCATGGCCAGGGCGTGGCCCGGCTCGGCGGCGATCTGATCGTCGAGGCGCTGGCGCCGGATGGATTGATCGAGGCCTTCCGCGGCATCGGCCCCGGTTTCCTGCTGGGCGTGCAATGGCATCCGGAGTGGCGGGTGCTGGACGACCCGTTCTATCTCGGCATCTTCCAATCCTTCGGCGACGCCTGTCGCCACTATGCGGCCACCCGCAGGCACTGAGTCCCATGGCCAGTCGACCCCGATCGCGCAAGCACACGCCGGAACAGCAGGAAAGTTCGCTGCGGCGCTGGCTCAAGGAACGCCACATCACCGAGGTCGAATGCTTGGTGCCGGACATCACCGGCAACGCCCGCGGCAAGATCATTCCCGCCGCCAAGTTCTCGCACGACTACGGCACGCGGCTGCCCGAGGGCATCTTCGCCACCACCGTCACCGGCGATTACCCGGACGACTATTACGACCTGACCTCGCCGTCGGATTCGGACATGCAACTGCGTCCGGACCCGGACACGGTGCGCATGGTGCCCTGGGCCGCCGACCCCACCGCGCAGGTGATCCACGATTGCTATACCAAGGAAGGCCAGCCGCACGACCTGGCACCGCGCAACGTGCTGCGCGGCGTGCTCGCGGCCTACGCGGCGATCGGCTGCAAGCCGGTGGTGGCGCCGGAGCTGGAGTTCTTCCTGGTGCAGAAGAACACCGACCCGGACTTCCCGCTGCTGCCGCCGGCCGGCCGTTCCGGGCGCCCGGAAACGGCGCGGCAGTCGTACTCGATCGACGCGGTCAACGAGTTCGACCCGATCCTGGACCTGATGTACGACTACTGCGACGCGATGGAACTGGACGTGGACACGCTGATCCACGAATCCGGCGCGGCGCAGCTGGAAGTCAACTTCACCCACGACGACGCACTGTCGCGTGCCGACCAGGTATTCCTGTTCAAGCGCACCATGCGCGAGGCGGCCTTGCGCCACGGCGTCTACGCGACGTTCCTGGCCAAGCCGATGGAGAACGAGCCGGGCAGTGCGATGCACATCCACCAGAGCCTGGTGGACAAGCACGGCAAGAACGTCTTCAGCGGCCGCCGTGCCGGCGAGTACAGCCGCACCTTCGCCCATTACCTGGCGGGCCTGCAGAAGTACGTGCCGATGGCGATGGCGTTCTTCGCGCCCAACGTCAATTCCTATCGCCGGCTGATGTTCGGCGAGGTGTCGCCGAGTAATGTGCTGTGGGGCTTCGACAACCGCACCTGCGGCCTGCGGGTGCCGATCGACACGATCGAGAACATGCGCGTGGAGAGCCGCTTCGCCGGTTCCGACGCCAATCCCTACCTGGCGATGGCGGCGACGCTGGCCTGCGGCCTGCTCGGGATCCGCGAGAAGCTCGAGCCGACCGAGCCGACCACGGGCAGCGGCAAGGAGATGGGCTATCAGTTGCCGCGCTCGCTGGGCGAGGCGCTGGACGAGCTGGAGCGGTGCGCGCCGTTGCAGGAGTTGCTGGGGCCGCGCTTCGTGCGGGCGTACATTTCGGTCAAGCGCAAGGAGTACGAGACGTTTTTCCGGGTGATCAGTTCGTGGGAGCGGGAGTTTTTGTTGTTGAACGTCTGAGCTGCTGAACGTTGTTGTTGGGCTGCTTCGGGGTTGTTCGTACTCCTCGTCGATGCTTCGATGCTTCCGCTTCCGCTTCCGCTTCCGCTTCCGCTTGCGCTTGCGCTGTTGCTGTTGCTGTTGCTTCGGCTGTTGATTTACCGGGTTCCCTTCCGAAGCGGCGAACCAGGCGGGAAAAACCCGAAGGGCGGCGTACATGGATGTACGCCGTCCGCGGCAGGGGCAGGATGCCCCTTCCGCGGATCCCGTCTGGTTCGCGGACCCGGAGCGCGCAGCGCGGAGGGCGCGAAGGCAGGGCGCGCTTTCTTTTGGTTACCTTTTCTTTGCGCGAGCAAAGAAAAGTAACTCGCCCGTCAGGGCGAAAGCCTTTGCAGTTGCTTCAACCATGTGTGTCAGACCAGAAGAACAGTAGGAGCGGCTTCAGCCGCGACAGGCGTCATCAGCACGGCCTGTCGCGGTTGAAACCGCTCCTACGAAAGCGCGTAAAAGCGAAACCGGCTTACTTGCCGATCCAGCCTTCCAGCATGTCCGAGAACTCGTCGGCGTGCTCTTCTTCCTGGGCCAGGATGTCTTCCAGGATGCGCTTGGTGGTGGTGTCCTTGTCGCCGACGAAGTTGATCATCTCGCGATAGCTGTCGATGGCGATGCGCTCGGCGATCAGGTTTTCCTTGACCATGTCGCGCAGATCCTCGCCTTCCTTGTACTCGGCATGCGAACGCGCCGTCAGGGTATCCGGATTGAGGTCCGGCTCGCCGCCCAGCTGCACGATGCGCTCGGCCAGCTTGTGCGCGTGCGCCTGCTCCTGCTGCGCGTGCTCCAGGAACTCGGCCTTGACCGCGTCCGCAAGCATGCCGGCGGCCATGAAGTAGTGGCGGTAGTAGCGCAGCACGCACACGTATTCGGTGGCGAGCGCGTCGTTGAGCATCTTGATCACCGCCTCGCGGTCGGCGCTGTAGCTCTTGGTGATCGCGCCGTCCTCGATGCTCTGGCGGGCATTGGCGCGCAGCGTGGCGGTGTCGGTGAGGCCGGCGGTGTGCTGCAGCGGCTTGGCGTCGGTGTTCGGGGTGGCTGGCTTGTTGGACATGGCTGGCCGTTTCCTGTGGTGGGTAAGGGGATTCAGTCGGGAAGGTGTTGCAGTACGTAGTCGGCGGCGGAGACCTTGAACTCGCCCGGTGCTTCGACGAACAACGCACGCACCACGCCGTCGTCGGCGTACAGCGCGAAGCGCCGCGCCCGCACGCCCATGCCGTAGCTGCTGGCGTCCAGTTCCAGGCCCAGCGCCTTGGCGAAGTCGCCGTTGCCGTCGGACAGCATCTGCAGGCCGTCCGGCACCAACTGGCTCTTGCCCCAGGCCTGCATCACGAACGGGTCGTTGACCGCCATGCAGTACACCTCGATGCCGCGCTTGCGGAACTCCTCAAAGTGCTCCACATAGCCGGGCAGGTGCTTCTCCGAACAGGTCGGGGTGAAGGCGCCGGGCACCGCGAACAGCAGGACGCGGCGGTCGTCGAACAGGGTGCGCGTATCCACCGCTTCCACGCCGTCGCGGATGCGCTGCAGCACCACTTCGGGAATGCGTTCGCCGGTCTGGATGGGCATGTCGGGCTCCTTGGATGAACCGAGTCTAGAAACGGAAATGGGAAGGTGGCGTCAACGCCTTGAAAAGCGCCGCGGCACGCCTATCTGACGGGCATGGACGGCGGGCCGGTCCCGCCGCCGCGAACCGCCCCTCCGGGGGTGTACCTCATTCACGTTTCAGGAGACCACGATGAGCATCGTCCGTTATCGCCAGTGGCCGGCCCAGGCCGCATTCCAGAACGAGATCAAGCAGGTGTTCGACCGCTTCTTCGACCCCAATGGCGGCACCGACGAATCGGCCGTCGTCACCGCGCAGTGGGTGCCGCGCGTGGACATCAAGGAAGAGCCGGAGCGCTTCGTGCTGTACGCCGACCTGCCGGGCATCGACCCGTCGGAGATCGAGGTGTCGATGGACAAGGGCATCCTCTCGATCAAGGGCGAGCGCAAGAGCGAGTCGGCCGCCGACAGCGAGCGCTTCTCGCGCATCGAACGCCGTTACGGCAGCTTCCACCGTCGCTTCGCGCTGCCCGACAGCGCCGATCCGGACGGCATTTCCGCCACCGGCTACCATGGCGTGCTGGAAGTGCGCATCCCCAAGCGTCCGGCGAGCACGCCGCGTCGCATCCAGGTCGATACCGGGGCCACGATCGTCCAGTAAGCGCCCGCCCGCAGCGGCGTCGCCCTCGCGACGCCGCGCCCTCGCCGCCGGCCGTAGAATGGCCGGGCGATGGCGCAGTGCATGCAACCGGCCCGTTGCCGCAAGGCGGCGGGCCGACTCTTTTTTGAGGTGATGGATGGAATTCAAGGATTACTACGCGACCCTGGGCGTGGAACCCAGCGCCGGCGATGCCGAGATCAAGACCGCGTACCGGCGGCTGGCGCGCAAGTACCATCCCGACGTCAGCAAGGAGCCTGGGGCCGAGGAAAAGTTCAAGGCCGTCAACGAGGCCTACGAGGCCTTGCGCGACCCGCCCAAGCGCGCCGCCTACGACCAGTTGCGCGCGCAGGGCTACCGCCCGGGCGAGGAGTTCCACGCGCCGCCCAACTACGGCGGCGCGCAGGGCTTCGATTTCGAGGAAGTGTTCGGCAATGGCGGCGCTGGCGGCGGCTTCAGCGATTTCTTCGAGAGCCTGTTCGCCCGCCAGCAGCGCGCCCGCCAGGGCGGCGCCGGCCCGGGTCCGGGGCCGGGCACGCCGCGCGGCGATACCCGCGCCAAGCTGGCGGTGCCGCTGGAAGCGGTGTATGCCGGCGACAGCGTGCGCATCACCATCAACGGCAAGCAACTGGACGTGCGCGTGCCCAAGGGCGTGCGCCCCGGCCAGGTGATCCGGCTGAGCGGGCAGGGCAACGGCGGCAGCAACCTGCTGCTGGAGATCGAGTACGCCGCGCACCCGCAGTTCGAGGTGGACGGCCGCAACATCCTCTACACCCTGCAGGTGACGCCCTGGCAGGCGGCGCTGGGCACCACCATCAGCGTGCCGACCCTGGGCGGGGCGGTGGAACTGAAGATTCCCCCGGAATCGGACGCCGGCCGCAAGCTGCGCCTGCGCGGCCGCGGCCTGCCGGGTACCCCGCCGGGCGACCAGATCGTCGAACTGGAAGTGCTGGCGCCGGCGCCGGAAACCGAAGCGCAGCGCAAGGCGTATCGCGGGTTGGCCAAGGCCTTTGGCGAAGCCGTTTGATTGCGGGGGATTGGGGAGTCGGGATTGGGGATTCGCAAGAGCGGCGTCCCTTCGCACTGTGGCGTTGTAGGGGCGGCTTCAGCCGCCATGCCGGCCCGATAAAGCGGCCGTACCCGCTTGCGCGGCCCGGCTCGTCATGCGCCTGCAAGCGTGACTGCGCTAGAGCCGCTGCGGCGCACGGCCACAGCGGCATCGCCGATCAGCGTACGCGCTTCGCAAGTCTGCAGCTGTGCTGCTTTTCTGTGGGAGGGGCTTCAGCCCCGACGCCTCGACCTTTGAAGCGTCGGGGCTGAAGCCCCTCCCACAAGAGACGCCACCTGCTCTTCTTTTGGTTCCATCCATTGCCCGGCTTGTCGTAGGAGCGGCTTCAGCCGCGACGGGCGTTACCGGTAACCCCTGTCGCGGCTGAAGCCGCTCCTACAAGGGGCACCGATTGCAATGCGGCCTTACGCCGCGCGCTCAAACGCCGCCCGTAAACCCGCCCTTACGAATCCCCAATCCCCAATCCCCAATCCCCAATCCCCAATCCCGGCTTCTACGGCACATCCTCACCGCTGAACACCCGCTCGATCACCTCGTACAGCTCGTCCTCGGAGAACGGCTTGGTGATGTAGGCGCGGGCGCCCTGGCGCATGCCCCACATGCGGTCGGTGTCCTGGTCCTTGGTGGTGACCAGGATCACCGGGATGTTCTGCGTGGTCGGTTCGCGGCGCAGGGTGCGGGTGGCCTGGAAGCCGTTGAGGTTGGGCATCACCACGTCCATCAGCACTAGGTCCGGCAAGGCTGCCTTGGCCGCTTCCACGCCGGCGGCGCCGTCGGTGGCGGTGATCGTTTCGTGCCCCAGTTTTTCCACGATGCGCTGGATGCCCAGCAACTGCGACGGCGAATCGTCGACGATCAGAATGCGTGCCATGTGGTTCCCCCTAGGAAGCTTCGAGTGTAGTGGCAGCGGCGCGAGGGCGGAAAGCGCTGCGTGTCACAAAGCGTCGGCGTGGCTACGCGCTCGGATCCAGCCGCACCACGGTGCGCCCGAACGACTGCCCGGCCAGCATCGTGGCGAACACCTCCGGCAGCCCGGCCAGATCCACCTCGCGGGTGCAGATCGTGTCCAGGTGGCGCGGCTTCCAGTCGCTGCCCAGGTGCTGCCAGATGCGGTCGCGCAGGTCGCGGGCGGTGCCGGCCGAGCCGATGCCCAGCAGCGACACCCCGCGCAGGATGAAGGGCATCACCGTCATGTCCAGCTCCGCGGTCGCGGCCAGGCCGGCGCTGGCGACGTTGCCGTACGGCGCCGTCTGCGCCAGCAGGCTGGTCAGCATCGCCCCGCCCACGTTGTCCAGGCCGCCGCCGAAGCGCACCGAGTCCAGCGGCCGCGTGGTCTGCAGGGCCTCGCGGCCCAGCACCTGGGTGGCGCCCCAGGCCCTGAGCTGCGCGGCGCGGTCGGCCTTGCCGCTGACCGCATGCACCTCGAAGCCGGCGCGGCTGAAGATGTCGATCGCCAGCGAGCCGACCCCGCCGGTGGCGCCGGTCACGCACAGCGGGCCATGCGCCGGCGTCTGGCGGTTGTCGAGCAGGCGCAGCAGCGCCAGCGCCGCGGTGAAGCCGGCGGTGCCCAGCACCATGCTCTCGCGCAGGCTCAGCCCGACCGGCAGCGGCACCACCCACTTCGACTCCAGGCGCACGTACTCGCTGTAGCCGCCGTCGCGGGTCTCGCTGAGGCCGCAGCCGGTGACCAGCACCGCATCGCCTTCCTTGAACGCCGGGTCGCTGGAGGCGACCACGTGCCCGGCCACGTCGATGCCGCCGACCAGCGGGAAGCGGCGCAGGATCTTGCCCTGGCCGGTGCCGGCCAGCGCGTCCTTGAAGTTCACAGAAGACCAGGCCGCGCGGATCACCACTTCGCCGTCGTTGAGCTGGTCCAGCGACAGCGGGGCGATGCCGGCGTGGTAGCCGGCGGCGTCCTGGTGGATGCGGAAGGCGGAGAACTGGGCGGGAACGGACATGGAACACCTTGGTCGGCACGCAGGAATGCACCAAGATACCCTTTCGAAACGGCGGGCCTGCCCCATCTTGTAGAATCGGCGACTCATTATCCGGTGACCGGCGCGTGACCGACGCGTCGCCACCTTCCTTCTTGGAGCATGCATGGCCTGGAATACACCTGGCGGCAAGGGCGGAGACGGCCCGGACAATCACGGGCGCGGTCCCTGGCCGCCGCGTGGCGGCAATGGGGGAGGAAAGTGGGGCGGCTTGCCCGGTCCGTTGAAGGACCTGTTCGGCGATGGCGGCGGCATCGGCCGCTGGATCCTCGGCGCGGTGGTGCTGCTGCTGCTGTTCAGCAGCTTCCAGTTGATCGGCGAGCAGCAGCGCGGCGTGGTCCTGCGCTTCGGCCAGTTCTCGCGGATCCTGCAACCCGGCCCGAACTTCAAGCTGCCGTGGCCGATCGAGACCGTGCGCAAGGTCGATGCCACCCGCATCAAGACCTTCGATAGCCAGTTGCCGGTGCTGACCGGCGACGAGAACATCGTCAACGTCTCGCTCAACGTGCAGTACCGGGTCGAGGACCCGCGCACCTACGTGTTCGGTGCGCGTAACGCCGACCTGGTGCTGGAGCAGGCCGCGCAGAGCGCGGTGCGCGAACAGATCGGCCGTTCCGATCTCAACACGGTGCTCAACAACCGCGGCCCGATGGCGGTGGCCGCGCGCGAGCGCCTGCAGGCCGCGCTGAAGGCCTATCACACCGGCCTGATCGTGACCGGCCTGACCCTGCCCGACGCGCGTCCGCCGGAGGAAGTGAAGTCGGCCTTCGACGAGGTCAACGGCGCCCAGCAGGTCAAGGAGCGGCTGATCAACGAGGCCCAGGCCTATGCCGCCAAGGTGGTGCCGGAGGCGCGCGGCCAGGCGGCACGCACCCGTACCGTCGCCGAAGGCTACAAGGAAGCGGCGATCGCCCGCGCGCAGGGCGACGCCGAGCGCTTCACCCTGCTCCAGCAGCAGTACCAGAACGCGCCGGAGGTCACCCGCAAGCGGCTGTGGCTGGAGACGATCCAGCAGGTGCTGGCGGAGAACCGCAAGGTCATCGGCGGCGACGGCCGCCAGCTGATCTACGTGCCGATGCCGGCCGAGGGCAAGGCGCCCGCCACGTCCACCCCGCCGACCTCGCCGACCACTGGCGGATCGCTGCCGACGGTGCCGCAGGAGGTGCTGATGCCGTCCTTGAACAGCAGTTCGGCCGAAAGTGTCCGCAACCCGGAGCGCACGCCGCGCCCGACCGGCCGTGAGGAGATCCAGCGATGAAACTGTCATTGTGGGCCGGCATTGCCGTCGTCGCGCTGTTCGCGCTGCTCAGCTCGGTGTTCGTGGTGCCCGAGGACAAGGCGGCGATGGTGCTGAACCTGGGCCGCGTGGTGCGTGCCGACCTCAAGCCGGGCCTGCACTTCAAGGTGCCGCTGGTCGAGTCGGTGCGCATGTTCGACCGCCGCTTCCAGGTGATCGACACCACCCCCGCGCGCTACTTCACCGCCGAGCAGAAGGACGTCAGCGTCAGCTTCTTCGCCATCGGCTACATCTCCGACGTGCGCGCCTTCTACCGCGCCACCCAGGGCGGCGACGAGAAGGTGGCCAACAGCCTGCTGGCGCCGATCATCACCGACTCGCTGCGCAACCAGATCAACTCGCGCACCCTGCAGCAGCTGGTGTCCGGCGACCGCAGCGAACTGATCGCCAAGCAGTTGGTGGCCATCAACGCGGCCAGCAAGACCCTGGGCATGCAGATCGTCGACCTGCGCATCAAGCAGATCGACCTGCCGACCGACAGCCAGGTGATCACCGACGTGTACGAGCGCATGCGCGCGCAGCGCAAGCAGGAAGCGGCCAAGCTGCGCGCCGAGGGCGAGGAGCAGGCGCTGACCATCCGTGCCCAGGCCGACCGCGAGAGCACGGTGCTGGTCGCCGAGGCCGAGCGCGACGCGCAGAAGCTGCGCGGCGAAGGCGATGCCGAGGCCGCCAGCGTCTACGGCAAGGCTGGCTCCGCCGACCCGTCGTTCTACGCCTTCTACCGCAGCCTGGAGGCCTACCGCGGCGCCATGGCCGACGGCAACGGCGTGATCGTGCTCGACAAGAACGATCCGTTCCTGCAGTACCTCAAGAGCGATCGCTGAGGGGTGGGATTGGGGAGTGGGGATTGGGGATTCGTAAGGACGGGTTCCCTGCTCAGCCTCTTCTTTGCTCTTGCGATTGTTGCTTTTGCTTCGCTTTTGATGTGCCGGGCCCCCTACGTAGCGGCGAACAGGGCGGGAAAAACCCGAAGGGCGGCGCACATGGATGTGCGCCGTTCGCGGCAGGGGCAGGATGCCCCTTCCGCGAATCCCGTCCTGTTCGCGGACCCGTAGCGCGCAGCGCGAAGGGCGCGGAGTCGGGGTGTGCTTTCTTTTGGTTACTTTTCTTTGCACAAGCAAAGAAAAGTGACCCGCTTCAGCGGAAGCTGTTGCTCTTGCTCTGATACTCCTGCATCCGTCTTGACGGCCACTCATCTCTGGCGACCGCCATGCACGATCTCATCGCCGCGGTCTGCCTGATGGTGATCCTCGAAGGCCTGCTGCTGTTCGCCGCGCCGGAGGCATGGCGGCGGATGGTCCAGCAGATGTTGAGCATGCCGCCGCGGCAGTTGCGTGGGGCCGGCGCCATTGCCGTCGGCGTGGGCCTGCTGGCGCTGTGGTGGGTGCGCGGCTGAGCCAGGCGGGTGGCGGTCGCCGGGCCTGAACGCGGCCGGTCAGGGGGTGGTGACTGCCACCCAAAACCCGGATAATGCACAAAAGCCGGCCGGGCCCGCTCCACGCGAGCGTCTCGACCGGCTTTTTCCGTGTATGGGTCCGCCGCCGCCTGGACGCTCCCCGATGGAGCGGCCGCACCGGTGCCGGTCGTCCCCGCACGGCCACCACATCCGCGTGGCCCCGACGGTCGCGCAGCAAACCAGGAGTTACCCAGCCATGGGTCAGTCAGTTGTCGTGCTCGGCGCCCAGTGGGGCGATGAAGGCAAAGGCAAGATCGTCGATCTGCTCACCGAGGAAATCGGCGCCGTCGTCCGCTTCCAGGGCGGCCACAATGCCGGCCACACCCTCGTCATCAACGGCAAGAAGACCGTCCTGCACCTGATCCCGTCCGGCATCCTGCGCGCCGACGCGCTGTGCCTGATCGGCAACGGCGTGGTGATCTCCCCGGCCGCGCTGCGCAAGGAGATCGAGGAGCTGGAGACCTCCGGCGTGGAAGTGCGTTCGCGCCTGAAGATCTCGCCGGCCGCGCCGCTGATCATGCCGTACCACATCGCCCTGGATCAGGCCCGCGAGAAGGCCGCCGGCGGCAAGGCCATCGGCACCACCGGCCGCGGCATCGGCCCGGCCTACGAAGACAAGGTGGCGCGCCGCGGCATCCGCGTCGCCGACCTGCATTACCCGCCGCAGCTGGAAGAGCTGCTGCGCACCGCGCTGGACTACCACAACTTCGTGCTGACCAAGTACCTGGGCGTGGAAGCGGTCGACTTCCAGAAGACCTTCGACGAAGCGCTGGCCTTCGGCGAGTACGTGCAGCCGATGAAGTCCGACGTCGCCGGCATCCTTCACGACCTGCGCAAGCAGGGCAAGCGCGTGCTGTTCGAAGGCGCGCAGGGCGCGCTGCTGGACATCGACCACGGCACCTATCCCTACGTCACCAGCTCCAACACCACCGTCGGCGGCGCGCTGGCCGGCACCGGCGTGGGCGCGCAGGACATCGACTACGTGCTGGGCATCGCCAAGGCCTATGCCACCCGCGTCGGCGGCGGCCCGTTCCCGACCGAACTGGACGACGAGATCGGCCAGGGCATCCGCGACCGCGGCGCCGAGTACGGCGCCTCCACCGGCCGTCCGCGCCGCTGCGGCTGGATGGACATCGTCGCGCTCAAGCGCGCGGTGGCCATCAACGGCATCTCCGGCCTGTGCATCACCAAGCTCGACGTGCTCGACGGCATGGAGAAGCTGAGGGTGTGCATCGCCTATGAGTACCGCGGCAAGCGCACCGAATACGCGCCGCTGGACGCGCAGGGCTGGGAAGAGTGCACCCCCGTGTACCTGGAATTCCCGGGCTGGAGCGAGAACACCCACGGCATCACCGTGTGGGACGAACTGCCGCCCGCCGCCCGCGCCTACCTGCGCGCGCTGGAGGAACTGGCCGGCTGCCCGATCTCGATCGTCTCCACCGGCCCGGACCGCGAGCACACCATGGTGCTGCAGGATCCGTTTGCCTGACGCAGGTGGCACGCGGATCCTTCTCCCGTACGCGGGAGAAGGAGGCGCCGAGTCTCCAAAGAGCCCCGCGACAGCGGGGCTTTTTACTTGAACGCGCACACCGAGATGCATGATGTGGCGCGCCGGGAATGCGTGCGGGTGTGCGGATGGCTGCAAGTAGCGCGCGTGTCGTCTTGCGGCTCCGCGCGCTCGCAATTGCTGGGTTGCCTTTGCACGAGCAACAGTCCGCGTCGATCTGCGGCTACAGCGAAGCTGCGCTAGCATTCCGCGCGGCACCCACATGCCGCCACTCGACAAGGACGACCGCCGATGTTCGCTGCACTGTTCGATACGCTGTTCAACCGCACGCCCAGCCCCGATGCCTTCGCCACGATGTACACCGACGCCCTGCGCGCGCGCGGCTATCGCGAGGAGTTGGTCTATCAGCCCGACGCGTTCCGGCTGGTCGGCGGCAACGGCTACACCATCTATCTGCACAACGCCTATCAGGCCTACAAGACCGCGCCGCGCAAGGGCCGCGCCGAGGCATTGCGCGCCTACGTGACGTCATCGCTCAACGCACAGGAAGAGAGTGGACGGGAAAAGACATTCGAAGAGGTGCGCGCGACGCTGATGCCGGTGATCCGCAATCGCGGCATGTTCGAGGAGCTGCGGCTGGAGCACGTGCTTGAGAAGGGTCTTGATGCGCCATTCCCGTATGCATGGCGCGACATTGCCGAGGATTGCGTCGAACTGCTGGCGCTGGATCTGCCGGACACGATTTCCACGCTGTTCCAGGGGCCGCGCGCGGCATGGGGGATCACCCTGGACGAAGGCCTGGCCATCGCCCGCGACAATCTGCGCGAGGCAACCGCCGACCATTTTGTCGAAGTCGCACCCGGCGTGTTCCGCGGCGCATGGCAGGACGCCTACGACACCAGTCGTGCCTTGCTGCCCGATGTGCTGTACCGCGTTCCGGTGGCGGGCAATCCGCTGTTCATGCTGCCGGCGCGCGACTGCCTGCTGGTGGTGGGCGATCGCGATGCGGCCGCCATCGGCGCGATGCTGGAACTGAGCCTGGAAGTGGCCGCGCAAGGGCGCAGCGTGTCGGCGCTGGTGTTCACCTACGACGAGGCGCGCCGCATCGTGCCGTTCGCGCTGGCGTCGCCCGAGCAGCGCCAGCGCCAGGCGGACCTGCGCCGGCTGCTGGACGCGCCTGCCTATGCCGATCAGAAGGCGGCGCTGGACAAGCTCCACGACGCCACTGAGCAGGACATCTTCGTCGCATCGTTCAGCGTCTACCAGGAGCGCGACGAGGGTGTGCGGCAGTTTTCGCTCTGCACCTGGACCAAGGGCGTCGACACGTTGCTGCCCAGGGTCGACAGGATTGCCTTGATCGTCCCGCGCGACGACGCCGAGGGGGACGAGGTCGTCGTGGTGGCCTGGGACGAGGCGATTACTGCATTCGGCGACCTGATGCAGCCGCAGCCGCCGCTGTATCCGCCGCGCTACCGCGTGCGGGCGTTTCCCGATGATGCGCAGCTCCGGCACCTGACGCCGCTGTGATGGGGGCGTCGGGATCCGGGATGCGCGGTGCACAGCGTGCTGCGACCCTCACCACAACCCCTCTCCCGATGGGAAAGGGGCTGGTTGCGGTCCGCCCTGGCGCAAATGCATGGAGGCGTAGCGTGCGCCAAGTTCCTTCCTCCGTGGGATAGGACTCAAGAAATCGCCTTCGCGGCCGATAGCAGTGCACGGGTCGGCGTCGCTGCACATCGGCAGCGGCACGCGGAGAACCAGATTGCGCCGGCAATTGCCGCGCCCAGGACTCCGGCGTGCGCCGCGGCATCTTGGGGGAGAAGGCAGTGCGCAGTCGCTTGGTCTGGCAGTCGCTCGGGGCGCTGCTGTGGTGGGGTGTGCTCGCGCCGTGCGCGGCGGCACAGACGACGTCGGCGCCCGCGTGCGTGCCGGCGCAGGCGTTGCCGGCCTGCGTGGCGGCCGTGCGTGCCGACGATCCGACGGCCGCGCTGCGCATGGGCTTGCCGGCGTGGGAGGCCGCGGCCGACAAGCAGGGCTTGGTTCCCCTTGGCCTGGAACTGGTGGACGCGGCGTCCGCGGCGGGTCAGCCGGACACCGTGGTGTCCATCGGCTCGGCGTTGCTCGCCCAGCCGTTGTCGCCGCAGCAGCGGCTGCGTTTGCTCAAAAAGCTCAATGGCGACATCTGGCGGCCCCGCGATGCTGCTCGCATCGCCCAGCTTGAGGGCGAGATGCGGCGCCTGGAAAAAGAACTGCCGGACGAACCAAAGATCGCTGAACTGTGGCGAATGCTCGCTGCTTCCTACTACCTGATGGGCGCGCAGGACGACGCCCTGCGCGTCGCCCGCATCGCCTTGTCGAAGGTGCGCACCCATCCCGACCTGGTGGAGTACAACGCCAATCAGATCATCTTCATCGTGTCCTCGCAGCAGGGCCGCATGCCCGATGCCATCGCCGCCGTGCTCGAAGTGGAGCGCGTGGGCAAGGCGCTGGGCAAACCGGACGACGCCGCCATGCTGCACAACGCCACCGGCGTGTTCGTCTATGCCCACGAGTGGGAAAAGGCGATCGAGTACGGACAACGTGCGCTGGCCGCCTACGATGCCAAGCCGCGCAAGGGACTGGCGCGCGCCGATGTGCTCAACAACCTCGGCTCGGCCTACGAAGGCGCCAACGAGCTGCCGCGTGCCGAGGCCATCTACCGGCAGGCGCTGGCGTCGGCGCGCGCCGACGACAAGGCGTCGGTGGTCGGGCCGCTGAACAACCTCGCCAACGTGCTGCGTCGCCAGCATCGCCCGCAGGAGGCTTTGCCGCTGTTGCGCGAAGCCGCCGCGGCGCTGGAGAACGTTGCGCATGGCGGCGATCATGGCGACAACGGCGAAGCCGCCATCGTCTATTCCAATCTTGGCGTCACCCTGGCGGACCTCGGCCAGCGCGAGGCCGCAGCCACCGCGTTCGAGCGCTCGCGGCAGTTGTTCGCGCACTCGGACAACGTGCCGCGGCGGCTGGAACTGTACCCGCGCATGATCGACAACCTCGACGCGCTCGGCCGCGACCACGAGGCGCTGGCGCTGATGCGCGAATACAAGGCAGTCAACGACGAAGCGGTGAATGTCGAATCCAAGACCCGCATCGCCGAGCTTGAATCGGCGGTGGACCTGGCGCGCAAGAAGAGCGAACTGGCCGCGCTCGGCCGCACCCGCGCCGCCGAACAGGCCGCCTACGCGCAACTGCAGGCGCGCGAACAGCGCCAGCGCAGCGTGCTGTACGGTCTGCTCGCCGCACTGCTGGCGCTGGCCGGCTTCTTCCTGCTCAAGGTGCGCGAAGGCCGCGTGCGCCGGCGCATCAACGCCGAACTGGCGCGCAAGAACGACGAGATCCAGACCCAGCACCGCGAACTGGAACAGCTTACCGCCACCATCCGCCGCCAGAGCGAAGAGGACGCCCTCACCGGCCTGCGCAACCGCCGCTACATCACCGCCTGGTTGCAGGCACGTGAGGCCGCCGCGACGCCGGAGCGCACGCAGGAACCGCTACTGATCGCGCTGCTGGATGTCGACCATTTCAAGCGTGTCAACGACCTGCACGGCCACGAAGGCGGCGACCACGCCCTGATGCACCTGGGCGACCTGCTGCGCGAGTGTGCACGTAGCACCGACATCATCGCCCGCTGGGGCGGCGAAGAGTTCCTGTGGATTTGCCCCGGCGGCACCCTGGCCGACGCCCCACGCCTGTTTCGCCGCCTGCGCGAACGCCTGCAGGCCGAACCGCTGGTGCGCCCGAGCGGCCGCATCGCCCTCACTGTATCGATGGGCGTGAGCCTGTTCCCCGCCCACCCCGGCGGCGACTGGCCGCTGAGCCTGCGCATCGCCGACGCCGCGCTGTACCGCGCCAAGCATGCCGGCCGCGATCGTTGGGTGGGGTTGACGCTGGAGGGTGTGGCGACTGACCTCGGTGCGGATGTGTCGCTGGAGGCGATGGAGACAGAGGGGCGGTTGCGGCAGAGCGGGGGTGGGGGGGATGGGGTGGTGTTTGTGGTGGGGCAGGGCGTGGCCTGAGGAATTGGCCTAGCGATTCGAGTGGCACCCACACACAAGTGGGTTCTTGGTTGAAGACATTGCGTCCGCCTGTCATCATGCGTTGCAATTGCAACGCATGAGGTGTCGCATGAAATCAGCATCCCTGCCTTCGCTCCGGGTCGATCCTGCACTGCGCGAGGCTGCCGAGGCGGTGCTGCAAAAGGGCGAAACCCTGTCCAGCTTCGTCGAGCAGTCCGTGCGCGCCCAAGTTCAGCTGCGACAGCAGCAGGACGCGTTTATCGCGCGCGGCCTGGCATCGCGCGATAGCGCCCGGCAGTCGGGCCTCTACATCGACGCGAAAGACGTGCTGGCTGGGCTGCAGTCCCGGCTGGATACGGCCCAGAAGGGCTAAGCCAGCGTGGGATTCACCGTCCGCTTCACGGAGGAAGCGCGCGAAGACCTCTCGCGCCTCTACGACTGGCTGCTGCAACGCGCAGAGGGCGATTTCACCGTGGCCGAGCGCGCGCTGCAGGCCATCCGAGACGGCATCACCGTGCTTGAACTTGCGCCGTTGAGCTGCCGCAAGGCAGGCCCAGGGGATCCATTTCTGCGCGAGTTGGTGATCGGCTTTGGCGCCAGTGGCTATGTGCTGCTGTTCGAGATCGAGGACAGCCAATGCGTCACCGTGCTGGCGGTTCGGCATCAGCGCGAAGACGACTATCACTGAGTCAAAGCAGGTGGGCTGCAACGCTACCGACCTGCTACGTATTGAAGACTCTGGGAACTAAAGATATGAGCCCGCGGATGCGGAGTCGGGAGGCCGCCTGGGGATGCGTTTGCTTCGACAGGGCGTGTGCGCGGCAAAGCGTGGCTGGAATTCCGCAATGCGTGAAGGCGGCTATCATGACCCGTTCCCCGCGCTAACACACCGGAGACATGGAGAGCCGATGGCCAACATCACCAAGCGCCGCAAAGGCGAACTGATCCGCATGCTGTTCCAGATCCTCAAGGCGCAGCCGGAGGGGATGCGGGCCAGCGATGCGCTGGAGGTGCTGGCGAAGCAGGTCACGATGACCGAGTACGAGGCAGGGGACTACCAGACCGGCGGCCGCCGTTTCGAGAAGATCGTGCGCTTCAGCACTGTGGCGCCGGTCAAGGCCGGCTGGATGGTCAAGGACAAGGGTATCTGGACCCTGACGCCCGATGGTGAAGCTGCCTTGCAGGCCTATCCCGACCCCGAACAATTCACCCGTGCGGTCGGCCAGCTCTACCGGAAATGGAAGAGCGCCCAGCCGGACCCCGTGGAGGACGAGGAGGGTGAGGAAGAACTCGGCGAAGGCTCGGCCACCATCACCCTTGAAGAAGCCGAGGAGATGGCCT
This sequence comes from Xanthomonas sp. PPL134, assembly GCF_040595915.1. NCBI lineage: Bacteria > Pseudomonadati > Pseudomonadota > Gammaproteobacteria > Lysobacterales > Lysobacteraceae > Xanthomonas > Xanthomonas sp. PPL134. The sequence continues at coordinate 244,094 of NZ_JAMDLL010000001.1, forward strand.
GGACCGAGATCGAGGCGTACCTGGCGGCGATGCCGCCATACGACTTCCAGGAACTGGTCGGCTCACTGCTGAAGGCGATGGGCTACCACGTCGCCTGGATCGCCCCGCCCGGCAAGGACGGCGGCACCGACATCATCGCCTACAACGACCCGCTCGGCACCCGGCCGCCGCGCATCAAGGTGCAGGTCAAGCGCAACGCCAACTCTCCGCGCATCGACGTGATGGGCCTGCGCAGCTTCATGGCCGTGCTCGGCGAAGGCGACGTGGGCCTGTTCGTCGCCTTGTCCGGTTTCACCAAGGATGCCGACTACGAAGCGCGGCAGTCGCATCGGCGCATCAGCCTGATCGATGCGCGCAAGCTGCTGGGGTTGTGGACGGCGCACTATGCGCAACTCGACGACATCGCCCGGGCGCGTTTGCCGCTCAAGCCGGTGTGGTTTCTTGCTGGGGGCGAGTGAGTGAAGTTCAGGTAAATCAAAGGTTTGGGTGAATTTTGGGGTAGCTGTCCCATGGCAGAGCGCTTAAGCCCTCACGGGTAAAAATTTCCTTGACATGATTTCGCTATATTGCAAATATAGCAAACATGACAAATTTAACTTCTTTCACTGCGACGCTTCGTGCTATCCGCGCAGAACTCAATCTCACCCAGGAACAGCTCGCCGACCGTCTTGGGGTCTCTTTTGCCACCGTCAATCGCTGGGAAGGCGGCATCAGTAAGCCGCAACGCGCGGCACAGGAGGCAATCGCTGCGCTTGCGCTGGAGGCTGGCGTGTCGGAAGTTTCCGCCGCAGGGGAGGGGCAGGCGTCTGTTGCTGCAACGCCTCGCCGGGGGCGGCGGGCGGCGGCGGCTCCCACCACCAAGCCGATGGAGCAAATGCTGTGGGACGCCGCCTGCTCCATTCGGGGCGAGAAGGACGCGGCCAAGTTCAAGGACTACCTGCTGCCACTGCTGTTCCTCAAGCGCCTGTCCGACGTGTTCGACGACGAAATCACGCGCTTGGCCGAGGACTACGGCGATCGCCCCACCGCGCTGGAAATCGCCGAATCTGACCACTCGCTGCTGCGCTTCTACCTGCCGCCTGAAGCGCGCTGGTCCGTGCTCAGCGGGCGCGAAGCCTACGACTGGCCAGTGGACGACAAAGGCCGCAGCACCGCCCCGCGTGACATTGGCGAACACCTCACCCGCGCTGTGCGCGCCGTTGTAAAGCACAACCCCGACCTGTCTGGCGTGCTGGATGTGGTGGACTTCGCGGCCGAGCGCAATGGCGAGCGCGACATCAACCCCGCCAAACTGCGTGGCGTGGTCGAAACCTTCTCCGATCCGCGCTATCGCCTCGGCCTGGCGGACGTGCAGCCGGACTTTCTGGGGCGCGCCTACGAATACCTGCTGCGCAAGTTCGCCGAAGGCTCCGGCCAGAGTGCGGGCGAGTTCTTCACGCCCACCGAGGTGGGCTTCCTGATGGCGCACATCCTGCGCCCGCGCCCCGGCGAAACCTGCCATGACTACGCCTGCGGTTCCGCGGGCCTGCTGATCAAGCTGCAGCTCGTCGCCCGCGAGCTCGATCCCACCAGCCGCGTGCCGGTGAAGCTGAGTGGCCAGGAATTGCAGGCCGAAAGCTACGCTGTGGCACGCATGAACGCCATCATCCACGACATGGAGGTGGAGCTGGCGCGCGGCGACACCATGATCAATCCCAAGTTCCGCGATGCGGCGGGCAGGATTCGCGGCCACGACATCCTCATCGCCAACCCGATGTGGAACCAGCCCTTCACCCCGGACCTGTTCAAGAACGATCCGTTCGAGCGGTTCCAGGCGGCGGGCGGCGTCACCAGCGGCAAGGGCGATTGGGCCTGGTTGCAGCACACCCTGGCCGCGATGGACGAGGCCGGCCGCGCCTGCGTGGTGCTGGACACCGGCGCGGTCACACGCGGCAGCGGCAGCAAGAACGAGGACAAGGAGCGCAACATCCGCAAATGGTTCGTGGACCGCGACCTGGTGGATGGGGTGATCCTGCTGCCCGAAAACTTGTTCTACAACACCACCGCGGCGGGTGTGATCGTGGTGCTGAACAAGCGCAAGCCTGCCGCGCGCAAGGGCAAGATCCATCTGCTCAATGCCAGCCGGTATTCGCGCAAGGGCAAGCCGAAGAACTACCTACCCGAGGACGCTATCCGCACGCTGGCGGCGATGTATCTGAAGGGCGAGCCGGTCGAGGGTGAGATGGCGGTCATCACTGCGCAGCAGGCGGAGGAAGAAGCGGACTACAACCTGAGTCCGAGTCGCTGGGTTGGGCAAGAAGGCGGCGCACAGATCGGCTCGATTCCGAATCTCCTATTCACGCTCGAAAAACTCAACAAACAAGAAGCCAGTCTCACATCTCGCCTGCTGCAACTCTTGCGTCCATTGGCAAAGGCGGAGGGTGCATGAAATCTGAATCTTGGAATACCGAATCTGTGGCTGATTGCATTGTTCCGGTTTCCGTCGCGGGCAAGAGCAAGATTCAATCGCGGGACTACAAGCAGTCAGGTCGATTTCCTGTCATAGACCAGGGGCAGCAACGGATTGCGGGCTGGACTGATGATGAAGGCGCCATTATCGAAACGCCGCTTCCGCTCGTGGTGTTTGGCGACCATACCCGCGCGTTCAAGTTCTTGGATGAGCCATTCGCGCGTGGCGCGGACGGCACGCAACTGTTGCGACCGAAGCCCGGCATTGACCCGTTGTTCTTCTTCTACGCCTGCCGCGCGATTGACTTGCCTGCGCGTGGTTACAACCGGCACTTCGCCGTCCTCAAGGAAAAGGTGCTTTCCTATCCTTTTGACGAAGATGAGCAGAAGGCGATTGCTGCTGTGCTACGTCAAACCGAATCGGCACTGGTACAGCAGTCTGCGCAACTGGGGGTGTTACAAGAACTCAAGCGCGCCGCTATGAGCCGCCTGTTCACGCGCGGCTTGCGCGACGAGGCGCAGAAGGAAACCGGATTTGGCTCTATCCCAGAAGCGTGGACCGTTATTCCGTTGAATGAATGCGCAACTGTTCAGACCGGCGCCGCAAAAGGGCGAAAACTTCCTGAGGACGAAGCTGTGGACGTGCCATATCTTCGGGTAGCCAATGTGCAAGATGGCCGCCTCGATCTACGGGAGATGAAAACCATCCGCATCCGTCAATCTGAAATTCAGAGGTATCGCTTGCTCCCTGGTGATGTTGTTCTTACGGAAGGCGGAGATTTCGACAAGTTGGGGCGTGGATTTATCTGGCGCGGTGAACTGGACTTTTGTGTCCATCAAAATCACGTGTTTGCGGTGCGTCCTGATCGCGGCCAGCTGCTGCCAGAGTTTTTCGCCTACCTTGCGCAGAGCGCTTACGGAAAAGCGTATTTTCTCAAAGTCGCACACAAAACAACCAACTTGGCTTGCATCAATAGCACCAAACTCAAGGAATTTCCAGTTCCGATTCCGCCAACTCTTGACGAACAAAGCGAAATCGTCGCCATCCTCGATGCCTTGGATCGCAAGGTCGCCCTGCACCGCGAAAAGCGCGCAGTACTGGAAGAGCTGTTCCAGTCCCTGCTGCATAAGCTCATGACGGGGGAAATCCGAGTCGCCGATCTCGACTTGTCTGCGCTACTTGGTGCACCTGCACAACTCGCTGAGGCCACGGCATGAACAAGCCCCTGAAAATCAGCGAAGCAGGAACTGTGCAGTTCCCGATGGTGCGCCACGCGGCAGACATCGGCTGGACGACGATCTCGCCCGACGACGCGCGCGCCAAACGCGGCGGCGATGCCGGCACCCTCTTCCGCGACGTGCTGGAAAGCAAGCTTGCAGCCTTCAACCCGTGGCTGACGGCCGACGCGGTGCGTTCCATCGTCGAAACGCTCGACGCGCTACCCGCCAGCATCGAAGGCAACCGCGAACTGTTGTCATGGCTGCGCGGCGAACGCGCCTGGTACGACGATGCCGAAAAGCGCCACCGCACGGTGACGCTGATCGACTTCGAGCATACGGCGGGCAACGTCTTTCATGTGACTTGGGAATGGAAGAGCAAGTCGCCGGCACGGCCCAAGGGCAACCGCGCCGATGTGATGTTCGTGGTCAACGGTGTGCCGGTGGTCATCGTCGAGCACAAGAACCCGAAGGACGGCGGTGCCATCGAGCGGGCCATCCAGCAACTGCGCCGCTACGAACTGGAAACGCCGGAGTTGCTGGCGACCACGCAGTTGTTCAACGTGACGCACCTGCTCGACTACTGGTATGGGGTGACGTGGAACGCCAACCGTCGCGACATGGCGCGCTGGAAACAGGCGCCGGAGGAGAGCTACCGCTTCGCGGTGCAGGCGTTCTTCGAGCCGAGCGAGTTCCTGCGCACGTTGCAGCACTGGATCCTGTTCTACGTGCAGGACGGCGAAACCCGCAAGTCCGTGCTGCGCCAGCACCAACGCCGTGCGATCGACGCCATCCTGGCGCGCTGCGCAGACCCGGCCAAGACGCGCGGCCTGGTCTGGCACACGCAAGGCTCGGGCAAGACCTTCACGCTGCTGACGGCGGCGCGGCAGATCCTGGAGGACAAGGCACGCTTCCAGAATGCCACCGTGCTCCTGATCGTGGATCGCACTGAGCTGGAAGGCCAGTTGAAGGGCTGGGTGGAGCGGCTGCTGGGCGAGATGCAGGCGCAGGACATCGCGGTGGAGCGCGCCAGCAACAAGGCGAGGTTGCAGCAGCTGCTGGATGCAGACTTTCGCGGTCTCATCATCTCGATGATCCACAAGTTCGAGGACATCAGGAAGGATAGCTGTGCCCGCGACAACGTCTATGTCTTCATCGACGAGGCGCACCGCTCGGTGGCGAAGGACCTGGGCACCTACCTGATGGCAGCGTTGCCCAAGTCCACCATCATCGGGTTCACCGGTACGCCGATCGCGCGCAGCGCACAGGGCGAAGGGACGTTCAAGATTTTCGGCACGCAGGACGACGCCGGCTATCTGGACAAGTACTCGATTGCCGAGTCCATCGCCGACGAGACCACGCTGCCGATCAAGCACGTGATGGCGCCCAGCGAAATGACCGTGCCCGCCGAGCGGCTGGACAAGGAATTCTTCGCCCTGGCCGAGAGCGAAGGCGTGTCGGATGTGGAAGAGCTCAACAAGGTGCTCGATCGCGCCGTGGGCTTGCGCACCTTTTTGACTGCCGACGACCGCATCGAGAAGGTGGCGGCGTTCGTTGCAGAGCACTTCAAGGAAAACGTGCTGCCGCTTGGCTACAAGGCGTTCGTAGTGGCGGTGAACCGGGAAGCCTGCGCCAAGTACAAACAGGCGTTGGACAAGCTGTTGCCGCCGGAATGGAGCGAGCCTGTCTATACCCAGAACGCAGCCGATGTGATCGACCGACCGCTGGTTGCGAAGTTGCAGCTTTCCGACGAGGCCGAGGAACAGGCGCGCCTGCTGTTCAAGAAGTCCGCCGAGAATCCGAAGATTCTGATTGTCACCGACAAGCTGCTTACCGGCTACGACGCACCGCCGCTGTATTGCCTCTACCTCGACAAGCCGATGCGCGACCATGTGCTGCTGCAGTCCATCGCGCGTGTGAACCGGCCGTATGTGGATGCCAACGGCGTGCAGAAGCGCGTGGGGCTGGTCGTGGATTTCGTCGGCGTGTTGCGCGAACTGAAGAAAGCGCTGAAGTTCGATTCCAGCGACGTGGGGGGCGTGATCGAGGATCTGGACGTGCTCTTGCAGGACTTCCTGCGCCGCATCGCCCAGGCCAAGCGGGACTACCTGGATGCCAATGTCGATGGGGCGCCTGACGAGCGCTTGGAGAAGTTGGTGTTTGGGCGCTTCCTCGAACCGGAGGCACGCAAGACGTTCTTCGAGCACTACAAGGAAATCGAGGCGCTGTGGGAAATCCTCTCTCCCTCGCCGGAGCTGCGCGACCACATCGCCAGCTACAAGCAGTTGAGTCAACTGTATGCGGCGGTGCGCAATGCCTATGCGGAGAAGGTCGGCTTTATCGCCGATCTGGCCTACAAGACTCGCCGGCTGATCGAAGAAAGCGCCGAGCAGCAGGGATTGGGACGGCTCACCAAGAGCGTCACCTTCGATGTAGCCACGCTGCAATCCTTGCGCGGCGACAAGGGCAGTGACGAGGGCAAGGTGTTCAATCTCGTGCGCGGCCTGCAGCATGAAATCGACTCGGATCCTGCCGCTGCGCCCGTGCTTCAACCATTAAAAGACCGCGCCGAACGCATTCTGAAGGACTTGGAGGAGCGCAACACGACCGGTTTGGCCGCCATGGATCAGTTGGCAGCACTGGCGACGGAAAAGGAAGCGGCGATGAAGGCGGCCCGTGACAGCGGTTTGTCCGCTCGCGCCTTTGCCGTGGCCTGGGTGCTGCGTGACGACATGGCCGTCAAGGCGCAAGCCCTCGATCCGATGCTGTTGGCCAAGGAGGCGGAGGAACTGCTAGGCCGATTCCCGAATGCACTGGTCAACGCCGACGAGCAGCGGCGACTACGCGCGGCAATGTACAAGCCGTTTCTGGCCTTGGCTGCGACGGAACGGGCGCGCGTTGTGGACCTCGTCGTTCGGATCCTGCTGATGGAGGGCAATAAGTGAAGCCCTCGGGTTATCCCGCGCAGGATCTGAAGCGTCGCGCGATGACCTGGGCGGTGAAGCTCAAGGTGAATCCGCGCGTTGTGCGCGTCCAGGAGATGCGCAAGAAATGGGGCTCATGCTCATCGTCAGGAATCATTACGTTGGCTGTCGATCTGCTTGATCGAGACCCGCGATTCCAAGACTACGTGATTGTCCACGAGCTCTTGCATCTACGCTATTCGACCCATGGAAAGGTATTCAAGGCGCTGATGAGCGCGCATGTGCCGGATTGGCGTCAGTTCGATGTGGTGGGTGAGGGCACGCTCTGCGGCGGCGTGCCGCGAGCGCAAAAGAAGGTGTCTGCTGTTTAGGAAAGTTGCGTCGATGCATTGCTTTTCCTGTTAGCGGTTTCATTCGGTCCTAGTGGTGTGTGGGTTGGCTTCGGCGGGAGCATGGTGATACCTCCGGCCAAGGGCGTCTTTGTGTCCACTCCTTTGCAGGTGCAGTCGATCTGACGTGGTGCATCCGCAGTGGGATGACTGCAGTACCCGCAACGGAAGCGCCGGCTGTCTGCGGTTTCGAGCCTCCGCCCGGAGGGGGCACTTCATGGATGGAGGCGGCGAGTATGTCTGATGACAACGTGGATTTCGAGGCGACGGGCTATTTTCTGCCGGAGGAGAGTCAGTTCCGGCTGGTGCGGTTGGGCGAGCACATCCGGTTCCTGGCGCGGCTGGCGCGCCCGCGAAGTGCGGACGAGGAACGCGAGATCGCGGCGATCGCGCGGACCGGCGAGCTGTCGGCGTGCATGGAGCTACTGGCCGAGCAGGTGGAACTGGTGTTGCGCGAGATCTCGTGGCCGGGACTGCCGCAGTCGTCTTACTCGCGGAAGACACGGCGATAGCCGGTCTTTACAGATCTCTATCTGGCGTTGGTGCTTCGCTCGCCACCGTCAGTTCAGAGCGCGTGCGCCATCGGCCGTATCTGCTGTTCCTGTTCGCCCGGTGCGTGATACCGCAGCTCCTCGGTGCGTTCCGGCGACAGCATTCGGTTGCCGATGCCCGGTTCGAGGCGTCGGGGGAAGCGCTGCACGGGCGCGTCCATCAGCTCGCCGAAGGTGCGGTAAATCGAGTTGCTGTTGACGGTTTCGCCGAAGAGCTTGAAGCCGTAGTTCGGGTAGTCGCGGTCCTGCGCGTTGAGTTCCGGTACGGCGCGCACCGCGGTATTCCAGCGCTCCAGGATCTCGCGCTTGTCGCCGGTGGCCACCGTGCGCGCCGGTTGGTCGTCGCGGATGTAGGTGGTGCTGTCGACCTTCTCGCCGATGGAGTGGGCGTAGGCAGGATCGTGCGGGTAATGCCAGGCGCGCAGCGCGTGCCGGGTGGCGTCGGTGCCGATGGGGATGGCCTGGCCGGTCTGGCGATCGGTGGCCAGACCATGCAGTTCCGCCACGGCCTTGCCGTGTTCGTCGCGCAGCACCCAGAAGGCGTGGCCGGCGATGCCGATGACGCCGAGCGAGCGGGCTTCGATGGCGTAATTGGGCATGGTCGTGTCCTTCCTTGGTCGCTGTGATGGCGTGGGGGTCAGAACTGCCGTGTCCTATTCGGACTCACTGTGGTTGCGTGGCGACGCAGCGATCCAGTGCGGTCTTGAGATCCTGCATCGCCTGGTCGACGCCCAGGTCGACGAAATAGGCGCCAGCGCCCTTGAGCGCGAGATTGGCCTGGCTGGCGCCCGGTAGACGCTCCAGGCGCAGGCGAAAGCCGCTGCGGTTCGCTTCGGGGAAGTCGCCCGATTCCAGGATGCCTCGCGCCGCATCTTCGCGGGTGACCTTGGGCCAGGAGCTGCTGGTCTCGGACAGGGTGGCGATGCTGGATTCGGCGCAGTCCAACAGGCGCTGGTTGGGCAGGTCGGCCGGAACGCGCAGTGCCGCCGAGGCCATGGGCGTCTTGCGGGCGGCGGCGGACATGCTGCACGCGCTGGCGACCAGCGCCAGGCCGGTGAGTTGGGCGATGCGGTGCCACGGCGTCATGAGGACGTTCCTTGCGTGGGCGGTGGCGAGCTTCCTGCTCGGCGCATCATGCCGGATGCGCCAGGTGCGAGTCAGCGCCGCGCGCGCCGCCAAGCAATCAGGGCCACGGCCGCCAGGGCGGCGACGGTGCCGACCGCGGCCACCTGCGCCGCGCGCTTGGCGCGTTGTTCGCGCAGGCGCAGCGCGTCGTCGCCTGCGTCATCGGCGGACAGCGGCGAGCGGTACACGCTGTGCGCGGCGGCGCGGCCGGAGATGGCTGCACGGCGCGCGGGCGGGGTCGGGGCGCTGTCGGTGGCGGTATCGTCCACGGCGTGGGCGGTGTCGGTGATCATGGTGGGTTGCATCCTCGGCGCTGCATTCATGCGTGTGTGGATCGAGCGGTAGGTTAGGGAAGGCCGCTCCATCTTTCCAAGCGCCACGTTAACGCGGCGCGGGGGAAAAGTAATGTGCAGGCGCGGCGGCGCGGGCACCCGCTCAGCCGACCGGGCGCACCATCAGCAGCACGCGGCTGCCGTAGGAATCGGCTTCCTGCACGGGCTGCCAGCCGTGGCGGGCATACAGGCCGCCGTCCAGGTGCTCGGTCTGCAGATACAGCGCGCCCAGACCCAGGGTCGTGGCGTCGGCCAGGGCCTGGGCGAGCAGGCGGCCGGCAATGCCACGTCCGCGATAGGCCGCGCCCACGTACACGCCGCCCAGCCAGTACGGGTACTGGGGGAAGGCGTCCATCTCCCGGTATTTCAGCTGCGCCACGGCGATCGCGCGGGCGCCGTCGAAGGCCACCAGCCGCCGTGGCAGGCCGTGCGCATCCGGCGCGCGTTGCAGTTGGCGCAGTTCGTCGTCCAGCGAGAAGCCTGCCTCCTGGCCCCACGCCGCGTGGTACCAGGCGGCGATCTGCGGCAGTTCCGGTGCGTGCTGGTCGAGATGACGGACGTCCATGTGCGGGCGTTGGGTGATAGGGAAGCAGGCAAGTGTAAGTGGGGAAGAAGCTTCGGCCAGGGCAGGGTGACGCGGCAGCGCGCATACGCGCGGGCTGTCGGCCGATCACGCAGGCAGTGCCCGTCACGCGCGGCTCGAACGGCGGCCATGTCCACGCGCGTCTCCACGCGCTCACGGCGGCCAGTTTGGCGATAATGCCAGCCTGTTCCGTCAGGATCGCCGCATGACCGCTCTCACCGAACGTTACGCGCGCGCCGTGGACTATGCGCGCATCGCCCATGCCGGCCAGTTCCGCAAGGGCGGCAAGGTGCCGTACCTGAGCCACGTGCTGGGCGTGTCGACGCTGGTGCTGGAGGCCGGCGGCGACGAGGAGCAGGCGATCGCGGCGCTGCTGCACGATGTGGTGGAGGATTGTGGCGCCGGCCACGAGGCGGTGATCCGGGCGCAGTTCGGCGAAGCGGTGGCGGACATGGTAATGGCCTGTACCGACGCCACGGCCGAACGCAAGGCAGCGCAGACCGACGTGCCGGCCAAGCGCCGCGACTGGCGCATCCGCAAGCAGGCCTATCTGGCGCATCTGGCCGAGGCGCCGGACGCGGTGCTGCTGGTGTCGGCCTGCGACAAGCTCTACAACGCGCGCAGCATCGTCGCCGACCTGGAAGATCCCGATGTCGGCACGGCGGTGTTCGAGCGCTTCACTGCCGGCCGCGACGGCACGCTGTGGTACTACCAGGCGCTGCATGCGATCTATGCCGAACGCGGTGTGGCGGTGCTGCGCGCTTTCTCCAGCGCGGTGGCGCGGATGCAGGCACTGGCTGCGCGCGACGAGGACACCGACACGCTGGCGGCGCCTGCGTTGAGCTGAGACTTGCGTCGCCGGCGACTGCGCGCCGTTCCATGCCGATGACGGACCGAACACGCTGCCGCATAGCCACCGCGACACGCCCATGGCAGCCGACCGGCTAAGCTTGCGCGCTCCTTCGCGTTGCCGGTCCCGCCCATGTCCACGCCTCCCGCTTTCGCCGCTTCCGGTTTCGTACGCGTCCGCGGTGCGCGCGAGCACAACCTCAAGGATGTGGATGTGGAACTGCCGCGCGATGCGCTGGTGGTGTTCACCGGCGTGTCCGGCTCCGGCAAGTCGTCGCTGGCGTTCGGCACGCTGTTCGCCGAGGCGCAGCGACGTTATCTGGATTCGATCTCGCCCTATGCGCGGCGGCTGATCGACCAGGCCGGCGTGGCCGACGTCGACGCCATCGATGGCCTGCCACCGGCGGTGGCACTGCAGCAGCATCGCGGCGCTCCCAGCACGCGCTCGTCGGTGGGCAGCGTCACCACCATCTCCAACTCGCTGCGCATGCTGTATTCGCGTGCCGGCACGTATCCGCCGGGGCAGGGCATCATCCATGCCGACGGTTTCTCGCCGAACACGCCGGCCGGGGCCTGCCCCACCTGCCACGGGCTGGGGCGCATCTACGACGCCACCGAGGCGTCGATGGTGCCGGACCGTTCGCTGAGCATCCGCGAGCGTGCGGTCGCGGCGTGGCCGCCGGCCTGGCACGGGCAGAACCTGCGCGACATCCTCACCACGCTCGGCCACGACGTCGACGTGCCGTGGGCGAAGCTGCCGAAGAAGGCTCGCGACTGGATCCTGTACACCGACGAACAGCCGACCGTGCCGGTGTATCCCGGCTTCAGCCTGGCCGAGACCCAGCGCGCGCTCAAGCGCAAGCAGGAACCGGCGTACATGGGCACCTTCAGCAGCGCGCGCCGCTATGTGCTGCACACCTTCGCCACCACTCAGAGCGCGCTGATCAAGAAACGCGTGGCGCAGTACCTCATCAGCACCGCGTGCCCCAGCTGCGACGGCAAGCGCCTGCGCCGCGAGGCGCTGTCGGTGACCTTCGCCGGGCTGGATATCGGCGAACTGTCGCAGCGCCCGCTCGGCGAGGTGGCCGAACTGTTGCGGCCCGCGGCGGAAGGACGCCTGCAAGGCCGTTCACGGCATCCCGAGCAGGCTTTGGCCGCGCAGCGCATCGCCCAGGATCTGCTGGCGCGGATCCAGGTGGTGGAGGCGCTGGGCCTGGGCTATCTGACCCTGGAGCGCAGCACGCCGACGCTGTCGCCTGGCGAACTGCAGCGGCTGCGCCTGGCCACGCAGATCCGCTCGCAACTGTTCGGCGTGGTCTACGTGATGGACGAGCCGTCGGCGGGCCTGCATCCGGCCGACACGCAGGCGCTGCTGGGTGCGCTGGACCAGCTCAAGGGCGCGGGCAATTCGCTGTTCGTGGTCGAGCACGAGATCGACGTGATCCGCCACGCCGACTGGATCGTCGATGTCGGCCCTGGCGCCGGCGAGCACGGCGGGCAGGTGCTGTACAGCGGTCCGCCGGCGGGACTGGCGCAGGTGCAGGCCTCGTCCACGCGCCGTTACCTGTTCGCCGAACCGCAGGCTGCCGCGCATGCGCCGCGCACGCCGGAGGCCTGGCTGCAGTTGCGCGAGGTCAGCCGCAACAATGTGGTCGCGCTGGACGTGGACATTCCGCTGGGCGTGTTCACCACCGTCACCGGCGTGTCCGGCTCGGGCAAGTCCTCGCTGGTCAGCCAGGCGCTGGTGGAGTTGCTGGGCACGCAATTGGGGCAGGCACCGGCCGAGGCGGAAGAGGAACTGGATCCGCTGGAGCGCGGTGCGCGCGTCGCCACCGACGGCTACATCGCCGACGGCCTGCAGCACGTGCGGCGGCTGGTGCAGGTGGACCAGGCGCCGATCGGCCGCACGCCGCGCTCCAACCTGGCGACCTACACCGGCCTGTTCGACCACGTGCGCAAGCGCTTCGCGGCCACGCCGGCGGCGCGCAAGCGCAAATACGATGCCGGGCGCTTTTCCTTCAACGTGGCCAAGGGCCGTTGCGAAACGTGCGAAGGCGAGGGCGCGGTGAGCGTGGAATTGCTGTTCATGCCCAGCGTGTATGCGCCGTGCCCCACCTGCCAGGGCGCGCGCTACAACGCCAAGACGCTGGAGATCGAACTGCACGGCCGCAACATCGCGCAGGTGCTGCGGATGACTGTAGCGCAGGCCTTGGATTTCTTCGCCGACGATGTGCCGATCGCGCGTCCGCTGCAGGTGCTGGTGGAAGTGGGCCTGGGCTATCTGCGGCTGGGCCAGCCGGCCACCGAACTGTCCGGTGGCGAGGCACAGCGCATCAAGCTGGCCACCGAACTGCAGCGTGCGCAGCGTCGCGGCACCGTGTACGTGCTGGACGAACCCACCACCGGCCTGCATCCGGCCGACGTGGACACGCTGCTGCGGCAGTTGCACGGGCTGGTGGAGGCGGGCAACACGGTGGTGGCGGTGGAGCACGACATGCGCGTGGCCGCCGCCAGCGACTGGATCATCGACATGGGGCCGGGTGCCGGCGGCGCGGGTGGCAAGGTGGTGGCGGCCGGTGTGCCGGGTGTGGTGGCGCGACAGGCCGACAGTCGAACCGCGCCGTTCCTGGCAGCGGAGTTGGCGGGGTGATCGGGCTGCGACAGTGAGGGCCGGTCGCCTGATGTAAATCCCATGTAGGAGCGGCTTCAGCCGCGACAGGCGTTACCGGGACTGCCTGTCGCGGCTGAAGCCGCTCCTACGTCGCCGACAACGGTACGAGGCCTCAACCCACGTTGCCGCGGCCGCCCACGCTGCTGAACACGCTGCCGGTGGTGAAGCTGGATTCCTGCGAGGCGAGCAGCACGTAGATCGGCGCGATCTCCGCCGGCTGGCCGGGGCGGCCGGTGGGACCGTCGGCGCCGAAGGTCTTGAGCTTGTCCATGAACTGCCCGCCGCTGGGCTGCAGCGGCGTCCAGTACGGCCCCGGTGCCACCGCGTTGACACGGATGCCCTTGGGCGCAAGTTGCTTGGCCAGGCTCTTGGTGAAGCTGACGATGCCGCCCTTGGTGGTGGCGTAGTCGAGCAGCGATTCCGGCGGGTCGTCGGCGACGATCGAGGTGGTGTTGATGATCGCCGCGCCCGACGGCAGATGCGGCAGCGCCGCGCGGGTGATCCAGAACAGCGCGTAGAGGTTGGTCTTGAGCGTGTCGTCCAGTTGCTGGTCGTCGATGTCCAGCAGGGATTTTTGCGCGGTCTGGCGCGCGGCATTGTTGACCAGGATGTCCAGGCCGCCGAGCTGCTGCACCGCCTGTGCGACCAGTTGCTTGCAGAACGCGGCATCGCGCAGGTCGCCGGGAATGGCCACGGCCTTGCGCCCGGCCGCGCGGATCAGCGCGACCACCTCGCGCGCATCCGATTCTTCCTGTGGCAGGTAGTTGATCGCCACGTCCGCGCCTTCGCGGGCAAAGGCGATGGCCGCGGCGCGGCCGATGCCCGAATCGCCGCCGGTGATCAGCGCCTTGCGCCCGCTCAGCCGGCCGGAGCCGACGTAGCTGCGCTCGCCGTGATCGGGCACCGGCACCATCTTCGAGGCCAGCCCGGGCCATTCCTGCTTCGGCGTGTCGAACGGCGGCCGTGGGTATTGCGTGCGCGGGTTCTGCATCGGTGGTCGGGCGGCGCCGCCGGCAGCGGCAGCCGCGGGTTGCGCGCTGGCACCGGCGGACATCGCCAATGCGCCGCCCGCGGCCAGGCCGCTACCGAGGGCACCGAGCGCGCGACGGCGGCCGGCGGAATGGTCGGGATCGTGGTCGTGCATGGCGCGGCTCCTGGCGTGGGGGAAGACGCGGCGGCGCGCATCGCAGACGCCGCCGGAGTGGCATCGTCTGCGCGTGCGATGCACGGGATCCTGCACCCGGTGCGCGGCAGTGCGGCAGGCGATGCCCCCATCTGAGCGGTGTGCATGGCAGCACCGCGTGAGCGCACAGTGCCGCCGACGTGAAGCGCCAGCAGCGTTTCCGCCTCGCTCAGCGAAGGCGCGCTGCGATCAGCCCAGCAGTTCGAAGCTGGCCGACAACCCCGGCGCTTGCGCCGAGGGCGCCACCCACAGGTCGAACTGGCCCGGTTCCACCGTCGGCGTGAGTGCCTGGCCGACGAACAGCAGATCCTCGCGGCGCAGCACGAATTCGACACCCGCGCTGCCGCCAGCCGGCACCGCGACCTTGCGAAAATCCTTCAGCTCGCGCACCGGGCGGGTGATGCTGGCGCTGCGATCGCGCACGTACAGTTGCACCACTTCCTCGGCGTCGTGATAGCCGCGGTTGTGGATGCGCGCGGCGATCTTCAGCGTGCCGCCGGCTGTCAGCCGCGATGCGCTCAAGCTCAGTTCGCCGTACTCGATGCGGCCGTAGGTGAGACCGTGGCCGAACGGGAACAGCGCGGTGTTGGAGATCGTGCGGTAGTGGGTGGTGAACGGCGTCAGCGCGTTCGGGCGCGGATCGGGGCGACCGGTGGGCTTGTGCGCGTAGTAGTACGGCGACTGCCCCGATTCGTGCGGGAAGCTCACCGGCAGTCGCCCGGAGGGGCCATGCACGCCGAACAGGATGTCGGCCAGGGCCGGGCCGGAGGCCGAGCCGAGGAACCAGCTGACCAGGATCGCCGGCGCTTCCAGCACCGCGCCGTCCAGCACCAGCGCACGGCCGTTGCTGAGCACCACCACCACCGGCGTGCCGGTGGCGGCCACCGCCGCCAGCAGCGATTGCTGCACGCCGGGGATGACGATCTCGGTGCGCGACTGCGCTTCGCCGGAGTAGCGCAGCGGTTCGCCGATCGCCAGGATCGCCACGTCGGCGGCGGTCGCCGCCGCGACGGCCGCCTGCACGCCACCCGGCAGTGCGTGCTCGAAGGCGCAGCCTTCCACCACCTGCAATGCCGCCGGCTCGGCCAGCTGCGCGCGCAGCGCGGTGGCCAGGTCATTGCCGCTGTCGTCGCCGCCGAACAGCGTCCACGGGCCTGCGCTGTCCACCCAGTTGCTGGCCATCGGCCCGATCAGCGCGATGCGCTGGCCCTGGCGCTTGAGCGGCAGCAGCTCGCCCTCGTTCTTCAGCAGCACCACCGATTTGCGCGCGGCTTCGTACGCCAGCGCCAGCGTCTCCGGACGCCGCTGCCGCGCCTGCGCGCGCTCGGGCACGATGCGCAGGAACGGGTCGTCGAACAGGCCCAAGGCGGCCTTGAAGCGCAGCACGCGGCGCACCGCGTCGTCCAGCCGCGCCATCGGCACCGCGCCGGCGGCCACCAGGCCGGGCAGGTGCTGCAGGTACAGCCCGCTCTGCATGCTGATGTCCACCCCGGCCAGGAACGCCAGCCGCGCCGCGTCGCGCGCATCGCGGGCGTAGCCGTGCGCGACCAGTTCGAGGTCGCCGGTGTAGTCGGAGACCACCAGCCCGCTGTAGTTCCATTCGCCGCGCAGCACCTGGCTCAGCAGCCAGGTGTTGGCGGTGGCAGGGACGCCGGACAGCTCGTTGAAGGAGGCCATGGTGGTCACCGCGCCGGCGCCGAAGGCGGCCTGGAACGGCGGGAAATACACTTCGCGCAAGGTGCGTTCGGAGATGTCGACGGTGTTGTAGTCCAGGCCCGCCTCGGCGGCGCCATAGGCGGCGAAGTGCTTGGCGCAGGCGGCCAGCGCGTCGGCATGATCGATGCCTTCGCCCTGGAAGCCGCGCACGCGCGCCTCGGCGAAGCGCCGGCCCAGCAGCACGTCCTCGCCGCTGCCTTCCACGCCGCGGCCCCAGCGCGCATCGCGGGCGATGTCGACCATCGGCGCGAAGGTCCAGTCGATGCCGACCGCGCTGGCTTCCAGCGCGGCGGCGCGCGCGGTGCGCTGCGCCAGTTCCGGCTCGAAGCTGGCGGCTTCGCCCAGCGGCACCGGGAAGACGGTGGTGAAGCCGTGGATCACGTCGGCGGCGAACAGCATCGGGATCTTCAGCCGGCTTTCCAGCGCGCCCTGCTGCAACTGCTGGTGCCAGCGCACGTTGGAGCCGTTGAAGATGCCGGTCAGGCGCCCGGCGCGCGCGGCGGCCAACTGGCCCTCGGCGGTGGGGCGCACGTTGACCGGGTTGGCGGCCGCGGCCGCGTCGGTCTGCTGCGCCGAGCCGAACAGGGTCAGCTGCCCGGCCTTTTCTTCCGGCGTCATCCGTGCGATCAGTGCGTCGATGAAGGCCGGCGTCTTCGCCGGCGCGCGCGGCAGGGCCAGGCCCATCGGCACGTGCGACAACAACGCGAACGAACCGGCGCCGAGCAACAGCCCGCGCCGCGTGCTACGAAACGCCATCGGCAACCCCCCGTGTGGACCCCGGCGGCCACGCTACCCCATCGGGGAAGGAAAGCTGTGATGCAGTGCACGATCGTGGGCCTGCCGCCGCATCCTGCACTCGCGGCTGACGCCCTTCCCGCATCAGTTCGAAGCACTCCCTGCGTCCTGCCGGTTTGCTGCGAAGGAGCGGCTTGAGCCGCGATGCGCGTGCTCAGCCCGGCGTGTCGTCGCCGATGTCGAACAGAGGGGCTCCCATCGGACGCGACCCCGCGTCGCGCGCGTTGCCCGCCGCCTGCCCGCGCGCGCCTGCCGGCTCGCCCGGTGAGACCGGCACTGGCTACCCTGGTGCACCACTTTCCCGGAGCCCCCATGAGCCGACGTTCCGGCAGCGCCGATCTGCCCCTGCACGGTGGCCGCGTGCCGCACTGGCTGGGCGCGCGTATGACCCGGCTCGGCGCGGTGATGTGCCAGGCCATCGTGCACAGCTACGGCCGCGACGAACTGCTGCGGCGGCTGGCACATCCGTTCTGGTTCCAGTCGCTGGGCGCGGTGATGGGCATGGACTGGCATTCCTCCGGCATCACCACCAGCGTGCTGGGCGCGCTCAAGCGCGGCCTGGCGCCGCTGTCCGGCGAACTGGGCATCCACGTGTGCGGCGGCCGCGGGCGGCATTCGCGGGCCACGCCGGACGAGCTGCAGGCGGTGGGCGAGCGCACCGGCCTGGACGGCGCGGACCTGGCGCGGGTTAGCCGCCTGGTGGCCAAGGTCGACAGCGCCGCGGTGCAGGACGGCTTCGACCTGTACCTGCACGGCTTCATCGTCAGCGACGACGGACGCTGGGTGGTGGTGCAGCAAGGCATGCACGGCGCGCGCAAGCAGGCGCGCCGCTACCACTGGCTGTCGGAGGGGCTGAGCAGCTTCGTCGATGCGCCGCATGCGGCCATCGACGGTCCGCGCCAGGGCCGCATCGTCAATCTCGCCGATCATCGTGCCGCCGCCGCGCGCGCGGCACAGGTGGACCTGTTGCAGACGCTGGCGCCGGAGCGCATCGCCCGCGAATACGCGGCGCTGGAGGCCGCGCAGGCGCCGGACACCGCAGCCGCAGCGCCGCCCCGCACCGTGTTGCGGCGGTGCGATACCGTGCCGGCCGGCGATGCGCTGTTCGCCGCCACCGGCGACCTGTTCGCGCCGGCGGCGGCCGCAGTGCCCGAGCGCCGGCCGGCCGACTTGCCGCATCTGTCGCTGCCCGACCACCACGAGGTGCGCGGCAGCGACGTCGTGGTGCGGCGCTTGCACGGCGCGCTGGCCGCCGCCGCCGACTGCGGCCCGCGCGATTTCCAGGATCTGCTGCAGGTGCCGGGCGTCGGCGCGCGCACCGTACGCGCGCTGGCGCTGGTGGCCGAGGTGCTGCATGGCACGCCATGCCGCTTCAGCGACCCGGCGCGCTTCTCGCTGGCCCACGGCGGCAAGGACCGGCATCCGTTCCCGGTGCCGACGCGGGTCTACGACCACACCATCGGCGTGCTCAAGACCGCCGTGGCGCAGGCCAAGCTGGGCCGCGAGGAGAAGCTGGAGGC
Source organism: Xanthomonas sp. PPL134 (assembly GCF_040595915.1). NCBI lineage: Bacteria > Pseudomonadati > Pseudomonadota > Gammaproteobacteria > Lysobacterales > Lysobacteraceae > Xanthomonas > Xanthomonas sp. PPL134. The sequence continues at coordinate 262,398 of NZ_JAMDLL010000001.1, forward strand.
GATCCGCCGCCTGGACGCGCAGGCACGCCTGCTCGAGCCGACCGCGCGCGGTCCGTCGGTGGAGGACTACATCGCCGAAGAGCGCGCGCAATCGCACGCCTATGGCGGGCGCAGCGTGTTCGGCTGGGAGCCGGCGCCGCAGGCTGCCGCAGCGCGGCGTGCCGCACGCGCGCGCTGAGGAGCGGATGCGGCGCAGTGCTTGCGCCGAACGTGAACAGATGCAGGGTGTCGTGCAGAAGCGGCGTCAGGGCGCCTTTGATTGCTTCGGGGCCCGTGCTGTAGGAGCGGCTTCAACTGCGAGGTGCATTCCCGGTAAAGCCGGTCGCGGCTGACGCCGCTCCTGCGAGGGGCTGGCGGTGGTTCGGGAAGCCCCGGTACGCGCAGGGCGATGCGGCGGATGGAGCAGGAGCCGGGCTTGTCGTGGCCGCGCTCGCGCCTTTGTCGCGCGCTGCGCACCACGATCCTCCGTTCGAGCGATCGCCCGTATCATGGCGGCCACGGCGCACCGCGTCGGTGCCCCCAAACGACGCGTACGCCGAAGGACGTTTTTCCAGCATGTGGTCTGCCATCAGCAACTTCGGCGACGCGGCGATGACCTTGCCGCTGGCGCTCGTCTGCGCCGTTTGGCTGGCGCTGGGCAGTGGCGGGTGGCGCGCCGCCGGCACCTGGCTGGGTCTGGTGGCCACCGCTGCGGCTCTGGTCGGTGCCACCAAGATTCTCTACGCCGGCTGCGGCGTGGAGTTGCGTGCGTTGCAGTTCCGGGTGATCAGTGGACACACCATGCTCGCCGCCTGCGTGTGGCCGATGGCCTGCATGCTGTGCCTGCGCGCCCGCCCGCGGCCGCGGCTGGCGGTGGCCTGCGGGTTCGCCATCGCCAGCGTGATCGCCATCGCCCGCATCTATGCGCGTGCGCACAGCCTGTCCGAGGTCGCGGTCGGCGTGGTCATCGGGGCTGTGACGACCGCCTGTTACCTGCAGTGGCGCGGTGCGCCGCAGCTGCCTGCTCGCCTGCGTGTGTATGCCATCTTGTCGGTGGCCCTGATCGCTGTGCTGATGTACGGGCGCCATGCGCCGATCCAGCACGCCATCCAGACCTATTCGCCGGCGCTGTGCGGCCGCGACGGCTGATCGCGCCATCGTCTGCCTGCGGGCGCATGCACGCGCGCTTCGCCTGTCGTATGCCTGCTCTTGACCTGGGCGTTGCTACACCCGAAGCGGATGGCCGTTGTGGCCGCTATCAGGAGACGTATCGATGCCGGAGCAATCCACCACCACCCGTGCGCGCCGCGCCAAGCGCGAAGGCAAGGCTGGCACGACCCAGGCCGGCGAATTCGTGCGTGAGGAGATCGACCGCGTGCGCGAGGGCAAGACGCAGGTGAAGTCGACCAAGCAGGCGATCGCCATCGGTCTGTCCAAGGCGCGCCGTGCCGGGGTCAAGACCGGTGCGTCGAAGACCGCGTCGAAGTCCACCAAGAAGAAGATCGCGCAGGAAGAGGCCAAGGGCGGCAAGCAGGGCAAGCCGTCGCCGACGCGCTCGCGCGGCGCCAAGAAGGCGCTCAAGACCGCCAGCAAGGGCACGACCGCGCGCAAGACCGTGGGCAGCGAGGCGCTGTCGACGCAGACCAAGCGCGCGGCGAAGAAGCGCAGCGCCAGCAGCCGCTCGGCGGCGGCGAAGAAGGCCGCGCAGGCCAAGGGGGCGACGGTGCGCAAGGCCGCGGCCAAGGAGGCGGCGCAGACCCGGGCCAAAAAGTCCGCTACGCGCGCGTCCGTCGCAAAGAAGAGCACGGCGACGTCCACGTCGGCGAGGAAGGCGACGGCCAAGAAGGCCGCGAGCAAGGCGTCTTCGGCAAAGAAGACGGCGACGAAAAAGACGGCCTCGAAGAAGACCGCCTCGAAGAAGACCGCCTCGAAAAAGTCGACCGCCAGGAAGACGCCGGCGAAGAAGAGCGCTGCCAGCAAGCGCACGACCAGCAAGCGCGCCAGCAAGACGTCGTCCGCGCGCAAGCGCAGTTCGAGGGCGAGCGCCTAGCCGCCGATGATGCGTGGCGGCGCACGCCGCCGCCGCGCATTGCACTTCCGCCCTGTACGCCGCCTGGTGTGCTTACAGCTCGGTGTACTTGGTGATGCGGCCCTTGGCCAGCTCCACCGGATACTTGGCGGCGTTGGCCAGCATCTTGCGCTGCGCGGCGTCGATCGGGTCGATGCCCAGCTTGTCGCACAGCTGCACCAGGTACAGCAGCACGTCGGCGATCTCGCTGCCGACCTGCTGCTTTTTTTCTGCAGACAGCTGCAGGCTCTGCGCGTCGTCCAGCCATTGGAAATGTTCCAGCAGTTCCGCCGCTTCCACCGAGAGCGCCGCGGCGAGATTGCGCGGACTGTGGAATTGGCCCCAGTCGCGGGCGTCGGCGAAGGCGCGTTGGGCGGTCTGCAGGTCGTGGAGGCTGTCGGGCATGGCATGGCTCGCAGTGGGGACGGCGCATGGTAATGCAGCGGCGGCGCGTGCACGCAGGGCACGGCCTGCAAGGCATGCACCGCGGTCGCGACATCGGACTCACGGCATGGTCACCGACGATGCACGGCATCGGCAGCGACACTGCATGCACGTGTTCGCAGACGAAAGGAACTACCCATGCAAGCTCTGACCTATCACGGCACCCGGGACGTGCGCGTGGAAGCCGTTCCCGACCCCGTGCTGGTGGAGACCGACGACATCATCCTGCGCGTCACCGCCACCGCGATCTGCGGCTCGGACCTGCACCTGTACCGCGGCAAGATCCCCGACCTGCACACCGGCGACGTGCTCGGACACGAGTTCATGGGCGTGGTGGAGGAGGTCGGCCCGGACGTGCAGCGGGTGAAGAAGGGCGACCGCGTGGTGATCCCGTTCGTGATCGCCTGCGGCGAGTGCTTCCATTGTCGCCTGACCGAATACGCTGCCTGCGAGACCACCAACACCGGCAAGGGTGCGGCGCTGAACCAGAAGGGCATCCGCCCGCCGGCGGCGCTGTTCGGCTACAGCCATCTGTATGGCGGCGTGGCCGGCGGCCAGGCCGAGTACGTGCGCGTGCCCAAGGCCAACGTCGGCCCCCTGGTGGTGCCGGACGTGCTGCACGACGAGCAGGTGCTGTTCCTGTCCGACATCCTGCCCACCGGCTATCAGGCCGCGCTCAATGCCGGCGTGCGCCAGGGCAGCACCGTGGCGATCTTCGGCGCCGGCCCGGTCGGGCTGATGACTGCGGCCTGCTGCCGCATGCTCGGCGCCGAGCGCATCTTCATGGTCGACCGCTATCCGTATCGGCTGGACTTCGCCCAACGCACCTACGGGGTGATCCCGCTGAACTTCGAAGAAGTGGACGATCCGGCCGACATCATCGTCGGCCAGACCGACGGCCGCGGCGTGGATGTCAGCATCGACGCGGTGGGCTTCGAGGCCAAGGGCAGCACCGTGGAGACGGTGATGGCCACGCTGAAGCTGGAAGGCAGCAGCGGCACTGCGCTGCGCCAGTGCATCGCTGCGACCCGCCGTGGCGGCACCGTCAGCGTGCCCGGCGTGTATGCCGGTTTCATCCACGGCTTCCTGTTCGGCGATGCCTTCGACAAGGGGCTGAGCTTCAAGATGGGCCAGACCCACGTGCAGCGCTTCATGCCGGAACTGCTGGAGCACATCGGCGAGGGCCGGTTGCGCCCGAACGAGATCATCACCCACCGCCTGAGCCTGGCCGAAGCGGCGCAGGGCTACTCGATCTTCGACAAGAAGGAGCAGGACTGCCGCAAGGTGATCCTGACCCCGTAAGCCCGCGCAACGCCATCGCCACCGCGGCATCGGTATGGCGATGGCCACGCGCCGGGGATGAATGCTTCATGCGTGTGGACGTTGCCGTGCCGCGCGCACACGCGCCATGCGCACGCAGTCTGCTGTGATCACATGGCGGCGGCGCCGACTTTGCCTGCCGCCTTCGCATAGAGGACTCGCTTGACCGAACTGCGCCTTCCCACCGCCCTCGGCGATGCCGATGCCTTGCGCGCCGCTGCGCTGCACGCGCTGGCACGCTATCCACACTTGCCGCTGCCTGGCGGCGGCGACACCCTGGACCGCTGGCGGATCCTCGCCGAGATCGCCGCGGTCGACGTGTGCCTGGCCAAGGTACTGGAAGCGCATTACGACGCACAGGCGATCCTCGCCGAACTTGGTGCGCCGGCGCCGCCGCCCGGGCAGCTGTTCGCGGTGTGGGCTGCGGAAGCGCCGGACGCGCGCCTGGCCTATCGCGGCAATGCGCCACGCGGCGAGGTGCACGGCCGCAAGGCCTGGTGCTCCGGCGCCGGCATCGTCGACCAGGCGCTCATCACCGCGCACGACGCGGAGCGGCAGCAGTTGGTGCAGGTGCAACTGCGCCAGCCCGGCATCGCCATCGACGTACAGGCCTGGGCCGCGGTCGGCATGGCCCGCGTGGTCAGCGGGCCGGTGACCTTCGATGCGGTCCCGGCGCTGGCGGTCGGCGCGCCGGGCCAGTATCTGCATCGCCCCGGGTTCTGGCACGGCGGCGCCGGCATCGCGGCGTGCTGGTACGGTGCCGCGTGCGCGGTGGCCGAGCGTCTGCGCGCGCATCCCAAGCTGCCGCGCGACCCGCATGCGGCGATGCACCTGGGCGTGATCGACCAGCAGCTCGGCGCGGCCCGCGCGTTGCTGCGCGACCTGGCCGCCGCCATCGATGCCGCGCCCGGGCAGGCCCATCGGCATGCGGTGATCCGGTTGCGTTCGTTCGTGGAACGCGCGGCCACCGATGTGCTCGATCGCGTCGGCCGGGCACTCGGCCCAGCGCCGCTGTGCAGCGACCGCGAACATGCGCTGCGTTGCGCCGACCTCGCGGTGTTCGTGCGGCAGAGCCATGCCGAGCATGACTGGGCCGCGCTCGGCCAGGCGCTGGGCGAGCAGGCGCGGCCATGGCGGCTGTGAGTGCGCCGAAGCCGCAGATCCATGGCGACGGCACGCCGGAGTCGGCATGGCAGCGTTCGCCCTGGCTGGCCGCGTTGCCGCAGCGTCCGATCGAAGACCTGATCGCGGGCGCCGCGCGATTGCTGGTGGTGTCGCCGCATCCGGACGACGAAGCGCTGGGCTGTGGCGGCGCGATCGCGTGCGCGCGCCGGCTGGGCGTCCCCGTCCAGCTGATTGCGGTGACCGACGGCGAGGCCTGCTATCCGCACGATCCGTACTGGACGCCGCAGCGCCTGCGCACGGTGCGTCGCGCCGAGCTTGCCGCCGCCGTGGGCCGCCTGGGCGTCGACCCCGCCGCGATCTGTCACCTGGGTCTGGGCGATGGCCAGGTCGGCGCGCAGGAGACGATGCTGGCCGAACGCCTGCATGCGCAGCTGCACGCCGGCGACCTGGTGCTGACCACTTGGCACCGCGATGGCCATCCCGACCACGAGGCCAGCGCGCGCGCGGTGCGGCAGGCCGTCGCCGCCGTCGATGCACGTCTGCTCGAATTCCCGGTCTGGGCCTGGCACTGGCTGCAGGCCGACACCGCGCCGCCGGCCCTGCACGGCGCCGTCCGCTATGCCTTGAACGACGCCGACTGGCAGGCCAAACAAGACGCGCTGCAGTGCTTCGCTTCGCAATTGGGCACCGCGCAGCCGACGGTGTCATCGCCGATCCTGCCGCCGCAGGTCCTGCAACGGTTCGCCCGCCGCTTCGAGGTCTTTGTCGCATGAGTTCGGTCCAGGCCTATTTCGGCGCCCTCTACCGCGACGACGATCCGTTCGGTTATCGCGAGCGCTGGTACGAGGCGCGCAAACGCGCGCTGCTGCTGGCCAGCCTGCCGCGCGCGCGCTTCGCGCGTGCCTGGGAGTTCGGCTGCTCCAACGGCGAACTGACCGCCGCCCTGGCGCCGCGCTGCGATGCGCTGCTGGCCACCGACCTCTCCGAGCGCGCGGTGGCCTTGGCCGCCCAGCGCAATGCCGCCACGGCGCACGTGCAGGTGCAACAGGCCGAGCATCCGCGCACCTGGCCGACGGGCCGTTTCGACCTGATCGTGTTCAGCGAGGTCGGCTACTACCTGCCGCTGCCGCAACTGCAGGAATGCGCGCAGCGCTTGCGCGCTTCGCTGAGCGAGCAGGGCGTGTTGGTCGCCTGCCACTGGCTGCATCCGTTCGCGCAGGCCTGCATGGACGGGCGTGCGGTGCACGCCCGCCTGGCGCAGCGCCTGGCGCTGCCGCGGCTGTTGCGCTATGAGGACGACGACGTGTTGCTCGAAGCCTGGAGCGCGACCCCGTATTCGGTGGCCGCGGCGGAGCGGCTGCGGTGATCGCGGTGCTGATCCCGGCGCACGACGAGGAGGCGTTGATCGGCGCCTGCCTGCGCTCGGTGGCGCGCGCGGCGCGATGCACGGGCCTGCGCGGCGAGGACGTGCAGGTGTTCGTCGCCCTGGACCGGTGCAGCGACGGCACGGCCGGCATCGTCGCCACGCATGGTGCGCACGCCATCGCGCTGCAGAGCGGCAATGTCGGCAGCGCGCGTGCGGCGGCGGCGCAGGCGGCGCTGGCCGCCGGCGCACGCTGGCTGGCCTGTACCGATGCGGACTCGGTGGTGCCGGCGAACTGGCTGTCGGCCCAGTTGGACTGCGCCAGCGACGCGTTCTGCGGCATCGTCACGGTGGACGACTGGGCCGAGTACGACACCAGGGTGCGCGATGCCTATCTGGCCGGCGAGTGCCGTGAGGACGACCACCCGCACGTGCATGGCGCCAACCTGGGCCTCAGCGCCGAGCTGTACCGGCGCTGCGGCGGCTTCCTGCCGCTGGCCGCGCACGAGGACGTGGCATTGGTCGAGGCGATGGTGCGCGTGCAGGCGCGGATCGCGCGGCGCGCGCAACCGGTGGTGACCACCAGCGCGCGGCGCGTGGCGCGTGCCCGGGGCGGCTTCAGCGACTATCTCAAGCAGATGGAGCGCCGCCTGGTCAATGCGCTGCTGCCGGCGGCCGACGGCGACGTCATGGCCTGAGCGCGGCGCGGCGGTCCATCCAGGCGACGAGGCAGCGATGGGCGCGGTCCCGCGACGGGCCTGCCTTCGTGGCGGTCCGGCGCCGGAGGCTGAGACGTCTTGCAGGAGTGCCGCAGTGCGGCATCGACGCCGCGGTCGTGTGCCCCCAGGCCACGGCCGACGGCCGGTACGACAGGGGCTTTGGGAGGTCGGCTCACCGTCCGTCGTCGACATGTGAAATTTTCACGCCCCCTTCACCTGGGGTGGCGGTAGACACGCCCCGCCGGGGTTCGGGATAAGTTTTTGCCGTCGCGCCTGGCGGCTGGCCGCCCAGGAGCCGCTCGGCCCAATCTTGTCAAGTCCGTGACATTGCTTTTTGTTCTGAATCAATTACTTGGTGGTTTGGCGGAGGTGAGGGCGCACGCGCCCCGTTGTCCACAGGGGGTGTGGATGACTTCTGCATAAGGTTGTGGATAAGGCCGACGCCGGCCCGTGACACAACAGTGTCAAGAGGGGTGGCGAAAAATTGACCAGGCGATTTTTCGGGCGGCGTCAGGCAGGCCCTGGAGCCTGTCTCGGACGCCTCGTCGGGGGCATCAGGGCGGCGGACGGTGGCGGAAATGCGGGTCTCGCCATGGCGCCACCGTGCGGCGCCATGGCGGGAACCACCGCATTGCTCAGGCCAACAGGCGCAGCTTCGGCTCGCGGCTCCACTGCCGGGTCTTGGCGGCGGCGACGAAGCCCTTGCTGTCGCTGGCCTCGATCACGCCGGCATCCTTCTGCACGTTGCCGGCCTTCAGCAGCGGCTGCGCGCCGGCGTCGGCGGCGATGGCCTTGAGGTGGGCGAAGGCGTTGCTGACGAAGTCGATGGCTGCCGATTCCTTGCTCAGCCGCTTGCCGGCTTCGGCCGACAGCACCACTGCCACCGCGTCGAACACGAACGAGGGCGTGCCGGCCAACTGGCCGTCGGCGATCAGGCGCTTGCCGTCGCTGAGCACGGCACCGCCGAGCTTGGGTGCCACGATCTTGACCGCGGCACCGGCGTCGCTGGCGGCCTTGCGCAGCTCGCGCACGGTCTTGGCGTCCGAGCCCTCGTCGATCAGGATGCCGATCGCGCGGCCCTGCAGGGTGGGTTTCATCCGCCCGATCAATTGCAGCGCCGGCGACAGCGGCAGATCCTGCGGGGCGACCGCGGCCGGCGGCGCCGGTGGCAATCCGTCCATGCCCAGGCCGTCGGCGACGCGCTGCGCCAGCTTGGGATCGATGTGGCGCAGGTGCCCGACCACGGCCTCGCGCACGTGCGCGGTGTCGACCTTGGACAGTTCGAACACCAGCGCCGAGGCCACGTGCGCCTGTTCCGGCGGGGTCTGGCTGCGGTAGAACAGCCGCGCCTGGCTGTAGTGGTCGGCGAAGCTCTCGGCACGCACGCGGCCCTTGGCGCCGTCGTCGGGCTGGGTGCGATGGCTGACGAAGCCGCGCGCGGTCTCGCGCGGGCTGTCGGCCTGCAGTGAACTGGGTTCGTAGGCGACGCGGCCCTTGGGCACGCCCATCTGCATGTGCCCGTCGCGCTGCATGTTCGCGAACGGGCACTTCGGCGCGTTGATCGGCAACTGGTGGAAGTTGGGCCCGCCCAGGCGGCTGAGCTGGGTGTCCAGGTAGGAGAACAGGCGGCCCTGCAGCAGCGGGTCGTTGGAGAAGTCGATGCCGGGCACGATGTTGGCCGGGCAGTACGCCACCTGCTCGGTCTCGGCGAAGAAGTTGTCCGGCCAGCGGTCCAGCACCATGCGCCCGACGATCTGCAGCGGCACCAGTTCCTCCGGGATCAGCTTGGTGGCGTCCAGGTGGTCGAACGGGAAGCTGTCGGCCTGTTCCTGGGTGAACAGTTGCACGCCCAGTTCCCATTCCGGGAAGTCGCCGCGCTGAATCGCCTCGAACAGGTCGCGGCGGTGGAAGTCCGGATCGGCGCCGGCCAGCTTCACCGCCTCGTCCCAGATCGTGGATTGCAGGCCGAGCTTCGGGCGCCAGTGGAACTTGACGAAGGTGCTGCGGCCTTCGGCGTCGAGCAGGCGGAAGCTGTGGATGCCGAAGCCTTCCATCATGCGCAGCGAGCGCGGGATGGTGCGGTCGCTCATCGCCCACATGATCATGTGCAGCGACTCGGGCATCAGCGAGACGAAGTCCCAGAACGTGTCGTGCGCGCTGGCCGCCTGCGGGAAGCCGCGGTCCGGCTCCATCTTCACCGCGTGGATCAGGTCCGGGAACTTCAGCGCGTCCTGGATGAAGAACACCGGGATGTTGTTGCCCACCAGGTCCCAGTTGCCTTCCTTGGTGTAAAACTTGACCGCGAAGCCGCGCACGTCGCGCGGGGTGTCCACCGAGCCGGCGCCGCCGGCCACGGTGGAGAAGCGGCTGAACACCGGGGTCTTCACCCCGACTTCGGTGAGCAGCGAGGCGGTGGTGTACTTGGCCAGCGAGGCGGTCAGCTCGAAGTAGCCGTGCGCGGCGCTGCCGCGCGCGTGCACGATGCGCTCGGGAATGCGCTCGTGGTCGAAGTGGGTGATCTTTTCGCGCAGGATGAAATCTTCCAGCAGGGTCGGCCCACGCGGGGTGGCGCGCAGCGAATTCTGGTTGTCGGCGACCGGAATGCCCTGGTTGGTGGTCAGCGGCGGATGCGTGCCGCCGGCTTGCTGATGCAACTCATCGCCATGGCCGCGCTGATCGGCAGGCGCAGCGGTGGAAACGAGGGCGGTGGATGATGTGGAATCGCTGGGCGTGCGCTTGCGGCTGGCCATGGAAGGTCGCTCCGGTGCGTGGCGGAAGAGGGCGTCGCGGTGGTGTGCCCGATACGTGAAGGCGCGGACGTGGCGGAAGTCCCGATCCTGGGCGGCACGGCGTGAACGGGCCGTACAACGCGCCGTGTGACGGCGCACTTGTCTACCGCGGTGCGCGATGCGCACGCACAAAAAAACCCAGCCTCGCGCGCGAGGCTGGGTCTCGGATGCATCGTCGAACGACGTTGCGGTCAGACCACCGCGTCTTCCTTGTATGCCTCCACCGGGATGCACGCGCACATCACGTTCTTGTCGCCGTACACGTTGTCCACGCGCGCCACCGGCGGCCAGTACTTCTGCTGCTTCAGCGTCGGCAGCGGGAACGCGGCCAGCTCTCGCGGGTAGGCGTGGGTCCACTCGCTGGCGGTGACCTGCGCGGCGGTGTGCGGGGCGTGCTTGAGCGGGTTGTCCTCGCGGTCCAGGCGGCCGTCCTCGATCGCGGCGATCTCCTCGCGGATCTGGATCATCGCGTCGATGAAGCGGTCCAACTCGTGCTGCGATTCGCTCTCGGTCGGCTCCACCATCAGCGTGCCGGCGACCGGGAAGCTCAGCGTCGGTGCGTGGAAGCCGAAGTCGATCAGGCGCTTGGCGATGTCCTCGGCGCCGATGCCGCTGGTCTTCTCCAGCGGGCGCACGTCGAGGATGCACTCGTGCGCGACCAGGCCGTTGCGGCCGGTGTACAGCGTCTTGTAGTACGGCGCCAGGCGCTTGGCGATGTAGTTGGCGTTGAGCAGCGCGACCTGGGTGGCCTTGCGCAGCCCGCTGTTGCCCATCATGGTGATGTACATCCAGCTGATCGGCAGGATCGAGGCCGAGCCGAAGCTGGCCGCCGAGACCATGCCGACGTCGCCGTCGCCGCCGAGGGTGCGTGGCAGGTACGGCGCCAGGTGCGCCTTCACCGCGCACGGGCCGACGCCGGGGCCACCGCCGCCGTGCGGGATGCAGAAGGTCTTGTGCAGGTTCAGGTGCGACACGTCCGAGCCCCACTTGCCGGGCTTGGCCAGGCCGACCAGCGCGTTCATGTTGGCGCCGTCGGTGTAGACCTGGCCGCCGTGCGCGTGCACCGCCTCGCAGATCGCCACCACGTCTTCCTCGAACACGCCATGGGTGGACGGGTAGGTGATCATCAGCGCGGCCAGGCGGTCGGAATACTTCTCGGCCTTGGCGCGGATGTCGGCGACGTCGACGTTGCCGTTGCCGTCGCACTTGGTCACCACCACGGTCATGCCGCACATCTGCGCCGAGGCCGGGTTGGTGCCGTGCGCCGATTCGGGGATCAGGCAGATGTCGCGATGGCCTTCGCCGCGCGCGCGGTGGTAGGCGCGGATCGCCAGCAGGCCGGCGTACTCGCCCTGCGCGCCGGAGTTGGGCTGCAGGCTGACCGCGTCGTAGCCGGTGCACTCGACCAGCATCGCTTCCAGTTCGTCGATCAGTTGCTTGTAGCCGACGCTCTGCTCGGCCGGGGCCAGCGGGTGGATCGCGCCGAACTGCGGCCAGGTCACCGGGATCATCTCGGCGGTGGCGTTGAGCTTCATGGTGCAGCTGCCGAGCGGGATCATGGTGCGATCCATCGCCAGGTCCTTGTCGGCCAGCGCGCGCATGTAGCGCAGCAGTTCGTGCTCGCTGTGGTGGGTGTTGAACACCGGATGCTGCAGGAACGCGCTGTGGCGCAGCAGCTGCGGCGGCAGCGCGTCGGCGGTGGCGGCATCGAGCGCGTCCACGTCGGCCTGCGCGCCGAACAGCTGCGCCAGCGCCATCACGTCGGCGCGGGTGGCGGTCTCGTCCAGGCTGATGCCCAGCGCGGTGCTGTCGATCGCGCGCAGGTTGATGCCGGCCGCACGCGCCTTGGCATGGATGGCCTCGGCGTCGACGCCGGTGACGTGCAGGGTGTCGAAGAAGCGCTCGCCGACGGCGACGCCGGCGCCGCGCAGCGCGGCGGCCAGGATCGCGGCCAGGCGGTGGGTGCGGCGGGCGATGCGCACCAGGCCCTCGGGGCCGTGGTAGACCGCGTACATCGAGGCCATCACCGCCAGCAGCACCTGCGCGGTGCAGATGTTGGAGGTGGCCTTCTCGCGGCGGATGTGCTGCTCGCGGGTCTGCAGGGTGAGGCGGTAGGCGGGGTTGCCGGCGGCGTCGATCGACACGCCGATCAGGCGGCCCGGCATCGAGCGCTTGTAGGCGTCGCGGCAGGCCATGAACGCGGCGTGCGGGCCGCCGAAGCCGAACGGCACGCCGAAACGCTGCGAGTTGCCGACCACGATGTCCGCGCCCCATTCGCCGGGCGCGGCGATCAGGGTCAGCGCGAGCAGGTCGGTGGCGACGGCGACCAGGCCGCCTTGCGCGTGCACCGCGTCGGCCAGCGCCTTGTGCTCGCCGATGTGACCGAAACTATCGGGATACTGCAGCAGCACGCCGAAGCACTCGGCCTGCAGCGCTTCCTCCGGCGTGCCCACGCGCAGCACGATGCCCAGCGGCTCGGCGCGGGTGCGCAGCAGTTCCAGGGTCTGCGGGTGCACCGCGTCGTGCACGAAGAAGGTGTCGGACTTGGACTTGGCCGAGCGCTTGGCCAGGGTCATCGCCTCGGCCGCGGCGGTGGCTTCGTCCAGCAGCGAGGCGTTGGCGATCTCCATGCCGGTGAGGTCGGCGCACATGGTCTGGAAGTTGATCAGCGCTTCCATGCGGCCCTGCGAGATCTCCGCCTGGTACGGGGTGTAGGCGGTGTACCAGGCCGGGTTCTCGAGGATGTTGCGCAGGATCACCTTCGGCGTGTGGGTGCCGTAGTAGCCCTGGCCGATGAAGCTGCGGAACACGGTGTTCTTGTCGGCGATGGCGCGGATCTTGGCCAGCGCCTCTTCCTCGGTGATGGCGTCGGGCAGCGCCAGCGCGGCCGGCGACTTGATGTTGCCGGGCACGATCGCGTCGGTCATCGCCTCCAGCGAGTCGTGGCCGACGGTGCGCAGCATGTGCGCGATCTCGGCGTCGTTCGGGCCGATGTGGCGCTCGATGAAGGCCGAATGGTGTTCGAGGTCGCGCAGCGAAGAGGTGTGAGACATGGCAGTCGTCCGGCTGAGGAAGGCACGAGGAGGCGGGGACGCGCGCAAGGCCATCGTCGGGCCGCAGCGGCGGGCACGATCGACGGGAAGCACGCGTCTTCCCAATGCCCCTCTGTCCTTTTGCCTGAGAGTTTGGAAGCGGCGGCTGGCGCTGCGCTTCGTGCCCCTTCGGCGCCGGGTTTGACCGGTCTCTCCAGAGTCTTGGTGCGGGTGGTATCGGGCCTGAGCGATTACGGGCGTTTGCGCCTTCGGCAGCGGGTCGCCCCGCTTCTCCCACCTTGCTGCGCCGCGATTATAGCGTGGCCGGCGGCGCCCACGGCGGGCCGTTCGTCCCCACGCCAGGCTGAATGGGCAAGCCATGGTGGATGCGCGCAGGCGGCCGCCGCGCGTATCATGGCCGTACCCCTTTCTCTCACGCCCGTCCATGCCGGACGGCGTCGTCGCGTGTGCGCCCGTCCTGTGGCCGCCGCGGCCGGCTTTTCAGGATGATGTCCCCATGACGCTCCCGTCCGTGTCCACACGCCGCATGGCCCTGTTGCTGGCCGGGCTGGCGATGTTCGGCCCGTTCTCCATCGACACCATCTTCCCGGCGTTCCCGCAGCTGGCGCAGCGCCTGCACGCCGATCCGGTGGCGATCCAGCAGACGGTCAGCGTGTACCTGCTGGCCTACGCGGTGATGGGCCTGGCGCACGGGCCGCTGTCCGACGCGCTGGGGCGGCGGCGGGTGATCGTCGCCGGGCTGGTCGTGTTCATCCTGGCGTCGGCCGGCTGCGCGCTGTCGCGCGACCTGCCGACCCTGCTGGTCTTCCGCGCGCTGCAGGGCGTCTCCGCCGGCGTCGGCATGATCGTCGGCCGCGCGGTGATCCGCGACCTGTACCACGGCGACGATGCGCAGCGGCTGATGAGCCAGGTGTCGATGATCTTCGGCATCGCCCCGGCGATCGCGCCGATCATCGGCGGCTGGATCCTGGGCAGCGGCCGCGGCTGGCCGATGATCTTCTGGTTCCTGGTCGGCTTCTCCTCGCTGCTGCTGGTGGCGACCCTGCGCTGGATGCCGGAGACGCATCCGCCGCAGGCGCGCACGCCGCTGGCGCCGCGCACGCTGCTGCGCGACTACATCGGCATCGCGCTCAATCCACGGTTCCAGCGCCTGGCCGCGGCCGGCGCGTTCAATTTCGGCGGGGTGTTCCTGTACATCGCCTCGGCGCCGGTGTTCATGATCGATCTGCTGGGCAAGACCGAGCGCGACTTCGCCTGGCTGTTCCTGCCCACCATCGGCGGCATGACCCTGGGCGCGTTCCTGTCCGGGCGCATGGCCGGGCGGCTGGGGCCGATGCGCCAGGTGCGCTTCGGCTTCGTCTGCTGCGGCCTGTCGATAGCCGGCAACATCGCCTACACCGCGCTGGTGCCGGCCATCGCGCTGCCGTGGGCGGTGCTGCCGATCTTCTTCGCCGGCCTGGGCACCGCGCTGATCTTCCCGATCCTGGCGCTGGCGGTGCTGGACATGTATCCGCGCCAGCGTGGCCTGGCCTCGTCGCTGCAGGCCTTCACCCAGTTGATGGTCACCGTGCTGGTGGCCGGGGTGCTGTCGCCGCTGCTCAGCGGCCATGCGCTGCACCTGGCGCTGGGCTCGGGCGCGTTCTTCCTGCTGGGCTGGAGCTTCTGGCGCTGGGAGCGGCGCAGCGGCAAGCGCCTGCCGCGGCCGGACGCGCAGGTGCCGCGGCTGGAGCCGGCCGATCCGCTGTGAGCATGGCCGCGGTTGGGCTATCGTCGTCGGGTCATCGTTGAGGAAACCGCATGTCCATCCAGTCCAAGCAGCGCCGCGATCTGCGCAAGAAGCTGGCCGAGCGCCTGCGCCACCGCGCCGAGGGCGCCGCGCCGGCCGCGCCCATCGAACCGCACGCGGAGCTGCGCGACCAGCAGCGCACCCTGCTTGCCGGCATCGTGCGCCGCGACGGCGAGTGGGTACTGGGCATGGACGGGCGCATCGCCGGGCAGAGCGAGAGCGCCGCGCAGGTGCTGTCGCTGATCATGCAGGCGGCGGAGCTGCACGAGCGCGCCGGCACGCCGGTGCGGCTGATGTACTCGGACGCGCTGAAGGACGCCGCGCATGCCGATGCGCAGGCGCAGGGCCTGAGCTTCGAAGAGTTCAAGACGCGCCACGCCCAGGTCATGCGCCGCGACGACGGCGGCGCGGCGGCGCCGGCCTGAGGCCATGGGCCAGAGCGCCGCCCAGGCTGCGCAGGAGGCCGTGTCGCTGGCGCGGGTGCGGCGCCGCGACGGCATCGCGCTGGTCCAGGCGCACCGCGCCAGCGTCGCCCTGCATCACCCGTGGACCTATCCGTTCACCGACGTGCCCGGGTTCGAGGCCTGGTACGCGCAGACCCTGGACGGCAGCAACATCGCCCTGCTGGCGCGCGAACGCAGCACGGGCGCGCTCGCCGGCCTGTTCACCTTCAGCCAGGTGGTCGGCGGCTGTTTCCAGAGCGCCTACCTGGGCTACCACGCCATGGCCGGCTGCGAGGGCCGCGGGCTGATGACGCATGCGCTGCGCCTGTGCGTGGCCTACGCCTTCGCCGAACTGGGCCTGCACCGGGTGGAAGCCAACATCCAGCCGGACAATACCCGCTCGCTGGCCCTGGCGCAGCGCGCCGGCTTCCGCCGCGAAGGCTATTCGCCGCGCTACCTGCGCATCGGCGGGATCTGGCGCGACCACGAGCGCTGGGCGCGGCTGGCCGACGACTGATCCGCTAGCGGGATGCGTGGCTGCTCAGCGCTGGCGCAGTGGCGTCGTCGGCGCCGGCGTGGGCGCGGATGCAGCGGGGGTGGCCGGACTGGCCTGTGCCGACGCCTGCGCCGCGGGATCCCATCCGCACATCCGCCCCTGGTTCTGCTGCTTGAGCCATTCCTGCATCGGCGCGAAGTATTCCAGCAGCGGGCCGGCGTCGATGCGCTCGCTGCCGGTCAGTTCCTTGAGCGTGGCCTGCCACGGCTGGCTGGCGCCGCGCTGCAGCATCGACCAGAACTTCTGCCCGGCTTCCTTGTTGCCGTAGAAGGTGCACTCGTACAGCGGGCCCTTGTAGCCGGCCGCATCGCACAGGCTCTTGTAGAACTGGAACTGCAGGATGTGCGAGAGGAAGTAGCGGGTGTACGGCGTATTGGCCGGCACGTGGTACTTGGCGCCGGGGTCGAAGAAGTCCTCGCCGCGCGGTGTGGCCGGCGCCACGCCCTGGTACTTGGCCTTCAGCTCCCACCAGGCCTGGTTGTAGCGGTCCGGGGCGATCGAGCCGTCGAACACGCCCCAGCGCCAGCGGTCGATCATCAGCCCGAACGGCAGGAACGCCACCTTGCTCAGGGCCATGCGCATCTGTGCATTGATCAGTGCCTCGCGGCCGACCTGCGGTGCGTCGACCAGGCCGATCGAATGCAGGTACTGCGGGGTCATCGCCAGCACCACGGTGTCGCCGATGGCTTCGTGGAAACCGTCGTTGGCGCCGCCTTGGAACAGGGGCGGCAGCGGGTTGTAGGCCAGGTCGTAATAGAGGTGGCCGAGCTCGTGGTAGATGGTGGTGAAGTCCTCTTCGTTCGGCTTGACGCACATCTTGGTGCGCACGTCGCCGGCCATGTCCATGTCCCAGGCGCTGGCGTGGCAGACCACGTCGCGGTCCAGCGGCTTGATGAACTGGCTGCGCGTCCAGTAGCTGTCCGGCAGCTTGGGCATCGCCAGCGAGGTGTAGAAGTCCTGCGCGCGCTCGGTCATCTGCCGCGCGCTGAGCAATTGCGCCTCGCGCTGGGCCATGAACCGCGCCTCCGCCGAGGTGTCGCCGTTGCGCCGCGCCAGCGCCGCGCTCAGGTCGCCCTGGTACTGCCGTTCCAGCGCGTCGGTGATGTCCAGGCTGCCGGCGCCGGGATAGGGCTGCAGCAGGTCCCACAGGTTGCTCCAGTCCTGCTGCCACATGTTGCCGAGCAGATGCGCCGGCAGCAGGCCGCCGGCCACCTCGCCCCTGTCCTTGCCGTATTCGGCGTCGAGCTTGCCGCGCGCGTAGCAATGCAGCTGTTCGTACAGCGGCTTGACCTGGGTCCACAGCCGGTCGGTCTCGGCGGCGAGTTGCGCGGGCGGCATGTCGTAGCCGCTGCGCCACAGCGCGCCGGTGTCGGCATAGCCCATGTCGCGCGCGCCTTCGTTGACCAGTTCGACGAAGCGCTGGTAGTCCTTGCGCATCGGTTGCACGGCGGCGTGCCAGCCCTGCCAGGCATCCAGTTGCTGGTCGTAGTCGCGGCTGCGGCGCAGCACGTCCTCCAGTTCGCCCAACTGCCGGCAGCGCCGCGCATCGCCCTCGCCGGTGCAGTAGGAGGCGGCGCCGTAGGCGCCCTCCATCTTCGTCGCCAGCGCGGCCAGTTCGGCCAGCCGCGCCGGATCGCGCGGCGCCGGCATCGCGGTCATCTGCTGCAGCAGGCGCAGCGCGCGGGCGCTGTCGGCCGACATCGGCTTGCCATCGTAGCGCCGCGCCTGCGCGATCCAGCCGTTGAGCGTGGTCAGCCAGCGCGCATTGGCCTTGGCCGCCAGCCGCTCGCTGTCGCCGTTGATGTAGGTGGCCGACAGCCACTGCGCCGCGGTCAGTTCCGGCAGCAGCGCGCGGTACTCCTCGTTGATGCGGGCGACGAACTGGTCGGCGCTTTCGCCCTCGGGCTGCGCTGCGGCCGGGGCGGCGGTCTCGGCCGCGGGTTCCTTGCGGCAGGCGGACAGCGTCAGCAGGCTCGCGCCGAGGCACAGCGCGAGCAGCGGAGAGCGGTGGTTCACGGCGAATCCTTGCAGGGCGATTGCCCGGAAGGCTAGTGGCCCGCCCGCACCGCCGCAAGTTCGAGCGGCGCGCCCTTGGCCGCGCCGCCATGTCCGATCACGCCAGGGCGGCGCGTGGACGCTCGGTCATTGCGGCTTGGCGCACTGCGCGAACAGGTCGCGCGAGCGGTCGTAGACGCCGGTCCTGACCTGCATCAAGCCCAGCACCGACGGGAACAGGTTGTCCTGGTCGGCGTACTTGCGCGACCGCGCCTGCAGGCAGGTCAGGTCCAGGCCGCGCGCGCTGGCGAAGCCCGGCGAGAACCACATCACCATCGGCACGTGGGTCTGCTCCTGCGGCGCGATCGCGTAGGGCACGCCGTGCAGGTACAGGCCCTTCTCGCCCAGCGACTCGCCGTGGTCGGAGAGGTAGATCATCGCCGTGTCGTAGTCGGGCATCGCCTGCAGCGTGTCGATGGTGCGCGCCAGCAGGTGATCGGTGTACAGCAAGGTGTTGTCGTAGGCGTTGGTGATCAGTTCGCGGCTGCAGTTGCCCAGGTCGGCGGTGTCGCAGGTCGGGGTGAAGCGGCGGAACGCGGCCGGGTAGCGCTCGAAGTAGCTGGGGCCGTGGCTGCCGAGCTGATGCAGCACCACCACGCGGTCGCCGGGCTTGGCGCGCACCTGCGCGGCCAGGTCCTGCAGCAGGATCTCGTCCATGCAGCGGCCGTCCCTGCACAGCTGCGGATCCTTGGCATCGTCCAGGTGCTGGATCTGCAGGCCGTCGCACACGCCCTTGCAGCCGGACTGGTTGTCGCGCCACAGCGTGGCGATGCCGGCGTGCTCGAGCACGTGCAGCAGCGACTGGTGCTTGCGGATGTTGCTCTCGTTGTAGTCGTGGCGGCCGAACGGCGAGAACATGCACGGCACCGAGACCTCGGTGCTGGTGCCGCAGGAGTGCATGTCGGGGAAGTTGATCACGTCGCGCTTGGCCAGCTCCGGCGTGGTCTGCCGCGCATAGCCGTTGAGGCCCCAGTTCTGCGCGCGGGCGGTCTCGCCCAGCACCACCACCAGCAGCCGCGGCTTGCTGCCCGGCGCGCGCGCGGTGGCCTTGGCGTCGTGTTCCAGCGGCAGTTTCGGCGCCTTGCGCGTGGGGCTGTCGGACTTGAAGTTCTGCCGCAGCGCGACCAGGTAGTTGATCGGCGTGGCCAGGTAGCGGATCTCGCGATGGTTGCGCATCATCGCCGACAGGTCCTGGAACGAGAGCATCGCGGCGATGCCGCCCAGCGCCAGCATGCCGACCAGGAAACCGGCGCGGATCGCCAGCGCCTTCAGCGGCGAACGCCGGATCAGCCGTACCCGCCACAGCACCAGGATCGGCAGCACCGCGTAGAACAGCAGCGGCGCGATCAGCGCCGGGGTCATCAGCTCGCGCGATTCCTTGTGGTCGGTGGCCAGCACGTTGCGCAGCATGTCCGCGTCCAGGTAGACGCTGTAGCTGTTCATGTAGTGCGCGGCGAACGCGGTGGTGATCAGCAGCACCGTCAGCACCGGCTTGGCGATGCCGCGCCACAGCAGCAGGCCGAGCAGCAGGCCGTGCACCGCCAGCAGCAGCAGGAACAGCGACAGCGCCAGCTTCACGTCGCCGGCGTGGCCGCTCATCGCGCTGCGCCAGAACATGCCGTTGCAGGCCAGCGCGAAGAACGCGCTGGCGGCCAGCGCCAGCATCTCGTTGCTCAGCTGCGGGCGCCAGGCCCACCAGCGGGCGCGGGAGGCGGTGGACGGCGAGGGCGGGGCGACGGGATGGCTCATGCGGCGGAATCGTTGGTGATGGAGAGGCGTCGGTCGGCCTGCGACGCCATCGCGTCCGGCCACAGCATCGCCCGGTACAGGCCCAGTGCCACGCCCCAGCACAGGGCCAGCGTCCACAGGTCGTGCGACATGAAATGCGCGCCGCGCAGCTGTTGGCCGAGACCGAACAGCAAGCCTCCCCCGAGGCCGATCGCCAGTGCTGGCCAGCGCCAGGCCGGCTTGAGCGCCAGCGCGACGAAGTACAGCCCCACCCAGGCATAGCCGGCACTGGAATGACCGGCGGGGAAGCATACCCCGCGCGGCATGCCTGCCGGGCGGGTCTCGAACAGGCCCACGAAGATCCGCTCGCCGCCGTAGCGGGTCAGGTCCCAGGGGCAGTCCATGTGGGTCACCGACTTCAGCAGCGACACCACCCCGGTGCTCAGCCCCACCGCCAGCAACAGGTACAGCAACGGCAGACGGTAGCGGCGGCCATCGGGACGGCGCCACGCCCACACCGCCAGCGCGGCGGTCACCGCCCACGCCGCGGCGCTGAGCATCTTGCCGTCGTGGTGGATCAGGCTACGGGTCAGCGCCGCATCCTTCAGCGCCCATTGCCCGCCTTCCCAGCGATACAGCAGGTCGGCGATCCAGAAATCGCCACCCAGGCCCATCAGCACGGTGCTGGCCAGCAGCACCAGCGTCAGCGGCACCCACAGGTGGGAGAGATAGAAGTACCGGCGTGCGCCGAGGGAGGGCGCCGCCGCAGCGGACAATCGCAGGGGCGTACTGAGCATGGTCGACGAAGGCGGCCAGGGGCGGCGGGAAAGTGGGGGCATGGTCGGGTTGCAGGTGTCGGATAGCTGTCGGAACTGCGGGATGGGAGGGCCGAGGCTTCAGCAAAGGTTGCGCACGGCCGCGGTCATGCAAGCGCCGGGCCACCGGCGTCTGGAGGTGGGAAGGGGTTCGGGAGCGGGGCGGTCGGGCCTCGGCGGTGGCGTGCGGGGAGGGCAGCCTGAGACCGTCGTGTTGGGATCCTTTCCAGGTTTTGTCGAGATTCGATCAAGACGCGCCGCCGTTCTGACGGCGTTCCGACACGCTTCCGCTAGCATGGGCGGGTCCGTCCCCCGAATTCGAGCGCCCCCATGCGGCTGCTGGTCATAGAAGACAACCGGAACCTGGTCGCCAACCTGTTCGACTACTTCGAGGTGCGCGGCCACACCCTGGATGCGGCACCGGATGGCGTCACCGGGCTGCACCTGGCCACCACCCAGCGCTACGACGCGCTGATCCTGGACTGGATGCTGCCGCGGCTGGACGGGCAGCAGGTGCTGCGCGCGTTGCGCGAGGAACACCACGCCGACGTGCCGGTAATCATGCTGACCGCGCGCGACGAGTTGCCGGACAAGATCGCCGGCTTCCGCGCCGGCGCCGACGACTACCTGACCAAGCCGTTCGCGCTGCCGGAGCTGGAAGTGCGGCTGGAGGCGTTGCTGGTGCGCGCCAGCGGCCGCGGCCGCAGCAGGCTGCTGCGGGTGGGCGACCTGCAACTGGACCTGTCCACGCTGGAGGTGACCCGCGGCGGGCGCACCCTGCACCTGTACCCGGCCTGCCGCAAGCTGCTGGAGGTGCTGATGCAGGCCAGCCCGGCCGCGGTCACCCGCGACCGCCTGGAGCAGGCGCTGTGGGGCGACGAGCCGCCGGACGGCGACATGCTGCGCTCGCACATCTACGACCTGCGCCGCAGCGTCGACGGCCCGTTCGCGGCCAAGCTGATCCACACCCTGCCGCGCATCGGCTACCGCCTGGCGGTGGTCGGTCCCCACGAGGGCGAGCATGCCGACTAGGGCCGGGCTGCGGCAGCGCCTGACCCTGTGGCTGGTGGGCTACGCGGCGCTGCTGTCGCTGGCGGTGTTCGTGCATGGCTACATCGTCAACGACCAGGCCGAGCAGCTCACCTGGCGCTCGCTGCTGACCTCCGAGCTGGACCACTTCCTGGCGCGCAGCGCGGCCGACCCGGAGTACCGCTGGATCGACACCCGCACGGTGAGCCTGTACGGCGACGAGGGCGGCGCGCCGCTGCCGCCGGTCGTGGCGGCACTGGGTCCCGGCCTGCACGACGAAGTGCAGCTGGAAGGCAGCGAGAAGGTGGTGCTGGTGCAGGACGTGCGCGGGCGCCGCCTGGCGCTGGCGCTGGACATCACCGAACTGCACGACCACGAGGACAATCTGGCGCTGTGGATGCTGGTGTCCAACGCGGTGGCGGTGCTGTTGCTCGGCGCCCTGGTGGCCTGGGGCATGGGCCGGGTGGTGCAGCCGTTGATCGACATGGCCCAGCGCATCGGCAGCCTGCGGCCGGACCGGCCCGGGCAGCGCATCGAGGTGCATCCGCGCGCCAGCGCCGAGCAGGTGGTGATCGCCGAGGCGCTGAACGACTACCTGGCGCGCAACGACCTGTTCGTGGAGCGCGAGCGCGCCTTCATCGACAGCACCAGCCACGAACTGCGCACCCCGGTGGCGGTGATCGGCGGCGCCGCCGAACTGGCGCTGGAGCAGCACGACGTGCCGCCCAGCGTACGCAACCAGTTGCTGCGCATCCGCCGCACCGCCAGCGGCGTGGGCCAGTTGATCTCGCTGCTGCTGGTGCTGGCCAAGGATCCGGCGCGGCTGGCGCGCGGCAACGACCTGGTGCGGCTGGACCAGTTGCTGCCGGAGATCGTCGAGGATCACCGCCACCTGTGCGCGGACAAGCGCCTGGAACTGGTGCTGGCGCCGCTGCCGCCGTGCGAGGTGCTGACCCCGCTGGCGATCGTGCAGGTGGCCATCGGCAACCTGCTGCGCAACGCCATCGAGAACAGCGACAAGGGCCGCATCGAGATCACCATGCCGGCGCCGGGCGTGGTCTGCATCGACGATCCCGGCCACGGCATGAGCCCGGAAGAGATCAGCGCGATCTACATGCGCATGGCGCGCGGCGGCGGCAGCCGCGAAGGCAGCGGCATTGGCCTGGACCTGATCGCGCGGTTGTGCGAGCACCTGGGCTGGGCGTTGCACCTGGATTCGCTGGCCGGCAGCGGCACCCGCGCGACCCTGGACCTGAGCAGCGCCTTGAAGCACCAGGGCGCTGCGTCGCCGTCGCCCGCGCCCTAGGAAAGAACGCTAGGCCTGCGCCGGCAGCAGCCCGCGTTGCGCCAGCCAGGCACGCGCGTCGTCGGCGTCCTGTTCGAACCAGGCGCGGGTGGAGCCCAGCCGGTAGGTGTAGCCCCAGGCGTCCATGTCCGCCATCAGCCGTGCGCGGCCGACGCCGGGCAGCGCATCGGCCAGCACGATCTGCAGGTAGCAGGTGGCGTCTTCCTCTTCCACCGAGTCGGTGGCATCGGTATGCACCTGCGCGCGCCGCTGCGGCGGCAGCACGATCAGGTGGCAGGCTTCGTGCAGCAGCGAATGCACCGGCGTGTCGTCGCGCACGTAGACGTCGCTGGCGATCACCCCGGCCTCCGGTTCGCCCCAGTAGCTGCCGGGAATGGCGGCACCGTCGGCGACGCGGTGCAGGGCCAGCCCATAGCCGGCCAGCAGCGCGCGCGGCGCGTCCAGACCGATGGCGCCCACGGTCAGGACCTGGGCGGCGGCAGCGGGAAGGGCGGCGTCGGTCTGCATCGTCTGAACGTCGTTGGGAGGGAAGGGCGCGGCGGCGCGCCCGATCGCGGCAGGCACGGCCCGTCACGGCGCCGGCCTGGACCGGCACGTCAGCCGCGGCATGGGCCACGGCCGACGCGCGGCCTCAGGGCGTGGGCCCTTCCGGCAGGGCGACGGAGATGTCGAGCACGTCGTGCTCGCCGTCCTTGACCAGGTCCACCTTGACCGCGTCGGCGTCGATGTTGACGTACTTCTTGATCACTTCCAGCAGCTCGCGCTGCAGCAGCGGCAGGTAGTCCGGGCCGCCGCGCTGGCTGCGTTCCTGCGCGATGATGATCTGCAGGCGGTTCTTCGCGGTCTCGGCGGTGTTCTTCTTGGTCTTGAGGAAATCGAATAGTCCCATGCTCACCCTCCGAACAACTTGGTGAAGAAGCCCTTCTTCTCCACGGAGATGAAACGCATCGGACGTTCCTCGCCGAGGATGCGCGCCACGGCGTCCTCGTAGGCCTGGCCGGCCGGGGATTCGCCGTCCAGGATCACCGGCTCGCCCTTGTTGGAGGCGTTGAGCACGTCGCCGGATTCGGGGATCACGCCGATCGCCTTCAGGCCGAGCACTTCCTCCACGTCGCCGATGCTCAGCATCTCGCCGGTTTCCACGCGCGCCGGGCTGTAGCGGGTCAGCAGCAGGAACGCGGGCAGGCTCTTGCCGCTCTCGGCCTTGTGGGTCTTGGAGTCGAGCAGGCCGAGAATGCGGTCGGAGTCGCGCACCGAGGACACTTCCGGATTGACCACCACCACCGCGCGGTCGGCGAAGTACATCGCCAGGAACGCGCCCTTCTCGATGCCGGCCGGCGAGTCGCAGACGATGTAGTCGAAGCCGTCGGCGGCCAGGTCCTTGAGTACCTTCTCCACGCCTTCCTGGGTCAGCGCGTCCTTGTCGCGGGTCTGCGAGGCGGCCAGCACGAACAGGTTGTCGAAGCGCTTGTCCTTGATCAGCGCCTGCTTCAGCGTGGCTTCGTTGTGCACCACGTTGACGAAGTCGTACACCACGCGGCGCTCGCAGCCCATGATCAGGTCGAGGTTGCGCAGGCCCACGTCGAAGTCGATCACGGCGACCTTCTTGCCGCGTCGCGCCAGCCCGCAGGCCAGGCTCGCGCTGGTGGTGGTCTTGCCGACGCCGCCCTTGCCGGAGGTGACAACGATAATTTCAGCCAAAGGACTATCTCCTGATACGTTCGTGTTGGGGCCGCGTCAGTCTTGCGCGGCGATCTTGATCTGGTCCTGCTCCAGCCAGACCTGGACGGCCTTGCCACGCAGTTCCTTGGGAATATCGTCCAGCACCTTGTAGTGGCCGGCAATGGCGACCAGTTCGGCGTGGAAGTCGCGGCAGAAGATCCGCGCCTCGGTGTTGCCCTGGGCACCGGCCAGCGCGCGACCGCGCAAGGTGCCGTAGATGTGGATGCTGCCGTCGGAGATCACCTCGGCGCCGGCGCCGACGGTGGCCATCACGGTCAGGTCGCAATTCTCCGCATACAGCTGCTGCCCGGAGCGCACCGCGTTCTTCTGCATGCGCCCGGGTTGCGGCCGCGCCGCCGGAGCGGGCGGCGGCGGAGGCGGAGGCGGCGGCGGCGAGACCGGCGCCGGCGCGGCGGCGGGGGCGCCACCATCGAAACGCTCGTACTGCGCACGGAACTTGGCCAGCAGCGGCAGGCCCAGCGTCACCGACAGTTCCTCGATCTCGCGGGTGCCGTAGGCCAGCGCCACCGGCAGCACGCCGGCGTCGCGCAGGCCGTCCAGCAGCGCCTGCGCGGTGGCCGTGTCCGGGGTCTGCGCCAGGCCGCCGAAATCGATGATCACCGCCGCACGGCCGAACAGCTTGGGCGCGCGCTGCACGCGCTCGCGCATCTCCTGGCTCAGCCGCGCCACGTCCAGCGTGCGCACGCGCAGGTTGGCGATGCCGACCTGGCCGATCTTCAGTTCGCCGGCCTGCTCGAAATCCAGATTCACCGACGACACGCTCAGGTCCCGGTCGGGCGCTGCGCCCGCTGCAGACGATGGGCATGGCCGGCCCAGGGCAGCTCGGGCAGGGTGTCGCCGTAGGTTTCGCGCACCCAGGCGTAACTGCACAGATCCTTCAACAGCATGCTCGCACGCACCTCCACTTCGTTCATCGTGTTCTGGCCCACTTCGCGGAAGCCGAAGCTGCCATGGAACAGCAGCGCCGCATCGGCGCCGTGATCCAGAAAAACCTCGCACGCCAGTTGCGGGTAGCGCAACTCGGCATAGCTCTGCACGTCGGCGTAGAACGCCCGGCCGACGCCACCGCCGCGGCGGCGGCTGGCCACCACGATGCGGTCGATATAGAAAAACTGCGGATAGCGCTCGCGGAACCAGGCGAAATTGCTGCTGTCGTGGTCGCTGTCGCTGCCGAAGCCGACCAGGAAGCCGGCCAGGTTGCCGTCGCGCTCGGCGACGCGGAAGTACTCTGCGGTTTCGTAGAAGCGGTGCAGCTTGGCCGAATCCAGCGGCAGGATCGCCAGTCCGGCGTTGTTGTTCAGGGCCAGGACCGAATCGAGCTCGTGCTCGCGCACGTCGCGGATGACGATCGACATTGAGACTCCATTGCTGATGCGCGCGCGGCCCCGTGCGGGCCGCCGGGCCGGATTATCGCACGCGCGACCCGGGGCGGCGAGCCGCGCCGGCATGACTTCCGTGGGAGTGCAATGCGCGCCGTTCATCCTAAGATGGCTGCATGTTGGGATATCTCAGCCATACCCGCGTTCTGCGCTATGCCGGCCTGTTCACCTGGGCCGTCATCTGCATGCCGTTGCTGTACCTGTACTGGGAGCCGGTCGAGGAATCGGGACGGATGCCCAGCGGCGAGGTGTGGCTGCTGCTGACCAGCTACCTGGGCTTCGGCGTGGTCTATTTCCTGTTGACCCGGCGCCTGCACAGCGGCGACGGCGTGCGCTGGTACGACCGCGGCATGCTGGTGCTGCTGACCATCTGCGCGCTGGCGGTCGGCTATCTGCACCGGTCGGGGCTGGGCAGCATCCTGATGATGGTGGCGGCGGGGGTGATCCCCTGGCTGCTACCGGTGCGTGCCGGCGTGGCCTGGCTGCTGCTGAGCCAGCTGGCGGTGCTGCCGGTGTACCTGACCATCGGCTTCCCGCCGTTCGAGGCGCTGATGCAGTCGCTGCTGTACGGCGGCTTTTCCATGTTCATCTTCGTCACCAGCCTGGTCGCGCGGCAGCAGACCCAGGCGCGGGAGGAGCAGCGCCAGCTCAACGCCGAGCTGCGCGCCACCCGCGCGCTGCTGGCCGAGAGCGCCCGGGTCAACGAGCGCACGCGCATCTCGCGCGAACTGCACGACCTGCTCGGCCACCACCTGACCGCGCTGAGCCTGAACCTGGAAGTGGCCGGCCACATCACCGAGGGCCGCGCCCAGGAGCACGTGCAGCAGGCGCATACCCTGGCCAAGCTGCTGCTGACCGACGTGCGCGAGGCTGTCAGCCAGCTGCGCGACAGCGGCGCGATCGACCTGGCGGCGGCGTTGCGGCCGCTGGCAGAGCGGGTGCCGTCGCTGCAGATCCATCTGCAGGTGGAGGAGCCGCTGACCGTGGAGGATCCCGAGCGCGCGCACGTATTGCTGCGCTGCACCCAGGAGATCATCACCAACGCGGTGCGCCACGCCCAGGCCGACAATCTGTGGATCGAGGTGCGCCGCGACGGCCCGCAGGTGGTGATCCAGGCGCGCGACGACGGCCGCGGTTGCGAGACCCTGGCCCCCGGCAACGGCCTGCGCGGCATGCGCGAGCGCCTGAGCCAGTACGGCGGCAGCCTGGACGTGACCGCCGCGCCCGGCGCGGGCTTCCGTTTGCGCGCCGCGGTTCCCGGCGCCGCCACCCTGTTGCCGCCCGCCGTTCCCCAAGGAGTGTTGTGATGATCCGTGTTTGCCTGGTCGACGATCAAACCCTGGTGCGGCAGGGCATCCGCTCGCTGCTGGCGCTGGACGGCGGCATCGAGGTGGTGGCCGAGGCCAGCGACGGCCGCCAGGCGGTGGAGCTGATCCCGCAGGTGCTGCCCGACGTGGTGCTGATGGACATGCGCATGCCCTCGATGTCCGGGCTGGAGGCGCTGCAGGTGCTGTCGCGGGCCGCGGCGTTGCCGCCGACCATCATCCTGACCACCTTCGACGACGACCAACTGGTGCTGGCCGGGCTCAAGGCCGGGGCCAAGGGCTATCTGCTCAAGGACGTGTCGCTGGAACAACTGGTCGGCGCGATCCGTACCGTGGCCGCCGGCGGCTCGCTGGTGCAGCCGGCGGTGACCCAGCGCCTGCTCTCGGGCCTGGAGCACATGCGCAACGATTTCGTCAGCCTGGACCGGCCCGACCCGCTGACCGACCGCGAGACCGAGATCCTGCGGCTGATGGCCAGCGGCTTCTCCAACAAGGAGATCGCCAATTCGCTGGGCGTGGCCGAGGGCACGATCAAGAACCACGTCTCCAACATTCTCTCCAAGCTCGGCGTGCGCGACCGCACGCGGGCGGTGCTGAAGGCGTTCGAGCTGCAACTGGTCTGACGGACCGGAGGCCCGGCCCGGCGCTGCAGGTGGTCTGAACGAGACAGGATGACGGCCCGCGCAGGCCGGTAACGCGCACGTCGGGCCGGTCCGGTGCCGCCGGGTGCCATGCACTAGATGCCGCCGCAGGAGGGGCGAGCTTGTCCCATGCAGGCAAGTGGTCTGGCCTGGGTCACGCACGCTTCCGGCACGCCCACCGTACCGACGGCGCTGCCGTTGCTCGCTTCGATGCGGCCGGAGACCGGGCGCGCAGGCCTGTCCGGTGCCGTTGCCGGGACAATGGTCTGGTCGCCTGCGGTGCCGTTCCCGCGGCCGTCGCAGGCACCGCGCAAGCCCGTTGCGGCACGGGGCGAAGCGGCATTCCGTGATGTGCTGACCACGGACAGCGAAGCCTGCTAGGATGGGCGCTTCGCTTCATCAACCCGGCCGTGGGATCGGCCCCGGAGACCTCCTGAATGACCCGTATTATCGAGTTCCTGATCGCCCTGGGGATCGTGGCTGGCCTGTTCGTCATTGTCGGCGTGGTGCTGCCCTCGGAGCGTCACATGTCCGAAAGCGTCGAGACCAATCGGCGCATGACCATCGTCTATGACACGGTCAACAGCCTGCGTCGGTTCAAGGACTGGAACCCCCTGGTGCTGCGCGACCCGCGCATCGAGCTGAAGCTCTCCGGCCCGGAATCCGGCGTCGGCGCGCGCCTGGACTACAGCTCCAAGGAGGGCTACATCGGCAAGGGTAGCTGGACCATCACCTCGACCGAGAAGAACAAGGACGTGGTCATCGCCATCGAGGACGAGACCAAGGGCAGGGACAAGACCACCACCTTCAAGCTCGAGTCGACCGGCAAGAACGGCCGCAACGTGAAGATCACCCAGGACTACACCGTCAAGTACGGTTGGGATCTGCTCGGTCGTTACGCCGGCCTGTACGTCAGCCGCCATGTCGGCGACGACATCAAGCTGGGCCTGTCGCGCCTGAGCAACGTGCTGGCCACCGTGCCGAACGTGGACTACCGCTCCGACGATACCCCGCTGAAGGACCTGAAGGTCGTCGACGTCCCGGCCGAGGACCTGCTGGTGGTCAACGCCGGCAACATCGACCGCGACAACGACTCCATCAAGAAGTCCATCAAGGACAACCAGGAATGGATCAAGCGGGTGATGGACGCCAACGGCCTGGAAGCGGCCGGTCCGGTGCGCATCGTCACCACCGACTTCGGCGCCGACAAGTACGCCTTCGACGTCGCCCAGCCGGTGCGCAAGCGTGCCGGTGGCGCGCCGAAGGACGACGCCAAGAAGGATGAGAAGAAGGACGACAAGAAGGACGACGCGGCTGCCGCGCCGGTCGATGCCACCCCGGTTGCCGCCGCTGGCGAGCCGCTGAAGGTGACCATCCCGCAGGGCGCCCCGGTGACCTACGTGCGGACCGAAGCGCACCGTTCCGCCTTCGCCAGCTACACCGGCCACATGGCGGGCCTGGATGCGGCGCGCAACGCGCTGCGTGCCTGGGCCGCGACCAGCGGCTACGACGTGACCGACCGTCCGTACGAAGCCTGGAAGGGCGGCGTGGACAAGGCGTTCACGCCGGAAGGCACCTACGACATCTACTGGGCGATCAAGTAAGTCCTGCCCTGGTGGACGAGTGAACCGGAACGCGCCGCATCTTGCGGCGCGTTCTGTTTATGGGGGACGGCAAACGCTGCCATGCTCCCGGAGGGAACGCACATGCTGACGTTCGATCGCCGTACGCGCGGGCCGTTCTGCCTGTGCAGCGCCGGCGCGCTGCTGGCGGCCGTGTCCATCGGCCTGTCCGCCTATGCCTCGCACGGCGTGGCCGAGCCCCTGGTGCAATCGCACCTGCAGACCGCGGCGCTGTACGCCTTCGGCCACGGCGTGGCGCTGGCGGCGCTGGGACGCCGCAGCGAGCGCCTGCTCGGGCGCTTGGCGCTGTGCCTGTTGCTGCTCGGTACCTTGCTGTTCTCCGGCAGCCTGGCCGGCAACGCGCTGGCGCAGTGGCCGACCCGGCTGGCACCGATCGGCGGCACCACGCTGATGCTGGGCTGGCTGCTGTGGGCGGTGGATGCGCTGCGGCGCTGAGTGTCGTCGCGTAGCGCAGTACAAAAAGTGGGTGAAGCGTAGCCGCGAGCGCACCAGGTAAAGGTGTCGTCATGCGCTGCAATGCGCACGTGCCCTGGCGCGTCGCCTGGGCGGGCAGGCGCGGTCGTGCCCGTGGTGGTGGTCGGGGCGCGCGCACGTTGCTGAGGGTACGCGGAACAGCGTGCCGTCGGCTCAGTCCTGGCGGTGCTCCGCCGGAACGCGCTGCTCCTGCCGCAGCCAGCGGTGGTACTGGAAGGTGCCCCGCGCTGCGCTCAGATAGGCCAACGTGACCAGCACGGCGATGCCCAGGCCATCGGCGTTGCCAGCGACGAGATGGCTGATGCGTGCGAGAACGTAGGAGGCGAGCAGCAGGCATGCGGCAATGCGGCTCTTGCGGTAGGTGCCGTACGCAAGCGCCGCTACCAGCAGCATGCTGGTGCAGTGGATCAGCGCTTTGGCGGAATCGCCGGCAGTGATGGCGCGGATGCTCAGCAGGAGGTTGAGCGTGGTCATCAGGCCGCCGACGATCCAGCCGGCGGCGATCTTGCGCAGGATGGGAGAGGGCGCCTTCGCGGGATGCAGTGCGGTTTGTGGGCTCTGCGCCTGCGGCGTGGCATAGGGGTTTTCGGACGTTGCGACCTCCTTGTGTCGATGAAAGATTCCTGACGGCGTGCGAGGCCGAAACGTCGTGGCGCACAGCGAGGGCAACGGGGGGCGCGTCCCCACGACCACCTGGACATCCGCACGCGGCTCAGTCGCTGCCGACCAGTTCCACCTGCGCCTTCAACCGCACCCACGCATCCTGGCTGGGGTCGTTGACCGTGACCTGCACGGTGTAGGTGCCGAGCGGGTCGCTGTCCTCGAAACGCAGTTGCACCGACAGCGGTGCCAGTTCCAGCAGGCCGGCGGCGGCCGGCGGGCCGCCCATGCCCAGTGGCCGCATCGGATCCTGCAGGGTGGTGCCGCCGTCGGGGCCGAGCACGCGCAGGCTCATCTGCGCATCGCAGGCGCCGCCGTTGTTGGGGCTGGGCGCGCAGCCGGAGTACAGCAGCGCCACACGCAGCAACTGGCCGCGATGCACGCGCGCGATCGTGCGCAGCTGCGGCGCATGCGCGGCCTCGGTCTGCCCCCACTCCTGCGCGAACGTGGCGAAGTCGGCGTCGTCGGCGATCTGCAGCGCGGCGGCGAAGGCCTTGTCGTGCCCGCGCTCGGCGCTGTCGGGCAGGGGCTGGCCCTGCCGGTCGTGCCATTGCGCGGCGGCGCAGGTGGGCAGCGCCAGGGCCAGAAGCGTCAGTGCCCGCCAGGCGGCAGTGCCGGCGCGCGGCCGGCGTGTGTGGGAACGGATCATGCGCAAGCGGCCTCCTGCCAGCACCAGTGCCAGGGTTCGTAGACGATGCCATGCGGGTTGTCGCGCGGATAGCTCATCCGGTAGCCGAAGGCGCCGGCGTGCGCGCGCAGCCAGGCGAAGGCGGGCGTGCGTTCGAAGCTTTCTTCCGCTGGCGGCTCGCCGGGCGTGCCGATGTCCAGGGCGTGCCCGCTGTGGTGCTCGCTGAAGCCCGGTGCGGCATTGACCGCGAGGATCTGCTCCAGGGTCTGCCCGCGGGCGAATTTGCGCGCGAAGATGCCCAGTTGATACGCGTGACTGCGATAGCCGGAGATTGCCTCCAGCACCACGCCATCGCGCGCGGCGGCACGACGCAGCGCGTGCCAGGCGCGTGCCGCACCCGCGCTCAGCCACAGCGGGCGCCGGTAGCGGTCGGCGCCGGCCGCGTGCAGGGTGGCCGGTTCCGGCTGCAGCGGCAGGCCGCTGCGCCGTGCGTAGGCGTCGGCGGCCAGGCCCAACTGGTCCAGTTGCGCCTGCAGTGCGTGCAGCGGCAACCAGGCGTCGTCATCGCGCAGTGCGCCGCGTGCGGGCAGCGCGTCGAGCCGATCCAGTGCCGCTTCGATGCCGGGTTCGTGCATCAGCCGCGGCACCAGCGCGTGCAACCCGTGTGCGTTCGCGGTCGCCAGGTAGCGCCCGTCGTGCTTGCGCCGCAGCAGCCAGGTCGCCTGCGCGAGCTGGCGCGCGTCGGCATTGCTGCGGGCGCGCAGCCGCGCGGCCGGCAGCAGTTCGATGGTCTCGGTGTTGAGCAGCAGGTGGGGAATGGTGCGCATCGGCACAGGGTAGAGCCAAGCACCGCGGGCGGCCAGTCGCCGGGGCGCTCCTGCTGCACCGCGCGCGATGCGGCAGGCGCGGCTCAGAAGAACTCGTCGAGCAGTTGGTGGAACTGCAGTCGCTTGCGGTCCGGCGTGGCGATGCCGTACGCGGCGAAGAAGCGGTCGGCCAGCGCCGGGCCGAACTCGTCCAGGCAATTGGCCAGGATCGCCAGGTCCTGGTACGGATCGGCGATGCCGGCGCGGCCGAGATCGATCACGCCGACGACGCGGTCCGGCGCGTCGAGCAGGATGTTGTCCAGCGAATAGTCGCCGTGGCACAGCACGCGTTCGCTGACCAGCGGCAGCAGCGCGGTCATCGCCTGCCACACTGCGTCCGCCGACCAGCCGGCACGCGCCGCGTCGAAGTCCTCCGTGTCGACCAGGCCCGCCTGCAGCCGCTGCTGCGCCGCGGCCAAGCGCAGCGGGTGGCTGGCGTCGAACGGACAGGTGTCGATCGGCACGGCATGGAAGCGACGCAGGAACTGGCCCAGCGCCTGCACGATGCGATCGGCCTGCGCGGGTGCTTCCTGCAACCACTGGTAGGCGGTCTTGCCCGGCAGCGCTTCGCTCAGCAGCCAGGCGCCGGCGGCGTCGGCCTCGAAATGCAGTGCGCGCGGCACGCAGCCGGTTCCGCGCAGCCAGTGCAGCCGCGCGAACTCGTCCACCACGTCGTCGTGCGAGGCGCCGCTGCCGCGCTTGAGGTACAGATCCGGCGTGCCGGCACCGCCGAGCCGGTAGACCTGGGCGCCGGCTTCGCCGACCAGGTTGCGATGCCAGTGCAGCCCGTGCAGCCGCGCCGACAGCGTCGGCGGCAGCGCCGGGGCGGTGGCGGGAATCTCGCGGGGCGGGGTGTCGTCCATCGGGGCGATCCTCGAGGCGTCATATGGAGGGCGAAGCCGTCGCCGTCGTCGCGACGCACGCGGCTGGCGACGAGGACGAGCGTGGCTGGTGTTCCAGCATATCGTCTCGCATACGCCAGAACGCCCGACTTGGCGTCCTCGACGTACTGGACGCGTGCGAACCGCGAGAGCTTGCCGCACCGCGCGCAGCATGTCGTGCCCTGTGCGCCGGTCGCAACAGCGACGACGCGGCGACGCGTGTCGGACTCAGGCCAGGCGGCGGGCTGCGCGGGGTGTCCCTTCGCTGCCGGGCGCCCGCGCCGAGAGCGTCTGCCATTCCTGCAGCACCTGCCTGGGCTGTTCGACGCTGAGCAGCAGCCAGCCGCCATCGTGCAGCGGTGCGGCCAGCACGCGATCGCCGGTGATCAGGCAGAACGCCCTGTGCCCGTCGCGGGTCCGGAAGTAGCCCGCGTGGAAACCGGGGTAGCCGAAACCGAACAGCTTCAATGCCGGCTTGAAGCCGGTGTGCTCGGACAGCGCGACCACGCGCGCGGCCTCCAGGCGCAGCGCGGGCAGCGGCACGCGCTTGGTCAGGAAGGTCGCTCGTATTTCCACCAGGCCGTCGTGCAACAGCACGCGCTGCCGCGCGAAGGTGGCGGTGCCGGCCACACCGATCAGAGCCAATAACCCGAAATGCCACCAGAGCGCGCCGGGCCGTGCGGCGTGCAGCGCAAAGGCGCCGATCACCGCGGCCACGAGCAGCAGCGGCAGCCACAGCCATACGGCCAGGCCCAGCCGACGCGCCGGCGCCACAGGATACTGCCGTGCCGGCGAGGGCGACGTGGATCGCGGCCGGCTCATGGGATGGCTCCGTGGCTGGCGGGCAGGGCGCGCACCCAGGCGACGGCATCGTCGATCAGGGCCGGGTCGACGTGGCCGGGCGTCGCGTACGCGGCCGGTCCGGGTGCATCGCGACGAGCGATACGCAGGTGGTTCACGGCGGGATCGCGGTGCTGGTCGGCTTCGACCGCGGCGAGGCCGCCGGCCTGCAGGCGATCCAGCAACGCGCCGGCGGCTGCTGCCAGCGCCGAGCGCGGGCGCAGCAGCGCCACCCGTGCAGGCTCGAGAACCCGATGCGGATGCATGTCAGAGCTCCCGCTTGAACATCATCAGCGGCTTGGTGCCCGGCAGCGCGAGGACGTTGACCAGTTCCCAGCCGAGCTTGCCGTGCTTGTTCAGGTCGGCCTGGAGTTCGTCCAGTTTCAGGCCCAGCATCAGCGTGGTCTTGGCCTCGACGGTGAGATATTCCCAGCGCTTGCTCATGATGTGCGTTCCTTGTCGTCGCCGGGCTTGGGCAGCCGGCCCGCCTTGCGCAGCGCGTCGCGCAACACGTATTCGATCTGCGCGTTGAGGCTGCGCAGTTCGTCGTCGGCCCAGCGCTGCGCCGCCGCCAGCACGTCGGCGTTGATGCGCAGCGGGTAGGCCTTCTTCTCGCTCATGACCGCTCCTGCCGCGCGGCGTCGCTGCGCCGCAGGTGCAGCAGCATCGACACGATCAGCGCGTTCACCGTCAGCAGCAGCGCGATCGCCACCGCATAGACGCCGACGCGCTGGCCGCCGGTCCAGTACAGCGCCGCCGCGCCGATCAGGATCGCCAGGCCGATCAGCGCCCAGCGCAGGCCCAGCCCGCGCGCGCGGTCGTCGCCCTTGCCGCCGACCCAGGCAGCGATGACCAGGGCCGGCAGGCCGGAGAGGGCGAGTGCCAGCGGCGCGATGGCGTGCATGCTCATGGACACGTCAGTACAGCGAGCCGGCGTTGACGATCGGCTGGGTGCCGCGGTCCGAGCACAGCACGGTCAGCAGGTTGCTGACCATGTGCGCCTTGCGCTCCTCGTCCAGCTCGACCACGCCGTTCTTCTGCAGCTCGGCCAGGGCCATCTCGACCATGCCTACCGCACCGGCGACGATGCGCGTGCGCGCGGCGATCACCGCGTTGGCCTGCTGCCGCTGCAGCATCGCCTGGGCGATTTCCGGGGCGTAGGCGAGGTGGCTGATGCGCGCCTCGATGACGTCCACCCCGGCCTGGGTCAGGCGTTCGTCGAGGTGGCGCTTGAGCTGTTCGCTGATCTCGCTGGGGTGGCTGCGCAGCGAGATCTGCCCGTCCTCGTGCTGGTCGTAGGGATAGCTGGTGGCCATCGCGCGCAGCGCCGCCTCGGACTGGATGTGCACGAAGCTCTCGTAGTCGTCGACGTTGTAGACCGCCTCGGACGCGTCCATCACCTGCCACACGATCACCGCGGCGATCTCGATCGGGCTGCCGTCCAGCTCGTTGACCTTGAGCCGGCCGCTCTCGAAGTTGCGCACGCGCTGGCTGACCTTGCGCTTGCTGAAGAAGGGGTTGTTCCAGCGCAGGCCAGGATCCTTGACCGTGCCCACGTAGCGGCCGAACAGGCTCAGCACCGCGGCCTGGTTCGGTTCCAGCGCGTACAGGCCGACCACCAGGAACAGCGCGACGGTCAGCACCGGGATCGCGACCAGCAGGGTCCACGGCATCGCCGATGGCTGCAGCACGCCGGTGGCGATGATCGCGCCGGCGCCGGCCACGAACACCAGGACCAGACCCACGATCATCGGAATGCCGGGCAGGGAGGAACGGGGCTGCTCTTTCATGGTGGACGTCCTTGGGTGGTTGGACGAGAAGATATCAAATTGATATCAGTTTGCAAGGGGCTGGGATTGGGGATTCGGGAATGGGGAATCGTGGAAGCGGGCCCATGGGGATGGATGGGGCCAAGAGACGTCTCGTGAATCGCACTCGCCACTGCCGTGGCTGCGCACGGCACCCGCTGCCTAAGCGCAGAAGGGGGCGAAGCTGCGAGGTAGGGGGGTATGCGTTGCGGCGACGGTCGGGAGATCGGCTTGGCGGGCGCGAGCCGATGTGCATGCATCGGCCGCGCGCGCTGCCGCGCCGGCGCCGATCCGGCGCTTTTGCCAATCCCGATTCCCGAATCCCCAATCCCGGCCGCCGCAGGCGGCCACTCACCCGCCCAGGATCAGCACCGGCGTGCGGAAACCGTCGAGATGGTGGGTGCCGGTGGCGATGTCGTTGCGGTAGCGGCCGGGGATCTCGATCTGGCAGCGTTTGCCGATGCGCACGCCGGGGCCGATGTCCACCTGCCGGCCGAGGGTGGCCTGGGCGCCGATCTGCGCGTCGGCACCGAGTGTCACGCCGGCCTCGATCCACG
Organism: Xanthomonas sp. PPL134; assembly: GCF_040595915.1. NCBI lineage: Bacteria > Pseudomonadati > Pseudomonadota > Gammaproteobacteria > Lysobacterales > Lysobacteraceae > Xanthomonas > Xanthomonas sp. PPL134. The sequence continues at coordinate 298,421 of NZ_JAMDLL010000001.1, forward strand.
CCGAGGCGCCGACCTTGACCGCCGATTCCAGCACCGCCGCTGCGCCGATCCAGGCATTGAAGCCGATGTCGCAGTGCGCATCGACGATGGCGCCGGCGCCGATCGCGCAGTTCTCGCCGACGCGCGCGCTGGCCGCCACCTGCGCGCCGCGGCAGATCAGCGGCGGCATCTTGAAGCCGCGCGCCTTGAGTTCGCCCATCAGCTCCTGGCGGCGGAAGTTGAGGAACTGCGCGCCCCAGGCGACGAAGGCGGTGGCGCCGGTGTCGGCCAGCGCATGCAGGGCATCCAGGTCGAAGCGGTAGTCCTTGCCCTGCGCCACGTCCAGCGGGTGCAGCACGCAGTCCGGCGCCGCCTCCGCCCAGGCCGCGAGTGCCCAGCGCAGCAGCGCACCGCTGCCCACCACGTATTTTTCAGAGGACATGGCGGCCCTCCATGACGTCCATGTACCACCGTTCGATCTGCATGTTGGCGTGCTCGTAGTCGCCGAGCACGGCGCGCGGGGCGCCGGCGCGCAGTCCCGACTGCACCTGTTCCATGATGTCGATGTCCTCGCGCAGCACCTTCTCGGCGCCGTGCAGATGCCCCAGCAGCACCGCGTCGGAACCCGGATAGCGATGCTTCTTGCGCGCGGTGACGTAGTAGACCAGCAGGTCGGTGCGCTGCGCCGACACCGGCTGGTGGTGCTCGATGATGAAGGAATAGCCACCCGAGCCCGAGGCGATGTGCAGGTTCGGGTACAGCAGCCAGTTCAGATACCAGTCGTCGGTGCCGAAGCGCTCGACGTGCGCGTGCCAGGGGTAGTGCGCCATCGCCAGCAGCGGTTCGTTGAGGCCGCCGCTGCTGAACTCACGCAGGCGCGCCAGGTGCGCCTCGCGCGAGGCGCTGCCCTCGGCGTGGTAGTGGCGCGCCTCGGCGATGCCGGCATCGTCCATCTGCACCTGGAACTTGACCTGCTGCGCCAGCGTGCGTGCATGCACGAAGCGCGGATGCAGCGCGTCGCGCAGGTTCTCGTAGGCCAGCTTCCAGTTGAAGTTGGCCTCGAAGGTCGCCACCAGCACTTCGTCGTCGAACTGCTCGGAGGCGGCGCGCAGCATTTCCAGCGCCTCCAGCGAGAACTGCGCCTCCAGCGGCATCGGCGCGGCCGACAGGTTCACGAACACCAGCTTGCCGATGCAGGCCACCGCGAAGCGGCGCAGCCGCAGGCAGGCGCGCGCCTCCGGGGCCAGGCGGTAGGCATCGTCCTGGAACGGGATGTTGTCCACGCCGCCGTCGGCGCCGTAGCGCCAGCCGTGGTAGCTGCACACCAGCGGGCGCACGCCCTGCGGTTGTTGCTGCAGCGGGTTCTGCCGGTGCAGGCACAGATTGTCAAAGGCGCGCAGTTCGCCGTCGATGTTCTGCACCACCACATCCACCCCGCACACCGAGCGGCGCACGAAGGCGTTGGGCTTGTCCAGCAGCATGCGCGGCGCCACGAACTGCCACAGCGGCATCATCAGCTGGGTACGTTCGCGGGCGAACCAGGCCTCGTCGATGTACGCCTCGGCCGGCATCAGCGATTGCATGGGCACTCCCCGGCGGTGCGGCAGGGCGTGCCGTGGCGGTTTTCGGCGCTGCGTGCGTGCATGGCGACATCCCCAGTGACGCTGCAGAAGATAGCACTTCGCTGCACGCTGGCGATGGCACGGCCGCTGCGCTGCCGGCGCGGGGCGCCGGGCCGTTAGAATGGTGCCCCCTCTTCGCGCAGGCGCCGCCGCCATGGTCACTCTGGGAACCCCGCTGTCCGCTTCCGCCACCCGCGTGCTGCTGCTCGGCTCCGGCGAACTGGGCAAGGAAGTGGCGATCGAACTGCAGCGCTTCGGCGTGGAAGTGATCGCGGTCGACCGTTACGCCGATGCGCCGGCGATGCAGGTCGCGCACCGCAGCCACGTGGTCGACATGCTCGATGCGATGGCGCTGCGCGAGCTGATCGCGCGCGAGCAGCCGCACCTGATCGTGCCGGAGATCGAGGCGATCCATACCGAGACCCTGGTGGCGCTGGAGCGCGACCTCGGCCAGCGGGTGATTCCGACCGCGCGCGCGGCGCGGCTGACCATGGACCGCGAAGGCATCCGCCGCCTGGCCGCCGAGACCCTGGGCCTGCCGACGTCGCCGTATCGCTTCGTCGACACGCCAGAGGAGTACCGCGACGCGATCGCCGCGGTGGGCCTGCCGTGCGTGGTCAAGCCGGTGATGTCGTCCTCCGGCAAGGGCCAGAGCACCCTGCGCAGCGCCGCCGACATCGATGCGGCCTGGGAGTACGCGCAGACCGGCGGCCGCGCCGGCGCCGGCCGCTGCATCGTCGAGGGCTTCATCGACTTCGACTACGAGATCACCCTGCTGACCGTGCGCCACGCCGGCGGCACTGTGTTCTGCGATCCGATCGGGCACTGGCAGAAGGACGGCGACTACCGCGAGAGCTGGCAGCCGCAGCCGATGTCGGCGCTGGCCCTGCAGCGGGCGCAGGACATCGCCCGCGCGGTCACCGACGATCTCGGCGGCTGGGGCCTGTTCGGCGTGGAGCTGTTCGTCAAGGGCGACGAGGTCTGGTTCAGCGAAGTGTCGCCGCGGCCGCACGACACCGGCCTGGTCACCCTGGTGTCGCAGGAGCTGAGCGAGTTCGCCCTGCATGCGCGCGCGATCCTCGGCCTGCCGATTCCGTCGATCCGCCAGAACGGCCCGTCGGCCTCGTGCGCGCTGCTGGCGCACGGCGAAGGCGTGCCGCGCTTCGGCAACGTCGACGCCGCCCTGCAGGCGCCGGACACCGCCCTGCGCCTGTTCGGCAAGCCAAGCGTGCACGGCCACCGCCGCGTCGGCGTGACCCTGGCCCGCGGTGCCGATATCGAACAGGCACGCCAGACCGCCCGCGACGCCGCCGCCGCCCTCACCATCGATCTAGACGCATAAAACTGCGAGCGCTCGGAAAGCGGGGCCAAAGTGGACCCGCTTTCCCATTCCCCACTCCCGATTCCCCATTCCCGGCCCCTCAAGCCGGCGGCGCAAACCGCGCCGCGGCCAGGCGGATGCTCCACACCAGCTCCACCATCGCCAGGTTGTTGAGCAGCGCCTCGCCGCCCAGGACCAGCCAGTAGCCGGCGCCGTCGACCCAGAACGGCACGAACGACCAGTCCGGCAGCAGCAGCTGCGGCTCGCTGTAGAACGCCACGTAGCGGTGCGCGCCGTGCCAGCCGCGTGCGCTCTGGCGCTGGGCGAAGCCGGCGAAGTCGGCCGCGGCCACGCTCAGCGTCTCGGCCTGCTCCTGGTCCAGGCCGGCATGGCCCAGGCAGAAGCCGCTGTCGGAGGCCAGCACCGCGCGGCGTTCGGCCGACAGCGGCGCGATCACGTGCTGGGCGAAATCGTCCAGGCGGATTTCCGGGCCCGGCACGGCGCGCCGCAGCAACTGCACCCATTGCTGTTCGCGCGCGTCCTGCAGCAGGCGCTGCGCGTCGCCGCCCACGCGCTGGCGCCATTCCTGCAGCGACAACGCACCGTGCGCACCGAGCAGCAGTTGCAACGCGCGCTGCATGCGGTCGGGCGTGGCGCTGGCGAAGCCGTGCAACACGCCATGCGGCGTCGGCATCAGCCAGGTCGGTTCGGAGCTGGTCGGTTCGGGGACAGTCATCGCGGCGCACTCGCGCTGGAAAAGGAGAGGGCGTCGACGCTGCGGCCGCCCAGCGGCTCGCGTTGCTGCAGCCAGCGTGCGGTGCGGTCCCAGCGGTCGCCCAGGGCCAGTGCGTGGCGGCGCAGTTCGCGGGTGGCGAGCATGAAGGCGAGCTTGTCCTGGCAACTGATGCAGTAGTCCAGGAACTCGCGCTCGCAACGCGCCGCGGCGATCGGTGCACCGTCGCACAGAGCGTCCACCACCTCGCGCACCATCCGCCGCGAATGGTCCGGGCTGGCCCGGCGCACCCGCGCCGGCACGTCGGCCGACGGCCGCGCCAGCACGCTCCAGCGCGTGGCCAGGGCGTTGATCGGCAGCAGCGCATGTCCCTGGCTGTGGCGCTGGAACGCCTCGGCCACGTGTGGCGGCAGATGCGCTGCCGCCATCTGCAGCGCCAGCTGGCGCAGGGCGATGTCGTGTCGCGGCAAGGCCACGAACAGGTCGGCGAGCACGCCCTGGGTCGGTTCGTTGTCGTGCAGCTGCAGCGCGGCGTGCAGCCGCGCCAGGTGCGCGGCGGCGTCGCGCGGGTCGCGCAGCAGGGCGCGGGCATGGGTGCGCATCACCAGGCGTGCGGGATCGCGGGCGGCAGGAGTGGCCATGGGCGCCTCAGTCCAGCAAGGTGTCGATCAGGTCGATCATGAATTCCGCGTCCTCCATGGCCATCGCCTCGAAACCGCGCTCCAGGCCCAGCGCGTCCAGTACCGCCTGGTCTTCGCGGTGCGCGGCATCGCCGAGCGTGAGCAGGGCCTCGCGCAGCACCGGCAGTTGTGGCCCCAGGCGTGGATGCGCCAGCAGCACATGGCCGATGTCGCACAGCGCGCTTTCCACCAGCGGGCGCAGCCGCGCGCGGGTCAGCCGCGACAGGCCGTGGTAGGCGGTGGCCAGGAACAGGCCGGCGTCGGCTTCGCCTTCGAGCAGCAGCCGTGCCACTGCGGCATAGCTGCCGGCCGGGCGCCAGGCGATGCGTTCCGGCTCCAGGTCGGCCGGCTCCAGCAGGCGCAGGCCGATCAAGCGTACGTCGTGGTTGGCGGTCAGGGCGATGCGGCACCCGTAGGGCAGGTCTTCCACGCAACGCGCCGGCGCCTCGGCCGCGGTGGCGATCACCACCTCGTCGGCGTGCCCGCGCGGCCGCACCAGCGGCAGATAGCCGCGGTCGCGGATCAGCGCGCTGGCGTCGAAGGGGCTGGCGTACACCAGGTCGACGCCGCCGCCGTCCAGCAGTTGCCGCTGTTCGGTGGCGTCGGCCGGCATCAGCAGGCGCAGGCCGATGCCGGCACGGCGTTGCAACACCGTGCTGAGCAGGTACCAGCCGCCGAAGTATTCGGGCGCGAAGTCCGGCGCGACCAGGAAGGTATGGCTCATGCCGGCGTCTCCGCGCGCTCGTCCTGCAGCCATTGCGCGTACAGCGGCTGCAGCGCATCGATGCGTCGCCGCGAAGGCTTGCGTCGCACCGAGGTGAAGCCGACCACGCGGCCGTCGCGCACGTTCGGCAGCGCGGTGGCGTAGACCCAGTAGCAGGCGCCGTCGCGGCGCAGGTTCTTGACGTAGCCGTGCCACTTGTCGCCGGCCAGCACGGTCTCCCACAGCGCGCGGAAGGCGCGCCGCGGCATCTCCGGGTGGCGCAGGATGCAGTGCGGCGCACCGATCAGCAGTTCGCGCGGCCAGCCGCTGAGTTCGACGAAGGCGTCGTTGGCGTGGGTGATGATGCCGTCCAGGTCGGTGCGCGAAACGATCAGGCGCCCGTCCGGGTAGGCCACCTCGCGTTCGCTCCAGTACACCGTGCGGCGGCTGCCGTCGTGGTAGCGCAGTTCGGTGCTGCGGTGCGGCTCGTGCGGCGGATCCATCGGCGGCAGCGGCATGGCGGCCCCCTACAGGATCTGCTGCAGCGCCTGCGCGGCGCGCTTGATGTCCAGGAACACCAGGCCCAGCCTGGCGCTGGGCTTGGCCAGCACGGTGAGCACCGCCTCGCGGCCGGCCGCACTCATGATCACGTAGCCCGACTCGCCCTGGATCAGCACCCGCTCCAGCGCGCCGCGCGCCAGTTCGCGCGCGCTGCGCTCGCCCAGCGCGAGCAGCGCCGCGGACATCGCGCCGACGCGGTCCTCGTCCATGCCCTGCGGCATCGCCGAGGCGATCATCAGCCCGTCCAGGGAGATCAGCGCCGAGGCCTCGATGTCGGCGGTGGCGCCGTTGAGGCCTTCCAGCGCCTGTTGCAACTGTTGCGTTCGCATGCTCGCCTTCTGCTTGCGCATCCCGACCGGGTGCGGAGGGCATTGGACCGCGTCGGCGTGGGCTTGCCCTTGATCTGGATCAAGGCCGATGCCGGTGCGCGGCGCGGCAGTCGCGCGAACGTCGCGGGTGGGCCGTGGAAAGGCGTCGGTGCCGAAGGCGGTGAAGGCACGCGTGTCGGGGCTGAAGCCCCTCCCACACGGGCGCCGGCCGGTGCGACGCCTGCCGCGGGCTGCGCGGCAGGCGGTCCACGGGCAACGCGGGCAATGGTCTGCCAGAAACAACGCGGCGGCCCATGGAGCCGCCGGGGATGTGCTGCACGGGCCGCGTCGCGACCTGCGCGGTGTGCTCTCGCCTTCGCTTACCGTCCCGCGGCGACGTCGACCCAGACCAGATGGTGGTCGCTGCCGTCGGCGATGGCGGCGGCGGGATCGCTGGACGCCGGCCAGAACACGCCGCTGCCCAGGTAGCGGAAGTTGCGCGACGGCAACACGTAATCCAGGCGCATGGTGCCGGCCTTGGGGCCGAAATCGCCGGTGACCTGCTGCGGCGGGCCGCGATGGCCGATGCCGGTGGCCGCGTAGGCGCGGGTGGTTTCCTCGCCGCCGGCGCTGTGCGGGGTGGGGTATTGCAGCACGCGCGGATGCGTCACCAGGGCGCGGATCGCGTCGTGGCGGCCGTCGCCGTCGATCACGTCGTTGTTGAGGTCGCCGAGCATCACGAACTGCGCATCGGCGGCCAGTCCGCCGCAGCGGCCGGCGTCGTCGCACAGCCAGCGCGCCTTGCCGCTGCCGGCATCGTCCAGGTAATCGCGCCACAGCCGCAGTTCGTCGTGGTTGCGTGCGGCGTTGCGTTTTTCCGCGCCGTCGAACACTGGCGGGGTCGGATGCGACACCAGCGCATGCAGCACGCCCAGTGGGGTACGCACGGGGACGTCCCAATGCGATTTCGACGACAGCCGCAGTTGCGCCCACACTGCGTCGCTGTGGAAGAAGCGGCCGGTGGCCGGGTCGACCGGGCGCAGCGCATCGGGCATCGCGCTCCACTTCAGCAGGCGGAAGCTGCGCACCGCCGCGGTGTCGATCGGGTACCTGGACAGCAGCAGCATGCCGTACTGGCCGGGATGCAGGCCGAAACCCCAGGCGTCGTTGCCGCGCGCACGGCCTTCGCCGCCGACGTGGCCGTCGTTGTCCAGGTCCAGGCCGCTGGGCACGCCGGTATTGACCGGCGCCAGGTAGCGGTAGGGATAGCGCAGCGCCGCACCGCCATGCGGCTGCGGCACCGCCAGGTAGCGCTGTTCGAACAGGTCGGCGGCGCGGTGCGCGTCGTCGTAGTCGAATTCGTTGAGCAGCACGATGTCAGGTCGCACCTGCTGCAGCACCGCGGCGATCTTGCGCGCCTGCGCGCTGTCGCCCTGCAGCGCGGCGATCAGGCCGCCGGGTGCGTCGGCATTGAGCGAGGTGTTGTAGGTGGCCAAGCGCAGCGTCGTGGCGGCTGGCGCGGGGGCCTCGGTCATCGCAGGGGCGGTGGGAGCGGTGTGCGCGCAGGCGCCGCACAACAGGGTCAGGGCGAGCAGGAGGAGGCGTGATGTCATGCGCCAAGTTTCGCACGCGCTGCATGTCCGCACGATGGCGCGGCGACGTGCGGCGGCATCGGCTGGGCAGCGCGATATCGGTTGCCGGCGGCTAGCCGCCGAGCTGGCGCAGGTAGTCGTCGAAGTCGCGCCAGTGGCGGCCGTCGTAGGCCTGCAGCGGCCGGAAGCGGCGCTTGTAGTCCATCTTCTGGTGGCCGCGGATCCAGTAGCCCAGGTACAGATGGCGCAGGCCGTCGCGTCGCGCCCAGGCGATCTGCTGCAGGATCGCCAGCGTGCCCAGGCCGCGCGCGGCGGCGTCCGGGTCGTAGAAGGTGTAGACCGCCGACAATGCCTGCGCGGTGATGTCGGTGACGGCCACCGCCAGCAGCGGCCCACGCCGCCCATCCGGCATGCGTTGGCGCAGTTCCAGAAAGCGCCCGTGCGACCAGCGGCCGATCAGGAACTGGTCGAACTCGTGCGCGCCATGATCATCCATGCCGCCGCCGGGATGGCGATGCTGCAGGTAGCGCTGGTACAGCGCCAGTTGTTCCTCGCTGCGTTCGGCGGCGACGATGCGCACCTCGACATCGGCATTGCGCGCCAGGCAGCGGCGCTGGCTGCGATCGGGCACGAAGTCCTCGACCGGGATGCGCACCGCCACGCAGGCACGGCAGTGATCGCAGTGCGGGCGATAGACCAGGTCGCCGGAGCGGCGGAAGCCCCAGCTCAACGCCAGCGGATACAGCGCGCCCAGGCGCGGGTCGTGCGGGTCCAGCACCAGGTCGCGGGCTTGCCGCTCGGGCCAGTAGCCGCACGCGTGCTGGCCGGTCTGGAACAGCCGCAGGTCGTCGCTGGCGTCGGAATGGATGGCCATGCGCCGAGCATAGCGCTTCGCCATCGCAGGAGCCGCGACTGTCCCGTCCATGAATACGCCCGGCGGCGGGTCAACCACGGCGACGGCGGGGCGTTGTCTGCAGGGAAGGCGCCACCGCGCCGGCCCGTTGCGCGGGCCGCCCGCGGCGCCGGACGCCTGCCGTCCTGGCAGGTTCCTCATCATCCTCAGGGAGTGACCCATGAAGTCTCGCAACCCGCTGCTCGCCCTGGCCGTGCTGGCCGTCCTGTCCGGTGCCGCCTACGCCGCCGTTCCGCCGCCGCCGGCCGATCCCGCCGCGCCCGCCGCTGCCGGCGGCATCGCCGCGCTCGACAAGAACGGCGATGGCGTCATCGACCGCAGCGAAGCCGCCGCCGATCCGCGCCTGGCCGAACATTTCGACGCGCTGGACAAGAACCACGACGGCAAGCTCAGCCGCGACGAGTGGCCGCGGCACGGCCGCCACGGCGGTCCGGGTGGCCCGGGTGGACACGGCGTGCCCGGCGCGATGATGGCCAAGCTGGACACCAACAACGACGGCCGCATCAGCCGCGCCGAAGCGCAGGCCGATCCCAAGCTCGCCGCGCGCTTCGACAAGATGGACGTGAACAAGGACGGCTACATCGACCGTGCCGACTTCGAGCTGCGCGCCAAGCAGCATCGCGATGCCTGGTTCACCGCGGCCGATACCAACAAGGACGGCATGCTCAGCCGCGCCGAGTTCGATGCGGCACAGGCCAAGCGCTGGGCGCATCGCCCGGGCGGACCGCGCGGTGGCGACACGCCGCCGCCGCCGATGCCGGCGCCGGACAACAACTGAGTCATTCGCCGCAACACGGCTTCACTGCATCAAGGCGCCGATCGACCGCGCCCCTGTACCGCAAGGTGCAGGGGCGTTTTGCTGTGGGGAGGCGGGCATTCGCGCGCTGTCGCGACGCAGCGTCGCGGCGTGCAGGCGTGGGTGGCGTGCGCAGTGCGGCGCAGACAGGCAGGATGCTGCAGCAGTAAGGGCAGCGCCGCAGCCGATGCGCGCGGCACGGCGCCGCGCGCGCTGCCTCAGTTGCCGCGCGGCGCCGGCTGCACGCGCACGCGCACTTCGTCGCTGCCGGTGTCCTGCGCCGGTGGCGTGGCCTGCTGCGTCGCGGCAGGCTGGGCCGGCGCGGCAGTAGGCGCGCGGTTGTCGCGGTGGCGCAGCACCGTCACCAGCGCCGCCGCGCCGATCGCCAGCAGCAGGGCGATGCGGATGCGCCAGGCCCAGCGCTTGCCGGCGTCCACTTCCACCTGCGAGCGGAACTCGTTCAAGTACGGCGCACGGCCCTGTTCGGGGTCGCGGCGGGTGCTGTCGAGCAGGCCGGCGTCGCGCAGCAGTTCGCGCGCACGCGGCTGGTCGTTGGCATGCACCACCCACACCGTGGGCTGGGCCTGCGCCGCTACCGGGTCGAGATAGCTGAACTGGCCGCTGCGGCGGCTGCGGTAGGAGCGGCCGTTGCTCAGCCGCACCTCGATACCGGCATCGCGCAGCAGCGCGGCCACGCCTTCGGCGGTTTCCACGCGCTGGCTGCTGAAGATCTGACGCATGTCGGTGTCCTCAGCGCTTCGCCGGAACCTGCGCCGCGGCGCCGGCGTCGGGCACCACGCGGATCAGGCCTTCCTGCGCGGTGCTGGCCACCAGGGTGCCGTCGCGGGTAAAGAACTGCCCGCGCGCCAGGCCGCGCGCACCCTGCGCGCTGGGGCTGTCCAGCGAGTACAGCAGCCAGTCGTCGGCGCGGAACGGGCGATGGAACCACAGCGCGTGATCGAGCGAGGCCATCTGCACGTTCGGCGTGTAGTAGCTGATGCCGTGCGGGAAGGTGGCGGTGCCGAGCAGGTGGAAGTCCGAGGCATAGGCGAGCAGCGCCTGGTGCAGTTCCGGCGCATCGCCGACCGGCTCGCTCAGGCGCAGCCACATCTGCTGGAAGGGCGGGCGCTTGGGCGGATTCAGTTCGTCGCGCGGATACACGTGGCGGAACTCGAACGGGCCGCCGCGCGAGAGCCAGCGCTGCACCTTGGTCGGCAGCGTCGCCAGCACTTCCGGGCGGGCCGCCGGGGTCGGTTCGATGTCTTCCGGCTGCGGCACTTCCGGCATCTTCAGCTGGTGGGTGGCGCCGTCTTCCTGTTCCTGGAACGAGGCCGCGCAGAAGAAGATCACCTTGCCGTGCTGGATCGCGGTGACCCGGCGCACCGAAAAGCTGCCGCCGTCGCGGGTGCGGTCCACGTCGTAGACGATGGGATGCTCGATGTCGCCGGCACGCAGGAAGTAGGCGTGCAGCGAGTGCACGCGGCGCGCGTTCTCCACTGTGGCCTGCGCTGCCGACAGCGCCTGGCCCAGCACCTGGCCGCCGAACACGTACTTGGTGCCGATGTCGCGGCTCTGGCCGCGGAACAGGTTGTCCTCCAGCCGCTCCAGCGACAGCAGCTCGATCAGTTCGGAGACGACGGGGGCGGGCTTGGCGGACAAGAGGCGGGGCCTGGCGACGGACGTGCGCCGATTATACCGGGCCGTCCGCGCGCGCCTGCGGCCGCGCGATCGCTCGGGCCTGGGCGCACGTCTTCTGTCCCGCTCACCCGGACGCGTGCAACCGTGGCGCGGCATGCCCGGGGATCGATGGCACGCCCTAGCCCTTGCCCAGCCGCGCCGCCAGCGCGCGCAGTGCGGCCTGGGTGTCCGGTGCCTGCCAGTCGTCGATCAGCCGCTCCAGGCCGATGTGCTCGTCGGCCAGCGCGGCGCGCAGGTCGGCGCGGGCGATGGCGCGGGTCTGCAGCATCGGCTGCCCCGGCCGCTTCAGCAGTTCCAGCAGCCAGGCCAGCGCGCGCGCCACCACCAGGTCGGCATCGACCAGTTCGTCGACCAGGTCGATCTCCAGCGCGCGCTCGGCGCTGACCAGGTCGCCGCCGACCAGCAGGCGTTCGGCGCGGTGCGCGCCCACCACCCGCCGCAGCAGGCGCTGGATGCCCTCCGGGGCGACCAGGCCGACCTGGGTCTCGTTGAGCCCGATGGTGACCGGGCGCGCCGGCTCGGGGCTGCGCGCCATCACCCGGTAGTCGCAGCACAGCGCCAGCACGCAGCCGCCGGCCGGGGCGTGGCCGGTCAGCGCCGCCACCACCGGCATCGGGCTGGCGGCCAGCGCGCGCGCCGCGCCGAAGAACTGCTGCCAGCTGGCGAGCAGCTTGGCGCGGTCGTCGCCGTGACTCAGCAGGTGCGGCACGTCCATGCCGGCGGAGAACAGCCGCTCGTTGCCGGACAGCACCAGGCCGTGCGCGCCGTCGGCGCCGGCCTGCTCGATCGCCTGGATCAGTTGCTGGCACAGCTCGGTGTCCAGCGCGTTGACCGGCGGCCGCGCCAGGCGCAGCTCGCGGATGGGGCCGTGGTTGATCACGTCGATGAGCGTCGTCATGCTGCGGTCTGCTTTCGAAGAAGGAACCGCGGCGATGATAACCAAACCATTCGCTGGCGTATTGATGGTGCTATGCGCGGTCGCCACCGCGGCATCGGCCGCGGAACCGGCCTGCGTCACCCTGGAGCAGGGCTGGGTGCGGTTGCCGCCGAATCCGGCCATGCCGATGACCGCCGGCTACGGCGTGCTCCACAACGGCTGCGGCAAGCCGGTCACGGTCACCGGCGTCAGCAGCCCCCGCTTCGGCGATGTGTCGCTGCACGAGACCACGCTCGTCGCCGGCGTCAGCCGGATGCGCGCGGTCGAGCGTGTGCCGCTGGCCCCCGGCGCCCGCGTCGAACTCAAGCCCGGCGGCATGCACCTGATGCTGATGCAGGGCACGGGTGCGCTGACCGAAGGCCAGGCCGTGCCGCTGCAGTTGCAACTGGACGATGGCGGCAAGGTCGATGCGACGCTGACCGTGCGCAAGCAGGCGATGTAAGGGGGAGTCCTTCGTACCTTGTAGGAGCGGCTTCAGCCGCGACAGGCATTCACTGCAACGCGCGTCGCGGCTGAAGCCGCGCCTACAAGGGCTGCGGCGCTGCAAAAAGCGGGCTATCAGAGGTGCCTGCAGGTGCTTGACTGAGTACGCGCCGCGGGGCGGTCGCGCGCTGCGCCGGCGAATTCAAGCGCGAATGTCGCCGGTACTGCGATGGGTTGCCTTGCGCCGGGTCGGTCCCGGCGCCGGCACAGGCCTCAGCTCGTCGCCTTGCGCACCGCGTCCGGCAGCGGCGCGCTCTTGCCGGTCTGGGTGTCCATCCACACGACCACCACGTTGCCGTCGGAATAGAGCCGGCTCTCGTCCTGCTGGTCGACGATGCGGTGGCCGATGGTCACGCTGCTGGTGCCCAGGCGCTCGACGAACAGCTCGACCAGGATGTCGTTGGGCCACACGATCGGTGCGCGGTAGTTGACGTTGGTCGCCGCCACCACCGGTGCGATGCGGTCGCGCATCGAGACGCCTTCCACGCCCAGCATCCAGCGCACGCGCGCCTCTTCCAGGTAGGAGATGTACTTGGCGTTGTTGACGTGGCCCATGCTGTCCATGTCGCGCCAGCGCACGCTGATCGGGATGCGCGCCAGGATCTTGTGTTCGCTGCTCATCAAACGTCCTTCTTCTTCTTGGTGCCGGTACTGGTGGTGCTCTTGCTGGCCTTGTCGCTCTTTGCCGCCACCGCCTGCTTCTTCGCCGGCTTTTCCGGCTTGACCTTGCGCGGCGGGCGCGCATCGGGCTTGTTGGCCATCGCCGCCGGCTGCTCCGGGCGCGCGCTGGTGGAGGGCAGCATCCGCGCCAGGAACTGGCCGGTGTACGACTGCGGGCAGGCCGCCACGTCTTCCGGCGTGCCGGTGACCAGGATGGTGCCGCCGCGGTGGCCGCCTTCCGGTCCCAGGTCGACGATCCAGTCCGCGGTCTTGATCACGTCCAGGTTGTGTTCGATCACCACCACGGTGTTGCCTTCGTCGCGCAGCTTGTGCAGCACGCCCAGCAGCGCCTCGATGTCGTGGAAGTGCAGGCCGGTGGTCGGCTCGTCGAGGATGTACAGGGTGCGGCCGGTATCGCGCCGCGACAGTTCCTTGGACAGCTTCACGCGCTGCGCCTCGCCGCCGGATAGGGTGGTCGCGCTCTGGCCGAGCTTGATATAGCTCAGGCCCACATCGACCAGGGTTTCCAGCTTGCGCGCGATCGACGGCACCGGCTCGAACAGCTTCAGCGCATCCTCGACGGTCATTTCCAGCACGTCGTTGATGTTGAAGCCCTTGTACAGGATCTCCAGCGTCTCGCGGTTGTAGCGCTTGCCGTGGCAGACGTCGCAGGGCACGTACACGTCCGGCAGGAAGTGCATCTCCACCTTGATCAGGCCATCGCCCTGGCAGGCCTCGCAGCGGCCGCCGCGCACGTTGAAGCTGAAGCGGCCCGGCGAGTAGCCGCGCGAGCGCGCTTCCGGCACCTGCGCGAACAGTTCGCGCAACGGCGTGAACAGGCCGGTATAGGTGGCCGGGTTGGAGCGCGGGGTGCGCCCGATCGGCGACTGGTCGATGTCCACGACCTTGTCGAACAGGTCCAGGTGCTCGATCTCGCGGTACGGCGCCACGCTGTGCGAGGCGCCGTTGATCTCGTTCGCCGCCAGGGTGAACAAGGTGTCGTTGATCAGGGTCGACTTGCCCGAGCCGGACACGCCGGTGATGCAGGTCAGCAGGCCGGCCGGGATGTCCAGGTCGACGTTCTTGAGGTTGTTGCCGGTGGCCCCGCGCAGGTGCAGGGTCATCTTCGGATTGGCCTTGTGGCGCTTGGCCGGGATCTCGATGCGGCGCTTGCCCGACAGGTATTGCCCGGTCAGCGAGCGCGGCGCCTTCAGCAGGTCCTGCACGCTGCCGTGGCCGACCACCTCGCCGCCGTGCACGCCGGCCCCCGGGCCGATGTCCAGCACGTAGTCGGCCAGGCGGATCGCGTCCTCGTCGTGCTCGACCACGATCACCGTGTTGCCGAGGTCGCGCAGGCGGGTGAGGGTGCCGAGCAGGCGTTCGTTGTCGCGCTGGTGCAGGCCGATCGAGGGCTCGTCGAGCACGTACATCACGCCGACCAGGCCGGCGCCGATCTGGCTGGCCAGGCGGATGCGCTGCGCCTCGCCGCCGGACAGGGTGTCGGCCTTGCGCTCGAGGGTCAGGTAATCCAGGCCGACGTCGACCAGGAAGCCGAGCCGCTCGGCGATCTCCTTGACGATCTTGCTGGCGATCTCGCCGCGCCAGCCGGGCAGGTCGAGCTGGCGGAAGAAGCTCAGCGCGTCGTCGATCGGCAGCACCACCAGGTCCGGCAGCGGGCGGTCGGCGACGAACACGTTGCGCGCGGCCTTGTTCAGGCGTGCGCCCTTGCAGTCCGGGCACGGCCGTTCACTGATGTACTTGGCCAGTTCCTCGCGCACCGCCGGCGATTCGGTCTCGCGGTAGCGGCGCTCCAGGTTGGGGATGATGCCTTCGAAGCGATGCTTGCGCTGGGTGCGGCCGCCGGCGTCGGTGAAGTAGGTGAAGGTGATGGTCTCGTCGCCGCTGCCGTACAGCACGGCCTGGCGCACGCTCGCCGGCAGCGACTGCCAGGGCGCGTCGACATCGAACTTGTAGTGCTTGGCCAGCGAGGCGATCAGCTGGAAGTAATACGCGTTGCGCCGGTCCCAGCCGCGCACCGCGCCGGCCGACAGCGACAGCTCCGGATGCACCACCACCCGCTCGGGATCGAAGAATTCGGCCACGCCCAGGCCGTCGCAGCTCGGACAGGCGCCCATCGGTGCGTTGAACGAGAACAGGCGCGGTTCCAGTTCCGGCAGCGAGTAGTCGCAGACCGGGCAGCTGTACTTGGAGGAGAACAGGTGCGGCGCGGCCGCGGTGTCGTCCAGCGACTGCACCGACACCATGCCGTCGGCCAGCTTCAGCGCGGTCTCGAAACTCTCGGCCAGGCGCTGCTTGATGTCCTCGCGCGGGCGGAAGCGGTCGATCACCGCCTCGATGGTGTGCTTCTGGCGCAGCGCCAGCGCCGGCACCGCGTCGATCTCGTACAACTCGCCGTCCACGCGCACGCGCACGAAGCCCTGCGCGCGCAGCTGCTCGAACACCTGCGCATGCTCGCCCTTGCGCTCGCGGATCACCGGCGCCAGCAGCATGTAGCGCTGCTCCGGGTCCAGGGTCAGCACGTGGTCGACCATCTGGCTGACCGTCTGCGCTTCCAGCGGATAGCCGTGGTCGGGGCAGCGCGGCTGGCCGACGCGTGCGTACAGCAGGCGCAGGTAGTCGTAGATCTCGGTGATGGTGCCGACGGTGGAGCGCGGGTTGTGCGAGGTCGACTTCTGCTCGATCGCGATCGCCGGCGACAGGCCCTCGATGTGATCGATGTCGGGCTTCTCCATCACGCTGAGGAACTGCCGCGCGTACGCCGACAGCGACTCCACGTAGCGGCGCTGGCCTTCGGCATAGATGGTGTCGAACGCCAATGAGGACTTGCCGGACCCGGACAGGCCGGTGATCACGATCAGCTTGTCGCGCGGCAAGTCGAGGTCGAGGTTCTTGAGGTTGTGCGTCCGCGCGCCGCGGATGCGGATGTAATCCATCGCCATGAAGAGATTCCGGAATGTGCCGGCCGTGGCGGTGCCGCTGGCCAGTGTGGGGGCGGAAAGGGGACGGCAATCGATCAGCGTACCCAGCTTGTCAGGTGGGGGCAATTGCCGCAGATCCCAGCGCCGCCGGGCGCCGGCGGCTGGCTGGTTCAGGCAGCCGCGCCAGGCCGCGGGGCTTGACAGTCCGGGTCTGGGTGGGCTTGACGCTGTCGCGTGCGGCGGCTTACAATCCCGCTCCTGTCTGCCCGAAACGGCACGACGGGAACGACCACAATAACTACAGAGGAAGTCTGGTCATGTACGCAGTACTGGTCACCGGCGGTAAGCAATACCGCGTCGCGCAGGGCGAAACGCTCCGCGTGGAAAAGCTCGAAGTCGAAGCCGGCAACGAGATCACGTTCGACAACATCCTGATGCTGGGCGACAGCGACGGCATCAAGATCGGCGACGCGCTGAAGGGCGCCGCCGTCACCGCCAAGGTCGTGGCCCACGGCCGCGCCGACAAGGTGCGCATCATCAAGTTCCGCCGCCGCAAGCACCACATGAAGCGTCAGGGTCATCGGCAGCACTACACCGAAATCGAGATCACCGGCATCGCCGGTGGCGACAAGAAGTAAGGAGCAGCAGTCATGGCACACAAAAAAGGCGTAGGTTCCTCGCGCAACGGCCGCGACTCCAACCCGAAGTACCTGGGCGTGAAGATGTTCGGCGGCCAGGCCATCGAAGCCGGCAACATCATCGTGCGTCAGCGCGGCACCCAGTTCCACCCGGGCGCCGGCGTCGGCCTGGGCCGCGACCACACCCTGTTCGCGCTGGTCGACGGCAAGGTCGAGTTCTCGGTGAAGGGCGCCAAGAAGCGCCGCACCGTGAGCGTGGTCACCGAGGCGTAAGTGCCGGTGTCCAGGGCATGCGCCATGGCGCAGGCTTGCTGACGAAAGCCCCGCTTCGGCGGGGTTTTTGTTTTGTGGCTGGGAATGGGGAATGGGGAATCGCAAACGCGCCTCCTGTGAACTCGCCCTGTCCTGGCTGCGCCAGGCAATGCAGTGATGGATTTTGCCGATCTGTGGCTGCGACATAGAATCGTCGCCGTGGCGACGGCTCGCTTTTCCATTCCCGATTCACCATTCCCCATTCCCGGTTGTTATCCATGAAACTCGTAGACGAAGCGGAAATCCAGGTCACGGCCGGCAATGGCGGCAATGGCTGCATCGGCTTTCGCCGCGAGAAGTTCATCCCGCTGGGTGGGCCCGATGGTGGCGATGGCGGCAACGGCGGCAGCGTGTGGCTGGTCGCCGACGAGAATCTCAACACCCTGGTCGACTTCCGCCACCAGCGCGCGTTCCGCGCGCAGCGCGGCGAGAACGGCATGGGTCGGCAGATGTACGGCAAGGCCGGCGAAGACCTGACCATCACCGTGCCGGTCGGCACCGTGGTGGTCAACGTCGAGACCGACGAGGTCATCGGCGACCTGGTCGCGCACGGCGACCGCCTGCTGGTCGCGCAGGGCGGCAAGGGCGGCCTGGGTAACATGCATTTCAAGAGTTCGGTGACGCGTGCGCCGCGCAAGGCCACGCCGGGCGAAGAGGGCGAGCAGCGCACGCTCAAGCTGGAGCTGAAGCTGCTGGCCGACGTCGGTCTGCTCGGCTTCCCCAATGCCGGCAAGAGCACCTTCATCCGGGCGGTGTCCGCCGCCACGCCGAAGGTCGCCGACTATCCGTTCACCACGCTGTACCCGAACCTGGGTGTGGTCAGCGTCGAGGCCTACCGCAGCTTCGTGATCGCCGACATTCCCGGGCTGATCGAGGGCGCCGCCGATGGCGCCGGCCTCGGTGCGCAGTTCCTGCGCCACCTGCAGCGCACCCGCCTGCTGCTGCACCTGGTGGATCTGGCGCCGATGGAGGGTGGCGTGGACGGCGTCTCGCCGACCGAGCAGGTGCGCGCGATCGAGCGCGAGCTGCAGAAGCACGATCCGGAGCTGCTGGCCAAGCCGCGCTGGCTGGTGCTGAACAAGGCCGACCTGATGTTCGAGGACGAGGCGCGCGCGCTGGCCGAGCAGGTCGTCGCCGAGCTGGGCTGGACCCAGCCCTGGTACCTGGTGTCGGCGCTGGGTCGCGAAGGCACCTGGCCGATCATGAAGGACGTGATGGCGTTCTTCGACCGCCAGCGCGAGGAGGCGCTGGAGGCAGCTGCCAATGGCGCCTGAGCGCTGCGCCGCACCGCGGCGCGCAGGGCGAGGTGATGCGCACACGAAAAACCCGGCCGAGGCCGGGCTTTTTCGTGGTGCAGCCGGAAGCGCAGGCGCTCCCGGCGTCGACGGTAGCCGATCAGGCGGCGGTCTTGATCGCCTTGATGCGGGCGCTCAGGCGGCTCTTGTGACGGGCAGCCTTGTTCTTGTGGATCAGGCCGCGCGAGCTGAAACGGTCGAGGATCGGCTGGGCGATGGCGAAAGCGGCTTCGGCGCCGGCTGCGTCGTTGGCGTCCAGGGCCTTGATGACCTTCTTGACGGCGGTGCGCAGCATCGAACGCTGAGCCGTGTTGCGCGCGTTGCGCACGACGGTCTGCTTGGCGCGCTTCTTGGCGGACTTGATATTGGCCACGGTGGTGGTTTCCTGGAAAGCTGTGTGGTGGATAAAAACAAGCGGGAGAGTATGAAGCGTCCGAATATTCGCGTCAAGTCAATTGTCAAGAGGGCCGCCGCATGAGCACGCCGCGCATGTTCCGCGGGCTGCTCTCCTTCAGCAGCATGACCATGGTCTCGCGCGTGCTGGGGCTGGTGCGCGACCAGGCCATCACCATTTCCTTCGGCGCCAACGCCACCACCGACGCGTTCTGGGTGGCGTTCCGCATTCCCAACTTCCTGCGCCGGCTGTTCGCCGAAGGCTCGTTCGCCACCGCCTTCGTGCCGGTGTTCACCGAGGTGAAGGAGACCCGCCCGCACGCCGACCTGCGCGCGCTGATGTCGCGGGTGTCCGGCACCCTGGGCGGGGTGCTGCTGCTGGTCACCGCGCTGGGGCTGATCTTCACCCCGCAGGTGGCGCTGCTGTTCAATCCCGGCGCCAGCGACGACCCGGCCAAGTTCGGGCTGATCGTCGACCTGCTGCGGCTGACCTTTCCGTTCCTGCTGTTCGTGTCGCTGACCGCGCTGGCCGGCGGTGCGCTCAACAGCTTCCACCGCTTCGGCCTGCCGGCGCTGACCCCGGTGATCCTCAACCTGTGCATGATCGCCGGCGCGCTGTGGCTGGCGCCGCGGCTGCAGGTGCCGATCCTGGCGATGGGCTGGGCGGTGCTGGTGGCCGGTGTGCTGCAGTTGCTGTTCCAGTTGCCGGCCTTGCGTGGCATCGACCTGCTGACCCTGCCGCGCTGGGGCTGGCAGCACCCGGACGTGCGCCGGGTGCTGACCCTGATGGTGCCGACCCTGTTCGGCTCCTCGATCGCGCAGATCAACCTGCTGCTGGACACGGTGATCGCCTCGTTCCTGTACGCCGGCTCGCAGAGCTGGCTGTCGCAGGCCGACCGCTTCCTGGAGCTGCCGCTGGGCGTGTTTGGCGTGGCCCTGGGCACGGTGATCCTGCCGGCGCTGTCGCGGCACCACGTCAAGACCGACCGCGCGGGCTTTTCCAGCGCGCTGGACTGGGGGCTGCGGACCACCTTGCTGATCGCGGTGCCGGCGATGCTGGGGCTGATGCTGCTGAGCCAGCCGCTGGTGGCGACCCTGTTCCAGTACGGCAAGTTCACCGCCTTCGACACGCGCATGGCGGCGATGTCGGTGTTCGGGTTGAGCTTCGGCCTGCCGGCGTTCGCCCTGCTCAAGGTGTTGCTGCCGGCGTTCTACTCGCGCCAGGACACGCGCACGCCGGTGCGCGCCGGCGTCGCCGCGCTGGTCGCCAACATGGCGCTGAACCTGCTGTTCCTGGCGATCCTGTACCAGTTGTGGGTGCCGGCGGAACTGCGCGCGCAGGGCGTGCGCGCGGCGCTGGAGGCGGTGCCGGGCCTGCACCTGGCCCTGGGCCTGGCCAGCGCGGTGGCCAGCTACCTCAACCTGTCGCTGCTGTGGCGCTGGCTGCGCCGCGACCAGGTCTACCAGCCCAAGCCGGGCTGGGGCGGTTACCTGCTGCGCCTGGGCGTGGCCTGCGCGGCGATGGCCGCGGTGCTGGCGCTGGGCCTGCACTGGCTGCCGGCGTTCACCACCATGGACAAGTGGCACCGCATCGGCAGCCTGCTGCTGCTGGTGGGCGGCGGCGGCGCGGTCTACCTGCTGGCGTTGCTGGCGCTGGGCTTCCGGCCGCGGGATCTGCGCGAGAGCTGAGAAGGGCTGGGAGTGGGGATTCGGGAGTCGTAGGAGCGGCTTCAGCCGCGACCTGGGGGTGCCGGTGAAATCCCCGGTCGCGGCTGAAGCCGCTCCTGTGGCGGGGCGCTGCGCCCGGGGCCTTGCCCCAGCCGCTATACTCGACGGTTACGCAACATCGACCGGCGCCTCCTGCGCCGGCGCTTCGGACCGAGGAATGAGCAGGCTGTTTAGAGACGTCGAGGGCGGGACGCTGTTCCCGCAGGGAAGCGTGGTCTGCATCGGCGCCTTCGATGGCCTGCACCTGGGCCACCGCGCGCTGGTGCGGCAGGCGATCGCGCGCGCGCGCGGGGCTGGCGTGCCGGCGGTGGCGCTGAGCTTCGAGCCGCTGCCGCGCGAGTTCTTCGCCCCGGCCGCGCCGCCGCCGCGGCTGACCCTGGCCCGGGCCAAGGTGCAGGGCCTGCACCGGCTCGGCATCGACAGCGTCGGCCTGCTGCGCTTCGACCGGCGCATGGCGTCGATGAGCGCCGAGGACTTCGTGCAGCGCGTGCTGGTCGAGCGCCTGCGTGCGCGCGAGGTCTGGATCGGCCCGGCGTTCCGCTTCGGCCACAAGCGCGGCGGCGACATCGCGCTGCTGCGCGCGCTGGGCGCCCAGCACGGCTTCGCCGCCGACGAGATCGCGCCGGTGCACCTGCGCGAGGAGCGCATCTCCAGCACCCGCATCCGCGAGTTGCTGGTGGCGGGGGAGTTCGTCCATGCCGCCGAGCTGCTCGGCCGCCCGTACGCGATCGGCGGCCGCGTGGTGCGCGGCAAGCAACTCGGGCGCACGCTCGGCTATCCCACCGCCAACCTGCGCTTCGCGCGGACTCCGGCGCTGTCCGGCATCTACGCCACCTGGGTGCACGGGGTGGCGGCGCAGCCATGGCCGTCGGTGTCCAGTTTCGGCACCCGCCCGACCGTGCAGGGCGTGGAGCCGCTGCTGGAAGCGCACCTGTTCGATTTCCAGGGCGACCTGTACGGTCGCCACATCGAGGTGGAGTTCGTCGCCAAGCTGCGCGACGAGGAAACCTTCGCCGATCTGCCGGCGCTGACCGCGCAGATGCACCGCGACGCCGCGCTGGCGCGGCAACTGCTCGCCGCGCCGGCCGCCACGGGCCTGCCGCCCGTGTCCGCCGCCCCGCGCGCGGACCTCCCCCTGAAGACCACCGACCGGTAACTGCCCGTGACCCAGGACTACAAAGCCACCCTCCACCTGCCGGCGACCGAGTTCCCGATGCGCGGCGACCTGCCCAAGCGCGAGCCGGACATCCTGGCGCGCTGGGAGAGCGAGGGCCTGTATACGCGGCTGCGCGACAACGCCCAGGGCCGGCCGCTGTTCGTGCTGCACGACGGCCCGCCCTACGCCAACGGCGCGATCCACCTCGGGCATGCGGTCAACAAGATCCTCAAGGACATCATCGTCAAGTCCAAGTACCTGTCCGGCTTCGACGCGCCGTACATCCCGGGCTGGGACTGCCATGGCCTGCCGATCGAGATCGCGATCGAGAAGAAGTTCGGCAAGGTCGGGGTCAAGCTGGATGCGGAGCAGTTCCGGCAGAAGTGCCGCGAATACGCCAACGAGCAGATCGACATCCAGCGCCGCGACTTCAAGCGCCTGGGCGTGATCGGCGACTGGGACAACCCCTACCGCACGCTGGACTTCCATTTCGAGGCCAACGAGATCCGTGCGCTGGCCAGGATCGTCGACAACGGCCACCTGACCCGCGGCGTGAAGCCGGTGCACTGGTGCTTCGACTGCGGTTCGGCACTGGCCGAGGCCGAGATCGAGTACGCCGACAAGCAGTCGCCGACGGTGGACGTGGCCTACACGGCCCGCGACGGCGCGGCGCTGGCCGCCGCGTTCGGCGCGACCCTGCCGGACGGCGCCGAAGTGGCCGTGCCGATCTGGACCACCACGCCGTGGACGCTGCCGGCCTCGCTGGCGGTGTCGCTGGGGCCGGAGCTGGTCTATGCGCTGGTCGAAGGCCCGGCCCGCGACGGCCGCCGCCGCTGGCTGGTGCTGGCCGATGCGCTGGCCGAGCGCGCGCTGCAGCGCTACGGCGTCGATGAGGTGGTGGTGCACGGCCGCGTCGCCGGCGCGGCGCTGGAACACCAGGTGCTGGCGCATCCCTTCTACGACAAGCGCGACGTGCCGGTGATCCTCGGCACCCACGTGTCCGACACCGACGGCACCGGCGCGGTGCACACCGCGCCCGGCCACGGCCAGGAGGACTACGTGGCGGTCAAGCCGTACGGGCTGCTGGAGCGCTACGGCGCTGCGCAGATCAACCCGGTGGATGCGCGCGGCGTGTACCTGCCCTCGACCCCCGCGGTCGATGGCACGGAGCTGGCCGGGCTGCACATCTGGAAGGCCAACGACGTCATCGCCGACCTGCTGGCCGCACGCGGGCTGCTGCTGGCGCGCGCCAGCATGGTCCACAGCTACCCGCACTGCTGGCGGCACAAGACCCCGATCGCGTTCCGCGCCACCCCGCAGTGGTTCATCTCGATGGAGCAGGCCAACCTGCGTGCCGAGGCGCTGCAGGCCATCGAGGGCGTGCACTGGTACCCGTCCTGGGGCCAGGCGCGCATCGCCGGCATGGTCGCCGGGCGCCCGGACTGGACGATCTCGCGCCAGCGCACCTGGGGCGTGCCGATCGCGCTGTTCGTGCACCGCGAGACCGGCGAGCCGCATCCGCGCAGCACCGAGCTGATGCGCCAGGTCGCCGACCGGGTCGAGGAGGGCGGGGTGGACGTGTGGTACGCGCTCGACGCTGCCGAGCTGCTCGGCGACGAGGCGGCCGACTACGAGAAGATCACCGACATCCTCGACGTCTGGTTCGATTCCGGCGTCACCCACGAGGCGGTGCTGACCGAACGCGGCCTGCCCAAGCCGGCCGACCTGTACCTGGAAGGCTCCGACCAGCACCGCGGCTGGTTCCAGTCCTCGCTGCTGACCGGCGTGGCGCTGGACCACGCCGCGCCGTACCGGCAGTGCCTGACCCACGGTTTCACCGTGGACGAGCACGGCCGCAAGATGTCCAAGTCGCTGGGCAACGGCATCGAGCCGCAGGACATCATGAAGACGCTGGGCGCGGACATCCTGCGCCTGTGGATCGCCTCGGCCGATTACAGCAACGAGATGTCGCTGTCGCAGGAGATCCTCAAGCGCAACGCCGACGCCTACCGGCGCCTGCGCAACACCGCGCGCTTCCTGCTCGGCAACCTGCACGGCTTCAACCCGGCCATGCACCTGCGGCCGCTGCCGGAGCTGGTGGCGCTGGACCGCTGGATCGTGCACCGCGCCTACGAGGTGCAGGAGCAGATCAAGGCCGCCTATGCGCGCTACGACTTCGCCGCGATCGTGCAGGCGCTGCTGAACTTCTGCAGCGTGGACCTGGGCTCGCTGTACCTGGACGTGACCAAGGACCGGCTGTACACGATGGCCGAGGACTCGCACGGCCGGCGCTCGGCGCAGACCGCGATGTTCCATGTGGCCGAGGCCTTCGTGCGCTGGATCGCGCCGATCCTGAGCTTCACCGCCGACGAGCTGTGGGGCTACCTGCCCGGTGCGCACCTGGGCAACGTGTTGTTCGCGACCTGGTACGAGGGCCTGGCGCCGCTGCCGGAAGACGCGCCGCTGAGCGCGGCCGACTTCGAGCAGTTGCTGGCGCTGCGCGAGCAGGTGGCCAAGGTGCTGGAGCCGATGCGCGGCAACGGCGTGATCGGTGCCGCCCTGGAGGCGGAGATCACCGTCGCCGCCGACGCCGCCACCGCGGCGAAGCTGCAGCCGCTGCAGGAAGAACTGCGCTTCCTGTTCATCAGCGGCGACGTGGTGGTGCGCGAGGCCACGACCGACGAGATCTTCGTCAGCGCCCAGGCCACCGAGAAGCCCAAGTGCGTGCGTTGCTGGCACTACCGCGCCGACGTCGGCGCCGACCCGGCGCACCCGGAACTGTGCGGCCGTTGCGTCAGCAACATCGAAGGACCGGGCGAGGAGCGCCGCTGGTTCTGAGTTCCCTCCCCGGCCATGCGGTGTGCGCGTCGCCGGGGCACTCGGCGGCGCCGTCGCCGCGGCGCCGACCGTCCTTTTTTTCCTCATTCGCCCAAGGCGGACTTCCCGCATGACCGCACGACCCAACCCCTCCGCCCTGATCTGGCTGCTGCTGTCGGCCGTGGTGATCGGCCTGGACCAGTGGAGCAAGGCCTGGGTGCTGTCCAGCCTGCCCGAGTTCACCGCGGTGCCGGTGATTCCCGGCTTCTGGAACTGGTACCGGACCTACAACACCGGCGCCGCGTTCAGTTTCCTGAGCCAGGCCGGCGGCTGGCAGCTCTGGTTCTTCACCGCGCTGGCGGTGGGCATCAGCGCCCTGCTGGCCTGGTGGCTGGCGCGCACCCCGCGCGGCGAGTGGCGCAGCGCGCTGCCGTACGCGCTGGTGATCGGCGGGGCGATCGGCAATGTGATCGACCGGCTGATGCACGGCCACGTGGTCGATTTCATCCAGTGGTACGTGGGCGAGCACTACTGGCCCTCGTTCAACATCGCCGACTCGGCGATCGTCGCCGGCGCCATCGGCATCGCCCTGTTCGGCGTGTTCGACGGCAAGGCGAAGCGAAAAGCGGGATAATCGGTGCCACTCTCCCTGTCGAAGCGCCTGGTCCCCTGCGGCCGGCGGATCTAGCCAATGGATGTCCTGCTCGCCAACCCCCGCGGCTTCTGCGCCGGCGTCGATCGCGCGATCGAGATCGTCAAGCGCGCCATCGAAACCCTGGGCGCGCCGATCTACGTACGCCACGAGGTGGTGCACAACCGCTTCGTGGTCGACGACCTCAAGCAGCGCGGCGCGATCTTCGTCGAGGAACTGGACGAAGTGCCCGACGGCAACACGGTGATCTTCAGTGCCCACGGCGTGGCCCAGGCGGTGCGTCAGGAAGCCGAGCGGCGTGGCTTGAAGGTGTTCGACGCGACCTGCCCGCTGGTCACCAAGGTGCATTTCGAGGTGGCCCGGCACTGCCGCGCCGGCCGCGACGTGGTGCTGATCGGCCACGCCGGCCACCCGGAGGTGGAAGGCACGATGGGGCAGTGGGACCGCGAATGCGGCACCGGCCGCATCTACCTGGTCGAGGACATCGAGCAGGTCGCCACGCTGGACGTGAAGCAGCCGGAGAACCTGGCCTACACCACCCAGACCACGCTGTCGGTGGACGATACCCGCGGCATCATCGAGGCGTTGCGTGCGCGCTACCCGGCGATGCAGGGCCCGAAGAACGACGACATCTGCTATGCCACGCAGAACCGCCAGGACGCGGTGCGCGACCTGGCCAGGGAGTGCGACCTGGTGCTGGTGGTCGGCTCGCCGAACAGCTCCAATTCCAACCGGCTGAGCGAACTGGCCCGGCGCGACGGGGTGGAGTCCTACCTGATCGACGGCGCCGACGAGATCGACCCGGCCTGGATCGCCGGCAAGTGCCGGGTCGGCCTGACCGCCGGCGCCTCGGCGCCGCAGGTGCTGGTGGACGGGGTGATCGCGCGGCTGCGCGAACTCGGCGCCGACGGCGTGTCGGAACTGGCGGGCGAACCGGAATCGATGGTGTTCGCCCTGCCCAAGGAACTGCGGCTGCGCCTGGTCGACTGACGGGCGCGTGCGGTCGCGCGTTCTGCACTGGAGAGGCGGCTGTCGTGGCGAGCCGTAGGAGCGGCTCCAGCCGCGACGTGCCTTGTCGGGAACGCCCGTCGCGGCTGATCCCGAAAAGGGGACAAGAGCCGCTCCTACGAGATCACCGAGACGGCGCGATGCGCACCAACAGGGTATTGGCGGCGCCCCGAAGCCGTCTCACATGAGCGCGAAGCGTCCTGGCAGCGGTGCCGGCATCGCACGTCTGGCCTCCGGCGCCTGGCCGCGCCGCAGCCATCCACGCTCACTGGCGCTGCATGCCCCGCGGCCGCCCCTGTGCATCGAACAGGATGCCCATGGTGACGTGATCGCCTTCCACGCCATCGGGCATCCAGCGCAAGCGGCCGCGCCGGCCGATCAGCACGTACACGTGATCCACCTTCTCCGGCTCGGCCTGCAGCGCCTCGCCCTGTTCCTTCAGGGCCGTGGCCACCCGATAGGCGCCCTCGAAATCGATGTCCTGCAAGGCGGCGGTGTCGGTGGCCGGCTTGAGGAACGGGCCGAACATGCGCGGATCCACCGGCGCGCCCTTGTGCCAGGCCTCGTCGTGGAAGCTGTAGTCGTCCACGTGGCCCGGCCGCGCGGGGTCCAGCAACTGGAGTCCGATTCGATTGTCGTAGAAGTGCACGGCATGGAACACGCGCAGATCGTGGCCCTGCAGGTCGGGCAGGTCCACCAGTGCTTGACGCGCCGCGCGCAGCCGCTCCAGGTCGAACAGCAGGTTGCCGCGCGGTGCCGGCGTCGGCTCCGGGCGGGTGTCGGCAGCGGGAGCGGTCGTGGTCGGCGCCACCAGCGATTGCGGCGTGGAGGGGGATTGCAGGGCAGCCCCTGGGCCCGCCGCCTGCAGGCGCGGGCCCGCCTGCAGGGTGGCGCGGATGGTGTCCCAGGCGCCGCCGGCGAAGGCGAGGCCGCCGAGCAGCAGGACCACGCCGGCGAAGACCACGGGGGTGGGCGGCGTCTTCATGGCAGCTCCAGGTCGGCGCGGGTGGGATGCTGCGGGTCGTACAGCACCGACACGGTCTCGCGCGGAAGCTGCCCGACGTCGAGCAGCGACACGAACCGCCGCATCGTCGCCTCGTGCGGAGTGCCCGACGCGTCCTCGAACGCCACACGGAACTCCACCTGCGGCTGCTCGTTGAGGGTGGTGCCGGTCTGGCGCACGTCCAGCACCCGCGCACGGGCGCGCAGGCCGCGGTACTTCAGGGTTTCGTCGGTGGCGTTGCGGCGGACCACGCGCAGGATCACGCGCAGCGCCAGCACGTAGCCGTTGAGCACCAGCGCGCACATCAGCAGCGGGTGGTTGAAGGTCAGGAAGGTCCAGCCCAGCCCGCGGTTCTGCAGGCGCCAGGCCACGACGTAGGCCGCGCCGACCAGGACCACCAGCAGCACGGCGCCGGCCGCCCGGCGCCACAGGCTGGCGCGGTCCAGAGCCGGCTCGGCGTCCTCCAGCACCAGGTTCGGGGTGGTTCCCGGCGTGGTGCTCAGCCGCAGCGGCACGGTCCGGCCGCTCTCGAAGCGGCGTTGCGCCGGCTTGCGGTCCACGATCACCAGGGTGTCGCGGATGGGGGTGCCGGCCAGGTTGTCGAAGGCCAGGGTCAGCGACAGCTGCGGCCAGCCCTTGACCTCGACGCCGGTCGGTGCGGCGCGTTCGATCAGCGCCTCGCGGCGCACGCCGTGGGCGAGGAGGTGGCGCACGCGTTGCAGGGCGCGTCCCGGCATCAGCAGCAGCGTGTCCAGGTAGGCGTAGAGCAGGTGCAGCCACAGGCCCAGCGACAGCGCCAGCAGGGTCAGCGCCCATGCGGGCGAACTGGGCTGGGCCAGCACGCGTGGCCAGTCGCTGCCGAAGTAGAGGATGCAGGGGAAGGGCAGGGCGAAGAACAGCAGGAACGCGAGCCAGAACCAGGCGAACAACTTCACGATGTGCGGGGGATGCGGACGACGGGGCGGGAGGGTAACCCATCGATTGCGGCGCGCGCGCGAAGGCCCGGGCAGCGATTGACCCCGGCCTGGGCCGACGCCTAGAATTGCCAGTTCCGCCGGAATAGCTCAGTCGGTAGAGCGGCGCATTCGTAATGCGTAGGTCGCAGGTTCGACTCCTGTTTCCGGCACCAGTTGCACCCAGAAGGCAGCCGCAAGGCTGCCTTCCTGGTTTCTGCGAGGCCGCTTTCTGCGACGCAGGTCCGTGCGCACCGCAACCTGCGACGCCGTGTCGCAGCCGGGTGCGGCAATGTGTCGCACATAAAAACGCGGCCTGGCGCCCGCCTGGGCTTGTCAATGACTTCCGGAGTTGCCGCACGGCAGCATAAAATGCGTCGTTGATCGCGCATGCCGGCCCGGATGCCGCGGCGGATGCGGGACAGCCCTTGTGCGGCGCCCCGCCTCCCGCTCCCGCGCGGTTCGCATCCCCTACGCAATTGGATCGTTCGATGATTCCGTTGAAACAACTCCGGCGCTCGCTGCGCTCCGGTCTGTTGCTGCTGGCCGCGCTGCTGCTGGCCGGCTGCAACTCGGCCATCCTCAACCCCAAGGGTCAGATCGGCCACGACGAGAAGACGCTGCTGATCACCTCGGTGGTGCTGATGCTGCTGGTGGTGATCCCGGTCATCGTCATGACCCTGGCCTTCGCCTGGCGCTACCGCGCGTCCAACACCAAGGCGCGCTACGAGCCGAACTGGTCGCACTCCACCGCGATCGAGGTGGTGGTGTGGTCGATCCCGTGCATGATCATCCTGGTCCTGGCGGTGCTGACCTGGCGCTCCTCGCATGCGCTGGATCCGTACAAGCCGCTGGAGTCGGACGTCAAGCCGATCACCATCGAGGCGGTGGCGCTGGACTGGAAGTGGATGTTCATCTATCCGGAGCAGGGCATCGCCACGGTCAACGAGATCGCGTTCCCGGTCGACACGCCGCTGAACTTCAAGATCACCTCCGACACGGTGATGAACTCGTTCTTCATCCCGCACCTGGGCACGCAGATCTACGCGATGGCCGGCATGGAGACCAAGCTGCACCTGATCGCCAACGAGCCGGGCGAGATGTTCGGCCTGTCGGCGAACTACAGCGGCCACGGCTTCTCGAAGATGGGCTTCGCCGCGCATGCCACCGACCGCGCCGGCTTCGACGCGTGGGTGGCCAAGGTCAAGGCGTCGCAGAAGACCCTGAACCAGGCCGAGTTCCAGGTGCTGGCGGCCAACCGCAACGACAAGGCCGCCTACCCGGTGACGTACTACGCCTCGGTGCAGGACGGCCTGTTCAAGTCGTTGATCGACAAATACATGATGGGCAAGGGCCACAAGATGGAAGGCCACGACGCTCATCCGGCATCGGCTGCTGAGCCGGTCGCCATGTGCACTTCTGGAGACAAGTGATGCTAGGCAAACTCACGCTCGAGGCGGTTCCGTACCACGAGCCGATCATCATGGCGGCGCTCGGCGGCGCCGGCCTGCTCGGCCTGCTGGTCGTGGCCGCGGTCACCAAGTACAAGCTGTGGGGCTATCTCTGGAAGGAGTGGTTCACCTCGGTCGACCATAAGCGCATCGGCGTCATGTACATCGTGGTGGCGCTGGTCATGCTGCTGCGCGGCTTCGCCGATGCGGCGATGATGCGCACCCAGCAGGCGATCGCGCACGGCGGCAACGAAGGCATCTTCCCGCCGCACCACTACGATCAGATCTTCACCGCGCACGGCGTGATCATGATCTTCTTCATGGCCATGCCGTTCATGACCGGCCTGCTGAACCTGATCGTGCCGCTGCAGATCGGCGCGCGCGACGTGGCGTTCCCGTTCCTGAACTCGCTGAGCTTCTGGCTGTTCGTGGCCGGCGCGGCGCTGGTCAACATCTCCCTGGGCGTGGGCGAGTTCGCGCAGACCGGCTGGTTGGCCTACCCGCCGCTGTCCGGGCTGGAATACAGTCCAGGCGTCGGTGTCGACTACTACATCTGGGCGTTGCAGATCTCGGGCCTGGGCACATTGCTCACCGGCATCAACTTCTTCGTGACGATCATGCGCATGCGCGCGCCGGGCATGACCCTGATGCGCATGCCGATCTTCACCTGGACCGCGCTGATCACCAACATCCTGATCATCGCCGCGTTCCCGATCCTGACCGTGGCGCTGGCGCTGCTGGGTGCGGACCGCTACCTGGGCACGCACTTCTTCACCAACGACGGTGGCGGCAACGCCATGATGTACGTCAACCTGATCTGGATCTGGGGCCACCCGGAGGTCTACATCCTGATCCTGCCGGCGTTCGGCATCTTCTCCGAGCTGATCGCCACCTTCAGCCGCAAGCGCCTGTTCGGCTACACCTCGATGGTGTACGCGACCTCGTGCATCGGCGTGCTGTCGTTCATCGTGTGGCTGCACCACTTCTTCACCATGGGTTCGGGCGCCAACGTCAATGCCTTCTTCGGCATCACGACGATGATCATCTCGATCCCCACCGGCGTGAAGATCTTCAACTGGCTGTTCACCATGTTCCGCGGCCGCGTGCACATGACCGCACCGGTGCTGTGGACCATCGGCTTCATCATCACCTTCGTCATCGGCGGCATGACCGGCGTGATGCTGGCGATCCCGGCGGTGGACTTCGTGCTGCACAACAGCCTGTTCCTGATCGCGCACTTCCATAACGTGATCATCGGCGGCGTGGTGTTCGGCTACCTGGCGGGCCTGACCTACTGGTTCCCGAAGGCGTTCGGTTTCAAGCTCAACGAGAAGCTGGGCAAGGCCTCGTTCTGGTGCTGGATCATCGGCTTCTTCGTCGCCTTCATGCCGCTGTACGTGCTCGGCTTCATGGGCATGACCCGGCGCATGAACAGCTACAACCACCCGGAGTGGGCGCCGTGGCTGATGGTGGCCGCGGCGGGTGCGGCGATCATCGGTACCGGCATCTTCCTGAACCTGGTGCAGATCGGCTACAGCATCTGGAAGCGCAAGGACAACCTGGACCTGACCGGCGACCCGTGGGACGGCCGGACCCTGGAGTGGGCGACCTCCTCGCCGCCGCCGTTCTACAACTTCGCGGTGCTGCCGCACATCGACGACCGCGACCAGTTCTGGGAAGACAAGCTCAAGGGCAAGGGCTGGCCCCGTCCGGCCAAGTACGAACCGATCCACATGCCGCGCAACACGGCGGCGGGTTTCTGGATCGGTGCCTTCAGCATCGTCCTGGGTTTCGCGCTGACCTGGCACATCTGGTGGATGGCGGTGATCGGCCTGGTCGGCATGATCGGCAGCTTCATCGCGCGCACCTTCGATGACGACATCGATTACTGGGTCCCGGCGGAGGAAGTGGAACGCATCGAGAACGCGCGTTTCGCCCTGCTGGAACAGCAACACGCGGCCAACGCCGCAAAGGCGGTCTGAACCATGGCTTCCACGACGCTCGATCCCCACGCCGCCCACGCGGGCGGCCACGACCACGACCACGAACATCACGACGCGGGCGGCAACACCGTCTTCGGGTTCTGGGTCTACCTGATGAGCGACTGCCTCATCTTCGCCGGCCTGTTCGCCACCTACGCGGTGCTGGCCGGTGCGACGGTGGACGGCCCGACCGCCAAGGAACTGTTCGACCTGAAGTTCGTGTTGGTGGAGACCTTCCTGCTGCTGTTCAGCAGCCTGGGCTTCGGCCTGGCGATGATCTCGGCGAACAAGCGCAGCATGGGCGGCCTGTACGGCTGGCTGGCGGTCACCGCGGCGCTGGGCCTGGGCTTCCTGGGCATGGAACTCTACGAGTTCCACCACCTGATCGAAGAGGGCGCCGGCCCCGGCCGCAGCGCGTTCCTGTCGGCCTTCTTCACCCTGGTCGGCACCCACGGTCTGCACGTGGCCTCGGGCCTGCTGTGGATGACGGTGCTGGTGATCCAGATCGCCAAGAACGGCCTGACCCCGCGCAACATGACCCGCCTGGCGTGCCTGAGCCTGTTCTGGCACTTCCTGGACGTGATCTGGATCGGCGTGTTCACCATCGTCTACCTGCTGGGAGCGCTGTAATGGCCAACCATCATTCGTCCTCCGACGCGCACGCCGAGCACGGCCATGGCGGCGGCCTGAAGTCCTACCTGGTCGGCTTCGTGCTGGCGGTGATCCTGACCGTGATCCCGTTCGGCATGGTGATGAGCGGGGCCTTCCCGCGCGGCGTCACCGTCATCGTCATCGCGGTGCTGGCCGCGGTGCAGATGCTGGTGCACCTGATCTACTTCCTGCACATGGACCGTTCGGCCGAACAGCGCTCCAACGTGCACGTGGGCCTGTTCTCGCTGCTGATCATCGGCATCGTGGTGGTCGGCTCGCTGTGGGTGATGCACAACCTCAACGTCAACATGATGCATTGAGGGCGGCACCGCCGCAGGTTCGCGAAGGCCGCCTCCGGGCGGCCTTTTGCGTTCTACGGGCTGCAGCCCGGCAGCGCTGCAAGGGCAGGCCAAGCGCTCCGATATCGGCGTGGCGGGCCGGCACCTGCGGGAGCCGCGATCGGCATACCAAGGCGACGCAAGCCTGCATCGACGCCGCGCGCCCTGCGGAAACGAGGCGCGGCGCGCCGAGGTCAGTGCTGGTCTGCGCCGAGCGTCGCGGCGAGGTTCAGCAGTGTCTGCGCGTCTTCCGTGCTGAGGCGATCGAGCAGCCGGGTTCTGACCGAGGCGGCGTGGACCGAGCGTGCCGCCGCGATCTTGTCCTCGCCCAGGGCGGTGATGGCGACCGTCACCACGCGCGGCTCGCTGCCGTTGCGGCGGACCAGGCCGCGCGCCTGCATGCGCGTGAGCTGATGCGACAGCCGACTCTTGTGCCATCCCATGGAATCGGCGAGCGCCTGTTGGCGCAGTTCGCCCTTGCCCAGATCCACGAGCCGCGACAGCACGCCGAAGTCGCTGCCGGTCAGGCCGGCCCCGGCGGCCAGGTCCTTTTCGACGGCCGCCATCACCGTCTGGCCCATCTGCTTGAAGGCGTGCCAGATCGCCAGCTCGCGTGTGGAAAGTCGCGCGTGTTTCATGCCGTCACCATAGACCCCGCCGGTTGACATGACAACCCGATGGGCGTATTCCTGGGTTGACATGACAACTTCACAACGGCCATGGGCCGGCAGGCGATGCCTGCCGAGCGGCCCGCATTCGATGGAGGCGAGGACGATGTCCGCAACGACCTTTGCAGGTGTGGATGTGTTGCTGACCGGCGGCAGCGACGGCATCGGGTTCGGCCTCGCGCGGCGCTTCCTGGCCGCAGGCGCAAACGTGCTGGTCACCGGCCGTGATGCCGGCAAGCTCGACCGCGCGGCCAAGGCCGCGCCCGGCCTGCAGACCCTGGTCAACGACATCGGGGTGGCCGAAGAGCGCGAGCGACTCGCGCAGCACCTGCACGCGCGGCATCCGAGGCTGCGCGTGGTCGTCAACAACGCCGGCATCCAGCGACGCGTCGCGCTCGCCGACGACCAGGCGCCCTGGGCCGAGCGCCAGCGCGAGATCGACATCCTGTTCGCTGCCGTCGTGCATCTGAACCATCTGCTGGTCCCGCTGTTGCGGCAGCATGGCGAGCCTGCGCTCGTCGCCAATGTCTCCTCCGGCGGCGCCTTCGTTGCGCAACCGTTCGCCCCGGTCTACAGCGCCTGCAAGGCCGCGCTCCACAGCTATACGGTCAACCTCCGCTTCGCGCTCTCCGCGACGCCGGTCAGGGTCGTGGAAATCATCCCACCCGCTGTCCGCACCGGCCTGGCAGGCCCTGGCATGGCGCATGGCGCGGACCTGGACGACTTCTGCGACGCCATCTTCGCCGGCCTCGCGGCGGGGCAGGCCGATGAGCTCGGCTTCGGAATGACCGATTCGGCGGAGTTTCGGCATCGTCTCGACGTGGAGCGTGCCGTGTTCGATGGGTTCTCCGGGCGCTTTCCCGTGCGCAGGTACTGAAGCGCGATCCGCTGCGTGTGCGGGGCTCGCGTCTCGTGGAGCGCGGTGCCAGGCGCGGCGATCGCCGCGGGCATGACCTATGGCATGGCACGCGGCGGCGGCGCGGGCATAGCATGGGGGTTTGCTTGTCCGCTGTCGTTCGCCCCCCCTGGAGACCCCATGAGAAAGTCCACCGCCTGGATGGCGCCGTTGCTGCTGGCCGCCACTGTCGCGTTCCAGGCCTCGGCGCAGACCGCCCCGCCGCGCGACGTGCCGTTCGCCGGCACGCTGAAGATCGATGTCGACGCCACCGATCTGGCGCACCGCATCTTCCGCGTGCGCACCACCATCCCGGCCGCGCCGGGACCGATGACCCTGCTGTACCCGCAGTGGATCCCCGGCAACCATTCGCCGACCGGCCCGATCGACAAGCTGGCCGGGCTGGTGATCAAGGCCAACGGCAAGGTGCTGCCGTGGACGCGCGACCAGTACGACGTCTATGCGTTCAAGATCGACGTGCCCGCCGGCGTCAGCGAGATCGTCGCCGAGTACCAGTTCCTGTCCTCGCAGGGCGACGGCCAGGGCCGGGTGATGATGACCCCGGAGATGCTCAACCTGCAGTGGAACACCACCGCGCTATATCCGGCCGGGGTGTACGCGCGCAACATCAAGGCGCAGGCCAGCGTGACCCTGCCGGCCGGCTGGGACTACGCCACGGCGCTGGAGACCGCGTCGCGGACCGGCGACACGGTGACCTTCAAGCCGATCGATTTCGACGACCTGGTCGACTCGCCGATGTTCGCCGGCAAGTACTACAAGCGCATCGTGCTGGATGCCAAGGGCAAGGCGCCGGTGGCGCTGAACGTGTTCGCCGACAAGCCCAAGTCGCTGGAGGCCAAGCCCGAGCAGGTCAAGGCGCACGTGGCCCTGGTGCAGCAGATGGACAAGCTGTACGGCGCGCGCCACTTCGACCACTACGAGTTCCTGCTGGCGCTGACCGACAAGCTCGGCGGCATCGGCCTGGAGCACCACCGCTCCAGCGAGAACAGCGGCCCGCTGGACTACTTCACCGAGTGGGACAAGAGCTGGGAGATGCGCGACCTGCTCGCGCACGAGTTCAACCACTCCTGGAACGGCAAGTACCGCCGCGGTGCCGACCTGGCCACGCCCAACTTCAACGTGCCGATGGGCGACAGCCTGCTGTGGCTGTACGAGGGCCAGACCCAGTTCTGGGGCGAGGTGATCGCCGCGCGCGCGGGGCTGTGGACCCAGGACCAGGCCCGCGACATGCTGGCCAACGTCGCCGCCACCTATCAGCGCGGCCGGCCCGGCCTGGCCTGGCGCGCGCTGCAGGACACCACCAACGACCCGACCATGTCGATGCGCCGGCCGCGCGCCTACCGCAGCTACCAACTGAGCGAGGACTACTATTCCGGCGGGCAGATGGTCTGGCTGGAGGTCAACGCCAAGCTGCGCGAGCTCAGCGGCGGCAAGCGCTCGCTGGACGACTTCGCCAAGGCGTTCTTCGGCATGCACGACGGCGCCTGGGACGTGAACCCCTACACCTTCGACGACATCGTCGCCACGCTCGACGGCATCGCCAAGTACGACTGGGCGACCCTGCTGCGCAGCCGTCTCGATGAGCACGGTTCGCTGGTCGGCGGCATCGAGGCCAGCGGCTGGAAGCTGGTCTATACCGATCAGCCGAACGCGGCCAACAAGACCAGCGAGGCGCGCAACAAGAGCCTGGACCTGAGCTATTCGCTGGGCCTGAGCCTGGACCAGCAGGGCCAGGTGCAGTCCGTGCTGTGGGACAGCCCGGCGTTCAACGCCGGCCTCATCGCCGGCAACCGCGTGGTGGCGGTCGGTGGCCAGGAGTACAGCGCCGAGGCGCTCAAGGACGCGATCACCGCGGCCAAGGGCGGCAGCGCCCCGATCGAACTGCTGGTCAAGCGCGGCGACCGTTACGACACGCTGCGCATCGCCTACCACGGCGGCTTGCAGTATCCGCACCTGGAGCGCATCGCCGGCACCCCGGATCGCTTGAGCGAGTTGTACAAGGCGCGTTGAGGCGGCGATGGCCCCCCGCCCGGCGTCGTCATGCCGGGCGGCGGGGAGCTGCGTCCGCGTCGCGCTGTGCGGCAAGTGATCGATCGCCGCCGCTGCGTTGAGCAGGCATACGGTGCGTCTGTCGTAGGAGCGGCTTCAGCCGCGACGGGGCAGCACCGGTAACGCTCGTTCGCGGCTGAAGCCGCTCCTACAAAAATGCGTGGTTTTTCGGTTCGCCGATGCCGCTGGACGATCGTGGCGCACCTCCGTCGCGGACCTTGAGACCGCCAGCCACTATGCTGATGCATTGTCTGAGCGGACCAGAAGCAGATGGCGAAAGCGAAAACGGCCTATGTCTGCGGCGAGTGCGGCGCTGAATACACCAAATGGCAGGGCCAGTGCACCGAATGCGGCGCCTGGAACACGCTGAGCGAGATCGTGCTGGAGAGCGCGGCCACGGCCAAGGCACCGGCCGCGGCGCGCCGCAGCGGCTGGGCCGGCAAGGCCGAGACACCGAAGATCACCGCGCTCAAGGACGTGGAGCATCGCGACCAGGCGCGGGTCTCCACCGGCATCGGCGAGTTCGACCGGGTGCTCGGTGGCGGTCTGGTGGAAGGCGCGGTGGTGCTGATCGGCGGTGATCCCGGCATCGGCAAGTCCACGCTGTTGCTGCAGGCGCTGGCGAAGATGGCCGGCACCCTGCCGGTGCTGTACGTGACCGGCGAGGAATCGCTGGGCCAGGTCGCCGGGCGCGCGGTGCGCCTGGACCTGCCGCTGGACGGCCTCAACGCGCTGGCCGAGACCGGCATCGAGCACATCCTGCAGCACGCCAGCGCGGCGCGGCCCAAGCTGATCGTCGCCGACTCGGTGCAGACCCTGTGGACCGAGGCGCTGACCGCCGCGCCCGGTTCGGTCAGCCAGGTGCGCGAGAGTGCGGCGCGGCTGGTGCGCTATGCCAAGGAGACCGGCACCGCGGTGTTCCTGGTCGGCCACGTCACCAAGGAAGGCGGCATCGCCGGCCCGCGCGTGCTCGAGCACATGGTCGATGCGGTGCTGTACTTCGAGGGCGAGAGCGGCAGCCGCTTCCGCCTGCTGCGCGCGTTCAAGAACCGCTTCGGCGCGGTCAACGAGCTGGGCGTGTTCGCGATGGGCGAGAAGGGGCTGAAGGAAGTCTCCAATCCGTCGGCGATCTTCCTCTCCGGCGGCAGCGCGCACCAGCCCGGCAGTTGCGTGATGGTCACCCGCGAAGGCACGCGGCCGCTGATGGTGGAAGTGCAGGCGCTGGTCGATGCCTCGCCGCTGTCCAACCCGCGACGCGTGGCGGTGGGGCTGGAGCAGAACCGGCTGGCGATGCTGCTGGCCGTGCTGCACCGCCATGGCGGCATCGTGGTCGGCGACCAGGACGTGTTCGTCAACGTGGTCGGCGGCATCCGCGTGCAGGAGACTGCGGCCGACCTGCCGGTGCTGCTGGCGGTGCTGTCGTCGCTGCGCGACCGACCGCTGGCGGAGAAGACCATCGCCTTCGGCGAGGTCGGCCTGTCGGGCGAGATCCGTCCCGTGCCCAACGGCGAGGACCGGCTGCGCGAGGCCGCCACGCACGGCTTCAAGCGCGCCATCGTGCCCAAAGCCAACGCGCCCAAGACCGGCACGGTCAAGGGCATGGAAGTGATCGCGGTGGAGCGCCTGGCGCAGGCGTTGGAAGCGGCGAGCGAATAAGCCGCGCCTCGGCGGTCGCGTCTTCGCCGTCCCTTCGGGTGGCATCGCTGCGGATCCCGGCGCGGTGCGTGCGATGGCACGGTCCAGGTCGCGCCGCCGTCGCATCGCGCGGCTGGCGTGGAGCGCTCCGCTCGCCGCGGCAGCATGCGATGCATCCATTCGCTGCACATCGATGCGTGGGATTGGCCATGGATCGCAGTCAGGCCATGATGCTTGCGCACAGCGAACGGCGCGCGTCGCCACGCGCGCCGTTGCCGTTGCGGCGCCGCAGGCGCGATGGCGCCTGCGGGTCCGTCAATCCTTGCGGTACACCACGCCGAGCTTGTCGATCTCGTCGCCGTCGCGGCCGGTGAAGCCGGCGATGTGCCAGCCGCCGGGCGCGGTGAGCGTGTAGGTCTCGGTGGTCGGCGTGCCGGCGCTGAGGCTGCGGCCCTGGTTGGTGCGCAGGCTCAGCGAGAACAGCCGGGTGTGGCCGTTGTACTGGCCCACGCTCAGCGTGGCCGAGGTCAGCCGCTCGTTGGCAGCCAGACGCAGCGTGACCGGATCGCCGCCGCTGCCGCCGTGGGCCAGGGTGCTGCCGTTGTCCAGGCCCAGCGCGATGCCGTCCAGGCGCTCGGCACCACGCAGGGTCACGCTGGCGATGGTGCGCTGCTCGGCGCCCTTGGCGATGTCGTTGAACGGGGTGCCATGCGGGCCGCCGAACTGGTCGCTGGTGCGCACGGTGGTACCGACCGCCCAGCCGAACTGCGCGGCCAGCGGGTAGTGGTCGGACAGCGGCTTGCCGTCGCTGTCGTAGAAGTTGCCGTCGTCGAGCTTGTAGCGGTTGGCGACCAGGGTCAGCTGCGGCGCGTCGCGGTACAGGATCTTGTCCACCACCTCGCAGTCGTTGGTCGGCGGGGTGCCGCACAGCAGCGGTGCGGCACCGGCGGCGGGGGCGCTGCCCTTGACCAGTTCCACCCAGGTGTCGGTCAGGCCGTTGGCGGCGATCAGCGTGCGGATGTTGTCGTCGGCACGGGTGTAGCGGGTGTTGGAATCCATCATCACCAGCACCGCGTTGCCGGCCGACCAGGTCTGGATGAACTGCGAGAGCTGGCTGATGTTGGCGCGGCGTGCGGCCAGGTCGCCGCTCTCGGTGCCGGCGTTGGGATGCGCGTTGTACACGTCCAGCAGTACGCCGTCGTCCAGGCGCACGCGCATGTAGCTGAAGCCCTTGGGGGTGAGGCAGTCGGTGCCGTTGCACTTGTCCCACTTGACGCGGGTGAAGTCGTCGAAGCGGTAGTTGCTCAGCGTGTTGAGGCCATCGCCGATTGCAGCGCCGCCGCTGGTGGGCGTGCGATAGGGGTGCTTGTCGCCTGCGTACAACGTGGCGTGGTAGTTGAAATCTTCCTGCACGTTGATCAGGCCGTAGGGCGCCAGCTTCGGTGCGATCTGCGCCGTGTTGGCGGCCGGGTTGCTGCTGGAAATGCCCTGCGGCAGGCCGGCGACGTTGTAGGAGAGCACGTCGAGGACGCCGACGTCCGATTGCGCGTGGACCACGCCGGTGCAGGCCAGGCTCAATCCGATACCGTAGCTCACGAGGGTGCGTAGATGCTGGATCATGAATCGCCTCTTGCGGGTTGGGAGGAACAGCGGATGGCGCTAGCGCCAGGGGCGGTGCCGGAAGGCACCGATGCCGCCGCGCGACCGGCCGGGGCCGGCGCACGTGGCGTCATGGGGTCAGGAACCGCGGATCGAGTGCGGCCTCGACCGCGGCGGCGAAGGCCGGCAGCGGGCAGTCGTAGGCGGCGTCGGCGCGGCTGCACTGCGGGATGAACACGGGCGAGCTCAGCGGCGGCGCCTGCAGCGTCAACGCGCGGCGTTCGCGCAGCTGCGCCAGGCTCTGCGCGATGTAGCGCAGGCGGATCACCCGCTCGCCGTCGGCGCGGCGCCAGCGCTCGAATACCAGTGCGCCGCCGGGCACAGTCTGGTCCGGTTGGTAGCCGGGCAGTTGCCAGTGCAGGTCGAGCATGCCGGCCAGCAGGGTCAGGGTGCCGTCGTGGCCGGACAGCACCACCAGCCGTGCCGCGCCGCCGATCGGCGCGGCACGCGTGGCCTGGCCGCTGCCGTCCAGCAGCGTCGCCAGCAGCCGCGCCGCCAGCGGCGAGGCGGCCATGCGTGCCACCGCCGGCGCGCGCAGGCGCAGCGCGAATTCCGCCTGGTGCGGGGCGAAGGCGCGCAACAGGCTGGCTGCGTCCACGCCGCGCCAGCCGAGCGCGGCGAAGTCCTGGCCGTCGGCCCAGCCCATCAGCAGGCTTTCGCTGAGGCCGGAGGCGGCCGCGGCCGGGCCTTCGATGTCGGGGATCGCATCCTCGGCGTCGCCCAGTCGTGCCGGCACCGCATCCAGGCGCAGCTTGCCGCTGCCGGCGTCGGCCGGGCAGGGCCGTTGCGCGCACTGCAGCAGCAGTTGCTGCAGGCTGTCCACCGCGTCGGCCTGGGCCGCATTCCAGGCCTGCGCATCGCCGCCGATGCGGCCGGCGATGGCCGCGCGCATCTGCGCCACCGCGGCGGGAGTGCGCAGGGCGGGCGCGCCGTCGAACAGCGGATCGGAGGTGCCGTCGGCGACGCTGTGTACCGGGTTGGCGCAGCCCGGGGTCAGCGTGCTGGCCAGCGCCTGCGCAGAGGCCACGGTGCGCTGGGTGCGGTTGGCCCAGTAGTACGCGGCCGCGCAGCCGTCGCCGGCGAACAGCCCCAGCGGCGCGTAGCGGGCGCGGTAATAAGCACCGAACAGCCGTTCCAGCGCCGCGCCGTTCGCGGTGAGATATCCGGCGGGCACCGCGAAGCGCGGCCAGGGGCGCACCGAGTAGCGCTCCAGTTGCTCGGTGCTGGACATCGCCGCGCGCACGCCGTGGCGCTTGAGGATGATGACTTTTTCCAGCGTTTCTGTCGTGGCCGGTTGCGCGCGTGCCGCGGCGCAGGCCAGCGGCGCGAGGGCGAACAGGGCGAGGGTGGCGAGGCGCGACAGCAGTGGCATCGGCAAGCTCCAGGCAGAGGCGGTGCGCCGCGCGCGCGGCGCACGGTGCGATGGCGGGCGCCCGCGGCCGTGCAGGCAACGGGCGCCGGGCGGCTGCCGCGCGTGGCGGCAGCGCGGCGGATCAGAAGCGTGCGCGCACGCCCACCGACCAGGTGCGGCCGTAGTCGGTGTAGCCGCCGAACAGGCGGTCGCCGACGTACTGGCGCTGCACCGCGCCGGTGAGATTGATCGCGTTGACGAACACCGACAGGGTGTCGTTGACCTTCCAGGCCACGTTGGCGTCGAGGCTGCCGAACTGGTCGCTGTTGAGCGTGGCGACGTTGGCGGTGCCGACCGCGTTGACGATGTCGTCGCTCCAGCTGTAGCTCACCCGCGCCATCAGCGGCCCCTTCTCGTAGAACAGCACCGCGTTGTAGGTGTTCTTGGCCACGCCTTCGAGGCTGTCGGTGAAGGTGCGGCTGCCGTCGCGGTAGGTGGCCTCGCTGTCGGTCCAGGTGTAGTTGAGTTGCATGCCCAGCCCGTCCAGCGGCGCCGGCAGGCCGGCGAAGACCTGCTGGTAGGCCACTTCCACGCCCTTGACGCTGGCCTGGCTGCCGTTGGTCTTGGACGAGAGCAGGTAGGTCTGGTTCTGGTACTGCAGGTTCGACAACTGGGTCTGGATGAAGCGCGAGATGTCCTTGTAGAACACGCCGCCGGTCAGCGCCGAGGTGCCGTCGATGTACCACTCGAAGGTCAGGTCGTACTGCCAGGCCTCGAACGGACGCAGCGACGGATTGCCGCCGCTGGCAGTGAGGATTTCGCCGCTGGAATTGAAGGTGAGCTTGGACGACAGGTCGGTGAGGTCGGGGCGGGTGATGACCTTGGCCGCGGAACTGCGCAGCACCATGTCCTCGCGCACGTCCCAGGCGGCGTTGAACGAGGGCAGCGCGTTGCTGTAGCTGCGCGCGAAGTGCACCGGTTGCGCGCCGCCGTTGACATCGGCGTGGCCGTCGGTGGTCTGCTCGGTGCGCACCAGGCGCACGCCGAGGTTGCCGCGCAGTTCGCGGCCGGCCAGTTCGCTGCCGAAGTCGGCCATCGCGTAGGCCGAGCCGATCTTCTCCTTCACCTCGTAGGAGTTCTGCAGGTCGGCGCTGTTGGGCGTGTTGACCAGGTCGGCCGCGGTCGGCCAGGTGCCGAAGAAGGTCGATTCGATC
This sequence comes from Xanthomonas sp. PPL134, assembly GCF_040595915.1. Taxonomy (NCBI): domain Bacteria; kingdom Pseudomonadati; phylum Pseudomonadota; class Gammaproteobacteria; order Lysobacterales; family Lysobacteraceae; genus Xanthomonas; species Xanthomonas sp. PPL134. The sequence continues at coordinate 340,215 of NZ_JAMDLL010000001.1, forward strand.
GGCGCCAGCCACTGCCGCGGCAGGCTGCCGTTGGCGTCGGCGAGCATGTCGTCCACCGGCAGCGCGGTGAAGTTGCCGGCCGGGAAGCGCACGCCGGCGATGCTGGTCAGCAGCAGGTCGGCGCGATCGTAGGTGCGCGATCGCTGCCGGTACTTGGCGCCGAACTTGAGGTCGCGGAAGAAACCGTCGCCGAGCGCGCGCTTGGCGTCGAGCTGCAGCGCGTCCTCCTTGTCGTGCGCATCGATCTCGCGCCATTCCAGGCGGCGCCCGGCCACGCTGGCCGGGTTGGTCGGGTCGAAGCCGTTGGTGAAGCGCCAGTCGGGCACGTCGTCGCCATCGGCCTGCGGCATGTCCACGCGCATCGACAGGGTGGTGCCGCTGCGCAGGCGCGTACGCCGGATCGGATCGGAGTCGTAGCTGTGCGCCTGCGAGTGGAACGCCACCGCGCCCAGCGTCCACGCATCGCCGCTCCAGGTGCTGGACAGGCGCGCGCTGCGGTTGTCGTCGGTGATGCCGGAGGTCTCGCGCGAGATCTGCACCTGGCCGTTGCGGTAGTCGAAGCCGGCGATGCCGCCGTGCGCCACGCGCAGGTTGCTGAGCTTGGCCAGGCTGTCGAAGCCCACGCCCAGGCTGTATTCGTCGTAGTGCACGGTCTGCTTGGCGTACAGCAGGTCCAGGTTGGTTTCCCAGGCTGCGCTCGGCTTCCATTGCAGCGAAGCGGCGATGCCGGTGCGTTCGCGCTGCTCCAGTTCCAGCGTCGGGCGCAGGCCGGTGGGCACGTAGTGGGCGCCGGGCACGCCCGGCACGCCGTCGCGGTAGTAGTCCCAGCTCACCTCGTTGACCCGGTCCTGGCGCAGGCTGCGCTGCGCATAGGCACCGGAGAGCAGCAGGCCGAAGGTGCCGTCGGCGTTGACCCAGTTGAACAGGCCGGACACGCGCGGATCGTTGGCGTGGGTGCGCTGCGCCTGGCTCGACTCCAGCGACACGTTGGTCAGGGGTTTGCCCAGTTCCAGCGGGCGAAACGTGCGTACGTTGACGATGCCGCCGATCGCGCCCTCGTCCAGGTCGGCGGTGGGACTCTTGATCACGTCCAGGCCGGCAACCAGTTCCGCCGGCAGCGTGTCGTAGCGGAACTGGCGGCCGGTCTGGCCGGAGGTGCGCACGTTCTCGTTGACCGCCATGGTCTGGCCGTTGAGCGTGGTCACCTGGAAGTTGGGCCCGAGGCCGCGCACGCGCACGTACACGCCTTCGCCGCGGTCGCGCACGATCGACACGCCGGGCACGCGCTGCAGCGCTTCGGCCACGTTCTGCGCCGGCAGCTTGCCGATGTCCTCGGCGGCGATCACGTCGACCACGCTGTCGGCGTAGCGCTTCTCGCGCAGCGCAGCGCTGAGGCTGCCGGCGTAGCTGCCGAGCACCTGGATGCCGTCCAGTTGCTTGACCGGCGCGTCCGCCGGCGTTGTCGGTGTCGGTGTCGGTGTCGGTGCGGCGGTCATGGTCGCCGGCACGGTGGCGGCAGCCTCGGCCGGCGCGTTCGCCGCCTCGATCGTCACCGTGGTCGGGGTCAGGAAGCGGTAGCGCAGGCCGGTACCGTCGAGCAGTTGCTGCAGGGCCTGTTCCGGCGCCGCGCCGGCGCGGCTGCCATGGGTCTGCGGATTGCCGGTGTTGCCGGCGGCATAGACGAACTGCAGGCCGGTTTGCCGCGACAGCGCGTTGAGCGCGCGCGCCAGCGGCTGCGCGGGAATCGCATCGACCGCGACGGGCGCGGTCTGCGCGCCGGCGGCGCCGGCATGCAGGGCGAGGGCGATGGAAAGGAACAGGGTGCGGCGCATCGTCGGGTCCTGTGAGAGCGGGGTGGTGGTGCGCGTGGCATCGCCATCGGGCGTTTGCCTGCGCTGTCCCCGGACTACGAGGCGCGACCGCGACGATCGGGCACCGTTTTTCGATGAATTTTCTGTGACACGTGCGGCGGGGGCTGGCGCCGCGCGCACGGAGACGCGCGTGCACGACGCGTGTGACGCGCTGATGGCACGCGACGGCGCGCCGATCATTCGGTCTGGACGATGCGTGCGCCGCGCCGCGCGCGACGACCCTGCACGCTACTGCGGGCGCACTGGCGTCGGCGCGCGGCTGCGCACGTGGATGCCGTCGGCGCTTGCGTGTACCTGCAATGTCGGCTGCGCATCCAGGAAGGCGCGCAACGCGGCGAGATCGTCGCCGCGCAGGTTGCCGGTCAGCCGCATCGCACCCGCGTCGGCGTCGTCGATCAGCAGGCGGGTGCGGTTGAGCCGGTTGAAGTCTTCGGCGACATTGGCCAGCGGTTCGTCGCGGAACACGATGCGGTGCTGCCACCAGGCATGCATGGCCGCGACGTCCTCGTTGCCGAGTTCGACCCGCCCATCGGCGGTATCGATGCGCGCGCTCTGGCCGGCGCCGAGATCGGCCAGCATCGGCTGCTGCGGTTGGTCCTGGCGCCATACGTGCACGCGACCGGACGACACCTCGACGCGGGCCTGATCCCGGTGCAGGGCGATGTCGAACGTGGTGCCGATGTCCTCCACGCGCAGGCCGCCGGCCTGCACCTGCAGCGGGCGGCGGTCGGCGGCGACCACGAAACTGGCCTGGCCCTGCAGCAACTGCAGCGTCCGGCTCCACGGCGTCAGCGTGGCGCGCACCCGGGTCTGCGCATTGAGCCGCACCACGCTGCCGTCGGCCAGTTGCACGCGGCCTTGTTCGCCGAGCGCGGTGCGGTAGGTCTGGGGGCGCGGCCAGGCCCAGCCGACCAGCACCGCGACCGCGCAGACCGCGGCGGCCGCGGCCAGGCGCCAGCGTGGCGCGGCATGGAATCGCGCCGCGCGCGCTGTTGCTGTCGCGGTCGCACGCCGCGGCAAGGGCAGGGCGATCACGTTGTTGGCTGCGGCACCATCGGCGGCGGCGTCGCTGGCCAGCAAGGCATCCACGTCCAGGTCCATGCCGCGCAGCGCCTCGCCGAGGTCGCCGGCCACGCGCTGCATCGCCAGATACTCGCGCAGGTGCTGCGGCGAGGCGGTCAGCCAGTCCAGCAGCTGCTGTTCCTGTTGCGCGTCCAGCGGCTGCATGCGCTGCAAGGCATGCCAGTGCGCGGCCTCGGCGATGGCGCTGCGCGACGAGAAGGCGCTGTCGTTCACCAGCGCTCTCCGCTGTCGGCCAGCGCGCGGCGGCAGGCCGACAGACCGCGCACCACGTGTTTCTTGACCATGTGCGGCGACACGCCCATGCGTTCGGCGATCTGCTTGTAGCTCAGCCCGTCGCGGTACTGCATCACCAGCACCGCACGGGTGCGCGCGGGCAGGTCGGCGAGCAGGGCCTGCAGGTGCTGCTGGCGTTGCCGCCGGTGTGCGCTGTCTTCCACGTCGTCTCCCGCCGCCAGCAATTGCGAGAACTGCTCCATCTCGTCGATGCGCAGCGGCGCCTGGCGGCGACGCGCGGCCTGTTCGCGCGCCAGGTTCTGCGCGACGGTGTACAGATAGGCTTCGGGATTGGCGATGGCCTCGCCCTGCTGCCGATGCGCGCGCAGCAGCCGCAGATAGGTCTCCTGCACCATGTCCTCGGCGTCTTCGCGTGCGCCGCGGCGCACGAAGAAGCCGCGCAGCACCGGACCGTGTTCCGCGAACATGCGCGCCCATGCGCGTTTGGGGGGAGCCGCCACCGAGCCTGCCTTGTCCCTGGGGTGCGGGGCAGGCTAGAAGCTGCAGATGACGGTTCGGTGACGTGGGCTGCGATGCGTGGGAAGAAGCCGGTGTTCGCCACTTTCTGTGGGAGTCGACTGTCATGCAGCCGCGATGCACGGAATGGCGCGCTTTCCGATGGCGCAATGCGTCGGGACTGAAGTCCCTCCCACAGTGCACACGGCGGGCTCGCCGCGAGCTCCTGTGGGGGCGGCTTCAGCCGCGATGGGCGCTATCGGTAACGCCTGTCGCGGCTGAAGCCGCTCCTAGGAAAGCAGGGTGGATGCATCTGGCCGCGGCCGCTAATGCGAATCGCGCGCCACCGCGTCGCCGCTGCCGCCGACCAGGAAGTCCAGGTCCGCGCCCAGGTGCGCCTGTTGCACGTGCTCCACGTAGAGCTTGCTCCAGCCGCGCGTCGGGGCCGGCGGCGGGGTCCATTCGCTGCGCCGACGCAGCAGTTCCTCGTCGCTGACTTCCAGGTGCAACGCGCGGCCGGGGACGTCGAGTTCGATGATGTCGCCGTCGCGCACCAGCGCCAGCGGGCCGCCGGCCGCGGCCTCGGGCGAGGCGTGCAGCACCACGGTGCCGTAAGCGGTGCCGCTCATGCGCGCGTCGGAGATGCGCACCATGTCGGTGATGCCGGCGCGCAGCAGCTTCGGCGGCAGCGGCATGTTGCCGACCTCCGCCATGCCCGGGTAGCCGCGCGGGCCGCAGTGCTTGAGCACCATGATGCAGTCGGCGTCGATGTCCAGCGCCTCGTCGTCGATGCGCGCCTTGAAGTCCTCGATGCTTTCGAACACCACCGCACGCCCGCGGTGCCGCAACAGGTGCGGCGAGGCGGCCGAGGGCTTGATCACCGCGCCGTCCGGCGCCAGGTTGCCGCGCAGCACGGCGATGCCGGCCTCCGCGCGCACTGGCGCGTCCAGCGGGTGGATCACCTCGCGGTTCCAGCACGGCGCCTGCGCCACGTTCTCGCCCAGGGTTTGACCATTGACGGTGCGCGCGTCCAGCGCCAGTTCGGCGCCGAGTTCGCGCATCACCGCCGGCAGCCCGCCGGCGTAGTAGAAGTCTTCCATCAGGTACTGGCCGGACGGCTTGAGGTTCACCAGGCACGGCAGGTGCGAGCCGAGCCGGTCCCAGTCGTCCAGTTGCAGCGGCACGCCCACCCGGCCGGCCAGGGCGAGCAGGTGCAGCACCGCGTTGGTGGAGCCGCCGATTGCCGCGTTGACCTTGATCGCGTTGGCGAAGGCATCGGCGGTCAGCACCTGCGACATGCGCAGGTCCTCTTCCACCATCTGCACGATGCGCCGCCCGCTGAGCCGCGCCAGCCGCGCGCGGCGCGCGTCCACCGCCGGGATCGCCGCGTTCTCCGGCAGCGACATGCCCAGTGCTTCGACCATGCTGGCCATGGTCGAGGCGGTGCCCATGGTCATGCAGCTGCCCTTGGAGCGTTGCATGCAGGCTTCGGCCTCGACGAAATCGTCCTGGCTCAGGGTGCCGGCGCGGACCATCTCCGACATCTCGATCACGCCGGTGCCCGAGCCCAGCGGCTGCCCACGCCAGTTGCCCGACAGCGACGGCCCGCCGGACACGCCGATGGTCGGCAGGTCCACGCTGGCCGCGCCCATCAGCAGCGCCGGGGTGGTCTTGTCGCAGCCCATCAGCAGCACCACCCCGTCCAGTGGATTGGCGCGGATCGATTCCTCCACGTCCATGCTGGCGAGGTTGCGGAACAGCATCGCGGTGGGGCGCATCTGCGTCTCGCCCAGCGACATCACCGGGAACTCCAGCGGGAACCCGCCGGCCTCGTACACGCCGCGTTTGACGTGTTCGGCCAGTTCGCGCAGGTGGCCGTTGCACGGGGTCAGTTCCGACCAGGTGTTGCAGATGCCGATCACCGGGCGGCCGTCGAACATGTCGTGCGGATGGCCGGCGCTCTTGAGCCAGCTGCGGTAGTAGAAGCCCTGCTTGCCTTCGCGCCCGAACCACGCCTGGCTGCGGCGCGGCGGTTTGCTGGGTGAGCCCATGTCGGCGGATTCCTCGAGTCCAGGACGCCGGGATCCGCCTTGTGCGCAAGCCGCCCCCGGATGCTTTACGCGGGGGATGCTAGCGGGCATATTGATACGTGAAAAATAGCAAATATCTTCGAATGGATATTTGTTTTCATATATCGAAATCCTATCCACCTAGAGCGAAACGGCATGGACAACTCGGCAAGCGCGGCGCCTTCCTCCCTCGGCAACGCAACCTACGGCAGCCTGCACGGGCGCCGCGTCTTCATCACCGGCGGCGGTTCCGGCATCGGCGCCGCGCTTGTCGAGGCCTTCGCCGCGCAGGGCGCGCAGGTGGCCTTCGTCGATGTCGCAGCCGAGGCCAGCGCCGCGCTGGCCGAGCGCCTGGCCGCGGCCGGCCTGACCGCGCCGTGGTGGCGCCGCTGCGACGTCACCGACGTGGCCGCGCTACAGGCGGCAATCGGCGACGCGGCGGCCGCGCTGGGCGATTTCCACGTACTGCTCAACAACGTCGGCAGCGACGACCGCCACGCGCTGGAGGCGGTGACCCCGGACTACTGGGAGCGCTGCGTGTCGATCAACCAGCGTGCGGCGTTCTTCGCCATCCAGGCGGTGGTGCCGGGCATGCAGCGGCTGGGCGGGGGTTCCATCGTCAACCTCGGCTCCACCGGCTGGCAGAGCAAGACCGGCGGCTACCCGGTGTACGCCACCGCCAAGTCCTCGGTGAACGGCCTGACCCGCGGCCTGGCCCGCGACCTGGGCGCGGCGCGGATCCGCATCAACGTGCTGACCCCGGGCTGGGTGATGACCGAGCGCCAGGTCACCCTGTGGCTGGACGAGGCCGGCGAGCGCGAACTGGCGCGCAACCAGTGCCTGCCGGACAAGGTGATGCCGGAGGACATCGCGCGCATGGCGCTGTTCCTGGCCTCGGACGAGGCGCGCGCGATCACCGCGCAGGAGTTCGTGGTGGACGGCGGCTGGACCTGAGCGGCGCAGAATTCCCGGTTCGCGCGCGTCGCGGCTGAAGGCGCTCCTACAAGAGCCATGCGCCGGTGCGCGCTGGAGCATTGTGGGAGGGACTTCGGTTCCGACGCGATCGGCCGTCTTTGGACGGTCACAGGTGAGCCCCGCACTGCTGCGCGTCGCGGCTGAAGCCGCTCCTACAAAAAGCCGCGCGCCGGTACGCGCAGGAGATTTGTGGGAGGGACTTCAGTCCCGACGCGATTCACTGTCCGTCGGTAGCGACTGCGCGTCCACTGCCGCGGCGACGCCGTAGACCGCCGCGGCCGCCTCCTGCAGCGCCCGCAGCACGATCCGCGCGCCCGGCGACAGCAGCCAGTCGCGGCGGGTGATCAGGCCGAAGGCGTCCATGCGGCAGGACAGCGCCACCGGCACGATCGCCACGCTGCCGTGGTCGGCGAAATGCCGGGCCACGTCCTCCGGGACCACCGCCAGCGCGTCGCCGTGGCGCAGCAGTTGCGGCAGGACCACCAGCGCCGAGGTCTCGATCACCCGCTTGGGCGCCTCCAGCCCGGCGTTCTGGAACATCAGTTCGAAGCGATGGCGCAGCACGCTGCCGTCCGGCGGCACGATCCACGGTGCCTCGGCCAGCACGGCCAGCGTCGGCGCCGGCGCCGCCAGCAGCGGATGGCCGGGGCGGGCGATGGCGCAGACCTTTTCCTCGGCCAGCGCCTGGTAGTGCAGGTGGCGCTTGTCGTGCCGCGCGAACAGCCGCGCCACCACGATGTCGAGCTTGTTCTGCGCCAGCTGCTCCAGCAGTACGTCGCTGCCGTCCACGCGCAGGCTCACCCGCAGCAGCGGATGCTGCGCGCCGACCTGGGCCAGGGCCGACGGCAGCAGGCTCATCGCCGGGCCGGCGATCGCGCCGACGGCGACGCTGCCGGCATAGCCGGCCTTCAGCGCCTCGATCTCGGCACCGGCCTCGCCGAGACTGGCCAGGGCGATGCGCGCGTGGCGGATCATCGCCTCGCCGTACCAGGTCGCGCGCATGCCGCGCGGCAGGCGCTCGAACAGCGGCACCGCCAGCATGTCCTCCAGGTCCTTGAGCAGCTTGGACGCGGCCGGCTGCGACATGTTCAAGGTCTCGGCGGCGCGGTGGATGTTGCCTTCCTCCTCGATCGCCAGCAGCAGCATCAATTGCCGGGTCTTCAGGCGGGCGCGGACGAACCAGGGCGGGGCAGCGGGCATGGCGCTCAGAAAGATACGAATGTTCGTATACATTAAGCCAAAACCGATATTTGTTGCATATAGGTCGTCCGGCCAGAATAGGACCGGCGCATCGCGTCGCGCGGGTTCCGCGTCGCGCGCTGCGCGTCCGCATTCCGACAGGCGACCGATGCATGCGATTGATCCAGTTGCTCGATGACGCCGGCACGCCCGGCGTCGGCGTGGTGGAAGACGACGGCCGCCAGGTGCGGCTGTTGCGCGAGGTGGACTCCACCTACGCGCTGGCCAACGCGGCGCTGGCCGCCGGCAACAGCCTGGAGGCGCAGGCGCAGCAGCTGCGCGGCGAGCGTGTGCTCGACTACGCCGCACTGCTGGCCGCCGGCCGGGTGCTGCCGCCGCTGACCCATCCGGACCCGGCGCATTGCCGGGTCACCGGCACCGGCCTGACCCACCTGGGCAGCGCCGCCACGCGCGATGCCATGCACCAGAACCTGCAGCAGCAGGCGGCGCAGGGCACGCTCACCGATTCGATGAAAATCTTCCAGCTCGGGGTGGACGGCGGCATCCCGCGCGACGGCCAGCCCGGCGCGCAGCCGGAATGGTTCTACAAGGGCGACGGCAGCAGCCTGGTCGCGCCGGGCGCGCCGCTGCCGTCGCCGGACTTCGCCCTGGACGGCGGCGAGGAGCCGGAACTGGTCGGGCTGTACGTGATCGGCGCCGACGGCGTGCCGTACCGGCTCGGCTTCGCGCTGGGCAACGAGTTCTCCGACCACGTCACCGAGCGCCAGAACTATCTGTACCTGGCCCACTCCAAGCTGCGCGCCTGCGCGGTCGGCCCGGAGCTGCGCTGCGGCGCACTGCCGCGCGACCTGCGCGGCCACAGCCGCATTCGCCGCGGCGACGCGGTGATCTGGGAGAAGCCCTTCGTCACCGGCGAGGCCAACATGTGCCATTCGCTGGCCAATCTCGAATACCACCATTTCAAGTACGCCGCGCACCGCGTGCCTGGCGACGTGCACCTGCATTTCTTCGGCACCGCGACGCTGAGCTTTGCCGACGGCGTGCAGGCGCAGCCCGGCGACCGCTTCGAGATCGAACTGGCCGAGTTCGGCGCGGCGCTGGTCAATCCCTTGCAGCGCGTCGACAGCGGATTCGCCCTGGGCGGCGTGCGCGCGCTGTAGAACCGCACGGAGGTAGGCATGACCCGACAGTTCCAGAGCTACATCGACGGCCGCTGGGTGGCCGGCGGCGACCTCGCTCCCGACGAGAATCCCTCCGACCTGTCGGCCCCGGTCGGCGAGGCCGGCAGCGTCGACGCGGCCACAGTGCGCGAGGCGATCGCCGCGGCCAACGCGGCGCAGTCGGCATGGGCCGCGAGCACCCCGCAACAGCGCGCCGACGCGCTGGACGCGGTGGGCAGCGAGATCCTGGCGCGCAAGCAGGAGCTGGGCGCGCTGCTGGCCTCGGAAGAGGGCAAGACCTTGCCGGAGAGCATCGGCGAGGCGGCGCGTGCCGGGCAGATCTTCAAGTTCTTTGCCGGCGAGGCCCTGCGTATTCCCGGCGAGACGCTGGCCTCCACCCGGCCCGGGGTCAACGTCGAGATCACCCGCGAGCCGGTCGGCACGGTCGGCATCATCGCGCCGTGGAATTTCCCGCTGGCGATCCCGGCGTGGAAGATCGCGCCGGCGCTGGCCTACGGCAACACGGTGGTGTTCAAGCCCGCGGAGATCGTGCCCGGCTGCGCCTGGGCGCTGGCCGAGATCCTCAGCCGCGCCGGCCTGCCCAATGGCGCGTTCAACCTGGTGCTCGGCAGCGGCAGCACGGTCGGCCAGGCGCTGGTCGGCGAGCGCGGCATCGATGCGCTGAGCTTCACCGGCTCGGTGCCGACCGGCAACCGGCTGCTCAAGCAGGCCGCCGAGCGCGGGCTGAAGATCCAGTTGGAGATGGGCGGCAAGAATCCGCTGGTGGTGCTGGCCGATGCCGACCTGGACCTGGCGGCGGAGATCGCGGTCAACGGTTCCTATTTCTCCACCGGTCAGCGCTGTACCGCGTCGAGCCGGCTGATCGTCGAACGCGCGGTGCACGATGCGTTCGTCGCGCGCCTGCGCACGCGCCTGGCCGCGCTGAAGATCGGCCATGCGCTGGAGGCGGGCGTGGACATCGGCCCGGTCGCCAGCGCCAGCCAGTTCGAACAGGACCGCGATTACCTGCGCATCGCCCGCGAGGAAGGCGCCGAACTGCTCTACGGCGGCGAGGCGCTGGAGTGCGCGCACCGCGGCTATTACCTGCGCCCGGCGCTGGTCGCCGCGCAGCCGCAGCACCGCATCGCCCGCGAGGAAGTGTTCGGCCCGGTCGCCGCGGTGCTGCTGGCCGACGACTACGAACACGCGCTGGCCCTGGCCAACGACACCGAATTCGGCCTGTGCGCCGGCATCGCCACCCGCTCGCTCAAGCACGCCACGCATTTCAAGCGGCATGCGCAGGCGGGCATGGTGATGGTCAACCTGCCCACCGCCGGCGTCGACCCGCACGTGCCGTTCGGCGGACGCAAGGCGTCCAGCTATGGCCCGCGCGAGCAGGGCCGCTATGCGGTGGAGTTCTACACCACGGTCAAGACCGCCTATACGTCCGCACCATGAACTGATCGAACCAGCGCACGCCGGCCTGGGAGGGTGGGCGGCGCGTCGCGGCCTCCGGGCCCGTCCGCCGCCAGCGTGCCATCAACGAGGAGGGGCTATGCAGAAGCACACGTCGGGAATGCGGGCGCTGGGAATCGCGGCACTGCTGGGCATGGCGCTGGCCGCCTGTTCCGGCGGCGGCAAGGACGCCGGCAAGGCGCCCGGGCAACTGACCGTCGGTTTCAGTCAGGTCGGCGCGGAGAGCGAATGGCGCACCGCCAACACCGCCTCGATCAAGCAGGCCGTGGCCGATGCCGGCATGAAGTTGAAGTTCTCCGATGCGCAGCAGAAGCAGGAGAACCAGATCAAGGCGCTGCGCTCGTTCATCGCCCAGCGCGTGGACGTGATCGCGTTTTCGCCGGTGGTGGAGTCGGGCTGGGAGACGGTGCTGCGCGAGGCCAAGGCCGCGCAGATCCCGGTGGTGCTGACCGACCGCGCGGTGAAGGTGTCCGACGATAGCTTCTACGTCACCCTGATCGGCTCGGATTTCGTCGAGGAAGGGCGCAAGGCGGCGCGCTGGCTGGTCGAGCGCTCGCCACTGAAGGACGGCGACAAACCGGTGCGCATCGTCGAACTGCAGGGCACCGTCGGCTCGGCGCCGGCGATCGATCGCATGAAGGGCTTCAAGGAAATCTTGGCGGCGCATCCGCGCTTCCAGATCGTGCGCTCGCAGAGCGGCGACTTCACCCGCGCCAAGGGCAAGGAAGTGATGGAGGCGTTCCTGAAGGCGGAAGGGCGCAACATCGATGTGCTCTATGCGCACAACGACGACATGGCCATCGGCGCGATCCAGGCGATCGAGGAAGCCGGGCTGAAGCCCGGCAAGGACATCCTGGTGATCTCGGTGGATGGAGTGAAGGGCGCGTTCGAGGCGATGCAGGCGGGCAAGCTCAACGTGACCGTCGAATGCAATCCGCTGCTCGGCCCGCAACTGGTGCAGGCCATCCGCGACCTCAAGGCCGGCAAGCCGCTGCCCAAGCGCATCGTGGTCGAGGAGTCGGTGTACACCCAGGACCAGGCCGCGGCCGAACTGCCCAAGCGCAAGTACTGAGGGCGCGCGCATGCATCCGCTGGTGCTGGAGGCGCAGGGACTGAGCAAGGCCTACGCCGGCGTGGCCGCGCTGGAGGACGTGGCGCTGCGCCTGCGCGGCGGCGAGATCCACGCGCTGATGGGCCAGAACGGCGCCGGCAAGTCGACGCTGATCAAGCTGCTCACCGGGGTGACGGCGGCCGATGCCGGGCGCATCGCGCTGGACGGCGCGGTCGTCGCGCCGGCCTCGCCGCAGCAGGCGCAACGCCTCGGCATCAGCACCGTGTACCAGGAAGTGAACCTGTGCCCGAACCTGTCGGTGGCCGAGAACCTGTTCGCCGGCCGCTATCCGCTGCACGGCTGGCCGCGGCGCATCGACTGGCGCCGGGTCGAACGCGAAGCCGAGGCCAGCCTGCAGCGCCTGGGCATCGTCGTCGACGTGCGCCGCGCGCTGGGCAGCTATCCGGTGGCGGTGCAGCAGATGGTGGCGATCGCGCGCGCGGTCGGTGTGTCGGCGCGGGTGCTGATCCTCGACGAACCCACCTCCAGCCTCGACGAAGGCGAGGTGGCCGAGCTGTTTCGGGTGATGCGTGCGCTGCGCGAGGCCGGCATGGCGATCCTGTTCGTCACCCACTTCCTGGACCAGGTGTACGCGGTGGCCGACCGCATCAGCGTGCTGCGCAACGGGCGCCTGGTCGGCGAATACACGCCCGATGCGCTGCCCGCGCCGCAACTGGTCGCGGCGATGGTCGGGCGCGCGCTCGATCCGGCCAGCGCCGCGGCCGCCACGGTGCGCGCGGCCGCACCCGAGGACGCGGTGCCGCTGCTGCAGGCGCAGGGCCTGGGACGGCGCGGCCAGCTGCAGCCGGTCGATCTGCACGTGTGCCGCGGCCAGGTGCTGGGCCTGGCCGGCCTGCTCGGCGCCGGCCGCACCGAACTGGCGCGGCTGCTGTTCGGGCTGGACCGTGCCGATCGCGGTCGCGTGGCGATCGACGGCCGCGCCGTGGCGTTGCGCGGCCCGCCCGATGCCATCGCCCATGGCCTGGCGCTGTGCCCGGAAGAGCGCAAGACCGAGGGCATCGTGGCCGAGCTGTCGGTGCGCGAGAACATCGTGCTGGCGCTGCAGGCGCGCCTGGGTCTGCGCCGGTTCCTGGCGCCGGCCGAGCAGGTGCGCATCGCGCAGGGCTACGTGGATGTGCTCGGCATCAAGACCGCCAGCCTGGAGACGCCGGTGGGGCTGCTGTCCGGCGGCAACCAGCAGAAGGTGGTGCTGGCGCGCTGGCTGGCGACGCGGCCGCGGCTGCTGATCCTCGACGAACCCACCCGCGGCATCGACATCGCCGCCAAGCAAGACATCATGACCCGGATCCTGGCCTTGGCCCGCGAGGGCATGGCGGTGCTGTTCATCTCCGCCGAGGTCGCCGAGATCGCGCGCATCGCCGACCGCATCGCGGTGCTGCGCGAACGCCGCCTGGTCGGCGAACTGCCCGGTGGCTGCGGCGAGCGAGCGATCTTCGACCTGATCGCCGGGAGTGCGGCGTGAGCGCCGCCGCCACGCCCGACACCACCGTGCCGCGCCGGCCGGCACGGCTGCGCGCGCACCCGTTGTTCTGGCCGCTGGCGACGCTGGCCGTGCTGCTGCTCGGCAACGGCCTGTTCGACCCCGGCTTCCTGAGCCTGCAATGGCGCGACGGCCACCTGTACGGCAGCCTGGTCGACATCGGCAACCGCGCCGCGCCGCTGGCGCTGGTGGCGATGGGCATGACCCTGGTGATCGCGGTGCGCGGCCTGGATATCTCGGTTGGCGCGGTGGTGGCGATCGCCGCGACGGTGGCGGCCTGGATGATCGGCGGCGGCGAGCACAGCCGCTTCCCGCTGTGGGCGGTGTTGCTGGCGCCGCTGCTGGTGGCGGCGCTGTGCGGGCTGTGGAACGGGCTGCTGGTGGTCAAGGTCGGCATGCAGCCGATCATCGCCACGCTGATCCTGATGGTGGCCGGGCGCGGCATCGCGCAGCTCATCGGCGACGGGCAGATCCTGACCATCTACTACCCGCCGTACTTCTACCTCGGCAACGGCTTCCTGCTCGGCCTGCCATTCGCCTTGTTCGTGGTCGCGGCGGTATTCCTGGCGCTGCAGCTGCTGCTGGGGCGCACCGCGCTGGGGCTGTTCGTACGCGCGATCGGCCACAACCCGCGTGCGGCGCGGGTGGCGGGCGTGCGGGCGCGGCTGATCGCCGTGCTGTTGTACGTGTTCTGCGCGTTCAGCGCCGGCCTGGCCGGGTTGCTGATCAGTTCCAACGTCAAGAGCGCCGATGCCAACAACGCCGGGCAGCTGATGGAACTGGACGCGATCCTCGCGGTCACCCTCGGCGGCACGCTGCTCGATGGCGGCCGCTTCAGCCTGGCCGGCAGCGTGATCGGCGCGCTGATCATCCAGACCCTGACCGCGACCATCTACGCGTTCGGCGTGCCGGCGCAGGTCACCATGCTGATCAAGGCGCTGCTGGTGTTCGCGGTGATGCTGCTGCAGTCGCCGGCCTTCCGCGCCACCCTGCGCGGCTGGATCAAGCGGCCGCCGCCGCAGGTGCGGCCATGAGCACGGCGGCTCCGCGCTTGGCGGTGTCCGGCCGGCGCAAGGCGGCGGGGATGCTGCAGGGCGCACGCCTGCCGCTGGCGATCACCGTGGCGCTGTTCGTGGCCATGCTCGCGGCCGGCGGCGTGCTCTACGACGGCTTCCTGGCGCCGCAGGTGCTCGCCAATCTGCTGATCGACAACGCCTTCCTGTGCATCGCCGCGGTGGGCATGAGCCTGGTGATCCTCAGCGGCGGCATCGATTTGTCGGTGGGCGCGGTGCTGGCCTTCGCCACGGTGCTGTCGGCGTCGCTGGTCGAGCGCCATGGCTGGTCGCCGCTGGCGGCGATCCCGCTGGTGCTGCTGCTCGGCAGCGCGTTCGGCGCGGGCATGGGCCTGCTGATCCAGCGCTACCGTCTGCAGCCGTTCGTGGTCACCCTGGCCGGCATGTTCCTGGCGCGCGGCGCCAGCACGCTGATCAGCGTCGATTCGATCCCCATCACCGACCCGCTGTACACCGCGGTCGCGCAGGCACGGCTGCCGCTGGGTGGCGGCGCGTCGCTGTCGGTCGGCGCGCTGATCGCGCTGGCGATGGTGGCGCTGGGCATGTGGCTGACCCAGTGCACCCGCTTCGGCCGCTGCGTGTATGCGCTCGGCGGCAGCGAGGCCTCGGCGCGGCTGATGGGCCTGCCGGTGGAGGCGACCCAGGTGCGCGTCTACGCCTTCAGCGGCTTCTGCTCGGCGCTGGCCGGGGTGGTGTGCACGTTCTACATGCTGTCCGGCTACAGCCTGCACGCGCAGGGCCTGGAGCTGGACGCCATCGCCGCGGTGGTGATCGGCGGCACCCTGCTCGCCGGCGGCAGCGGCTACGTGATCGGCACCTTGTTCGGCGTGCTGATCCTGGGCGCGATCCAGACCCTGATCGTGTTCGACGGCACGCTCAGCTCGTGGTGTACGCGCATCGTGATCGGCGGCCTGCTGCTGCTGTTCTGCCTGCTGCAGCGGCTGCTGACCCGGCGCCTGCCGGACGCCGCGATGGGCGATTGAGCGGCGCGGCGGCGTAGAATTCCCGGACGCAACGGGAGCGCCGACATGCTGAAGATCTGGGGCCGCCACAATTCGAGCAACGTGCGCAAGGTGCTGTGGTGCGCCGAGGAGATCGGCCTGGCCTACACCTCCATCGAGGTCGGCGGCGCGTTCGGCGGCAACGACGCACCAGCCTATCGCGCACTCAATCCCAACGGCCTGGTGCCGGCCATCGAGGACGATGGCCTGGCGTTGTGGGAATCCAACGCCATCGTGCGTTACCTGGCCGCGCGCTACGCGCCGGACACGCTGTATCCGCAGGATCCGGTGCTGCGCGCGCAGGGCGACAAGTGGATGGACTGGACCACCTCGCGCTTCGCCGGCGCTTTCCGTGATCTGTTCTGGGGCGTGCTGCGCACCGCGCCCGAGCAGCGCGACGCCGCCAGGATCGCCGCCGCGCTGGAACACTCGGCCGAGTTGTTGCGCACCGCCGACGCCGCGCTGGCACAGCAGCCGTGGCTGTCGGGCGAGCACTTCGCGATGGGCGACATCCCGCTGGGCAGTTTCGCCTATGCCTGGTTCGAGATGCCGATCGAGCGCCCGACGCTGCCGCATCTTCATGCCTGGTACCAGCGCCTGCAGCAGCGCCCGGCCTACCGCAAGGGCGTGATGACAGCGCTGACCTGAATCGCGGCGGTCATGGCCGGCGCGTCGTCGCGGCGGCGGCCCTGCCGGTGAACTGCTCGCGCATGTGATTCCATCTGACGGCAAGGAGCCGCCTCCCTTGATCGAGCCCCCCAAGATCGTGCTCTGCATTCCCGGCCCATGGCCGGATCGGTCCGAGCTGCTGGCACGCATCGTCCAGGACAGCGGCGGCTACCTGTTCGCCGGGCAGGTGCTGATGCACATGGACAGCGGCCAGGCATGCGAACTGCAGCACGAGCCACACGATGCACGCATGGCCGACGCGTTCGCCGCCGCCGGACCGCACTGGCGCGGTTCCGCGGACATGGCGCGCATCGGCACGCATGCGTCCGTCGTCTACCTCATCGGCGCTGGCGGTTCGCGGGTGCGTGCCGAGACGATGATGCGCGCGGCCGCGGCGTTGCTGGACGCCGGCGGCCTGGGGGTCAAGGTGGAAAGCAGCGGCGTTGCCCACAGCCCGGCCGACTGGCGCCAGTTGTGCGCGGACCTGCCGCTGGGCAGTGCCCATCGCGCCTATGTGCTCAACATCACCGGCGAGCAGGTGCATTCCTGCGGCATGCACCAGTTCGGCATGAAGGACGCGATCGTCGCGGCGCAGGCCGCGCCCGATCCGGTCGGCCTGCTGCACACCTTCACCTGCTACCTGTTCAACGAAGCGCCCGACGTGCGCGAGGGTCACACCTTTTCCGTCGCGCACGGCGCGCCGCGCTATCGGCTCCAGGCCGAGGCCAGCAGCCAGTTCCAACCCGGCGATCTGTTCGCCAACCCCTATGGACTGTGGCGGCTGACGCCGCTCTGACGGCGCGTTTCGTCCGGGATCCGGGTAGGGCGGGCAGGGCCCGACGAACTGCTCGCCGCGAATCGTGGTTGCGGTGCGGGCCGCCGTCGAGCGCCTGCGTGCCTCAGGGCCTCCCGCCCGCCACCGCCGGCAGCGCATCGCCGCCCGCGCGGCGCATCACCCAGTTGAACAGCGGCGTGGCCATCAGCGTGGAGGTGATGGCCATCAGCACCAGGATCGAGAACAGACCCTGTTCGATCACCCCGGCCTGCAGGCCGATGTTGATGATGATCAGTTCCATCAGGCCGCGCGCGTTCATCAACGCGCCGATCGCCATCGCATTGCGGTTGTTCTCGCCGCTGAGCCGTGCCGCGCCCCAGCAGGCGATGCCCTTGCCCAGGAACGAGGCCAGCAGCACCACGCCGGCGGCCAGCAGGATCTGCGGATCCAGCAGCACGCTCAGTTCGGTCTTGAGGCCGGAGAAGGTGAAGAACATCGGCAGCAGGAACACCACCACGAACGGCTGCAACTGCTCGCGCAGCTTCTCGGTCAGCGCGCCCTTGGGCAGGCAGGCGCCGAGCAGGAAGCCGCCGAACACCGCGTGGATGCCGATCGCATCCATCGCCCAGGCGCTGGTGCAGAACAGCATCAGCACCACCGCCAGCACGCCGGCGCTCAGCGGCTGGTCGGGGCGCACGTGGTCGGCCAGGCGGCGCAGCCAGTGGCGGCCGACCAGCAGCATGAACAGCGCATAGCCCACGCCGCCGCCGATTGCCAGATAGGCGCTGCCCCAGCTGCCGCCGAAGCTGGCCAGTACCACCGCCAGGATGCACCAGGCCGCGGCGTCGTCGACCGCGCCGGCGGTCAGCGCCAGGGTGCCCAGCGGGCTGCCGGTGAGACCGCGCTCGTGGATGATCCGCGCCAGCATCGGGAACGCGGTGATGGCGATGGCCGCCCCCAGGAACAGCGACGCCTCCAGCAGCTTGGTCTTGGCCGAGAACAGCCCGGGCACGTGCAGCAGCCACGGCGCCAGCACGAACGCCAGCACGAACGGCACGGCGATGCCGGCCAGCGACACGCCCATCGCGCTGCGGTAGCGCGTACGGAAGTGGTCGCCGCGGAAATCGGTGCCGACCAGGAACATGTACAGGCCCACGCCGAACTGCGCGGCCACGTACAGCATGTCCAGGGTCGGCTTGGGAAACAGTGCCTGCTGCACGTCCGGCAGCAGCGCGCCGAACAGCGACGGCCCCAACGCGACGCCGGCGATCATCTCGCCGACCACCTGCGGCTGGCCCAGGCGCCTGGCCAGCAGGCCGACCAGGCGGCACGCCAGCAGGATCACCGCCGCCTGCAGGAAGAAGTACACCGACATCTGCGGGGTGGTCATGGGCGGCCGTCCTGGAAGTGTCGGCGGATGATAGGAGGCCGGGGCCGCGAAATCCATGCGGGCGCCGCGTCACGTGGTGGGGCGGGGCGCGTTTGCGGTATGGTGCCTCGCGCGCGCATCGCGCATGCCCGTCACCCATGCGGGCCGACACCGCAGGACGCACCGGGGAGCGAAGCGATGAGCAAGGGATGGACGCGGCGGCAATGCCTGGGCGCCGGTGCCGCGGGCGCAGTGGCCGGTTTGCTGCCAGGGGCCGCCATCGCCAGCGCCGCCGCTGCCGATGCGGGCGATGCCGACGCGCTGTACCGGCGCGCGCTGGTGCTCGACGCCAATGCGCTGGCCTCGATCGGGCAGGTGTTCGGCGGCCCGGATACGCCGCAGCTGCTGCAGCAATTGCGCGACTCCGGCGTGTCGGCGCTGAAGACCACGCTGGGCGGTGCGGCCGGCGACTTCGAGACCGCCGTGCAGGACATTGCCGCCGCGCAGGCGCTGGTCGAGCGCTATCCGCAGCACTTCCTCAAGGTGCTGCATCCGGCCGACCTGCGCCGCGCCAAGCGCGAGGGGCGCGTCGCGCTGATTTTTTCCTTCGAGTCGGCGGCGATGCTGGAGGACAGGCCCGCGCGCATCGATCTGTTCCGCCAGCTCGGTGTGCGGGTCATGCAACTCACCTACAACCGCACCACGCCGTTCGGCGTGGGCTGCCTGGACGGCGAGAGCGGCGGCGTCACCGCGCTCGGCCGCGACGCGATCGCGCGCATGAACCGGCTCGGGGTGGCGCTGGATCTGAGCCATTCCAACCTGCAGACCACCCGCGACGGCATCGCCCTGTCGCAGCGCCCGCCGGTCATCACCCACGCCGGCTGTGCCGCGGTGTTCGCGCATCCGCGCAACAAGCAGGACGCCGAGCTGCGCGCCCTGGCCGGCAAGGGTGGGGTGATGGGCGTCTACATGCTGCCGTTCCTGACCGAGGACAGCCGCCAACCGCACCTGGCCGACTACATGCGCCACCTGCAGCACGCGCTGGACGTGTGCGGCGAGGACCATGTCGGCATCGGCACCGATTCGCTGTTCTTCCCGATCACCGAGCAGGACCGGCGCGCGTTCGAGGCGGACCTGGTGCAGCGCCGCCGCGACGGCATCGGCGCCCCGGGCGAGAACCGGCTGCCCTATCTGCCCGACGCCAACACCCCGCGCAAGCTCGAACGCGTCGCCGACGCACTGCTGCGCCAGGGCTACAGCGCCCGCGTCGCCGACAAGGTGCTGGGCCTGAACTTCGAACGGGTCTTCGGCGAGATCTGGACCGTTTGACCCCGACCGACCGCGGACGGCGCATCGCTGCCTCCGGCGCGATCGCCGTCGCTGGCAGGTGCAGGCTGAAACTTTTTTCGGATCACATGCGCTGCCGCCGATGCGGCTTCTTCACCAACACCCTTTTCACCAAGACGAGAGATGGAAATGCAACAGCATTCGAATGGACAACGTCCTGCGGCGGGAATGTCGCGCCGTGACTTTTCCCGTTTCGTGGGCCTTGGCGGCATGGCAGGAGTGGCCGCGCTCGCCGGCGTGGACGTCGCCGGCGCCAACGCCAATCCCAACACCACGCAGGCAGCGGCACCATCGTCCCCCATCGTCAACGTCAAGGATTTCGGCGCGGTCGGCGATGGTGCCAGCAACGACCAGCCGGCGATCCAGGCGGCCCTGGACAGCGTGGGCACCGATGGCGGCTACGTGTTCTTTCCCGCGGGCTCCTATCGGGTCGACGCGCCGCTGTTCGTGAAGAGCAAGGTCAACAGCGCGGCCGGTTTCGTGGTGGCCGGCGCGGGGCAGAACTGCGCCATTCGCGCCGGCGACAACTTCCCGGCCAACGTGGCCCTGGTCTATGTGCTCGGCGGCAATGCCGCACTGTTCGACCTGGGGCTGGATGGCATGAACCGCGCGCAGAACGGCGTGGAGTACGCGTACTCCGCACCGGATCGTCCGGACGACCGCACCATCCTGATCCGCGGCGTGGCGTTCTCGCGGTTCCTGTCCAACGGCTTCCACTGCGTCGGCGGCGAGGGCTACCAGATCCGCGAGTGTTTCTTCAATTCCATCGGCGACTACGCGGTCTACAACCGCGACGGCGGCATCAATTCGTTCGTCGAGGGCAACTACATGCTCGGCTGCGGGGGCGTCTATCTGGGGTCGACGTCGGCGCAGCCGGAAGGGGTCAGGATCGTCAACAACACCATTCTCGCCTCCGCCGGTTCGGGCATCGGCGTCTACGTCGACCGCGGCATGGAGATCAACATCTCGCACAACGTGATCGACCAGGTCAAGGTGGCTTCGGTGCAGGTCACCAACAACAGCTCCTACGTCAAATGCATCGGCAACTGGCTGTCGGGGCAACCCGGCACGGTGGTGTGCTCGTTGAGCCAGGACGCCAACTCGATCACCTTCGCCGACAACACCTTCGAAGGAGGCGACTTCCAGTTGTCGGTGGTCTCCGACACCGTCGGCCGCATCCACGACATCACCGTCCACAACAACATCTTCAACAACACGCGCGACACCGCGATGTTCTTCAACAACATCTCCAGAGTCAGCATCATCGGCAACCATTGCCGCTCAAGCGGCAAGGAATCGCTGTTCTGGGGTGGCGGCCAGTACGGCGTGGCGATGGGCAACGTGCTCTGGAAGGGCCCGAACGCCGCTGCCGGCTTGGTACAGAACACCAACATCGGGTGGTGATGCGCACATCGCGCCGGTGCCGGCAGGCCCTCTGCCGCACCGGCGCGACGATTCGAGGCGGTGCGAGCGGAATGTTCCGCCCCATGGCGCCGCAGGGGCATACGGCAGTGCGCCCGTGCGCCCGTGCGGCGTCGGCATCGAGTGCATGCGCGCCAGCGTTGCACGCACCGCCTCCGAGCGTTCCAGCGGCGCCGCGCCGCCCGCATTGACCGGGCCCTCGCGCAGGTCCAGACTTGTCGCCCTCATTCGCACCCATCGTCACGCCGCCATGCCGTACGCACCGCTGCTGATATTGCCCAACGCCCTGCGCGTCAGCGCAGGCCGGGTGCGCCTGCCTGAAGGAATGGACGACGCCGTGCGCTGACGCCGGCCATCGCCGATCCGCCGCAGACAAGCACCCGATGGGTGCTTTTTTTATGCCTGTTTTTCGCTGTTCCACCGTTCCGACACGCCAAGGAGAACGTGCCATGCACTACGCCGCCGAACCCGAACCCTAGCCGCATGCCCGCCTCGCCAACCGGGGCATGCGGCTTCCCCAGTGTTGGCAATGCGGAACCTTTCTCATGAACACGAACACCCTTTCCCGCTGGCGCAACCTCGGCATCATCGCCCACATCGACGCCGGCAAGACCACCCTCACCGAACGCCTGTTGTGGGCCGCCGGTGCGATCCATCGTCTCGGCGAAGTCCACGATGGCGCCGCCACCACCGACTTCTCGGACATCGAACGCGCGCGCGGCATCAGCATCGGCGCGGCCGCGGTGCAGGTGCAGTGGGCGCCGGCCGGGCAGCCGACGCATCGCCTGACCCTGATCGACACCCCAGGACACATCGATTTTGCGATCGAGGTGGAACGCTCGCTGCGCGTGCTCGACGGCGCGGTCGCGGTGTTCTCCGCGGTCGACGGCGTGCAGCCGCAGTCGGAGACCGTGTGGCGGCAAGCACGCCGCCACGGCGTGCCGATGCTCGCGTTCGTCAACAAGATGGACCGTGCCGGCGCGTCGTTCGACGGCGTGCTGGCGCAGTTGCGCAGCAAGCTCGACGCGACGGTCTGGGCGGTCGGCGTGCCGGTTCCGGGCGACTCCGGCTTCGACGGCTGGAGCGACCTGGTCGGCGGCCGCCTGCTGACCTGGGACGACGCGGGGCAACTGCACACGCGCGCCTGGCATGCCGAGGAGGCGGCCGCGTTCGCGGAGGCGCGCGAGCAGTTGGTCGCCGCGGTGGCCGAACACGACGAGGCGCTGGCGCAGGCCTATCTCGAGGAGCGCGCGATCGACGCCGAGCTGCTGCGCGGCGCCTTGCGCCGGGCCACCCTGGCCGGCGCCGGGGTGCCGGTGCTGGCCGGGTCGGCGTTCAAGCGCAAGGGCATCGAGCCGTTGCTGGACGCGATCGTCGACTGGTTGCCGTCGCCGCTGGACCGAGCGCCGGTGGCTGCGCGGGCCGACGCCGACGGCAATGCCGGTGGCGAAGGCGGACACGAGACGTTGCTCGCGCCGGATCCGTCCGGTCCGTTGGCGGCGCTGGTGTTCAAGTTCGCGCATGCCGCGCAGGGACCGCTGGCGTTCGTGCGCGTGTACTCGGGCACCTTGCGCGTCGGCGACACCGTGTGGACGTCGCATGCCCGGCGTCCGCGCCGGGTCGGGCGGCTGGCGGTGGTGCAGGCGCAGCGCACCCACGATGTGGCGCAGGCCGAGGCCGGCGAGATCGTCGCCGTGCTCGGCTGGAAGGACGCGGTCAGCGGCGAGACGCTCAGCGGCGTGCAGGCGCGGTGGGTGCTGGAACGCATCCGCACGCAGCCACCGGTGCTGGCGTGGCGGCTCGGCGCGGCCAATGCGGCCGAGCTGGTGCGGCTGGGTCAGGGCCTGGCGCGGCTGGCGCAGGAGGATCCGTCCTTCCGCGTCGACAGCGATCCGGAGACCGGCGAGGCGGTGATCTGGGGCATGGGCGAGTTGCACCTGGAGGTGATGGTGGAGCGCTTGCGCAGCGAGTGGCACGTGGACGTGCGCACCGGTGCGCCGCGCGTGGCCTACCAGGAAACGCCGCGTGCGGCCGCGCTGGGCGTGTCCGCACGGCTGTCCAAGCAGAACGGCGGCCAGGGCCAGTTCGCGCAGGTGGTGCTGGACGTGCTGCCGCGCGCGGACGGCGCGGTGACCTTCGTCGACCGCAGCCGCGGCGGCGTCGTGCCGAAGGCCTTCGTCGCCGCCACCGAGAAAGGCGCGCGTGCGGCGCTGGCGCAAGGCCCGCTCGGTCATCCGGTGGTCGGTGTGGACGTGGTGCTGGTCGATGGCCAGGCGCATGCGGTGGATTCGTCGGACCTGGCGTTCCAGCGCGCGGCGTCGGACGCGGTGAAGGCGGCGCTGGCGCAGGTCGGCACGCAGTTGCTGGAGCCGGTGATGGCGGTGGCGATCGACACGCCCGCGCACAGCGTCGGCGACGTGCTCGGCGATCTGCAGCGGCGCGAGGGACGCGTCGTGGCGATCGAAGAGCGTGGGGCCCGCGCCGAGGTCGTGGCACAGGCGCCGCTGGCGCAACTGCAGGCCTATGCCACTGCGTTGCGCTCGCTGACCCAGGGACGGGCATCGGCGAGCATGACCTTCGACGGCTATGCGCCCGTCAAGGCCGAGTGAGCCGGATTGCCATCCGGCAATGCGGCAGGAGGACGAGGAGCCGGTTCGCCGGCTCCTCTTTTTTTTGAGTGCACTACGGCCGCGCAGCCGCCAGATGGAGGCGGACGGCGCTCGGCATGCTCATCGGCCAGGCGTCCACAGCGGCTCCTGTGCGCCGCCCGCGTCCACCTGACGATGGCGCGCGACGTTCCATTCGCCACGCCGAGGCCTGGCGCTTGCGTCGGCGCCGCGAACCGGGCTTCATAGCCGGCCCCGATCGCCGGAGCCGCCCATGCATCGCCGTCTTGCCTTCCTGACCCTGCTTGCCCTGTCGCCGTCGCTCGCCGCGGCGCAGCCGCCGGCATGCGCGACGCCGTTGCAGATGGCCGAGCGCCTGTACAAGGCGCGCGATTTCTACTGGCAACCGCAGAACCTGGACGGCTTGCTGACGCCGGCCTTCGCGCACGCGTTGCAGGCCGACCAGCGCTGCGCCGCACGCGAGGGCGTGTGCCGGCTGGACTTCGATCCGTGGACCAGCGCGCAGGACGGCGAGATCCAGGGCGCGCCGACCTTCACCCTGGTCTCGGGCGGTTCGCAGGCCACCGTGGTGGAAGTGCGCATGGACTACCGGCTCGCACTCGGCGGCCGCGCCGCGCGGGCGCGCTCGGTCAAGATCGAGTTGCAGCGCCGCGGCAACGGTTGCTGGGCGGTCAGCGACCTGGTCGCACCGGACGGGCAGTCGCTGTTCGCGCTGCTGACTGATCCGGAGGACTAGCGCGCAGAAGGTCGCGCCGCCCAGGACTCCAGCCCTCGGGTGGGAGCGGGGCGAGTGCGCCGCACGAATCGTTCTAGTTCGCCCTCACTGGCGGGGAGGTGGGGGATGCGCTGGCAGGTAGCTCTCCCTCGCGCGCGCTTTCGAGCGGTGGCGTGGGACTGGGATGGATGTGCGGCGCGACCGACCCTCACCCCAACCCCTCCCGGGGGGGAGAGGGGCTAGGAGCGTGGCAGTGGTTGCGGGCTACTGCAGCTTCAGCATCACGATCGCCTTGGCCGGCAGCGCCACCTGCAATGTATCGCTGCGCAGGTGGGCGCCGTCGAACGCGGCCGGGCGCACCGCCTGCGGCTGGGCGAAGGTGTTGAGCGCGTCGATGGTCGGGGCGGTCAGGATCTGCCCAGCGACGCCGCGCGCCTGCACGCCATCGACCTGGACTGCGACGTTGGCGCTGCGGTTGGGGTCCAGATTGGTCAGCGCCACGTACACGTGCCCGTCCTTGGCCCGCACCGCCGAGCCGTGCACCGCCGGCACCGTGTAGCCGGCATGCCGGTAGTCCGGCGTCGTGATCTGCAGCGGCAGCGCGGTCGCGTCCTGGTACGGCTTGTACAGCATGAAGACGTGATAGGTCGGCGTGAGCAGCATCTTGTCGCCGTCGGTGAGGATCATCGCCTGCAGCACGTTGACCATCTGCGCGATGTTGGCCATGCGCACGCGGTCGGCATGCTGGACGAAGATGTCCAGGTTGAGCGAGGCCACCAGCGCGTCGCGCAAGGTGTTCTGCTGGCGCAGGAAACCCGGGTTCACGTCCGGAAGGCCCTTGTACCAGGTGCCCCATTCGTCGACCACCAGCGCGACCTTCTTGTCCGGGTCGTACTTGTCCATGATCGCGCTGTGCTTGGTGATCAGCTCGTCCATCAGGAGGGTGCGCGACAGCGTCTCGATCCAGGCCGCCTCGTCGAAGCTGGTGGAGGAGGCGCGCGGCGGCCAGCCGCCGGGGATGGTGTAGTAGTGCAGGCTGAGGCCGTCCATGAACTTGGTGGCCTCGCGCATCATCACCTCGGTCCAGTGATAGTCGGCATCGCTGGGGCCGGGGGCGATCTTCATGATCTTCTGGTCGGCCGGCGCCTTGACGAAGGTCTGGTAGCGGCGGAACACGTCGGCGGCGTATTCGGCGCGCATGTTGCCGCCGCAGCCCCACAGCTCGTTGCCGACGCCGAAGAACGGCACCTTCCACGGCGTCTGGCGGCCGTTGCGGCGGCGCTGTTCGGCCAGGGTCGAGCGCGTGGGCGCGGTCATGTATTCCACCCACTGCGCCATCTCGTCCGGCGCCGCGTCGCCGACGTTGCCGGCCACGTAGGCCTGCGTGCCGAGCAGTTCGGTGAAGTCCATGAACTCGTGGGTGCCGAAGCTGTTGGGTTCCTCCACGCCGCCCCAGTGGGTGTTGACGCTGGTCGGGCGCTGGCTGCGCGGGCCGATGCCGTCGCGCCAGTGGTACTCGTCGGCGAAGCAGCCGCCGGGCCAGCGAATGTCCGGCACGTTCAGTGCCTTCAGCGCGGCGACCACGTCGTTGCGGTAGCCGCGGGTGTTGGGGATCGTCGAGTCCGGGCCGACCCAGACGCCGCCGTAGATGCCGGTGCCCAGGTGCTCGGCGAACTGCCCGAACAGGTGGCGCGACACCGCGGGGCCAGGGCGGTCGGCACGCAAGGTGCCGCGCACCTCGACGTCGGCGGCCTGCGCCAGCGTGGCGGCCAGTGCCAGGCCGAGCGTCGCGGCGATCAGCGGCAGCCGCCGCCACCGCGCCGCACGTTGCTTCAGGAAACGGGGCGAACGCATCGGGAACTCCTTGTCGGGTAGGCGCGCCGTCGCCAGCGCTGCATGGGAGTGACGGCCGGCAGGCGGCCACGACGTGGCGCCAGACCGATGCCGTATTCGGGTGGCGCAACCCCCGGCACGCGTCGCTCCGCGCCTGTCCCCGGTTGCCCCTGTCCCGAGCATAAAAGAGACGCGCAGAGCGGACCAATGTCCGAATGCGCTGCCGCCATATCCGAATTGCAATACGCGGCACCGCCCCCCGCGCAGCCCGGTCCGCGAGTGTGCGCGCTATCGCACAGCGCACGGCCGATGCTCGCGCAGCGATGGCCGCGCCGCGTCCTCGCTGGTTATGCTGCGGGCCCCGCGCATGCGCACACCGACTCCAGGCTCCTGCATGTCCTCGCTCTTCGGTCATCTTCCCGACGGTACCGCCATCCAGCGCGTGGTCCTGGACAGCGGCGACGGCCTGCGCGCCGAACTGCTGACCTACGGCGGCCTGTTGCGCAGCCTGCGCCTGCGCGGCGCGCATGGCGAGACCGAGCTGGTGCTGGGCCTGCCGACGCTGCAGGACTACCTGCAGGACCCGGCCTACCTGGGCGTGCTGGTCGGGCGCTTCGGCAACCGCATCGCCGGGTCGGCCTTCACCGTCGATGGCCGGCACTACGCGGTCACCGCCAACGAGGGCGCCAATCACCTGCATGGCGGCGCGCTGGGCTTCGGCCGCCGGGTGTGGACGGTGCTGGCGCAGACCGAGCGCACGCTGCAGTTGCGCTACGACTCGCCGGCGGGCGAGGAGGGCTACCCGGGCAACGTCGCGGTGGAGGCGACCTACCGCGTCGACGGCCGCTGCCTGAGCGTCGAATTCGTCGCGCAGACCGATGCGCCGACCCCGCTCAATCTCACCCATCACCCCTATTTCAACCTGGCCGGCGACGCCGCGGTGCCCGCCGCGGCGCAGTGGCTGCGGGTGCCGGCCGACCGCTACCTGCCGGTGCGCGATGCCGCGCTGTTGCCGCGTGGCGAGGTCGCCGCGGTGGCCGGCACGCCGTTCGATTTCCGCCAGGCGCGTGCCATCGCCGACAAGGACATCGCAACCGATCCGCAACTGACGCTAAGTGCCGGCTACGACCATTGCCTGGTGCTGGCCGACGGCCACGATTGCACCGCGCTGCTGTATTCGCCGCACAGCGGCGTGGCCATGCGCATCGCCAGCCCGATGCCGGCCGTGCAGCTGTACGAGGGCCAGGGCCTGGACCGGCAGCATCCGGCGCTGGGCCGCGGCATCTGCCTGGAGCCGCAGGGCTATCCGGACGCGCCGAACCAGCCGGGCTTTCCCGATTGCATTCTGCGTCCCGGGGAGATCTACCGGCATCGCATCGTGTACCGGTTCGCCGAGGTCGGCCGCTACGCGGAGTGGGCGGCGGTGGAGGCAGCGCTGGCGGAGCAGGGCGGCGGTTGATGCTGGAGTGTTGTAGGAGCGGCTTCAGCCGCGACCGGGCACTCCCAGGAATGCCCGCTCGCGGCTGAAGCCGCTCCTACAAAAACACACGCCGCGCTAGCCTCGCCAGGCTACTGCGCGTGCCCCAGCACCAGTTCGATCACGAACTTGCTGCCGAAGAACGACAGCAGCAGGAGCACCATTGCCGCCAGGGTCCAGTGCACCGCCTTGACCCCGCGCCAGCCGTAGCGCCAGCGGCCGAACAGCAGCGCACCGAACACGATCCACGACAGCACGCTGAGCACGGTCTTGTGCACCAGCCGCTGCGCCAGGAAATCCTGCACGAACAGCACCCCGGTCAACAGGGTCAGGGTCAGCAGGATGAAGCCGACCACGATGGTGCGGAACAGCAGCGTCTCCAGCGCGGTCAGCGGCGGCAGCGCGCGCAGCCAGGGATGGAAGTCGCGGCGTCGCAGCGCGCGTTCCTGCAGCCACAGCATCACCGCCAGCAGGGCGGCGATGCCCAGCGTGGCGTAGGCAAGCAGCGCCAGCCAGGCATGCAGCTGCAGCCGCCAGTCCAGCACCGGCGCCGGCTCGTGGCCATAGCCGTGGTAGGCCAGCAGCAGCGCCGCCGACAGCGGGAACACCACCACGCCCAGTGCGGCCATGCGCCCGCTGGCGCCGACCAGCGTGGTCATCAGCGCCATGCCCAGGCTGACCAGCGACAGCGCGGCGAAGAAATGCATGTCCGGGCCGCCGGCGGTGTGCAGGGCGACCTGCACGTGATAGCCGGCGTGCAGCGCCACCGCCGGCAGCGCCGGCCACAGCCAGGCGCGGCTGCGGTCCACCCGGTCGCGCACCACCGCGGCGATCAGCAGGCCGGTGGCGGCCAGGTACAGCAGGGTGGCGAGGACGGTGATGAGCATCGCGGCAGTTTCGCATATCGGACAGGCCGCCGTGACGGCGGCGCCCGGGATCGGCGGCGCGCCCGGCTATAATCGACGGCCGTTTCCCGCTCGCGACCCGCCCGCATGTTCGAATCCCTCACCCAACGCCTCTCCGGCACCATGCAGCGCCTGCGCGGCCGCGGTCGCCTGACCGAGGAGAACATCCGCGAAGCCACCCGCGAAGTGCGCATCGCGCTGCTCGAGGCCGACGTCGCCCTGCCGGTGGTGCAGGCGCTGATCGAGCGCATCAAGGTGCGCGCGGTTGGCCAGGAAGTGCTCAAGAGCCTGACCCCGGGCCAGGCGCTGATCAAGGTCGTGCGCGACGAGCTGACCGCGGTGATGGGCTCGGCCGCCAGCGACCTCAACCTCAACGTGCCGGCGCCGGCGATCGTGCTGATGGCCGGCCTGCAGGGCGCGGGCAAGACCACCACGGTCGGCAAGCTGGCCAAGCACCTGAAGGAAAAGCGCAAGAAGAAGGTGATGGTGGTGTCGGCCGACGTGTACCGCCCGGCCGCGATCGAGCAGCTCAAGACCCTGGCCGAGCAGGTCGGGGTGCTGTTCTTCCCGTCCGAGGCCTCGCAGAAGCCGGTGGACATCGTCCGCGCCGCCATCGCCGACGCGCGCAAGTCCTTCGTCGACGTGCTGCTGGTGGATACCGCCGGCCGCCTGGCCATCGACGCGGCGATGATGGAGGAGATCAAGGCGCTGCATGCGGCGATCACCCCGGCCGAGACCCTGTTCGTGGTCGACGCGATGACCGGCCAGGACGCGGCCAACACCGCCAAGGCGTTCAGCGAGGCGCTGCCGTTGACCGGCGTGGTGCTGACCAAGACCGACGGCGACGCCCGTGGCGGCGCCGCGCTGAGCGTGCGCTACATCACCGGCAAGCCGATCAAGTTCATCGGCGTCGGCGAGAAGCCCGACGGCCTGGACGTGTTCCACCCCGATCGCCTGGCCAGCCGCATCCTCGACATGGGCGACGTGCTGTCGCTGGTCGAGCAGGTCGAGCACCAGGTCGACAAGGACAAGGCGCAGAAGCTGGCCGAGAAGGTCGCCAAGGGCAAGAAGTTCGACCTCAACGACATGCGCGATCAGCTCGAGCAGATGCAGAACATGGGCGGCCTGTCCGGGCTGATGGACAAGCTGCCGGGCATGGGCCAGATCCCCGACCATCTCAAGCAGCAGGTCGCCGGCAACAAGGACGTGCCGCGGATGATCGCCATCATCGGTTCGATGACCAAGAAGGAGCGGCGCAACCCGGGCTTGCTCAACGGCTCGCGCCGCGCGCGCATCGCCCGCGGCTCCGGCACCCAGCCGGCCGACGTCAACAAGCTGATGAAGCAGTATCAGCAGATGGAAAAGATGATGAGCAAGATGGCCGGCGGCGGCATGAAGGGCCTGATGCGCGGCATGAAGGGCATGCTCGGCGGCATGGGCGGCCGCGGCGGCCTGCCGTTCCGCTGAGCGTGTCCGTCGGGCGAGCCGCGCGAGGCATTGCCTGGACGGCGGCGTTGCCGTCGGACCGTGGATTTTTTTTGAAAGGGACATCACGCTGATGAGCGAGCATGCGATGTATTTCACCGGCGACGAGGACGCCGCGATGCAGGCGGCCTACATCGCCGCCCGCGGGACGTTCAAGTTCTTCTGGCG
Organism: Xanthomonas sp. PPL134; assembly: GCF_040595915.1. Classification (NCBI taxonomy): domain Bacteria; kingdom Pseudomonadati; phylum Pseudomonadota; class Gammaproteobacteria; order Lysobacterales; family Lysobacteraceae; genus Xanthomonas; species Xanthomonas sp. PPL134. The sequence goes on from NZ_JAMDLL010000001.1 coordinate 370,256, forward strand.
CGAACTGTCCTGGGAGTACCGGCGCATCGTGCCGGGGCTGGAAATGGCGGCGGTGAAGTTCGCATTCGCGACCGATGCCGGCGATCCCGAGGCGCCGCCGTTCGAACACATGTGGGTCGGCGACGTGCAGTTCGATGGCGAGACCGTCTCCGGCACGCTGCTCAACGATCCGCACGACATCGCGTCGCTGCAGGCCGGCGCCGAGGTGGCCTTGCCGTTCGCCGAACTGGAGGACTGGATGTACGTCATCGGCGGCAAGGTCTATGGCGGCTACACCATCGACGCGCAGCGGCGCGAGATGGCGGCCGACGAGCGCGCGGAACACGATGCGGCCTGGGGACTGGAATTCGGTCCGCCCGGGCAGGTGCAGCTGGTGCCGACGCAGGCGACGGACGTCGGCGCCGCCGCCGACGCGGCTGCCGAACTGTCGCTGCGCGAGCACCCGATGAGCGAGAACATCGCGCCGCGCATCGACGAGAATCTGCGCAGCCACCCCGAGGCGGTGCATGCGCGTGACGGGCAGGGCTGGACGCTGTTGCAGCGCGACGCGCTGGCCGGCAACTACCAGCCGGTGGCGTTGCTGCTGCAGCATGGCGCCGACCCGTCGCTGCGCACGCCGCAGGGACGAACGGCGCTGGAATTGGCGCAGCACATGGGCTGGCCGCGCATCGTGCAGTTGTTGCAGCAGGCCGGCTGAGATGGCGCCGTCGCCACGCCCGGTCTCCGCGGCGCAGGCGCGGGCGCTGCAGTTCTGCGAGCGCTTCGGCCTGCGCCTGCCGATCCTGCTCAGCCCCATGGCCGGCGCCTGCCCGGTGCCGCTGTCGGCCGCGGTCGCCGCGGCCGGCGGTATGGGTGCGATGGGCGCGGTGCTGTCCGCGCCGCAGGACATCGGGGCGTGGATGGATGCGTTCCGCGCCGCCGGTGGCGGGCCGGCGCAGGTCAACCTGTGGGTGCCGGATCCGCCGCCCGCGCGCGATGCCGCCGCCGAGGCCGACGTGCGCGCCTTTCTCGCTGCCTGGGGGCCGCCGGTCGCGGCGGCCGCCGGCGATGCGGCGCCGGCCGATTTCGATGCCCAGTTCGAGGCCCTGCTCGCGGCGCGCCCGGCGGTGGCCTCCTCGATCATGGGTCTGTTCCGGCCGGACCAGGTGCAGCGCCTGCAGCAGGCCGGGATCGCCTGGTTCGCCTGCGCCACCACCCTGGACGAGGCGCTGGCCGCGCAGGCCGCCGGCGCCGATGCGGTGGTCGCGCAGGGCGCCGAGGCCGGCGGCCACCGTGGCGCCTTCGCCGCGGACCGTGCCGAGCGGCAGCTGACCGGGCTGTTTGCGCTGCTGCCACGGCTGGCCGATCGTCTGCAGATCCCGGTGATCGCCGCCGGCGGCATCGGCGACGGCCGCGGCATCGCCGCCGCGCTGACCCTGGGCGCGAGCGCGGTGCAGATCGGCACCGCCTTCCTGCGTACCCCCGAGGCGGCGCTGGCGCCGGCCTGGGCGGCCGCGTTGGCCCAGGCCGAACCCGAGCAGACCACGCTGACCCGCGCCTTCTCCGGTCGCCTGGGCCGGGCGCTGGTCACCGACTACGTGCGCGCCGCCGCCGCGCCGGACGCACCGCCGCCGCGGCCGTACCCGGTACAGCGTGCGCTGACCGCGCCGATGCGCCAGGCCGCGCAGCGTGCCGACCGCCTCGCGGCGATGCAGGCCTGGGCGGGGCAGTCGGCATGGATGGCGCCGGCCGAGCCGGTGGCGGCGCTGCTGACGCGCTGGTGGGCACAGGCGCAGGCCTTGTCGTGAGCGCACAGGTTTTTCACCACGGGCAGCCTGCGCCGGCCGAGCTGCTGGCCGCGGCCGCCCTGGTGAACTATGGGCATTTCAGCACCATGCAGGTCCGCGGCGGCGGCGTACGCGGGCTCGAGCTGCATCTGCAGCGGCTGCAGCAGGCCAACGCCGCGCTGTTCGGCAGCGCGTTGCCGGCCGATCGCGTGCGCGACGCACTGCGGGCGGCGCTGGCCGCGTTCGGCAGCGGCGATGCGTCGCTGCGCATCACGGTGGTCGCGCCGACCTTCACGTTGCGCCGGGCCGCCGACGACTGCGCGGTGGAACTGCTGGTATCGCTGGCGGAACCGGCCCAGGCCGAGGCGGCGCCGCTGCGCCTGCGCAGCAGCGTGTTCGCGCGCGAGGCGCCGCAGTTCAAGCACGTCGGCACGTTCGGCGCATTCCAGCAGCGCCGCCTGGCACTGCAGGCCGGCGCCGACGATGCGCTGTTCGTGGACGCACAGGGGCAGGTGGCCGAGGGGCCGACCTGGAACCTGGGGCTGTGGGACGGGGCCTGCCTGCACTGGCCGCAGGCGCCGGCGCTGCGCGGCACCCAGCAGCGGTTGCTGCAGGCGGGTCTGGCCCAGCTGGGTGTGGCGCAGCGCGAGCGGCCACTCTCGCTGCAGGAACTCGGGGCGGACGTGGCCGCCTTCACCTGCAACGCCCGCGGGCAGCAGGCGGTGGCGGCGGTGGACGGGCGCGCGCTGCGCCCGGCCGAGGAGTTGCTGGCCCTGCTGGAGCAGGCACTGCGCACCCAGCCCTGGCAGGCGATCTAGGCGGCTCAAGAGGCATCTCGCGGCCATCGGCACCGCTTCTGGCGATCCCCAATCCCGGATCCCCAATCCCTTGCCGCGTCAGCGGCAACGACTTGGCAGCGGCGGGGACGGTCGCTATACTCGTCGGTTCACCGCGCCATCCTGGCGACTGGGCAACACCGGAAACTCACCATGGTCAAGATTCGCCTTACCCGTGGCGGCGCCAAGAAGCGCCCCTTCTACCACATCATCGTCACCGACGTGCGCAGCGCGCGCGACGGCCGCAACATCGAACGCGTCGGTTACTACAACCCGGTCGCCCAGGGCGCCGAGCCGCGCGTGGTGCTGGACCTGGCCCGCGTCGATCATTGGGTGTCCAATGGCGCGCAGCTGACCGACAAGGTGCGCAACCTGTACAAGGAAGCCACCAAGAACCAGGCCGCTGCGGCCTGATTCCGCGGGCCGCGCCGAGTGCGCGGCCCTTGCGTTTGCCCCGATGAAAGACAGCCAGCGCCGCATCCTGCTCGGTCGGGTCCTCGGCGCGTTCGGCATCCGTGGCGAGGCCAAGCTTGAGTCCTGGACCGAGCCGCGCCTCGCCATTTTCCGTTATCAGCCCTGGATCGTGCGCAAGCCCGACGGCAGCGAGAGCAGCCTCACCGGCGTGCGCGGCCGCGAATCCGGCAAGTACCTGATCGCCACGCTGCCCGAGGTCACCGACCGCGACGCGGTGGAAGCCCTGCGCGGCACCGAGATCTACGTGGCGCGCAGCAGCCTGCCGCCGCCGCGCCCGGACGAGTACTACTGGGTGGACCTGGAAGGCCTGGACGTGCGCACCGTCGACGGCGTGGCGCTGGGACAGGTGTCGCACCTGTTCTCCACCGGCGCCAACGACGTGCTGGTGGTGCGCGGCGACCGCGAGCGGCTGGTGCCGTTCGTGCAGCCGGACTACATCAAGTCGGTGGATTTCGAGGCCAACCTGGTCGTGGTCGACTGGGACCCCGAGTTCTGAGCGATGCGGCCATGCGGCCGCTTTGGCTTTTGCTTTTCCCATTCCCCATTCCCGACTCTCCATTCCCAGCCTCATGCGCATCGACGTCATCAGCCTGTTCCCCGAGTTCGTCGCCCAGTGCGCCGGGTTCGGCGTGGTCGGGCGTGCGCAAGAGCGGGCGTTGCTGGAGCTGCACGGCTGGAACCCGCGCGACTACGCCAGCGGCGGCTACCGCAAGGTCGACGACCGCCCGTTCGGCGGCGGCCCCGGCATGGTGATGATGATCGAGCCGCTGCAGGCCTGCCTTGAGGCGGTGCGCGCGGCCGATCCGCAGCCGGCGCCGCTGATCTACCTGAGCCCGCAGGGGCGGCCGCTGACCCAGGCCAAGGCGCGCGAACTGGCCGCATTGCCACGGCTGCTGCTGCTGTGCGGGCGCTACGAAGGCGTGGACGAGCGCTTCGTCGCCGCCGCGGTGGACGAGGAGATCTCGATCGGCGACTACGTGCTGTCCGGCGGCGAACTGGCCGCGGCGGTGCTGGTGGATGCGGTGACCCGGCTGCAGGAGGGGGCGCTGAACGACGCCGAATCCGCCGCTCAGGACAGTTTCGAGGGGCCGGACGGCCTGCTCGACTGCCCGCACTACACCCATCCGCGCGAACACGCGCTGGGCGAGGTGCCGGCGGTGCTGCGTTCCGGCAACCATGCCGCGATCGCGCGCTGGCGGCGCATGCAGGCGCTGGGGCGGACCTGGCTGCGGCGCCCGGAACTGCTGGACGAGGCGGCGCTGAGTGCGGCCGACCGCCGTCTGCTGCAGGAATTCCGCCAGGAGCGGGAGGCGGCCCTGGCCGCCGAACAGGAAAATCCACCCAGGCCCTAGCCATGGCCGCCGGGCTGGGTTAAAATGCCCGGCTTTCCGGCCAGTGCGTTCCGTGCTTGGCCCATCCGATATCGCGCAATCGCCGTGCGGCGACTGCCGGACCACCTCACCAGACACAAGCGGTGCCCACCATGAGCAAGCTCAACAAGACCATCCTGGCCGACTTCGAAGCCGCCCAGATCCAGCGCAAGCTGCCGGAGTTCAACCAGGGCGACACCGTCGTCGTCAACGTCAAGGTGAAGGAAGGCAACCGCGAGCGCGTGCAGGCCTACGAAGGCGTGGTGATCGGCACCAAGAACGCCGGCCTGAACTCCTCGTTCACCGTGCGCAAGATCTCGCACGGCTACGGCGTCGAGCGCGTGTTCCAGACCCACAGCGCCACTATCGACTCGGTCGAAGTGAAGCGCCGCGGCAAGGTCCGCGCCGGCAAGCTGTACTACCTGCGCGGCCTGGAAGGCAAGGCCGCCCGCATCAAGGAAGATCTGGCCGCCGCTGCGCAGGCCAAGGTCGCGCGCCAGGCCGCTGCGGCCGCCGCCAAGGCCGAGTAATCCCGGCGACCCTCGGGTCGCTGCCGCAACGGCCGCCTTCGGGCGGCCGTTTGCGTTTGGGGGGATGGCAGCATGTGCGCCGTGGCCCGTGGTGCATTCAGTCCCAGCGCTGTTTTCAACCGACGCCGCGCGCGATGCCTTCGTAGGAGCGGCTTCAGCCGCGACCAGGCATTCCCAGAACCGCTCGCCGTCGAGCGCCTGCGTCCTTCGTGACGATGGTCCGCGGCCTGGTCGCGGCTGAAGCCACTCCTACAAATGGGGGGATCCGGCGGCAAGTCATTGCCGCCGCCCAGGCGCTCAGCGCGCCGGATCCTGCGCCACCGCCACGTCGGCGACCGGTGCCGGCGGCTGCGCCGGCACTTCCGCCGGATGCGCCACGGTGTCCGGCCGCGAGGGCGCCAGCATCCGCGCCTTGCGCCAGTTGCCCCAGCGGTAATACGCCAGCGACACCAGCATCGCGCAGGTGGCGCTGGTCGGGAAACTCCACCACACCGCGTCCACGCCCAGCTGCGGCTGCAGCAATTGCGCGAACGGCACGCGGATGCCCCACAGCGACAGCGCCAGGATCAGCAGCGGCGGGATCACCGCGCCGGTGGCGCGGACCACGCCGGAGATCACGAAGGTGACGCCGAAGAACAGGAACGACCACACCGCGATGTGGTTGAGATGGCGCGCGATCTCCAGCGCCTCGCTGTGCGGCGGCAGGAACAGCGCCAGGGTCCAGCGGTCGAACAGGATCAACGGCGCGATCAGCGCGCCGGTCAGCAGGAAGTTGAACAGCACGCCCTTGCGCGCGGTGGCCGCGACCCGGTCCCAGCGCTGCGCGCCGACATTCTGCGCGGCCATCGACGAACAGGCCGCGCCGATCGCCATCGCCGGCATCTGCAGGTAGGCCCACAGCTGCAGCGCCGCGCCGTAGGCGGCGGAGGTGTCGGTGCCGTAGCCGTTGACCAGCGCGATCATCACGATCATCGCCAGCGAGATCAGCACCATCTGCAGCCCCATCGGCACGCCCTTGACGATCAGCGCGCGCAGGATCGGCAGGTCGAGCCGGAACAGCCGCGCGTCGCGGCGGCCCAGCCACAGCACGTGGCGCTTGTGGCGCAGGTACAGCAGCAACCCGGCCAGCGATACCGCCTGCGCGATCAAGGTGGCCCAGGCCGCCCCGGCGATGCCCAGCTTGGGGAACGGGCCCAGCCCGAACAGCAGCAGCGGGTTGAAGCCGATATCCAGCACCACCGACAGCAGCAGGAAGCGGAACGGCGTGCGCGAATCGCCGGTGCCGCGCAGCGCCGCCGACAGGAACGCGAAGGTGTACAGCAGCGGCATCGCCAGGAAGATCACCCGCAGGTAGGCCTCGGCCAGCGGCAGCGACGCCGCCGGCGTGCCCATCGCCGCCAGCAGGTGCCGCGCCAGCCACCAGCCGCCGGCGGCGATCAGCACCGAGATGCCGATGAAGAAGGTGGCGCTGGTGCCCATCACCCGCCGCGCCTGGGCCACGTCGCCGCGGCCCATCGCCTGGCCGATCAGGATGGTGGCGGCCATGCCGATGCCGAACACCGAACCGATCAGGAAGAACATGATGCTGTTGGCGTTGGCCGCCGCGGTGAGTGCCGCTTCGCCCAGGTAGCGGCCGATCCAGACGGCATTGACCGAGCCGTTGAGCGACTGCGCGATGTTGCCGGCCAGGATCGGCAGCGAGAACAGCAGCAACTGGCGGCCGATCGGGCCTTCGGTGAGCACGGCGGGCTTGGGCATCGCGGGTCGGGATCGAGCGTGAGCCGGCCACACTAGCACCGACCGATGGCGGTGGGGCGATGGGCGAACCGCGCTCTGTCGCGTCCGTGCACCCGGCGTGCACGGGTCGGGTCCTTGGCCGCCTCACGACGCCTGGGCCGTCATGCGCGATGGCCAGCCCTGCGCGGGTCATGCGTGGTCTGCACATGCGGCGAGGATGGGCGCGCGTTCGGCACAGATCGCGTCATGCATCCCTTGGGGTGGGCGTGGATCGACGCGCGGATCGGCATGTGACGATCGACGTGGGCAAGCGGCGCCCGGGCGCGCCTGCATCGCGGCCGGGCGCCGCCCGCTCTCCATTCTTCCCTGCCAACCCATTCATCCTGGAGGGGCGGAACCTGGCAGGTGCGGTGCTTGTATTGACGCGACGGCATCGCCATCTGTGCCGGGAGACATGTGCGCCGCTCATGCTTTCGGTCGGCGCCATGGCGTCCGATCCCGCATCGCCCTCTGGCTGCCTGCAACCCCCAACGCAAGTGGATGTCGAGCAACGCAATGAATGAATCTGTCGTGCAAGCTGCCGCGGTGCGCCTGGATGTCTGGCTGTGGGCCGCGCGCTTCTTCAAGACCCGCAGCCTGTCCAAGCAGGCGGTGGAAACCGGCAAGGTGGACGTGGCCGGGCAGCGGCCCAAGTCCTCGCGCGCGGTGCGCGTGGGCGAACAGTTGCGCGTGCAGCGCGGCGACGAGGTGTTCGAGATCCAGGTGCTGGGCTTGAGCGACACCCGCGGCCCGGCCAGCGTGGCGCAGGCGCTGTACCAGGAGAGCGAGGCCTCGCGCGAACGCCGCGCGCAACTGCGCGCGCAGCGCAGCGCCGAGCGCAACGGCTACCAAGCCCCGGACGGCAAACCCGACAAGCGCGCCCGCCGCCTGATCCGCGCGCTCGGCGACCTGGACGCGTTGTAGCCGAGTTGGTGCGTTGCCGCGGGGCTGGCCGGCGCGCATGGGTGACGGGGTGGGCTGGGTGCGTGCACGCCGCCTGGGCTGTTGGTGCGGCGACGCTTTCGTAGTGGTGCGGTCGCGGCTGAAGCCGCTCCTACGGCACGCTGACGGCACGCAGTTTATCCCTGGGGGAGCGACGTCAGTCGCGACGATCGAGGTCTGCCCGGGGTGGCCAGCAGTCGGGACGGAAGTCCATCCCACAAGTGCAATTCTGCCGTAATCGGCGACGCCGTCAGCTGCGGAACGATCCGCTGCCATCTCTGGCTCACGTCGATGCACCGCGGCCGCCACCGACACTGGCGACATCGACGGAAACGACAACGCCCCGGCGAGCGGGGCGTTGTCGTGGAGCGAACGGTGTGGCGTCAGGCGGTCAGGTCGAAGCGATCCAGCTGCATCACCTTGGTCCAGGCGGCGACGAAGTCACGCACGAACTTCTCCTGCGCGTCGGCGCTGGCGTAGACCTCGGCCACGGCGCGCAGCACCGAGTTGGAGCCGAACACCAGGTCGGCACGGGTGCCGGTCCACTTCACCGCGCCGCTGTGGCGGTCGCGGCCTTCGTAGACGTCCTTCATCTCCGAGGTCGCCTTCCACTCGGTGCCCATGTCCAGCAGGTTGGCGAAGAAGTCGTTGCTGAGCACGCCCGGGCGATCGGTGAACACGCCATGCGCGGACTGGCCGCTGTTGGCGCCGAGCACGCGCAGGCCACCGACCAGCACGGTCATCTCCGGCGCGGTCAGGGTCAGCAACTGCGCCTTGTCGATCAGCAGCGCTTCGGCCGACAGCGCGTAACGGCGCCTGGCGTAGTTGCGGAAGCCGTCGGCGATCGGTTCCAGCACCGCGAACGACTCCACGTCGGTCTGTTCCTGCGTGGCGTCCATGCGGCCCGGCACGAACGGCACGTCGACGGTCTGCCCGGCCAGCTTGGCCGCCTGTTCCACCGCGGCGACGCCGCCGAGCACGATCAGGTCGGCCAGCGAGATCTTCTTGCCGTCGCGCTGCGCACCGTTGAACTGCGCCTGGACGCGCTCCAGCGTGGCCAGCACCTGCGCCAACTGCGCCGGCTGGTTGACCTCCCAGTCCTTCTGCGGGGCCAGGCGGATGCGCGCGCCATTGGCGCCGCCGCGCATGTCCGAACCGCGGAAGGTGGATGCCGACGCCCAGGCGGTGGACACCAGTTGCGCCACGCTCAGCCCGGAGTCGAGCAGGGTCTGCTTGAGCGCGGCGATGTCCTGCGCGTCGACCAGCGGGTGGTCCACGGCCGGGATCGGGTCCTGCCACAGCAGTTCTTCGGCCGGCACGTCCGGGCCGAGATAGCGCGCGCGCGGGCCCATGTCGCGGTGGGTCAGCTTGAACCAGGCGCGGGCGAAGGCATCGGCGAACTGCTGCGGGTTCTCCAGGAAGCGGCGCGAGATCTTCTCGTAGGCCGGGTCGAAGCGCAGCGCCAGGTCGGTGGTGAGCATGGTCGGCAGGTGCTTCTTCGACGGATCGTGCGCGTCCGGAATCACCGCCTCGGCGTTCTTCGCCACCCACTGGTGCGCGCCGGCCGGGCTCTTGCTCAGTTCCCAGTCGAACTTGAACAGGTGCTCGAAGAACTCGTTGGTCCACTGCGCCGGCTTGGTGGTCCAGGTGACTTCCAGGCCGCTGGTGATGGTGTCGCCGCCCTTGCCGCTGCCGAAGCTGTTGGACCAGCCCAGGCCCTGGCTCTCCAGGTCGGACGCTTCCGGCTCGGCGCCGACGTGGTCGGCCGGGCCGGCGCCATGGGTCTTGCCGAAGGTGTGGCCGCCGGCGATCAGCGCCACGGTCTCTTCGTCGTTCATGGCCATGCGGCCGAAGGTGTCGCGGATGTCCTTGGCCGCCAGCAGCGGATCGGGATTGCCGTCCGGGCCTTCCGGATTGACGTAGATCAGGCCCATCTGCACCGCGGCCAGCGGGTTCTCCAGGTCGCGGCTGTGCTGCACTTCGCTGTCGTCGTCCTTCACCAGCACGCCGTGCGCCTCGTCCACGCCCGGCGAGCCGCGCGAATAGCGTTCGTCGCCGCCAAGCCACTTGGTCTCGCGGCCCCAGTACACGTCCTGGTCGGGCTCCCAGGTGTCGGCGCGGCCGCCGGCGAAGCCGAAGGTCTTGAAGCCCATCGATTCCAGCGCGACGTTGCCGGTGAGGATCAGCAGGTCGGCCCAGGAAATGGCCTGGCCATACTTCTGCTTGATCGGCCACAGCAGGCGCCGGGCCTTGTCCAGGCTGACGTTGTCCGGCCAGCTGTTGAGCGGAGCGAAGCGCTGCTGGCCACGGCCGCCGCCGCCACGGCCGTCGCCGGTGCGGTAGGTGCCGGCGCTGTGCCAGGCCATGCGCACGAACAGCGGGCCGTAGTGGCCGAAGTCGGCCGGCCACCAGTCCTGCGAGTCGGTCATCAGTGCGTGCAGGTCGCGCTTGAGCGCGTCGAGATCGAGTTGCTTGAACGCCTTGGCGTAATCGAACTGCGGATCCAGCGGATTGGAGCGGGCCGAATGCTGGTTGAGCAGGTCCACGCGCAACTGCTTGGGCCACCAGTCGCGATTGCTGGTGCCGCTGCCGCTGGCAGCCTGGTGGAACGGGCATTTCGATTCGCTGGTCATGGGAGGCTGCCTTGATCTGGAGGAACGATATGGGGTGGCGCGACGCCGCGATCATACGGCGGCGGTACGGTGGAACTGGAGACACGATAGGCGGAAGCGGCGATCTATAGAATTCGAATTCTTCTAATCAATCGATAGTTACTGGCTATTGCTTTGATGGCAATGCGGTAACGCGCGCGTGGTGCGTCGACGGCCGCCGAGCGACGGGTCGCGTTCCGGTTGCCTGCGTGGCCGTTCCAGCACGGACGACGCGATGCGCCATCGCATGCCGCATCGAACCGGGCGCTGCGCGCCGCCCTTATATTCAGGCGATCGGCATCACGTCGAAATCGCCGCCCAGGACCCGCTCCAGCCGACCGCTGCGCCAGCCGCGCACGCTGTCGCGCACCAGCGGCGACGGCGCGATCCGGTAGCGCCGGCACACGCGCAACTCGTCCTCGGCCTGTGCCGGGCGCCGTGGCTGTCCGGCCACGTCGGCGGCGACCCGGACCTGGACGGCAAGGCGGCGCAAGGCCGGTTCGTCGGCGTCCTGTTCCTGCACGTGCAGGCCGCTCTCCATTTCCAGCAGGTCCAGCGCGCCGAAGCCGCCGATGGCCAGCCACGCGTGGCCCTGTTCCGGATCCTGCCGCAGCACGTCCACCCGCATGTTGCGCTGTTCGGCCCAGGCCAGATACATCTGCAGCACGCGCTGCCACCACTGGCGCGCATCGGCGCCGTGGCGGTGCAGTTCGCTGGCGCCGATGCGCAGATCCAGCAGCGCATCCTGCGCGCGCTGGTCCTGCAGCGCATCGCAGGCCAGTCGCAGCAGCCACAGCAATTGCGCCAGGCGTCCGACGAACCCGCCATCGGACTGTGCCGCCTGCAGCCGCGCGCGCATGCGTACCGCGCTGTTCAGGGCGCTGTCGATGCGGTCGCGGCGTTCGATGCGGTCCAGCACCTGGAAACGCCCCGGCTGCGACCAGAAATCGCGTTCGCCCATGCTGGCAAAATCGGCATCGCGCGCCTGCTGCCAGGCGTCGCTGGCCTGCAGTGCCTGCAGTGCGCTCAGCGCGGCATCCATCCGCGCCAGCGCTGCCTCGTCGGCCACGGGCGCATACACGATGTCGCGCAGGTCCAGCGGCGCGTCCGCGCGTCCCGCCGCCGATGGCGCCGGCGCCGCGGCGGGCGCGTCCGGGGCGATGAAACGGACGTCCAGGCGATCGCCGGCGCCGCGCACGAACAGGAACTGGTCCCCCTCCGGCGCGGTCTGCTCGACGATGCTGCGCGCCAGGGGGGCGAGCAGATGCTGCTCGATCGCACGCCGCAGCGGCCGCGCGCCCAGGTCCGGGGTGAAGCCGCGGTCGAGCAGGAACTCGATCGCCGACGGTTCCCATTCCACCGCCCAGGCGCGATTGCGCAGGCCGCGCCGGGTCAGCGTGCGATCCAGTTCCTTGTGCAGGATCTCGCGCATCAGCGCGCGGTCCAGCGGGTTGAACAGCACCAGACGATCGAGCCGGTTCACGAACTCGCGGCGGAACGTCTCGTACACCGCCTTTTCCACCGCGCTGCGCGAGTAGCCGCCGGCCACCGTGGCAAAGCCCGGGCCGGCGGCGCGGGCGAGCGTGGCACCGACGTTGCTGGTGAGGATGATGATGCTGTGGCGGAAGTCCGCGGTATTGCCGTTGCGGTCGCTCAGGCGGGCGTCGTCGAAGACCTGCAGGAACAGGTCCCAGACCTTGGGGTGGGCCTTCTCGAACTCGTCCAGCAACACCACCGAGAACGGTTGTTCGCGGATGCGCGCGATCAGCGTGCGTTGCCCGGCGCTGTCGTCGCCGGTGAGCCGGTACAGCGCGTCCTCGCCCTGGAACTCGCTCATGTCCAGGCGCAGCAGGCGCTCGGGGGTGCCGAACAGGAGTTCGCCCAGCGCCTTGGCCAGCTCGGTCTTGCCGGTGCCGGTCGGGCCGGCGAACAGGAACACGCCGATCGGACGACGGCTGTCGATCAGGCCGGCCTTGAGCATGGCGATGCGGTCGAGCAGGGTCTCCACCGCCTCGTCCTGGCCGAGCACGCGCTGGCGGAAGAAGTGGCGCAGCGCGTCCAGATCCAGCCGCTGGCGATCGTCGATCACGTCCAGCGGCAGGCCGCTGCGCCGCGACACGGCCTGCAGCAGGGCTTCGTCGTCCAGCGGCAGGCGCGGCACCTCGGCGCTGGTGGCCGCCTGCAGGGTTTCCTCCAACAACCGCAGCAGCCGCCCCGGCTCATGCTGCTCGGGGAAATACTGCGCGGCCATGCGCTCGGCCTCGGCGAGGGTGTGCGCGTCGATCACTTCCGCCTGCAGCGTCTGCTGCTGCGCCTGCGCCCACTGCGCACCGATCTGGGCCAGTGCGGCGGGTGCCGCCGGCGCCAGCGTCACCACCTCGAAGCGCGACCGCGTCGTCGGCCGTGCCACCTGCAGCTGCGCCAGCTGTTGTGGCGTGATCTCGCCGATCAGGCGCAATTCGCCGCGCTCCAGCGCCGGCATCACCAGGTCGAGGATGCCCCTCGGGTCGCGCGCATGCGCACCCTTGTGCAGCAGGTCGTAGAAGTCCGGCGCGCGCCACAGCGCGCGCTCGCGGTGCAGGACCGCGAGCATTTCGCGGATACGGCCCTCCAGCTCGCCGATGTAGCTCTGCCCGGCGAGGATCTCTGCCGCGGTCGCCTCGAACACCCGCCAGCCTTCCGCCAGCAGGCGTTCGCTCAGCAGGTCGATCAGCACGCTCTTGCCCACACCGTGTTCGCCGACCAGCAGCACCGGTTGCGGCGGGACGGCCGTCACCAGGTCGTAGGCGCGCTGCAGCGCTGCGTCCAGCGTCGGGTGCGGCAGGCGCAGGCGCGGCGGCACCGCGGCCACGACGCGGCCGAAACCGCCCAGCACGCGTTGCTCGCGGCGCTGCGCGCGCGCCTCCTGCAGGCGTTGCAGGAAGGGATCCAGCACCGGCTCCTTGAACCGGCCGAGGATCTCGCCCAGCTTGGCCACTGCGGCATCGTCCAGGCCGTCGACATCCACCGCCCGGTCCGCCGGCGCCTTGCTCGCGGCCCAGTGCAGGTAAGCGCGCAAACGCTGCCGGAACGGGACGACGTCCCACCACCAGTCGCGCGCCTGCCGCAGCAGCACGTGCAGGTGGTCGGCATCCGGCTGCGCCTGCAGGTAGTCGAGCACGAAGTTGAGGGGATACGAGCCCAGGTGCGGCAGCAGTTCCAGCACCGGGTCGAGATCGCTGTTGCGGCGGTGCTGCAGCGCCACGGCCGCCATCGACGGCAATGCCCAGCCGGGGCTGCCGAGCGCCTCGATCACGGCCTGGTCGGAGAACGCCGGACCGGCCAGCAGCGCGGCACCTTGCTCGAACTGCGCGACCCGCGCCAGGTCGGCGGGACTGTGGATCTGGTCGTCCAGCGCTTCCACCTGCTGGCGCAGGCGCTGCACCTGCTGCTCGGGCGCGTCGGCGAGGTCGGCGTCCTGCGCATCGGATGGGGCGCTGCCGGCCGGGGCGGGATCGGGCGGGGCGGCCGAAGTCCGCGCCGAACGCGCATGCCCGAGCACGCGCGACAGCACCGCGCCCACCACGGCGCCGATGACGAACACCAAGATCTCCATGCGGCGCTCCTCAGGACCTGTCGGCGTGGGCGCGGCAGGCCGCGGGCGGGGTGCTTGGCCGGCGTGTCGACATGCGGTGTTCTCTCCTTGTGTGGGCGCGTCCACGCGCGATGGCCCGGCCGCTGCCGCGCTCCCGCCTGGCAGCGGCCGAGTATACGGTCCGCGCACGACGGCACGCGCTGGCACGCGCCATGCGAACGCGGCTGCGCTCGTGTGCGTGCCGCACTATCCTGTCGCGATGACCCAACGCGCCACCCGTCTGCTGCGCCTGCTCGACGCCCTGCGCGGGCGCCGCCGACCCGTGGCCGGGGCGCAGCTCGCCGCCGACCTGGGCGTGAGCCTGCGCACGCTGTACCGCGATATCGCCAGCCTGCGCGGGCAGGGCGCCGACATCCTCGGCGATCCCGGCGTGGGGTATGTGCTGCGCCCGGGCTTCCTGCTGCCGGAGTTGAACTTCAGCGAAGACGAACTGGAGGCGCTGACCCTGGGCGCGCGTTGGGTGGCGAGCCAGGCCGATCCGGAACTGGCGCAGGCGGCGCAGCGCGCCATCGCCCGGATCGGGGCGACGCTGCCGGCGCCGTTGCGGTTGGCGCTGGAGACCAGCGGGTTGCTGGTGCCCGCGGCCCCACCCGCGCAGCCGGCGGCGCCGTGGCTGCCGGTCCTGCGCCGCGGCATCCGCCTGGAACATGTGCTGTACATGGACTACGCCGATGCCGGCGGCGTCGCCTCGCAGCGGCGCATCTGGCCGTTCGCGATGGCCTTCCTGGGCGGCTACGGCATGATCGCGGCGTGGTGCGAACTGCGCGGCGATTTCCGCCATTTCCGTGCCGACCGGGTGCTGGCGCTGCGCGACGACGGCACGCGCTATCCGGACCGCAGGCATCTGCTGATCCGGCGCTGGCGTGCCGCCACCGGACACCGCGTCGGCTCCTGACAGCGGCTGTCAGCAGGGGCGGCGCAGACTGCGCGGCGTCCACCACGGAGTCCGACCATGTCCCACGATCTTGTGCTCTACACCCACCCCATGTCGCGCGGCCGCATCGCGCGCTGGATGCTCGAAGAAACCGGCCTGGCGTACCGCGCGCAGATCCTCGACTACGGCACCGGCATGAAGGCGCCGGACTATCTGGCGATCAATCCGATGGGCAAGGTGCCGGCGCTGGTCCACGGCACCACGACCGTCACCGAGAACGCGGCGATCTGCGCCTACCTGGCCGATCTGGTGCCGGAACGGCAACTGGCGCCGCCGCTGGGGTCGTCGGCGCGGGGAGACTACTACCGCTGGCTGTTCCTGCTGGCCGGGCCGGCCGAAGCCTTCCTGACCGCGCAACAGCACGGCACGCTGGCGCCGGCGCACAGCGCGGGCTACGGCCATGGCGAGGACTTGCTGGACATGCTGGAGCAGGGCGTCGCCGGTCGCGAGTACCTGGCCGGCGACCGCTTCAGCGCGGCCGACCTGTATGCCGCCGCGTTCCTCGGCTTCTACACGCGCATCGGCGTGCTGCAGGCGCGGCCGGCGTTCGTCGCGTTCGTGCAGCGGCACCTGGCGCGGCCGGCGGCGCAGCGTGCCGCGGCCATCGACGATGCGTTGGTGGCTGCGCATCCGAATCCGTTCATGCCGCGTCCTAGCGCGGTGCCGGCGAGCGTCTAGCGGACTGTGGAGCACTGGCGGCTGGGTATGCCGTGTGGCCGGACCCTCACCCCAACCCCCTCCCGGAGGGAGAGGGGCTCTAGCGCTTCCCTTCTCCCGCTGGGACCATGGCCCCCTTTTTGGGGGAAGGTGCCCCGCAGGGGCGGATGAGGGTACGAGCGAAGTTTCGTGCACCCAAACACTGCGAGACGCTTCGCGCCGGACCCTCACCCCAACCCCTCTCCCGGTGGGAGAGGGGCTACGGCGCACGCCGCGTTACAGCAGCGACTTGAGCCGGTACAGCGCTTCCAGCGCCTGCTTGGGCGTGAGTTCGTCCGGATCCAGTGCGGCCAGCGCTTCCTGCGCGGCGGACGGCGTGGCCGCGAACAGGCCGAACTGTTGCGGCGCGTCCAGCGCCTGCGGTGCCATCTGCGAGGCATGGCTCTCGCCGCCGCGCTGCTCCAGTTCCGCCAGGCGCCGCCGCGCCTGCGCCACGGTGGCCTTGGGCAGGCCGGCCAGCGCCGCCACCTGCAGGCCGAAACTGCGGTTGGCCGGGCCGTCCTTGACCGCATGCATGAACACCAGGCGGTCGCCGTGCTCAACCGCGTCCAGGTGCACGTTGGCGATGCCGCTGGGGCCGCCTTCGACCGATTCGTCGGCCAGCGCGGTCAGCTCGAAATAGTGCGTGGCGAACAGCGTGTAGCAGCGGTTGTGGTGGGCGAGGTGGCGCGCCACCGCATCGGCCAGGGCCAGGCCGTCGTAGGTGGAGGTGCCGCGGCCGATCTCGTCCATCAGCACCAGCGACTGCGCGGTGGCGTGGTGCAGGATGTAGCTGGTCTCGGCCATCTCGACCATGAAGGTGGACTGGCCGCGGGCCAGGTCGTCGCCGGCGCCGATGCGGGTGAGGATGCGGTCGATCGGGCCGATCACCGCGCGCCGTGCCGGCACGTAGCTGCCGATGTGCGCGAGCAGCACGATCAGCGCGTTCTGGCGCATGTAGGTCGACTTACCGCCCATGTTCGGGCCGGTGATCACCAGCATGCGCCGGTCGGGGTGCAGGTCCAGGTCGTTGGGTTCGAACGGCTGCTCGCGCACCGCTTCCACCACCGGGTGGCGGCCGCGTTCGATACGCAGGCAGGCGCCGCTGTCCAGCTCCGGCTGGGTCCAGTCCAGTGCCTGTGCGCGTTCGGCGAAGCTGGCCAGCACGTCCAGCTCGCTGAGCGCGGCGGCGGCGCGCTTGAGCGGCTCCAGGCGCTCGCCCAGCGTGTCCAGCAGGCCTTCGTAGAGCAGCTTCTCGCGCGACAGCGCGCGCTCGCGTGCCGACAGCACCTTGTCCTCGAAGTTCTTCAGTTCTTCGGTGATGTAGCGCTCGGCGTTGGTCAGGGTCTGGCGCCGGCTGTAGTGCACCGGCGCCTTGTCGGCCTGGCCCTTGCTGATCTCGATGTAGTAACCGTGCACGCGGTTGTAGCCGACCTTCAGCGTGGCGATGCCGCTGCTGGCGCGTTCGCGCGCTTCCAGGTCGATCAGGAACTGGTCGGCGTGGGTGCTGAGCCGGCGCAGCTCGTCCAGCTCGGCGTCGTAGTCGGCGGCGATGACGCCGCCGTCGCTGAGCTTGAGCGGCGGCTGCTCGGCGATCGCCGAGGCCAGCAGGTGCGCGATCTCGTCGTGCTGGCCCAGCTCCGCCGCCAGTGCCGCCAGTCGCGGCGAATCCAGCGGCGCCAGGATTGCGCGCACCTTCGGCAACAGGCCCAGGCCATCGCGCAGGGTGGAGAAGTCGCGCGGGCGCGCCGAACGCAGGGCGACGCGGGTGAGGATGCGCTCGACATCGCCGAGCGCGCGGAACGCCTCGCGCAGGTCGGCATCGGCACCACGATCGATCAACGTGCCGACCGCGTGGTGACGCTGCACCAGCACCTCGCGCAGGCGCAACGGACGGTGCAGCCAGCGCCGCAGCAGGCGCCCGCCCATCGGCGTCACCGTGCTGTCGAGCACGCCGAGCAGGGTATTGCGGGTGTCGCCGTCGACGCGCGTGTCCAGTTCCAGGTGGCGGCGGGTGGCCGCGTTCATCGCGATCGCCTCGCCGGCGGTCTCCATCGCGATCGCGGTCAGGTGCGGCAGGCGCTGCTTCTGGGTTTCCTCCACGTAGCCGAGCAAGGCGCCGGCGGCGGCGGTGGCGCGCGGCTTGTCGTCGATGCCGAAGCCGCTCAGATCGTGCAACTGGAAGAACGCCAGCAACTGGCGACGGCCGCTGTCGGCGTCGAACAGCCACGGTGGCCGGCGGCGCACGCCGCGGCGCTCGCGCAGGAATTCCGGCCACTGGTCCTCGTCGGGCACCAGCAGCTCGGCCGGCTCCAGCCGCGCCAGTTCCGCTTCCAGCGCGTCCTCGCTGTCCACCTCGTTGACCAGGAAGCGGCCGCCGGCCAGGTCGGCCCAGGCCAGGCCGTAGCCCTGCTTGGTGCGCGCGATGGCCATCAGCAAGGTGTCGCGGCGCTCGTCCAGCAAGGCCTCGTCGGTCACCGTGCCGGGGGTGACGATTCGCACCACCTTGCGCTCGACCAGGCCCTTGGCCAGGGCTGGGTCGCCGATCTGCTCGCAGATCGCCACCGACTCGCCCAGCGCCACCAGCCGCGCCAGATAGCCTTCGTAGGCATGCACCGGCACCCCGGCCATCGGAATCGGCGCACCGCCGGAACTGCCGCGCTGGGTCAGGGTGATGTCCAGCAGCCGCGCGGCCTTGCGCGCGTCGTCGTAGAACAGTTCGTAGAAATCGCCCATGCGGAAGAACAGCAACAGGTCCGGATACTCGGACTTGGCGGCGAAGAACTGCTTCATCAGCGGGGTGTGTTCGGGGACTTTCTCGGAGGTCATGGCGCCTTCGTGCGGACGTGCGGGGCGGCAGCGCATGGGATGCGCCGCCGCTGCGACAGGGGCATGGGGCGGCAGGCCGCCCGTGGGGGAGGCAAGTTTAGTGGATTGGGGTTGCGGGCGACCTATCCGCGTTGCCGCCGCCCACGCTGGATGGAGCGCGGCGCGCGATCGGACGCGCAGGTGCCGCCCGGAGATTGAGCGCCGGTTGCCGATCAAGCAGTAGTGGAGCGCGGCCATGCTGGGCATGGCCGCGGCATCGCTCAGGCCACGAACGGACGCGACCGCGCGCGTTCCACCGGCAGTACCAGTCGCGCCGATGCCAACCCCGGCGCCGTGGCCTCCAGCGTCAGCGTGCCCGTCGCGCGCGTGGTCTGCAGCAACGCCATGCACAGGCCGTTGAAGGCGCGGCGCTGGTCGGCCTTGTCGCGTTCGTGGCTGGACGGGTCGCCATTGCCCACGCCGATCAGGCGGCCGGGACCGCGGACGGCGAAGTGCACGGTGTCGCCGGCGGTGGGCACGATGCGGCCCAGCGCGTCGACGATCTCCACCGCGATCACGGCCACATCCTCGGCGTCGGCCAGCAGATTCGCCCGATCGCAGCGCAGGCGGACCGCGGCCGGCGCGCCGACGGTTTCGCGGCGTTGCGTCAGCACCTGCTTGCCGTCACGGTAGCCGCGCGCTTCGATGCGGCCGGGCGCGTAGCGCACGCGCCACTCGACGTGGCCGTAGGCCGGCACCTGCTGCAGGCCCTGGCTAACGCCGTTGACCAGCAGTTCCACCGCGTCCAGGTTGCTGTGGCACCAGACGTCGACCATGCCGTTGTCGCGCTCGTCCAGCAGGCCGTCCCAGTTCCAGTGCGGGAACAGGTGCAGCACCGGTTCGGCGGTCCATTGCGCGCGGTAGTACCAGTAGTTGTCCTTGGGGAAGCCGCAACTGTCGAGGATGCCGAACTGCGAGGCCACGTTCGGCCAGCGGTTATACGGGGTCGGCTCGCCGCGGTAATCGAAGCCGGTCCAGACGAAGCCGCCGGCGATGTACGGGCGCTGCGCGACATAGCTCCACCAGGCTTCGGCGCTGCTGGCCCACCAGGGGTAGTCGAGGTCGTAGGCGCGGGCATAGCCGCGCACGTCGTCGGTGCGGTAGTTGCCGCGCACGCCGACGGTGCTGCCGGTCTCGCTGCCGTAGACCGGGATCTGCGGATGGCGCGCATGGAAGGCGTCCATCTGCGTGGTGCGGTAGTTGAAGCCGACCACGTCCACGACCTGGCCGACGCCGTCGTCGAAACCCTTGTCCATGGCGAAGGTGGTGGGCCGGGTCGGGTCCAGCCGCCGCACCAGGCGCTGCATGCGCGCGACGATGCGCGCGCCGCGCGCGGTGACCATCTGCGGCTCTTCGTTGCCCAGCGACCACAGCATCACGCAGGGATGGTTGCGGCCGCGCCGCACCATCGCGGTCAGTTCGGCCATGGCCTCGTCGTCGGAGGACATGCGCCGGGTTTCGTCGATCAGCAGCAGGCCCAGCCGGTCGCACAGCTCCAGCACCGCCGGCGAGGCCGGGTTGTGCGCGCTGCGGTAGGCATTGCAGCCCATCGACTTGAGCTGGCGCAGGCGCCATTCGTGCAGGCGGTCGGGAATGGCGGTGCCGACGCCGGCATGGTCCTGGTGGTTGTTGGTGCCGTGCAGCTTGTAGGCCGCGCCATTGAGCAGCAGGCCGCGCTGCGGATCGAACTGCAGGCGGCGCACGCCGAAGTGCGTGCTGGTCGCATCGCAGGTGCGACCGTCGCCGATCAGGCGCGTGGACAGCGTGTAGCGTTGTGGGTTTTCCGGCGACCACGGCGCGGGCGTGCCCAGCTCCAGGGTCTGCTGCACGCGCTGCACCACGCCCGGTTCGACCGTGACCGGCGCCGAGCTGGCCTGGGCGACGATGCGCCCGTCGGGCGAGCGGATCACCGACACGACGCTGCACTGGCGTGGCGTGGCGCCGTTGTTGCCCAGTTCGGTTTCCACCAGGGCCTGCGCGTCGCCGCCGTCCCAGGCGCTGCGCACGTACACGCCGTCCACCGGCACGTGCAGCGCATCGGTGGTGCGCAGCCAGACGTGGCGGTAGATGCCGGCGCCCTCGTAGAACCAGCCTTCGCCGAGGGTGGCGTCCACGCGCACGGCGATGATGTTCCGGGCGCCGTAGTCGAGCACGTCGCTGAGGTCGACCTCGAAGCCGCAGTAGCCGCTGCCGTTGCGGCCGACGATGTGGCCGTTGCAGAACACGATGCAATCACGGAACACGCCGTCGAATTCCAGGCTGATGCGCTTGCCCAGGTCCTCGGCTGGAATCTCCAGCACGCGGCGGTACCAGCCGATGCTGGTCTGCGGATCGGTGCGGCCCAGCGGCGTGTAGCCATGCGCGGCGGCCGGGTCTTCGCCGTTGACCAGGGTGGAGCTCGGGTCCTGGCGCGGCGGCAGCGCCACCGCCCAGTCGTGCGGCAGGTCGATGCGCTCCCAGTCGCTGTCGTCGAAGCCGAGCAGGGCGGCGTCGGCGGTGTCCTTGCCGGCCTTGGCGTAGGTGCGCTGGAAGGTGCCGAAATGGAAGTCGCGTGCCGGATCGTCGGCGTGGCCGAGATGGAAACGCCAGCCGCCATCGCACAGCAGGCGCCGGCGCGGTGCGTCGTCGTCCAGGTCCAGCGGCAGTGGCGGCATGGCGTTGTCGCTGGCAGGCGCAGCCGCGAGCGCGGCCGGCGCCAGGGCCGCAGCGGCACCGGGGACCGCCACCTGCACGCCGCCGGCGACCAGCGAGCGCAGCAGGTCGCGGCGGCTCAGTTCGATCATGGCCGCGCGTCCTGCGCCGGCGTGGCACTCTTGCCGGTCGTCGTGGCCGGTGCCGGCCGGTAGGCGTGCCGCATGAAGCCGATGCCGGGCAGCAGTTCGTTGCCGTGGCGGAAATCGAAGAAGCTGGCGTTCTCCCACGAGGAGCCGACGCCCCAGCGGGTCTTGCACTGGTTGCTGGTCCAGGCCGGTTCCCAGTACACGACGCCGCTGCCGCCGTTGTCGACCACCAGTTGCGTGAGGTCAACCAGGTACTTCAGTTGGCCCTGCGGCGTGGCCGGGTAGCCCTTGATCAGCGAGTCGGCGCCGAGCAGGTTGGGCGAGGGGTCGCCGCTTTCCAGCGTCCACGGATAGGCGGTCTCCACCACCATCACTTCGGCTGGATAGCGCTGGCGCAGGCGCTTGATGGTGGCGCCCAGCTGGTCCATGGTCTCGCGCGACCACTTGCGGTAGTAGCTGATGCCGATGAAGTCGAAGTCGCGTACGCCGGCCTTGGCCGCGGCGGCGAACCACGGCTCCACGTTCTCCGGCTGGGCGATGTGCAGCATCACCTTGGGCTTGATCGTCGAGCGCGCGCCGGCGTCGCGCACCGCCTGGATGCCGGCGTTGAACAGCTTGGCGTTGCGGCTCCAGTCGATCGGCCGGCGCTTGTCCCAGGGCTGGCTGTCCATCAGGTCGGAATTGCTCTCGTTGCCGACCTGCACCAGTTCCGGCATCAGCCCGGCGCGGTCCAGCGCGCTCAGCGTGTCGTAGGTGAAGCCGTACAGCGTGCGCGCCAGTTCGTCCTGGTCGGTGATGCTGGCCCAGGCCTTGGGGATCAGTTGCTTGTCGCCGTCGGCCCAGTCGTCGGAGTAGTGGAAGTCCAGCAGCACCTGCATGCCCTGCGCGCGCGCGCGGCGGATGGTCTTCTTGACGTCGCTCAGGTCGCTGTAGCGGGTCCAGCGCGCATCGTTCCACAGGCGCACGCGCACCAGGTTGGCGCCGTGCGCGTGGAACAGCTCGAACGGGTCGCGCACCGCGCCGTGGTCGCGGTATTGCACGCCGCAATCCTCCATCTCGTTGACGTAGGACAGGTCGGCGCCGAGGTACAGCGTGCCGGCGCCGGCCATGGGCGCGGTGAGGGCGGTGGCGAGGGCCAGCGCGAGCGCTGGCAGCCAGGTGCGTCTGGATCGCATGCGGGTCTCCACCGGCTCAGAACGTGTAGGTCGCTTCCAGGGCGAAGCGGCGGCCGAACAGTTGGTAGCCGCCATCGTCCTGGTTGGCGAGCCGGTTGCGCTTGTTGTCGCTGTACGCGCGCAACGGTTCGTTGGTCAGGTTGCCGACCTGGAACTTGAAGCCCAGGTGCTCGCTGTAGCGCCAGGCCAGGCTCAGGTCCACCGTGCCTTCGCTTTCCAGTCGCGCCAGCCGCGCCGCGTTCCAGCCGTACACCACGGTGTAGGGGCTGTGGTACTTGTAGCCGATCCGCGCTTCGAACTTGCTGTTGTTGTACCAGAGGTCCAGCGTGCCGGTGTTGCGCGCCAGGCCGCTGAGCGGCAGCGGATTGTCCGCCGGCGAGAACTCGTGCAGGTTGGATTCCACGTACGAGTAGTTCGAGTAGATGCCGAAGTTCTCCATGTGCGGGATGAAGAAGAACGGCGTCTGGAAGGTCAGCTCGGCACCGTTGATGTAGCCGCCGCCGCCGTTGAACGGACCGCTGATCAGGTAGTCGCGGCCGTCGATGGTCTCGTGCTGGGTCTTGTAGCCGATGCTCGAATCCACCCACTTGCGGTACAGCGCCAGCGCGGCCAGTGCTTCCTTGTGGAAGTACCACTCGTAGGACAGGTCGAGCTGGGTGGCGCGGAACGGATTGAGCTGCGGGTTGCCGCCGCTGCCGGTGAGCTGGCCGACGGTGGTGTTGGGGTCGTCGAGCGCGCGCCCGGTGCGCAGTTCGTCCAGCGGCGGCCGCGCCATCACCTTGGCTACCGAGACGCGCAGGATGCGCTCGGGATCGATCAGGAAGTTGACCGTGGCGCTGGGCAGCACGTCGGTGTAGGTCTTGCCGGCGCTGCTCGGCTGCACCACGCCGCCGACGGTGTCGTAGCCGTGGCTGTCGGTATCGGTGTGGACCACGCGCACGCCGGCGTTGCCGGTGACGTCGACGCCGAACCACTGCGAACTGAACACCGCCTTGGCGAAGGCCTCGCGCACGTTTTCCTCGACGTTCCAGTGGTCCAGGCGCTGTTCGACGGCCAGGCTGGGATCGAAGCCGCCGAAGCCGAGCCTGGCGATCGCGTCCAGGTCGCCGCCGGTCAGGGTCGGCACGTTCAGGTCCGGCATCGTCTCCGGGTAGATCAGGTCCTGGTAGGCCGAGATCGGCTGGCTATAGCCGGACTGGAAGCTGGTGAAGTGGCGGTTCTGCTTCTCGCGGCGCGCGGCGCGCGCGCCGAACTCCAGCGCGGTGACCGGCGAATCGGCGATCGCACGGCTGGCGCTCAGCGCCAGCGCGGCGATGCGGTCGCGCAGTGCCTGCGGTTCGGTCTGGCCGCTGATGCCCCATTCCGGCGCGTCGGAACTGGTGCTGATGGTGGGGGTGACGCCGTGGCGGAAGTCGAACGACACCGTGTCCGGATTGCTGCCGAAGCGCACCGCGCGCCAGTCGTTGTCGCGCTTGGCCTGCGAGAACGACAGGTCGCTGCCCAGCGTCCACACGTCGCCGCGCCACTTGGCGTTGAGGCCGCCGGCCGCCAGTGTCTTGACCTCGTCGTAGTTGGCGATGACGTGGTCCACTTGCAGATTGGAATTGGCCAGGGTGCCGGCGACCACGTCGCCATCGACGATGGTGTAGGACGAGCCGGGCGTGGTGTACGGATTGCTGGCCGAGTAGATGCTGTAGCCGAGGTTGTTGAACCAGTTCTGGCGCTGGTCCTCGTCGATGCGGATGCGCGAGTACAGGCCGTCGAGCTTGAGTTCCAGGTTGCCCGAGCGCCATTGCACGGTGCCCATGGCGCCGGTGCGGGTCTGCTCGGTCAGCTTGAGCTGGTCGGCCGCGCCCCATGGGGTGTAGTCGACCTTGCCGTCGCCATCGACGTCGCGCGCGTTGCTGGCGTCGGTGTAGCCCCAGGTGCCGATCGAGACGCCGGCGTTCTTCTGCTTCTGGTAGGTGGCGCCGAGCGCGACCGCGAGGTTGTCGTTGATGCGGTGGATCCAGCTCGCGCCCAGGCGCTGGCCCCACGGCGAATAGTCGCGTGCGTCCTTGGCCTCGTCGTAGTACACCGGGCCGGCGGTGGCGACGAAGGTCGGGCCGGTGTGGTCGAGCGGATTGATGGTGGAGATGTCCACGGTGGCGGCGATGCCGCCGGCGATCAGGTCCGCCGACGGGGTCTTGTAGACCTTGACGGTGGAGACGATCTCGGTGGGGAACACTTCCCAGCGCACCGCGCGGTTGGGTTCGGAAGAGGCGATCTCGCGGCCGTTGACCGTGCCCATGGTCATGCGCGGGCCGAGGCCGCGCACCGTGGCCAGGCTTTCGTTGCCGCGGTCGCGGGTGCCGTTGACGCCGGGCAGGCGCACCAGCGCCTCGGCCACGGTGACATTGGGCATCTGCCCCATGTTGTCGGCGGAGATGACCTCGACCACGTGGTCGTCGAGCTGCTTGGCCTGCACCGCCTGTTCCAGGCTGGCGCGCTGGCCGACCACCATCACGTTGTCCAGGGTGACCGGCTGCTGGCCGTTCTTGGCGTCAGTCGTGGCGGGCGGCGTGGCCGCGGCCGCCGGATCGGCGGGGGCGCTCTGCGCGTGCGCGGCGAAGTTGCCGGACAGGGCCAGGACGATGGCCGCGCCCAGCAGATTGCGGGCGGCAGGGCGGTGCGCGCGCCGGCCGGCCGGGCGACGGAGCTGTTCCAAAGGCATTTTTGTTCCCTCCCAGGACAAAAAGTGACCGATCAAGTTGGCATGGGCCGGAAAAATCCGGTCCTGGGGGCATCGGCAGGGCGGCACTGCATGACGGCAGGCTGTCCCGATCGTTGTCCTCGATGACGTGTCTGCCGGCGTGGCGGGGCGGGCGTGGCATGTCCGGCGATGACTGCACGGACATCCCCGATTCGCTGCCTTGGCGCGCGAGAGACCGGGAGCGAGGATAGAAGCGCCAGGCATTCCATTCCAATGAAGCATTTGCCGAGGGCTATCTCGTTTTGGAATGGATGTCGCGCGCCGGGTCCCGCTGCCGGTCCGCGCGACCCTCAGGCCGCGGCGGACGCGGCCTGCAAGCCCAGCAGGGCCGCGGCCGCCGCCCCCAGGCTGCGTTCGCGGTGGCGCAGCGCATGGAAGCTGCGTTCGCCCAGCGCCACGGCGAGGGGCTGCAGGCGGCCGCTCTCCAGCCATGGGGCCGCGGCCAGCTGCGAGATCGCCGCCAGGCTGTGCCCGGCCTGCACCGCCGACAGCACCGCTTCGTTGGAGGGCAGGGACAGGGCCACGCGCAGGCGCTCCGGGGCGATGCCGGCGGCGCGCAGTGCCGCCTCGAACGCCGAGCGGGTGCCCGAGCCGGGTTCGCGCATGATCCAGGTGCTGTCGGCGACCAGCCGTGCCAGCCCGGGGCGGCGACGCCCCGCCAACGGATGGTCCGGCGCGGCGACCACGCGCAGCCGGTCGTGGTCCAGCGGCGAACTCAGCAACTCGGGGGCCTGCACGCCGCCCTCGACGAAGCCCAGTTCGGCGCGCCCCTCGCGCACCGCGCGCGCCACGCTGTCGGTGTTGCCCACGCTCAGGCGGATCTCGATCTGCGGATAGCGCGCATGGAACGCCATCAGCCGGGTCGGCAGCCAATAGCTGGCCACGGTCTGGCTGGCGTGCAGGTCGAGCGTGCCGCGCAGCACGCCGCGCCATTCGCTCAGGGCCAGTTCGGCGGCGCGGCTGCGCGCCAGGATCGCCTTGGCGTCCTCGCAGAACGCGGCGCCAGCCGCGGTCAGCACCAGGCCGCGGCCAACCCGGTCGAACAGCGCGACCCCGTACTGATGCTCGAGTGCCTTGATCGCAGCGCTGGCCGCCGATGGCGTGCGATGCGCGGCGTGTGCGCCCAGGGTCAGGTGCTGGCGTTCGGCCACCGCCACGAACAGCGCGAGTTGTTCCAGGGTCATGCGGCCACCGTTCGGGCTGATCGAACGAAACGTGCACTATTATGCGATGGAACCAAACGGTTTGCAGGCGCACGCTGCCGCCACTTCGATCCGGTTCGTTCCCATGCGTACGCAACTGCACAAACGTTCGACCTTGCTGCCCGGGCTGGCCCTGGCCATCGCCGTGGCGGCGCTGGCGTGGCTGGCCGAGCGCGCGCAACTGCAGTGGCTGGGCCGGCGCTGGATCGACGCGCTGGTGTTCGCGATCGTGCTGGGCACGCTGCTGCGCACGGCCTGGCGGCTGCCGCCGTCCAGCCACCCCGGCATCGCCTTCGCCGCCAAGCTGCCGCTGGAACTGGCGATCGTGCTGCTCGGGGCGTCGGTCGGCATCGGCGCCATCGGCGCGGCCGGCGGCCTGTTGCTGGGCGCCATCGCCGGGGTGGTGCTGCTGGCGATCGCGCTCGGCTACGGCATCGGCCGCGCGCTGGGGCTGCCGTCGCGGCTGGCCACCCTGGTCGCCTGCGGCAACGCGATCTGCGGCAATTCGGCGATCGTCGCCGCCGCGCCGGTGATCGACGCTGACTCCGACGACGTGGCCGCGGCGATCACCTTCACCGCTGCGCTTGGCGTGCTGGTGGTGCTGCTGCTGCCGCTGGCGGTGCCGTTGCTGGGTTTAGACCAGCGCCACTACGGCATCCTCGCCGGCCTGACCGTGTACGCGGTGCCGCAGGTGCTGGCGGCGACCGTGCCGGTGGGCGCGCTGAGCGTGCAGGTGGGTGCGCTGGTCAAGCTGATGCGGGTGCTGATGCTGGGACCGGTGATGCTGTTGCTGGGGCTGATCCGCGGCGGAGCGCCGGCGCAGCGGCGCCCGGCGCACGCGCTGGTGCCGTGGTTCGTGTTCGGCTTCGTCGGCATGATGGGCCTGCGCGCGCTGGGCGTGTTGCCGGCGCCGGTGATCGAGGCGGCGCAAGCGCTGTCGTTGCTGTTCACCCTGGTGGCGATGGCCGCGCTGGGCCTGTCGGTGAACTTGCGCACGGTGCTCGCGTCCGGTGGCCGCGTGCTGGCGGCCGGGACGCTGTCGCTGCTGGCGCTGGCCAGCCTCAGCGTGCTGCTGCTGCGCTGGTTGCCGTAGCGCCGGCGCGATGCGCCGCGGTCAGTCGCCGTGGATGCGGCCGCTCTCGCCGGCGCGGTACAGCGTGCCCTGCGGATCGCGCGCCGGTTGCGCCTGCCGCTGCTGTTCGCTGCGCAGGGCCGAGAGCCGGTCGGCCAGGCGCGGCAGCAGATGGGTCATCGCCACGTTGGCGCTGGCCAGCAGGCCCACCTTCACGTCGCGGCCGCCGTGTTCGGCCGCGTGCAGGATCGCCTCGGCCACCCGCAGCGGCGCGATCCTCGGCTTGGGCAGCGTCGGTTCCTCGCGCAGGTAGTTGCGCGCATGCTGCGGATACGGCGTGTTCACCGCGGTCGGCTGAATCAGCACCACCGACACCGGCGCATCGTCCAGGTGCTCCAGCTCGATCCGCAAGGTGTCGGTGAAGCCTTTGACCGCATGCTTGGAGGCTGCATACATGCCTTGCAGCGGGATCACCGCCTCGGAGGCCTCGCTGCCCAGGTTGACCAGGCTGCCGCGCGAGGCCAGCAGATGCGGCAGCGCCGCCATCGATCCATGCACCACGCCCCAGAAGTTCACGTCGAACAGGCGCCTGCTGTCGTGCTCGTCCACGTCGGCGAGCTTGCCGTAGATTGCCACGCCGGCGTTGTTCACCCAGGTGTCGATGCGGCCGAAGTGCCGGATCGCCACCGTCGCGGTCTCGTCCAGTTGCGCGCGCTCGGCCACGTCGGCGACCACCGTGATCGCCTCGCCGCCGGCGTCGCGGATCGCCTGCACGGTCGCGTCGAGGACACCCTGGCTGCGCGCCACCAGCACCACGCGGGCCCCGCGCTCGGCGGCCAGCAGCGCGGTACACAGGCCGATGCCGCTGGAGGCGCCGGTGATCACGATCACCTGTTGTGCCAGCGGGAGATGTCGTTGTGCCATGTGCTGCGCTCCGCAAACGGGTTCGCTCCAGCGTGGATCACGGCGCGTCGGGCGGCGTGATGCACGCATCGCCGTGGCGTCAATCGCCGCAGCCTCACGGGCGCCGATGCGCCGCATCGCCCAGCCTCGATTTCTTTGCATTTGCAGCATTTCGCATCGCCTGCACCCGCGTTCAACCATGCGCTCACGACACGCCGCGGAGCATGCGCAGCACCTCTCATGCAAAGGACACTGTCATGCGTAGCTACCGTTCCGGTCTTTCCCTGGCGCTGATGTCGGTTCTCGGCGTCGGCCTTGCTCATGCGCAGACCGATCCCTCCGGCCAGGCCGGCGGTCACGATCCCGGCGCGATGCAACAGCAAACGCCGTCGACGTCCGCGGCGCAGACGTCGTCCGGCATGCAGGGCGTGCAAGCCGCGCGCGCGTCTGCGCTCAACGAGAAGCAGGCGCTCGGCGTGCTGTCGGCGATCAATACCAGCGAGATCAACGCCGGCAACCTGGCCTTGCAGAAACAGGTCAAGGGCCCGGTGCGCGACTACGCCATGCAGATGGTCAAGGAGCACTCCGACAACAACGCCAAGATCGCGCCGTGGGGACCCGATGCCAAGGCCGCACCGGCGCAGCAGCAGATGCAGAAGGCCAAGGCCGAGGCCGGCAAGCTGCAGGCACTGGATGGCGACCGCTTCGCGCAAGCCTACGTGATGGCGATGGTCAAGGACCACCAGGCGGCGCTGCAGATGCTCGACAGCACCCTGATCCCCGCCGCCAAGACCCCGGAGGTCGCCGCGCACCTGCGCACCACGCGCACGCACGTGGCCGAGCACCTGGCCAAGGCGCAGCAGTTGCAGAGTGGCGGCACGCCGCCGGCCGCGTCCACCCGCTGAGCTGCGCTGCGGGTCGCGGCCGACGCGCCGTGACCCGCATCGCGATCGTTCCGGTCCTGCCAGGAGCCTTCCCATGCGCGAATCCCCGGTCAACGACGCGGCCGCCACCCTGGACGGCACGCGCCTGGTCCGTACCCTCAGCATTCTGGGCGAACCGCATCAGATCCTCGATGCCTGGTGCGATGTCGGCGTGCAGCAACAGGTGCTGTCGGGCCTGGCCGAACTGCAGTCCGGCGATGGTTACGCCTCGCAATGGCGCTTGTGCCTGCCGTTGGAGCGCCACCTCGAACTGGAGTGCCGGCGCGGCGAGGCCTGTCTTGGCGAGTCGGTCAGCTATGTGGGCAGCGGCGAGCACGGTCTGCATCTGCAGACCACGCTGAGCGTGCGTGCCGCACCGGATGGCTTCGGCTGCGAAACCACCCTGGCGGTGGAGTACCGCGTCGAGGGCGGCATCGTCGCCCAGGCCGTGGCCAAGTTGGTCGGCGCCGCCCCGGATGCACTGGTCGGCAAGGTGTTGCATCGGTTCAAGGCCTGGATCGAGTGCGGCGAAGTGCCGACGTTGCGCGACAACCCGTCCGCGCGCGGCCGCGACCACCACGAACACTAGGAGTCCGCCATGCGCGCACTGTGCTGGAACGGCGTCAACGATCTGCGGGTGGAAACGGTTCCCGACCCACGCATCGTCAACCCACGCGATGTCATCCTGAAGGTCGGCCTCAGCACCACCTGCGGCTCGGACCTGCATTTCATCGACGGCTACCTGCCGACGATGCGCGAAGGCGACATCATCGGCCACGAATTCATGGGCGAAGTGGTCGAGGTCGGACCGCAGGTGCGCAACCTGCGCGTCGGCCAGCGCGTGGTGGTGCCCTCGTTCATTTCCTGCGGCGAATGCTGGCACTGCGGGCGCCAGGAATTCTCGCTGTGCGACAACACCAACCCCAACTGGGAGATGCAGGAGCCGCTGCTCGGCTATCCGACCGCCGGCATCTACGGCTACACCCACGCCTTCGGCGGCTACGCCGGCTCGCATGCGGACTTCATCCGCGTGCCGCATGCCGACGTCGGCTGCTTCGCCATCCCGGAGGAGGTGGACGACGAGGACGCGCTGTTCCTGTCCGACGCCGGCCCCACCGGCTTCATGGGCGCCGATTTCTGCAACATCCAGCCCGGCGCGACCGTGGCGGTGTGGGGGTGCGGCGGAGTCGGGCTGATGGCGCAGCAGAGCGCGCGGCTGCTGGGTGCCGAGCGGGTCATCGCCATCGATCGCCTGCCCGAGCGGCTGGCGCTGGCGCGCGACGTGCTCGGCAACGAGGTGATCGATTACAGCGCGGTCGACAGCGTGGTCGAGATGCTGCGCGAAATGACCGGCGGGCGCGGACCCGATGCGTGCATCGACGCAGTCGGCATGGAGGCGCATGGCACCGGCCTCGGCTACGCCTACGACCGGGTCAAGCAGGCGCTGCATCTGCATACCGACCGCGGCCAGGCGTTGCGCGAGGCGATCCTGGCCTGCCGCAAGGGCGGCACGCTATCGATCCTGGGCGTGTACGGGCTGATGGACAAGTTCCCGCTCGGTGCGGTGATGAACAAGGGGCTGACCGTACGCACCGCCCAGCAGCACGGCCAGCACTACGTGCCGCGCCTGCTGGAACTGGCGCGCAGCGGCGCGTTCAAGACGCGCTTCCTGGCCACGCACCGGATGCCGCTGGAGGAGGCGGCGCGCGGCTACGACCTGTTCAAGCACAAGCACGACGGCTGCGTCCGTGCGGTGTTCGTGCCGGGGCAGGCGGCCGCCGCGGAGGTGTAATAGTCTCCGCGCTGGCGGCGGCCTAAGGTAGCGGCCATCTTTCTCCGCATCGCCGCCCGGTCGCCCCATGGGACACGATCACAGTCACGCCCCCACCGAGATCCGTCACGAGCAGCCCCTGTGGTGGGCGCTCGGCCTCACCGCGCTGTTCCTCGTCGTGGAAGTGGTCGGCGCCTTCGTCACCAACAGCCTGGCGCTGTTGTCCGACGCTGCGCACATGGCCACCGACACGCTGGCGCTGATGATCGCCTTGATCGCGGTGCGGCTGAGCCGGCGCCCCCCCGATGCCAAACGCAGCTACGGCTACGCGCGGCTGGAGGCGCTGGGTGCGTTGGTCAACGGCGCGCTGCTGTTCGTGGTGGCCGGCTACATCCTGTGGGAGGCGGTGCAGCGGTTCCGCCAGCCGCAGGAGATCGCCACCGTCGGCATGCTCGGCATCGCCGCGTTCGGCCTGCTGATCAACCTGATCTCGATGCGCCTGCTCAAGGCCGGCAGCGGCGAGAGCCTCAACATGAAGGGCGCCTACCTGGAAGTGTGGAGCGACATGCTCGGCTCGGTCGCGGTGATCGTCGGCGCGCTGGCGATCCGTGTCACCGGCTGGAAGCTGATCGATCCGATCCTGGCGGTGCTGATCGGCCTGTGGGTGCTGCCGCGGACCTGGGTATTGCTGCGCGAGGCGATCAACGTGCTGCTGGAAGGCGTGCCCAAGGGCGTGGACCTGGATGCGGTGCGCGGCTACCTGCAGGCGGCGCCCGGCGTGGCCAGTGTGCACGACCTGCACGTATGGGCGCTGGCCTCCAGCACGCCGGCGCTGACCGCGCACGTGGTGGTGGCCGAGGGTGCCGACGCCGATGCACTGCGTGCCGCGCTCTGCGATGGCCTGCATGCGCGTTTCGACATCGATCACATCACCCTGCAGATGGAAGCCGGCCATTGCGGCGCCACGCCGTGTGGCGCGCCGGCCGCGGCGGGCGAGGGCGGTGGTCACGATCATCACGGGCAGGGTCATGACGCACACGATCATGCCCATGGCCATCGCGCGCACGGGCATGGCCATGCGCATGGCCACTCGCACCCGTAAACGGCGCGGTTGCTGGATGGCACGCCTGCCGGCGCCGCGGTCGTTTGCCGTTCCGGAGTGGCAGCCGTCGAGCACCGGGAATGCCGGTCGCGGCTGAAGCCGCTCCTGCGAGCGCCTTGGCGCCGACGGCCGCCGCGATGTCCGGATCATGCGCATGCGCGCGGCCCGTCGCCGCAACGCCGTCTTTTGTCGGAGCGGCTTCAGCCGCGATGGACGTTCTCGATCATGCCCGTCGTGGCTGAAGCCGCTCCTGCGCGGAATCTGTGCGCGCCTCAGACCACCGGTTCGCGCAGCGCCGGCGACTCCCAGCCCGGGCGCGGCGCGAAGCGCTCGCCATAACGCGCCTGCAGGGCGCGCAGGCGTGCCAGCAACACGTCGGCGCCGGCGGCGCGGATGTGCTGGATCGGGCCGCCGCGGAACGGGGCGAAGCCGGTGCCGAAGATCACGCCGGCATCGAGCAGGTCGGCGTCGGCGACCACGCCTTCGTGCAGGCAGGCCACCGCCTCGTTGAGCAGCGGCAGGATCAGGCGGTCTTCCAGGTCGTCCGGGGCGTGGTAGTCCTTGGGCAGTTCGGGCTTCTTGGCGCGGCTGTTCTCCCAGGTGTACAGGCCCTGGCCGTCCTTCTTGCCGCGCTTGCCCGGCTCCACGGTCTGCAGCGCCGCCGGGATCGGCAGGCCCAGGAACGGCGCCAGCTCGGCACCGACGCCGGCGGCCACGTCCAGGCCCACGGTGTCGATCAACTCGATCGGGCCCATCGGCATGCCGAACTTGACCGCGGCCTTGTCGATGGCCGGCCCGGGAATGCCCTCGGCATAGGCGGTGGCCGCTTCCAGCATGTACGGGAACAGCACGCGGTTGACCAGGAAGCCGGGGGTGCCGGCGACCGGCACCGGCAGCTTGTCGATCGCCTTGCAGAACGCGGCCAGCCGCTTCTGGTTCTCCGGCGCCAGGCCGTCGTGGCAGACGATCTCCACCAGCGGCATCTGCGCCACCGGGTTGAAGTAGTGCAGGCCGCCGAACTGCGCCGGGCGCTGGATGTGCTCGCGCAGCTCGGTCAGCGGGATCGAGGAGGTGTTGGTGCTGAGCAGCGCATTCGGCTGCATGCGCGGTTCCAGCGCCTGGTACAACTCGCGCTTGGCCTGCGGATTCTCGATGATCGCCTCGATCACCAGGTCGGCCGTCGGCACGCCGTCGCCGGCCAGGTCGCCCCTCAGCCGCGCCGCCACCGCCGGACGCTTGCTGTCGTCCTTGACCCGCTTGGCGAACAGTTCGCCAGCGCGGCTCAGCGCACCGTCGATGAAGCGCTGCTCGCGGTCCTGCAGGGTCACCTCGAAGCCCTTGTAGGCCGACCAGGCGGCGATGTCGCCGCCCATCACACCGGCGCCGACCACATGCACGTGGCGGATGCCGTGCGCCTTGCCGCCCAGCGCCTTGAGCCGTTCGGTGAGGAAGAAGATGCGGATCAGGTTGCGCGCGGTCGGGGTGCTGGCCAGCTTGACCACGGCCTTGCGTTCGGCATCCAGGCGCGCCTGGATGCCGCTGCCACCGCTGCGTTCCCACACGCCGATCAGCGCGTACGGCGCCGGGTAGTGCTCCTTGCGCGCCTTGCGCGCCACCTGCTTGCGCATCTGCGGCGCCAACAGCTTGCGTGCCGGCCAGGTGTTGGTGGCCCAGGCGGTGGCGCGCTGCTTGAAGGGACGGGCGGTGCCGGACAGCGCCAGCGCCACCGCGGTATCGGTCAGCACGGCCGGCGCGGCGACCTTGTCGACCAGGCCCATCGCACGTGCCGCCGAGGCCGACACGGTGCGCCCGGTGAGCATCAGGTCCATCGCCGCCGGCGCGCCGATCAGCCGCGGCAGGCGCGCGCTGCCGCCCCAGCCGGGGAAGATCCCGAGCTTGGTCTCGGGCAGGCCGATGCGGGTGGCCGCATCGCTGGAGGCCACGCGGTAGCGGCAGGCCAGGGCGATCTCGGTGCCGCCGCCCATGCAGAAGCCGTGGATCGCCGCCACCGTGGGGCAGGGCAGTTCCGCCAGTTTCTGGAAGGTGGCCTGGCCGCGGCGGATGGCGTCGTTGACGGTGCCGCGGCGGTCGAATTCCTGGAACTCCTTGAGGTCGGCGCCGGCGATGAAGCCGTTGTCCTTGGCCGAGCGGATCACCACGCCCTTGGGCGGATCGATGGCGATGCGCTCGAGCAGGTCGCCCAGCTCCAGCAGCACGTCCTGCGACAGCGCGTTGACGGGCGCGTCCTGGCGGTCGAGGCTGAGCACGACGACGCCGTCGCCGCGAATGTCCGCTTGCCAGTGACTGAATCGGAGCCCGTCGAAGCCTGAAAGCATGGGGAGGACCATCCGCTTGTGTATGGAGAAGATCGTTATCATCCAGAGGTTGTTTCCGTCGCGTCAAATCCCAATGCAAGGGGATTGACGCGGGTCCCGCGACCGCTGGCCTTGCGCCAGCCTAACGGAACGCCGGTTAACGTCGTGGGGCGGCGATCCGCTGAGGGGCGCTGAACTTTTTTCCGAATTGGCGGTCAGAGGGTCCGACGTAGGTTGGGCTGACAGGAGTGCGGCCCGCTATGGCCGATGTCGAAACACCTCAGGAGCTGGACCTGGAACTGGTCCGGCGTGTGCAGCGCGGCGAGAGCGCGGCGTTCGATGTGCTGGTGCGCAAGTACCAGCATCGGATCGTCGGCCTGATCGGGCGCTACATCGCCGACTGGAGCGAATGTCAGGACGTGGCCCAGGACACCTTCATCCGCGCCTACCGCGCGATGGGGAGCTTCCGTGGCGACGCCCAGTTCTCTACATGGTTGCACCGGATCGCCGTGAACACCGCCAAGAACTACCTGGTCGCGCACAACCGCAGGCCGCCCACCGACGATGTCGACGTGCTCGATGCCGAGCAGTTCGACAGCGGCACCCGGCTGCGCGACACCGACACGCCCGAGCGCGAACTGATGCGCCAGGAGCTGGAACGCACGGTAATGAAGGCGGTCGACGCCTTGCCGGAAGAATTGCGCACCGCCATCACCCTGCGCGAGGTGGAGGGCATGAGCTACGAGGACATCGCGCAGAAGATGGGCTGCCCGATCGGCACCGTGCGTTCGCGGATCTTCCGCGCCCGCGAGGCCATCGACGCCGAACTCCGTCCCCTGCTGGATACCGACAGCGCCACCCGTGAGCGACACCGCGTATGACCGATAGCACGCCCTTTCCCAAGCCAGTGCCGGCGCCCGACAGCGCAGCGCCGGACAAGTTCGAGCTGCACTACCGGCAGCAATTGTCCGCCCTGATCGACGGCGAACTGCCGGCCGACGAAGCGCGCTTCGTGCTGCGCCGGCTGCAGCACGACGAGGAGCTGTCCGGCTGCCACGAGCGCTGGCAGCTGTGCGGCGACATCCTGCGCGGGCGCGTCAGCGTGCCGGCGCCTAGCGATTTCAGCGCCCGCGTGCGCCAGGCGGTGGCCGCCGAAGTGCAGCAGGCCGCGCGCGCCCAAGTGGCCAGCGCGGCCGGCAAGCGCCGCACCTGGCGCTGGGGCGGCAGTGCGGCCCTGGCCGCCTCGGTTGCCCTGCTGGCCCTGTTCGTGACCCAGCGCCTGCCGCAGACCCCCGAAGCGCTGACGCCGGCGCAGGTGGCCGATGCCACCGCGCCGACACCGGCGCCTGTCGCCACCACGCCGCAGGTCCCGACGCCCGCACCGGCGCCGGCGCCGGCCGATCCGCAGGGCGACCTCGCCGCGGCCGTCGCGGCGGCGCCGGCGATGGCGATCGCGGCCAACCGCCGGCAGGAGGCGGCGGCGCGACGCGAGGCCGCGCGCAGCGAGCAGGCCGCGCGGCCCCGCAGCGCCCCGGCCGAGCGCGCCTATGCCGCGGCGGCGCCCACCAAGCCGCAAGCCAAGACGCCCGCGCAGACGCCGTTCGTGGCGCCGGTCGTGCCTCCGACGATGGTCGCGCAACGCGCCAGCGATCCGTTCGGGCATCCGGCCGCGCCGCTGCAGGCCCGGCCGTGGCCGCGCTCGACGCTGCCGGCCGCCGATGCCGGCAGCGCCTTCACTGCCAGCTTCCCGCGCAGCGGCGCAGACCCGGCGGCGTTCTATCCGTTCGAACCCCGATTGCCTGCCGACGCCGTGGCCAACCCGCCGCCGCAGCAGCAGCCCTGACCCCGCGCGCCGGCAGGCGTCCTGCTTCGACCCGGCGCGTGGTCCCCGTTGCTTCGTCCCCTCGTTCTTCCCCTTCCCGAACCGGAGGCTCGCGTCCGATGACTCACCGTATCCGCCACAATCTGTTGGGCCTGCTGGCGCTGACCGTGCCGCTGGCCGCCTGCGCGCAGCAGCCCAGCCCCAGCGCCGCCAGCGCCACGCCGCCGGCCGCGCAGTCCGCGCCGGCACCGCAACTGGTCGGCAACCTTCCCGATTTCACCCGGCTGGTCGAGCAGGTCGGGCCGGGCGTGGTCAATGTCGAGACCACCATCAGCCGCCGCGCCGCGGCCGCGCGCTCCGGCGGCGGCATGCCCGACGACGACCAGATCCCCGAGTTCTTCCGCCGCTTCTTCGGTCCGGAGGGCATGCCGGGGATGCCCGGGCAGCCGCGCGGCGGCGCGCCGGATGACGATGGTCCCGCGGGCCGCTCGATGGGCTCGGGCTTCATCATCTCGCCCGACGGCTACGTGCTGACCAACCACCACGTGGTCGACGGTGCCAGCGAGGTCAAGGTCAAGCTCACCGATCGCCGCGAGTTCACCGCCAAGGTGGTCGGCAGCGACCAGCAGTACGACGTGGCGCTGCTGAAGATCGACGGCAAGAACCTGCCGACGGTGCGCATCGGCGACTCCAACCTGCTCAAGCCCGGCCAGTGGGTGGTGGCGATCGGCTCGCCGTTCGGCCTGGACCACTCGGTCACCGCCGGCATCGTCAGCGCCACCGGTCGCAGCAACCCTTACGCCGACCAGCGCTACGTGCCGTTCATCCAGACCGACGTGGCGATCAACCAGGGCAATTCCGGCGGCCCGCTGCTCAACACCCGCGGCGAAGTGGTCGGCATCAACTCGCAGATCTTCTCCGCCTCCGGCGGCTACA
Organism: Xanthomonas sp. PPL134; assembly: GCF_040595915.1. Taxonomy (NCBI): domain Bacteria; kingdom Pseudomonadati; phylum Pseudomonadota; class Gammaproteobacteria; order Lysobacterales; family Lysobacteraceae; genus Xanthomonas; species Xanthomonas sp. PPL134. The sequence continues at coordinate 407,486 of NZ_JAMDLL010000001.1, forward strand.
TGGGCATCAGCTTCGCGATCCCGATCGACCTGGCGATGAGCGCGGTCGAGCAGATCAAGAAGACCGGCAAGGTCACCCGCGCCCAGCTCGGGGTAATGGTCGGCGCCATCGATTCGCTGAAGGCGCAGGGCCTGGGTCTGCCGGATACGCGCGGCGCGCTGGTCAACCAATTGGTCCAGGGCAGCCCGGCGGCCAAGGCCGGGCTGGAAGTGGGCGATGTGATCCGCACGGTCAACGGCACCGAGATCGGCGCCTCCAGTGACCTGCCGCCGATGATCGGCGCGATGCAGCCGGGCGCCAAGGTGCGCCTGGGCATCCTGCGCGACGGCAAGCCGCGCGAGCTGACCGTGCAGTTGACCGCGCTGGCCGACGACGCCCAGCCCAACGCCGGTCCGGTGGTGGGCGACAACGCCGCCCCGGCCACCGGGGCCAACGCGCTGCTCGGCATCGACGTGGCGGATCTGGACGCCGCCACCCGCCAGCAACTGGGCGTGGAGCCGGGCAAGGGCGTGCGCATCACCGCGGTGACCGGCCGCGCCGCGCGCGACGCGCAGCTGGTCCCGGGCATGGTGATCCTGCAGGTCGGGCGCACCCCGGTCGGCAGCGTGGCGGCCCTGAACCAGCAGCTGAGCGCCTACAAGAAGGGTGACGTGGTGATGCTGCTGATCCGCGTCCGCGACACCACCAGCTTCGTCGCGGTACGCGCCGGCGGCTGATCCCGGGCGCCCGGCCGTGGCCGGGCGCCATCCCCGGTGCCGATCCAGCCGGGTCGGCGCCCGGGGCCAGGGGCGAATCCGGCGGCCGTCACCAGCGGCCGCCGGCCATGCGATAATGGCCCGTTATCCTGACGACGGTCCTGGCCGCCGCCCACCTCATGTCCTCTGATTCGATGCGGAACATCCGCAACTTCTCCATCATCGCCCACGTCGACCACGGCAAATCGACCCTGGCCGATCGCATCATCCAACTCTGCGGCGGCCTGCAGGCGCGCGAGATGGAAGCGCAGGTGCTCGACTCCAACCCGATCGAGCGCGAACGCGGCATCACCATCAAGGCCCAGTCCGTGTCGCTGCCGTACACCGCGCAGGACGGGCAGGTCTACCACCTGAACTTCATCGACACCCCCGGCCACGTCGACTTCTCCTACGAGGTCAGCCGCTCGCTGGCCGCCTGCGAAGGCGCGCTGCTGGTGGTGGACGCGGCGCAGGGCGTGGAAGCGCAGTCGGTGGCCAACTGCTACACCGCGGTGGAGCAGGGCCTGGAAGTGGTGCCGGTGCTGAACAAGATCGACCTGCCCACCGCCGACATCGACCGCGCCAAGGCCGAGATCGAGGCGGTGATCGGCATCGACGCCACCGACGCGGTCGCGGTCAGCGCCAAGACCGGGCTGAACGTGCGCGACGTGCTGGAGGCGATCGTGCAGCGCATCCCGCCGCCGGTGCCGCGCGACACCGACAAGCTGCAGGCGCTGATCATCGACTCCTGGTTCGACAACTACCTGGGCGTGGTCTCGCTGGTGCGGGTGATGCAGGGCGAGATCAAGGCCGGCGACAAGCTGCTGGTGATGTCCACCGGCCGCACCCACCAGGTCGACAACGTCGGCGTGTTCACGCCCAAGCGCAAGGTGCTGCCGGCGCTGCGCGCGGGCGAGGTGGGCTGGGTCACCGCCAGCATCAAGGACGTGCACGGCGCGCCGGTCGGCGACACCCTGACCCTGGCCGGCGACCCGGCCAGCAAGCCGCTGCCCGGCTTCCAGGAAATGCAGCCGCGCGTGTTCGCCGGTCTGTTCCCGGTCGATGCCGAGGACTACACCAACCTGCGCGAGGCGCTGGACAAGCTGCGCCTGAACGACGCGGCGCTGCGCTTCGAGCCGGAAAGCTCCGAGGCGATGGGCTTCGGCTTCCGCTGCGGCTTCCTCGGCATGCTGCACATGGAGATCGTGCAGGAGCGCCTGGAGCGCGAGTACAACCTGGACCTGATCAGCACCGCGCCGACCGTGGTCTACGAGGTGCTGAAGACCGACGGCAGCATCATCAGCATGGACAACCCGGCCAAGCTGCCGCCGGTGAACATGGTCGAGGAGATCCGCGAGCCGATCATCCGCGCCAACATCCTCACCCCCGAGGAATACATCGGCAACATCATCAAGCTCTGCGAGGAAAAGCGCGGCAGCCAGATCGGCATCAACTACCTGGGCAGCCAGGTGCAGATCAGCTACGAACTGCCGATGGCCGAGGTGGTGCTGGACTTCTTCGACAAGCTCAAGTCGGTCAGCCGCGGCTACGCCTCGCTGGACTACCACTTCGTGCGCTTCGACGCCGGCCCGTTCGTGCGCGTGGACGTGCTGATCAACGGCGACAAGGTCGATGCGCTGTCGCTGATCGCGCACCGCAGCCACGCCGATCGCCGCGGCCGCGAGCTGTGCGAGAAGATGAAGGACCTGATCCCGCGGCAGATGTTCGACGTGGCGATCCAGGCCGCGATCGGCTCGCAGATCATCGCCCGCACCACGGTCAAGGCGATGCGCAAGAACGTGCTGGCCAAGTGCTATGGTGGCGACGTCTCGCGCAAGAAGAAGCTGTTGGAAAAGCAGAAAGAAGGCAAGAAGCGCATGAAGCAGGTCGGCCGCGTGGAAATCCCGCAGGAAGCCTTCCTGGCTGTACTGCAGATGGACAAGTAGCTGGGAATCGTGAATCGGGAATGGGGAATGGAAGGAGCGCATGCTCTTGCCTTCCCGATTTCCCATTCTCCATTCCCGATTCCCATTCCAAAGGAATACGAATGAAATGGTTTGAAATCGCGCTGGTGGTCCTGACCTTCGCCACCGGCATCATCACCCTGCTGGACAAGCTGTTCTTCGCCAAGCGCCGTGCCGCGCGGGCCGGGTTGCTGGACGCCGAGCCGGTGCTGGTGGACTACTCGCGGGCGTTCTTCCCGGTGCTGGCGGTGGTGCTGATCCTGCGCAGCTTCATCGCCGAGCCGTACAAGATCCCATCCAGCTCGATGATGCCGAACCTGCTGGTCGGCGATTTCATCCTGGTCAACAAGTTCTCCTACGGCTTCCGCCTGCCGATCACCAACCAGAAGATCATTCCGGTCGGCGAGCCCAAGCGCGGCGACGTGGTGGTGTTCAAGCCGCCGCACAAGCCGGACGAGAACTGGATCAAGCGCGTGATCGGCCTGCCGGGCGACCGCATCGGCTTCCACGGCGACACCCTGTACATCAACGGCACGCCGATGAAGTACAAGGTGATGGGCGAGTACGTCGGCAAGGGCAAGGGCGCGGAAATGACCGGCGCCACGCTGCTCACCGAATACCTGCCGGGCCGTCCCCACACCGAACTGGAATGGATCGACCGCAACAATCCGGCCGGCCAGGGCGACTGGGTGGTGCCGCCGGGCAAGTACTTCGTGATGGGCGATAATCGCGACAACAGCGAGGACAGCCGGTTCTGGACCCAGACCCATTTCCTGCCCGAGGAGAACCTGCGCGGCAAGGCGTTCCTGATCTGGCTCAATTGCGAAGGGTGGTTCTGCAGCGGCAGTTTCGATCCGTCGCGGATCGGAACGACCATTCAGTGACTTGCGTGAGGGGAAGCGCGATGAAGCACAAGCAAAGTGGCATGACCTTGACCTCGTTCGTGATCGTGCTGGCGGTGGTCGGATTCTTCGTCTACATCGGCATGAAGCTGTTCCCGATGTACATGGAGTTCTATGCGGTGCGCTCGGCGATGAAGGGCCTGGCGACGGAAGCCGGCAGCGCCGAGATGGACCCGTCGCAGGCCAAGGCCTCGCTGTTCCGGCGCCTGGACATCAACAACTCGGACAACGTGAAGCCGAGCGACGTCACCTTCGAGCGCACCGATACCGGGGTGAAGATGCACGTGGCCTACGAAGTGCGCCGCCCGCTGATCGCCAATCTGGACGTGGTCGGCAAGTTCGACGCCACCCAGGACCTGACGACGCGTGGTGCCCAGTAAGACCATCCTGCGCGGTGACCGCATCGGTCACCGCTTCGCCGAGCCGCAGTTGCTGGCGCAGGCGCTGACCCATCGCAGCGCCGGTGCGCCGCACAACGAACGCCTGGAGTTCCTCGGCGACGGCATCGTCAACCTGCTGATCGCCGAGGCGCTGTACCAGCGCTGGCCCAAGGCCGACGAAGGCGCGCTGACCCGCGCCCGCGCCGAGCTGGTGCGCGAGGCCTCGCTGGCCGCGATCGGCCGGCAGCTGGAGCTGGGCGAACGCCTGACCCTGGGGCCGGGCGAGATGAAGTCCGGCGGCCATCGCCGCGACTCGATCCTGGCCGATGCGGTGGAGGCCGTGGTCGCGGCGATCTATCTGGATGCCGGCTTCGAGACCTGCCGCGCCACGATCCTGCCCTGGTTCGAGGCCGCGCTGGCGGCGCTGCCGGTCGGCAAGGTGGAGAAGGACGCCAAGACCCGCCTGCAGGAATGGCTGCAGGCCCGGCAGCGGAGCCTGCCGGCCTACGAACTGATCAGCGAGACCGGCGACGACCACGCCAAACTATTCCGGGTACGCTGCGTACTCGCCGAGCCCGCCCTGGTGACCGAGGGCGAGGGCACCTCGCGGCGCCTGGCCGAGCAGCAGGCCGCCGCCGCCGCCATCGAGCAACTGGATTCGAGCAAGTGAACGAGCAAGCCACCCCCCCTTACCGCAGCGGCAGCGTGGCCGTGATCGGCCGCCCCAACGTGGGCAAGTCCACCCTGACCAACGCCCTGGTGGGCGCCAAGGTCAGCATCGTCTCCAACCGGCCGCAGACCACCCGGCACCGGCTGCTGGGCATCGCCAGCTTCCCGGCCGGCCAGTTGCTGCTGGTCGATACCCCGGGCCTGCACCGCGAGCAGAAGCGCGCCATGAACCGGGTGATGAACCGCGCCGCGCGCGGCTCGCTGGAAGGCGTGGACGCCGGCCTGCTGGTGATCGAGGCTGGGCGTTGGGACGAAGAGGACACGCTGGCGTTCAACGTGCTCAGCGACGCCGGCATTCCGGTGGTGCTGGTGGTCAACAAGGTCGACCGGCTCAAGGACAAGACCGCGCTGCTGCCGTTCCTGCAGCAGGTCAGCGAGGGCCGCAGCTTCGCCGCGGTGCACCCGATCTCCGCGCTCAAGCGCAAGGGCCTGGAGGCGCTGGTGCGCGACCTGCTGGCCTTGGTGCCGGAAGCGCCGCCGATGTTCGGCGAGGACGAGATCACCGACCGCAGCCAGCGCTTCCTGGCCGGCGAACTGGTGCGCGAGCAGTTGATGCGCCAGCTCGGCGAGGAACTGCCGTACGCGACCACCGTGGAGATCGAACGCTTCGCCGAGGACGGCGCGCTGCTGCGCATCGGTGCGGTGATCTGGGTCGAGCGCGAAGGCCAGAAAGCCATCGTGATCGGCAAGGGCGGCACCCGCCTGAAGGACATCGGCGCCAAGGCCCGCCAGCAGATGGAGCGCCTGTTCGGCGCCAAGGTGTTCCTGGAGACCTGGGTGCGCGTGCGCGAGGGCTGGTCCGACGACGAGGCGGCGCTGAAGGCGTTCGGGTACGGGGAATAACGCCGGGAATGGTGAATCGGGAATCGGGAATCGGATTTCCGCGTGTCCCAGGCAATCGTGGTATGTGTAGGAGCGGCTTCAGCCGCGACCTGTTTTCCCGGTAACCTCCATCGCCGCTGAAGCTGCTCCTGCCGGAAAAGCCGCCTTTTCATCGGATCGCTCGGCAATGATTCGGGCCTGCCTTCCGATTCCCCATTCCCTACTCCCCATTCCCAGCTCCCACCGCCTTGATCGAGCACGAACCCGGTTTCGTCCTGCATGCGCGGCCCTGGCGCGAGACCAGCCTGCTGGTGGAGGTGCTGAGCGTGCACCACGGCCGGCTCGGCGTGCTGGCGCGCGGCGTGCAGGGGCCGAAAAAGCAGGCCTTGCGCGCGGCGCTGCAGCCGCTGCAGTCGATCCGCTTCAGCGCGCAGCGCCGCGGCGAACTGGCGCAACTGCGCGCGGCCGAGGCCGTGGACACGGCACCGCGGCTCAGCGGCGAGGCGATGCTGGCCGGCTTCTACATCAACGAACTGACCCTGCGCCTGGCGCCGCGCGACGATCCGGCGCCGGACCTGTACCTGGCCTACGCGCGGGTGCGGGCGCGGCTGGCGGCCGAGGCGCCGCTGGCCTGGTCGCTGCGCTGCTTCGAACGCGACCTGCTGGAGGCGCTGGGCGTGGGCTTCGACCTACGCCACGACGGCGACGGCGAGCCGATCGACCCGGCCGCGCGCTATGTGCTCGACGCCGAGCACGGACCGCGCCGGTTGTTGAGCGACCGCGGCCACGACCAGCGCAGCGGGATGGCGACCGGGCGCGCCCTGCTGGCCCTGGCCGACGACGCCGAACCGGTCGCCGAGGATCTACCCGGCCTGCGCCGCGGCATGCGCGTGGTGCTGCTGCACCACCTCGGCGGGCGTGGCCTGAAGTCGTGGGAAATGGTCGAGGACCTGGCGCGGCAGCGCAGCGCCGCCGCCACCGCGGCGGAGTCGGCAGTGACCGTGGCGACGCCGGAGGCGGACGCGGAGCTGGATGCGCAGGCCGATTCGACGTTGGCGTCCACGCCGGAGGCGCCGCTTCGGTCGCCGCCGTCCGCGGCATCGTGATGGCGTCGGATCGGCAGCGCCGGGCAGTCGGCACGACGGTGCCAGCGTGCGCCTGCGTCGGCCGCACCTCAACCGGAGGCGGGTAGTTCGTAGGAGCGGCTCTTGTCCCCTTTTGCGGGATCAGCCGCGACGGGCGTTCCTGGCAACGCCCGGCGCAGCCAAGCTCGCAGAAGGGAAAAAGAGCCGTTTCCGTAACGCCGCTTCATCGTGATCGGCGGCGTCCACGCGTGAGTGCCGCGCTGCTGTTGCGGCCGCGCGCAGCGACAGCCGCGGCAGGCAGCCGCTCAGCGCCAATCGATCCGCAGGCTCAGCGCGGCATTGCGCGCCTCGCCCAGCGTGTGCTGGTTCCAGTAGCTGCGATCGAACAGATTGTTGAGGTTGCCGGTCAGCAGCGCGTCGTAGCCGCCCAGCGTGGTGGCGTACTGGAAGCCCGCCGCGGCGACGGTGTGCCCGGGGATGAGCACGCGGTTCTGATCCTCGTAATACGCGTCGCCGGAGTAGCGCACGTTGCCGTGCAGGCTCAGGCCACGCACGCCCGGTACGCGCCAGGTGGCATTGGCCAGCAGTTGCCGGCGTGCGGCGCCGGCCGGGCGGTTGCCGCGCAGGGCCGCGTTGTCCGGCGACAGATCCTCCAGACGCGGGTCCATCCACAGTCCGCCGACGCCCAGTTCCAGATCGTCGGTCACGCCGACGCTGCCGATCACTTCCAGCCCGCGATACAGGGTCAGGCCGTCCTGGGTCAGGTAGCGCTGGCCGTCGCGGTAGGCGTCGATCTGGGCGCCGCGTTCGATGCGGAACGCGGCGGTGGTCAGGGCGAAGCGTCCGCTCTGCCACTTGGCGCCCAACTCGTACTGCTTGCTCACCGTCGGTTGCAGCACGCTGCCGGCATTGGCATAGGCGGGCACCGCATCGCTCCCCACGCGGCTGCCCGGTTCCAGTGCTTCCACGTAGCTGGCGTAGAGCGAGATGTCGTCGATGGGTTTGTAGATCAGCGCGACGGTCGGGGTCGTCACCGAGGTGCGGTAACCGCTGTCCACGGCCGCGTCGCCATCCAGATCGCGCTGCTGATAGTCCACGTGGCGCGCGCCGAGGATGGCCCGCCAGTGCTCGCCGAACTGCATGGTGTCGCTGACGAACACCGCCTTCTGGCGCAGGTCCGCGCTGACCGGCGCCAGGCTGTAGTCCGGGCGGCGGGTCGGGCGGTAGGTCTGCTGGCGGTAGAGGTTGCCGGTGAACTCCTGGCTCCAGGAGAACGCCTTGCTCCATTGATCCCATTGGCGCTGCACCGAGGCGCCGAACACCAGCGTGTGCGCGATCGGGCCGGTGTCTGCGTGGCCGGTGACCAGCAGTTGCGCCACGCTGTTGCGCAGCACTCCGGCGAAGTCGTAGACCACGCCATCGTAGTCGCCGGCTTCATTGAGCAGGTTGCCGAACGTCTTGTGCGATTCGTGCCGGCGGCGGCTGCCGCCCAGGCTCAGCGCCGCGCTCCAGCGTTCGTCGATGCGCCAGTTCAGGCCGGTGGTCGCGTGCAGCAGGGCGGTCCTGTAATAGGCGCCGTCGACGCGGATCTTGGCGTAGTCGTTGGTCGGTCGCGGCAGGTGCGCGCCGTCGTAGCTGTCCCAGTAGAAGTACAGCGGTTCGTGCTCGAGCGTGTTGCGCTCGTGCACCACTTCCGCATGCCAGGTCAGGTTCTCGGCGATCGGTTGCTCGACCGCCAGCGCCAGCGTCTTCCGGTCGATGCCGGCGCCGTTGTAGGCATCGCCGCGTTCGATGCCGCCGTTGAGACGGTACCCGAAGGAGTCCGGCCCGTTGGCGCGCCCGCCGGCGTCGAGCTGGGCCGAGAATGCGCTGTCGTTGCGATAGCCGAAGGTGGTGGCCAGCAGCGCGGTGTCGGTGGGGCGCTTGGTCTGGTAGCTGACGATGCCGCCGGGCGTGCCGAAGCCGTACATGAAGCCGCCCAGGCCCTTCAGCGCCTGCACCGACTGCACCGCTTCCAGCGGGAACTCGCCGCCCCATTCCATCAGCATCGGCACGCCGTCGACGTAGAAATTGCGCACCTCGATGCCGCGGATCTGCGTGCCCCACCAGTTGGTGCTGGCCGGCGGCTCGGCGGCGAACACCGACGGATCGTTGATGAAGATCTGCCCCAGCGTGGTGGCCTGGCGCCGCGCGATCTCGGGTTCTTCGACCAGCGCCACCGAGAACGGCGTGTCCAGCAGGCGGGACGTGCCCAGCGCGCCGACCGCCGCATCCTGCTGCAGGTCCAGGCTGAGCCGCTGGCCCTTGACCATGACCGTGTCCAGTTGCGTGGCATCGGCCGGTGGCTGGGCACCGCGGGTGTCGTCGTCGGTGGCGGTGTCCTGGGCGTTGGCCGAGGTGGACGTGGCGGCCACGAGGGCGGCCAGCAAGGCGCGGGCCAGCAGGCCCATCGCCGGCGCTTGCCGGTGGAGTGAAGTCTGAAACATGCGATGCCCCTGTTGCAGTAGTGACCGGACGGGGCGATGGCTGGTCCGAAGATGTCGTCGGGGCGTTAATTTAGTTGATAAAGAATCTCATTTGCAACTTGGCCGTCACGGGCGCCAGTGCAGTACGGGATCCGTGACGGGAGGTGGGGGACGAGAGTGGCCCAGGCCAGGATCGCGAGGCAGCGTCCGACGCGCCGGTCGCGACCGACGCCGCGTCTACGCCGCCTCGCGCAGAAGATCGAGCGCCATCCCCAATCCCCAATCCCCAATCCCAGCCGTCAGTGCAACAACGCCGCCACCGCCTCGCTGAACTGGTGGCGGGCCTGCGAGGAGGTCGGGTCGCCGTGCAACTGGCGCACGGCGCGCGCCAGGCGGGCGGCGCCGACGAAGCCGCAGCTGGCCTGCAGCCGGTGCAGGTGGCTGCGTACGGCCTGGTCGTCGCTGAGCTGCAGGGCCGAGGCGACCGCGTCGCGGGTGCCGGGCAGTTCGGCCAGGAACAATTCGCGCAGGGCGATCAGGTGCGCGCGCTCGCCATTGAGCGCAGCCAGCGCGGTGGTCTCGTCCCAGTCCAGGGTCGGCTCGGCGGTACCGGGTGCGCCGCCGAGGCGGCCGCGCGCCAGTAGCCGGCGTACCGACTGCCGCAGGCGCTCGGTGCTGAGCGGCTTGAGCAGGACGTCGGCGAACCCGGCGTCGAGCAGCTGGGCGCGAAGCGTGGCGCTGGCATCGGCGGTATGGGCCAGCCCCAGGGTGCCAGGGCGTTGCCGCTGCAACTCGTGCAGCAACTCGCTGCCGCTGCCGTCGGGCAGGTTGGCGTCGATCAGCCACAGGTCGTGCGCCTGCGTCTGCGCGCGGGCGAGGGCGCTGGCGACGGAGTCGGCCAGGTCCACGTGCGCCGGCAACGCCTGCAGGGTCGCGTCGAAGAAGGCGCGGCTGATCGGGTCGTCTTCGACGAGCAGCAGTCGCGTTACCGGATCCTGGGTCGATGCCATGCTGAGCCTCCATGCGGCGTGGTCGCATCCCGCGCGGCGGCGCGCGTGCGTCGCGCCACTTTGCCTCGCCGGCGCGGCAATCGCAAGCCGGTCCCGGCCCGGTCCATCTGCGACAATGGCCGCCCTTTTCCGCCCGCAGCCTGTTGCCACGTGGCCCGATCCAGAAACCGTCTCGACCGCACGCCCTTCCAGACCGACATCGCCGACCTCAGCCACGACGGCCGCGGCGTGGCCCGCCGCGAGGGCGACAAGGTCGCCTTCGTCGCCGGCGCGCTGCCCGGCGAGACCGTCCTGGCCGAACCCACCGCGCGCAACCGCCACTTCGACGAGGCGCGCACCGTGCAGGTGCTGCAGGCCTCGCCGCAGCGGGTGACGCCGCGCTGCCCACATTTCGGGGTCTGCGCCGGCTGCGTGCTGCAGCACCTGGCCGAGGACCAGCAGATCGTCGCCAAGCAGCGGGTGCTGACCGAAAACCTGGAGCGTATCGGCCACGTGACCCCGCAGGCGGTGCTGCCGGCGCTGACCGGCGCGCCCTGGGGCTACCGGCGCAAGGGCCGTTTCTCGGTGCGGCGGGTGGAGAAGAAGGACAAGACCCTGGTCGGCTTCCGCGAGCAGGACCCGCGCTTCGTCGCCGACCTGTCGGTCTGCCATACGGTGATCCCGCAGATCGGCTTCAAGGTGAGCGTGCTGGCGGAGCTGGTCGAAAGCCTGGACGGCAAGCGCGATATCCCGCAGATCGAGTTCATCGCCGGCGACGCCGCGGTGGCGCTGACCTTCCGGCACATGCAGCCGCTGAGCGCGCGCGACCAGGACGCGCTGATCGCCTTCGCCCAGGAACACGATTTCGCCATCTTCCTGCAGCCCGGTGGCGTGGACAGCGTGCACCCGCTGTATCCGCAGGAGGTGCCGCTGTCGTTCCGGCTGCCGCAGTGGGACGTGGAACTGGCGTTCCGGCCGCTGGACTTCATCCAGGTCAATGCCGCGCTCAACGAGAAGATGATCGCGCACGCGCTGGCGCTGCTCGACGCGCAGCCTGGCGACCGGGTGCTGGACCTGTTCTGCGGCCTGGGCAACTTCACCCTGCCGCTGGCGCGCACCGTGCGCGAGGTGGTCGGCGTGGAAGGCGACGCCGGGCTGGTGGCACGCGCGCGGGAAAACGCGCAGCGCAACGGCCTGGACAACGCCCAGTTCTTCGCCGCCGACCTGACCCAGGACCAGCGCCAGGCGCCGTGGATGCGCCAGGGCTTCGACAAGCTGCTGCTGGACCCGCCGCGCTCCGGCGCGCTGGAAGTGCTGCAGCAACTGCCGCTGAAGCAGTTCCAGCGCATCGTCTACGTCAGCTGCCATCCCGGCTCGCTGGCGCGCGACGCCGGTTACCTGGTCAACGACCAGGGTTTCGTACTCAAGGCCGCCGGCGCGATGGACATGTTCCCGCATACCGCGCATGTGGAGAGCATTGCGGTGTTCGAAAAGCCGGGAATGGGGAATCGGGAGTAGGGATTCGTCACAGCGGCACGCGCGCGGGTTTAAGCTTTTTCCATTCTCTTTTCCCCATTCCCGATTCCCATGGCCATCGAAATCGAACGCAAATTCCTGGTGACCGGCGACGGTTGGCGCGCGGCGGCGCATGCGGTGATGCCGATGGCGCAGGGCTATCTCAACGACCAGGCGGCGCTGGCCAGCGGGGCGCAGAAGGCGTCGGTGCGGGTGCGGGTGCAGGGCGAGGAGGCGTTTCTCAACCTGAAGTCGCGCGAGCTCGGGCATACCCGCCAGGAGTTCGAGTATCCGATTCCGCCGGACGATGCGCGCGCGCTGCTGGCGCTGTGTGTGGGCGGGCTGATCGACAAGCGCCGGCATCTCGTGCAGCACCAGGGCCACCTCTGGGAAGTGGACGAGTTCCTCGGCGACAACGCCGGGCTGGTGGTCGCCGAGATCGAGCTGGACAGCGCCGACGAGACGTTCGCCAGGCCGGACTGGCTCGGCGCCGAAGTCACCGACGACCCGCGGTACTACAACGTGGCGCTGGCAAGCCGTCCATTCTGCGAGTGGCAGGGATGGGGGAGTGGGGATTCGGGATTGGCAAAAGCGTAAAGCCAAACGCCGCACGCGGCCCGCTTTTGCGAATCCCCAATCCCGAATCCCCGCTTCTCGCGGCAATCGGGCTTATGCTTTCGCCAATCCCGAATCTCCAATCCCAATCCCCGCTCATGCGCATCGACATCTGGTCCGACGTGGTCTGCCCCTGGTGCTGGATCGGCAAGCGCCGGCTGCAGCACGGTCTCGCGTCGCTCGGCGCGGACGCGCCGGCGCTGGAGATCCACTGGCATCCGTATTTGCTGGATCCGGACGCCGGCGCCGAGCCGGTGCCGTTGCGCGAGGCCTATGCGGCCAAGTTCGGCGGTGCGGCGCGTACCGAGCAGATCCTGGCGCAGACCCAGGCCACCGCACGCGCCGAAGGCCTGCCGTTCGACTTCGGCCGCGGCCAGGTGCGGGTGACCACGCTGCCGGCGCACCGGCTGCTGTGGCTGGCCGCGCGCGAGGGCGACGTCGATGCGGTCGCCGAGGCGTTGTTCCACGCGCACTTCGCCGAGGGCCGCAACCTGGCCGATGTGCAGACGCTGTGCGAGGCCGGCGCCGCGGGCGGGCTGTCGGCGGCGCGGGTGCAGGCGCTGCTGGAAAGCGACGAGGGCCTGGACGAGGTGCAGGCGGAACTGCAGCAGGCGCAGGCGTTGGGGATCCGCGCGGTGCCCACCTACGTCATCGATGGCCGCCAGGCGCTGCAGGGCGCGCAGCCGCCGGAGGTGTTCGCCGCCACGGTGCGCGGCCTGCTGGCCGACGCCCAGGCGGGCCGCGAGTGCGGTCCTGACGGCTGCACGGTCTAGAAAGGCGCGCGCGGCACATCGAGTTCCGCGCCATGGGTCGCATGCTGGGCAGCCATATGCGGCGAAAGACGGCGGGCCGCGGTGGTGCGCAGGCGTCCTGCCGGTCCTGACGTCAGGTCGCCTGGGCGTCTCCCGCATCCCGCACCACTGCACCGGTCCATGACTGCTGGCAGGAGGATCCCCTGCGGTGGTACCGGCCATGCGGCCCGGCCCGGATTGCCCGGCGCCTCGCTGCGCACGCCACCGCTGCGCACGCAGTTCGTTACCGCCGCATGTCAGCTCGCGCGGCGCAACCTGCCGCCGACGCCGGCATCTGCGACAATGCCGGCCCACAGGCGCCTGAACCGCGCCGGCAGGAGAATCCCCCGCATGCTCGCGATCGGCGTTGCCGGTACCGAACTCACCGCGCAGGAGCGCGACTGGCTGCAGCACGATGCGGTGGCCGGCGTGGTCCTGTTCAAACGCAATTTCGCCTCGCGCGCGCAGGTGGCCGAGCTGAGCGCGGCGATCCGCGCCGCCGCGCCGCGGCCGCTGCTGATCTGCGTGGACCAGGAGGGCGGCCGCGTGCAGCGCTTCCGCGAGGGCTACAGCGCGCTGCCGCCGCTGCAGGGCTTCGGCGCGCTGTACGCGCGCGATCCGGCCTCGGCGCTGCAGATGGCCGAGCAGCACGCCTGGCTGATGGCCAGCGAGATCCGCGCCAGCGGCGTCGACCTGAGCTTCGCCCCGGTGCTGGACCTGGCCCGCGGCAACCGCGCCATCGGCGACCGCGCCTTCAGCGACGACCCGCAGGTGGTCGCCGCCTTCGCCGAAGCCTATGTGCGCGGCATGCACAGCGTCGGCATGGGCGCCACCCTCAAGCACTTCCCTGGCCACGGCACCGTGCTGGAGGACACCCACGTCGACAACGCCGAAGACACGCGTCCGCTGGAGACCCTGCGCCAGGAAGACCTGGTGCCGTTCGCCGCCGGCATCGCCGCCGGCGCCGATGCGGTGATGATGGCGCACGTGGTCTATCCGCAGGTGGCGCCGGAGCCGGCCGGCTACTCGCCGCGCTGGATCCAGCAGATCCTGCGCCAGGACCTGGGCTTCCGCGGCGTGGTGTTCTCCGACGACATCGGCATGGCCGCCTCGTTCGCCGCCGGCGGTGTCGCCGCGCGGGTCACCGCGCACCTGGACGCCGGCTGCGACGTGGTCCTGGTCTGCCACCCGGAACTGGTCGAAGATTCCTTGCAGGCGGTGCGCGGCCGCCCGCTCAACACTGCCGCGCTGCTCGGCCTGATCGGCCGCGGCGGCCTAGGCTGGGACGGCCTGCTGGCCGACGCCCGTTACGGCCACACCCAATCCCATCTGCTCTCCACCTTCGGAAAAACCGCCTGATGTCCACTCTCACCATCGCCCAGGCCCTGGCCCAGGCCGACCTGCTGGTCGATCGCACGCGCATCGACCAGGCCATTGCCCACATGGCCGACGCCATCGCTGCCGATTATCGCGGCGAAACCCCGGTCTATCTGACCATCATGCATGGCGCGCTGCCGTTCGCCGGCCAGCTGGCGCTGGAACTGGGCAGCCGCGGCCAGGACCTGCAACTGGATTACCTGCACGCCACCCGCTACCGCGGCGAGACCGTCGGCGGCGAACTGGTGTGGAAGCACCGCCCGGCCACCGCGCTGTACGGCCGCCGCGTGCTGCTGCTCGACGACATCCTCGACGAAGGCCTGACCCTGAAGGCGGTGCGCGAGTGGTGCCTGGAGCAGGGGGCCACCGACGTGCGCATCGCCGCGCTGACGGTCAAGCGCCACGACCGCTGCGTGCCCGGGGTGACCGCCGACTACATCGGTGTCGAGGTGCCCGACCGCTACGTGTTCGGCTTCGGCATGGACGTCAACGAAGCCCTGCGCAACCTGCCGGCGATCTACGCGATGAAGGAGTAAGCGGCAGGCGAGCCAGCCTCGCCGCTCCGCTGCCATTTCCCGCTGCCGGTGCGTGTCGCCGGCGCAGGCATTCCCTTCTGTTCGAGGATCCGCATGGACAACATCGCACTGGCCGTCATCGGCGGCACCGGCGTCTACAAGCTCGCGCAGCTCGACGACGTGCAGACCCACGAGGTGCAGACGCGCTACGGCGCGCCCTCCGGCCCAGTGCGGGTCGGCACGCTGCTCGGTCACCGCGTGGCCTTCCTGGCCCGCCATGGCGAAGGCCATTCGCTGCCGCCGCACAAGATCAACTACCGCGCCAACCTTGCTGCGCTGCAGCAGATCGGCGCCACCCGGGTGCTGGCGCTCAATACCGTCGGCGGCATCACCGAACGCTTCGGCCCGCGCGTGCTGGCCTGCCCGGACCAGTTGATCGACTACACCTGGGGGCGCATCTCCACCCTGTGCGAGGAGCCGGGCAGCGAGGTGCTGCACGTGGATTTCGGCCATCCGTACTCGCCGCTGCTGCGCAGCAAGATCCTGGCCGCCGCGCGCGTCACCGGCACCGCCCTGGTCGACGGCGGCTGCTATGCCGCCACCCAGGGGCCGCGCCTGGAGACGATCGCCGAGATCGCCCGGCTGCGCCGCGACGGCTGCGACCTGGTCGGCATGACCGGCATGCCCGAGGCCGGGCTGGCGCGCGAGCTGGGCCTGGACTACGCCTGCCTGGCGATCGTGGCGAACTGGGCGGCCGGCTGCGGCGACGCCGAGGAGATCACCCTGGCCGAGGTGCTGGCCAACGTGGAGGCGGCCTCGGTCGGCCTGCCGGAGCTGGTGGGGGAACTGGCGCGCGGGTGATTGTCTTCGCTGCGCAAGCTTTGCATACTCCGCCGGTGCGGCTGCCGCACAACCACCACCCATTCACTGCAAAAGGTCTCGCATCACCATGCCGAACGGTACCGTCAAGTGGTTCAACGACGCCAAGGGATTTGGTTTTATTTCTCCGGAAGACGGTAGCGCCGATGTGTTCGCGCACTTCTCCGCGATCAACTCCAAGGGCTTCCGCAGCCTGCAGGAAGGACAGCGCGTCAGCTACGACGTGACCCAGGGTCCGAAGGGCGCGCAGGCCTCGAATATCACGCCGGTCGAGTAAGCGCGCGCGTTGACTCGGTTGTGCCTTGAACCCCGCTTCGGCGGGGTTTTTTGTGGGAGACGCCGCCGCGGTGGCGGCGTCCGGACGCAGTGGACGCAATGAAGCAAGGACGGCACATCGGCATCGTCGGCTACGGCACGGCGGGCCAGACGCTGGCGCTGCTGCTGGCGCGCGACGGGCACCGCGTGCAGGTGTTCGAGCGCGCGGCGCAGCCCGGGCCGGTGGGTGCCGGTTTCCTGCTGCAGCCGACCGGCCTGCAGGTGCTGTGGCGGATCGGCCTGCTCGAGCAGGCCTTGGCCTATGGTGCGCCGGTGCACCGCCTGTACGGCGAGACCCCGTGCGGGCGCGCGGTGATGGACATGCGCTATCGCGACCTGGACGCGCGCCTGTTCGGGTTGGGCCTGCAGCGCGGCGCCTTGTTCGCGCTGCTGGCGCAGGCCTGGGACGGCTACGCCACCTTGCAGCGCGATACGCACATCGTCGCCATCGATGACACGCTGCGCCGGGTGCAGGACCAGCATGGCCGCTGGCATGGGCCGTTCGACCTGGTGATCGCCTGCGACGGCTCGGCCTCGGCGTTGCGCGCGCAGGTGCAGGCGACCCGGCTGGATCGGGTGTATCCCTGGGGCGCGTTGTGGTGCCTGCTGCCGCGCGGCGACTGGGCCTTCGCCGACGAGCTGCGCCAGCGCTACGTGGCCGCGCGCAAGATGATCGGCCTGCTGCCGGTGGGCACGCGCCCGGGCGATCCCGAGCCGCGGGTGAGTTTCTTCTGGAGCCTGCCGACCGCCGACTTCGATGGTTGGCAGGCGCGCGGCATGCAGCCGTGGCTGGAGGAGATCGCGCAGCTGTGGCCGCAGGCGCGCGAACGCCTGGCGCAGATCGATGCGCCGGCGCAACTGGCGCGGGCCAGCTACCGCGACGCGGTGCAGCGGCATTGGTACCGCGGCCGCCTGGTGCTGGCCGGCGATGCCGCGCACGCGATGAGTCCGCAGCTGGGGCAGGGCGTCAACATGGCGCTGATGGACGCCTGGGCGCTGAGCGAGAGCCTGCGCACCGCCGCGGACATCGACGCGGCGCTGGCGCGTTACCAGGCGCAGCGCCAGGCGCACGTGGCCTTGTACCAGTTCTGGAGCCGCTGGCTGACCCCGCTGTTCCAGTCCGAGCGCGACCTGGCGGCGCGGCTGCGTGACGTGGGCATGCGTCCGGCCGGGCGCATGCCCGGCGGCCGCGGGCACATGCTGCGCGTGCTCAGCGGCACCCAGCACGGCTGGTTCGGCAAGCTGCCGCTGGCGCCGGAGTTTGTCGCGGCATTGCAGGAGGCGATGGCGCGTCGTGCGTCGCTGCCGTAGGCGGCGACATCGCGGGCGCGGTGGGACGCGAGCTTCGGTGCTTCGTCGCGGCGGCGCGTGCAGAGCGCAACGCAGCGAGCGCGGTCCGACGGCGATGGTGCCGTGGTGTCGTAGGAGCGGCTTCAGCCGCGACCGGGCTCGATCGGGAAAGGCCCGGTCGCGGCTGAAGCCGCTCCTACGACAGGTGGCAGGGCATCCTTGTTGCGCGGTTGTTCTGAGTTTGCACTTGCAACACTGTCGTGCCGCGACTCGCCAATCCTGTGTAGGAGGGGCTTCAGCCCCGACGTCCATCAGTTGGTCGCGTCGGGACTGAAGTCCCTCCCACAACAGGGCAGGGCACTGTTGCTTCGGTCGCGGTCATGGGCCGCCTGGTGCGATACCGAAGGGTCTTGCGGCAAGCGTTGCCACACACTCGCGCAACGCAGTGCGATTGCACTGTGGGAGGGGCTTCAGCCCCGACGCCTTGTTGGTGGACGCGTCGGGACTGACGTCCCTCCCGCAAGCTGATGCGTCCCTTGTGGTGTCTGCCAACGATCGATCAGACGCAACCGCGCCCGACCTATGCCGCCGCTACCGGCAGGGCGAAGGCCGCGCCCTCCACGCAGGCCACCAGGCGCTCGCCCGGCGCCAGCACCGGGGCGACACCGGCAGTGAAGTGCGAGAACGCCGGCAGCACGGTCATGCCGTCGCGCAGCCAGAATGCCGGCCAGCGCGGGCGCATGCCGGGCAGCTTGGCCAGCGGGTGCAGGTGTCCGCACAGCACGTGGCGCTGCGCGTCCGTGACCGGATCGTGGCGCAGCACGAACGGGCCGTCCTCCACCTGCGCGCCGAGCAGGGCGATGTCCAGCCCTGCGCCGGCCAGGGCGCGGTCGTGGTTGCCGGCGATCGCCGCTACCCGCAGTTGCGGATGCTGCGCGCGCCAGGCATGCCACTGCCGTTGCCAGTCGGCATCGGCTGCGGCGCCGTGCAGCACGTCGCCGAGGATCCACAGTTCCACCGCGTCCTGCGCCTGCAGCAAGGCCGACAGCCGCGCCAGGTCGAGCGCGGTGCCGCCACGCGGCAGGCCGATGCCGGCGCGGCGAAAGATATCGGCCTTGCCCAGGTGCAGGTCGGCGATCAACAGCCGCCGCCGCGCTGGCCAGTACAGCGCGCGGTCGCCGAGCAGGCGCATCGGCTCACCGGCCAGCAGCCAGTCCAGTTCAGCGCGCATGGCGTTGCTCCAGTTGCGCCGCCGCGCGCATCACCCGCGCCTTCCAGTCCTCGGTGCTGAGCTGGCCGCGGATGCTTTCGGCCCAGAGCGGGAACGCCAGCGGCGTGAGGCTGCGCGGGTTGTGCAGGGCCAGCTCGCGCGCGGCGCAATCGTCCAGGGTCGCGGCGAGCCGGGTCAGTTCCATCTGACCCTGCAGCACCTCGCGCTCGGCCTGCGCCAGCAGCAGGTGTTCGGGATCGAAGCGGCTCAGCACGTCGTACAGCAGGCCGCTGGAGGCCTGCAACTGGCGCAGGCTGCGCGGCAGGCGGCCGGGCAGGCTGGGCGGCAGCAGGCCGGCGACGCGGGCGATCTCGCGGAACTGGCGCCGCGCCATTTCGCCCAGGTTGAGGCTCTCGCGCAGATCCTCGAACAACTGCGCCGGACTCAACATCTCGCGCAGCAGCGCCGCGTCGATCGGCGCATCTTCCGCCGGCGACAGCACGAAGCCGTAGTCGTTGGCGGCAAAGCTGAAGGTATTGCGCTGGCGTCGGCCCCAGCGCAGCGCCAGCAGCGCGGCCAGGCCTTCATGCACCTGGCGACCGGCGAACGGATACACGAACAGGTGCTGGCCGTCGCGGGCGCGTACGCGCTCGGCCAGCAGCCGCTGCGGCGCCGGCAGAGCCGACAGCGCGCGCTGCAAGCCGAGTAGCGGCGCCAGCGCGCGCAGTTCGGCCTCGCCACGTGGATCGGCGAACACCGCCTCCACCTCGTGGCCCAGTTCCGAGGACAGCGGCATGCGCCCGCCCATCCACTTCGGCACGCTGCCGTCGCCGCCCTTGGCCAGGCGCACGTAGGCGGTCATGTCCTCCAGCCGCACCAGTTCCAGCAGGCGCCCGGCGAACTGGAAGCGGTCGCCGCGGCGCAGGCGGCCGACGAACTGCTCCTCCACCGCGCCGAGCCGGCCGCCGCGCAGGAAGCGCACCGCCACGCTGCCGTCGCTGGTGATGGTGCCGATCGACAGGCGATGGCGCAGGGCGATGCGGCGGTCGTGCACGCGGTACAGGCCGTCTTCGTCCTGCACCACCTTGCGGTAGTCGGGGTACTGCGCCAGCGCGCGTCCGCCCTGCACCACGAACTCCAGCACGGCCTGCCAGGTCGGCGCATCCAGCGTGGCGAAGGCGGCGGTGCCGCGCACTTCGGCGTACAGCGCCTCGGCCGCGAAGCCGCCGCCCAGCGCGCAGGTGATGCAGTGTTGGGCCAGCACGTCCAGCGACAGTCGTGGCGAGGGCCGCGATTCGATGCGGCCATGGGCGATGGCGCGACGCGCCGCGGCGTACTCGACCAGTTCCAGCGCGTGCGAGGGCACGCACAGCACGTGGCCGGCCTCGCCGGGGCGATGCTTGGCGCGGCCGGCACGCTGCAGCAGCCGCGCCACGCCCTTGGGGCTGCCGACCTGCAGCACCTGGTCGACGGCGGGGAAGTCCACGCCCAGGTCTAGGCTCGAGGTCGCCACCACGCAGCGCAGGCTGCCGTCGCGCAGGCCTTGCTCGGCGGCACTGCGCAGTGCGGGATCCAGCGAGCCGTGGTGCAGCGCCAGCGTGTGCGCCTCCTCCGGCCATACCGAGGTCAGCGCCTGGTGCCACAGCTCGGCCTGCGCGCGGGTGTTGGTGAACAGCAGGCTGGTGCGCACCGCGAAGAGTTTTTCGAGCACCCGCGGCAACTGCGCCAGGCCCAGGTGCCCGGCCCAGGGGAAGCGCTCGCCGACCGCCGGCGCGAGCGTCTCCAGGGTCAGCGTGCGCGGCTTGACCCCGGCCACGATCGGCGCCTGCGGCAGGTGCGGCAGCAGCACGTCGCGTGCCTCGTCCAGGTTGCCGAGCGTGGCCGACAGGCCCCAGGTGCGCAGCGCCGGCGCCCAGCCGCGCAGCCGCGCCAGGCACAGCTGCAGCAGCACGCCGCGCTTGTTGCCGAGCAGTTCGTGCCACTCGTCGACGATCACGCAGCGCAGCGTCGCCAGTTGCGGCGCGGTGTCCGGATAGGACAGCAGCAGCGCCAGCGATTCGGGGGTGGTCACCAGCGCGTCGAGCTTGCCGCTGCGCGCCAGGCGCTTGTCGCGCGCGCTGGCATCGCCGGTGCGCAGGCCGATCTGCCAGTCCAGCCCCAGCGCCTGCACCGGTTCGCGCAACGCGCGCACGGTGTCGGCGGCGAGCGCGCGCAACGGGGTGATCCACAGCACCTTGAGGTCGCGCTGCGCCTGCCGGCGCGTGCGCGGCGGCGAGGCGGTCTTGGCAGTCGCGCTGGCGCCATTGCCACGGGCGGGCTTCTTTTTGGCGGCGGCCGCCTGCGCCGCTGCCTGCGCACGCAAGCCCTCCAGCAACGGGCCGCCGAATGCGGCCAGGGTCTTGCCGCTGCCGGTGGGCGTGTGCAGCAGCCCCGAGCCGCCGTCCAGGTAATGTCCCCACACCGCGCGCTGGAACGGCAGCGGTTGCCAGCCCTGCTGCGCGAACCAGGCGTACAGCGGCGCATCGGCCGGGCGCCGGCGCGCCGCCGCTGCGCTCATCGCGCCAGCGCCTGCAGGGTGGTCAAGCGGTCGGCCTCGGCGAACGGCTTGTCGTGGCGCCAGCGCAGGATGCGCGGGAAGCGCACGGCGATCCCGGACTTGTGCCGGCTGCTGCGATTCACCGCCTCGAAACCGAGCTCGAACACGTGATACGGCGTCACCGCGCGCACCGGTCCGAAACGCTCGGTGGTATGCGCACGGATCCAGCGGTCCAGCGCCAGGATCTCGCTGTCGTCCAGGCCGGAGTACGCTTTGGCCACCGGCACCAGTTGCTCGCCATCCCACAGGCCGAAGGTGTAGTCGGTGTACAGCGTGCTGCGCCGGCCATGGCCGGCCTGCGCGTACAGCAGCACCGCATCGATGGTCAGCGGCGCCACCTTCCATTTCCACCAGTCGCCACGGCGGCGGCCGGACTGGTAGGGCGACGTCGCACGCTTGAGCATCAAGCCTTCCACGCCGCGCGTGCGCGATGCCTCGCGCAGCGTCGCCGCCTGCTCCCACGTTGCGGCGTGCACCTGCGGCGACAGCGTCAGCCGCGGGTCGGCGTGCGCTTCCAGCAAGGCCTGCAGTTGCGCGCGCCGTTGCTGCAGCGGCTGCTCGCGCAGGTCGTGGCCGTCCAGTTCCAGCAGGTCGTAGGCGAGCACGCGCGCCGGCGTGTCGGCCAGGGTCTTGGCGCCGGGCTTGCGGCGCTGGATGCGGGTCTGCAGGGCGGTGAACGGCAGCGGCGCGTCCTCGCCCGCGCGCCACGCCAGCAGTTCGCCGTCGATCACCGCATCGCGTGGCAGCGTCGCCGCGGCGGCTTCGATTTCCGGGAAGCGCCCGTCCAGGCGTTCCTCGCCGCGCGACCACAGCGCCACCTCGCCGTCGCGGCGGATCAGTTGCAGGCGGATGCCGTCCCACTTCCATTCCAGCAGCCAGTCGTCGATGGCGCCAAGCGTGTCGGCCTCGGCTTCCAGCGGCGAAGCGAGGAAGAACGGGTAGGGCTGCTGGCGGTCGCTGGCCAGCACCTCTTCGGACAGCAACTGCTCCAGTGCCTGCGGCGTCGGCGACCAGGCGCCGAGCATGCGCTGGGCGATGCGGGCGATGTCGATCCCGGACATCGCCGCCAGCGCCTGCTGCACCAGCCGCTGCGATACGCCCACGCGCAGCGCGCCGGTGAGCAACTTGTTGAACAGCAGGCGCTCGTCGAAGGCCAGGCTGCGCCAGCCGGCCACCACCGCGACGCGGCGTGCGGCATCGTCCTGTGCGGCCACCGGCAGCAGGCGCTCCTCGATCCAGTCGCGCAGCGGCGCCGGGTCCGGGGTTTCCGCCGGATCGTCGAGCAGCAGGGTCAGGGTCTCGGCCAGATCGCCGACGTGGTCGTAGCTGTCGTCCACCAGCCAGCCGGGCAGGCCGCTTTCCTGCGCGATCCACTCGCGCAATTCGCGGGTGTTGGCGATACGCCGCAGTTTGCCGCCGCTGAGCAGCCAGATCGCCCAGGCCGCGTCGGCGGGCGGCGCCTGCTCGAAATACGCCACCAGCGCGGCGCGCTTGTCCAGCGTCGCGGTGCTCTGGTCCAGTTGCCGGTACAGGGCGGCGAAGCGCTTCATTCCTCGCCACCGTAATCGGTGCGGAACGCTTCGGCGGCGACGCCGCGTTCGTTGAGCGCGCGGATGATCGCGTCGGTGTTGCCGTGCGTCGCAATCACGCGACGCGCGCCGGTCTCGTCGATGGTGCGCAGCAGGTCGGGCCAGTCGGCATGGTCGGAGACCACGAAGCCGCGGTCGTAGTTGCGCCGGCGGCGGTTGCCGCGCAGCCGCATCCAGCCCGAGGCGAAGCCGAGCTGCGCGTGGCGGAAGCGACGCAGCCACGGGCTGCCGGCGGCCGACGGCGGCGCCAGCACCAACTGCCCGGCGTAGTCGGCGCGCTTGTCCAGTTCGGACACCGTCAGCGTCTCCAGCATCGCCACGCCGGCCTCGCGATACACCGCCACGCCGGCCGCCACCGCACCGTGCAGCAATGCCGGCTGGTCGTCCCACGGCTGCAGTTCGGCGAGCACGCGCTGCGCCTTGCCCAGGGCGTAGCAGAACAGCACCGCGGCCTCGCCGCGCGCACTGCACTCGCGGCGCCAGGCGACGATCTCGCGCGCCACCGCGCTGGTGTCCGGCCACCGGTACACCGGCAGGGCGAAGGTGGCCTCGGTGATGAAGGTGTCGCAGCGCACCACCTCGAACGGCGCGCAGGTCGGATCGGGCTGGCGCTTGTAGTCGCCCGAGGCGACCCAGACCTCGCCATCCACTTCGATGCGTACCTGCGCCGAGCCGAGCACATGCCCGGCCGGATGCAGCGACACCTGCGCGCGGCCGAGCGTGAAGCGGGTGCCGTAGTCGTAGGCGCGATAGGCCTGCTCGCCCAGCCGCCAGCGCAGGATCGGCAGGCCGGCGGCGGCGCAGTGGTATTCGCCCATGCCCGAGCGCGCGTGGTCGCCGTGGCCGTGGGTGATGACCGCGCGCGGCACCGGCCGCCAGGGATCGATATGGAAGTCGCCGGCGGGGCAGTACAGCCCTTCCGGGCGCAGCACCACCAGGTCCTGGGAAGCGGCATTCGGCATGGGCGCCACTGTGTCCAAGCCGGTGTGCAGGAGATGAGAATCCGCCACGCGGGTTCGCGGCCGCGCGATGGATCGGCCACAATGCGTGCAGCGCTTCTGGGAGGGAGATGCATGCACACGGACCTGCCGGCCTACGCCACGCATACGGTCGACAACCAGCCGCCGCCGTTCGAACCGCGCGATCTGTGGGCCGACGACGCGGTGCTGCGCGAGGCCATCGCACGCGAGGGGGCCGACGGCTTCGCCGCGGCGCTGGCGCACTACGGTGCGCTCGCCGGCGAGACGCTGTACCGGCTCGGTTTCGACGCCAACCGCGACCGCCCGCGGTTGCGCACGCACGATCGCTACGGCCACCGCATCGACACGGTCGAGTTCCATCCGGCCT
Organism: Xanthomonas sp. PPL134; assembly: GCF_040595915.1. NCBI lineage: Bacteria > Pseudomonadati > Pseudomonadota > Gammaproteobacteria > Lysobacterales > Lysobacteraceae > Xanthomonas > Xanthomonas sp. PPL134. The sequence goes on from NZ_JAMDLL010000001.1 coordinate 431,595, forward strand.
ATCACCAGTTGCTGGACGCGGCCAAGCGCCATGGCGTGGCCGGACTGTCCTGGCACGCCCCGCAGCCGGGCGCGCATGTGGCGCGCGCCGCGCTGAGCTACCTGCACCACCAGGCCGAGGCCGGCACCAGTTGCCCGCTGACCATGACCCACGCCGCAGTGGCGGTATTGCGCCAGGACCCGGCCTTGCGCGAGTGGGCCGACAAGGCCGCCGCGCCGCACTACGACCCGCGCGACGTGCCGATCGCCGACAAGGCCGGCATCACCCTGGGCATGGGCATGACCGAGAAGCAGGGCGGCTCGGACGTGCGCAGCAACGCCACCGTCGCCACGCCACTGGACGGCGACGGCGCGTACACCCTGGTCGGGCACAAGTGGTTCTTTTCCGCACCGATGTCCGACGGCTTCCTGGTGCTGGCGCAGGCGCCGGGCGGCCTGACCTGCTTCCTGCTGCCGCGGCGCCTGCCCGATGGCCGGCTCAACGCGCTGCGGCTGATGCGGCTGAAGGACAAGCTGGGCGACTGGTCCAACGCGTCCAGCGAAGTGGAGTTCGCCGGTGCCTGGGCGCAGCGCGTCGGCGAGGAAGGGCGTGGGGTGGCACGGATCATCGGCATGGTGATGCTGACCCGGCTCGACTGCATGCTCGCCGCCGCCGCGCAGATGCGCATGGCATTGGCGCAGGCGCTGCACCACGCGCGGCATCGCATCGCCTTCGGCAAGCGTCTGGTCGAGCAACCGCTGATGCGCAACGTGCTGGCCGATCTGGCCCTGGAATCGGAAGCCGCCACCGCGTTCGCGCTGCGGGTGGCGCGCGCGGTGGACGCGGCCGATACCGATGCCGCCGAGGCCGCGTTCGCACGCATCGCCACCGCGCTGGGCAAGTACTGGCTGTGCAAGCGTGCGCCGGCCTTCGTCAACGAGGCGCAGGAATGCCTGGGCGGCGCCGGCTACGTCGAGGAGTCGATCCTGCCGCGGCTGTACCGACAGGCGCCGCTGAATTCGATCTGGGAGGGCAGCGGCAACATCCAGTGCCTGGACGTGCTGCGCGCGCTGGCGCGCGAACCGGCCACCGGCGCCGCGGTGCTGGCGGAACTGCAGACGGCGGCCGGCATCGACCCGGTCTACGACGCAGCGCTGGACGCACTGCGCGCGCCGTTGGCCGGCAACGCCGAGGTGGACGCGTTCAGCGCACGGCACCTGGCCGAACGCATCGCACTAGTCGTGCAGGCCGCGCTCCTGCTGCGCAGCGCCAGTCCTGCCGCCACTGCATTCGTGCACAGCCGCCTGGCCGGTGCGCATGGATTGGCGTTCGGCACGCTGCAGCCGGGTGCGCCGGTGGAAGAACTGCTGGCGCGCGCCTTGCCGTAGGCGTACGGCGTGGTGGCCCATCGGGCCCTCGCCAAGCGGAAAGCATTTCCTTCTCCCTCCGGGAGAAGGTGCCCCGCAGGGGCGGATGAAGGTGCGACAGCCAGCGTAGCCAGGCAGCAAGTGCAACCTCACCGGCGGCGCGCAACCGTACCCTCACCCCAACCCCTCTCCCGATGGGAGAGCGGCTAGGCTCTTGCGAATCCCGAATCCCGAATCCCGAATCCCGAATCCCACGCCACAGGCGCTAGTGCCTCCCGCGCTTGCCCCCACGCACTGGCGTCGCCTCGACCGACAGCGTGAAGCTGCGCTCCTCGCCGTCGAGCATGGCGCCGACGCCGACCAGTTGGCGCTTGATCTCCTCGCCGCGGCCGTTGCGGATGCTGACCAGCACGGTGTATTCCCAGGCGCTGCCGTCGGCCGGGTGGCGGATGCTGCCCTCCACCCGCAGCGGTACCAGCGCCGACGGCGCCGATTGCTGCAGCACCGCCGAATCGAAGCGCAGATGATGCTTGCACGCCGGGCAGACGCTGGCGCTTTCGAGGATGGTGGCCTTGCAGTGCGGGCAGGTCCGGGTCGCCCCCGGACTGCCGGGACGCGGGCTGCTCATGCGCCGGCGTCGGACTCCGCGGGCTTGCCGCCCTTGCGGGCGTGCTTGTCGTCGTCCCAGCCGAAGTCGGCCTGGCCGCGCATGCGCGAGCCGGCGGCCACGGTCAGCGAGCCGGCCTTGACGTCGCCGATCAGCGCGCCGGAGGCAAGCAGTTCCACCCGCGACGCCGATTCGATGTTGCCCTCCAGCTCGCCGGCGATGACGACCTTGTCGGCACGCACGCCGCCGCTGAGCTTGGCGCCGGTCTCGATGGTGAGATCGCCCTGCACGTTGACGTCGCCCTTGAACTTGCCGGCGATGCGGATATGGCCGGTGCCCTCGATCTTGCCTTCGATGCTGATGTCGGCGGCGATCAGCGATTCCTTCGCGGCCGGGGCCGGCGCGGGGGCGCGGGCGGCGGGTGCGGCGGCCGCGACCGCGGCGAGCGGTTCGCCTGGGGCGGCATCGCCCGGCGGACGCGGCTCCGGCGGCGCTGCGCCGTTGCCGGGAACGGGCGGCAGGCCATCCTTGCGCGCGGGACCCTGGTCTTTCCAGATGGACATGGGCTGTCGTCTCCAGTCGGGGGAAGCGCGACTATCGCCGCTCTACCGCGTCGATTTTGTGACGCTTTCTTCAGAACGACGGGCCGGCCGTGGCCGCCGGCGGTTCAGCCCATGCCGTCCAGCGTGGAATCGTAGGCTTGCACCTGGTTGCGGCCGCAGCGCTTGGCCCGGTACAGCGCCGCGTCGGCCTTGCGCAGCAGGGTCGTGGCGACCACGCCATCGCGCGGGTAGCTGGCCACGCCGATCGACATGGTCACCGCCGGCAGCGTCTTGCCGTCCACGCTGGCGCTCAGTTGCTGAGCCGCGCTGCGGATCTGTTCGGCGATCGCCTGCGCCTGTTCCGGGCCGGTCTCCGGCAGAATCACCGTGAACTCCTCGCCGCCGTAGCGGCAGGCGATGTCCTCGCCGCGCAACCGTGTCGACAGCATCTGCCCGACCGCGGCGAGCAGGCTGTCGCCGCCACCGTGGCCATGCAGGTCGTTGAACTGCTTGAAGTGGTCCACGTCCAGCATCAGCAGCGACAGCGGCATCTGCCGGCGCCCGCAGCGGGCCAGTTCGTGGTTGAGCGATTCTTCCAGGTAGCGGCGGTTGAACAGGCCGGTGAGCGGGTCGCGGATCGACTGCAGGCGCAGCGACTCGCGCAGGCGCAGGTTGCTCAAGGCCAGCGACAGCTGCTCGGCGGCCGCCTCGGCGATGGCGATGCGCGGCAACGGCCCCGCGCTGCGCCCGGCCAGGTACACGAACCCCAGTTGCGTGCCCTGCGCCGACAGCGGAATGCAGGCGGTGCTGGCGCCGACGGCGGACGGATCCTCGCGCAGGTGCGCGCAGGCCGAGTCGTGGCCCTGCGCGTGCACGAAGTGGCTCTTGTCGCGGCGCAAGGCCCAGCAGTCCTGCGGCGCCACGGCCGGCTCGCTGCCGACCGGCGGCTCGCCCCAACTGACGATCTCCTCGGCGCGGTCGCGCGAGGCGCGCAGCAGGTAGACGCTGCCGCCGGTGTCGGGCATCAGCGCGGCGAGCAGGCGTGCGGTCACCGTCAGCGCCTCGGCCGGCTCCACGCAACTCTGCAGCAGGCCGGTGTAGCGGCTGAGCGCGTTCAGATCCGCACTGGTGCGCTTCAGCTCGCGGATGCTCGCCTCCATCTTCTCGTTGGCCACCGAGGCGGCCTGCTCGGCGTTGCTGCGGTTGCGCAGTTCGCGGAACAGCAGCGCGTAGACCACGCCGACGCTGCCCAGGCCGAACGGGATGCCGGCCAGGGCCAGCGCCAGCAGCATATCCGCGCTGCGCTGGTTGGACAGGTCGCGACGCTGCAGCAATTGCTGCTCCATGTCGATCATCTGTTGCACCTGGTCGCGGATTGCGCTGGAACTCTGGTACACGTTCGGCGCCATCGCCCGCTGCAACGCTTCCAGTCCGTCACGCTGGTACACCGCGAGCATCTGCCGCATCTGCGCCAGGCGCGTGTTCACCAATTGCTCCAGCGTCCGCACGTTGGCGACCTGCGCCGGATTGTCGGAGACCAGCTTGTGCAGTTGCGCCAGTTGCCGCGGCACGCGCTCGGCACTGTCGTAATAGAGCGTCAGGTAGGCCTGGTTGTTGGTCAGCTCGTAGCCGCGCAACGAAGACTCGGTCATCAGCAAGGTGGCTTGCACCTCGTCGATATTGCGTAGGACTTCGTGGGTATGGGCGACGCGCTCGGCGTCGGAGATGGCGCGCTGCGCGCCGGTGAAGACACCGAAGCCGATCAGCACGAAGACCGCGGCGGAGAACAGGAGGGCTAGGCGGGTCCTGGCCCGCACACGAAGAAGGATCGGCATCGCAAAAGTCTACTGTGACGGCGCAAATGCCTTGGACCGGCGTCACAAAAAAAAGACCTGCCGAACCGCTGCGTCGCGCGGCATGCCGCGCCGCAGGGCCGCTCCCGCACAGGGCGGGAGCGGCAGTGACTCAGTGGCGCTCGCGATCGCCGTTGTGCGGGTCTTCGTTGGCGTTCTCGCGGGCCTTGTCGGCGACCTTCTGCGCGGCATTCGCGGTGGCCTCGCTGGCGTCGGCCGCCATTTCCTTGGCCGCGGCCGAGGCGTCCTGCACGGCCTCGGAGTTGGCGGCACGGTGCGCGGCGTCGCGAGCATCGGCGACCACCTCGCGACCGGTCTGGGCGACCTGGCCCGCGGCTTCCTTGGCGGCCTCGCCGGTCTGCTCGGCGGCGACCTTGGCGTCGCGCTGCGCCTGCTGCGATTCCGGACCCTGGCAGCCGGCCAGTGCGAGGGCGCCCAGCAGGGCCACGATCGGGGTCTTGTTCATGCGGCTTCTCCGTCCACGGGTGGGTGACGCGGCGCAGCCTAGGCGGGCGCGCATGCAGCCTGCGTCAAGGCGGGGCCGTGGAATGGGGCAGTGTTCAGGAAGGCCAACGCCCTGGAGGGGAGGGAGTGCCGGTGGCGAAAGCCTGGGACTGCAGCGCGCAGGTCCGCGAGCGGGCGTCCGTCATCGGTGGGATCGGATCGTTGCGCTCGGTGCATTCGCCTGTGCGTGGCACATGGGGGCGATGCGCATCCGGGCGCCTTGCACGCGTCTGGGGACGCGCAGGTCGCACGGGTTGTCCCTGCGGCGTCGTCTCGGCCATGCGCGAAGGACTGCATGCGGCGAGCGCGGTGCGCAGCGATGGCGGGGCATCACGCGCTGTTCGGCAAACGCCAGGCAAAGAAAAAGCCGCTGGCGGACCAGCGGCTTTTTCAGGACTGCAAAAAGCAAGAAGTGATTACTTCTTGGCTTCCTGAGCAGCGTCCTTCGCCTTGTCGGCGGTGTCTTCCGCAGCCTTGGCGGTGTCGGCAGCCTTGTCGGCAGCGGCATCGGTCGGGGCAGCGGCGGCAGCGGCCGAAGCGTCGGCAGCGGTGTTGGCGGCGGTCGCGGCGGTGTCGGCAGCGGCCTGAGCGGCGTCGGCGGTCGGGGCGCCGGCGGCAGCCGACTGGTCGGCAGCAGCCTGCGCGTCGGTGGCGGCTTCGTTAGCCGAAGCGGCGGCGTCCTGGGCCTGCTCCTGCTTCGAGCACGCGGCCAGGGCCAGGCCCAGGGCCATTGCGATCAGCAGCTTGTTGATGCTCATTGTGTCTATCCTCGTCGTTTAGTTAGGCAACGCGCGAATGCGCGCCCTCAACATGATGACAAGCCAAAGTCGGCTGTCAAGCGCACGCGCATTCATTTTTGTGTTTCAGGGGTTAATTTCAATCAAATCAATTCGATGGCGACCGCTGTCGCTTCGCCGCCACCGATGCACAGGGTCGCGATTCCGCGGCGGCCGCCACGGCTGCGCAACGCATTTAGCAATGTCACCAGCAGGCGCGCACCGGAGGCGCCGATCGGATGGCCGAGCGCGCAGGCACCGCCATGGACGTTGACCTTGGCGTGGTCCAGGCCCAGTTCCTTGATCGGCACCATCGCCACCACGGCGAAGGCTTCGTTGATCTCGAACAGGTCCACTTGGTCCAGGCTCCAGCCGACCTGGTCCAGCAGCTTGCGGATCGCGCCCACCGGTGCGGTGGTGAACCACTCCGGCGCCTGCGAGAAGGTGGTGTGGCCGACGATCCGCGCCAGCGGCGCGAGCCCGCGACGTGCGGCCTCGTCGGCGCCCAGCAGCACCAGCGCGGCGGCGCCGTCGGAGATGCTGGAGGAGCTGGCCGCGGTGACCGTACCGTCCTTCTTGAACGCCGGCTTCAGCGCCGGGATCTTGGTCACGTCGGACTTGCCCGGCTGCTCGTCGCTGTCGACCTGCACCTCGCCCTTGCGGGTGGCGACGGCGACCGGGACGATTTCCGCCGCGAAGGCGCCATCGCGCTGCGCCGCCTGCGCACGGTTCACTGATTCGATCGCGAACGCGTCCTGGTCCTGGCGGCTGAAGCCGAACTTCTCCGCGGTGGCCTCGCCGAACACGCCCATTGCCTGGCCGTCGTCGGGATTGGTCAGGCCGTCCCAGGCCATGTGGTCGACCGCCTGGAAGTTGCCGTAGCGGTTGCCGGTGCGCGAGTTCGGCAGCATGTGCGGCGCGTTGCTCATCGACTCCATGCCGCCGGCGACGACGATGCTGGCCGAGCCGGCCTTGATCAGGTCGTGGCCCAGCATCACCGCCTTCATGCCCGAGCCGCAGACCTTGTTGATGGTGGTGGCGCCGGTGGCGTCGGGCACGCCCGCCGTGCGCGCGGCCTGGCGTGCGGGAGCCTGGCCGAGATTGGCCGGCAGCACGCAGCCCATGATGACCTCGGAGACGTCGGCGGCGGGGATGCCGGACTGCTCCAGCGCGGCGCGGATGGCCGCGGCGCCCAGCGTCGGCGTGGGCACGCCGTTGAACTGGCCCAGGAACGCGCCGATGGCGGTGCGCTTGGCCGCGGCGATGACGATCTCGGTCATGGCAAACCCTTACGAAAGAGGTGCGCCGATTATCGGCCGCGGCGCGGATTCTGCCAATCGCAGGTCGCGTGAGCGGCCGCCCTGCATACGAGGTTTCGGTGTAGATTGGCGTGGGTTTTATCGCCGTCGCCGACGGCCGATGAATGGGAACGGCACCGGACGGTGCGGCAGATCAAGGTAGAGGGGAAGCACATGCGGGCATTGATGGCACGGTCGCTGCTGGCGGCCGCGGTGGCGGTTGCGCTGACCTCGTGCGGTGGCGGCGGTGGCGGTGGCGGCAATCTGGTCCATGGCAGTCCGCCGCCGACCTCGCCGCCTCCGCCTCCACCCCCGCCGCCGACCTCGCCGCCCCCAACGTCGCCGCCGCCTCCGCAGCCGGCGTTCGACGCGCACCTGACCCTGACCAATACGCTGGCCGCGCACAACGCCGGCTACGACGGCAGCGGTTTCCGCATCGGCGTGGTCGACACCGGCGTCAACCGCAATCATCCGGCGTTGGCCGGGCGGGTGGTGTCGAACCTGATCTACGTCGACCCGAGCCAGAACAACACCAAGGTCGACGACGTCGACGGCCATGGCACCACCGTGGCGCAGCTGGCGGCCGGCAAGTCGGTCGGGCAGTGGCCGGGCGGGATCGCGCCGGGCGCGCAGATCGTGTCCGCGCGCATCATTTCCGATACCCCGCCCAAGGACGACGGCAGCGGCAGCGGCAACCAGGTCAGCGGCGGTCTGGGCCTGACCCAGGTGCACCAGGACCTGATCAATGCCGGGGTCAAGGTGATGAACAACTCCTGGGGCGGCATCTACTGGACCGACCTGAACTCGACCAACGCCATCGCCGACGAGTACCGCCCGTTCGTGCTCGGCTACGGCGGCCTGGTGGTGTTCGCGGCCGGCAACGAATCCAAGTCCACGCCCTCGGACATCGCCTCGCTGCCCAGCAAGGCCGGCCCCAACGGCACGCTGCCGGCGGCGGACCTGGAGCGCGGCTGGCTGGTGGTGGCGGCGACGGATGCGAGCACCGGCACGCAACTGGCGTCGTATTCCAACGCCTGCGGCGCGGCGATGCGCTACTGCCTGGTCGCGCCCGGCACCGAGGTGTTCGTCGATCCCAAGGCGACCACCTCCACCAGCAACCCGGACTACTACTACGGCAGCGGCACCTCGTACGCGGCGCCTCTGGTGTCCGGTGCGGCGGCGCTGGTCTGGCAGGCCTTCCCGTATTTCAACAACGACCTGGTCCGGCAGACCCTGCTCGGCACCGCCACCGACCTGGGCACGCCGGGCGTGGACGCGACGTTCGGCTACGGCCTGCTCAACGTCGGCAAGGCGGTGCAGGGGCCGGGGCGCTTCGACTGGGGCGACGTGACCGTGGCGTTCACCGGCAGCTCGACCTGGGCCAACGACATCGCCGGCAGCGGCGGGCTGATCAAGCAGGGCAGCGGCACGCTGACCCTGAGCGGCACCCAGAACAGCTACAGCGGCGACACCCAGGTGCAGGGCGGCACGCTCAGTGCGGCCAGCCTCGGCAGTTCCAACGTGGCGATCAGCAATGGCGCCACCTTCGTCGGCACCGGCGCGCTCGGCGGCAGCGTCGCCAATGCCGGCACCTTCCAGGTCGGCGCGGCCACCCTGAGCCTGAGCGGCAACTACGTGCAGAGCAGCAATGGCCGCCTGGCCCTGCTGGTCGGCGACAAGCTATCGGTCGGCGGCAGCGCCGTCCTGCAGGGCGGTTCGCTGTACGTGCTGGGCAAGCGCGACTACGTGGTCAACAACACCGCGTACAAGGTGCTGGAGGCCAATGGTGGGCTCACCGGCACGTTCGCTTCGGTGACCACGCCGTCGAACGTGTTCCTGACCTCGTCGCTGTCCTACGACGCCACCAGCGCCTCGATCACCGTGCAGTCGCTGAGCGTCACCGCCGCCGCGGCCAGCTTCGGCAACATCACCGCGGCCACCCTGGCGTCGGCGACGCGCGTGGACGCGGCGTTCGCGCAGCTCAACACGCAGCTGAGCCAGGCCCCGGCCACGGTCGACGGCACCCTGCTCAAGGCGGCCGGCGCGGTGCAGCAGTCGCCGAGCGTGGCGGCGGCGTCGGCGACGCTGCGCAGCCTGTCCGGCGAGGCGCATGCCGCGGCCACCGCGATGACCTTCGACACCATGGACCTGCAGCGGCGCGCGCTGTCCAGCCGCTTCGACACGCTGGTCGACCAGCCGCGCGCGGTCGGCGCCTGGAGCCAGCGCCTGGGCGAGACCGGGCAGGGCAGCTTCGCCGGCAGCCAGTTCCAGCTCGATGGCTGGCTGATGGGCCAGGACCTGCGCCTGGGCGATCACGCCGTGGCCGGCTTCGCCTTCGGCGAGAGTCGCGCCAGCGACGCCGGCAGCCTGGACCGCAGCCGCAACCGCCAGGTGCAGGGCCAGGCCTATCTCGGTGCGGTGGCCGGCAACGCCTACGCGCTGGCGCAACTGGGCAGCGGCCAGTACCAGCGCCAGCTCGACCGCAGCCTGCTGCTCGGCGACACCGTCGCCGATGCCTCCAGCCGCTACGCCGGTCGCTTCCTGTCCTCCAGCGTCGAGGTCGGCTACCGGTTCGGGCGCGGCCCGGCATGGCTGACCCCGTATGCGGGCGCGGACTACAGCCGCATCGACAGCGATGGCTTCCGCGAACAGGGCGGCGATGGCTTCGGGCTGATGGCCGATGCCGCCAGTTCCTCGCGCAGCCAGGCACTGGCCGGCCTGCGTGGCGGATTCGGCGGGCGCGGCTGGTCGCTGCAGGGCTATGCCGAGTGGCAGCAGACGTTGGCCGCGCAGGGGCTGGACCGGCAGGCCAGCTTCGTCGGCGTGAACGCCTGGGCGCCGCTGGTGGATTTGCAGCCGGCGCGTTCGGGCGGCCTGTTCGGCGCCAGTCTGCAAACCCGCTGGAATGGGGCGTTGCTGGGGTTGGGCTACGACCAGCGGTTCGGTCCGCGCGGCGACGACCGTGCGGTGTCGCTGCGCTATCGCCTGGGCTTCTGAGTTGCGGTCACCGGTCCGGCGCGTGTCGCGCCGGACCAGGCTCGCTCAGGCAGGGCCAGGCTGTTCGGCCCTGCGCGCTGCGACCTCTCCGCCTGCGGCGCAGGCGGCGCTGCGTCACTCGCCGCGCAGATGGCCCATCGAGCGCGGCGCGGTGCGGCCCAGCGGCAGCTTGAGCTTGCCGATCGCCTGCATGCGCGCCTCGGCGATGCGGTCGGCGGCCTGTTGCGGCGGAATGTTCTCGCGCTCGGACAGGTCGAAGATCTTGCCGAGGTTGTGGTACATGCTGCGGATCAGCCGCATCGCGCGTTCGCGGTTGTAGCCGTCGATTTCCAGCGATACGTTCATCACGCCGCCGGCGTTGACCGCGTAGTCCGGCGCGTAGAGGATGCCGCGGCGGTGCAGTTCCTCGCCGACCGCCGGATTGGCCAACTGGTTGTTGGCGGTGCCGCAGACGATCTTGACCTTGAGCCGCGGCAGCTTGGCCTCGTCGAGCGCGCTTTCCAGGGCGCACGGCGCCAGCACGTCGGCGGCGACGTCGTAGATGTCGTCCGGGTCCACCGCCTCGGCGCCGTACTCGGCCACCGCGCGCGCGACCAGCGCCGGGTCCAGATCGGTCACGTACAGCTTGGCGCCGCGCTCCTTGAGCAGCTTCACCAGTTCCATGCCGATGTGGCCCAGGCCCTGCACGGCGATGCTGGTCTTGCCGATCTCCTCGTGGCCGAACTTGCGTTGCAGCGAGGCCATCAGCGCCTGCAGCGCGCCGTAGGCGGTGAACGGGGCCGGGTCGCCGGAGCCGCCATGCACCTGGTGCACGCCGGTGACGTACTCGGTCTCCAGGTAGATCTGCTCCATGTCGTTGACGTCGGTGCCGACGTCCTCGGCGGTGATGTAGCGGCCGCCCAGCGAGTCGACATAGCGGCCGAAGGCGCGGAACAGCGCTTCGGACTTGTCGCTCTTCGGGTCGCCGATGATCACCGCCTTGCCGCCGCCGATGTTGAGCCCGGCCAGCGCGTTCTTGTAGGTCATGGTGCGGCTGAGCCGCAGCGCGTCCTGCAGGGCGGACTCGGTGTTGGCGTAGGGGCGCATGCGCACGCCGCCCAGCGCAGGGCCGAGCACCGTGTTGTGGATGGCGATGATCGCCTGCAGTCCCACGTCGCGGTTGTGGCAGAAGACGACCTGTTCGTGGCCGGTGTTGGCTAGCGTTTCGAAAAGCATGGGGGCTCCGCTGGCGTTGCAGGTGTCGGACACCATGGTCCAGGAACATGCCTGGTGGGTGGCGCAAAACAAAAACGCGACGGTTCCGGAACAGGCCCTGAGCGTCGCGATGGCGGCATTTTAAAGCAATTGCCTGCCGCCCGCGCGCTGGCGCCGCGGCCCGCGGCATGGGCATCTCGCCACTGCGTGCGACGCCAGGGGCAAGCAGCGGCCGTTCGCCGGACCGCTTGCGTAGGCTTTGAGCGGGGCGGATTGGGGCGGGAATGGCGCCTGGCACAGGGGGGGCGGCGCGTGGGCGTCCGGGGCGGCCCTGCGGTAGTGGTGACCGCGCGGGGTGCGGTGACGCGCGGGCGAGCGCTGGCGCCGTGGACGGCAGCGCTGGTCGACGCATGGCCGCGGCCCTGCATGCCGCGGCGGCGCGGTCCGCGATCGCCGCCGGCACGGCGATCGCGCGTCTTCTGTGGGGCGGATGGACTAGCGGCGGACCCAATAGCCGGCGCGGAAGCGATAGGCAGGGCCGTGGTGCTCCCACCGTGGGCCGACGTAGACGTAGCCCGGCCGTTCCACCACGTAGCGGCCGGCGACCCAGACGTGGTGGTAGCCGTTCCACTGCCAGTAGCCGGGCATCCACACGTAGCCGGGGCGCACCACCACCCGTTCCACGCGTGGCGGCGGCGGCGCGGTGCGGACCGACAGTTCCACCACGTCGCGCGCCTGCGCGGGCGCGGCGGCGATGCCGCCGGCGAGCGCGCCGCCGAGCAGGGTGGCCAGCAACAAGGGACGAGCGAACATGCGAGGTCTCCGAAGGCATCGGCGGGGTGCCGACGCAAGAGGAAACGCGGCGACCGGCGCGGATGTTGACGCGCTGCCTGGGGCGTATTCATGCAGCGGATAGCCAGGCGCGCCGGCGCGCATGCGGGGCGCCGCCCAAGCGTGCATGCTGCAGCGCAACCTGCCCGTGTCGCGTTGCGCGCCTAGAATCGCGGCATTCTCTTTTCGATGTCCGCACGATGAGCCTTCCCGCGTCCCGCGTTCCGTTGCCGCAGACGGACGCCAGTCCCCTGCGTTTCGTCACCGCCGCCAGCCTGTTCGACGGCCACGATGCGGCGATCAACATCATGCGCCGCCTGATCCAGGCGCAGGGCGCCGAGGTGATCCATCTCGGCCACAACCGCAGCGTCGAGGACGTGGTGCGCGCGGCGCTGCAGGAGGACGCCGACGCGATCGCGCTGTCGTCCTACCAGGGCGGGCACGTGGAGTACTTCAAGTACATGGTGGACATGCTGCGCGAGCGCGGCGCCGGCCATGTGCGGGTGTTCGGCGGCGGTGGCGGCACCATCACCCCCGAGGAGATCGCCGAGCTGCAGGCCTACGGCGTGGAGCGCATCTACCACCCCAACGATGGCATGAAGATGGGCTTGGTGGAGATGATCGAGGACGTGGTGGCGCGGGCCGGGCAAGGGCGCGCGGCCGCGGCGGATGCACGCGGCGCGAGCGCGGCCGGCTCCCCGCTGCCGGACATCGACGACGAGATCGGGATCGGTCGGACGCTGTCGGCGATCGAGGATGGGACATTCTCGGAGGCCGAGCTGGCGTTGCTGCGCAAGCAGTGGCAGTCCGGCGCGGCGACCGCGGCCGAGCCGCGCAGCCGACGCACCGCGCCGGTGCTGGGCCTCACCGGCACCGGCGGCGCCGGCAAGTCCTCGGTCACCGACGAACTGCTCAATCGGTTCCTGGCCAGCTTCCCGCAGATGCGCATCGCGGTGGTGTCGGTGGACCCCAGCCGGCGCCGCACCGGCGGTGCGCTGCTCGGCGACCGCATCCGCATGAACGCGCTGCGCAGCCCGCGCGTGTACATGCGCTCGATGGCCACGCGGCGCCAGCACGCCGCCACCAACCGCGTGCTGAAGGACTGCATCGCGCTGTTGAAGGGCATCGGCTACGACCTGGTGATCGTGGAGACCGCCGGCATCGGTCAGAGCGATTCGGAGATCGTCGATCTGGTCGATTTCCCGGTGTACGTGATGACCAGCGACTACGGTGCGCCGAGCCAGTTGGAGAAGATCGACATGCTCGACTTCGCCGAGCTGGTGGTGCTGAACAAGTACGACCGGCGCGGCGCCGAGGACGCGCTGCGCGACGTGCGCAAGCAGTGGCGGCGCAACCGCGCGGCGTTCCAGCTGGAGGACGAGGCGGTGCCGGTGTATCCGACCATCGCCAGTCAGTTCAACGATCCGGGCGTGAGCTGGATGTTCGTCAATCTGTGCCGCCTGCTGCGCGAGAAGCTGGCGACGCAGGTGGAGGCCGCGGCAGGCGCGCCGGGCATGCCGATGCACTGCGACTTCCATCCGCAGCTCGACACCACGCTGAAGGAGCCGCGCGCCACCGTGCTGATTCCCGGCGCGCGCGTGCGCTACCTGGCCGAGATTGCCGAGCAGGGGCGGGCGCTCAATGCCGGCGTGCTGCGCCAGGCCGAAGCGGCCGACCGTGCGCAGGCGTTCTGGCAGGCGCTGCACGCGCTGCAGGATCCGCAGCTGCCGGCGCAACTGGAACTGTATGCGGCGCACGACCTGCTGCCGGCGCCGCGCACGTCCGCCGAGGCGTCCGATGCCGCCGTGGACGCCAGCCTGCTGTTGCTGCGCCAGCGCTACAACGATGCCTTGCAGTCGTTGTCCAGCGAATCGCTGAAGCTGCTGCGCGAGTGGCCGCAACGGCTGAAGTCGATCACCGACCCGGTCACCGAATACGCGGTGCGTGGCAAGCCGATCCGGGTGGAGAACTACCGGCAGTCGCTGAGCCACCAGTCCATTCCGAAGATCGCCGCGCCGCGCTACAAGAGCTGGGGCGAACTGCTGACTTTCCTGGGCAAGGAGAACCTGCCCGGCAGCTATCCGTACACCGGCGGCGTGTATCCGTACCGGCGCACCGGCGAGGACCCGATCCGCATGTTCGCCGGCGAGGGCACGCCCGAGCGCACCAACCGGCGCTTCCACTACCTGAGCGTCGGCCAGCCGGCCGCGCGCCTGTCCACTGCCTTCGACAGCGTCACCCTGTACGGCGAGGACCCGGCGCCGCGCCCGGACATCTACGGCAAGATCGGCAACTCCGGGGTCAACATCCCGACGCTGGACGACATGAAGAAGCTGTATTCCGGTTTCGACCTGTGCGCGCCGACCACCAGCGTGTCGATGACCATCAACGGCCCGGCGCCGATGATCCTGGCGATGTTCATGAACACCGCCATCGACCAGCAGGTGGAGAAGTACCTGAAGGCCGACGCGCAGCGCTGGGCGCAGGCCGAGCAGACCCTGGCGCGGCTGTTCGATGGCCGCGAACGCCCGCGCTATCACGGCGAGTTGCCGCCGGGCAACGACGGCCTCGGCCTGGCTCTGCTCGGGGTCAGCGGCGACCAGTTGGTGGACGCGGCGACCTACGCGCAGATCAAGGCGCAGACCCTGTCCAGCGTGCGCGGCACGGTGCAGGCCGACATCCTCAAGGAGGACCAGGCGCAGAACACCTGCATCTTCAGCACCGAGTTCGCGCTGCGCATGATGGGCGACATCCAGCAGTATTTCGTCGAGCAGAAGGTGCGCAATTTCTACTCGGTGTCGATCTCCGGCTACCACATCGCCGAGGCCGGGGCGAACCCGATCAGCCAGCTCGCCTTCACCCTCAGCAACGGCTTCACCATCGTCGAGTACTACCTGGCGCGCGGCATGCACGTCGACGATTTCGCGCCGAACCTGAGCTTCTTCTTCAGCAACGGCATGGACCCGGAGTACACGGTGATCGGCCGGGTGGCGCGGCGGATCTGGGCGCGGGCGATGCGCGAGCGCTACGGCGGCAACGAACGCAGCCAGATGATGAAGTACCACATCCAGACCTCGGGCCGTTCGCTGCACGCGCAGGAAATCCAGTTCAACGACATCCGCACCACGCTGCAGGCGCTGTACGCGTTGTTCGACAACTGCAACAGCCTGCACACCAACGCCTACGACGAGGCGATCACCACGCCGACCGAGGAGAGCGTGCGCCGTGCGGTGGCGATCCAGATGATCATCAACAAGGAGCTGGGGCTGAACTTCTGCGAGAACCCCTGGCAGGGCAGCTTCATCGTCGAGCAGCTCACCGACCTGGTCGAGGAGGCGGTGTACAAGGAGTTCGAGGCGATCAGCGAGCGCGGCGGCGTGCTCGGCGCGATGGACACCATGTACCAGCGCGGCAAGATCCAGGAAGAGAGCCTGTACTACGAACACAAGAAGCACGACGGCAGCCTGCCGCTGGTCGGGGTCAACACCTTCCTGCCCAAGGAGCACGCCGGCGAGACCGCGACCGAGATCGAGCTGATCCGCTCCACCGAGCAGGAGAAGCACCAGCAGATCGGCAACGTGCAGGACTGGCAGCGGCGCCGCAATGCGCTGGCGCTGGCCGCCGACGGCGCCGGTCTTGGCGCGCTGCAGCGCACCGCACGCGAGCGCCGCAACGTGTTCGCGGCACTGATGGAAGCGGTCAAGACCCATAGCCTGGGCCAGATCAGCCACGCGCTGTACGAGGTGGGTGGCGAGTATCGGCGCAACATGTAGGCGCGGTCGGGCGTCGGCGCTGACGCCGTCGACGCCGGGGCGGCGAGCGTGCCTGCGCGGGTGCCGCGGCAAGGCACCTGCGTGCGTCGCCAGCTTGCGGCCGCTGCCCAGGGGAGCGCATGTTCTTCGCATCGACGAGCGTAGAGGTGACCGATGAAAGCCTGGGCAGCGGGGGTGTTGATGGCGTGCGCGGCGGCGAGCCGGGCCGCGGAACCGGCCGGGGACGGCGCTGCAGGACCGCTGTTCGAAACCGTCGCGGCGCTGGACCAGCGCCTGTTCGACGCCTACAACCGCTGCGATCTGGCGGCGTTCGAGTCGCTGTTCGTGCCGGACGTGGAGTTCTACCACGACACCGGCGGCGTCACCTGGGATCGCGCGAGCGTCGTCGACAGCACGCGCAAATGGATCTGCGGCAAGGTCCGTCGTGCGTTGGTGCCCGGCACGCTGCGGGTCTACCCGGTCAAGGACTTCGGGGCGATCGAGGAGGGGGAGCACCGCTTCTGCGACCTGGCCAGTGGCCGTTGCGAGGGCATCGCCAAGTTCGTGATGGTGTGGCGCCAGGACCCGGACGGGTGGAAGCTCACGCGCGTGCTCAGCTACGGCCACCGCGCGGCCCCCGAGCCGGCGCCGCATTGAACGTGCGCGTGGCGGTCGCCGCCGGGAAGCAGGCGGTCAAGCCCATGCCTGGGCCGGATCAGCCACCTGCCGCACGCAGGGGATGCTGGGTGTCGACGCACGGGCCGGCGGGGTGGTGACGGGCAACGCCGGCACGCCGCTTGCTTGCGACTGGGGAGCGCGATCGCGCGTGTCTCCGACCGCCTGACGGAGGTCGGCCGCCGCATCACGTCGGCGTTGCGCAGAAACCCGCGCGGCGTGCTTGAATGACATGGCGCGCCGCGTGGGCGCGCACCGGTGGCCGGGCGCGGGGACCTGGCGATGTTTTGCGGATGACGACGATCGTGCCGATCATGTGGATTGCCATCAGTGCGGGTGTGCTGGTGCTGGGGGCCGGACTGTGGTGGTGGCTGCGCCGTGGCCATGGCGATGCGGCCGAAGCGCCGCAGGCGCGCACGGCGTTCGAGGGCGCGGGCCAACTCGATGCGCCGGCAGCGCCTGCACGCGCGGCATCGGCTGCGCCTGTGGCCGCAGCGGACCCGGGCATCGACCCATTCGCCGATCCGGCGCTGATCGATCTGGATCCGGTGCCGGATGCGGCGATCCTGGCGCGCCTGTGCGAGCTGGCGTTCGCCGGCCGGCCGGTGAACGCGTCGGCCGCGGCCACGCCGGCGGTCATGGCCGATGCCGCCGCGGTGCTGGCGCGCATCGATGCGCATCCGCGCTACACGCCGCGGCGCCCGCACCTGTTGCCGCAGCTGACCCGTGCGATCAACGATCCGGCCGCCGGCGCCCACGCCATCGCCACGATCCTGGGTCAGGACCCGGCGCTGGCCGGCAACCTGCTGCGCATCGCCAACAGCGTCGTCTACCGCCGCCATCCCGAGCCGATCGAGAACCTGGAGCGGGCGGTGGCCCTGCTCGGCACCGAGGGCCTGCGCCAGATCGTGCTCGCGGCGTTGCTGCAGCCGGTGATCGTCGACGACGGCAGTGTCTTCGGCCGCTGTGCGGCGGTGCTGTGGGAACACACCCTGCTGTCGGCGCACGCCGCCGCGCAGGTGCCGGACCGCGAGGATGCGAACGCCGCGCAATTGCTGGCGCTGCTGTGCGGGCTGGGCGCGGTCGCGGTGGTGCAGGTGCTGCGCGATGTCCACGCACGCCATGCCGAGGCGGCTCCCACGCCGGCGGCGATGACCGAGATGCTGGAGGCCTGGTCGGCGCACTGCGCCAAGGCCATCTCCGCGGACTGGGGGCTGTCGCCGCGCGTGCAGCGCGCGCTGGAGGAGCAGGCCAGCGACGCCGATGTGGCGACCATGAGTGCGCTCGGCCTGGCCCTGCGCCGGCATCGCGCCGCCGCGGCCGCACAGTTGGCGGTGCGCTATCGCCGTTAGGTGGCGCCGTTGCGTGGTCCAGCCAGTGATTGGTCGACACGTGCGGCAGAGCGGCCGGATGCCACAGCGGTGCTCGGCCACCGGGCGATGCGACGGGATGTCGGCGCAGCCGGCAGCGCGAGACAGCATGCGCCGACGCAGGCGCCGATCGCTGTCGTGTCCGCGCTGGCGCCGAGGCTGATCTGCTTGCTGGCGCCGCTGGCGACGATCGCCGTCCATGAAGGTGGCGCCCTGCTGGCGGCGCATGCGCATGCGTGCGCCGCACGGTTTCGGCGTGGCAGGCGGCCGCTCGGTGCCGCGCGGAGCCGGCCATGAGTTCGGCCGGGACAACACGCGGGGTGTGGATGCCATCGCCTTGGCTCAATCGGCTCCTGACAGGCGTGCAGGGCGTGCTGTTGCTGATCGGCGTCTCGGCGATGGCGGTCGGCGCTATCGCCCTGGTCCAGGGTGTCTGGGCACCGGGCATGGTCGAGTTGCCGGTGATCCTGCTCAGTCTTCCGCTGGCGGGCATGGCGACGGTGGCGCTGCACGAGTGTGGCCACGTGCTGGCGGCGCGTGCCGCGGGCATGACCGTCTACCTGATCCATATCGGCCCGCTGCAACTGCATGCGCGCCGCCGTGGCTGGAGGATGCGTTGGCGGCGCGTGCGCCCCGGCCATCCGATCGGCTTCGTGCTGCCCGTGCCGGATCCCTCCCTGTCGCTGTGCCGGCAGTATCGATTGACGATCGTCGGCGGGCCGGCGGCCAATCTGCTGGCGGCGTCGATCGCATGGCTTGCCGCGCGAGGCGCCGGGCTGGACAGCAACCTGGGCGCATTCTGCGTTGGCATCGGCGTCCTCAACTTCGCGGTCGCGCTGATCAATCTGTTGCCGGTGCAGGGCCGGTCGGGCGCAACCGACGGCTTGCAATGGGTGAATGTGGCGCGGTGGCACGAAGCGGATGCCCCGGCGTACGTGCTTGCCGAACTCAATGGGTGGACGTGCAAGGGCGTCACCGCGGACAGGCTGCCGTCGTCCCGCCTGGACGTGCTGGCACGCAGCGATCTGGCCTTGTGCCACAGCTGGTTTGCGTTGAAGGCGGCGCAACAGCGTGGTCAGTGGCGGCAAGCGGCGGAACTGCAACCGCAGATGGAACAGCGCCTCGCGGAAGTGGGGCCCGCTGCCGCGCACTGGGCGACGCTGGTCATGCTGCTGCGGTGCGAATTCGCATTTTCGCGTGCGATGGCAGGAAGCGCCGAGATGGAGATGCTGGAGGCGGGACTGACGGCGGAGGCGGACTGGATCGCTCCTGCGTTGCGCCCGCGCTGCCGGGCATTGATGGCCGTGCGGCACGGCGACGCGGCGGCGGTGCAGGCCTGGTTGCGCGTGGCGGAGGCGGCGGCCGAAGACCAGGTCGATCGTGCCCTGCGGGCCAACGAAGCGGTGCTGCGCGATGCGATCCGTGGACTGCTAAAGGCCGAATGATCCGTTGCTTCGGCACGGTCGACGCCATGCGCCGCTCGCATGACGCGCGGCGCGTTTTCTCGACGTCATGCAGGCGCGATGCGCCCGGCGGGCAGGAGACGGCCTGCCCAGCGGGAGGCCCCGGCTGCACGCATGCAGCCGGCGCGACGGCGGCGTGGCGAGCGCGTCGACCTCAGCGCAGCGGCACGTCGGCGACCTTGTCCTGATAGTCGCGCTTGGGATCGATCCCGAACAGCACCTTGATGCCGGCCATCAGGCTGGAACCATTCAGCCAGATCTGCGCGTGGTCCGGATCCAGGCGCAGCAGCGCCAGCTTCGGATCGTCCTTGCCCTGTTCGTACCAGGCGTCGATGAAGCCGTTCCACAGGCGCTCGATCACCGCCTGGTCGTTGTCCACGCTGAGCGTGCCGCTGATGCTGGCGAACAGGTCGTGGTTCTTGGCGCTGAACGCCGCGATCACCCGCTGGCTCTGCGTCAGCTTCTGCACCAGCGCGTTGTCCTTGGAGGTGAAGAACCAGATCGGGCCGCCGTGATCGCCCTCGAACTGTGCGGTCATCGGGCGGGCGTGGCCGTCCTCGACGCCGTCCAGACCCAGCATCACGGTGCGGTCGGACTTCAATGCCTTCCAGAATTTCTCTTCCAGTTCCTGCGGGCTGGCCATGCGGATCTCCGAGCGGGCGACAGTGCCCGCCTGCACTGTGCCGGGCGCGGCGCGCGCGGTCCGTGACGGGAGGGTGCAGGCGATGTGGAGAGGCAGTGCGCGCGGGTGTCGTAGACAAGTGCTGCGTTGCGACGGGCGATGCGATGCGTATCGAAGCATCGCCTGGATCGGCAGTGCTACTAAGCGACCACGCCCCGCTGTACTTGGCCATCTCCCCGATGGCGGCCGCAGCGTGGCGGACGGACCACGGTTCCGCAGGGAAGGTGTGCCGGTTCCCGCGGTCCACGCCGCGCTTTCCGACAGGACGTTCGCCGATGAGTGCGATTCCCGCGACGCAACCGCTGTTGCCTCCGCAACTGACCCTGGCGATGGCAGCCGCCAGCATCGCCGCGTACGCCGCCTACGAAGGCAAGCCGGTTGTGGCGCCGTCCGACTACCGCCTGGTCGCCCGCTGGTCCGGCTGGGACGGCGATCCGCTGGGTGGCAGCGAGGAACTGTTCGGCCTGCTGTTCCGCTCCACGGTCGCCGCCGGGACCTATCTGTTCGCGTTCCGCGGCACCGACTCGGATCTGGACATCTACGAGGACCTGGACTTCTCCACCACTGCCTTCGTGCCCACCGCCGGCACCGCCACGCCGGTGCCGCAGGTGTCGGCCGGGTTCTACGGCATCTACGACGCCAGGGGCGGCGCCATGCGCGCCTCGATGCGCGCGCAGTTGTTCGCGCTGCTGGAGCACTTCGCGCCGACCCAGGTCTACGTCACCGGGCACAGCCTGGGTGGCGCGCTGAGCCAGCTGTTCTCGCTGGACCTGGCGCTGAGCCGGCCGGCGCTGCCCAGTCGCAACATCAACTTCTGCAGCCCGATGGTCGGCGACGCGAGCTGGGAGCAGGTCTATGCCGCGCATATCGCCGCGGCCGACAGCACGCGCTGCTACAACTACTGGGACTACGTGCCATCGCTGCCGCCGTCCACGTTCGGCTATGCGCCGGTGGGGCAGGCGTTCCGCACCGCCTACGAGGTCAACGGCGCCTGGTTCCCGCACCTGCTGCCACGGCACTCCATCGCCAACATGCAGGTCGTGCTGCAGCATGCGCTGTGGCAGACGCCGCAGGCCTGGAGCGGCACCTTCGCCGACCAGACCGATCCGCAGCGGTTGATGCGCAGCCAACTGCCGCCTACGACGGCGCATCCGCCCTGGGCGGACATGGCGCTGACCGCGCGTGCGGCCGAGCAGGCGCTGGGTTTTCCGGAAAATGCGCCAGCGCCACCAGCGCCACCAGCGCTGCCAATGGCCACGCCGTGAGTTAGGGGGCGCCTGGCGGAATGCCGGTGTGCCCGGGAACCGAGTGGCGCCGCTGAGGGCGCCACGCTGTTGGCAACCTGCATCGCCTCCGCAAGGAGTTCGCCATGGCCTCGTTCGACCTGTATCTCCCGCAGTTGCTGCGCTTCGAAGGCGGCTTCGTCGACGATCCCAACGATCCGGGCGGCGCCACCAACTACGGCATCAGCCTGGCCACCTTCCAGCGTGATGCGCAGACGCTGCTGGGCGAGGCGCCGACCCTGCAGGCCTTGCGCGCGCTGACCGTGCAGCAGGCCGCGGCCATCTACAAGCAGGCGTACTGGGACCGGATCGGCGCCGACCGGATCGCCTCGCAGACGCTGGCCGAACTCGTGTTCGATTTCTACGTCAACGCCGGCAACGTGGCGATCGAGTTGTTGCAGCGCATCCTGCAGCAACTGGGCGCGACGCAACTGGTGATCGATGGAGAGATGGGGCCGACCACATTGGCCGCCCTCGCCACGGCCGACGCGGCGCAGGTGTATGCGCAGTACCGGCAGCAGCGGATCGCCTACTACCAGCGCCTGGTGGCGGAGCGTCCGGCCGACGCCGAGTTCCTGGCCGGTTGGCTGCGCCGCGCGGAATGGTTTCCGCCGAGCCTGCCGGCGGATGCGTCGCCACCGCCGCAGACCGCGCAGGCCGGGACCGCCTGAGCGGTCGCGCGCCGCGCCACGCGTGTACGGTGCGTGCATCTGCGTTTCACCGCTTGCGCATGCCGCGCTGGCTAGTCTCCCGGGCAAGCGTCGGCCGTTGCCGGTGCCACCGCACGCCGCTACGGCGTGCGCCTGTCCTCGTTTCGGGAAGACCGCATCATGATCAAGTGGGCCATCATCATCGCCATCATCGGACTCATCGCCGGCGCGCTCGGCTTCAGCGGCGTGGCGGGCGCAGCGATGGGCGTCGCCAAGTTCCTGTTCTGGGCCGGCATCGCCATCGCCCTGGTGCTGTTCGTGCTGGGCACGATGCTGGCCAAGAAGGTCAGTTGAGCCCAAGATCGGGCAGGTCGCGTTGAGCAGACGCGGCCTGCAGGCGGATAGACGCAGGCGCCACGGTGGCCGGCAGCCACCTGCTGTGCCGCCATCGCCCTAGGCGTCGCTGGCGGTATCGGTGTCGTTCTGCGCGGCGGCATCGTCGGATGCCGGTTTGGCCGCTGCGGCGCGCGCTTCACGCTTGCGCGCTTCTTTTTCTTCCTGCTGTTTCTTCTTGGCCAGCTCGCGCTGACGTTTCTCGAAGGAGTAGTTGGGCTTGGCCAATGCGCATCTGCCGGTGAGGGGAGTGCGCCGAGTGTAGCTGGTGTGCGCCATCGGCGTGCGAAACGGACAGGCCGCCCGTGTGAGACGGCCTGTCCTAGGCGCAGGTGCGGGAGTACGGCCCTCCCGGACCTTGGCTTACGGGCTCAGATACTGCTGGATCGACGAATACACGTCGGCAAAGCGCGAGTAGTAGTCGGGATCGCTCGGTGCGCTGCAGTACGAGGTGCCGCCATACAGGCCGCCGCGCAATTGGTAGGCGCCGCTGCTGTTGACGGTGAACAGGCCGGAGCCGGACGAGCCGCCTTCGGTGACGCCGGTGCTCCACTGCACGCGGTACAGCGGCGACTTGCCGTCGATGGAGCTGGACAGCGCGGTGACCTTGCCCAGCGAGTACTTCTTGACGTCGCCAGCGGGGTGGTGGATGCCTTCGATCGCGGTGCCGGTCGAGCCGATCGCCGAGCTGCTCCAGCCCGCATAGAACGCGCCGCTGGGCGGAGTGCTCTTCAGCTCCAGCAGCGAGGTGTCGCGGGTGGTGTTGGCATGGCGCAGGTAGGCGCCGCCACCGAGCGTGGTGTAGTTGGAATTGACCGTGGAGCCGCCGCAGGTGGTGGCGTCGTAGAACCAGTAGGTCTGCAGCGTGTTGGCCACGGTCTGGGTGCTGATGCAGTGCGCCGCCGTCCAGAACAGCGGCTTCTTGGGCGAGTTGCTGTTGTTGAGCAGGGTGCCGGTGCACAGGTAGGTGCTGCCGCCGCTGGTGAAGGTCATGCGCGCCACCGATTTGGCCGCCGAGGTGAAGCCGGAGGTCGGACTGGCGCGGCAGACGATGTCGCGCTCGCACGAATCGCTCTCGCCGATCATCGGCCGCATCATCGTGTCGCTGGCGACCGGGCTGATGTCCAGGTGCGACAGCTGCGGGATCTTCAGTGCGAAGCTCTGCGGATACTGGCCCGCCGGCAGTTCGATCTCCACCACCATGCGCGCGCCGGCGATCACCGCCGACCAGCCGGGCTGGCTGCCGGCGAAATCGGCGCCGCTCTGCTGGAACACACGGCCATCCTCGCCGGCGAAGCGCAGCGTCGCCTTGCCCGGATCGCCGGGCTGGGCGCCGCTGCCGCTGAGCTGCAGCGCCGCGCGCAGCGCCTGCGCGTTGGTCGAGACGATTTCGAAACTGGTGACCTGGGCGCCATTGGGCAGGGTCTGCCAACGCAGGCGACGCAGGTTGATCTCGGGCTTGGCGACGTCGCGGGAAAAGCCGATCTGCAGCGGCTGGCCGTTCTTGACCTGTTGCCCGCGCGCCTGCTTCATCGCCGCGGCCTTGCTGCTGTCGGGTGCGGCCAGTTCGATCAGGCGCGGCGCGTGCGCGCTGCCCGGGGTGAGGCTGCGCAGTTCCGCGCCACCGAGTGCGGCGGCATCCGGGCGCGCTTCGACCGGGGCGGAGTCCATCTCGGCTGCTGGGGGAGTGGCAGCCATGGCGACGGGGGACATGCCGGCAATGCCGGCCAGCAATGCCAGATACAACGCATGCTTGCGATTCATCGATCTTCCTTCTGCGAAGAGGGACGAGACCATCCGGCAGGGGACCGGATGCCGTTGCACCCGAGTTCAGGGTGCCTGCCGAGGCTACGGACGACGCCACGATGATTGCGTGCCAGGCGTCACGCTCGGGAGGCCGGTTTCGTAGACAGCTGCTCACATTGCGTGTGATGGCGGGTTATGCGCGACGCATAAAAAAGCCTCCCCTGCTTGTGCAGGAGAGGCGATGCGATCCGCGTGATGCGACGCCGTGGGCGCTCAGCGGCGCCGGTTTGACGGCACGAACTTGTACAGCTTGTTGACGCCGGTGCCGAAGTTGAAGCGGCTGTAGCCGGCGCCCCAGTACACCGCGCCATCGACGATCGCCGGTGCGCTGGACACCGAACCGCCGGCATCGAAGCTCCACAGGGTGGCGCCGGTCTTGGCGTCGAGCACGGTCATCGCGCCGGACATCGAACCGGCATAGACCAGGCCTGGCGACGCGGCCAGCGGGCCGCGGCCGCCGGCGCCGAACGCGGTCTGCACCGGGTCGGTGCCCGGCACCTTGACCTGCCAGAGGATCTTGCCGCTGGCCGCATCCAGCGCGGCCCAGGAGCCGGCATTCCAGGTCTCGGTGTTGCCCGGCGCCAGGGTGTAGGGCGTGTGCTCGTTGTTGTTGATGGCCACGTACACGCGCGCGGCGAACGGATCCACCGACGAGCCCCATTCGATGCCGCCGGCGGTGCCGCCCGGGCCCACCTGGGTCGACCACACGGTCTGCCCGCTGTCGGCGTCGAATGCCCAGTAGACGCCGCTCTTCTGCCCGGCACCGACCAGCGCCTGCGGCTTGCCGTTGCGGATCACCGTGAACAGGTTGGCGCCGCCGCCGCTGAAGTCGTAGTCCGGTCCCTGCGGGTCCTGGCACAGGCCGTTGGTCGGCGCCACCAGGCACGACAGCGACCAGGCGTCGGCGCCCTGCAGGCGGCGCGTCCACACCGGCTTGCCGCTGCGCATGTCCAGCGCCAGCACCGAGTCGACGTAGTTGTCCGGCGCCATGCACGCCAGTTGCGCGGTCTTGTCGCCGTTGGCGTTCTTGACGCAACTGGCCACGTCGGTCGGCACCGAGTAGTTGTTGCCGGTGGTGGCGTAGACGCGCTGGCGCAGCGGATCGATCGCCAGCGTGCCCCACACCGACGCACCGGTGTAGCCCTCCGGCGCGGTGCGGAAGCTCCACAGCAGCTTGCCGGTCTTCAGGTCCAGTGCGGCGACGCTGCCGCGGAAGGTGTACTTGTAGCCGGCGCTCAGCCCGCCCCAGTCGCCCGAGGAGACGCCGACGTACACGCGGTCGCCGTAGATCACCGGCGAGGCGGTGATGCGCGCCTGCGGGTTGGATTCGACCAGGGTCTTCCACAGCAGTTTGCCGGTGGTCTTGTCGATCGCCAGCACGGTGCCGCTGGCCTGGTCGCCGACCAGGACGCTGTCGCGCGCGATCGCCGGGCTGTTGCGCGACAACGAACCGGCGATGCCGGTGTAGTCGGACAGCTTCACCTGCCACACCGCCTTGCCCAGGTCGGTGTCGATGCGATACAGCTGGCCGCCCCAGTCGGGCACGTACAGCGCCGTGCCCTGCACGGTCGGCGTGGCTGACACGTCGCCTTGGGTGGTGAAGGTCCACGCGGTCTTCAGGCGCGCCGCGTTGAACGGGGTGATCTGCCATTCGCCGGGCGCGAAGCGGGTGTTGAGGAAGCCGCCGCCGGCGCTGTCCCAGAGGCTGTGCGTGGCGAACGGCGTGCCGCCGGAGAAGGTGCTGCGCCATTGTGCGCTGGCGGCGGTGGTGTCGGTCGTCGCCGCTGCGGTGCCTGCGGACTGCGCCATCGCCATTGCGCTGAACATCAAGCCGGGAATCAACGCCAGCCGCAGGCGGGAGTGGTTCTGGTGTGCATCACGCGTTTTCATGGATGTCCTTCGGGCTTGGGAGTGAGGATCCCCCCGTCACGTCCGCGGCCATCCTAGAAGTGGAAATCCTTGCGTGTCATGTACTTACGAAAAAGTTAGGGCGCTCGCAAAAGGTTGCGGCGATAGCGAAAAACAATGGCGACGGCATCGCCCTGTCATCGTGTCGGCATCCACGTGACGCAGGTCGGGCCATGGTGCGATGGCGGTCGCGGCCGTGCGTTGCACTGCATCGTCAGGTCGCAGCGCGACGTGCCGACGTAGCGCGTGGCGATATGTGCTGTCGATCCTGAGCGCAGGATTCGACGCGTGAGCGCGGACTGAATCGCGGTGCAGCGCGAGGGGCCTGGCGCTGCCGCTGCGGCGATGCCGCATGGCCGATGCGCGCGCTTGGTTACACTGTGCGATCACGTTGTCCACACAAGGAATGCCTCGATGAAATGCCCCTCGCTGTTGTCCCTCGCCATCGCGCTGTGCGCCACGGCCGCCGGTGCCGTGCAGGCGGCAACGCCGGCGTCCACCGCCGCGCTGGAGGGCAAGGTTGATGCGCTGTACACGCGTGCCCCGGACACGCTCAAGCCCGACGAAGTGAAGGCGATGCAGCAGCGCCTGCTGGACTGGGCGCAATTGCAGCGCTATCGCGCCGACAATGCCGCGCTGCCGGCGCCGGCAGCGGACGCACCGCGCGTGGTCTTCTATGGCGATTCCATCACCGACGCGTGGGGCCGCCGCGAAGGCACCACGTTCTTCCCCGGCAAGTCCGCCTACGTCAACCGCGGCATTTCCGGACAGACCACCGCGCAGATGCTGGTGCGCTTCCGCCAGGACGTGATCGACCTGAAGCCGGCGGTGGTGGTGATCCTGGCCGGCACCAACGATCTGGCCGGCAACACCGGGCTGTCCACGCTGGAGATGATCGAGGACAACCTGCGCTCGATGACCGAGCTGGCCCAGGCCCACCACATCAAGGTGGTGCTGGCCTCGGTGCTGCCGGTCACCGACTATCCGTGGCGGCCGGGCCTGCAGCCGGCGCCGAAGGTGCGTGCGCTCAATGCCTGGATGCAGCAGTACGCGCAGCAGCAGGGCGCGGTGTACCTGGATTACTACAGCAAGCTGAGCAACCGCGACGGCGGCATGGACAAGACCGTGGCCATCGATGGCGTGCACCCCAACAACGCCGGCTATGCGGTGATGGCGCCGCTGGCCGAGCAGGCGATCCAGCGCGCGCTCGCGCAGCCCTGATCCACCGCGCGCGCTCTCGCCCCTCTCCCCCGGGAGAGGGGTTGGGGTGAGGGTAGGGCGCGCTGGCAATGATGATCGTCGCCGCAGCACCCGCAACCGCTCAGAACTGCTCGCCCTCCGGCAGATAACGCCATTCGCCCGGCGCCAGCTTGCCCAGCGGGATGCGGCCGATGCGCAGGCGGCGCAGCCCGCTCACCTCCAGCCCGACCTGCGCGCACATGTCGCGCAACTGGCCCGGGTGCACGTGCTTGATCGCAAAGCGCAGGCGCTGTTCGCTCTGCCAGCTGACCTTGCACGGCGGCAGCGTGCGCTGTCCATGGCGCAGGCCATGCGCGAGCCGGTGCAAGCCATAGGGCTGCAACGTGCCGCTGACCTCCACCACGAACTCCTGCTCCAGCGTGGCCGCGTCCTCGCTCAGCCGCCGCAGCACGCGGCGGTCCTGGCTCAGCACCAGCAGTCCGCTGGCTTCGGTTTCCAGTGGCAGCGGCATGCTCAGGCGCAGGAAATGGCGCTTGAGCACACGCACGTCGCTGGCATCCAGCGCGCTGCGGTGGGCGGGCGTCGCCAGCGCGAGCGCCTCTTCGGCGCGCATGCCGGCCGGCTTGTGCAGCAGCAGGGTCACCGCCTGTGCCGGGCCGAGTTGCGCGTCAGGCGCCAGCGTCACCTGCTGGGTGGTGATCGGCGTCTGCGGTTCCTCGACCACCACGCCGTCCACGCTGACCCAGCCGCCTTCGATGTACTGCTGTGCCTCGCCGCGCGAACACGGCAGCAGGGCGGCGAGATGCTTGTCGAGACGGACGGGGCTGGACATCGGCGGTGCGGCGATCGGTCGGGGGCGCAGTGTACGGGCGTCGCGGGGGCGCTGCCACGCAGCGGTGTCAGCGCTCGGCCAGTTCCAGCTGGGTCAGGTACAGGCGCAGGTCGAACTCCAGCCGGTGGTAGTCCGGCACCATGTGCGCACACAGCTGGTAGAAGGCCTTGTTGTGCGCGCTCTCCTTCAGATGCGCCAGTTCGTGGGCGACGATCATCGGCAGGAACGCAGCCGGCGCATCGCGGAACACGCCGGCGATGCGGATCTCGCGGCTGGCCTTGAGCTTGCCGCCCTGTACCCGCGACACCGTGGTGTGGGTGCCCAACGCGTGCTTCACCGCCTGCAGGCGGTTGTCGTAGATCACCTTGTGCAGCGGCTCGGCGCTGCGCATGCAGCGGTCCTTCAGTGCCTGGGTGTAGTCGTACAACTGGCGATCGGTGCGCACCGCATTGGCCTCGGGGTAGCGGCTGCGCAGCCAGTCGCCCAGGCGCTGGCGCGCGATCAGCTCGCGCACCTGGTCCAGGACCTGGGGCGGGTAGCCGACGAGATAGCGCAGGGTGTCCATGCCGCCACCTTAGCGTGCCGTGCGCTGCACGCGCACCCGTCGCATGCCTGGGCCTTCGCGGGCGGCCGCCGGCGCTGCGGGTATCATGCGGCTTCCGAATCCGAGTCCGTGGACGCTTCCGATGCGCAATCCCCTGCAGGAGCAACTGCTCAAGGCCGGCCTGGTGAAGAAGAGCCAGGTGGCGCAGGTCGCGCGCGAGCAGGCCAAGGCGCGCCAGGGCAAGACCCCGCCGCCGCCCAGCGCCGAGCAGCGCGAGAGCGAGCGGTTGCGGCAGGAGCGGGTGGAGCGCGACCGCGCGCTGTCCGCCGAACGCAACGCGCAGGCGCGTGCGCAGGAGCAGCGTGCGCAGGCGCGGCAACTGGTCGAAAGCCACAAGCTCAAGGCCGACGGCGAGATCGACTACCACTTCACCGATGCCGGCAAGATCCAGCGGCTGCGCGTGGATGCGGCGCTGCGCACGCAGCTGATCGCCGGCAGCGTGGTGATCGCGCGGCTGGAGGCCGGCTACGTGCCGATCCCGCGTGCGGTGGTGGACAGGATCGTCGCCCGCGATCCGGCGACCATCGTGTTCGATGCGCTGGCGGCAACGCCGGCCAGCGGCGAGGACGATCCCTACTACAGCCAGTTCCAGGTGCCGGACGATCTGATCTGGTGACGCCGGCCGTCCATCGGCGCCGCATGAATGTCCCGGAAAAGTGAAGCCGACGTGCATTGCATTCGCCGGGGGCGGCCGCATCATCCAGACAGGGCAACAGTGCGGAGACGACCATGGCCACTGGGTGGGCAGGCGACGGCGCGGTGCAGGACCAGATCGATGCGACCGTCGAGGATGCGATCAAGCGGGCGCGCAGCCAACTGCCGCAGGGCCCGGGACTGAGCCACTGCGAGGACTGCGATGCGCCGATTCCCGAGGCGCGACGCAAGGCGGTGCCGGGCGTGCGCCTGTGCGTGGCTTGCCAGGACGCGCAGGACCGCGCGCAGCACGAGCACAGCGGCTACAACCGCCGCGGCAGCAAGGACAGCCAGTTGCGTTGACGCTCAGCCGGCGTGGTCGGCGCCTGGCGTCGAGGGCCGTGCGTGCAGGGCGATGTTGAGCTGATCGACCACGATCGCCCAGTCGGCGTCTTCCAGGCGTTCCTCGCGCAACAGCTGCGCCTGCGCCGGCGTCCAGAACGGTGCTTCTTCCAGGCGCATGTCATCGGGCAGCGGCGCGTGCTGGGCGATGAACTGGCGAATCTCGCCCTCGCTGTTGGGCAGGCCAAGTTGGGCGAAGAGGTCGGCGAACGGGGGAATGACGGGTTCCATGCTGTACCTGGTCGGGAAGGGGAGATCGCCGCGCAAGGCGGCTGGCAGCGACCATACCGGCTGCGCCATGTGGATGGCGTCAGCATCGCTGGTGTCGCGGCGCTTTCAGCCGAGTCCTGGCGGCACCGGATGGCCGCGCCAACGGCGCGTGCTGCGCTGGAAGAACAGGCTGTTGGGGATCTGCAGCACGCTCTCGCCGTCGCCGTCGCGTTCCTCGCGCAGCGTGGTGTAGATCAGGTTGATGTCGATCACTTGGCCCTTCAGGCCTGGCTTCTCGCCGTTCTCCAGCAGCTCGATGTGGTCGTGCAGGCGGAACGGGCGCGTGGTGAAGATCAGCAGCGTGCAGAAGATGTTGGACAGCACGCTCCAGGCGGCGAAGAACGCCACCGCCGCGACCGCGGCGAATCCGGTGAAGGCAGTCCACAGCACGGCGCCGGAGACGCCGAAGCGGTCCAGGATCAGCAATAGCGCCGCGGCGTAGATCACGAAGCCGCTGCCGCGGCGCGCCATCAGCACCAGTTCCGGCGGCAGCGCGTGATGCTCGCCCAGGCGCCGGATCAGCCGCCGCAGCAGGGTGCGCAGCAACCACGCCGCAAGCACGATCAGCACGATCTGCGCGCCGGGCACGATCACATCGAGCCAGCGGTGCGTCCACGGCGGCAACAGGGTATGGAGCGGGGGCATCGCACATCGGACAACGCAGGGGGACTGCGATGGTCGCAAGCGAGGCCGTTGCGGGCAAGTCGTGCTGCGTGCGCTTGCGGCGCCCGTTTAGTCGGCGCGCTCCAGCGCGTCCCACTGCGCCTCGGTGACCTCGGGCAGCGCCTCCAGCGCCGGCCTGGCGAACAGATAGCCCTGGTAGAGGTCGATGCCCAGCGCACGCAGTGCGCGGTACTCGGCGGGCGTTTCCACGCCCTCGGCGAGGATGCGGCAGCCCAGCGGCGCGGCCATCGCGACGATGCCGCCGACGATGTGGCGGCGCGCGGCGCTGCCGTCGATGCCCCGGATCAGCGCCATGTCCAGCTTGATCAGGTGCGGCTGGAAATCGGCGAGCAGGTTCAGGCCGGAGTGGCCGGCGCCGAAGTCGTCGATCGCGGTGAGGAAGCCGCGCTGCGCATAGTCGCGCAGGATGCGCACGACCTTGGGCAGGTCGGCGACGCGTTCGGATTCGCTCATTTCGAAGATCAGGTCGCCAGTGGGCACGCCGAAATGCTCGGCCGCCTTCAGGGTCAGGCGGATGCAGGTCGCCGGCTCGTACACCGCATTGGGGATGAAGTTGATCGACAGGCGCGTGCGCAAACCCAACTGCGCGGCGGTGGCGATGGCCTGCACCCGGCAGGTCTGGTCGAAGCGGTACATCTGCTCGGGGCGCACCCGCGCCAAGACCGCCGCCGCACCGCTGCCGTCCTCGCCGCGCACCAGCGCCTCGTAGGCGTAGATCGAGCGGCTGGCGGCATCGACGATCGGCTGGAATGCCATGCGCACGGCGAAATCCAGCGGCTCGCCATCGCGACAGTTGCCGCAGGCGGGCTGGCCGAGTTCGGCGGACAGAGAGCGCAGGAGCATGCCGAAGCGAGACCTTGGACGAGACCGCAGTATGCGCTTCCGGCGTGAAGACGGCGCCGTGCCTTCAGGCCGGGGCGGGTTTCCCGAGGGGGCCGCGTTGGGCGCCCTGTCGGTACGGACGTCGCCCCGATCCGAGGCGCCGTGGTGACGTGCCTGGCGCCGCGTCGTCGCTCAGCGTGGACCGGCCACGTCCTCGCGGTGTGCTGCCGCAGGCAAACGCAATCGCGGCGCGGCATGCTCGGGGGTGGGCGACACGCCCTAGCCGGCGTCGGCGACGTCGACCTTCTTCAGCACGCGGGTGGTGCCGAGCACCTCGACGCGGCCACCGGCCTGATGGAAGGCGGCCAGGTCGGACTCGATGCGCTCGCGGCTGAGGCCCTTTTGCGCCTTGTCGCCGGCGCTGGCGCCACGTGCGTTCCTGGCGCTGGGCGAAGCGGTGTTGCCGGTGGGTCGTGCCATGCTGGAACTCCTGCAGTCAGTACATCGTCAGGGGAATGCCACGGGTCAGTTGCTCGTGGTGGGTGCGGCGGATCTCGCGGCAGTACGGGCCGGCCATCGCGAACTTCCGGCAGATCGCCGGGCGCTGCGCATAGATCGAGCAGCACATGCGCGCGCCGTCCACCGCCACGCACCAGCCGTCCTCGTCGCGTGCCATCACGTGCAGGCCCTCGCGGGTGTACTCGGTGAGATGCACGGGGACCTGGTCGTCCGGCATCACCAGCACGGTCAGGCGGCAGCAGATCGCGTCGCAGCGGTCGCAGGCGATGTCGGCGTCGGTCGCGTCCAGCGCGGCTTCGCTCATGCGTGGCCGCCGTGCGCCGGACCTGTCGGTCGGCACGGAGGCTGGAGCGGCGAGGCCAGGCGCTCGGTCTGGCGCGTGGCAAGGGCGGGGGACATGGCGCTTCCGATGAGTCCGGCCCACAGCGGGACGGAGATTGGCGCGAGAAGGGGGCGAGTCGGGCGACAGAAACGGCCGGACGAGACGCGCGTAGCGACGTGAGACTTCAGCGTGCCGCCATGCTACGCCAGTTGTTGCGGCGCAGTGTGAACGGTGTCGGCCGCGGGGATGCGGAGGACGCGAGTGAGATCGGACGCCGCGCGGACGGCTCGCCCGCGCGGCGTTAGTCCTGCGCGGCCGCCAGCGCCAGGCCCTGCACCACGCCGAACGAGGGATCGCCGTGGACCAGGCGCGCCTGCGGGAAGGCCGCGGCGACCAGGCGCTGCAGGTAGCCGGCGCGCGACATGCCGCCGGTCAGGAACACCGCGGCCGGATCGCCGCCGATGTCCTGGCGCACCTGTGCCAGCAGCTCCTGCAGCGCCTCCAGGTAGCTGCGCGCGGCCTGCACCAGTTCCTCGGCCTGCACCTGCACCTGCAGCCCGGCTTCGATGTAGTCCAGCGTTTCCTCGTGCCGCTCGGCGTCGCTGAGGCGGATCTTGCTGCGCTCCACCGCGCGGTACAGGCGCGCAGTGTTGCCGGGTTCCTGCAAGGCCTGCAGGCGCGTGTCGTAGGGTGCCGGTACGGCATCGTAGCGGTGCTGGCGGAAATCGCGCTGGCGGGTGGTGTCCTGCACCATCGCCGCTTCCACGTAGTGGTGCGAGGGCACGCGGGTGAGGCCGCGGCCGAACTGCGGCATGAACCCGGCCAGGCTCAGCGCCAGGTCGATGTCGGTGCCGCCGCGCGGGATGCCCCAGGCGCGGTGCACCTGCGGCGCGGCGTCGCCGCCGACGCTGGCGTAGGCGATGTCGGTGGTGCCGCCGCCGATGTCCACCACCACCGCGGCGTGGCGCTCGCGGCTGACCGCGTGGTAGTGCATCGCCGCAGCGGCCGGTTCCTCCAGGAAGGCGACGTCGTCGAAGCCGGCGGTGATCGCCGCGCTGTGCAGGATCTCCAGCGCCTGCGCGTTGCCGGCCTCGCC
Organism: Xanthomonas sp. PPL134; assembly: GCF_040595915.1. Taxonomy (NCBI): domain Bacteria; kingdom Pseudomonadati; phylum Pseudomonadota; class Gammaproteobacteria; order Lysobacterales; family Lysobacteraceae; genus Xanthomonas; species Xanthomonas sp. PPL134. The sequence goes on from NZ_JAMDLL010000001.1 coordinate 464,909, forward strand.
GATCGAACTGCGGAACTGCACCGGGCGGCCGAGCAGGGTGCGGCGCACCTGCACGCCCAGTTGCCGCGAGGCGGTCAGGCGGATGTGTTCGAGGATGTGCGCGGCGATGCCGGTGATGGTCTGGCGTGCGCGCGGATGCAGGTTGTAGCCCAGCATCGATTTGGGACTCTGCACCAGGCTGCCTTCGCCTTCGACGAAATACGCGTCCAGCGCGTCGTCGCCGTACACCGCGTTCTGCAGCAGCGCCGCGGAACTGCGCGGCTCGCGCATCTGCGTTTCCATCCACTGCCGGCGGACCACCCGGATCGCATCGCGGCGCAGCGCCTCGGGGCTGCGGTCGCGTCCGGCGGCGAGCGCATCGCGGCGACCGGACTCGATCAGCTCGTCCACCTGCCGTTCCAGTGCCGGGGTCAGGTCGAACTCGGCCGGGTCGCGCATCACCTCGGGGAAGTACACCGTGGTGCGGAACTGCTGCTGCGTGCCGAAATCGATCGGCACCACGCGGCCGTCGATCGCCGCGGCGGCGGCGGAATTGCTGGTGCCGAAGTCGATACCGAGGCGCATGACGGTGCCGGGGGCGGGAGGGCCGCGCACTGTGGGGCAAGCCGCGGCGCGACGCAAGCGCGGCCCGGGACGCACGAGGCCCGCATCGGCGGGCCTCGTTGAAAACCGGAAACCGGGTCGCTTACAGCGCGGCGCCGGCGTGGCCCTGGTTCTTTTCCTGCTCGGTGGCCTCGCGCACACCGGCCACTTCCACCGCGAAATGCAGCACCTGCCCGGCCAGCGGGTGGTTGCCGTCGATGGTCACCAGCTCCTCGCCGACCTCGGTGACCGTGACCAGCAGCGGGCCCTGGTCGGTCTGCGCCTGGAACTGCATGCCCGGCGCCAGCGATTCGGCGTCCGGGAACGAACGGCGCGGCACCTGCTGCACCAGTTGCTCGTGGCGCGGGCCGTAGCCTTCGGCCGGGATCACGTCGGCCTTGACCGATTCACCGGTGCGCTTGCCGGTCAGTGCCTTTTCCAGGCCCGGCACGATGTTGCCGGCGCCGTGCAGGTAGCTCAGCGGATTGTCCGGCGAGGACTGGTCGATCACTTCACCGGCATCGTCGGTGAGGGTGTAGTGGATGGTGGCGACAAGCCCGTTGGCGATCTCCATGGGAAACCTCGTTCAGTGAGTAAGGGGGATACGCCGGCACAGTCACAGCGCGATGAGAGGGGTGCTACCCGGCTACCCTAACGAAAAGCCGCGCATCGCCGCAAGTCGCCGCGGCGCGCGCTGCGCATTCAGGCCGGCGGCGGGCGGCGCAGCGCGGTGCGCCGGGCCAGCCAGGTCTCCGGGGTCTGCGGCTTGACGAACAGCGCCTGCAGTTCCGGGTGCTCGGCGCGCGCGGCCGCCTCGATGCGCTCGATGCAGGCTTCGATCTGCGCGGTGCTGCGCTGGTCCTCGAACTCGGCGCTGAGCGCGGCCACCACCTGGTCCGGTCCCATCTGCACGCTGAGCACGCCGTTGACCGCGCGCACGTCCGGATCGGCGGCGGCGATGCGCCGCAATGCGTCGCCGAGCGGGCGCGCCGCCGGCTCGCCGATCAGCAGCCCCTTGGTCTCGCGCGCCAGCACGAACGCCGAGCAGGCCAATACCGCGGCGATGCCGACGGACGCGACGCCGTCCAGCTCCGGCATGTCCAGCCACTGCGCGGCGAGCAGCCCGGCCAGCGCGATCAGCAGGCCGACCAGCGCCGCGCTGTCCTCCACCAGCACGGTGAACAGGCTCGGATCCTTGCTCTCGCGGAACGCCTGCACATAGCTCAGGCGGCCCTTGCGCGCGCGGAACTCGCGCAGCGAGATCCACCACGAGCCGCCCTCGAACAACAGCGACAGCCCCAGCACGATGTAGTTGAGGGTGTGGTCGCTGGCCGGCTGCGGATGGCGGATGTGGGCGATGCCCTCGTACAGCGACACCCCGGCGCCAAGCGCGAACACCAGCAGGGCGACGATGAAGCTCCAGAAGTACAGCTCGCGCCCATGGCCGAGCGGATGGGTGGCGTCGGCCGGGCGCGCGGCGCGGCGCAGGCCGTACAGCAGCAACAGCTCGTTGACCGTGTCCACCAGCGAATGCACGCCTTCGCTGAGCATCGCCGAACTGCCGGAGATCGCCGCGGCGACGAACTTGGCGATGGCGATGGCCAGATTGCCGGCGAGCGCGGCGTAGATCGCGAGACGGGACCCGGACGAAGCGGACATGACATTCCTGCGGCTGGGGCGGCCGCGCGGCGGCACGGGGCGGGCAGCTACAATAGGCGGCTCGCCGTCGTCGCCGTATCAAGGACTCCCATGCCCGCCGCACCCGCCTGCCCGCAATGCACCCTGGAAAACACCTACGTCGACGGCGCCAACTGGGTGTGCGCGGACTGCGGCCACGAGTGGCCGGTCGCGGCCGAGGCCGCCAACGACGCGGCGACGGTGGTGCGCGACAGCAACGGCAACGTGCTGCAGGCCGGCGACACGGTGGTCGTGATCAAGGACCTGAAGGTCAAGGGATCGTCGATCCCGCTCAAGCAGGGCACGGTGATCCGCGGCATCCGCCTGGTCGAGGACGATGCCGAACACATCGAAGGCAACTCGGACAAGATCAAGGGCCTGGTGCTGAAGACCTGCTTCCTGCGCAAGGCCTGAGCCTGGCGCGCCCGGCCGGACGCGACGTAGCACGTTGCGGCCGCGCGCTGGGCGAGGTTCGCGGCAGTTGCGCGGACGCAGATTGCCCGTAGGAGCGGCTTCAGCCGCGACAGGCTTCGTCGCGACCGCCCGTCGCGGTGGCTGAGGCCGCTCCCGCGCGCTGCGTCCGTCAGCCGATGGAGGCCGCCCGTCCGGGCGCGCCAACTGCGCACCGCGTGCCTCCTGCCCGGGAAGGGACAGGCGCCCCCCCGCGGCCTGGCCGTTCTCGCGTGTTGCGCGCCGGCGCCCAGCCCGCACGGTGCGCCGGCTATCATGCGCAACGGCGCCGGGGGGCGCCGCCGGCCAGACCGGCGCAGACACGGAACAGGGGATGCACATGCGAACGTACACAGGGGCGACGGCTGCCGGCCGTCTGGCGCGCACGCTGGTCCTGGCATGGGGGTTGTGCCTGCTGGCGCTGCCGGCCTGGGCGCGCATGCAGGAGGTCAAGCCGGGGCAGACGCCGGAACTGGCGTCGGGCGAAGGCCTGGTGGTGGTGGCGGTGGACACCGACGTCGCATTGAGCGGCGTGGAGCTGAACAAGGACGGCAAGGTCTTCGGTGGCGGCACCATGTCCGGGCTCAAGCCGGGCATCAGCTACCGGCTCTACATCGCGCCGGCCGGCGACTACGCCTGGCGCAGGGTGCTGTTGACCCCGCAGTTCGGCTACAGCCTGCGCGACAGCGACGAGTTCCGCTTCCGGCTCGAGCCGGGGCAGATCACCTACCCGGGCGATCTGCTGTTCCGGCCGGCCTCGTTCTTCAGTGGCGACATGGGCATGGTCAATCGCGCATTGGCGGCGATGGACTGGCTGCAACAGACCCATCCGGCGCTGTGGGCACGCTACGCCCTGCGTTACGCCGGACACTACCCGGATCCGTTCCCGGAGTTCTATCGCAAGGCGCTCGCGCAGCACCCCGACGCACGCCCCGCCGCGCAGGTCGCACTGCGCACGCCGCCTGCGCCGCGCGCCGCGCTGCCGATCGCGCCGGCCACGCTGTTCCGCGGCAACCGCATCGCCGACCTCAGCCTGAATCCGCGCGGCGATCTGCTGGCGTTGCAGGTGCACGAGCGCAAGGACGAATGGCGCATCGAACTGCTGGACCTGTCCAGCGATCAGCAGCGCCTGCTCGCCACCAGCGTCGATCCGATCAAGCAGATGCTGTGGGCCGGCAATGACGCGTTGCTGTTCACCGTGCCGGTGAAGAACGGGCGCGACGTGGTCCGCGGCATCCGCGCCGATGTGGCGGCCGACGGCAAGCGCAAATGGAGCCCGCTCACCTTGCCCGACGGCGGGTTCCTGGTCGATGCCCTGCCGCAACGCCCCAACCAGGTGCTGTACGCCACCACCTTGAGCAACGGCGACAACGCCGTGCAGGTCCTGGACGTGTCCAGCCAGACGGCGATCGACCGCTGGCGGCCGCGCCTGCGCGACCGAGTGAACGTCGGCCTGGAGCGCGACGTCGGCTGGCTGACCGATGGGGAAGGGCGGCTGCGCCTGGCCATCGTGCGCCGCGACGACGGCTACGTGCTGCGCTACCGCGATGGCGAAGGAACGACCTATCGCGACGTGATGACGCTCGACCACCTGCGCGATTTCCAGCCGGTGGGCCTGTCCTTTGCGGCGGACCAGATCTATGCGGTGACCGACGACGGACGCGCGCAGCGGGAGCTGGTCGCCTACGACGTGGCCACGCGCAAGATCGTGCGAACGCTGTTCAGCCGCAGCGGGATCGACGTGGTCGACATGATCCAGGGCCCGCAGCGCACCCCGATCGGCGTCACGTACTACGAGAGTGGCCGCCTGGTCAGCCACTACTTCGAGAATGCCGACGAGCGCCTGGGCCGCGCGCTCAGCGCGGCCTTGCCGGGGCGCAACGTACAGATCGCGGCGCGCAATGCGGACGGCAAACAGATGGTGCTCTGGGCCGACGCCGCCGACCAGCCGCCGCAGCTCTACCATCTCGACCTGAACAAGCGCGTGGCGCGCACGATCGGCGAGGCCATGCCGTGGCTGCATGGCATGGCCTTCGCGCCCAGCGAGGTGTTCCGATTCAAGAGCCGCGACGGGCTGCCGCTGGAAGCCTTCGTGACCCTGCCGCCTGGCGCCGGACCCAAGCCGCTGGTGGTGTTTCCGCACGGCGGACCGATCGGCGTTGCCGATGCGCTGGGCTTCGATGCGGAGACGCAGTTCCTCGCCTCGATGGGTTATGCGGTGCTGCGCGTCAACTTCCGTGGCTCGGACGGCTACGGCCGCGCGTTTCGCGAGGCCGGGCGCGGCAGCTTCGGTACCTTGATCGAGGACGATATCGATGCGGCGATCGTGCAGGCGCAGGCGCGCTATCCGCTGGATCCGCAGCGCATGTGCGTGCTCGGCGCCAGCTATGGCGGCTATTCGGCACTGGTGATGGCGATCCGCTGGCCGCAACGCTTCCGCTGCGCCGTTTCCATCGCCGGCGTGGCCGATCGCATCCTGTTCTACACCGCCAGCGACAGCGCGCGCAGCGCCGAGGGACGCGCGAACCTGGAAAAGTACCTGGGCGACCCCAAGGCGGAGTTGGCGCAGATGATCGACACCTCGCCGCTGTACCACTACGACGCGATCAAGGTGCCGGTGATGCTGGCGCACGGCCTGGAGGACCGCCGGGTGGACTACGAGCACACCCGGCGCATGTTGCGCATGCTGGACATGGCCGGCAATCCGCCGGTGGGATTGAGCTTCGAGGGCGAGGGCCACGGTTTCGCCGACGTCGAGCATCGCGTCGCGTTGTGGAGCGGCGTGGCGGGCTTCCTGCAGACGTCTCTGTCCGCGCCGGCGGCCGCGCCGGTGCAAGCGGCGGCCGCCAGCGCACCCTGAGTACCGCGGCGGCGCCTGCACGGTGTCGCCGCAGTGCCGATGCGCGACGCGCGGCGCCGTAGCGCATCGCTCATGCGGACTCGGTGCGTACCGCGGCATACACCGCATCGCGCAGCTCGGTGACGAACACGCCTGACATGCCCTCGTAGAGCGTGTTGGTCAGCGCCACCACGCTCAGCTGCCGCGCCGGATCGAGGAACCAGCTGTGGCCATAGGCGCCGCCCCAGCGCCAGGTGCCGGGCGTTTCCGGGGTCGCGGTCGGCGCCGGGTCGCGCAGGACCGCAACGCCCAGGCCGTAGCCCCAGCCCGGTGCGTCCGGCGGACCGCGTTCGCCGGCCTGGGCGCGGCCCATCTCCGCGACCAGTGCAGCCGGCAGCAGCGGCGCGCCACCGCCCCGCAGGGTCTCCAGCAGCCGCAGCACGTCGCCGGCAGTGCCGACCATGCCGGCGCCGGCCGACGCGAACGCGGTGCGGTCCAGCGCGCGCGAGGGATGGAAGACGATGCCGGCGACGTCGGGCAGCGGCGCGACCACGTCGCCTTCGCCCAGACGGTGCGGCGCAGGCTGGCCGTTGACGTAAGGCACCGCCAGGCTGGAGGCGTCCTCGGCATGGAAGGCCGTGGCCTGCATCCCCAGCGGGGCGGTGACCAGATCATGCACCAACTGCGCCAGCGGCTGGCCGCTAGCCGCCTGCAGCACCGCACCGGCGACGTCGATCGACAGCGAATAGCCCCAGCCGCTGCCCGGCGCGTACTGCAGCGGTACCTGGGCGAGGCGGCGCAGGTTTTCCTCCAGGCTCAGGCCGCTGGCGTCCATGCCATCGGAGACGCCAGCGCGCGCAAGCGGGCCGCCGTCGGGTTCGAGGAAGCGGTAGCCCAATCCGGCGCTGTGGCTGAGCAGTTGGCGCAGGCTGATGTCCGGCACCCGGCCGTCGGCGAGGGCGGGACGGAACCACGGCAGCCAGCGTGCGATCGGCGCATCCAGGCTCAGCCGGCCCTGCGCCACCAGCGCCAACGCCGCGGTGGCGACGATCAGTTTGCTGACCGAAGCCAGGCGGAAGCGGGTCTCCTCCTGCATCGGTCGCTTCGCCTCGCGGTCGGCCCAGCCGGCGGCGCGGCGGTAGATGCAGGCGCCGCGATGGGCGACCAGCACCACCGCGCCGACCAGCCGCTGCTGCTGCAGGGCGGCGTCGATCGCGGCATCCAACGGCGCGGCCTGCTGTGGCGACAGGGGCGGCAGCGCCGGGGGCGGAAACGCGGAGGCGGTGGCAGAGGACGCAGGCATGGCGGCGGCGCTTGGCGGAGGAAGTGACAGCGTGGCTGCCAGCCGATTGCCGAAAAAGACGGGTAGAGTTCCTGGCTACAAGGACATGAATGTCCGCAATGGGTGCTGCGATGGACAGTCTGGGAAGCCTGCGTGGCTTCGTGCAGGTGGTGGAGAACGGCGGCTTCGCCGAGGCCGGGCGGGTGCTGGGCCTGTCCGCCTCGGCGATGGCCAAGAGCGTGGCGCGGCTGGAGCAGTCGCTGGGGGTGCGCCTGTTCCATCGCAGCACCCGCAGCCTGACCCTGACCGCCGAAGGCCAACTGTTCCTGCCGCGCTGCCGGCGCATCCTGGCCGAGGTCGAAGCCGCGCGCGGCGAGTTGGGCAGCCTGGCGGCAACGCCGAAGGGGCGGCTGCGGATCAGTCTGCCGATGAACAACAACGTGCTGCTGCCGGTGCTGGGCGACTTCATGCGCGCCTATCCACAGGTGCAACTGGACCTGGATTTCGACGACCGCCTGGTGGACGTGATCGAGGAGGGGTTCGATGCGGTGTTGCGCGTGGCCGAGCCGGACGATTCGCGGCTGGCCTCGCGCCGCCTGGGCAGTTTCCGCCGCTGCCTGGTGGCCGCGCCGGATTACCTGCAGCGCTGCGGCACGCCGTTGCGGCCGGCGGACCTGCTGACGCATCAATGCCTGCACTACCGCTTCCGCAGCAGCGGGCGCCTGGAAGCCTGGCCGCTGGGTGCGGCGGCGGCTGGCCTGGCGTTGCCGGTGTCGATGGTCTGCAACAACATCGAGACGCGGCTGAGCTTGGCCTTGCGCGGCTGCGGGATCGCCTTCCTGCCGGAGCACTCGGTGCGCGCCGAACTGGCGGCCGGCACGCTGCGCACGCTGCTCGACGATTATGTCGATTCCACCGGCACCTTCCATCTGTTGTGGCCGTCGCGCCGGCACATGCTGCCCAAGCTGCGCGTGTTCGTCGATTTCCTCGGCGAGCGGTTGGTGTTCTAGGCGCGCTGGAACCGAACAAGGGCCTCGTGCAGCGGCGTGGCCAATGCTGCACGCTGATCGGGTCATCGCCTCCGCTGATGCGGGCGGCGGCACGTGCGTGCCGCCGCCACGCAGCGGGGTTCAATCCAGCGTCGGATAGTCGGTGTAGCCCTTGGCGCCGCCGCCGTACAGCGTGTCGGCGTCCACCTGGTTCAAGGGCGCATCGCGGCGCAGCCGTTCCACCAGGTCCGGGTTGGCGATGAACGGGCGGCCGAACGCCACCGCATCGGCGCGGCCGGAGGCCACGGTCGCTTCGGCCAGCGCCTTGTCGTAGCCGTTGTTGACCAGCCACGGGCCATGGAACTTGGCGCGCAGCGCGGCATAGTCGAAGGCGATGTTGTCGCGCGGGCCGCCGGTGGCGCCTTCGATCACGTGCACGAAGGCCAGGCCCAGCGGATCCAGGCGTTCCACCGCGCGCTCGAACAGCGGCTGCGGATCGCTGTCGTGCGCGTCGTTGGCCGGGGTCACCGGCGACAGGCGCACGCCGGTGCGGTCGGCGCCGATCTCCTGTGCCACCGCCTGCACCACTTCGAACAGCAAGCGGGTGCGGTTCTCGATGCTGCCGCCGTAGGCGTCGTCGCGGTGGTTGCTGCCGTCGCGCAGGAACTGGTCGATCAGGTAGCCGTTGGCGGCATGCACTTCCACGCCGTCGAAGCCGGCGGCGATGGCGTTGCGGGCGGCGCGGCGGAAGTCCTCGATCAGCCCGGGGATTTCGTCCAGGCGCAGCGCGCGCGGCGCGGAGACATCGGTGAAGCCCTCGGCGGTGAAGGTCTTGGCGTCGGCGCGCAGCGCGCTGGGCGCCACCGGTGCGGCGCCGCCCGGCAGCAGGCTGACGTGCGAGATGCGGCCGACGTGCCACAGCTGCAGCACGATCTTGCCGCCACGGCGATGCACTTCGTCGGTGACCTGCTTCCAGGCCGCGACCTGCGCATCGCTGTAGATCCCCGGGGTGTCCTTGTAGCCCTGGCCCATCGGGCTGATCTGGGTCGCCTCGGCGATGAGCAGGCCGGCGCTGGCGCGCTGGCCGTAGTACTCGGCGGCCAGCGGCGAGGGGATGCGGCCTTCGCCTTCGGCGCGGTTGCGGGTCAACGGTGCCATCACGATGCGGTTGGCCAGTGCGATCGCGCCCAGGCGCAGCGGCGTGAACAGCGGGGAAGCGGTATCGGTCATCGGTGCGTCTCTCGGTGGTGGGGTGGGACGGGCGACCTTACGGCGGAGTGCTGCAAGGCGGCGTGCGTGCAGGACATGGGGACAGATGGCGAGGGTTTCGCCGCGGCGCGATGGGACAGTGCGTTGCTGCCGCGGCATCTTCGCGAGGACATCGCCGCGTGAGGTGTCGCCAGCGGCACGCCGCAACGCGGCGTTGCAGCCCTGGGGCTGCAAGGCTTGCTGCGATGCACAATAATGGGCAGCCCTCCTTTCTGGACGTGCGCATGACCTCCTCCGCCACGGCGCCGCTGTCGCGGCGCGGCTACGTGCTGATCCTGTTCGCGCTGGCGATGGGCGGTTTCGCGATCGGCACCAGCGAGTTCTCCACCATGGGCCTGATGCCGTACATCGGCCATGGCCTGGACATCGATGCGCCGCAGGTCGGGCATCTGATCAGTGCCTACGCGCTGGGCGTGGTGGTCGGTGCGCCGCTGCTGGCGATCCTCGGCGCGCGCTGGCCGCGCCGGCATCTGCTGCTGGCGCTGATGGGCTTCTATGCATTCGGCAATCTCGCCAGCGCGCTGGCGCCGGACTATCACAGCATGCTGCTGGCGCGGTTCGTCGCCGGCCTGCCGCATGGTGCCTACTTCGGCGTGGCGACGCTGGTGGCCGCCTCGATCGGTCCGTCCGATCAGCGTGGCGCGGCGGTCAGCCGGGTGCTGCTGGGCCTGAACCTGGCGGTGCTGGTCGGCAACCCGCTGGCGACCTGGCTCGGCCAGGTGGCGCAATGGCGCTACGCCTACGCCCTGGTGGCGGTGATCGCGGTGCTGACGGTGGTGCTGGTGTGGCGTCTGCTGCCGGCCGATCCGCAGGAGGCGCGGCCCTCGCCGCTGCGCGAATTGCGCGCCTTCAACCGGACGCAGGTGTGGCTGGCGCTGGGCATCGGCTCGATCGGCTTCGCCGGCATGTTCTGCGTCTTCAGCTATCTGGCGCCGACCCTGATGGAGGTCACCGGCGTGTCCGAACACTGGATCCCGGTGGCGATGGGCGCGTTCGGGCTGGGCGGATTGCTCGGCAATCTGGCCGGCGGCTGGCTGTTCGACCGCATGCAGTTCCGCGCGGTGCCGCTGGTGCTGCTGTGGTCGCTGGTGGTGTTGCTGGCGTTCCCGCTGGCGGCGACCTCGCCGTGGGCGGTGCTGCCGGCGGTGGTGGCGGTCGGCAGCATGGGCGCGCTGGCGCCGGTGCTGCAGACCCGCCTGATGGACGTGGCCAGCGACGCGCAGACGCTGGCGGCGGCCTCCAACCATGCCGCGTTCAACCTGGCCAACGCGCTGGGACCGTGGCTGGGCGGCATCGCGATCGGCGCCGGCCTGGGCTGGACCTCCACCGGCTATGTGGGCGCGGCGATGGCCGTGGGCGGCCTGCTGATCTACCTGTGGGCGCGCCAGGCGGCACGTCGTGGCGCCTGCGCGCACGCGGCCGGCTAGGACACGCCCTGGGCGGCCCTAGCGCGGCGGCCGCGCGGTCGAGGACAGCCGCCGCAACGCCTCCAGCTTGCCTTGGTAGCGGGGTTGGGTGGCCGGATCTGCATGTGCCATGGCCTCGCGTAGCGCCACGGATGCGCGGCGGGTGTCGCCGCTGTGCAGGTAGGCGCGGGCCAGGGCGAAGTACAGCAGATGGGCGCCGTCGTACAGGTGCAGCGCGCGTCGGTAGTAGGCGATGGCTGTGGCGTAGTCCTGGCGCTGCTCGGCCTCGGTGCCGAGCAGGTATTGCTGGAACGGATCGCGCCGGCGCACGTGTTCCATCTGCCGCTGCAGGGCGGCCTCGCGCGCGCCGTCGCCCAGGCGCCGGGCCAGGCCGATGGCATTGGACAGCGCCGGCAGGTGCTCCGGGTCGATCTCCAACGCCTTGGCGTAGTCGCGTGCCGCGGCGGCGCCGTTGCCATCGCGCATCGCCAGCACGCCCTGGTTGTTCCATGCGCCGGCGAAGCGCGGATCCATCTGCAAGGCCATCGCCAGATGCGCGCGGGCGCCGTCCAGGTCGCCGTCGACCATCAGTTCGGCGCCGCGGTTGTTGTAGTAGTGGGCGAGGGCGCGGCGGTCGGAGATGGGCTGCGGCCCACGCCGGTCCATCAGCACACTGCGGTCCAGGTCGATGCTGCCGCGGCCGCTGTCCACGCGCACGCCGGCGTTGACGTGGCCGACGTTGTACAGCGCATTGCCGTCCTCTTACCAGCTCAGCACGCGGCGCACTTCCTGGACCTGCGCCTGCAACCCGACGTCGCGCGCCATCGCCACGAACAGCAGGGTGAAGGACAGGCAGTTGACCTGGCGCGTGGCGTAGCTCTCGGCAACGCTGTGCGTGGCGTTGGCGTCGTACTGCAGGTTCAGGCCGTTGGCGTCGAAGGCCAGCGCCACCAGTTGCTGCAGGCGGTGCTCGGCGCCGGCACTGCGGTCGATGCGCTGCTGCAGCAGCGCGTGCAGTGCCGACGGCAGCTGCATGATCTGCTCCGGCGTCGGCGTCGGCGTCGGCGCGGCGGTCCCCGCGACGCGCGTTGCAGGAGCTGGCGGTGTCGCCTCGTTCTGTACTGCCGCTGCCAAGTGCGGTGGCGGCATCGGCGGGGGCGGCGGCGACGGGGCGGCCGCGGCAGCGGCGAGCAGGGAGAACGCGGTCCAGGCGAACATGACGCACCCCTCGCGGTGCCCTGCAGGGCCAGGGCTCGCCTCCACTATAGGGGCTTGTCGGCGGTGCGGGGAGGCCGCTGCGGCGGCGCCGACGAACGGTTTCCGGCGGCGCGACTGGCGACGGGCGTCATCCACAGCCGCTGTGGACGACCATGGGGCAACGGTGTGGATAAGTCGCTTCCGGCCAAGCGCCGCAACACGCGCAGACAGGATGGTGAAAACTTCGCCACATGCCTGACTGCGTGCAAACCCCAATGAACGCATGTTCACCACCGGCAATGCGGCGTGACGAACAACGGCGAACGGCTCACGTGCGCTTTATGCCGATCTGCCCAGCATCGCCACCACCACGCAACGCGGCAATTCTTTCGACCGCGCCGCGCGATATCCAAGGTCCACCCCCGCGTGCCCGTTGCGCGATATCGCCGGCTTCGCCACAGGAGTTCCCATGAGCATCCGGAGCAAGACCACGCACAGCCTCAACGACCTCATCGCCATTTCCCGCGACGGCAAGGACTTCTACGAAGAAGCCGCCAAGAAGGTGGGCGACGCCGAACTGTCGGCACTGTTCCTGCGCATCGCCGGCGTCAAGTCGGACATCGTCAGCAGCCTGAGCGCGGTGGTGCAGTCGATCGGCGGCAAGCCGGAAGAACACGGCACCATGGTCGGCAGCATGCAGCAGATGTACGGCAAGGTCCGTGCGGCGCTGGGCGACACCAAGTACGGCTATGTGGCAGAACTGGAAGAGTCCGAGGACCGCCTGCTGAAGGCCTTCAACGAGACCATCGCCGATGCCGACACCCCAGTTGCCGCGCGCGATGCCGCCACCCGGCTGCTGCCGGAAGTGCGCGCCTGCCACGACGTGATGCGTACCCGCAAGCACGCGATGAAGAGCGCGGCGTAAGGCCGTTCGTCGCCGACCCGGCGCGCCGCCATCGCGGTGCTTGCCGGGTCGGCGTCGCGGAGTCGGCAGCGGCGGGGCGTGCTTGCTACCATGCGGCCTCGACCGCTGCCCGAGCTGATTGCGGCGCCTGCCGCTGCTGCCCATGTCTCCCGATGCCGCGCCTGCCGGCGCCCAGTTCTCGTTCGGCTTCGACGCGCCCGCCGCGCGCGAAAGTCTGTTCTTCGCTCTCTTGCCCGATCCGCAGACTGCGCAGGCGGTCCATCGCCTCGGTCAGCAGATGTGCCACGACCGTGGACTGCACGGACGCGCGCTGCCGCGGGAGCGGCTGCATGTGACCTTGCAGTATCTCGGCGAGTACGCCGGGATCCCGCCGCGCCTGCTGCAACAGGCATGCGCTGCAGGGCAGGCGCTTGCTGCTGCGCCGTTCGCGCTGGCATTCGACCAGGTGGTGACCTTCGACAGCCGCGCGCGCAGTCGTCCGCTGGTCCTGCGCGGCGATGCCGAACCCGCGCCGTTGCTGGCGTTGCGCCAGGCGCTGCAGCAGCAATTGGCCCGGCACGGCGTGGCCGCACGCGCCGACGGCCATTATGTGCCGCACATGACCCTGGCGTACGTCGATCAGGCGCTGGCGCCGCAGCGCGTACCAGCGCTGCCCTGGCAGGCGGCGTCGCTGAGCCTGATCCGCAGCGTGCAGGGCCAGGGCCGTTACCTGCACGAAGCGAGTTGGCCGTTGCGCGCCGATCCAGCGCGGAGCGGCGCATGAGCGCGGCGCCGCTGACCCTGCCCGAGGCGCAGTGGGCGCAGCTGCGCGCCGCCTATGCCGAGCCGCCGCGCGCCTATCACCATTTCGGCCACGTCGAGGCGGTGCTGGCGCACTATGCCGAGGTCGCCGCCGACACCGGTTGGCGGCAGCCGCGCGAGGTGTATTTGGCCGTGCTCTACCACGATGCGGTCTACCGCGCCGGCCGCAGCGACAACGAGGCGCAGTCGGCGCGCCTGGCCGAGGCGGCGATCGCGCAGTGGCTGCCGGACGCCGGCGTGGAGACGGCGCGGGTGGCCGAGTTGATCGCGCTCACCGCGCGCCACGGGCAACTGACCGTCGACGCGGTGGATGCGGATGCGGCGTTGTTCCTGGATTGCGACATGGCGATCCTCGGCGCCGCGCCGCAGGCGTTCGCCGCCTACGACCGTGCCATCGCCGAGGAGTACCGCGGGGTGGTGCCGGGCTGGCTGTACCGACGCAAGCGCCGCGCCTTCCTGCGTACCGTTCTGGCGCAGCCGCGCATCTTCCTCAGCGAGCGCTTCCATGCGCGCTACGACGCGGCCGCCCGCGCCAACCTGCGCCAGGCGATCGGCTGACAGGGCGGCGCCGCGGCCGGCGCCGCCTTCTTCTACACTGCCGCGCCGGGCTGTTCCGGCCGCCGCTACGGAGCCCCATGTCCGACCCTGCCGCCAACGCCGATCCCCGCCCGCAGGCGCCGCAGCCGCCGGCCCCCAGCGACTGCTGCGACAGCGGCTGCCCGCTGTGCGTCTACGACCTCTACCACGAGGAACTGGAGCGCTACCGGCAGGCGCTGGCGGCGTGGCGGCTGCGCCATCCCGGCGCCGACGCGGACGGCTGACGGCCCCGGCCGCGCCGGTGATGGCCCTCTCCGGCGTACCCGGCATGAACCGCGGCGCGCGCCGCGCTTCGCGCCGCCGCCGTTCGGGATTATCTTTAACGCGCCTTTTCAGGATGGCTGGATGATGCAGAAGCGTGGCGGTTGGGTGTGGGGATGTGCACTGGGTGGACTGCTGGTGGCCGGCATCGCCGGTGCGGCGCCGGGCGCTGCGGCCGCCGCCGCGCCAAGCGCGGGTGCGCCGGCAGCCTCGCCGGAAAAGCTCAGCCATGGCCGCTTCGAGCAAGTGCCGGTGCTGTTGCCCAAGGGCAACGCGCAGCGCGTGGTGCTGTGGTTCGCCGGCGGCAAGCACGCCGACGCTGCGCGCATGCGCCAGATCGAGGCGCTGCGCGACGACGGCGCGATGGTCGCGGTGATCGACAGCGCGCATCTGCAGGCGGTGCTGGCCAAGATCGACGGCACCTGCGGCTTCTCGGCCGGCGACGTGGAGAACTTCTCGCGTTACGTGCAGGCCTATTTCCACGTGCCGACCTACCACCTGCCGTTGCTGGTCGGCGACGGCGACGGCGCCGCGCTGGCCTATGCGGTCGCCGCGCAGGCGCCCAAGCATCTGCTGGCGGGCCTGCTGACCGAGGATTTCTGCCCGGTGCAGGTGCTCGACGACCAGATCTGCGGCGCCGGCATCACCGCGCCGGCGCGTGCCCTGCAGCCGACGGCGCTGCCGGTGCCGTGGCTGGCGGCGCTCGACGCCAAGAGCCGACGCGACCGCTGCACCCAGCAGAGCGATGCGTTCGTGCAGAAGGTGGCGCAGGCGCGGCAGTTCCGCCGCAGCGCCAGCGGCGATGCGCTGCCGGGCCTGCGCGCGGCGGTGCGTTCGCTGGGCGACCGCCCCGGGGTCAGCCTGCCGCCGACCCCGGCCGACCTGGCCGGCCTGCCGGTGGTGGAAGTGCCGGCCGCCGCGGGTGCGGGCGATGCCGACAACGGCAACGTGTTCGCGATCTTCGTCTCCGGCGACGGCGGCTGGGCCGGGCTGGACCAGCAGGTCGCCGGCGCCCTGGCCAAGGCTGGCATCCCGGTGGTGGGCGTGGATTCGCTGCGCTACTTCTGGAGCGAGCGCACGCCGCAGGGCTTCGCCACCGACCTGGACCGCATCTACCGCCACTACAGTCACCTGTGGCAGCGCGGGCGGGTGGTGCTGATCGGCTTCTCGCAGGGCGCCGACGTGTTGCCGGCGGCCTACAACCAGTTGCCGGAGGCGATGCGCGACCAGGTGCAGATGACCGCCTTGCTGTCGGTGGGCAAGACCGCCGACTACGAGTTCCACGTGTCCAACTGGATCAGCTCCGGCGACGACGGCCTGCCGATCGCCCCGGAAGTGGCGAAGATGCCGCCGGCGCAGACCCTGTGCATCTACGGCGAGGACGACGACGACGCGCTGTGCCCGGACCTGCCCAAGGGCGGGGCGCAACTGGTCAAGCTGCCCGGCGACCATCACTTCCAGGGCGATTACGCGACCCTGGCCAAGCAAATCCTGCAGCGGATTCAGTAGGCGCGGGGATTGGGGAGTCGGGATTGGGGATTGGTGGCTGGTCGCGCGTGCCGGCTTGCCTGCTCGCGCCGTCGTAGGAGCGGCTTCAGCCGCGACGCGGGCCACTGAAACATGGTCCCGCAAGGCGGCGAGCGAGGTTGGCCGCCGCCGGGCACTCCATGGGCGGCCGTACCCTCACCCCAACCCCCGCTCCGCGCCCCGGCCCGCGCTTGCGGCGCGGGCGCTCCGGTGTGCGCGCGTCAGTGACGCGCAAGCCCACCCTGTCGCCCCGGTGGGAGAGGGGCTTTGCTGTTCCTTCTCCCACCGGGACGACGGCCCCCTTTTCGGGGGAAGGTGCCCCGAAGGGGCGGATGCGGGTACGGCGCGAAGCCTTGCAATGCCCCGGAAAAGGGATAGCCAGGCCAATCACCAATCCCGGCTCCCCAATCCCGGCCTCACTCCGGTTTGCGCGGATCCAGCGAGATCAGCCGGGTCACGTCCAGCAGGGCGGCGGGCAGGTGCATGCCGCCGGGGGCGGCGAGATAGCGTGTCCGCCAGGTGGGGGCGAACTTGGATTTGAAGCGGCGCAGGCCGGTGAAGCCGTAGAACCGTTCGCCGTGGCGCACGATCAGGTTGCCGAAGCGGTTCCAGCGGCCGGCCAGGCGGTGCTGGGCCAGGCCCGACAGCGGCGCCATGCCCAGCGAGAAGCGCTTGTAGCCCTGGTCGCGGCCCCACAGGAACAGCTCGATGAACAGGAAATCCATGGTGCCCTTCGGCGCATCGGCGATATGCCGCATCAGGTCCACCGACAGCTCGTGTCCGGCCGGGGCCTGCCACAGGTTGGCGAAGGCCACGACCTTGCCTTCGAACTCCACCAGCGCGATCGGGAAGCGGCGCAGGTAGGCCGTGTCGAAGCTGCCCAGCGAGAAGCCCTTTTCGGCGCCGGCCTTGTCTTCCAGCCATTGCTGCGAGACCTCGGCCAGCACCGGCATCAGCGCGTCCGCCGCGTCGGCTTCGACGATGCGGAAGCTCAGTCCGCTGCGCTTGCCGCGGTTCCAGGCCTGGCGCAGGTCGGCGCGGTCGCGGCCTTCCAGGTGGAAGCCCTCCAGCGACACCATCGCCTCCTCGCCGAGCTTGACCAGGGTCAGGCCCAGGTCCAGGTAGGTCTGCCAGTGCTGCTCGCCGACCTGGTAGAACACCGGGCGCAGGCCCATGCGGTCGGCTTCCTCGCGGAAGCGCCAGATCAGCGCGCGGGCCACCTCCGGTGCGCCGACCGGGTCGCCCATCGCCACCAGCGAGCCGCCGTAGCGCTGCATCATCACGAAGCCGGGGCCCTCCTCGGCCTGCAGCAGGGCCTTGTCGCCGGTCAGCACCAGGCAGGCCTGGGTATCGGTGGCCTGGGCCAGCACCGGCGCCAGCGCGTCCAGCTGCGCGCCATCGGCCGGCGGCAACGGCGAGCGGGTGCTGTGCAGCAGCCGCGCCATCCCGAACACCACCACTGCCACGCTGACCAGCAGCACCGCGCGCAGCGCGCGCGGCGCGTTGGCCGAGGTGGCGAACTCCCACCACAGCTCGTTCTGGTATTCGACGTGGCTGTAGACGAAGAACAGCAGCCAGATCGTGGCGATCAGCACCAGGCCGAGGTTGCGCAGCCACGGCCACGACCAGGCCTCGTCAAGCAGCGCGCCTTCGCGGTAGAACTCGCGGCGCGCGCCCCACAGGCCGACCGCCACCACCAGCGAGGACAGCGCCACCGAGACGTGGCCGCCGCGCAGCCAGGCCGGCAGCGGCAGCAGCACGCAGATGCCGATCGCCAGCACCCAGGCCGCATGGCTGCGCCGCTGCAGGCCCTGGCCGATCAGCAGCAGCACCACGCCGCCGAGGCTGGCCAGCAGGTGCGAGGTCTCCATGATCGACAGCGGCGCCATGTCCTGGCGGCGCTTGGGCGTGGGCAGGGTGCCGTCGATGACCAGCGCCGCGCCGACCGCGAACACCGCCAGGGCGATGATCTGCGGCAGCCACGGGCGCAGCGTGCGCCAGGCCACGCGCACCCCGCCGGCACTGGCGGCCAGCGGCCGGCGCAGGCCAGACAGCGACGCCATCAGCACCGACAGCAGCAGCGGCACCACGTAGTAGGTGATGCGGTAGATCAGCGCCGCCGCCAGCACCGCCGCCGGGGCCACGCCGGGCAGCAGCTTGAGCAGGCTCCATTCGAACACGCCCAGGCCGGCCGGCACGGTCGACACCAGGCCGGCCACCACCGCGACCAGGTACAGGCCGACGAAGCCGATGTATTCGATGCCCGATTCGTTGGGCAGCAGCACGTAGAACGCGGCGCTGGCCAGGCCCAGCTCGACCACGCTCAGCGCGGTCACGCCCAGAGTGGTGCGCCGGTCCGGCAGCCACAGTTCGTGGCTGCGCCAGCGCAGGGTGCGGCCGTCGCGGCCGGCCAGCAACAGCATCGTGGCGAAGCCCACCAGCAACGCGATGCCGATGGCGCGCACCGCGGTCGCGCCGACCGGCAGCGCCAGCGCCGCTGCGGCCGGCTCCAGGATCAGGGCCAGCGCCAGCAGCAGCCAGGCGCCGAACACGAAGCCGAGCGTGCTCATCAGCACCACCTGGCCGATCTCGGCCAGGCTCAGCCCGACCCGGCCGTAGCCGCGCAGGCGCACCGCGCCGCCGGTCAGCGCGGCGAAGCCCAGGGTCTGCCCGACCGCATGCGCCAGGAACGCGGTGATGCTGATCCGCATCGGATGCAGCTTGCGCCCGCTGCGGCGCAGGCCGACGGCGTCGAAGCCGATCAGGCAGGCGTAGCTGCTCAAGCCCAGCAGCAGGGTCAGCACGATCTGGCTGAGGCTCAGCTGGTTGAAGGCGTGACGGATCGCACTGTAGCCGTGGGTACTGAACTCCGTGGCCAGCGCATGCAGCGCCAGGGCCAGGATCGCCAGGCTGGCCAGTACCGGCAGCGCACGGCGCCAGCCGGGAGTGGGCGCGGGAGCGGAGGGCGCGGCGTCGGTCATTGCGGGCGGGCGGCAAGGTGCCACGACCCGCGGCACGCGATGCGGGACGAGGCCGGAGCGGAACTGCAGGCGGATCGAAGAGAGGCCATCGCGATACCGGTTGGATGAGAGCGTGTGAGGAACATGGAGAAGGCTATGGACGGGTGGCTACGACGCGGTGGGTGAGGCGCCGAAACAAGGCGGGTTGCCCCGGCCTGTCGCGCAACCCCGCGGTGCACGCAACGTGCCACGTCCCGAAAGCGAAGCGATCAGCGGCGCGAAGCCGACCCGGCGCGGGCTGGCCTGATGCCATCCCAGGTCGCGCGTCGCAGCGCATACCGATCCTTCTCTCACCATGCCACTCCTCTCACCGTACATCACGCGTTCTAGGCTATACCGGCCGCGCCGGCGACGCGCATGATAGTGGAATCGTACGTCGCCACGGCGTCGGGACCGCGGCAGGGGCCGCGGCCGGCGGTTGCGGCCATGGTCTGTGTTGGTTCCGGAGCCTGTCGATGCCGCTGTCCGCATCTCCCTTTCCCGCGCCGCCGCGCTGGACGCGCCTGGCCGGTGCCGCCGCGCTGCTGCTGGCGTTGCTGTTCCTCGGCGTGGCGTTGGTGTTGCAGGTCCTGCGCACCGATCTGCAGTGGCAGCAGGCCACGCTGAGCCAGTATCTGCACGGTCCCGGCGGCTTGGTGCTGCGCACGGTCTACGTCCTGCTGGCCGCCGGCGTGGCCGCGCTGGCGGCCGGGCTGTATGCGCAAGCGGCGCCACCCGCGCGCAGCGGTGCGCCGGTGCTGCTGTTCGGCGCCGCCGCGCTGGGCTTGTGCGGGGTGGCGATCGGCGACAGCTACCTGCCGCAGCGCGCACCGCCGCTGGCGCCGCTGGTGCACGGGATGTCCGCGCAGACCGCGTTCCTGTGCGCGACCACGGCGATGCTGCTGCAGAGCGCCTGGCTGCGCCGGCAGCCGGCATGGCGGCATCGTGCCGGGACGCTGCTGATGCTGGCGGTGCTGGCCTTCGTGGCGCTATGGGCGCATGTCCTGTGGCGCGCGCCGCCGCGCGGACTGACCCAGAAGCTGGCGATCGCGCTGATCCTGGCCTGGCTGTTGCCGGTGGCGTATCGGCTGTGGCGGCCCGCGCCTGCACGCGCGGCGCAATCGCGCGACAATGGCGCGGTCTTCCCACTACAGGACAGCGCATCATGATCCAGCGTTTCGATACCGGCCCGCGGATGTCGGAGATGACCGTGTACAACGGCGTGGCCTATCTGGCCGGGCAGATCGCCGACGACACCAGCGAAGACATCGCCGGCCAGACCCGCCAGGTGCTGGCGGCGATCGATCGGCTGCTGGCGCTGGCTGCCACCGACAAGAGCCGGATCCTGCGCGCGGAGATCTTCATGACCGACCTGGCCGAGTTCGCCGAGATGAACCAGGTCTGGGAAGAGTGGGTCAGCCCGGGCAACACCCCGGCCCGCGCCACCGTGCAGGCCAAGCTGGCCGATCCGGCCTGGAAGATCGAGATCGTCATTACCGCGGCGGCGTAAAAGCCGGGAATGGGGAGTCGGGAATGGGGAATGGGAAAGGCGGCAGTGCTGTCGCCTGGGCGACCGCGTCAAGCCGTGGCTTTAGCCGCGACGGGCTTCTCCGGTAGAGCCCGCCGCGACTGATCGCAAGTTCCTTGGATGCGCAGCTAACGCCGGCACTCGCCGGGCGCCCATTCCCGTTTCCCCATTCTCGATTCCCGGCGCCCCAGCGCCTCAGCGCCGCACGAACCGGTAATGCGCCACGCCCCACTGCTGGCCCTGTTCGTAGCCGAACAGTTCCGCGCAGGCCATCCAGAACATGCGCCAGCGTTGCCACCAGATCTTGGCGTCGGCGCCGTAGGTGGCCTGCAGCACCGGCATCAGCGCATCGCGATGGCGGTCCTGGTTGTGCAGCCAGGCATTGGCGGTCTTCTCGTAGTGCTGGCCGGACAGCAGCCAGCGGCGTTCGATCGCCAGGTCGTCCTGGAACTGCAGCAGGGTGTCGGCCGCCGGCATCAGGCCGCCGGTGAAGAAGTGCCGGCCCATCCAGTTGTCCTCGCCCTGCACCTCGAACGGGTAGGCCAGGTCGCGATGGCAGAAGATGTGCACGAACAGCCGCCCGCCCGGCACCAGCCAGTGGCTGACCCGCTTGAGCAGTTCGCGGTAGTTGCGCATGTGCTCGAACATCTCGATCGAGACCACGCGGTCGTAGCTCTCGGTCGGCAGGGTCAGAGTGTTGGCGTCGTGGGTGATCACCTTGACGTTGCTGAGCCCGCGCGCGCGGCACTGCGCTTCGATGTGCTCGCGCTGCGGCCGCGAGTTGGACACCGCGGTGATGCGCGCGCCGGGGAACTGCTCGGCCATCCACAAGGTCAGCGAACCCCAGCCGCAGCCCAGCTCGAGGATGCGCTGGCCATCGCGCAACTGCGCGCGTTCGCCGTACAGCTGCAGCATGCGTTCTTCGGCGGCGTCCAGGTCGGGCGTGCTCGCGTCCCAGTAGCAGCTGCTGTACTTCAGGCGCTTGCCCAGGCACAGCTCGAAGAACCGCGGCGGCACTTCGTAGTGCTGGCGATTGGCCGCGTCGGTCTCGATGGCGATGGCGCTCTCGCGCAGCGATTCGATCAGCAGGCGCTGGCGCTCCCAGGCCGCGTCGGCGCCGCCGTCGCGCTCGTCGCGCAGGCGCTGCGCGCACAACCGGCGCATCGCCGCGCGCAGCATGGCGTCGGGCAGCAGGCCGGATTCGGCCAGGCGCGTGGCCAGCGGCTCGGCCGGCGCGGCGGGCGGGGAAGAAGTGGCGAAGGTGCTGGACATCGGCGGATCTCCTGGCGCGGCTCAGTGCCGCGGCGGCATGGGGAAGAAGGCGCTGGTGCTGCGCTGGTAGTCGGCGTAGTCGCGGCCGCGCGAGCGCAGGGCCTGCTGTTCGGTGTAGGGAATGCCGGTGACGCGGTACAGGAAGGCGAACATCAGCAGCGGTCCCAGCGCGGCCACGCCGACCCACAGCGCGCCGCTGCCCACCGCCAGGAACACGTAGGCGAACCAGTGCACGAATTCGAAGAAGTAGTTCGGGTGCCGCGAATAGCGCCACAGGCCGCGGCGGCAGGTGGTGCCCTTGTTCGCCGAGTCGGCGCGGAACGCGGCCAGTTGCCGGTCGGCCAGGCTTTCCCCGCCGACCGCGATCAGCCAGGTCGCCACCGCCAGCGTGGTCCACACGCTCCATTGCGGCTGCGGATTGTGCGCGGCCACCGACAGCGGCACAGCGAACGCCAGCACCACCAGCGCCTGGCCGAGGAAGAACGCCAGGAACTTGCGCTGGTCGCCGTGCCAGTGCTCGCGCAGGGCGCGATAGCGGCCGTCCTCGTGCGCATCGCCGAACACGCGCACGCCCAGGTGCCAGGCCAGGCGTGCGCCCCACAGCCCGCCCAGCACGGCGGTCAGCACGCGCGGCAGCAACGCGCCGTCGGCACGCCAGGCGCAGTACACCGCGGTCAGCGCCATGCACGCCGACCACAACACGTCGACCACGCCGGCGTTGCGGGTGTGTCGCTGCCAGGCCCAGCCGGCGAGCATGACCAGCACGGTGAACACGCCCACATGCAGCAGCGGCCAGGCGTTCATCGCATCGCTCCGGTTGCCGGCATCGCTGGCGTTGGGGACATCAGGCGGCGCATCGCCAGGCTCAGCAGGGTCAGTGCCGCGGCCCAGCCCAGCGCCAGCGCCAGCAGCGCCTGCGGCAATGGCTCGGTCAGCGCCACCGCCTGCCAGCCGCGCGCGGCCAGCACATAGCCCAGCGGACCGGCGGTGGCGCCGAACAGCGCCGCGCGCCAGGGATGGCGCATCACCCACGCCAGCGAATGCTGGAAGGTCAGCGCGAAGCCGGCCCACAGCGCCAGGATCCACAGCGGCGGCCACGGCGCCGGCGGCGCGGCGGCGTAGCGCACCCAGTCGCCAGCGCGCATGGCGGCATCCACACCGGCGCCCAGGGGCAACGCCAGGGCGATCAGCGTGGCGTCGCCACGGGCGCGACGGCGCGGCTGCAACTGGTACAGCGCGAACAGCGCCAGCGCCGCCGGGCCGGCCCAGGCCAGCCCGTGCGCGGCGCCGACGACCGCGGCCAGCCACAGCCCCTGCAGGGCCAGGTAGTTGATCAGGTTGCTCATGCGTCGCCCGCCAGCGCGGGAGCGAACTGCGCCGGCCGCGCGCGTGGCTTGCTCAGCCACAGGTGCACGTCGCCGATCGAGCGCTCCAGGAAGCCGCCCTCGCAGTAGGCCAGATAGAACTCCCACATGCGGATGAAGCGTTCGTCGTAGCCGAGCGCGCGCACCTGCGGCAGTTTGGCCATGAAGCGCTCGCGCCAGGCGCGCAGGGTCAGCGCGTAGCTGGGGCCGATGTCTTCCAGGTTGAACAGGCGCAGGTCGCTGGCGCGGCCGATCGCGCCGGTCATCGCCGCCACTGAGGGAATGAAGCTGCCCGGGAAGATGTGGCGCTTGATGAAGTCCACCGACTTGAGCGCCTGCGCGTAGCGGTGATCCTCGATGGTGATGGCCTGGATCAGCGCCTGGCCGTCGTCCTTGAGCAGGCTGCCGACCTTGCCGAAGTAGGTGTCCAGGTACTGATGGCCGATCGCCTCGATCATCTCGATCGAGACCAGGCGATCGTAGCGACCATCGAGATCGCGGTAATCGCGCAGCAGCACTTCGACCCGGTCCGACAGCCCCGCGGCGGCGATGCGCTGCCGGGCCAGTTCGTACTGCTCGCGCGAGATGGTGGTGGTGGTGACGCGGCAGCCGTGGTGCTTGGCCGCATGCAGCGCGAAACCGCCCCAGCCGGTGCCGATCTCGACCAGATGGTGGTGCGGCTGCAGATCGAGCTTGGCGCAGATGCGCTGCAGCTTGCGCTCGGCCGCGCGCTCCAGCGCCGCCTCGCCCAAGGCGGCGTCGGCATCGCGGAAGATCGCCGAGGAGTACATCAGGTTGCGGTCCAGGAACAGCTCGAACAGTTGGTTGCCCAGGTCGTAGTGCGCGGCGATGTTGCGGCGGCTGCCGGCGCGGGTGTTGCGGGCGAACGCGTGCAGGCCGCGCATCGCCAGGCCGCCGAGCCGGGCCAGGCCGGTCTCCATCGCGTCCAGGCGGTCGCGGTTGCGCACCAGCAGGCGCACCAGCGCGACCAGGTCGTCGCAGTCCCACAGCCCGTCCATGTACGCCTCGCCGACGCCGACGCTGCCGTTGAGCGCGGCCTGCCGGTAGAAACGCGGGTCGTGGATGCGCAGGTGCGCCTGCAACGCGTCGGCGCCGGCGCTGGCATCGCCCAGCGTGGTCAGCGTGCCGGCCTCCTCGATCCGCAGCTGACCATCGTGCAGGCCATCGAGCGTGGCGAGCAGGCGCTGCCGCAGCAGGCGATCGAGACCGCGCACCGGCGGTGCGGCCGGGGTCAGCGCGGCGTCGGAAGAGGGCGCGTGCGGAGCGTTCATCGGCGTTCTCGCGGAAGGGAATGGTCGGGGTGGTCGTGCACCGGGTTGCCGCGCAGCCACAGCCGCAGCGCCTGCCAGTGGATCTTGGCCATGACCTGCAGGGTCATCGCCGGATAGCGCAGCAGCGCCTGCGCCAGGCTGGCGCCGCCGAGGGCGCGGCGCTGCAGCACCAAGGTGGCGTCGAAGCGCCGCCGCGTCGTCGCCGGCGCGGGATCGAGCACGTCCATGTGCACGCGCAGTTGCGCGCCGGGTTCGCTGAAGCGCCAGGCGTAGGTGTGCGCCATGGCCATGAACGGCGAGACATGGAAGCGCTTGGCGAAGCGCCAGGCATGCGTGGCGCCATGACTGCGCGCCTCGGCCATCGGCAGCACGTAGGCGTGGCGCTGCCGCCATGGCGTGTTGGTGATCTCGGCGACGATGCTGTGCAGGCGTTGCTGCGCATCGTGGCAGTAGTAGAACGTGACCGGATTGAAGCAGTGGCCGAAGTAGCGCAGGTGGGTGAGCATGCGCACTGGCCCCAGCGGGCGCTCGCCGGTGTGCTGCTGCACGCGGTCGCGTACCGCTTCGTCCAGTGGCTGTGCAGGGTCGCCGAGGTAATCGCTGCGGCGGAACTCGGCCAGGTTGCGCCGGTTCACCGACCACAGCCAGCGCCGCGCGAACACCTGCTCCAGTTCGTCCAGGTCCAGGTACAGCAGGAACAGCGGATAGCGGAACGCCAGCGCTTTCGGCGCATAGCGGCGATGCCGCACCCAGCCGGTGTACACCGCGCTGTGCAGGCCGTGCAAGGTCGTGCCCGCCGCCGCCGACGTTGTCGAGACGGCGCCAGCCGGCGGGGCGGACACGGCAGCACGGCGCATCAGGGTCATGACCAGGGTACCCCCAGCGCGGCGGCCACGTCGACCGCGCTGCGCAGGCCGTCCTCGTGGAAGCCGAAGCCCCAGCCGGCGCCGGCGAACCAGGTGTTGCGCTGGCCCTGGATCTCGCCCTTGCGCGCCTGCGCCGCCACCGATGCCTGGGTCTGCAGCGGATGCCGGTAGCGCATGCGTCGCAGCACCTTGGCCGGATCGATCGCATCTGTGCGGTTGAGGCTGACGATGAACGGCTGCGGCGCCTGCAGCGACTGCAGCGCGTTCATCCAGTAGCTCACCGTGCACGGCGCGTCCGGATCGGCCGGCACGTGCGCATTCCAGGCGGCCCAGGCGCGGCGGTCGCGCGGCAGCACGCGCGCATCGGTGTGCAGCACGGTCTCGTTGTCCTGGTAGCCGATCGCGCCGAGGATCGCGGTTTCGGCTTCGCTGGGATCGGTGAGCAGGCGCAGCGCATCGTCGGCGTGGCAGGCCAGTACCGCGTGGTCGTATTGCTGGGTGTCGGCGTCGCAGGCGATGGCGACGCTGCCGTGCGCGGTCCGCTGGATCGCGCGCACCGGCGTGCCCAGCCGCTCGCGCACGCGCCAGCGGCTGCGCAACGCGCGCACGTAGCTGTTGGAGCCGCCGCGCACCACCCGCCACTGCGGGCGGCCGCTGACCTGCAGCATGTGGTGGTTGGCCATGAAGCCGATCAACTGGCGCATCGGGAAGTCGAGGATCTGCCGCGAGGGCGAGGACCACAGCGCCGAGGCCATCGGCACCAGGTGCGAGTCGCGGAACACCTCGGAGTAGCCGTGGCGCTGCAGGAATTCGCCCAGCGTCAGCTGCGCCAGGGTGGCGTCGTGCAGCACCTGCGGCGCCTCGCGGTAGAACCGCTGTAGGTCGCGCAGCATCCGCCAGAAGCGCGGCGACAGCAGATTGCGGCGCTGGCAGAACAGGCCGCCGAGGGTGCCGGCGTTGTATTCCAGCCCGGTGCGCTGCTCGTGCACCGAGAAACTCATCGTGGTCGGCTGCGACTCCACCCCGAGCCGCGCGAACAGCGCGCTCAGCAGCGGGTAGTGCTGCGGATTGAACACGATGAAGCCGCTGTCCACCGCGTACTCCACGCCGTCCAGTTCGATCGCATGGGTGTGGGTGTGGCCGCCGAGATAATCGGCCGCCTCGTACAGCGTCACCTCGTGGCGCTGCGACAGCAACCATGCCGCGCCGAGGCCGGCGATCCCCGAGCCCACCACCGCGATCCGGCTCATCGGGCACGCGCCTGTGCGCGCAGCAGTCCGGCCGGCACCGGTTTGAGCTCGCGGATCACGCGGGTCCACGACAGCGCCTTCAGTCCGTACCAGGTCAGGTCCAACTCCCACCAGCGGAATCCCTGGCGCGCGGCGCCGGGGAAGAAATGGTGGTTGTTGTGCCAGCCTTCGCCGAAGGTCAGCAGCGCCAGCCACAGGTTGTTGCGGCTGTCGTCGCGGGTGTCGAAGCGACGGCTGCCGAAGCGGTGCGCCAGCGAGTTGATGGTGAAGGTGGCATGGAACAGCGCCACGGTGGAGACGAAGAAGCCCCAGACCAGCAACTGCGGGCCATCGGTGCCGAGCTGCGGCACGTGCTGCTGCAGCCACTCGCCGAGCAGGAACAGTGCCAGCGCCAGCAGCACCGGCAGCAGCAGGTCGAAGCGATCGAGGAAGCGCAGTTCGGGGAAGCGACGCAGGTCCGGGATCGCGTCCCAATCGGTGCGGAAGCCGCGCGGGGTCAGGAACCAGCCGCTATGGCTCCACCAGAAGCCGTGCTGGCGTGGCGAATGCGGATCGGCCGGGGTGTCGGTGTGGCGATGGTGGTTGCGGTGGTGCGCGGCCCACCACAGCGGCCCGCGCTGCACGCAGGTGGCGCCGATCGCGGCGAACAGGAACTGCACCGGGCGCGAGGTCTTGAACGCGCGGTGGGCGAAATAGCGGTGGTAGAAGCCGGTGAGCGCGAACATGCGCACCGCGTACATCGCCACCGCCATGCCCACGGCGAACCACGACACGCCGACCCAGAACACGCCCAGGCAGGCCAGGTGCAGGCCGATGTAGGGCGCGGCGCGCAGCCAGTCGATGCGGTCGGCACGCGCCGGGTCCAGTTCGATCTCGGCGCTGGTGTCGAACCAGCGGCGCAAGGTGCGCAGGATGCGGCCACGCGGCGCAGGCGGCGTTGTCGAATGCGGGCGTTCCGGAACGGGACTCGGCACAAGCGCGTCTCATTGGGGGACTTGGGGAGCGATACGGGCGAAACCGGAAGACGGATGCACCCGCGTCGCGCGCCGTCCCCTGCGCGTGGTGCATGCCCCTCGCGCGTGGCGCACGTGTTCCCCGCCTGCGCATCACAGCGCCGAGGGGGACGATCGTGTCGCGACACAGGACGGAACCGCGCATGCATGACAGCGCGCGTATCCTGCCCAGGCTGCGGTAGCGGTTAAGTGAATACGCGCCGCCGACGCCGTGGCGGCGGCGGTCGGCGACCACCGCGACGCGCGCCAAGAGGCCGCGCGCGGGCGATGCGGCGGCGCAGGGCCGCCGCAATTTGTCTACGGCGCCAGCTGCAACGTGCTGATGCCGCCCTTGGCCACGACCGGGCCGGTGGCCACGCCGCCGGGCGCGCCGCCGGGCGGTTCCATGGTCACCGCCAGCACCGCGCCGTCGCTGAGCAAGGGCATCAGCGCATCGGGGATGCGCGCCACGCGCGCCTTGGCTTCGTCGAACACGCCCATCGAGCGCGCCTTGCCGTCGGCCGGGATCAGCCACAGTTCGGGCACGCGGGCGCTGTCGCGGGTGCCGCCGAGCGGGGTGAGGGTGATGCTGCGCTTGTCGGCGTCCATCAGCGCCACGTAGCCGGGCTTGCCGTCGTCCTGCATCAGCGTGGAGGTCATCGCGATGCCGCTGGGCTTGGGCGTGGTGGTGGCGACCGGCGGCGGCTGCGCGGCCGGCGGTGGCACCGGCGCGCGCGCCAGCAGCAGCGCCAGCAGGCAGGCGGTGGCGGTGGCGAAGCCGCCGGCGCTGAGCCAGCGCCAGGTCCGCACGCTGTCCCAGAACCCGGGCGCGGCCGGACGCGCGCGTGGCGCCGGCGCATCCAGGCCCAGCGAGGCGCGGATGCGCACCCACACGCGTTCGGGCACCGCCACCGGCGCGATCTCGTCGGCCAGCGGCATCAGGTGCTGTTGCCACTGCAGCACCGCCGCGGCGAATGCATGGTCGCTGTCGATGCGCGCCTCGGCAGCACGCCGCTCCTGCGCGTCGAGCACGCCGAGCACGTATTCGCCGGCCAGCACGTCGCGCGGCGGCGGGGTTTCCTGCGGATCGGGCACGGAGGCGTTCATCGTTCCAGGCACGCTTTCAGTTTGGCCAGGCCGCGGCGGATCCAGCTCTTGACCGTGCCCAGCGGCGTGCCGCTGCGATGGGCCAGTTCTTCATAGGTGATGCCTTCGAAGAACGCGGTACGGATCAGCTCGCCGCGCGGCGGCTCCAGTTCGCCCATGCACACGTCCAGGCGCCGGCCGGCCACCCGCCACTCGGTGTCGGCGAGCGGATCGCGGCCTTCGTCCTGCAGCTCGCCGGCGTCGTCCAGCGCCACCGATTGCCGCGCCGGCGCACGTGCGCGCAGATGGTCGATGGCCTTGTTGCGCGCGATCATGGTCAGCCAGGTCAGGCCGCGCGCGCGCTGCGGGTCGAACTGCGCGGCCTTGCGCCAGACCGAGGAGAACACTTCCTGCAGCACGTCCTCGGCCTCGCCGCGCTGCGGCACGATGCGCAGGCACACGCCGAACAGGCGCGACGAGGTGCTGCGGTACAGGCGCTCGAAGGCGGCGCTGTCGCCGCTGGCGGTGGCGACCAGCAATTGTCCTGCTTCGTCGTGATCGGGCGTCTCGGTCATGCCGGGATACGGTGGCGAAGGTCGGCGCGATGCTACAGGCTTTCGCCGCGTCCGTCGCTCAGGCGCGCTGGCGCCGCCACAGCACGAGTGCGGCGAGCAGCAGGACGATCTCGAACACGGCCAGGCCGGTCGTGGTCGGGCCCACCGGCCACAACCGCAGCAGGCTGGCGCTGCGGTAGAGCACGATGGGCACGTAGAACGCCAGCGCCAGGAGCAGGCCGGTGCGCAGCTGCCCGGTGCGGGCGAAGTAGCCGAACAGGAAGGCCATGCCCAACTGCAGGCCGCCGTAGATGACCAGGTATTCGGACTGGCCGGACCGGTCCAGGCCGACATAGCCCACCGCCGCGGCGGTCTGCGCCGGCAGCAGCGTGCACCAGACGGCGAGCAGCGCGTACAGCGCGGCGTTGAACCACAGATAGGCCTTGGCCATGGGGTGTCCTCGTCGATGCGCGGGCGATGCGCAGGCATGGTTGTAGCGGGTGCGGCGCGGGCCGGCGTGAACGCGCTGGCGGCGCGGCTCAGCGCGCGCTGCATTGCGCGACCAACGGTTGCCGCAGCGCCTGCTCCCAGGCGCCGGCATCGGCCTGGCCGCGCAGGCGTTCGGGGAATTCGATGCGCACGCTCGGGTAGCGGCCGCGCGCGTCGCGGATGTTGCCGACGCCGCGGAACTCGAGCAGACGCCGGTCCTGGCGCGCGTAGGCGACGCTGAGGTCGGGCAGCAGCGTGCCGTACCAGGCGGCCAGGCTCAGGGTGTAGCGCCGCACCTCGGCATCGGCCGGGCCGGGCGTGATGCGGAAGTCGAGCGTGCGCAGTTCGCTGGGCAGCACGAAGGCGATACGCTGCGGCGCGCCGCTGCCCAGGCTGTCCCAGCGCTGGCGCAGGTAGGCGTCGAAGCCGGCGTCGATCACCTGCGCCTGGTCGCTCTTCGGCAACGGTGCGCGGCGCTCGGCCTGGCCTTTGGCCTGGCTGAACATCTCGCGCCCGCCGCCGCTGCGGCGCACGCCCTCGCGGTAGCCGCTGCGCGCATCGACCAGCTCGAAGTCCGGCGCGGCGCTGCCGTCGTCCACGCGCTTGCGCGCGAATGCGGCCCCATCGGCGCAGTGATACAGCACCAGGCGCGCACCATCCTCGCGCACCCAGTGGCTTTCGCGATACAGCACCTGCTTGCCGTCGGCGGCATAGGCGACGCCCTCGTAGTGCAGCATGGCCCTGGCCGGCGCCGCAGCGATCAGGGCGGCGATGCCGAGGGCCAGGGCCAGCGGCAGGTGCGGTCGGAAGAGTGGGAAGGCAGCGGTCGACGTCGGCATGCACGGCGCTCCGGTGGGATGACACCAGGACATACGCGGCCGGCGCCGATCCGGATGCGCCCGCCGTGGCGGCCGCGTTGCGGTGGCCGTCTCAGCGCAGGACGATGCAATCCACCGGGCAGGCCGGCAGGCACAGCGCGCAGCCGGTGCACAAGGGGGCCAGCACCGTGTGCATGTGCTTGGCGCCGCCGACGATGGCGTCCACCGGGCAGGCCTGGATGCACTTGGTGCAGCCGATACAGTCGGCCTCGACCACCCACGCCACCTGCGGCGGCGCGTGCGTGCCGCGGCTGCGGTTGTAGGGCAGGGCAGGCACCCCGAGCACCCGCGCCAGGGCGCGCGCGCCTGCATCGCCGCCGGGCGGGCAGCGGTCCACCTGCGCCGTGCCGGCGGCCATCGCCTCGGCATAGGGGCGACAGCCGTCGAACCCGCACTGGCCGCATTGGGTCTGCGGCAGCAGGCGATCGAGGCGTTCGAGCAGGGTGTCGGGGGCGGGCGTCATGGCGGAGGCGGCGTGCGGCGGCGCACGGCGTGGAGCAGGGGCGAAAAAAAAACGGGAACGCCGGCGTGGCGATCCGGCACAGTGTAGCGCGGCGTCCGTTGCGGCCCGCCCTGGGGGGCGCCGTGGGTATCGATCGCGATCTGGATCGCAGTGCCTGGCTCCCGCTGGCCCTGCACGCGCTGCGATCGCGCGGTGGCGTCTAGGCGCCGCTTCGTGCCGCCGCTGCGGCCACGGGCCGCGCCACGGAGGGCGTGCACGGCGGGGTCTCGTGCCGTGTCATCGGCTCAGGCGATCCGGCGCCCGCGATACCAGCGCTCGTGCGCCAGCGCCAGCATCGGCCGGTCCTCGCGGCTGTCGCCGTAGGCATAGATGCGCTGATAGGCGCCGAGGTCGTAGTGCATGCGGATCAGCGCCGCCTTGCGCGGCCCGCAGTCGCCGTGGCGATAGCGGCCGGTCAGACGCCCGTCCTGCACTTCCAGGCGGTTGCAGATCATGTGCAGCCCATGTTGCGTGCACCAGGGCCGCAGATACAGGTCCAGCGAGCCGGACACCAGCGCCACGGTGTGCCCCCGGGCCTGATGCCAGGCGATCCGCTGCAGCATGTCCGGCCGCAGCACCAACGGCAGCGCCTCCTGCGCATAGTGCTCGGCCTGGCGGGTGATCTCGTCTGCGTCGCGTCCGGCGAACACCAGCCGGGTGACCCGCGTGCGCAACGCCGCCGCCGACACCAGGCCCAGCCGATAGCCGGCCAGCCAGGGTCCGACCGTCCAGCGCGCAGTCGCCTGTTGCGCCGGCGTCGCCACACGGCGCAGGAACCCCGAATAGGTATCAGTGGTTGTGACCGTGTGGTCGAAGTCGAATAGAGCGAGGGATTGGGGATTCGGCATTGGGGATTCGTCACCGCGTCATGGACCCATCGGCGCCGAGAGTGGCTCAACCAAATCCCAATCCCGACTCCCCAATCCCGGCCTTACCGCACCGGCATGCCCGGCTGCGCGCCGCTGTCGGCGTCGAGCAGGGCCAGGGCGCCGCCGTCGAAGCCGGCCGACAGGATCATGCCTTCGCTGAGGCCGAAGCGCATCTTGCGCGGGGCCAGGTTGGCGATGAACACCACGTTGCGGCCGACCAGCTTCTCCGGTTCGCCGTAGCTGCCGCGGATGCCGGAGAAGATCTGCCGCTTGCCCAGCTCGCCGGCGTCCAGTTCGAAGCGCAGCAGCTTGTCCGATCCTTCGACGAACTCGCAGGCCAGCACCTTGCCGATGCGCAGGTCGAGCTTGGCGAAGTCGTCGATGCCGATGACGCCGGGAGTGGGGAGGGGGGATTGCGGGTTCGTCACTGCCTTCGCCTCCTGCTTGGCGGCGGGGGCCGCGGCGGCGGGAGCGGGGGCGAGGGTGTCCTTGGAGGCGTCGGTCATGGCGTCGAGCAGCTTTGGGTCGATACGGGTGAACAGGGGGGCGTAGGTTTCGATCTGGATTTCTTGGAAGCGCGGATAATCGCCAATTCTTGCGAACGGTACTTCCTCTTCCCCCATGTTGAGGAAGCGGAGAGCTAGCTTCGTCGTGTTGGGCAGAATTGGCTGAAGGGCAATGGTGATGTCCCTGAACATCGTCAGGGCCGCATACAACACAATGCGCAGCTCTTCTGAACGGTTTTGGTCTTTAGCAAGGTTCCAAGGGGCGGCTCTGGCAACAAACTCGTTTGCAGCGTCTGCAGCGGCCATCAATTCCCGGCAGACACGTCCGAAGTCGTTGCGTTCGTAATGCTGCGTTGCATTTTTTGCTTGGTTCGAGACCGCAACAAATGTGGCAATCGCATCAGTTTCGATATCGGTTGGCTCGGATTGGGCTTGCCAGTCAGGGCCGGATGCTGAGACAACCTGCTTGATTCGGTCCTGTTGCAGCGAGGATGTCGTGAGTCGTCCATGAAATGCCTTGCTGGCGATACCCGCGCAGCGGCTGGCCAGGTTGACGAACTTGCCGACCAGGTCCGCATTGACCCGCGCCACGAAGTCGCCCAGGTTCAGGTCCAGATCGTCGACGCCGCCGGAGGACTTGGCCGCGAAGTAGTAACGCAGCGCTTCCGGCTCCAGGCCCACGTCCAGGTAGGTGCGGGCCATGACGAAAGTGCCGCGCGACTTGGACATCTTGGCGCCGTCCACCGTCAGGTAGCCGTTGACGTGCAGGCGGGTCGGCGCACGGTGGCCGGTGCCGTGCAGCACCGCCGGCCAGAACAGGCCGTGGAAGTTGACGATGTCCTTGCCGATGAAGTGGTGCAGCTCGGTGGCGGTGCCGGCGGCCAGGTGGGGCTCGAACGCTTCGCCCAGGCTTGCGCACAGGGTCTGGAAGCTGCTCAGGTAGCCGATCGGCGCATCCAGCCACACGTAGAAATACTTGCCCGGCTGGCCGGGGATCTGGAAGCCGAAGTACGGCGCGTCGCGGGAGATGTCCCAGGCGCGCAGGCCGCCCTCGCTGTCCAGCCATTCCATCAGCTTGGCCTTGACCCCGGGCAGGGCCACGTCGCCGGCCAGCCACTGCCGCAGGAAGCCGTCGAAGCGGCCGACCTCGAAGAAGAAGTGCTCCGAATCGCGCAGCTCCGGCGTGGCGCCGGAGATCACCGACTTGGGCTCCTTCAGTTCGGTCGGGGAATAGGTGGCGCCGCAGACCTCGCAGTTGTCGCCGTACTGGTCGGCGCTGCCGCAGTTCGGGCAGATGCCCTTGATGTAGCGGTCGGGCAGGAACATGCCCTTGGCCGGATCGTAGAACTGCGCCACCGAGCGCCGCGCGATGTGGCCGCCGGCATCGAGCTTGGCGTAGAACGCCTCGGTCAGGGCACGGTTGGCGTCCGAGTTGGTGGAGTCGTAATGGTCGAAGGCCACGCCGAACGCGGCGAAATCGCGCTCGTGGCTGGCCTGGATGGCGGCGATGAAGTCTTCCGGGGTGACCCCGGCCTTCTCCGCCGCCAGCATGATCGGCGTGCCGTGGGTGTCGTCGGCGCACACGAACCAGGTGCGGTCGCCGCGCAGCCGCCGCGCGCGCACCCAGATGTCGGCCTGGATGTAGCCGACCAGATGCCCCAGATGCAGCGGTCCGTTGGCATAGGGCAGGGCGGTGGTGACGAGAGCGGTGGTCATGGCGGCCGGCGTTTCTGGGGGCCGGGGATTATTGCATGGAGCCGGGATTGGGGAATTGGGAATGGGGAATCGCGAGAGCGGTGGGCTGCGATCTGATGGCCCACGAAAAAGGCGCCTTTGCAGGCGCCTTGTCGGAGTTGGGTGGTCTCAGGCCGACAGATGCCGCTTTTACGATTCCCGATTCTCCACTCCCGATTCCCGGCTTCTACTCCCTGATCCAGGTCTGCGTCCGGCCCAGGGCCTCGATGCCGATGTAGCCGCGCATCTGCAGCTTCTTGCCGCCGTCGGTGAGGGTGACCTTGGCCTTGTAGGTCTTGCCCTTGGCCGGGTCCAGCACCGAGCCGCCGTCCCACACCGCCGTGCCGTCGGGCTTGAGGCCCCACAGGATGGTCATGCCCTTGATCGGCTTGCCCTTGCGCTCGCCGTCGCACTTGTCGCACATCGGGTTGGGGCCGTGGTTGGACTGCAGGATCTCCACCACCTTGCCGCTCAGCGTGCCATTGGCGGCCTGTTCGATCTGCACGATCGACTTGGGCTTGCCGGTTTCGTCGTCGATGGTCTGCCAGCGGCCGACCGGCGTGGTGTCGGCGGCGTGCGCCATGAATGCCGCCGCGCTCAGCGGCAGGGCCAGCATCAGGGTCTTGAAGCTCGTGCGCATGTTCCCCTCCCGAGGGATGTCCGGTGCGGCCGGCGCGATGCCGGCCTGATCCGACTGTATACCCAAGCGTATGGTGCTGGGAATCCGCACTGCGGCATGCGGTTCAGCGTGACCGCCGGCATGCGTTCAGCCGCTCTCGTACAGTTCCAGCGGCAGGTCGTCGGGGTCGGCGAAGAAGGTGAAGCGGCGGCCGGTGTACTCGTCCACGCGGATCGGCTCGACCTCCACGCCGTGCGTCTGCAGGTGTGCGACCGCCGCCTCCAGGTCGCGCACGCGCAGCGCCAGGTGGCGCAGCCCGCAGGCTTCCGGGCGGCTCGGCCGCGGCGGCGGTGCGGGGAACGAGAACAGTTCGAGCTGGCTGCCGTCGGGCAGGGCCAGATCCAGCTTCCAGGAGTCGCGCGCGTCGCGGTAGACCTCGGCGATCACCGGCAGGCCCAGGATGCGGCAATAGAAATCCTTGGAGCGCGCGTAGTCGGAGGCGATGATCGCCACGTGGTGCAGGCCGTCGAGGGTCAGCGGTGACGTCATCGCGGCGCGCTCGGGAAGTGGGCGTGGGCGAGGGCGGCAGTGCGCGCCTGCGGCGCGGCGGTGGCGACAGTGTGGTCGCGCGTCGTCAGTAATCGAGCGAATAGCATGGAGGCAGCATAGCGCAGCGTCGCGACCACGCTGCCGCCGTCTGCGACACTGCGCATTCCGTCGCTGCGAGGCCGCGCCATGCCGCACAACCCGCTCGCCGCGCTGCTGGCCGAGGACCGCTGCCTGGTGCTCGACGGCGCGCTGGCCACCGAACTGGAACGGCGCGGCTGCGATCTCGCCGATCCGCTGTGGTCGGCGAAGATCCTGCTGGAGCAGCCGCAGCTGATCCGCCAGGTGCACCAGGACTATTTCGCCGCCGGTGCGCAGTGCGCGATCACCGCCAGCTACCAGGCCACGCCGCAGGGCTTTGCCGCGCGTGGCATCGACCTGGCGCAAGCGCAGCGCTTGATCGCGTGCAGCGTCGAACTGGCGCAGCAGGCGCGGCAGGACCATCTCGGGCTGCATCCGCAGGCGGGGACCTTGCTGGTGGCCGGCTCGGTCGGTCCGTATGGCGCCTTCCTGGCCAATGGCGCGGAGTATCGTGGCGACTACGTGCTGGCACCGGCACGGATGCGCGCGTTCCACCATCCGCGCATCGCCGCGTTGGTGGAGGCGGGCGTGGACCTGCTGGCCTGTGAAACGCAGCCGTCGCTGGCGGAAATGGCGGCGTTGCTGAAAGTGATAGAGGCATTCTCGCAGACCGTCGCCTGGTTCGCCTGCACGCTGCGCGATGCGATGCACCTCAGCGACGGCACGCCGCTGCACAACGTGGTGGCCTTGCTCGACGGTCATCCGCAGGTGGTCGCGCTGGGCGTCAACTGCGTCGCCCCGTCGCTGGCCACCGCGGCGTTGCGCCATCTGGCGACACTGACCCGGTTGCCTTTGGTGGTGTATCCGAACGCTGGCGAGCGCTACGACGCCGACCGCAAATGCTGGCAGGCCGACGGTGCCGATGCCGGCACCCTGGCCGATCACCTCGACGCCTGGCGTGCGGCCGGTGCCCGCCTGATCGGCGGTTGCTGCCGCACCACGCCGCAGGACATCGCGCAGCTGGCGCGGCGGCTGGCAGCGGCGTAGAAAGGAGGCGGGTCGCTTGCACTCTGCAGCACGACGTCTTCGCCGGCGATGGTCCAGCGGATGCCGGGGCCGACCAGCCGTCTTGGACTGTGTGGGAGGGACTTCAGTCCCGACGCGTTGAAGTGAACGGCGTCGGGACTGAAGTCCCTCCCACAAGGGGTTCATGCTCGCCCCATGCCCTGATGGAACTGGCGTGCTATCCGCACCGAGTGGAATGGGGGAAACGGGAGGGCGATGACACCAAACGAACGTCGTTGCAGCTCCTGCTGCCGTCGCGGTGCGATTGCAGCAACTCGGCATGCCGGGGACTGCACTGTGGGAGGGACTTCAGTCCCGACGCGTTGCAGTGAACGGCGTCGGGACTGAAGTCCCTCCCACAAGCGGGGCGTGCGCAGCCAATGCCCTGAATGGATTGGCCTGCTATCCGCACCGAGTGCGATGAGCGCAAAGGGAGGGCGATGGCGCCGCCGCCGATGCGGCCTTTGTAGGAGCGGCTTCAGCCGCGACCGGACATGCCTGGTGAAGCCCGGTCGCGGCTGAAGCCGCTCCTACGAAAGATCTTGCGACATTCGGGCCGCATGCTCCGCGCGTGCGGCCTCGCCCGCTCATCCCTTCTTGCTCGCCACCCAGCGCTCGATCTTTTCCTGCAGCACATTCAGCGGCACCGAGCCGTCCTTCAGCACTTCGGCATGGAATTCGCGGATGTCGAACTTGTCGCCCAGTTGCGCGCGGGCGTAGTCGCGCAGCTGCATGATCTTCATCTCGCCGATCTTATAGGACAGCGCCTGGCCGGGGATGGCCATGTAGCGCTCGGCTTCGGCCTCGGCATCGGTGCGGCTGGTGGCCGAGTTCTGCAGCATGTAGTCGATCACCTGCTCGCGGGTCCAGCCCTTGCTGTGCAGGCCGGTGTCCACCACCAGGCGGATCGCGCGCCACAGCTCGTTCTGCAGGTAGCCGAAGTAGTTGTACGGGTCCTGGTACAGGCCCAGGTCCTTGCCCAGCGATTCTGCGTACAGGCCCCAGCCTTCGATGAAGGCGGTCTCGCCGCCGAAGCGGCGGAACTTGGGCAGGTTGGTCAGCTCCTGCTGCAGGCCGAGCTGGAAGTGGTGGCCGGGAATGGCCTCGTGCAGGTACAGGTCTTCCGCATCCCAGGTCTTGCGGCTGGGCAGGTCGTAGGTGTTGACGTAGAAGATGCCGGGGCGGCCGTCCTCGCTGGGGCGCATGTACGAGCCGCTGGCGGCCGACTGCGCGCGGTACGGTTCCACCGGGCGGATCTCGAACGCGGCCTTGGGCTTGAGCGAGAACATGCGCGGCACCGCCGCGTCGACCCGGCCTTCCAGGCCGCGGTAGTAGGTCAGCAGCTCGTCCTCGCTCTTGAAGGTGAAGCGCTTGTCGGTCTGCATGAACTTGAAGAACTTCTGCATCGAGCCGCGGAAGCGCACCTGCTTCATCACCGCCTGGATCTGGCCCTGGATGCGCGCCACCTCGTCCAGGCCGATCTGGTGGATCTGGGCCGGGGTCAGGTCGGTGGTGGTGCTCTGGCGCACGTTCCAGGCGTACCAGGCGTCGCCGCCGGGCAGGGCGCCGACGCCGGCGGTGGTACGCGTGGCCGGCAGGTACTCGGTGGCGATGAAGCCGCGCAGCGAGCGGTAGGCGGGCATGATCCGGTACTCGATCATGCGCTTGTACTCGGCGGTGATGCGCTGCTTCTCGGCCTCGGGGATGTCCGCCGGCAGGTTGCGCACCGGCCCCCAGAACAGGCTCTCCTCGGCGGTGGGCTTGATGATCGCATCCAGCTGCGGCAGCACCTTCTCCATCAGCGCGCGCGGCTGCACCACGCCGGCCTTCATGCCTTCGCGCATGTTGGCGATGGCCTGGTCGAACAGCGCCGGGATGCCGAGCGCGCGCCGCGACCAGTTGTCGTAGTCCTTGACCGTGCGGAACGGCTGCGCGCCGGTGCCGGAGCCGAGCATCACCATGATGCTGCCGACGTTGTAGAACTGGTTCACCGGCTGCATCCAGCTCGGGTACTTCTCCGCCTCCAGCGCGTTGCGCGCGTCGCCGACGAAGATCTCGTAGCTGAGCAGGTCCTGCCCGGTCAGCCCGTCCTTGCCGATCGCCTCGGCCTTGCCCAGCCACTCCACGGTGAAGTCGTGCGACTGCTGGCGGAACGCGGCCGAGAGGAAGTTCGGCAGCTGGTCGTTGTAGCGGCTGTCGCCCTGGAAGGTGGCCTGCAGCGGGTTGAGCTTGAGCGAGGCCTCCCAGTAATCGTCGTACAGCTTGTTCAGTTGCTGCGCCTTGGTCAGCACCACCGGGGCCGGTGCCGGCCGCGCCTTGCGCGCCTTGCTGGCCTTGGCGCGGGTCTGCGCGGTGGTCTGCTTGGTGGTCTTCTTCTTGGCCGCGTCCGCCGGGGCCGCCAGCGACAGACTCAGGGCGGTGGCGATGGCAAGGGACAGCAGGCGGGGAAAGCGGGGCGGCATTGCGGGCTCCAACGACAAGCGAGCGGGGAGCTTGCCCGATCCGCACCGCGGAGGCCACCCGTGGCCGCTGCCCGCGGGCGCCTGCT
Source organism: Xanthomonas sp. PPL134 (assembly GCF_040595915.1). Lineage (NCBI taxonomy): Bacteria > Pseudomonadati > Pseudomonadota > Gammaproteobacteria > Lysobacterales > Lysobacteraceae > Xanthomonas > Xanthomonas sp. PPL134. The sequence continues at coordinate 503,751 of NZ_JAMDLL010000001.1, forward strand.
GACCCTGCATTCGGTCCGCGCCTCGCCGTGGCGGGCCAGGCGGGGCCGACGTCTGCGGCGCTGCACGATGGCCGCGCGCGAGGGCGTGCGGGGCGCTCGCGCGTGTGCCGGCGTTCAGTCGGCAGCCGCTTCCTCGCGTAGCTGTTCGGCGCGCTCGGGGGTCAGGTAGTCGGTGATCAGCCGCCGCATCAGGTACAGCAACGGGATCAGCAGCACCGCCAGTAGCATCTTGCAGATGTAGTTCAGCGTGCTCACCGCCAGGAACAGCTGCATCGACCAGTGCTGCGGGCCGAGCACGAAGGCGATGTAGATCACCACGAAGCTGTCGATCAGCTGCGAGACCGCGGTGGAGCCGGTGGCGCGCAGCCACACGTGCTTCTCGCCGGTCACGCTGCGGATGCGGTGGAACACCGCCACGTCGATCAACTGGCCGGCCATGAACGCGACCAGCGAGCCGGCGATGGTCCACATGCCCTGGCCGAACACCGCGGCGAACGCGGCCTGGTAGTCGGGCACGCCCTGGCTCTGCGCCGCGGTGACCCAGAACCCGGCCGGGGCCAGCGCGATCGCGGCGAAGGCGAACAGGAAGCCATAGCCGATCAGCGCCACCGCCAGCCAGGAGATGAAGCGCACGCCGCGGCGGCCGAAGAATTCGTTGATGGTGTCGGTGAGGATGAGCACCAGCGGCCACAGCAGGGTGCCGGCGGTGAAGTTCATCGAGCCGGCCTGTCCGAACAGGTTCCAGTTCAGCGGGGCGATGCCCAGGGTGTCTTCCAGAGCGAAGATCTTGACCCCGATGAACTCGGCCAGCGCGGCATTGACGCAGAAGAACGCCGCCAGGGCGATGAACAGACGGACCGCGCGATCGTCGAGCGTGCCGCGGCGCATCGGCGTCAGCGGTCCACGGTCCGGGTGAACGGCACGCTCTCCGGCGCCACCGCGCCGCCGGAGATGATGAAGCTCATCGCCTGGTCCACGCTCCAGTCGGTGGGCGTGAGCAGCTCCACCGGCACGATCTCCAGGTAGCCCGAGGTCGGGTTGGGCGTGGTCGGCACGTACACCGCGGCCAGTTCGCGGCCGGTGCCGTGTTCCTTGATCACCCGCGTCACCAGGCCCACCGACTTCATGTCCCGGTGCGGGAAGTCGATCAGCACTACGCGCTGGGTGCTGCCGGGCTGGGTCTGCAGGATGTCCACCAGCTTGCGCACGCTGTCGTAGACCACGCTGGCCAGCGGGATGCGGCGCATCACCGCCTCGAACCAGCGCAGCAGGCGCTGGCCGATCATGCGCCGGCTGAGGATGCCGACCAGCAGGATCACCGCCAGGGTGGCGATCAGGGCGATGGTGTTCTGCACCCATTGCGCGGTGGCCCAGCCCAGCTCGCGCGGGAACGAAGCGGCGATGCGCACCGACAGCGGCACCACCCAGGGGCTGCTGATCCCCGAGAGCAGCACGAACACGAACTTGACCACGACCCAGGTCAGCCAGATCGGCAACAGCGTCAGCAGACCGGTGAAGAACAGCCGTTGCAGGGACGGGCGGGGAGTGGGAGCGGGAGCGGAGAGATCGGGCGACATCCGCGTAGTGTAGCGGCGCGTGATGACCGTTGGTGCGCCGCCGCATGGTCGCGCGGCGCGGCCGTGCAGCTGCGATTGGGCTGGGGCGTGCACAGGCGGCCCGCGTCGCAACGCCGCGCACGCCGCCGGCGCGGCCGCGTTCGCATGCGGGGTGTGTCCGCCTGCGCAGATGCAGTGTCGGCCTTGGCGAAGCCGCGGGCCGCAGGGCGCGCTAGCGCGGCGGCTTGCGCTTGACGTACACCTGCTTGCGCACCCGCGCCACCACCTCGCCCTGCGCGTCGACGACGTCGGTCTCGAACCAGCGCAGGTGCTTGTCGCCGCCGGCGGTGGCCGCGCGCAGGTCGTCCAACAGGGCCTGGTCCAGGTCGAATTGCGCGCTGACCGTGCCGCGGCCCGGGCGCACGAACTCGATACTGCCGGCCTTGTCCCAGACGTAGTAGTCGCGCCCCAGGTTCTGCATGGTCAGCAGCATCCAGAACGGGTCGGTCATGGCGAACAGGCTGCCGCCGAAATGCGTCCCGACGTAGTTGCGGTTCCAGGGGCGCATGCGTAGTTCGACCCGCGCATGGCGGTAGTCGGCGCTCAGCGCGGTCACATGGATGCCGGCGAACAGGAACGGCGGCCACAGGTTCAGGCCCAGGCGGAACAGCGATGGCTTCATGGCGCGGCAGTGGGTGGATCGGAGCGCGGCAGGGTACCAGACGCATGCGTATGGTGCTCTGGCGGCGCGTCGCTGAGCGTGTAGCCGTCGCGTCCGCCGCGCTTGACCCGGTACAGCGCGGCGTCGGCAGATTCGAAAAAGGCGCGCTCGGACGTGAGCGCTGTCGCCGTGGCGCTGTGCACGCCCAGGCTGGCGGTGATGGCGACGCTGCCGTTCGGCGCGCGCAGCGACAGCCCGCGGATCTCCTCGACCAGCGCCGCGGCGATGCGGCCGGCATCGGTGGCGTCGGTGGCGGGCAGGATCATGGCGAACTCGTCGCCGCCGAAGCGCGCGGCGACCTCGCGCGGATGTCGCGCATGCCGTGCCACCGCGGCGGCCACCAGCTTCAGTGCGCGGTCGCCGGTGCGATGGCCCAGGGTGTCGTTGTAGCGCTTGAAATGATCCACATCGACGATGATCAGCGTCAGCGGCCGGCCGCTGCGCCGCGCCTCGTCCAGGGCCTGGGCGAAGTCCTGCTCGAAGCCGTGACGGTTGACCAGCCCGGTCAGTGCGTCGCGACGCGCCTGGCGTCGCCAGCGTGCCGCGTGCAGGCACAACTGGCCGGCGGCGACGACGGCCAGGGCGAGCAGGGCCGCCCCCGGCGCGAACCAGCGGTGGCTGACCAGCAGCCACAGCAGGCTGCCGCCGGCGATCACCGCCATGCTCGCCAGCGGTGCCAGCCAGCGCCGTCTCCGCCAGCCGGCGCAGTGCGTCCCCAGGCAGGCCAGCAGCACCAGCAGCGCGGACCCGGCCACCTGGGCCGCGCGCGACGACGGCAGGATCGGGTCGCCGCGCAACAGCATCGCCGCGATGTTGGCCTGGTACTCGGGCGCGCTCATCCAGCGCGCATCGGACATCGGCGTCATCACCCGCTGCCCCAGGCCGGTGGCGGTGACGCCGACGATCGCCAGGCGTGCGCGCAGGGACTGCGGCGGGATCCGGCCCTGCGCGACGTCGACGTAGGACACCTGCGCGAACGGTGCCGACGGCGCGGCGAAATGCAGGCCGACGTAGTCGGCGCGATGCCAGGCATAGGGGGCGTCGGGGGTGGCCGGCGCCGGCGGCAGCGCGCGGCCGGTGAGGGCCGCGGCCAGCGCCGGCCAGTGCGCACTGCCGAGCCCGGCGCGCAGGTAGACGCCGCGCGCGATGCCGTCGGCATCGACGGCGAGATCGGTGTGCGCCAACGCCGCCGCGGCGCTGGCGATGGCGGGGATCGGCAGCAGTTCCTGCGGCATGTCCGCATCGCTGGCGCTGCCGATCACCGGCAGCACGGTGCGGCCATTGCGCCGCAGCGCCGCAGCCAGGCGCGCGTCGTCGTCCGGGTGTTGCTGGTCGGGTTCGCTGAACAGCAGGTCCAGCGCCACCCGTTCGGTGCCCGCTGCGGTGAGCCGGTCGAGCAGGCGCGCGTGCAGGTCGCGTCGCCATGGCCACTGGCCCAGTGCCTGCAGGCTGCGGTCGTCGATAGCGATCAGCAGCAGGCGCGGATCGGCCGGGCGCGGCGCCTGCGCGATCGCCGCGTCGTACAGCGCGTTGTCCAGCCGCCCGGTGACATCGCCCAGGCTCAGGGCCGCGGCCAGTGCGGCTGCGGCGAGCGCCGCCAGCACGCGCCGCAGCAGCGCGGCGCTCACAACGCCAGCCATAGCAGCAGCGCGCCGCCGGCCGTGCCGAGCTTGCAGTAGCGGCAGGGCAGATCCAGCGTCTGCGGCGTCGAGAACGGCGCGGCCTCGCCCTCCGTGTCCAGGGTCTGGATGCGCACGTACCAGGTGCCGCGGCGCGGCCGCGGCAGCGCGACCTGCGGCTGCGTCACGGTGCGTTCGAGCAGGCCGCGGCGGAACGCGGGATCGCGCGCCAGTTGCACCCGGTAATGGCGCGCGTCCGGGTCGGGCTGCCAGCGCAGGGTCAGCGTGCCGCGCTCGGCCTGCGCCGGCGCCAGGCCAGGATCGACCGGCGTATCGCTGAGATGCAGCGTCAGCGCCTGCCCGAACGGACCTTGCCGGCCTTGCGCATCGCGCGAGGCCAGGCGCCAGAAGTAGGTGCCGGGCGGCAGGGGCTGCGGCGCGCGCAGATGGGTCGCGTCGGTCTCCTGCTCCAGCAGCAGGTCGTGGAACTGCGCATCGCGCGCCAGCTGCAGCACGCTGCTGATCGCCTCCGGGTTGCGGGTCCAGGCGAAACGCGGCCGCGCGATGCGCAGTCGCTGCTGCTGCAGCGGTTGCACGGTCAGCGGCGGCAGCGGCGTGGCCGAGACCAGCAGCGGCTGCTCGGCGTCCTGGCCTTCCACGCCGGTGGCGGCGACGCCGCGCAGCAACAGCCGCAGATCCCCGGGGGGCAAGTCGTCCAGCACCAGCGCGCTGGCCTCGGTCTCGCGGGCGTAGCGCAGGATTTCGCGCTGCTGCGCATCCAGTGCCTCGAGGCGGTAGCGGCTGGCGCCGGCCAGCGGCGTCCACGCCAGCAGGTAGGGCGGGTGTTGCAGGCGGCTGCGCGCCAGGTCCAGGACCGGTGCCGGCAGCAGCGGTTCCGGCAGCGGCGCCGCCCCCGCGCCGACCCGCGCCGCCTCGCCCGGCTGCAGCAGGCGCTGGCCGCCGCCGCCGGCCACCCGCACCGCGCCCTGCAGCACCTCGGTGGCGGCGAGCTGGTGGCCGTCGCCGGCGCCGACGCGGAAGCGGGTGCCGCGCACGCTGCTGGTGCTGCTCGGGGTCTGGATGATGTAGCGCGAGGCGGGGCCGTTGGCGGGGATGACATCGTTGCTGGTGCGGCCTTTCTCCAGCCGTACCCGCGTGTCGACCATGCCGGTGGCACCGTAGCGGATCAATTGGTCGAAGCGGATCAGGCTGTTCTCGCGCACCTGCATGCGCGAGCCGTCGGCGAACTGCACGGTGGCACTGGCGTCGGCGCCGGTCTGCAGCGCGCTGCCGATCGGCAGCGGCATGCCTTCCTGCGCCGACAGCGTCGCGCGGTCGGCGGTCTGCACGCTGATCTGGCCACGCAGCGCGACCAACCGCGCCGGTGCCGGCTGCACCCGGAGCCAGGCGATCGGGAAGCGCAGCCGCGCCCCCGGCGCCAACCGGTACGGATCGGCCACCTGGTTGTGCTGGCCTAGCAGCATCCAGTCCACGTCCGGGCGCAGATAGCGCCGGCCCAGGTCCCACAGCGTGTCGCCGGGGCGCACCCGGTAGTGCCAGTCCTGCGCCATCGCGGCAGGAGCGAGCAGCAGGCCGATCCAGCACAGCAGGCCGACAAGCCGGCGCATGCTTGCCCGGGAGCGAAGGGTGGGCAGAGGCATGCGGCGGTCGTACTGCTGATTCACATCATCTGTCCGGCAAAAGACCGGGGCGCTGCTGCCGGCGGGGCGCCAGGCAACATTCGTCCCTGATCACGGCATCCATGAGGCAGGCCGGGGCGTGTCCGACTGTCGCGGCGGCTGGAGACGCCGTTGCCAGCCGCCGGAAATGCGATTGTAGTCTCAGAACAACAGGGCGGACATCTTGCGGCGGTACTGCCCCACCAGGTCCTCGTCCTCGATCACCCGGAACGCATCGATCAGCGCCTTCTTGGGCAGGCCGTCCTCGAACGTGCGGTCCTGGCGCAGCATCTCCAGGAATTGCTCCAGCGCGGCTGCGTCGTCGCCGCCGACCAGGTGGCGCACGCCCAGCAGGTAGCGCGCCTTGAGATCGCCCGGATCCTGCGCCAGCGTGGCCTGCAGCGTCTCCAGCGGCGGTGCCGCCTGCAGCGCGCCGACGAAGCCCAGCCGCGCCCGCGCCCGCACCGCGCGCTCGTCGGTGGCCAGGTTGGCCGGCAGCGCGTCGATCAGCGCCTCGGCCTCGGCGGCGGCGCCGACCTTGACCAGGGCCAGGGCCAGGTCCAGCTTCAGTTCGTCCTTGTCCGGCTCGGCCGCCACCGCCTCGCGCAGGCGCTGCACCTCGGCGTGCGGATCCAGCGGCGCGGCCGGCACGGGCTCGGCCGGCTCCTGCGCGGCCAGCGGCACGATCCCGTGCTGGGTCAGGAACTCGCGCAACTGGCCCTCGGGCAGCGCGCCGGGGAAGCCGTCGATCAGTTGCCCGCCCTTGACCAGGAACACCGTCGGCACCGAGCGGATCTGGAACGCCGCCGCGATCTGCTGCTCCTGGTCCACGTCGACCTTGGCCAGTACGAAACCGCCGTTGTACTCGGCGGCCAGCTTTTCCAGGATCGGGCTCAGGGTCTTGCACGGGCCGCACCAGGGCGCCCAGAAGTCCACCAGCACCGGCGTCTGCAGCGAGCGCTGCAGCACGTCGGCTTCGAAGGTCTCGGTCTTGGCGTCGAAAACGTGGGGCGTGTCGGACATGGGCAGTGTCATCGCAGGCGAGAGGACGCTCTGTATGGAGGCACGGCGGCGCCGATGCAAGGGTGGCGTCGCCGCGCCATGGGTGCCGGCCGCGGCCGCAGCGGCGACAATGTGCGGCTGCAGGCGCCATGGCGGCGCGAAAGGACGGTGGCGGATGGGCGAGGTGAGCGAACGGGTGATGCGCTGGGTCGGGCCGCTGCTGGCGGTGGCCGCGGTGGCGGCGATGCTGGGCTTCGGCGCGGTGCTGCCCGGGTATCTGCCGTGGTCGCATCCGCTGGCCCTGCTCGGTGCGCGCGGCATCCCGCATGCCTGGGCGTTCAATCTGCTGGCGTTCGTGCTGCCCGGGTGCCTGGCGCTGGCACTGGCGCTGCAGTTGCTGCGCCGCGCCGGCCGCCACGCGCCCTGGTCGCTGCGGGTCGGCGGGCAACTGCTGCTGTTGGCGGGGCTGGCCTTTGCCGGCATGGGCCTGCTGCCGCTGGACCCGACCGACCTGGAGGCGCGCGCGACCCAACTGCATGCCAGCGCCTGGCTGCTGTGGGTGGTGGCGCTGGTGGCGGCCGCGGCCCTGCTGGGGCTGGGCGCGCGCCGGGATCCCGCCGCGCGCGGCTGGGCCGCGCTGGCATTGGGGATGGCGCTGCTGGTGGCGCTGGGGGCGTTCGCGCTGGACCGGCTGCTGTCGCCGGCGCTGGCGCAGCGGCTGGTGTTCCTGCTGTGGTGGGGCTGGCTGGCGCTGCTGGCCTGCTGGCCGGGGCCGCAGGCGGTCGCGCACCGCGGCTGACCCCGCGGGCCTTGCGCACTCGGTCGGCGCGGCGTGCCGTGCCATGGCCGAGGCCCGCCGTGCTCGCCCACGGCGCCGAAGCCACTGCAGCCGCGGTTCCCCGCGCCTACCGGGCGCGCAGGGGGCGTTGCGCGCCGTTGCCGTCCGTCGCCGGGATTGGAGCGGCTTGCCGCGCTACGGTACCCTTGGCCGCTTTGTTGCCGCCTGGCCCTTGCCCGTTTCCATGTCCGCCGTCGAGCCCACCGCCTACGACCCGCAGCAGGTCGAATCGTCCGCCCAGCAATTCTGGGACGCCACCCGCGCCTTCGAGGTCGACGAGACCTCCGACAAGCCCAAGTTCTACTGCCTGTCGATGCTGCCGTACCCGTCCGGGGCGCTGCACATGGGCCACGTGCGCAACTACACCATCGGCGACGTGATCAGCCGCTACCAGCGCATGATCGGCAAGAACGTGCTGCAGCCGATGGGCTGGGACGCGTTCGGCCTGCCGGCCGAGAACGCCGCGATCAAGAACAAGACCGCGCCGGCGAAGTGGACCTACGCCAACATCGACCACATGCGCCGCCAGCTCAAGTCGCTGGGCTACGCCATCGACTGGTCGCGCGAGTTCGCCACCTGCCGGCCCGAGTACTACGTGCACGAGCAGCGCATGTTCACCCGGCTGATGCGCAAGGGCCTGGCCTACCGCCGCAACGCGGTGGTGAACTGGGACCCGATCGACCAGACCGTGCTGGCCAACGAGCAGGTCATCGACGGCCGCGGCTGGCGCTCCGGCGCGCTGGTGGAAAAGCGCGAGATCCCGCAGTGGTTCCTGCGCATCACCGATTACGCGCAGGAATTGCTGGACGGCCTGGACCAGCTGCCGGGCTGGCCGGAATCGGTCAAGACCATGCAGCGCAACTGGATCGGCCGTTCCGAGGGCCTGGAGATCCAGTTCGACGTGCGCGACGCCGACGGCAGCGCGCTGGATCCGCTGCGCGTGTTCACCACGCGCCCGGACACGCTGATGGGCGTGACCTTCGTGTCCATCGCCAGCGAGCATCCGCTGGCGCTGCATGCGGCCAAGTCCAATCCGCAGCTGGCCGCGTTGCTGGCCGAGCTGAAGCAGGGCGGCGTCTCCGAGGCGGAACTGGAGACCCAGGAAAAGCGCGGCATGGACACCGGCCTGACCGCGGTGCATCCGATCAGCGGCGAGCAGGTGCCGGTGTGGGTCGCCAACTTCGTGCTGATGGGCTACGGCACCGGCGCGGTGATGGCGGTGCCCGGCCACGACCAGCGCGATTTCGAATTCGCCAGCAAGTACGCCCTGCCGATCCGCCAGGTGATCGCGCTGAAGGCGCCGAAGAACGACGACGAGCGCCACTACGATCCGAGCCGCTGGCAGGACTGGTACGGCGACAAGACCCGCGAGCTGGAACTGGTCAATTCCGCCGAGTTCGACGGGCTGGACTTCCAAGGCGCGTTCGAGGCGCTGGCCGAGCGCTTCGAGCGCAAGGGCCAGGGCCAGCGCCGGGTCAACTACCGCCTGCGCGACTGGGGCGTCAGCCGCCAGCGCTACTGGGGCTGCCCGATCCCGGTGATCTATTGCCAAAGCTGTGGCGCGGTGCCGGTACCGGAAGACCAACTGCCGGTGCTGCTGCCGGAGAACGTGGCGCTGAGCGGCACCGGCTCGCCGCTGAAGACCGATCCGGAATGGCGCAAGACCACCTGCCCGCAGTGCGGCGCGGCGGCCGAGCGCGAGACCGACACCTTCGACACCTTCATGGAGTCGAGCTGGTACTACGCGCGCTACACCTCGCCCGGCGCCAAGGACATGGTCGACAAGCGCGGCAACTACTGGCTGCCGGTGGACCAGTACATCGGCGGCATCGAGCACGCGATCCTGCACCTGATGTACTTCCGCTTCTTCCACAAGCTGCTGCGCGACGCGCGCCTGGTGGACAGCGACGAGCCGGCGACCAACCTGCTGACCCAGGGCATGGTGATCGCCGAGACCTTCTATCGGCAGAACCCGGACGGCTCCAAGGACTGGATCAATCCGGCCGACGTGGACGTGCAGCGCGACGACAAGGCGCGGGTGATCGGCGCGGTGCACAAGGGCGACGGCCAGCCGGTGCTGATCGGTGGCACCGAGAAGATGTCCAAGTCCAAGAACAACGGCGTCGATCCGCAGGCCATGGTCGGCAAGTACGGCGCCGACACGGTGCGCCTGTTCTCGATGTTCGCCGCGCCGCCGGAGCAGTCGCTGGAGTGGAACGAGGCCGGCGTGGACGGCATGGCGCGGTTCCTGCGCCGGCTGTGGGCGCAGGTGCACAGGCACGCCGCCGACGGCGCCGCCCCGGCGTTGGACCCGGCCGCGCTGGACGCCGAGCACAAGGCGCTGCGGCGCAAGACCCACGAGACCATCGGCAAGGTCGCCGACGACTACGGCCGCCGCCACAGCTTCAACACCGCCATCGCCGCGGTGATGGAGCTGACCAACGCGCTGGCCAAGTTCGACGACGCCAGCGCGCAGGGCCGCGCGGTGCGCCAGGAAGCGCTGGAAGCGGCGGTGCTGCTGCTCAACCCGATCACCCCCCATGCCAGCCACGCGCTGTGGCAGGCGCTGGGCCACGCGCCGACGCTGCTGGAAGACGTGCCGTTCCCGCAGCCGGACCCGACCGCGCTGGTGCGCGACGCGGTGACCCTGGCGGTGCAGGTCAACGGCAAGCTGCGCGGCACCATCGAGGTCGGTGCCGACACCTCGCGCGAGCAGATCGAGGCGCTGGCCCAGGCCGAGCCGAATGCGGCCAAGTTCCTGGAAGGCCTGAGCATCCGCAAGATCATCATCGTGCCGGGCAAGATCGTGAACCTGGTGGCGGCGTGAGCCGGCGCGCCGCATCGGCCGCGCCGCGGCCGCGCGGCGCGGCAGGTCTCAACCCGCGTTCACGCGGCGTACGGCAGGCTAGCCGCCTGTTGCCGCACCCAGCCGGCTCCTCCAGACTGTGTCCATGACCCGACTCCTGCTCGCTCTCGTCTTCGCGGCGTCCCTGACCGCCTGCGGTTTCCACCTGCGCAACAAGCTGACCCTGCCGGCCGACACGCCGTCGGTGAAGGTGGTGTCCTCGGCGCCGTACAGCGAACTGGCCAAGCTGCTCGAGCGCGGCCTGCGCGCGGCCGGCGCGCAGATCGCGCCCAAGGACGTCAACACCGGCGTTGCCCGCCTGGAAGTGCTGTCCGAGCGCTGGGGCGACCTGCCGATCGCGCTCGACGCCGAGGGCCGCGCCCAGGAATACAGCCTGCGCTACGCGGCGATCTTCGTGTTCCGTCGCGCCGACGGCAGCGTGCTGGTGCCGCAGCAGGTGATCGAGCTGTCGCGCGACTACGTGTCGCCGCCGACCGACGCCACCGGCACCTCCACCGAGCGCGAGATCCTGGCCGACGAACTGCGCCGGGAGATGTCGGCCTCGATGCTGCGCCGGATCGACAGCGTGGTGCGCGCCCAGGTGCGCGACGGCAAGGACGTCAACGCCGCGCCGCCGTCGACCGACGGCACGCCGGTGCAGGGCAAGCCTGCCGACGCCACGCCGGCCGACGGCAAGCCGGCGACCACGCCGCAGCCTTGAGCCTCGCCCTGCTGCCTTCGCCGCCGCGCGCGGCGGCCGCGCGGTTCGCCGCAGGCGCGCGGCGTTCGCCGCACTCGCCTGCAGCGGCGTAGGCTGTCGCCATGGAACTGCGCCCCGAACAGCTCGCCACCCAGCCGGCCTCGCAGCCGCTGCAACCGGTCTACCTGATCGCCGGCCCGGAAACCCTGCGCGTGCTCGAGGCCGCCGACGCGGTGCGCGCCCGCGCGCGCGCCGCCGGCATCAGCGAGCGCGAGGTATTCGACGCCGACGGCCGCGACTTCGACTGGGGTCAGCTGTATTCCAGCTTCAACGCGCCCAGCCTGTTCAGCGCGCAACGGCTGATCGAGCTGCGCCTGCCCAGCGGCAAGCCCGGCAAGGAGGGCGGTGAGGTCATCAGCGCGTTCTGCGCCGACCCGCCGCCGGACGTGGTGCTGCTGATCACCTGCAACGAGTGGAGCAAGGCGCACCAGGGCAAATGGGCAGACGCGGTCGGCCGCATCGGCACCATCGCCGTGGCCTGGGCGATCAAGCCGCACGAACTGGGCGACTGGATCGAGCGACGCCTGCGCAGCAAGGGCCTGCGCGCCGACGCCGGCGCGGTGCAGCGCCTGGCCGAACGGGTGGAAGGCAACCTGCTGGCGGCGGCGCAGGAGATCGACAAGCTCGCCCTGCTGGCCGATGGCCAGGGGCTGGACGTGGCGGCGATGGAGTCGCTGGTCGCCGATGCCGCGCGCTACGACGTGTTTCGCCTGGCCGAGGCCACGCTCGGCGGACAGGCGCCGGCGGTACGGCGCATGCTCGCCGGCCTGCGCGCCGAGGGCGAGGCGGTGGCCGCCTTGCTGCCGATCCTGATCAAGGAACTGCTGCGCACCGCGGCGCTGGCCAAGGTGCAGGCCGCCGGCGGCAACCTGGCCGCAGAGATGAAGGGGCAGGGCATCTGGGAGTCGCGGCAGGCGCCGTTCAAGCGCGCCCTGCAGCGGCATGCCGAACCGCGCCGCTGGGAGCGTTTCGCCGCCGAGGCCGGCCGCATCGACCGCATCGCCAAGGGCCGCGCCGATGGCGACGCCTGGATCGCGCTGGAGCGCCTGCTGCTGGCGATCGCCGAGGCGCGGGCGGTGCGGTTGTTGGTGGTATGAACGCCGGGAGTCGGGAATCGGGAATCGGGAATGGGAACAGCGGCGCTGCGGTCCCGCCAGAGACCCCGCAGCCCGCGGCTGTTGCGTCTTCCCCATTCCCCATTCCCGATTCCCCACCACTGCACCTCATCTACGGCGGCACCTTCGATCCCATCCACAACGGCCACCTGGCGATCGCGCGGGCGGCGCGGGATGCGTTCGGGGTGCCGGTGCGGCTGATGCCGGCGGCCGATCCGCCGCATCGCCCGGCGCCCGGCGCCGATGCGCAGCAGCGCTGCGCGATGCTGGCGCTGGCGATCGCCGACACGCCGGGGCTGGTGCTGGACCTGCACGAGCTGCGCCGCGCGCAGGCCCGGCCCGGCGTGGCCTCCTACAGCATCGACACGGTGCGCGAGTTGCGCGGCGAACTCGGCGCCGAGGCGCCGCTTGCGCTGCTGATCGGCAGCGACAGCTTCGTGGGCTTCAACGGCTGGCGCGAGTGGCGGGCGCTGCTCGAGGCCGCGCACCTGGTCGTCGCCGACCGCGCCGGCAGCGGCTGGGAGCGGGCGGTGCCGGCGGAGCTGGCGCAGGCGGTGGCCGGACACTGGGCCGACGCGCCGCAGGCGCTGACCCGGGCGCCGGGCGGCCGGCTGTGGTGCCTGCGGCAGCCGCTGCGCAGCGAATCGGCCAGCCTGGTGCGCGCGCGCATCGCCGCCGGCGAGGATTGGGCGGCCCTGCTGCCGCCGGCCGTAGCCGCCTACATCCGCGACCACGGTCTGTATGCGTCCGGTGCCGCCGCCGCTGGCTGAATACGCGTCGTGCCGGGGTCGCCTATAATTCGCCCCATTCCATCGAGTTCGCCGCTTTGTCCAGTCAAGCCCACGTCATCAAGACCCAAGTCCCCAATCCGCCGCCGCCGCTGCCGGTCCTGCTCGCCCATGTCCGCGAGGCGGTCGAGGAACTCAAGGCCAAGGACGTGGCGGAAATCGACGTGCGCGGCAAGTCCAGCGTCACCGACTACCTGGTCATCGTCTCCGGTACCTCCACCCGTCACGTCAAGTCGATCGCCGACGAAGTCATCAAGTACGCCAAGCGCCTGGACGTGATGCCGCTGGGCGTGGAAGGCGAACGCGAGGCCGAGTGGGTGCTGGTCGACCTCGGCGACGTGGTGGTGCACGTGATGCTGCCGCGGGTGCGCGAGTTCTATGCGCTGGAGCGGCTGTGGACGGTCGGCGACCAGCCGCCGGGCGACGACGACGGCGACGACACGGCACGCGATGCCTAAGCGGCAGGACGGCCTGCCGGCTGGCGGGTCCGATATCGCGCCGTCCGTCCGGATCCGCGCTGGTACCGACACCGCTGCGCAGCCGCTGGCCACGCCGGCGCGCAAACGCTTCGATGCGCTGATCGAACGCCTGGAGCGGACCCGCGAGGAACTGCGCGACTGGCGCGAGGCGCTGCCGCGCTGGGAACAGCGGTTCCATGCGCAGGTCGAGCCGCTGCTGCGGGCGCGCGATGCGGCGCAGGCGCAGTTGGTGCATGACCTGGACGCCGCGCATGCCATGCACAAGCTGGGCAAGCGCGAGCGTGCGGACTTGTCCGAGACGCTCTGCGCGCTGGCCGCGCCGCTGCTGGAGCAACCCGGGTTCGACGCGCTGAAGCCGATCCATGCACGCCACCGCGGCGCGCAAGGCGAGGGCGGCGACATCCTGCAAGACGCCGCGATGCAGGCGGCGCTCGCCGCCGAGTTCGGCCTGACCATCGAAGAACTGCAGCACCTGCCGTCGCCGGAAGCGATTTACGCGCAACTGCAGCAGCGCCAGCACCAGCAACAGGCGCATGCGGATGGGCGCGCGCAGCGGCATGCCAAGCGCCGCCGCGCCGGCGCGGGCCCGGCGGCCGCGAGCGAGTTCGATCCGCAGCAGGCGCGGCGCGCGCTGTACCGCAGCCTGGTCGCGGCGCTGCACCCGGACCGCGAGCCCGATGCGCGGCAACGCGAACGCAAGACCGCGCTGATGCAGGAACTCAACCGCGTCTACCGTCAGGACGATCTGCTGGGCCTGCTGGAACTGCAACTGGAGATCGGCCAGTTGGACCACGCCGGGATCGCGTCCATGGCCGAGGAGCGGATCGGCGACTACGCCGCGATGTTCGCCACGCAACTGCAGCAGGTCGAGCGGGAGCTGGCGCAGGTGGTCGATGCGTTCGTGGCCGACTACGGGCTGGCCCTGGAGCGCCGCCCGCAGCCGCGGCGCCTGGATGCGCTGATGGCGCAGATCAAGCGCCAGTTGCAGGACGAGATCGCGTATTGCGAGGAGGACCGGCGCGCGCTGCAGCAGCCGTCCACGCTCAAGCAGTGGCTGCGCGAGCAGCGTGCGGCGCGCGAGGCGCAGGACGCCGCCGTGGCTGCTTGCGTGGCGGAGCGCGGATGATGCGCGCGCGGCGGTCGACGCCATGAAGGCGCGCCTCATCGCCACCGGCGAGCGCGCCCCGGCCTGGGTGGCGCAGGGGTTCGCCGAGTACCGCAAGCGGCTCTCGCACTGGCTGCCGCTGGAGCTGGTCGAGATCGAACCCGGCCTGCGCGGCAAGGGCCGCGATGCGCAGCGCGCGATCGAGGACGAAGGCCGCCGGGTCCTGGCGGCGCTGCCGAAGAACGCGCTGGTGGTGGCGCTGGACGTGCCCGGCAAGCAGCACAGCTCCGAGCAACTGGCGCAGCGCATGGAGCACTGGCGCGGGCAGGGACGCGATCTGGCGTTCCTGATCGGCGGTCCCGAGGGCCATTCGCCGGAGGTGCTGGCGGTGGCCAGCGAATCCTGGTCGCTGGGGCCGCTGACCCTGCCGCACATGCTGGTGCGGCTGGTGGTGGCCGAGCAGTTGTACCGGGCCGCGGCGATGCTGGCCAATCATCCCTACCATCGCGCCTGATCGCTGATCGCTGATCGCTGATCGTTGATCGCGGACTGCGCGCGCTCGTGCGGTATCAATGTGCGAGTGAATGCCGGTGCCTGCGAGCCGATCATGCAGAAAAAAGCCCGGGCTCTCGCCCGGGCTTTTCGTTACTGCAGTGCGACGTTCGCGATCAGTTGAACGTGTACTTCGCACCCACCGTGAAGTAGCGGCCGATTGCGCCGCTGTAGTGCAGCGGGTTGTAGTTGACCGCACCGTAGGTGGTCGGATCCAGCGGGGCGATCCGGTCGAACACGTTCTGCACCGAGGCGTTCAGTTCGAAGGCCTCGGTGATGTTCCAGCGGCCCGACAGATCGAAGGTGGTGAACGAGGCGATCTTCTTGACCGGCGTACCGTCGGCGTAGAACGCCTGGTAGTCGCCGCCGCGGCGATCCTTGTTCTCGATGCTGTCGATGTAGTTGACCACTCCGCTCACGCTCCAGGTGCCCTGCTTCCAGGTGGTGCCGAAGTTGATGCGGTCCTGCGGGGTGCCGATGCAGTTGGTCACGTCGCAGTTGCCGTGCGTGCCCACGTAGTCGACGGTGGTGTCGCCTTCGGTGCGCTCGAACTTGAGCAGGTGGCTCCACTGCGCGTCCAGCTCCAGCTGGCCGGGGCCGATCGCGAAGGTTTGGCGGATGTCGGTATCGATGCCGCGCACGCGCGAGGAGTTCGCGTTCACGTAGCCGGTGTTGACCGCCAGGATGGTGCCGCTGTTCGGCACGCCGCCGATGTTGTTGCTGTCGCGCAGGACGTTGCCGGCGGCGATCGCGTCGGCGGTGCTGCCCTGGGCGATCTCGTTGGTGCGCTTGATCTCCCAGCCGTCCACGGTCAGCGAGGTGGTCGAGGTCGGCTGCAGCACGAAGCCCACCGAGTAGCTCTTGGATTCCTCGGGCTTCAGCGCTGGGTTCGGGCGGGTGATGATCGCCACCGAGCGCGCGGTGCACTCGTTGGCCGGATCGATCGCGCAGCGCACCGGATCGCGGGCGTTGGAGAACGCGGCCAGGCCGCCGTCGCCGTTCTCGGCCGGGTTCGGTGCGCGGAAGCCCTCGGCGTAGCTGGCGCGCAGCGCGATCCAGTCGGCCGGCGTCCACTTCACGCCGAACTTCGGCGTGGCCTTGCCGTCGCCGCCGTCGTACTTGTCGTAGCGCAGCGCCGCGGACAGTTCCAGCTGCTCCAGCACCGGCGCCGACAGCTCGACGTGGGCGGCGTAGACGTTCTGGGTGCCGTCGTAGGCCGAGTAGCCCAGGCCGATGATGTCGCCGACGTCGGTGTAGGTCTGCGGGGTCAGGCTATTGCTGGTCTTGCGCCATTCGGCGCCGAACGCCAGGCCCAGCGGGCCGCCCTTGAGATCGGCCAGGCTGCGCGAGACGTTGAAGTCGAACATGTCCAGTTCGGACTTGGCGCGGGCGCTGATGGTCGGCGAGATGTAGTCGTACAGCGCCTGCGAGTTCAGATTGGCATTGTCGCCGATGCGCCAGGTGCCGGCGGGGCAGGCCGGGTTGCCCAGCACGCAGCGCACTGCGCTGTAGCGCAGGAAGCCGGTGCGCTTGTTGACCAGGTTGGTGCCCGAGTGCAGGTAGCCGGTGTCGTAGCTCCAGTCGCCCCAGTTGCCCTTCACGCCGACCAGGAAGCGGTTGAACTCGTTGGTGTTGTCGGTCACCCGCGGGCCCACGTCCCAGGCGCTGTAGCGCAGGCGCGCAGCGTAGGGCAGCGGATTGTCGGGATGGCCGGCGTAGAGCACGGTGGCGCCGGCGCCGCTGTTGGCGTTGACCGGGCCGCCCGGATAACCCCAGCCGCCGGACACGGCCGACGGGGTGTTGGAGAACACGGTGTTCTTCTTCGAGTAGCCGATCTCGGTGTAGATCTCGCCGCCCTCGCCGAAGGCGAAGCTGGCGCGGCCGAACACGTTGACGTACTTCTCTTCCGGCGCCAGGTCGCGGAACTGCTGGGCCGGATCCCACAGGCAGCCCTGCGCCTGCGCGGTGGCGTCGCTCTGGCCGGGGATGGTGGTCAGGCCGGCGCAGCCGGGGAGCGCCACCAGTTGTCCGGCGGTGTTGAACACCGAGCCGTTGGGGCCGGTGCCGCCGGCGGTGCCGCCGCTGAGGTAGGCGCCGCCGAGGAATTGCGCGTCCTGCGCCGCGTAGCCCCAGCGCCGGATGTCGCCGGTGCCGATCCACTTGCGGTCCTTGCGGTCGCTGATCTTGATCGCGTCGGTCTTGCCCACGTCCAGGCTGAAGAACGCGTTCCAGCCGTCGCTGGCGAGGTCGCCGGTGCCGGCGGTCAGGGTGGCCTTGCGCGCATCGCCATCGCCGTCGCCGGAGATGCCGTAGGAGCCGCGCAGGATCGCGCCCTGGAAGTCGCTGCGCAGGATGATGTTGACCACGCCGGCGATGGCGTCGGAACCGTAGATCGCCGAGGCGCCGTCCTTCAGCACTTCGACCCGCTCGACCGCGTCCAGCGGGATGGTGCTCAGGTCGGTGAAGACCTTCTGGCCGTCGTCGGCCAGGCCATAGGTGGCCATGCGCCGGCCGTTCAACAGCACCAGGGTGGAACCGGCGCCCAGGCCGCGCAGCGAGATGCCGGCGCCGCCGCCAGCGAAGCCGTTGCCGAAGCTCTTGGGAATCGAGCCGGCACCGTCGGCGGTCAGGGTCTGCAGGTATTCGGCCAGCGAGGTCTTGCCGGTGCGGTCGATTTCCTGGCGGGTCACCACCTGCACCGGCGACGGGGTCTCGGTGTCGGTGCGCGGGATGTTGGAGCCGGTGACGGTGATGCGGTCGAGATTGGTGGCCGCTTCCTGGGCGAAGGCGGCAGTGCCTGCGAAGGCGGCGAGCACGCCGGTCACGGAGGCGCACAGCAGGGAACGGCGGGTTGCACGCCGTTGGGTCGGGATGTTCACAGTTTCTCTCCTAACTGGAAACGCAGGTTGTGTCTTTCTGACGAAAGTGCCGACCTTTTGACGGTCGGCTGGTTCCCATCTAGGTGTATCTATCGTGAACAAATAGTGAATTTTTGCGGAATGCGCGCGGCCGGACGGACCCGGCCGCGCGCGTCGCAACCCTCAGCGATCCAGCGAAAAATCGATCGGCACCAGCCCGTACGCCTGCACCGGCGTGCCGTTCTGCAACGCCGGCTGGAACGCCCAGCGCTTGAGCACCTGGTCGCGGGCGGCCTGGTCCAGCGCCCGGTGGCCGCTGCTCTTCTCGACGGTGACCTGTAGCGGCTGTCCGTCGGTGCCGACCAGTACCCGCAGCAGCACGCTGCCCTGCAGATGCTCGCGCAGCGCGTCGCGCGGATACGGTGGCGCCGGCGCGCGCAGGTACTGCAACTGCATGCCGTCCACCGGCGCGCCCACGCTCGCCGGCGGCAGGCTGGGCGCGGCGATGCTGGGCGTGGGGTCGACGCTGGGCGCGCTGTCCAGCGCCACCGGGCTGCTGTCGACCGCTGGTTCCGGCGTCGAGGTCGGCACCGGCACCGCAGTGGGCGTGCGCGGCTGCGTCGGCACCTGTTTCTCGACAGTGGGAATGGTCGGCGGCGGCGGCGTGACCTTGACCACCACCGGTTGCTGCCAGGGCGGCTGCACCTGCGCCGGTTCCGGTGGCGCGGTCACGTGCGAGAGCGGAAGCAGCAGCAACAGGGCGGCCAGCACGTGCAGGGCGATCGCGGTGCTGTAGGCCAGGACCCGGGACAGGTCGATGCGGAAGGACGGGGCGGGGAGTTGCGTGCGAACCATGGATCCACCTCTGCGATAGGAGTGTCGTGGACTGCGGTACGGGGAAACGCACGGGGGCGGCGGATGGGGTCGTGGCGCCCGTCCGCGTTTCGACAGTGCGCCGGTCGCGGTCGCTTTGGCAAGCGCTGGCGGAGATCGGCGCCGGGTGCCACAGTGGCAAAGGGCGGTGCTGCCGGATCCGGACACGACGACGGCGCCCGCAGGCGCCGTCGCGAGGTGGGGCCGGGCAGCCGGCTTACTTGCCCAGTTCGAACACCACGTCCAGGTTGACCGAGACGCTGCTTTCGCCCGCGGCCACCGGGGTGTCGGCTTCGGCCTTCATCGCCATCGCGCGCATCATCGGCATCGGCGGACGCACGCCGCCACCGCTGCCCTCGGAAATACTGACGATGCGCCGCACGCGCAGGCCCAGCGCCTTGGCGTAGCTCTGCGCGCGCGCCTGCGCCTTCTTCAGCGCATCGACCCGGGCCTGGTCGTACAGCGGTTCCGGGTCGTCGATCTCGAAGGTGGGGCCGTTGATCTGGTTGGCGCCCTGCGCGGCCAGCGCGTCGAGCACCTTGCCGAGCTTGGCGATGTCGCGCACCTTGAGGTTGACCGAGTTGCTGGCCTGGTAGCCGATGATCTGCGGGGCCTGGTTCTCGGCATACTTGTACTGCGGGTTGAGGCTGACGCCGCTGGTCTGCACATCCTTGTCGGCGATGCCGGCGGTGCGGATCGCGGCCAGCACCTTGGTCATCTGCTCGGCGTTCTGGCGCATCGCCGCGGCGCTGTCGGTGGCCTGGGTGACCACGCCGGCCGAGATCGCGGCCACGTCCGGCGTGCGCTTGGCCTCGGCCTGCGCGGCGATGTTGAGCAGGGTGCCGTCGGCGGGCACGGCGTAGCCGGGCGCGGCGGATTGGGCGTGGGCGGTCATCGTGCCTCCTAGGGCGAGGGACAGGGCCAGCAGCAGCGGGCGGACGGACAATGCGCGCATCGATGTTCTCCTTGAAGAATGGGGCGAGGGTGTTGCCGCGACGATGAACGCGTCGTGATCTTCGCCGGGGTTGAAGCGATCGTCGCGCCATCGGCGTTCGTTCAGCCAGTCCGCTCGGGTTATCCTTCGGCCATGCTGTATCTCGCGTCCCGTTCCCCTCGCAGAAACGAACTGCTGACCCGCCTCGGCGTGCCGTTCCGGATCCTCGATCTCGAGGTGCCGGAAGTGCGCGCGGCCGACGAGTCGGCGCAGGCCTACGTGCGCCGCGTGGCGCTGGACAAGGCCCGCGCCGGGCTGGCGCA
This sequence comes from Xanthomonas sp. PPL134, assembly GCF_040595915.1. Taxonomy (NCBI): domain Bacteria; kingdom Pseudomonadati; phylum Pseudomonadota; class Gammaproteobacteria; order Lysobacterales; family Lysobacteraceae; genus Xanthomonas; species Xanthomonas sp. PPL134. The sequence goes on from NZ_JAMDLL010000001.1 coordinate 523,798, forward strand.
GCTGGCCGACAGCGCCGACGCGGTCGTGCTCGGCGCCGACACCGAAGTGGTGCTGGACGACCGCGTCTTCGGCAAGCCGGCCGACGCCGAGGACGCCGCGGCGATGCTGGCGGCCCTGTCCGGACGCACCCACCAGGCGATGACCGCGGTGGCGCTGGTCGCCGCCGACCGCGAGGAGGTGGTGCTGGTGCCCACGGCGGTGACCTTCGCCACGCTGTCGGCGCGCGACATCGCCGACTACGTGGCCAGCGGCGAGCCGATGGGGCGGGCCGGCGCGTATGCGATCCAGGGCGGCGCCGAGCGTTTCGTCAGCCGTCTCGACGGCAGTTATTCCGGGGTGATGGGCCTGCCCCTGCACCAGACCCACCACCTGCTGCGCACCTTCGGAGTGCTGTGATGTCGCAAGAGATCCTGGTCAACGTCACACCACGCGAGACCCGGGTGGCGGTCATCGAGAACGGCATGCTGCAGGAGCTGCACATCGAGCGCGGCTGGCGCCGCGGCGTGGTCGGCAACATCTACAAGGGCCGGGTGCAACGGGTGATGCCGGGCATGCAGGCGGCCTTCGTCGAGGTCGGGCTGGAGCGCGCCGCGTTCCTGCACGCCAACGACGTGGTGCGGCCGGCGCCGGTCGGCAACGGCGACACCGAGGAAGCGACGCCGCTGCCGGTGTCGGCGGCGGTGCCGATCGTGGAACTGCTGCGCGACGGCCAGGACATCGTGGTGCAGGTGGTCAAGGACCCGATCGGCAGCAAGGGCGCGCGGCTGACCACGCAGATCAGCATTCCCTCGCGCTACCTGGTGCTGCTGCCGCAGTCGCGGGTGATCGGGGTGTCGGCGCGGATCGAGGACGAGGCCGAGCGGCAGCGCCTGAAGACCCTGGTCGCCGACCTGGCCGCCAGCCACGGCGGCTTCGGCTACATCATCCGCACCAATGCCGAGGGCCAGCCGGCCGAGGCGCTGGCCGAGGACATCGCCTACCTGTCGCGGGTCTGGAACGTGGTCGAGCGGCGCGGCCGCGACGGCGCCCCGGCCAGCATCATCTACGAGGACCTGAGCCTGCCGCTGCGCGCGGTGCGCGACCTGATCCGCAAGGACGTGGAGAAGGTCAAGGTCGATTCGCACGAGACCTTCGAGCGGCTGCAGGCCTTCGTCGCCAAGTACATGCCGGTGCTGGCCGAGCGCCTGGAACTGTACACCGGCGACCGCCCGATCTTCGACCTGTACGGGGTCGAGGACGAGATCGCCCGCGCGCTGGACAAGCAGGTGCCGCTGAAGTCCGGCGGCTACCTGGTCATCGACCAGACCGAGGCGATGACCACCATCGACGTCAACACCGGCTCGTTCCTGGGCCAGCGCAATCTCGAGGAGACGGTGTTCCGCACCAACCTGGAGGCGGCACAGGCGGTGGCGCGGCAACTGCGGCTGCGCAACCTCGGCGGCATCATCATCATCGACTTCATCGACATGGACGACGCCGAGCACCGCCGCCAGGTGCTGCGCACGCTGGAGAAGGCGCTCTCGCGCGACCACGCCAAGACCACGGTGTACGAGTTCTCGCCGCTGGGCCTGGTGGAGATGACCCGCAAGCGCACCGTGGAGAGCCTGGAGCGGCAGCTGTCCGAACCGTGCCCGGAGTGCAGCGGGCGCGGGTCGATCAAGACTGCCGAGACGGTGACCTACGAGATCTTCCGCGAGATCACCCGCGCGGTGCGCCAGTTCGACGCGGCGCGGCTGCTGGTGATCGCCTCGACCAAGGTGGTGGCGCGCATCACCGACGAGGAATCGGCGGCCGTGGCCGAGCTGGAGGAATTTCTCGGCAAGACCATCCGCTTCCAGGCCGACGAACAATACCTGCAGGAGCAGTTCGATGTGGTGTTGTTGTGAGGCTGGGATTGGGGATTCGGGAATGGGGAATGGGGGAAGAGCGCGTTATCGGCGCTGATGCATTCCCGGATTCCTTTGCCGAATTTCACGTGGCAATGAGCGGTTCGTGTGCTGCTTTTGCGATTCCCCATTCCCGATTCCCCACTCCCCGCACCTGATGCACACCCCCCTGCGCCGCCGCCTGCGCCTGGCTCGCCGTTTCGCGTTCTACGCGGTGGCGATCGCGCTGGTGTGCGTGGCGTTGGCGGTGGGGGCGCTGAGCCAGGCGCTGCCGTTCGTGGAGCGGCATCCGCAGCAGGTGGCGGCGTGGTTGAGCGAGCGCGCCGGGCGGCCGATCCGCTTCGATCGGCTGGAGACGGCCTGGACCCGGCGCGGCCCGCTGCTGCGCCTGGACGGGCTGCGCATCGGCGCCGGCGACGGCGTGCGCATCGGCCAGGCCGAGGTGCTGGTGTCGATGTACGCCGGACTGCTGCCCGGGCGCTCGTTCACCGAACTGCGCCTGCGCGGCCTGGCGCTGACCCTGCTGCGCGGCGACGACGGCAACTGGAGCGTGCAGGGCCTGCCGACCTCGGGGCAGGGCGGCGATCCGCTGGATGCGCTGGAAGGGCTGGGCGAACTGCAGGTCATCGATGGCCGCCTGCGCGTGCACGCCCCGTCGCTGGGACTGGAAGCGCAGGTGCCGAAGATCGACCTGCGGATGCGCGTGAACGGCGAGCGCCTGCAGGTGGGCGTGCAGGGCTGGAGCGATCTGCAACAGGCACCGCTGACCGCGGTGCTGGACCTGGACCGCCGCCGCGGCGACGGCCAGGCCTATCTGGCGGTGCGGCCGGCGGAGCTGGCGGGCTGGGCCGGCCTGCTGCATGCGGCGGGCATCGAACTGCAGGGCGGCGTCGGCGAGGTCCAGGCCTGGCTGGACCTGCAGCAGCGCCGGGTCGCCGGGGTGACCGTCGACGCCACGCTGCGCGAACTGCGCCTGCGCGGCGCGCCGCTGGCCGACGGCCGTACCCGGCCGCAACTGGCCTTCACCACCTTCCGTGCGAAGGCGCGCTGGCGCCAGATCGACGGCGGCTGGCGGCTGGATGCGCCGCAGCTGCAGTTCGGCCAGGCCGGGCAGCCGCTGCAACGCCTGGACGGGCTGACCGTCGCCGGCGGGCGCCGTTACGCCCTGTTCGGCGACCATCTCGACGTGGCGCCGCTGATCGCCGTGGCCGGACTCAGTGACCGCCTCTCGCCCGGCCTGCGCAGTTGGCTGTCGGTGGCGAAGCCGCGCCTGCAGCTGACCCAGGTGGCGGTCAGCGGGGTGCCCGGCGGCCCGCTGTACGGCCAGGGCCGCCTGGCCGAGCTGGCGTTCGCGCCGGCCGGGGGCGCGCCCGGGGTGAGCGGGCTGCGCGGCCGCTTCGACGGCGATGCGCAGGCCGGCGAACTGGCGCTGGAGGCCGGCAGCCCGGTCCGGGTCGACTGGCCCAGCGGCTTCGGCGTGGTCCACCAGGTTCAACTGGCCGGGCGCATCGTCGCCTTCCGCGACGGCGACGGCCTGCGCGTGGCGACCCCCGGGCTGCGCGTGCAGGGCAGCGACTACGGCGCCGACGTGCGCGGCGGGCTGCGCTTCCAGGGCGATGGCTCGCGGCCGTGGATCGACCTGGCCGCCGACCTGCAGGACGCGCCGGTGGTGGCGGCCAAGAAGTTCTGGGTGCACTCCAAGATGAGCAAGGCCGCCACCGACTGGCTCGACGCCGCGCTGCAGGGCGGGCGCTTGCGCGACGGCCACGCGCTGGTCTCCGGCGACCTGGACGACTGGCCGTTCGCCGACCACAACGGCCGCTTCGAGGCGACCGCACGGCTGGAGGACGCCAAGGTGCGCTTCCAGCACGACTGGCCGGCGGTGGAGAACGTGGACGCCAGCGTCGCCTTCATCGGCAACGGTTTCGAGGTGCACGGCCGCGGCAGCATGGGCGGGGTGCCGGTGGAGCAGCTGTCTGCGGCGCTGCCCGACTACAAGGAGGGCCAGCTCAGCGTGCTGGCCAGCACCCGCGCCGAGACCGGCAAGCTGCTGGCGATGCTGCGGCAGAGCCCGCTGCGCGCCCGTTACGGCGACACCCTGGATGCGCTCAGCGCCTCGGGGCCGGCCGACGTCACCTTCGATCTGCTGCAGCCGCTGCGGGCCGATGTCGGCACCCACCACCTGCGCGGCACGGTCGACCTGCTCGGCGCGCATATCGCCGACAAGCGCTGGGACCTGGCCTTCGACGACATGCGCGGCAGCGCCAACTACAGCGATACCGGGTTCGCCGCGCAGAAGCTGAGCGTGTCCTACCAGGGCCACCAGGGCGAACTGGCGCTGCGGGCCGGCGATGGCGTGCAGGATCCGCAGCAGGCCTTCGAGGCCGCGCTGAGCGCGTCGCTGGACGCCAACGAACTGCTCGACCGGGTGCCGGAAATGGCCTGGCTCAAACCCTATGTGCAGGGCCGCTCGCGCTGGAACATCGGTGTCGGCCTGCCCAAGACGCCCGACGGCGGCGCGCAGCCGCCGACCCGGCTGCAGCTGCGCTCGGACCTGGTCGGCACCGAGCTTTTGATGCCGGCGCCGATGGACAAGGCGCCGGCGACGCCGCTGGCGACCTCGGTCAACGTGCCGCTGCCGGTCGGCAGCGGCCGCATCGAGGTGGTCTTCGGCAAGTTGATGGCGCTGGCGGCGCGCAGCCAGGGCGGCAAGACCGGCGTGCGCGTGGTGATGGGCAGCGACCATGTCGCCGACGAACCGCCGGCCAGCGGCCTGGTCGTGACCGGGCGCACCGCGGCGCTGAACGCCATCGACTGGATCAGCGTGGTCAGCCGCCCCGATCCGAACGCCGCCGCGGCCAACGGCGGCGAAGACCCGATGCCGCTGCGCCGTATCGAGATCCTCGCCGACCACCTGCTGTTGCTGGGCGGGGTGTTCGACAACACCCGCCTGCGCCTGCTGCCGCAGACCGACAGTATCGACGTGCACCTGGACGGCCCGGCCCTGGCCGGCGACCTCAGCGTGCCGACCAAGGACGGCGGCGTGCTCGGCGGACGCCTGGCGCGGGTGCATTGGCGCTCGGCCACGGCCACGCTGCCGGCGGCGAACGGCGCGCCGACCGCGGTGGTCGCCACGCCCGCCGACAATGGCGTCGCCGGCAGCGCCGGCCCGGTCCCGGCCGGCCCGTTCGCCGACAGCCTGGATCCGGCCACGATCCCGGCGCTGGCGCTGGACGTGGACGACCTGCGCTTCGGCGCGATCACTCTCGGCGCGGCCTCGCTGCGCACGCGCAAGCTCGCCGATGGCATGCAGGTGGATCAACTGCACCTGCGCTCGGACAAGCAGAAGATCGACATCAGCGGCGACTGGCGCGGCAAGGGCGCCACCGCCCATACCCAGCTCGACGCCAACGTCGACAGCCGCGACCTGGGCGAACTGATGCAGAACCTGGACTTCGGCGGCCAGGTGCGCGGCGGCGAAGGCCAGTTGAAGCTCAGCGCGGCCTGGCCGGGCACGCCGGCCGGTCTGCAGCTGGCCACGGTGCAGGGCCAGCTCGACGTGGCCGCGCGCAACGGCCAGTTGCTGGAGCTGAACCCGGGCGCCGGGCGCGTGCTCGGCCTGCTCAGCGTGGCGCAGCTGCCGCGGCGGTTGATGTTCGATTTCCGCGACTTCTTCTCCAAGGGGTTCGCCTTCAACCGCATCGACGGCCAGATCCGCTTCGGCGACGGGATGGCGCGCAGCGACAACCTGGTCATCGATGGCCCGGCCGCCGAGATCAAGGTGCGCGGCGAGGCGGATCTGCGTGCGCAGCAGTTCGACCAGACCATCGACGTCAATCCCAAGTCCGGCAATCTGCTGACCGTGGTCGGTGCGGTCGCCGGCGGGCCGGTCGGCGCGGCGGTCGGCGCCGCCGCCAACGCGGTGCTGGGCAAGCCGTTGGGCAACATCGGCGCACGCACCTACCGGGTCACCGGGCCGTGGAAGGATCCCAAGGTGGACGTGATCGAGCGCGAATCGGCGCGGCCGCCGGCGCCGTCGGGTACGCCCTAGATCGCGTGCCGTCCGTAGGAGCGGCTTCAGCCGCGATGGGGCGTTACCGGTAAGGCCCGTCGCGGCTGAAGCCGCTCCTGCGAGGCGATAGGGGTGACGGCACAGAGACCCGCGGCGCACGGGTCATTCGCGTTCGCTGCCGCGCGCCGCTTGCGCTGCGCGCCTTCCTCCCCCATGTTGAGCCCATGAACGATCACGCCCTGAGCCTCGCCGAAACCCGCCTGTTGCTTCCCGCCGGCCTGGATGCCGCCAGCCTGGAGCGCGCCTTCGGCACGCTGCTTGGCCCCGGCATCGATTTCGGCGACCTGTATTTCCAGCATTCGCGGCGCGAGAGCTGGAGCGTGGAGGACGGCATCGTCAAGGACGGCGCCCACTCCATCGAGCAGGGCGTGGGGGTGCGCGCGATCTCCGGCGAGAAGACCGGCTTCGCCTATTCCGACGACATCCACCGCGACGCCCTGCTGGCCGCCGCGCAGTCGGCGCGGGCCATCTCCCGCGACGGCGGCGCGCAGCCGGCGCACGCGCTGCAGCGCGGCGGCGGCCGCGCGCTGTATCCGGCACTGGACCCGGTGGATGCGATGGACAACGCGCACAAGGTGGAGTTGCTGCGGCGGCTGGACCAGTACCTGCGCGCCGCCGACCCGCGCGTGCAGCAGGTGATGGTGAGCCTGTCCGGCGGCGTGGACACGGTGCTGGTGGCGCGCAGCGACGGCGTGCTCGCCGCCGACGTGCGCCCGCTGGTGCGGCTCAATGTGCAGGTGATCGTCGAACAGCAGGGCCGCCGCGAGTCCGGCTACGCCGGCGGTGGCGGCCGTTACGACTACACCACGCTGTTCGCCGACGGCCGCCCGGAAGCCTTCGCCCGCGAGGCCTTGCGCCAGGCGCTGGTGAACCTGGAGGCGGTGCCTGCGCCGGCCGGGGTGATGCAGGTGGTGCTGGGGCCGGGCTGGCCCGGCGTGCTGCTGCACGAGGCGGTCGGCCATGGCCTGGAGGGCGATTTCAACCGCAAGGGCACCAGTGTCTACGCCGGTCGCATCGGCCAGCGCGTGGCCTCGCCCGGCGTCACCATCGTCGACGACGGCACCCTGGACGGCCGCCGCGGCTCGCTTAACGTCGACGACGAGGGCACCGCGACCAACTGCACCACCCTGATCGAGGACGGCGTGCTGGTCGGCTACATGCAGGACACCCTCAACGCGCGATTGATGGGCGTGGCGCCGACCGGCAACGGCCGCCGCGAATCGTTCGCGCACCTGCCGATGCCGCGCATGACCAACACCTACATGCGCGCCGGCCAGCACGACCCGCAGGAGATGATCCGCTCGGTGAAGAAGGGCCTGTACGCGGTCAATTTCGGCGGCGGCCAGGTCGACATCACCAGCGGCAAGTACGTGTTCTCGGCCACCGAGGCCTACCTGATCGAGGACGGCAAGGTCACCGCGCCGGTGAAGGGCGCCACGCTGATCGGCAACGGCCCGGAGACCATGCAGAAGGTGCGCATGATCGGCCACGACCTGGCGCTGGACGAAGGCGTCGGCGTCTGCGGCAAGGACGGGCAGAGCGTGCCGGTGGGCGTGGGCCAGCCGTCGCTGCTGATCGACGGGTTGACCGTGGGCGGGACGGCCTAGGAGCCGGGAGTGGGGAATCGGGAAACGGGAATCGGCAGAGCGGGCGCCGCGGTGTGCTGCGGCAGTGCCGGCCTGGCGGATAGGCTCATCGCGCGCCGCGCGCGCTGGGCTGGGAGTGTGGCGGCGGCCGTGCGCGGCAGCCGACGCTGCCGTCCTTCAGTCGCGCGTGTCGTCGAACGCCGTGTCGTCGTCGTCTTGTTCGATTCCCGAGTCTCCATTCCCCAGTCCCGACGCACCACTCAGGATCAGCTCGCGCAGTTCCCGGAACAACTCCCGATAGGCGTGCGGCGGCTTGTTCTTCAGTCGTTCGTCCTTGGCGTTGCGGACCAGCTGGCGCAGCCGCTGGCGGTCGGCATCGGGATGCTCGGCCAGCAGTTCGGCCAGCGCGGTGTCGCCTTCGGCGAGCAGCCGCTCGCGCCAGTCCTCGACCCGGTGCATGGCGGCCACTTCCCGGCGTGCGCTGTCGCTGTTGACGTCCATGGCCTCGCGGATCGCCTCCAGCACCGCCTCGTCCTCGCGCCGCATCTGCTTGGCCAGGAACGCCAGCTGCCGCTTGTGCGCGATGTGCGAGGTGATGCGCTTGGTCTCGGCGATGTGCGGCAGCAGCGACTCGGGCACCGGCAGCTTGGCCAGTTGCGCCGGGGTCAGCGCCACCAGCTTCTCGCCCAGGCTCAGCACTTCCAGCGCCTCGCGGCGTTGCTGGCTGCGGCTTTCGCCGCGGAATTCACCGGTGTCTTCGTCGCGTCCGCGCATGCTCGTACTACTCGATCGGGCTGGAAATCAAATCAACACATCCGGCCAGGACGGCCGGACAGGGGCGAAGGGATTCGCACAACAAGGATAAAGCATTGAACGCGATCACCCCCGATTTGCACCGCGACGACAGCCAGCAGCGCCTGGAGCGCCTGTCCGACATCGCTGAGCGGCTGCTGGCGCGCGCCCGTGCGCTCGGCGCCAGCCAGGCCGAGGTCAGCTGCAGCGAAGACCGCGGGCTGGACGTCAACGTGCGCCTGGGCGCGGTGGAGACGGTGGAATCCACCCGCGACCGCGGCATCGGCGTCACTGTCTACTTCGGCCAGCGCAAGGGCAGCGCCAGCACCGCCGACCTGCACGAGTCCAGCCTGGAGGCCACCGTGGCCCAGGCCTGCGCCATCGCCCGCTACACCGAGGACGATGTGGCCGCCGGGCTGGCCGAGGCGGCGCTGATGGCCCGCGAGCAGGCGGATTACGACCGCTGGCATCCATGGCCGCTGCAGGCCGAGGAGGCGATCGACCTGGCGCTGGCCTGTGAGGCCGCGGGCCGCGACGCCGATGCGCGGATCAGCAACTCCGACGGCGCTTCGGCCGGTACCAGCGAGAGCCTGTCGGTCTACGCCAATTCGCACGGTTTCATCGGTTGCGAGCGCAGTACCCACCATTCGATCGCCTGCACGCTGATCGCCGGGCAGGGCGACGGCATGCAGCGCGACGGCTGGTACAGCAGCGCGCTGGCGCGCGAAGACCTGGAGCGCGCGTCGGCGATCGGCCGCCGCGCCGCCGAGCGCACCGTGGCGCGGCTGCAGCCGCGCTCGCTGCCGACCGGCGAGGTGCCGGTGCTGTTCGCGCCGGAGACGGCACGCTCTTTGATCGGGCATCTGCTCGGCGCGGTGTCCGGCGGTGCGCTGTATCGCCGCGCCAGCTTCCTGCTCGACAGCGCCGGCACCCGCCTGTTCCCGGAATGGTTCGCGATCGACGAGCGGCCGCACCTGCGCCGCGGCCTGCGTTCGGCCGCCTTCGACGGCGAGGGCGTGGCTACCCGCGAGGCGCCGCTGGTGCGCGACGGCGTGTTGCAGCGCTACGTGCTGGGCAGCTACTCGGCGCGCAAGCTCGGCCTGCAGACCACCGCCAATGCCGGCGGCGTGCACAACCTGCAGGTGGCGGCCAATGCGGCGGACCTGCAGGCCATCGTCAAGGGCCTGCCGCGCGGCCTGCTGGTCACCGACCTGATGGGCAACGGCGTCAATCCGGTCACCGGCGACTACTCGCGCGGCGCTGGCGGTTTCTGGATCGAGAACGGCGAAATCGCCTATCCGGTGGACGAGATCACCATCGCCGGCAACCTGCGGCAGATGTTCCAGGACATCGAGGCGGTCGGCGCCGACATCGATGTGCGCTCGCACGTGCACATCGGCGCGGTGCTGGTCGGCAGGATGACGGTGGCCGGTAACGACTGAGCGGCCCGATGCAGGCAGCGCGCAAGGACGCTTAGGCATGCAGGCAATCGACACCGAGAACGCGATCACCGGCGGCCCCGCCTCCGCGTGGGAGCGCGTGCTGGCGGCGTTTGCGCACCTGTCGATGTGGATCGGCTTGTTCGCCGCCTGCAATGTGCACCTGGGCGACGCGCTGTGGTGGCTGCTGTTGCTGTGGCTGTTGCCGGGCATGCAATGGTGGGCGCTGCGGCGCACACAGCCGTTCGCCGCCGAACACGCGCGCCAGGCCATGCGGCTGGGCCTCGGCCTGTCGCTGCTGAGTGCGGTTTTGCTGGCGCCGGCCCTGCTGATCTTCGGTGCCGTGCTTGTATTCGGGCCGCTGCTGATCCTCATGCTGCTGGCGGCGCTGTGCCTCAGCCTGTGCGCCGCGGCCAGGGCCATGCGCGGTCGGCGCTACCGCTATCCGCTGCCGTATGGAAGCGTTCGTTAGCGTGGCGCCCGGCGCGGCGAAGGCATTCGGCCCTTCGCGAAGTCCGGCGCGGTGCGCCTGGATCGCTTGACAGCGCTACGCCGGCCGCCGAGAGTGACGCGCCAACGTCTTGTCCCCTCACCACCAAAGGAACGGAATACCGATGAGCGAATTCGACAACGTCACCGCCCCGCCGCCGCCGCCGGCCTCGGCAGGGCCGCAGGAAGACCGCACGGTCGCGCTGATCACTCACCTGTCCGGGATCATCGCCGGTTTCATCGTGCCGCTGATCATCTGGCTGATCAACAAGGACAACCCGGCCAAGTCCTTCCTCAACGACCAGGCCAAGGAAGCGCTGAATTTCCAGATCACCGTCGCTATCGCGTACGTGATCTGCGTGGTGCTCAGCGTGATCGTCATCGGCGGCCTGCTGATGCCGGTGGTGTGGGTGGTGAACCTGGTGTTCTGCATCCTGGCCGGCATCAAGGCCAACGAAGGTGTCGCCTACCGCTACCCGTTCGCGCTGCGCTTGATCAAGTAAGCGCCGCTGCAACGCGTCTCCGAAGGCCCGGCCGCTGCGCCGGGCTTTTTTTTGTGTCTGGGAGGCCTGCCGGCAGAGTGGAGCGCAGGCCGTCCACCGCGGCCCCACCGGCGCGTTTGCAAGGTGCTCGCCATTGCGCAGCGAGGTCGACTACCAGAGCGAACGCCGGCATCTGTCGCCGTGGGCCCTGAATGAGGTCCGCGATCTACGTGCCACCAGCGATCTGCGCAGCCTGTTCCGGCACGTGCTCGGCGCGCATCTGGGCGTGTCCGAGCGCGCGCTGGACACCTAGGTCTGCGGGATTGCCCAGGTTGGAAGGATGGGTGGCCTGGGAACCCAGCCACCAAGGCGTACGGCACGGGCTGCACGCGAACCGGGCGCCGACGGCAGGTCGGCGCCCGGGCGATCACCGGCCTACCGCACTCAGTTCTGCGACGGATTGTTCTCGGCGAAGTACTCGTGGCTGTCGGCGTTCTTCACCGCGCGGGCCGGATCGCTCTTGGCCAGGCTCTTGGCCGCGCTCTGCCCATACGCGGTGTCCTGCGTGCCGGCGACCACGCTGAAGTGGCTCATTTCGTGGATCAGAGTGCCGGCCTTGGAGTCGGTGCCGGTCAGCGGCGCGCTCCAGAACGCGTTGCAGACGTAGATCTGGTACGGCTGGTTCGGATAGACGTAGGCGTAGGAGCTGTCGCTGCAGCCGCAGTTGATGGTGATCTGCCCGTTGTTCTGGTCGATCGCCGAATCGATGTTGACGAAGTTGGAGGTGGCGGTGCTGTAGCGGCTGGCGTTGTAGGCGCCGAACCAGGTGGTGTAGCGCGCGCCGGTGCTGCCGCCGTTGAGATAGGTCTTGGCGTTCTGCGAGTAGTTGCGCGCGGCACTCACCGCGCTGCCGATGGTGCTGATCTGGCTGGTGCTGCACGAGGCGTAGTTGACGCCGTTGACCACCGCCTGCGGGCCGACCATCAGGTCGTTGCGCACCGCGCGGCCGCGGCCGCCGTCCAGCCACACCGTCAGCGGCGCGCTGGACAGCGTCTGCGGTTCGCCATCGGCGCGCAGCATGCGCGCGCCATCGGCGAACGCGGCGCCCTGCAGCGGCGCGTCGAGGCGGATGCTGTAGGTGCCGCTGCGGCTCAGGTCATAGGCCTGGCCGAGATCGATCCGTGCCTGCCGCGCTTCGCCCGGCTGCAGCACCACCATGTCGTCGGCGCGCGGCGCGGCGCGCTTGACCAGGCGGCCCACGTAATCGACCGGCTTGCCGTCGCGCTGGACCTGGAACAGCGCGTTGTCGAGATCGCCCAGCGGCAGTTCCCACTTGGGCACGCGCGCGACCTGCTCGCCGGTGTTGCGGACGGTCACCGCGAGTTGGCCGCGCTGCTGGCCGTCGGCGTCGGCGACCGGCGTCAGTTCGACCTGCAGCGGCGCCGGCGTGCGCGTGAGTTGCGATTGCGCGGTAGCCGCCGAGATGATGCCGACCAGGCTGAAGCCGATTGCTGCCGAGATCCGGGATGCGTGTTTCATGCAGTCTCTCTCCGTCGAAAGTGGGCGCCCCAACACAGGGGCCGAAGCAAACTAGCCCGGTGCCGCGCGCGTGCGCGCCGCAGGCGCGTTTGTCTTCGATTTCGTCCAGCGAAGCGCGCGCCAGGTCTCAGTATGGGCACTGCGTTCGTACATCGCAGCGCGTGACTGGCGCGCTGCAGCGGCATCGACGCCGTCGCATGCGCTGGATCGAGGGCGGCGTTGCGATCGTCCAAGCGGCGCTCGCGCTGTGCGATGCACGTGCAGTGCGTGAAGCCCGCGCGGCGGCGACGTTTGTTGAAGGCAATGACGAGTTCGGGGATTTCCCTTCGCTGCCGCTGGCGTCAGCGCGATCTGCAGCGGTGCGAGCGGCGTCGGGACTTTTGCGACAACGCGGGTTGCCGCGGCGCGAGATGCGCCTGGTTGCCTGGTGTGGGAGTCAACTGTCAGGCATCCGCGACGACCGGAGTAGCGGACGATCGGACCGCGAAAGCAGTCGGGACTGAAGTCCCTCCCACATTGCCCTCCGGCACCTCGTCGCGCGTTACTGGGCGACCGGCTTCGGCCGCGACGATCCGGAGTAGCGGACGATCGGACGATGAAAGCATGCGGGACTGAAGTCCCTCCCGCATTGCCCACCGGCACCTCATCGCGCGTTACTGGGGGAGCGGCTTCCGCCGCGACGATCCGGAGTAGCGGACGATCGGACGGTGAAAGCAGTCGGGACTGAAGTCCCTCCCGCATTGCCCCCAGACACCTCGCCTCGAGTCCCTGTAGGAGCGGCTTCAGCCGCGACAGGCGTTACCGATGACGCGTGTCGCGGCTGAAGCCGCTCCTGCAACAGCACCTTTGGCCATCAAGGGCTGCGTGCGGCCAGCGCCAGCATCACTCCTTGTTTTCGCGGAGGCGGCGCATTTCCTGTGGCAACGACGCGTGCGGCGAGCCGCGGCAATCGCACGCGTCGAGCGCCACGCTCAGTGCGCGCGGTCGACCGCCAGCCGCGCCAGCGCCGCCAGCGCATCGGCGGAGCCGCCATAGCGGTGCAGGCTGTCCTGCATCGCTTGCGCCAGTTCGGCCAGCTTGGCCTTGGCGCCGTCCATGCCCAGCAGGGCAGGGTAGGTGGATTTGGCCTGCGCTGCGTCCTTGCCGGCGGTCTTGCCGAGCTGCTCGGAGCTGGCTTCCACGTCGAGGATGTCGTCGCGCACCTGGAAGGCCAGGCCCAGCGCGGTGGCGAAGCCGTCGAGTTGCGCGAGCGCCGCGGCGTCGGCGCCGCCGCCGAGCGCGCCCAGGCGCACGCTGGCGCGGATCAGCGCGCCGGTCTTCAGCGCATGCATCCGTTGCAGGTCGGTCAGCGCCTGCACGCGGCCGGTGGCGTCGATGTCCAGCGCCTGGCCGCCGCACATGCCGGCCGCACCGGCGGCCTCGGCCAGGGTCTGCAGCCACTGCACGCGCAGCGTCGGCGCCGCGTCCTCGGCGTTGGCCAGCAGCGCGAACGCCAGGCTCTGCAGTGCATCGCCGGCGAGGATCGCGGTGGCTTCGTCGAAGGCGATGTGCACGGTGGGCTGGCCGCGGCGCAGGGCGTCGTCGTCCATCGCCGGCAGGTCGTCGTGGACCAGCGAATAGGCGTGGATCAGTTCCACCGCCAGCGCCGGCGCGTCCAGGCGCGCAGCGTCGGCGCCGAACAACGCGCCGCTGGCGTAGACCAGCAGCGGACGCATGCGCTTGCCGCCGCCGAGCGTGGCATGGCGCATCGCCGCGTGCAGGCGCTGCGGCGCCAGCGTCGCTGCCGGCAACTGCGCCTGCAGACCGGTTTCCACCCGTTCGCGCCAGCGCGCGAACGCCGCGTCAGCCGCCATGGGGCGGCACGGGTTCGAAGGGTTCGGCGCTGTCGGGCTGCTCGGGATCGCTGAGCAGGCGCACGCGCAACTCGGCCTGCTCCAGCGCCTGCTGGCATTGCCGGTACAGGCCCACACCGCGCTCGTAGGCGCTGAGCGACTGTTCCAGGCTCAGGTCGCCGGCTTCCATCTTCTCCACCAGCACTTCCAGTTCCTCGAGCGACTGCTCGAAGCGGGCGACCGGGGAGGCATCGTCTTGAGGCTTCTTGGGCATGGCGAAAGTGTGCGCGGCGGCGGCAGCAGGGTCAATGCGACGCGGGTGCCGGCACTGGCCGCGGATCCAGCGCCAGGCGTGCGGCGTGCGTCTGCAACCAGGCGTCCAGCGGCGCGGCCAGCAGGTCCGGGCCGGCGGCCAGCAGCTGCGTGGCGTCGAACAGCAGCGGCAGCCGTTGGCGCTCCCACGGCGGTAGCGCCTGGGTCTGCAGCAGGTGCTTGAGCGACTGCGACTGTGCACGCCCGGGCAGGCGCAGGCGTTCGCCGCCGCGGCGCGCACGCACCAGCAACGGCGTGTCGAAGGCCAGCATGGTGTCGGCGAGCAGGTGCAGGCGGCGGCCGTCGGGCAACGGCAGCGGCGCGCGGCCATCCCACCGCGCGTGCCAGTCGGCAGGCCAGGGGGCGGGGTCGCGTTCGGCGTACAGCGTGTCGCGCCAACTGCGCACGCTGGCGCCATGCCAGGCGAACTGCGCCGCGGCGTCGGCGCGCGGCTGCAGCAGGTCGCGTTCGATCGCGGCCAGGCCGGCTGCCGGCAATGGTGGCAGCCCGGCCTGCGCGACCCAGCGCCGCAGCACGCGCGCGCGCCGTGCCGCGGGCAGGGCACGTAGCGCGACGAGCGACAGTGGGGCGCCGGGGGCATCCTGCAGGGTCTCGAGTACCGCGCGGTCGTCCGCGTCCAGCAACGCGCCGGCGTCGGCGCACAGCTCCGCGCTGCGAGCGAGGGCGGCGTCGGCATGCGGCCAGCGCTGGCGCAGCAGCGGCAGTACCTGCAGGCGCAGGAAATTGCGATCGAAGCCGGGATCGGCATTGCTGGGGTCGTCGATCCACTGCAGGCCGTGCTGCCGTGCATAGGCATGCAACGCGCTGCGCGGCTGCGCCAGCAGCGGCCGCCACAGGCGGCTGCCAGCGAAGTCGGACAGCGCCTGCATCGCCGCCAGGCCATCCGGGCCGGACGCGCGCAGCGCACGCAGCAGGAAGGTCTCGGCCTGGTCGTCGCGGTGCTGGGCCAGCGCCAGCCATTCGCCGGGCTGCAGCGCCTGCGCGAAGGCGTCGCGCCGCACCTGCCGCGCCGCCGCTTCCAGACCATCGCCGCTGTCGCGCGGCACCTGCACCCGCACCACCTGCAGCGGCACCGCCAGCGCGGCGCACAGCTGCGCGCACTGCGCGGCCCAGGCGTCGGCCTCGGCATGCAGGCCATGGTGCACGTGCAGCGCGCGCAGGCCTGCGGCGCGATAGGAGGGGTGTTGCGCGAGCAGGTGCAGCAGCACGGTCGAATCCAGTCCGCCGCTGAAGCCGAGCAGCAGCGGCGCCGGTGCCGGATCGGGCAGTGCGGCGGCGAGGGCGGACAAGGGGGACGTGGAGACGCGCGGAGCCATCGCGTCACTGTAGACGCAAGCGCTTGCCAGCGCGACGCGCGACCAGGGCGAGCTCTTTGAGGCTGGCCAGCGCTGAGGGAGAGACTTCAGTCCCGATGCCTTTCAGCTCGAGGCGTCGGGACTGAAGTCCCTCCCACAAGCGCAGTTCCCGGCACTCGGCACTATCCCGGTCGAATGCTCAACAAGGCGCCTGCTCGGTGTCGACCGCCAGCATGCGAAGCCCGGCCTGTGGCCAGCGCGCCACGGCGTCCGAAGCAGCGCAAAGGTGAGGGAGCTCCCTGTGGGAGGGACTTCAGTCCCGACGCGAGGAACCCGCATCTCGCAGATTCCGCGTTTCCCTTACATCGCAGCGATGCAGCGAGAGGTAGCAGAAGACGATCGTCTGGCTCCAGATGACCTCCAGAGCTGCAGTATCCCCTGTAGGAGGGGCTTCAGTCCCGACGCCTTTCGGCTCAGCGCGTCGGGACTGACGTCCCTCCCACAAGCGCAGCTCTCGGCAGCCGGCACTATCCCGATCGCCTGCTCGGCAGGGCGCCTGCTCGGCGTCGGCCGCCAGCACGCCAAGCCCGGCCTGTGGCCAGCGCGCCACGGCGTCCTAAGCAGCGCAAAGGTAAGTCAGCTCCTTGTGGGAGGGACGTCAGTCCCGACGCGGGAATTTCTCACCTCGCGGACGATGCGCTTCCGCCGACATCGTGGAGCTGCAGCAAGAGATGCGTTGCAGAGGACCAGCCTTGGCGACGTTGCCCGCGACAGCGCGGCCATGCCGCGCACGCTGATCGGCTCAGCGCTTTGGCGCCGGCACTTCGCGGTTGTGGCGGTCGATGGAGTACCAGCGGCCACCCTGCATCGGCGTATGACCGTCGGCGTCGGGTGTGCCGGCGCTGCAGCCATCGCAGACCTCGGCGACGCCGTGCGCGAACGGCCAGGCGAAGTCATGCACCGGCGCGATCACCTCGCGCAATTGCCGGTCGTAGAAGCCGATGCGGCCGTCGACGATGCCGCGGGTGAGACCTTCGGTGAAGCCGTCCGGGCCGTTGTCCCAGGTGATCACCGGCAGGCTGTGGCCATCGGCGCGCACATAGTAGAAGCGTGCGCCGACGCTCAGCAGCGCTAGGCCGTCGCGATCGAAATGCAGGTGTCGCAACGCCTGCGGCGTCAGTACCAGGCGTCCGTCGGCGCCGAGCCGGCAGCCCGGCACCACCGGCCGGTCGCTATTCGGGTCGCCCAGTCGGCAGGCCTCGGCGGCCGGTTGCGCCGTGGCCATCGACGCGGCGCCGAGCGCGGCAAACGCAGCGAACACTGCGCACACGGCAACGGCCGCACGCAGGCGACCGCCGTGCGACCGATACCGGCTCATTGCGCAGTCGCGGCGCTGGTCATGAAGGCCGCCGGCTTGGGCAGCTCCACCGGTACGCCGTCGCCGTTGCAGGTGCCGGCCTGGCACAGCCGCGCGCGCAGGGTCGGCGTGGCCTGCACGATCACGTGGTAGATCACGTTCTCCTCCAGGCTGCCGCGGAACGCGTTGCTGCCGGGTCCGCGCGCCCAGATGCCGACGTCGTCGCCGCCATGGGTCTCGGCCTTGGTCGGCACCAGCGCTTCCTGCATGAAGTCCGGGCTTTCGGTGTCGACATGGGTCAGGTCGGGACGGCCGTTGGCCGGCTCGAAGCTGCTCGGCGCATGCGGGAAGGTCTTGACCCCGGCCGGCTGCTGGTTGCTGGCGCCGGTGTAGCCGGGGCCGTTGGCGTAGCTGAGCGTGGCGTAGGGCTGGCCGTTGCCGTCCAGCGCCAGGTCGCCGGTGTTGGCGTCCTCGCCGCTGGTGCCGCGCACCTTGCCCAGGATCGGGTTGCCGCGCTGCGGATAGCCGACGAAGTTGAGCGTGTGCGAGTGGTCGGCGGTGACGATGATCAGCGTGTCCTCGGCCGAGGTCGCGTCCGCCGCGGCCTGCACCGCCTGCGACAGCGCGATGGTCTCGTCAAGCGCACGGTAGGCGTTGCCGGCGTGGTGCGCGTGGTCGATGCGTCCGCCTTCGACCATCAGCACGTAGCCGTTCTTGTCCTGCGACAGGGTGCGGATCGCGGCGCGGGTCATCTCGGCCAGGCTCGGGTCGCCGTTGGCGCTGCGGTCGCGGTCGTGGTCGAACTGCATGTGGTCCGGCTCGAACAGGCCCAGCAGCGCCGGCGCGTTCTGCGCCGCCTCCAGTTGCCCGCGGGTCCACACGTAGGCGCCCTGCGGATGGCGCTGGCGCCATTCGCCGACCAGGTCGCGGCCATCCAGGCGCAGGCCGACCTTGTCGTCGTACTCCGGGTCGCGCTGTTCGACGGTGGTGAACTGCCCGCGGCCGCCGGCCAGCATCACCTGCGGGCCGCGGCCGAAGCGCGCACCGACCATCTGCTGGGCGATGTCGCGGCAGCCCTCGGCGACCGCCTTCTCCGGCAGGTCGGCATCGCTTTCCCAGTTGCGCTCGGGCACGTGCGCATAGGTGGCGGCCGGGGTGGCGTGGGTGAGGCGGGTGGTGGTGACGATGCCGGTGCCCATGCCGGCGCTGTCGGCCAGTTCCAGCCAGCTCAGCAACTGCTTGCCGAGGCTGTCGGCGCAGGCGTCGCGCTTGCCGGCGGACACGCCGATCGCGCCCATGTGGGTCTTCACCCCGGTGGTGATCGAGGTCATGGTGCCGGCCGAATCCGGCGTCTGCGAATCGGTGTTGTAGGTCTTGCTCAGCGCGGTGGCGGGGAACGCCTCCCACGACAGCTGGTTCTCCTCGCCGGAGGCGCCCTTGCGCTGGCCGTCGAGGATGCGCGCGGCGGCGACCGTGGTCAGGCTCATGCCGTCGCCCAGGAACAGGATCACGTTCTTGGCCTTGCCGCGCATGGCGCCGTTGTTGGCGGCCTTGGCCGCGCCGCTGCGGTACCACCACGCCGCGGTCTCGCCGGCCGGATGGGCGACGGCGGGGACGACGATTGGCGCGACGTTGGCGCTGGCGGCCGGCGCGTGCGGCGCGCTGGCGCAGGCACCCAGCAGCAGGGTGGAGGCGGCGGCGAGAGCGGAAACGGGAAGGCGCATACGCGGAACGGGTCCTGAACAACGAAGTCCCCCGCATTATGCCGGTTGCGACAAGGCACGCCGATGACATCGCGCCTTTCCAGCCATGGCGTCGTCGTTGCCGCCGGGGTGCGCTATCGTGCGAAACCCCCGAGATTTCTGGACAGCGTCGATGAAACTGGTGACGGCCTGGTTACGCATTCCGTTCTGGCAGCGCGTGGTCGCCGGCTTCGTGCTGGGCGCCCTGGCCGGCTGGGCACTGGGCCCGACCGCGGAAACCTGGTTCAAGCCGCTCGGCGACCTGTACGTCACCCTGATCAAGATGATCGCGGTGCCGCTGGTGTTCTTCGCGGTCATCAACGCGATCTCGGCGCTGCACGGGCAGCAGTCGGTGGCCAAGCTGGGCGGGCGCACCTTCCTGTGGTTCGTGGTCACCGCGGCGCTGGCGGTCGGCGTCGGCCTGGCCGTGGGCACCGTGCTGCAGCCGGGCGCCGGCCACCTGGGCCTGCGCGTGGACAGCGCCTGGACCCCGCGCGACGTGCCCAGCCCGGTGCAGGTGCTGCTGGACGTGGTGCCGTCCAATCCGTTCTACGCGCTCACCGGCATCGGCACCAAGACCAATGCCGCCGGCGAGACCGTGCTGGCGGCCGGACGCGGCTCGATCCTGCCGGTGATCTTCTTCGCCGCGCTGCTCGGCTTTGCCATGGTCAAGCTCGGCGAGCGCGTGGCCGAGGCGCGCAAGCTCACCAAGCAGATGAGCGAGATCATGATCCAGGTCACCCGCTTCGTGCTGGAGATGACCCCGCTCGGCACCTTCGGCCTGATCGCCGCGCTGGTCGGCGGCTACGGCTTCGGCAAGCTGCTGCCGTTCGGCAATTTCGTGCTGGCGCTGTACCTGGCCTGCGCGATCCACATCGTGGTGGTGTACAGCGGCCTGCTGCTGGTGCATGGCTTGAACCCGTGGAAGTTCTTCCGCGGCGCCGCGCCGGGCATGCAGGTGGCCTTCGTCAGTTCCTCCAGCTTCGCCGCGATGCCGGTGGCGCTGCGCTCGATCACCCACAATCTGGGCGTCAACAAGGACTACGCGGCGTTCGCGGTGCCGCTGGGCGCGAGCATCAAGATGGACGGCTGCGGCGCGATCTTCCCGGCGTTGTGCGCGGTGTTCATTGCCCAGTACACCGGCGTGCCGCTGACCGCCAACCAGTACTTCGTGGTGCTGATCGCCTCGGTGCTGGGCAGTTTCGGCACCGCCGGCGTGCCTGGCACCGCGGTGGTGATGGCCACGGTGGTGCTGAGTGCGGCCAACCTGCCGCTGGAGGTGATCGGCTACCTGTACGCCATCGACCGCGTGCTGGACATGATGCGCACCATGACCAACGTGACCGGGCAGATGCTGGTGCCGGTGCTGGTGGCCAAGGAAACCGGCCTGCTCGACCGCACCATCTACGAGGCGGCGCCGAGCAATGTCGGCCTGGAAGATCCGCCGGTCGACGGTTCCGGCCAGGTGCGTTGATGCTGCCGTGAGCGCGCCTGTCGAGCGCCTGCGCGCGCAGCTGCGGCAGTTGCCGGGGCTGACGCTGCGCGAGGGCGTGCTGGTGCACGACGCGTTGCCGGACGACCCGTTCGAGCAGCGGTATCTCGAGGTGCGCCGCCGCGAAGGCCGGCTCTACGGCGACGCGCAGGTGCGCACGCTGCCGCAGCCGTCCGGCGCACTCGGCGCAAGTTACGAATGGCGGGTGCGTGCCGAATCGTGCCGGCGCCTGCTGCGCCATCTGCGTGCGCGCGGCGGCGACGGGCCGCTGCTGGAACTGGGCTGCGGCAACGGCTGGCTGTCGCATCGCCTGGCCAGCGGCCTGCAGCGCGAGGTCTGCGGCGTCGATGTCAATCGCACCGAACTGGCGCAGGCGGCGCGGGTATTCGCCGCCGCGCCGCGGCTGAGCTTCGTCGCCGGCGACATCCTGCGCCTGCCGCTGCCGACGCAGCGGTTCGATGTGGTGGTGGTGCCGGCCTGCCTCCCGTACTTCGCCGACCCGCGTGTGCTGATCGTGCGCCTGCTGCAGCTGCTGCAGCACGACGGCGAACTGCACATCCTCGATAGCCCGTTCTATGCCGACGCCGAGCAGGCCCGCGCCAGCGCCGCGCGCAGCCTGCGCTACTTCAGCGACCTGGGCTGCGCGGAACTGGCGCAGCAGTACCACCAGCACACCGACGCAGCGCTGGACGGCATCGTGTTGCGCCGGCTGTTCGACCCGCGCCGCTGGTCCGCGCGCTGCCTGCGCGCGCTGCGCTGGCGCCAGCCGCATTTCCCGTGGCTGTGCATCCGCAAGCGCGACAACCTGGCGCTGGCCGCGGCGTAGCCGACTCCATCGGCCGCCAGCGCGGCCGTGGCCGCAGGCCATTGCGGCGCCATTGCGATTGGCGGCGTCGGCGCATGGCAGACTGCCGCCTTCTTCCCCTGCATGGACTCCCGATGAGCGGCACCCAACGCGAACTGACCTTCCGCTTCCTGGCCGAGCCGATCGACGTCAACTACGGCGGCAAGGTCCACGGTGGCGTGGTGATGAAGTGGATCGACCAGGTCGGCTACGCCGCCGCGGTGGGCTGGAGCGGCCACTACAGCGTGACCGTGGCGGTGGGCGGCATCCGCTTCGTGTCGCCGATCCGCATCAGCGACATGGTCACGGTCAGCGCCAAGCTGGTCCACACCGGCACCAGCAGCATGCATTTCGCCATCGAGGTGCGCGCCCGCGATCCGATGGGCGGCGAGCCGCGCCTGTGCACGCATTGCATCATCGTGTTCGTGGCCCTGGACGGCGTCGAAGGCCGGCCGACCGCGGTCCCGGCCTGGCATCCGGATACCCCGGAAGACCATCGCCTGGCGGAGTACGCGCAGAAGGTGATGGAGCTGAGCAAGGGCATCGAGGACACCATCGCCCACTACCACGGCTGAGCGCGCGGCCTACGCGCGCCAGTCCGCCGGCGCGGTGCGGCAGTCGCCATCGACAGGCGGCCGCCGTGCGCGGCCAGTTCCTGCTGCGTCAGGGCCAGCACCGGCGCGCAGTCGGCGCTGGCGAACAGCGCGGCGAAGGCCTGCTCGAAGCGCGCGCCCACCGCCGGGTCCATCCGTGCCAGCAGGCGCGGCACCCACTTGCCGCTGCCGTACCAGTGGCCGCGTCCGCGCAGCGCCAGTTCCGCCAGGCGCGGATGCAGCAGGGCGCCGATCGCGACGATCTCGGCGGCGCTGCGTTCGCCGCACAGGTCGTCGATCAGGTCGGTGATCTCGTAGCGCAGCGCGTCCCGTTGCGCCTGCGTCAGCGGCGCTGGGCCGGCCTGCAGCCGCGCGGCGACCTGGCCTTGCAGGGCATGTGCGGCGTCGGTCGCAGTGCCGACGATGGCGCCCTCGGCGACCATGTGCAGCAGGCTGGGGCGGCCGCGGGCCGCATCGTCATCGACGAACCAGGCCAGCGTACCCGGATCGTGCACGAAGGCCTCGACCGGCACGCCGTCGGCCAGGAACGATTCGCGGCGTGCGGCCGGCAGATGCGCATAGACCACGACCAGGTCGAGATCGGACAGGTGCGTGCCTTCGCCGCGCAGGATCGAGCCGGCGGCGAAGCCGAAGGCCGCATCGGCGTAACGGGTGGACAACAGCGATTGCGCGAGCGCCAGTGCCTGTGCGGGCGTGGGCAGGGTGGGGGCGGCCGGCATCAGCGCACCGCCTGTTGGCGCGGCCAGGACGCGGCCGCATGGCAGACCTGCAGGGCGGGCGAGGGAAGGAGTGTCATCGAAGTGCCGGTGACGCGATCAAGGCTGGCCAGCGTAGCGTGCCGATGGGCAACGTGGACGGCGCGCAACTGCAGGGGGGCAATGCGGCGAGTCCCGCCGGCGCAGCGCAAGTCGCGGCATGCCAGGTGCGGCCGCGCCGGCGGGTCTCCGTGGTTGCGAGGGCAGGTGTCGCTGGCCGCTGCGACGCTAGCCCGCTCGTCGCTATCTCCTGTGAGCGACGTCGCCGTGCGCCAGTGGTCCGGCGGCCACCCAGGGGCAGCAAACCGCCGCAACGAAAAAAGGCCGCTGTCGCCAGCGGCCTTTCCTGAGGTGTCTGCAGACGGGGCGGCTTACATCGCCACGCGGCGCGCCTGCACGAACTTCTCGCCCCAGTAGCCCGAAGTCAGCGTGTCCACGCGCACGTCCTTGCCGCGGCTGGGGGCGTGCAGGAAGCGGCCCTCGCCGACATACAGGCCGACGTGGTCGACGCGGCCCTTGCGGCCGAAGAACACCAGGTCGCCCGGCGCCAGCGCGTCGCGGTCCTTGATCAGCTGGGCGTTGGCCTCGCGGGCCATCTCGCGCGACACGCGCGGCAGCTCGATGCCCAGTGCGGTGCGGAATACGTAGCCGACCAGGCCGCTGCAGTCGAAGCCTTCGGTGTCTTCGCCGCCCCAGCGGTACGGGGTGCCCAGCAGCGCCATGGCGCGCTTGAGCACGGACTGGACCTTGTCGCCGCCCGGTACCACGCCTTCGCGCGGGACCGGCTGGGACACGTCGTAGTTGGCCAGCAGGCGGCTGATGTCGCCGGCGAACATCGCCGAGCGGTCCATCAGCGGAATGGTGTCGTTGGCGGCCAGGTGCGGCAGCAGGGCGGCCAGGGTGGCGGTGGCGGCGGCGTCGGCCTTGCTGCGCGACGGCGCGGCGGGCGTCTGGCTGGCGGCGGCCGGCTTGGCCGAGGCGATGGTGTTGCTGGTCTGCGCGGCGGCCGGGGCGGTGGTCGCGGCGGCGCCGACCTGGGCCGGAGCGGGGGCGACGGTCGCGATCGCTTCCGGGACGACGGTGTCGGCGGGAGCGGTCTGGGCCAGGGCCGGGAGGGCCGAGAAACAGAGCGAGGCGGTGCAGAAGAGGCGGAAAGCGGTCCGGCGGGGAACGGCGGTCTTGCCTGGAGAGGTCTTGGCTTCGGTCGTCACGCTTGGATCACAAAATAAAACGATGAGGGATCATGCCTTGTAGACAGAAACAGGAAGTTCAAATAAGGTTAAATTTTCGTAATTATGAATGTGGGTGAAATCACAATTCAACGCAAAACCCGTTTTGCGCCCGTGTAATGGTCCCGCCAGTAGGCCCCGTCCAACGAATCCAGGCGCACCGTCCCGCCGGTGCTGGGGGCGTGCACGAAACGGCCTTCGCCGACGTAAATGCCGACGTGCGTCACATTGCCCGCGCTGCCGAAGAACACCAGGTCGCCGGTGCTCAGGCGCTGCGGGTCGATCCGCGGCCCCTGCACCGCGGCCAGCTCGCGCGAGGTGCGCGGCAGCCGCAGGTCGAGCATGTCGCGATAGACGTAGGCGACCAGGCCGCTGCAGTCGAACCCGGACTCGGGGGTGTTGCCGCCGTAGCGGTAGGGCGTGCCGACCAGGCCCAGCGCGCGCATCAGCACCGCATTGGCCGCGACCGGGTCGGCAGGCGCCACCTGCGGCCACTCGCGCACCGTCACCGGTGCCGGCCGGGTGTGGCGGACCTCGTGGCGTCCGCAGGCCGCCAGCGCGGCGGTGCACAGCAGCGGAAGCCACCACGGGAACGCGCGGCGGCCGCGCGGCGAAACTGGCGTGTTGTGCATGGAGCCGGGATAATGCGCGACCTCAGAAGGCCGCCATGATGGCGGCGCTCCCGGCGGCCGACAAGCCGCCCATCCCGTCTGCCCCCGGCAGCCACAGCGCAGAGTGCACATGAAGATCGAAAAAGACCGCGTCGTCCGTTTCCACTACACCGTTTCGGAAGTCGGTCAAGAACCGATCGAAAGCTCCAAGGACCGCGATCCGCTGGTGATCCTGGTCGGCCACGGCAACATCATCCCGGGCCTGGAGAACGCGATGCTGGACAAGGCCGCCGGCGACAGCTTCGGCGTCGACGTGGCCGCCAAGGACGCCTACGGCGAATACCGCGAGGGCCTGAGCCAGCGCGTGCCGAAGAAGCATTTCGGCGCGGCCAAGCTGCAGCCGGGCAGCCAGGTGGTGCTGCAGACCAACTTCGGCCCGCGCGCGGTGACCGTGCAGAAGGTCGGCATGAGCGTGGTCGACGTCGACCTCAACCACCCGATGGCCGGCAAGGACCTGCACTTCGACGTGGAGATCGTCGACGTGCGCGAGGCCAGCGCCGAAGAGATCGAGCACGGCCACGTGCACGGCGACGGCGGCCACCACCACTGATTGCGTTGGCGGCGGTGCCGGTCGCGCCGGTGCCGCCGGCCCTGGCGCCGCGCGCAGCGGCGCCGTCGCGCCGCCGCGGACGCCGGCGGCCCTCCTGATCGCGGCGAGGGGACATTCGCCGGCCTTCCGCCCGGTGCCCGCCTTGGCTTCCTCCGCCCGCCTGTTGCAGCCCGTCGCGCCCGCCGAGCGCATCGCCACGCTGGACGTGCTGCGCGGCTTCGCCCTGCTGGGCATCCTGCTGATGAACATCGAGGGCTTCGTCGGTCCGCTGGACGCGGCGCTGACCGGCCTGGATCCGGCGCTGCGCGGCGCCGACCGCATCGCCGACGCACTGGTCTACATCCTGGTGCAGGGCAAGTTCTACACCTTGTTCTCGCTGCTGTTCGGCATGGGCTTTGCGGTGATGGCGCAGCGCGCCGAGACCGCGCGGCGGCCGTTCGGCGGGTTCTTCCTGCGCCGCAGCGCGGGGCTGTTGCTGATCGGCCTGCTGCACGCGCTGCTGCTGTGGTCCGGCGACATCCTGGTCAGTTATGCGCTGCTGGCGTTCATGCTGCTGGCGTTCCGCGAGGCGCCCACGCGCTGGCTGCCGGGGATGGCGCTGGCGGTGTATCTGTTCGCGCCGGCGCTGTGGCTGCTGATCGGCGCGGTGGCGTCGGCGGCGCAGGCCGATCCGCACGCTGCGGCGCAGTGGCAGCGCGACATGGCCGAGCAGGCGCAGCACAGCGCTGCGGCGCTGGCGCAGCAGCGCGAGGTATTCGGCCACGGCAGCTATGTCCAGGCCACCGCGCAACGCGCGCGCGACCTGGCCGAATCGCTGAGCGGGCTGCTGTTCAATGCGCCGAGCATCTTCGGCATGTTCCTGCTCGGCGCCTGGTGCGTACGCAGCGGCCTGGCCGCGCACCCGCAGCGCTTTCCGCGGCTGCTCGCCTCGCTGCGCTGGGGCGTGCTGCCGCTGGGCCTGGCGCTGATGCTGCTGAGCTTCCGGCTGGAGCCGTGGATGGACCCGGCACGGCTGGATCTGCGCCTGACCTGCGCCTACGCCCTGGCCAGCATCGCCAGCGGCCTGATGGCGCTGGGCTATGCGGCCTGGCTGGTGCGCGCCGCGCCCGCGCTGCAGTGGCTGGCTCCGGCCGGGCGCATGGCGCTGAGCAACTACCTGCTGCAGTCGCTGGTCTGCACCACGCTGTTCTACGGCTATGGCTTCGGCAACTTCGAGCGCTTGCCGCGTGCCTGGCAGATCCCGTTCGCAATCGCGCTGTTCGCGCTGCAGGTGGTGGTGTCGCATTGGTGGTTGCAGCGGTTCCGCTTCGGCCCGGTGGAGTGGCTGTGGCGCTCGGCCAGCTATCTGCGCTGGCAGCCGATGCGCCGCGGCGCGGCCTGAGCGCAGGCGCTGCCGCGGCGTCCTCACATCTGCCGCGCGGCCGCCCATGGCATGCTCCGCGGCGACCGAGACATGCGACAGGACAGCCGATGGATGACGTGAGAGGCGGCAACACGCCCGCCAGCGATACCGCCCCCCTGCGCGCCGAGCGTGCGTCGTGAGCGGGCCGATCCGCGATTACGACCTGCTGGTACTGGGCGGCGGGTCCGGTGGCCTGGCCACTGCGTTCCGCGCCGCCAGCCACGGCGCGCGCGTGGCGATCCTGGAGCCGAACGCGCTCGGTGGCACCTGCGTCAATGTCGGTTGCGTGCCGAAGAAAGCGATGTGGCTGGCGGCGGACCTGGTCGAGCGCATCGACCTGGCGCGTGCGGTCGGTTTCGCCATTCCCGAGGCCACGCTGTCGTGGGCGGAACTGGTGGCGCATCGTCAGGGCTACATCGGCAACATCCACGCCAGCTACCGGCGGCGCCTGGATGCCGATGGCGTGGTGCTGATTCCGCGGCGCGGCCGGCTGGTCGATGCGCACACCGTCGAATGCGACGACGGCGTGCGGGTCAGCGCCAACCACGTGGTGATCGCCACCGGCGCGCATCCGTTGCGGCCGCAGATCGAAGGCGCCGACCTGGGCCTGGTCTCGGACGACTTCTTCAACCTGTGCGAGGCGCCGCCGCGGGTGGCGATCGTCGGCGGTGGCTACATCGCGGTGGAACTGGCCGGGCTGCTGCAGGCGCTGGGCAGCCGGGTGGAGCTGTACGTGCAGGGCGAGCGCCTGCTGGAGCGGTTCGACGCGGAACTGGCGCGGCAGCTCGCCGACAACCTTCGCCACCAGGGCGTGCGCCTGCATTTCGGCTACCGCGCCAGCGCCCTGCGCCGCAGCGGCGAGGGCCTGTGCGTGGTCGATGCGCAGGGACGGCCGGGCGACAGCGTCGACAAGGCGTTCTTCGCGATCGGGCGCCGCCCCAATACCCGCGACCTGGGCCTGGAAGCGCTGGGCGTGCGCCTGGGCGACAAGCACGAGATCGTGGTGGACGATTACCAGAACACCGACGTGCCGGGGCTGTATGCGATCGGCGACGTGGCCGGCAAGGTCGGCCTGACTCCGGTGGCGATCGCCGCCGGGCGCAAGCTGATGGACCGCGTGTTCGGCGGCCGGCCGCAGGCGCGGCTGGACTACGAGAACGTGCCCAGCGTGGTTTTCTCGCACCCGCCGCTGGGCCAGGTGGGGCTGGGCGAGGAGCAGGCGCGCGAGCGCTATGGCGCCGACGCGGTGACCGTGTACCGCAGCAACTTCCGGCCGATGCTGCAGGCGCTGGCCGACTCGCCGCAGCGCAGCCTGTTCAAGCTGGTGTGCGTCGGCACCGACGAGCGCGTGGTCGGCGTCCACCTGCTGGGCGATGGCGCCGATGAGATCCTGCAGGGATTCGCGGTGGCGTTGAAGCTGGGCGTGACCAAGCAGCAACTGGAGGACACCGTGGCGATCCATCCGACCTCGGCCGAGGAAGTGGTGCTGATGCGCTGAGAGAAAGCGGCGATCCGACGGCTGGCCGGCCGTCGCGCCGTAGAATGGCGGCATGCACGTGTTCTCTCCTCCTTGCCGCGGCGCTGCGCGATGAGCGCGCCCGGCACCTCCGCCAGCGTCGCTCCCGCCGCCACACAGGCCAGCCTCGGCGGGGTACTGCTCGCCGCGGGCGGCGCGATCGCGTTTTCCGGCAAGGCCATCATCGTCAAGCTCGGCTACCGCTATGGTGTCGATGCGGTGACCCTGCTGGCCTTGCGCATGCTGGTGGCGCTGCCGTGCTTCGCGGCGATGGCGCTGTGGGCGGCGCGGCGCGCGCCGCCGCTGCAGCCCGGCGACCGCTGGCGGATCGTCGCGCTGGGCGTGCTCGGCTACTACCTGGCCAGCTTCCTGGATTTCCTCGGCCTGGCCTACATCACCGCGACCCTGGAGCGGCTGATCCTCTATCTCACCCCGACCCTGGTGCTGCTGATCGGCGTGCTGCTGTGGCGGCGACGGCCGCAGCGACGCCAGCTGTGGGCGCTGGCGTTGAGCTACCTGGGCGTGCTGCTGGCGTTCGGCCACGACCTGCGCATCGGCGGCGCGCGCACCGCCTGGGGCAGCCTGCTGGTGTTCGGCAGCGCGCTGGCCTATGCGGCCTACCTGGTCGGCAGCGGCCAACTGGTGGCGCGGGTCGGCGCGGTGCGGCTGACCGCCTACGCCAGCCTGGTCGCCTGCGCGCTGTGCATCGCCCAGTTCCTGCTGCTGCGGCCGCTGCAGGCGCTGGCCTTGCCGGCACCCGTGTACGCGCTGTCGCTGCTCAATGGCACGCTGTGCACCGCGGTGCCGGTGCTGGCGACGATGCTGGCGGTGCAGCGGATCGGTTCGGCGCTGGCGTCGCAGATCGGCATGCTCGGCCCGGTCTCCACCATCGTGCTCAGCGTGCTGCTGCTGGGCGAGGCGATGGGGCCGTGGCAGATCGCCGGCACCGTGCTGGTGCTGGGCGGCGTGCTGCTGGTGTCGCGGCCGGTGCGGGCGCGGCCGGCGGCATGAGTCCACGACGGCCGCCCGCAGCGACGGCAACGGCGTCGGCCACGACGACGGCCCAGGCGCACGCGCGGATCCTGGCGACGATCCAGGCGATCCCGCCGGGCCAGGTGCGCGGCTATGGCGAGGTGGCGATGCTGGCCGGGTTGCCGGGGCGCGCGCGCCTGGTCGCACGCCTGCTCGGCGGCAACACCGACGCCGCGCTGCCCTGGCACCGGGTGCTGCGCAGCGACGGCCGCATCGCGTTTCCGGAAGGCTCGCGTGGCTATCGCGAACAATGCCAGCGCCTGCGCGCCGAAGGCGTAGCGGTGCAGGGCGGACGGGTGAAGCGTGCGCCGGCGCCGGTGCGCGATCTCGATGCCGAGATGTGGGGGCCGTGGTAACGAGGCCCACGAGAACTGCGGCGGCCGGTGTCTCAACGAGCAGAAGAGGTCGGCTGTGATTGGCTTGGCCCCTCTCCCTCCAGGGCGAAAGGGCACGGCGTGCGCGCCACTGGCGCGCGTGCCCTGGAGCGCCCGCGCCGCAAGCGCGGGCCGGGGCGCGGAGCGGGGGTTGGGTGAGGGTCGGGGCGCGAAGCGCACGCGGTATTTCAACTGCACGAGGCTGCGCCCGTACCCTCATCCGCCCCTTCGGGGCTCCTCCCCCCGGGGGAGAGGGGTTGGGGTGAGGGCAGGGCGCGAAGCGCATGCGATGTTTCAACTGCGCGAGGCTGCGCCCGTACCCTCATCCGCCCCTTCGGGGCACCTTCCCCCAAAAAGGGGGCCATGGTCCCGGGGGGAGAAGGGGTGCAGGCCCCTCTCCCTCCGGGAGAGGGGTTGGGGTGAGGGTCGGGGCGCGAAGCGCATGCGGTGTTTCAACTGCACGAGGCTGCGCCCCGAACACCATCCGCCCTTCGGCGCACCGCACTGGTGATGGTGCTTGGAAGAGAGGGCTTGGTCCTTGTGGGAGGGACTTCAGTCCCGACGCTCTTTGCGCAGCCTGCGGGTTGGCCGGTGTCGTTCGTCGCGGCTGAAGTCGCTCTTACAAACATTATCGAGAAGGGTGTGGCGGTTCCCCCGGGGGGCGATCGCAGTCGAGGCGCCGGATGCCGCCGCGTCGGTTGGAGTGCAGTCTCCGGCGAGCGGCTATGATGGGGGCAGTTGCCACGGACCCGACCATGTTCCCCAGACTTCCGCCCGTCACCCAAGCGCTGCTGATCGGCAACGTCGTGGTGTTCCTGCTGCAGATGTTGCTCGGCACGGACACGTTCTCGCCCTTCATGCTGTGGCCGATCGGCGCCTTCGATGCGTTCTCGCCCGGGCAGAATTTCCAGCTCTGGCAGTTGCTGACCTATGGCTTCCTGCACGGCAGCTTCTCGCATCTGCTGTTCAACATGCTGGCGCTGTACATGTTCGGCGGGCCGCTGGAACAGACCTGGGGCAACAAGCGCTTCCTGACCTACTACCTGGTGTGCGTGGTCGGTGCCGGCCTGTGCCAGTTGCTGGTCGGCTGGTGGATGCTCAGCAACGGCAACGAGCCATATCCGACCCTGGGCGCCTCCGGCGGCATCTTCGGCCTGCTGCTGGCGTTCGGCATGCTGTTTCCGAACCAGCGGGTGATGCTGCTGTTCCCGCCGATCCCGATGAAGGCGCGCACCTTCGTCATCGTGTTCGGCGCGCTGGAACTGCTGATGGGCTTCACCGGCTGGCAGCCGGGCGTGGCGCATTTCGCGCATCTGGGCGGCATGCTGTTCGGCTGGCTGATGATCCGCTACTGGCGCGGCCAGCCGCCGTTCGGCAAGCGCAAGCCGCCGCGTCCGCGCATCGTGCGCTGAGCGCAGCGTGCTGGCGGACATCTATACCGTAGCTTTGGCGCGGATGGATAAGTAGTTCGTGTCTGCTGGCTTTAGATTATTGGTGGGTTATGAAAGGAAGCGTTTATGTACTGAAAAACGCGTCGCTTGGACCGAACGTGCTAAAGATTGGTATGACTTTACGCGAGCCGGGGGTTCGGGCGAAAGAATTTTATGCTGGATCAAGCGGTGTGCCAAAAGCTTTTGATCTAGTGTGCTCAGTCCTGGTGGGGAATTGTAGGGAGGCTGAGCGCCGAATCCATAAACGACTTGCAAGCTATCGCATAAACTCGCGTCGTGAATTCTTTCGTGTTCCTCCCCAGGTTGCGGCTGATTTTGTTTTTACTATCTGTTGTGAAATCAATGCGGAGCTCGGTCTTTCATTGCCGGTACGTCATGATCATGTAGAAAACAAATTGGGCTGCGCGGGTGGGCAGCGGCTACCGCCAGGGGCTGAGAGCAGTAGTGATCAAGTTCCTAGTGTGCTTTTTAAAATTCCGTTGAGTCAGTTGCAAGAATTTCCGATTGGAAATTGTACTCTTACGCGGGAACAAAAATTTCGTGCCGATGTATTGGATGGCATTTTTCCAACTAGCTTTTTCGGCGGTGAATCTACTAGTGATTCTCTGTTGCGTGATATGAATCCTGAGCGGGAACTTCGGGTCATGGAGCATATTGCCAAGGCGTTCTTGTCGATTGATCAGCTCGCGATTGCTAGCAAAGAAGCGCAAGTGGAGGCGTTCCATCTTTTGCTGGAGCGGTCGTGTAAGCCATCCGCTGAGGTCCTTGATTCTTTTCGGCTCAAGAATTTAACGAGGGCAATGGCCAAAAACCTTCTGGCGAGTTATGAGCTCAAGCCTTATCCATTGATCGTATGGGTAGGGAAATAGCCTTCGTTGTCTCGAGTTAGGGCGGATTGATTGCAATTGCTTACAGCGCAGTAGTGTTCGTATAGGTCGCAAACGCAAGACGGCGCGGTTGCCCGCGCCGTCTTGCTGTGCGTGCCTGGCCGGCGGCTAGCGCCGGCAGCGGCTCACGGCCACAGGTGGATCTGCTCGGCCTCGCTGCGGACCATCGGCTGGCCCGGCTTGCAGGTGAAGGTCGCGGCGAAGGCGGGCAGGTTGGCCAACGCGCCGTTGGTGCGCCAGCGGCCGGGCGCGTGCACGTCGGCGGTGACCCGCTGCACGGCTTCGTTCGGCGACAGCTGCTGCGCCCACAGGCCGGCCCAGGCCTTGTAGAACGCCTGCTTGCCGGCCTCGCTGGCGCTCGGCTGCGCGGCGCCGTAGGCCTGCCAGGCCAGTTCGACGCTGCCGATGTCGGTCAGGTCCTCGTCCTGGGTCAACGGGCCATTGACCTTGGCCCCCTTCACGCCGGGGAAGTCGTAGGCGCCGTACTGCGCGGCGGTGCGGGCGGCCAGCGCGTTCCAGGCGCTCTTGTCCTCCGGGGTCCACCAGTTGCGCAACTGGCCCTGCGCGTCGACCTGGCTGCCCTTGTTGTCGATGGCGCCGATCAGTTCGTGCGCGACCATCGCGCCGTAGGCGCCGTACAGCGCCGCGGCGTCGCCGCCGGCCGCGTACACCGGCGGCTGCAGCACCGCGGCGGTGACGATCAGACGGTTCTGGGCGATGTCGTAGGTCAGCGCCGGCTGCTGCGGCAGCACGTCCCAGCGGCGGTCGGCGTTGCCCTTGCCGATGCGCTTCATCTCCTCGCGGTGACGCCAGGTGGAGGCGATCAGCATGTTGCCGCCGAAGCTGCCGCGGCCCATCGGCTGCAGGGTGTAGTCGAGGTCGCGGCGCGGCGCGCCGACTTCGATCTTCAGCGCGGCCAGCTTGGCCTGCGCCTCGGTGCGCGCCGGCTCGCTCAGCCAGGTGCTGCGCTTGACCGCGGCGATCTGCGCGTCGCGCACCTGGTCGGCGATGGTCTCGGCCTGGCGGCGGGTGTCGGCCGACAGGTAGCGGGCCACGTACTCGCGGCCCAGCATCGGGCCGGCGGCGACGTTGATCGCGTCCAGCACCTGCGCCCAGCGCGGCGGCGGCGCGACCTGGCCCTGCAGCACGCGGCCGCGGAACTCGAAGCTGGCGTCGCGGAAGCTCTTGGACAGGTACGGCGCCATCGCATCGCCCACGCGCCAGCGCAGGTAGGCCTTCCACTGCTCGGGCTTGATGCTGACGATCATGCCGTCGAGCTGCTTGAACATGTCCGGGTCGGCCATCGACACCAGGTCGTCGTTGACGCCCTGCGCCTTGAGGAAGGCGTCGAGCTGCAGGTTGCGGTACTGCTTGTTCAACTCCTTGGTCGAGATCGGCGCGTAGTTGTTGAACGGGTTGTTGATGCCGGCCAGCGACTTGGCGCTGCGCGCCAGCGCGGTCTCGATCTGCAGCACCGACTGGGTGTCGGCCTCGAGCCGGTCGGCCGGGGTACCGGTCAGGGTCAGGATCTGCTTGACGTAGGTGCGGTAGCGGCCCATCAGCGCCAGGGTGTCGGCGTCGGTGCGGGTGTAGAAGGCCGGGTCGGGCAGGCCCATGCCGCCCTGCATGAAGTAGCCGATGTGGCGGTCCAGCGCCTTCAGGTCGACGTCGGCACCGAAGTTGAACGCGACCGGGATGCCGATCTGGTGCAGCGCGGCGATCGAGGCCGGCACGTCCTTGGCCTTCTTGATCGCGTCGATGCGGCCGAGCAGCGGCGCGATCGGGTTGGAGCCGTCCTTCTCCACCGCGGCCTCGTCCAGGCCGCTGGCCCAGAAGTCGCCCAGCGCCTTCTGCACCGCGTTCTGCGGCGACTGCATGGACGCGTCGAGCAGGTCGCGCTGCTGTTGCTGCGCGCGCTCGGCGAGCTGGCCCAGCGCGGTGACCGCACCGGTCTGCGGCACCGGGTTCTGCTTCAGCCAGTCGGCGTTGGCGTCGTCGTAGAAATCGCTGCAGGCGGCGCTGATCGGCGGCGCCTTGGGCGTGGCGGCGCGCTTCTTCTTGGGCGCGGCGTCGGCGGCCGAGGCGAGGGCGATCAGGCCGAGGGCGACGGCGAGGGCAAGCGGACGGGCATTGGGCATCGGGAACGCATCCGGTCAGGATTAAAGTCGGCGGAGTTTAACAAGCCGCGGTGTGCAACTGTGGCGATGACGCGCGTCCATCGCCCAACCGGATTCAGCGAGCGGCGTCGGTGACCACGGGCGTCGGTGGCCGGGCAGGGCGTTCGGCATCGCCGGCGCTGACGGCGGCCGGCAGCCACGCAACAAAAAGGCCCGGACATGCCGGGCCTTTTCGCGAGACGGCGGTGACGCTGCCGCTTACCAGATCACCACGCGCTTGTCGCCGCTGCGCACCATCGGCGCGCCCGGCTTGCACTGGAACGCGGTGGCGAAGGCCTCCAGGTTCGACGGCGCGCCGATCGCGCGGAACTGCGCCGGGGCGTGCGGGTCGGTGGTCAGGCGCACCATCGCGTTCTGCGGGGTGTACTTGGTGCGCCACACGGTGGCCCAGTTGATGAAGAAGTTCTGGTCGCGGGTCATGCCGCCGACCTTCGGGTCGTCCTTGCCCTCGGTGGCCTTCTTCATGGCGTCGTAGGCGGTGGTGATGCCGCCCAGGTCGGCGATGTTCTCGCCCAGGGTCAGCTTGCCGTTGACGTGCTTGCCGTCGACTTCGTAGCCGTCGAACTGCTGGACCAGCTTGCCGGTGAGCGCGGAGAACTTCTTGGCGTCGGCCGGGGTCCACCAGTTCTCGAAGTTGCCGGTGGGCCCGAAGCGCGCGCCCTGGTCGTCGTAGCCGTGGGTCATCTCGTGGCCGATCACCGCGCCGATGCCGCCGTAGTTGAACGCGTCGTCGGCCTTCGGATCGAAGAACGGCGGCTGCAGGATCGCCGCCGGGAACACGATCTCGTTCTGCAGCGGGTTGTAGTAGGCGTTGACCGTCTGCGGGGTCATGCCCCATTCGGTCTTGTCCACCGGCTTGCCGATCTTGCTCAGGTTGTACTTGTAGTTGAACGCGGTGGCGGCGCGCACGTTGTCCAGGTAGCTGTCGCGCTTGGTGGTCAGGCTGCTGTAGTCGCGCCACTTGTCCGGGTAGCCGATCTTCGGGGTGAAGGTCTTCCACTTCTCCAGGGCCTTGGCCTTGGTCTCGTCGCTCATCCAGGTCAGCTTCTCCAGGCGCGCCTTCAGCGCCTGGCTCAGGTTCTGCACCAACTGCTGCATCTTGGCCTTGTCGTCGGCCGAGAAGGCGACCTTGACGTACATCTGGCCCATCGCCTCGCCGGCGCCGTTCTCGATGCTGCCGAGCACGCGCTTCCAGCGCGGCTTCATCTCGGCCTGGCCGTTGAGCTCCTTGCCGTAGAAGGCGAAGTTCTCCTGCGCGAAGGCATCGCTCAGGTACGGCGAGGCGCTGTCCACGGTGTGGAAGCGCAGGTAGGCACGCCACACCGACGGGTCGGTGTCGCCCAGCGCCTTGCTCACTTCCTGATGGAACGCCGGGATCGCCAGCGAGAACTTCTCCGGCACGGCCACGCCCTGCGACTCGAAGAACTTGGTCCAGGGGAAGTTCGGGGTCAGCTTGTCGGCCTCGGCCGGGGTGACCGGGTTGTAGGCCAGTTCGGCGTCGCGCGAGAGCTGCTCGCTGGACTTGGACACCTTGGCCAGGCGGGTTTCCAGCGCCACCACGTCCTGCGCCTGCTTGGCCGCATCGGCGGCCGGCACGCCGGCCAGTTCCAGCACCTTGGCCACGTGCGCCTGGTAGGCCTTGAGCTTGTCCTGCTTGTCGGCATCGACGTAGTAGCTGCGGTCGGGCAGGCCCAGGCCGCCCTGCATGGCGTAGGCCATGTTCATCGTCGAGTTCTTGAAGTCGGCCTCGGCACCGAAGCCGAACAGGCCGTTCTCGCCCTTGGCCGCGCTCTGGCGCAGGTACTCGGCGATCGCCGGGCCATCCTTGAGGCCGTCGATCGCGGCCAGGTCGGCCTTCAGCGGCTCGATGCCCTGGGCGTTGATCTTGGCTTCGTCCATGCCCGAGGACCAGAAGTCGCCGACGATCTTTTCCACGCCCTGCGGGTTGGCGGCAGAGGCGGCCTGTTCGGCCAGCTGGTGCTGCACGGCCACCGAGCGCTCGTCCAGGATCGAGAACGCGCCCCAGCTGCTGCGGTCCTTGGGAATTTCGTTGGCGGCCAGCCACTTGCCGTTGACGTAGCCGTTGAAGTCGTCGCAGGCGTTCTTGCTGGCGTCCAGGTCGTCGACGTTGAACGCGTTGTAGGCCGGCAGCTTGCTGGTGTCGAGCTTGAGCTCGGTCGACGCCGCGGCCGGGGCGGCGGCCGGCGCGGGCTTGGCGGCGTCGGCGGCGGGCGCGGCGCTCTCGGGCTTGTTGCAGCCGGTCAGCGCGGCGCTCACGGCCAGGGTCAACAGCAGCATCTTGGGATTGCGAAGGGTCACAGGCAGGCTCCAGGCCGACGTGGATAAAGGAATGGCCCGCACGGGCCGTGGCGAGACTCTACGCCGCCACGGGAGGTTTCAGGGGTGTCGAAGGTCATGGGCGGCTGCGCGCGTTGGGCCCTGGGACGGCCGCGTCGCCTGCCGGTCGGCAGGCCCGCCGGCGCTGGCTTACCATGCGGCCATGACCCGTGAATCGCCATGCGATGCCCTGATCGTGGGCGCCGGCCACAACGGCCTGGTCTGCGCCGCCTACCTGGCGCGGGCCGGCTGGAAGGTGACGGTGCTGGAGCGGCGTGGCGTGGTCGGCGGCGCCGCGGTGACCGAGGAATTCCACCCCGGGTTCCGCAACTCGGTGGCGTCCTACACGGTGTCGCTGCTGCAGCCCAAGGTGATCGCCGATCTCGACCTGGCCGGGCACGGCCTGCGCGTCGTGCCGCGCCGGCGCAACAACTTCCTGCCGTTGCCGGACGGTCGCTACCTGCTGACCGGCGCCGGCCACACCCAGGCCGAACTGGCCAAGTTCTCAGCGCGCGACGCCGCACGCCTGCCGGCCTACGAGGCGCGGCTGGAGGGCATCGCCGACGTGCTGCGGGCGCTGGCGCTGCAGCCGCCGCCGAACGTGACCGACGGCGGCTGGCTGCAGGCCTTGCCCGAACTGCTGCGCGCTGGCCGCCTCGGCCGTCGCCTGCACGCGCTGGACGCGGAACTGCGCCAGGACCTGCTGGACCTGTTCACCATCTCCGCCGCCGAGTATCTGCAGCGCTGGTTCGAGAGCGATGCGGCGCAGGCGCTGTTCGGCTTCGACGGCATCGTCGGCAACTACGCCAGCCCGTACACGCCGGGCTCGGCCTACGTGCTGCTGCACCACGTGTTCGGCGAGAGCAACGGGGTCAAGGGCGCCTGGGGTCATGCGCTGGGCGGCATGGGCGCGATCACCCAGGCGATGGCGCGCGCCGCGACCGCCGCCGGCGCGCAGATCCGCACCGATGCGGGCGTGCGCGAGATCCTGGTCGAGGACGGGCGCGCGGTCGGCGTGGTCACCGAGCAGGGCGAGCGGTTGCGGGCGCGGCGCGTGGTCGCCAACGTCAATCCCAAGCTGCTGTACGAACGCCTGCTCGACCCGGCACACGTGCCGGCCGCGACCCGCGCGCGCATGGCGCACTGGCGCTGCGGGTCGGGCACCTTCCGCATGAACGTGGCGCTGTCGCGCCTGCCCAGTTTCAGCGCGCTGCCGGGGCCGGGCGACCACCTCACCGCCGGCATCGTGCTGGCGCCGAGCCTGGACTACATGGACCGCGCCTATCACGACGCGCGCCGGCATGGCTGGTCGCGCGAGCCGATCGTCGAGTTGCTGATTCCCAGCACCCTGGACGATAGCCTGGCGCCACCGGGCCAGCACGTGGCCAGCCTGTTCTGCCAGCACGTGGCGCCGCAGTTGCCGGACGGGCGCAGCTGGGACGCGCACCGCGACGAGGTCGCCGAGCTGATGATCGCCACCGTCGAGCGCTACGCGCCGGGCTTCGCCGCCTCGGTGCTGGGCCGGCAGGTGCTGAGCCCGCTGGACCTGGAGCGCACCTTCGGGCTGATCGGCGGCGACATCTTCCATGGCGCGCTGAGCCTCAACCAGTTGTTCAGCGCGCGGCCGATGCTCGGCCAGGCGGCGTACCGCGGTGCGATCCCGGGCCTGTTCCTGTGCGGCTCCGGCACCCATCCCGGCGGCGGCGTGACCGGCGCGCCCGGCCACAACGCGGCGATGGCGCTGCTGCGCGGCTGAGCGGCGGTCCCGCGGCAGGGCAAAAAAAACCCTGGCATGGCGGCCAGGGCGAGGAAAGGCGCGGCGTGTGCAGCGCGCCGCGCGGGCCACGGCGGCGCGCCGTGGCGTTGTCTGCGCGCCGGGTCAGGGCGTGCCGGCCTGCGCGGATGCGCCGGCCTGCGCGCGACCGCCCAGATGCGCGTCGAAGAACGCCAGCATCCTGGTATAGAGATTGAGGTTGTGCTCTTCCTTGTAGAAGCCGTGGCCTTCGCCGGATTGCACGATCACGCCTTCGGGCGGATGCCCGGCGTCCTGCAATGCCTTGGCCAGCGCTTCGGTGTGCTCCGGCGGGCAGCGGTCGTCGCGGGCACCGGCGGCGAGGTAGATCGGCAGGGTCAGCGCCTGTACGTGATGGATCGGCGACATCCGCTCCTGCTCGGCACTGCTGCTGCCGAAGGCGCGCAGCAGGTAGCGCCTGCCGCTCTCGCTCTTGCTGGTGTCGCTGAGCCGCAGCTGGAGCTTGGCGTCGTACATGCCGACATAGCCGAACGCGCACTGGAACAGGCCCGGTGCGCGCACCGGCGCCATCATCGCCGCGTAGCCGCCGAAGCTGCCGCCGTAGATGCAGATGCGCGATTTGTCGACCAGGCCCTGCTGGATCGCGTACTGCGTACCGTCGACGATGTCGTTCATGATGCCGCCGTCCCACTGCCCGTAGGCACGGTCCATGAACGCCTTGCCGAAGCCGCCGGAGCCGCGGTAGTTGAGTTGCAATGTGGCGTAGCCGCGGCTGGCGAACAGTTGCGCCTCGGAATGGAAGCCCCAGCTGTCGCGCGGCCCCATCGGCCCGCCGTGCACGTTGACGATCAGCGGCAGATTCTTGGCCTGTGCCCCGGCCGGCACGGTGAGGTAGCCGTGGATGCGCAGGCCGTCGCGGGCGGTGAACTGGATCGGTGTGACCGTGGCCATCTTCGCCGCATCGATCCACGGCCGGCTCTTCATCAGGAAACGCGCCTTGCCGGTGGCGCGCTCGTACAGGTACAGCTCGCCGGGGTTCTGGTCGCTGCGCACGCTGACCACGATGGTGTCGCCGGTGCGGGTGGCGCTGGCGAAGTCGACGTACTGGCCGGGAAAGGCCGCCGCCAGGTTGGCGTACAGCCTCGCGTCCGGATGCGCCTCGTCGATCAGCTTGACCTGCGGCGCGCCGGCCTCGGTGACGACGGCCAGTGCGGTGTCCGAGCCGTCGGTGGCGGTGATGGTGCGCGCGACCTCGCTGGTGGCGTCCTGGAACAGCGAAACGAAACGTCCGCTCTGCGGATCCAGGTAGCCGAACGCACCGGGCGCCTTGCCGTCGTCGCGGGTGGCATAGACGCGGCCGTCGGCGGTAGACCAGGCGATGTCCAGACGCGCGCCGTCGGCCTTGCTGGCGTTGATCAGCTCCCACTTGCCGTCCTTCAGCGCGTACACCTCGCTGTGGCTGTCGTAGCCGGTGTCGTCGTCCTTGTCGCTCTGGCAGGTGGCGAAGGCGGGCTGCTTGGCGGCGTCCAGGGCGATGGAGCAGTTCGCCTTGGGCGCGCGGCCCAGCGACTTGCGCCGCCCGCTGAGGGTGTCGATCAGCACCACCTCGGTGCCGGCGCCCTCCGAGGAGCGCGGGTAGCGCACCTGCATGACCACGTTCTGCTCGTCGTCGCGCAGCGTGTCGAGTAATGAGAAGGCTTCGCGGCCCACGCTCTTGCCGCGCTGGGTGACGCCTTGCGTGCCGTATTCGATCAGGGTACGCGGCTGGCTGCCGTCGGCGTCGACCGCGAACCATTCGCCGGTGCCCATCGGCCGCTCGAACGCACCGACCTTCTTGACGGCGGTGAACAGCAGCCGCTTGCGGCCGGTCCAGTAGAACGCGCCGACGCTCTTGCCGTCGGGCAGTACATTGACCTTGATCGGCTTGAGGTCGCGCGTGCCGAGCACGGTCAGCACGTCCTGTTCGCCGCGGTCCACGGTGAGCGCGAGATACTCACCGTCCGGCGAGATCTTGACCGCACTGTAGGTGGGGCGCTTGACGAAATCCGAAATGGGCGGGGGCGCGGCCGCGGCGGCACTGCCGTGCAGGCACAGCCCCAGCGCGCAGAAAGCAACGAGTCGTTTCACGAGCATCCTTTTTGCGTGATTGCACACAGCGAGAGCCCGATGCCGGGCTCTCGCTGACCTCCAGTGCGCGTGCCGCGGCTCAGCGGAAGCGGTACTGGAACTCCGCCGCCACTTCACGGCCGTACGGGCTGTAGGCACGCCAGAAGTACGGATACGTGTTGTAGCCGCTGTCCTTCGGGTGGGTCTTGTCGAACACGTTGTTGACGTAGAAGTTGACCGTCAGCTTGTCGGTCAGCTTCTTGCCCACGTTGGCGTTCCAGATGAAGTACGGCGCGATGCGGCCGGTTTCCTGCCAGTTCGGCAGGCTGCCGTAGCGGAGCATGAACACGGCCGCCTGCCAATCGTTCCGCTGCCAGGTTGCGGTGGTGCGGATGCGGCTGCGGAAGTCGAAGTTGCTCAGGTCGTCGCGGTAGTCGAGGATCGGGTCGCCCTTGAACTCGGCCGACTTCTGCTCGAGGGTGTGCGAGTAGCCCACCTGGAAGCGGAAGTCGCCCAGCCGGTCGGTGTCCAGGCGGTAGTCCAGCGACGCGTCGATGCCCTTGGTGCCGAGGAAGGCGCGGTTGATCGGGCCGCGACGGATCTCGGTGATCTGGCCGTCGTTCGGCGTGCCCGGCGCGCTGAGGCGGGTCACCCGCGACAGCATGTCGGCGCAGAACGCCGAACCCGGCGCACCCAGGGTGAACGGGTTGCGGTTGCGGGTCAGCCCGGTCACGCAGCCGGCTTCGCCGTCGAGGATGTAGGTGGAGGTGATGTCGGCCACCACGTTTTTCAGGCGGATGTCGTAGTAGTCGGCGGTGACCGACAGGCCCTCGAGCACGTCCCACACGAAACCGGCGGTCCACGACGTGCCGGTTTCCTCGGACAGGTCGGTGGTGCCCTGGCGCACGCCGTACGCGGTGTAGTTCACCGTGGTGTCCGAGGTCGGGCACTGCGCCGCGGCGCGGCCGCTTTCCAGGCAGCGACGGGTGTCGAAAATGCTGGAGAACGAGCCGCTGCGATCGGCGAACACGTAGTGCAGGTCGGGCGCGCGGAAGCTGGTGGAGTAGGAGCCGCGCAGCAGCAGGCTGTCGAGCGGACGCCATTCCAGGCCGGCGTTCCAGGTCTTGGCGTCGTCCACCGCGGTGACGTCGTCGTACTTGTCCAGGCGCCCGGCCAGGTGCGCCTTCAGCGAACTGAGGATCGGGATCGACAGCTCCACGCCCAGCGCGTAGCGGTCGCGCTTGCCGCCGCCGCCGGTGCCGGTGAGGTTGTACGGACGGTCGGCGCCGGTGTAGTCGGGCAGGATGCGCGGGTCGGCATTGAGCTTGTACTCCTGTTGCGAGGCTTCGACGATGCCGGCGAAGCCCAGTGCGCCGGCCGGCAGTTCGAACAGGTCGCCGGAGAGGACGAAGCTGCCCTGGTTGACGTGCGAGTTGGCGTCGGTCTTGACCGTGGTGCTCAGCGCCGCGAACTGGTCCGGGGTCAGCGCGCTGTAGTAGCGCTGCTGGTTCAGGCGGTACACCGGATAGGTGGCGCCGCCGACCACGCGGGTACCCAGCTGCTGGCCCAGGAAGTAGTCGTTGACCGCCGACGCCACCAGGCGCGGCCGGTCGACCTTCACCTTGTACTCGGCGCGCGACAGGGTCAGGTCCCAGTCGAAGCGGTCGCCCCACTTGCCGCGCAGGCCGGCGGCGAAGTCGTAGGACTTCTCCTTGTTGCGCGCCATCAGGTGCTCGACGCCGCCGGCTTCCTGCGGGGCGAACACGCGCTGCGCGTCGACCAGCGCGTTGAAGCCGGGGTCGAACCACAGCGCGCCATTGGTGCGGCCGGACCAGAACTGGGTGCCCGCGGTGTACTTGGACTCGGAGGACCACGCCTGCAGGCTGGCCCAGCCCTGCATGCCGCCGTCGAAATCGAAGGTGCCGTAGGCGTAGCCGGACAGGTCGTTGTTCTCGTTGCGGATGGTCTGGTAGGCCGGGTCCTTGAACGTGCCGCAGGCCTGGCCGAGGTTGGTGATGGCACCGCTGGCGCTGGCAGTGCGGTAGTTCCAGCGCACCCACTCGTCGCCCAGCTGTTCGCACGCGCCGGCCGGCGGCGCGAAATAGGAGTTGGCGGTCGAGCCGGTGCGGCGGCGCACGCGCATGGTGCCGGTCGGCTGGATGCCGACGAAGTCCGGCGGTAACGGATTGTCCAGCGCCGAATCCATGAAGTCGCGCTGGTAGCCGTACAGCGGCTCGCCGGCGGTGTATTCGAAGGCGTAGGTCAGGCTCCAGCGGTCGCCGGTCTTGCCGCCGATCCACTGGAAGTCGCCGGTGTCGCCGCCGCCGCGGGTCAGCGTGCTGCCGCGCAGCTTGACCAGGTCGCCCTCGTAATTGGTCTTGAGGATGACGTTGACCACGCCAGCGACCGCGTCGGAGCCGTAGATGGCCGAGGCGCCGCCGGCGAGGACCTCGATGCGATCGACTGCCGCGGCCGGGATGTTGCCGAAGTTGGCGAAGTTGCTCTGGCCGTTGTACGGCAGCGGGTAGTCCGCGGCGCGGCGGCCGTTGATCAGCAGCAGGGTGCGGCCGGGGCCGAGGCCGCGCAGGTTGATCACGCTGGCGTTGGGGGTGAAGCCGCCCTGGAACAGCTCGTTCTGGGTGGAGCCGGAGGCCTGGGTGAGCGTGCTCAGCGCATCGAAGACGGTGTTGAAGCCTTCGCGCTCGATCTGGGTGGCGGAGATGATGGTGACGGGCGAGGGGCCCTCGACTTCGGTGCGCTGGATGCGCGATCCGGTGACGGTCACCTTCTCGAGGGTGCGTGCCTTGGCGCCGGTGGCCTCGGTCAGTTGTTCCGTTTCCGATTCCTCGTTCGCGGGCTGGCTTTGCGCCAGCGCCGATGCGGCGGGCAGGGCCAGAATGGCGGACACAGCAACGACCAGAAGACTCCGCTTGGGAGTCGGTGCTTTGACTGACATTGACAAATTTCCCCT
Organism: Xanthomonas sp. PPL134; assembly: GCF_040595915.1. Taxonomy (NCBI): domain Bacteria; kingdom Pseudomonadati; phylum Pseudomonadota; class Gammaproteobacteria; order Lysobacterales; family Lysobacteraceae; genus Xanthomonas; species Xanthomonas sp. PPL134. The sequence goes on from NZ_JAMDLL010000001.1 coordinate 566,804, forward strand.
AGATGCATGTGCAGTACCCGGGTCCCTTCCTGGACAGGTACGTGTAGAGAGTGTGAGGTCCGTTTCACGTTTCGTGACCGTAGCATGAACGAATCGGAAAAGTAACGAAAAATTTTCGTTACATGACATGGTTTTGAAGCGGGCCTGCTGTAGGGGCCGCCTCGACGGCTGCGCGCTGGGGTCAGGGCTGACGTAACTGCTTGTCGCGGCGGCGCTTCCATCCAGGCGAGCGGTGTTTCGCACCGCGTTCGCCCAACGTGGCGCATGCGTCAGCCACGGGCGGCAGACACCCTCGGCGTGCACGCGCATGCTGCGCTGCAGTCATAATCGGAGACCGTCGCGGGCCTGCATGCCACCGCGGCCAGCCTTCCAGGGGAGATCGGGCGCATCCATGAGCGAACAGGTTCAGCTCTACAACCAGGCCATCGCCGCGCTCAACCGCAGCGACTGGCCGCAGGCGCAGCGCATCGCGCAACATCTGCTGCAGGCCTTGCCGCAGCATCCGGGCGTGCATTTCGTCGCCGGCGTGGCGGCGCTGGAGCTGCAGCAGATGCAGGTTGCGGCCATGCACCTGCATCAGGCGGCGACCCTGAACCCCGAGCGCGCCGACTACGCGGCGCAACTGGCGCGGGTGCTGGCGATGGGGCGATTCCTGCAGGATGCGCAGCGTTTCGCCGATCATGCGATGGCCTTGCAGCCCACCGATGCGCATACCCTGGACACGCTGGGCGTGGTCTATAGCCAGGTCAACGAACATGCTGCGTCGCTGCGGGCGTTCACGCTGGCGGTGCAGGCGGCGCCGCAGCAGGCCAGCTTCCGCTACAACCTGGGCACCTCGCTGCTGTTCTCCGGGCGGCTGCAGGAGGCCGAGGCCGAATACCGCGCCTGCCTGGCGCTGGAGCCGCGCTACTGGAAGGTGTATCTGTCGCTGTCGCAGCTGCGCAAGTGGACGCCGGAAGAGAACAATCTGGCCTTGCTCGACGCCGCGCTGGCGTCGGCCGGCGACACTCCGGACGCGGTGCTGTACCTGAACCTGGCGCTGGCCAAGGAGCACGAGGACCTCGGCGACTACCGCGCGGCCTTCCGTGGTTATGTACAGGGCAAGTCGGTACACAAGCGGGCGCGCGGCTATACCTCCGAGCGCGATGCGCGCCTGTTCGACGCCCTGCATCGGACCTTCCGCGCCGACGACGCGCCGGTGGCGGGCTTCGACAGCGAGGAGCCGATCTTCGTGATCGGCATGCCGCGCAGCGGCACCACCCTGGTCGACCGGATCCTGTCCAGCCATCCGCAGGTGCACTCGGCGGGGGAGCTGCAGAACTTCTCGGTGGTGCTCAAGCGCCTGACCGGCACGCCATCGCCGGAGATCCTCGACGTCGCCACGCTCAGCCAGGTGCAGGGACTGGACTGGCGTGCGCTCGGCCGCGGCTATGTCGAATCCACGCGCCCCGGCACCGCGCTGAAGCCGCGCTTCGTGGACAAGCTGCCGCACAATTTCCTTTACGCCGGCCACATCGCGCGCGCCTTGCCGAAGGCGAAGATCGTGTGCCTGCGGCGCGATCCGATGGATACCTGCCTGAGCAACTTCCGCCAGCTGTTCGCGCTGTCCTCGCCGTACTACGACTATTCCTTCGACCTGATGGATGTCGGCCGCTACTTCCTGATGTTCGACCGGCTGATGGCGCACTGGAACGCGGTGCTGCCGCAGCGCATCCTGCAGGTCGACTACGAGGACCTGGTGACCGCGCAGGAGCCGACCACGCGCCGGTTGCTGGACTTCTGCGGCCTGCCCTGGGACGCGGCTTGCCTGCATTTCGAGCAGAACCAGGCGCCGGTGGCCACCGCCAGCGTGGTGCAGGTGCGCACGTCGATGACGCGTTCCTACATGGGCCGCTGGCAGCGCTACGGCGAGGATCTGGACGAACTCAAAGCGCTATTGTCTTCTTTCTACCCGTAACCGCTGGGCCGGCCATGCGGCCGGTCTCCACCGATCCGTCGCCGGTCGCTGTCGTATTCGACCCGCGTCCTTGCGCGTGATGCAGGCGAGGTGCGCGGCGAGGCGCGCTAGGTGCTTGTCTGCGCAGCGTTGCTGAGTGCGGCGCCGCTGCCGCCACGCGCGTGGCTGGCCTCGCCTAGTCGAGATCGGTCTGGATCCAGGTCGGCGAATGCTGGATGTCCATCGTCTGCAGGCGGCCCGGCCCCAGGTTCTCGAATCGGTGCGGCACGCCGGCGGGGCCGAAGACCACCTCGCCAGCCGCCGCCTCGAGCGTCCTGTCGCCGACGAAGAACCGTGCACGTCCGGTCAATACCACGAAGGTTTCGTCGTAGGGGTGGACATGGAGCGGCGGACCGTCGCCGATCGCCTCGGTGCCGTAGGTCAGCACGGTGACTGCGCCGCCCAGGGCGGCGCCGGCGACGACGCCGTGCCCATCCGCGGCGAAGGTGGCCGGATCGAAGTCGCGACGCGGCATGCCGGGTATCTCCATGGGAAGCATTGCGGCATCGGAGGCGTCGACGAGGATGCAGGTATCGGCGACGACGGATGCGCTGGGCGCGATTACAGCATGGGCGGCCCGCGCCGGCGGCCGCGGTGCCGGAACGCTGTCGTGCGCGAATCGCGCGCGTCTGGCGGGGGGTGGCCGATGCGTCGATGGGCAGGCTTCCGCGATTGCCGGATCGCCGAGCGGGCCGCGAATGCAAGGCAAAAAAAAGCCCACCCTTGCGGGTGGGCTTCGTGACTCCCTGCGTCCGCTCTTACTTGCCGAACGAGTAACGCATTTCCAGGTAGTACGCACGGCCGTACACATCGAAGTTGTATTCGTTGTACGCCCACTGTGCGCTGCCCTGATAGGACGCGTCGAACGGCGGCATCTTGTTGAACACGTTTGTCACCATCAGCGACAACTCCAGGCCCTCGAACGCCTTGTAAGTGACGCTGGCGTTGTGGGTGATGTACGACGGCAATTTGCCGGCGCGAGGAGCTGCGTAGCCAGCTGCGCTGATAGTAGCGGCGTAGTTCGGGGTCTTGTCGAACCAGCTCGCGTACCAAGTGGTCGAGAACTTGCCGATGTCCCAGGTCAACGAGGCGTCCGACTTGCGCTTCGGGTCGGTGCTCCAGTACGGGTCGTTCAGCAGATCCACCGGCTTGTCGCCTGCATAACGCACGTACTTGTGGCGCAGGTTCTCGCTGTAGCTGACGATGGTGCTCAGGTCGCCCCAGCGGCCGAAGTCATAGCCATAGCGGAACGAGGCGGTGACCGCTTCCAGCTTCTGGTTGGAGACGTTGATCTTCGGCGTGTAGATGCCGATGATCTGACCAGAGGTGTTACGGGTGACCTGGGAGAACGTGGCCTGGCACAGCGCCGAAGCGGCATCGTCGATGCCGGCGCGGCAACGGTAATCCTGCAGGCTCAGGCCATTGGCGCTCTGCTGGGTGACCTCATCGCTGATGTCCCAGTTGAGGTAGTCGACGGTCAGCGCCATGCGATCCACCGGCGACCACACGAAGCCGGCGCTCCACACATCCGCATTGATCGGCTTCAGATCCAGGTTGCCTGACGAGGTCCCCCTAAATTGACGGTTGGAGTAAGCCGGGGGGCAGAAGTCCGTGTTGCCCGGCAGATAGCCGCGCTGCGCGCACTGGTAGTAGTCGATGACGCTGTTGTAGTAGCCGCTCTGGCCCTGGTACAGGTCGGACAGGGTCGGCGCGCGGAATGCGGTGCCGTACTTGCCGCGCAGCAGCAGGGTCTCGAACGGACGGTACTCCAGCGAGATGCTGTAGGTCGGCTTGTCGATGGTGCGGCCGCTGGCCTTGAACGCGTCGTAACGGCCGGCCAGGGTGATGGTCAACGGGTCGAACACCGGCATGCGCAGTTCCGAGGTCAGCGCGTAGCGGTCGCGCTGGCCACCGCCGGCCACCGAGGTCAGGCCCCAGACTTCGCCGTTGAGAATCACCGGGTCCGGATCGTAGTCCCACTTCTGCTTGCCATACTCGGCGACCACCGCGAGGCCGGCGTCGCCGCCTGGCAGGCTGAACAGCTTGCCGTTGGTGGCCTGCAGGCGAATCATGCCGTCGGAGGTCTTGCTCTTGTTGGTGGCCTGGCCGGTGAAGCTGGCGAAGTCTGCTTGGCTGATCGGCGTGTAGAAGGCGGCGTAGTTTGGCGTAAACACCGGATAAGCGCCGTAGAACGGATCAAGGCCGAGCTGCGGGCCCAGTACACGGTCTACGAAGAACTGGTCGATCGCGTTCTTGTAGCGGACCAGCTGGCGCTCTTCCAGCTTGTACTGCGTGTAGGTGACGCCGGCATCGTAGTCCCAGCTCGACTGGCCGAGTTGGCCCTGGGCGCCGAAGGTCACACGTACCGAGTCGCTCTTGTCGCGGCTCATCGTGTCCTTGATGCCGTTGATGCCCATTTCTTCAGGCGCGAACGCGCGCTGCAGATTCAGCAAGTCGCCCACTCTTGGGTCGTAGTAATAGCCGAAGTCGGCGGAGGTACCCCACCAGATGTAGTTGGAGCCAGAGTTGTATTTGACCTCGTCATGGCTGTAGAGCACATCGCCGTACAACTGCACGTTGTCGTTCAGGTCGTGGGTGGCGTGTACGTAAGCCTGCAGCGACTTATTTCCACTGTCCAGGGTGCGGTAGCCCGGGGTGTACTTGGAACCGCAGTAGTAGGTGTCGCCAAAACCGGGACGTTGCTGCAGGCCCTCTGTGCCTCCGAACAGCCCAGTCACATTGCCGCACCTGGCCGGATCCAGGAAGTTGTAACTGGTGTTGTAACCGTAGACCAGAAAATCGCGGCTCGCCAACTGCGGGGTGTAGCCCTGCGTGTTGAACTGCTTGGTCAGGTCGCGCTGGTAGGCCCAGATCGGATCCTTTTCTTCGTACTGCACGCCGCCCAGGACGCTGGTGCGGCCGTCGGCCGAGGTCCAGCCGTCGGCGAAGGTCGCGCGGAAGTTGCTGCCGCCGCCCTCGGAGTAGCCGCCGCCGCGGATGCTGAACACCGCGCCGTCCATCTTCTTCTTGAGGATGACGTTGATGACGCCGGCGATCGCGTCGGAGCCGTACAGCGACGACTGGCCGCCCGGCAGGATCTCGATGCGGTCGACCAGGTCGATCGGAATGCCGCTGATGTTGTTGAAGGTGTCGCTGCCGTTGTACAGCGCCGGGTAGTTCGACATCGGACGGCCGTCGATCAGGTACTTCACGTAGCCCGGCGGCAGGCCGAACAGGCTCACCGTCTTCGCGCCCTGGGTGAAGGTGCCCGAGCTCTGCCCGCCCTGCACGCCGCCGGTGGCGAACGAGCTCTTCTGCAGCACGTCGGCGACGGTGCTGAAGCCGCGCGCCTTGATCTCTTCGGCATTGATCGTGGTGACCGGGGTGGCGGTCTCGATCTCGGTCTGCGGAATCAGCGAGCCGGTGACGGTGATCTTCTCCAGATCCGTCGCCTTGTCGGTCTTGCCGTCGGTCGTGGCGTCCTGCGCGAAGGCGGCGAACGCGGCCGGGACAAGCATGGCGGAGGCCAGCGCGGCACTCAGGTGGCTGTGCTTGAAACTACGAGTATGACGAGCAGTCATCTTTCTCTATCCCCGAAAATCAATCGATAAGGCGAGGGGCCTCGTGCCGCGACATGTGCCTTGAAAGTGGGGTCGCATCCTGCGACCAACCCAAACGTAACACGGACTTAACGCCGTTTGTACATAGGTGTCACTTTTTTCGTCTACAAGCGAAAAGTGCCGTGAACACGCAGGAAACGTCGGTAAACAGCGGGCTTCGGCGTATGTGTAGACAAATCCCACGCTGCTTTGCACCATTGCGGGGCATTACAGGTACAGGTTTCTGAACTTCGTTGCGTCGGTGCGAGGCGCGCCCGGGAGGGCCCGCCCCCATTAGCTGGTATCGATGTCTCCGGCGGCTTGGTCAGGTTGACGGCGCACCATTTCGGTGAGCGAGATTCGCCATCGTGGGGCGTGGCGGCGTGTGTCGTGCCGTCGACCGCCTGGCATCCCTGCATCGGGCTCCTGTACGGGTCGGTGTCCGCCCCGATGGCCGGCCCGGGCGAATGGCGCGCCGCTGCGGCTACCGAGGTGCCATTTGCGCAAATTCGCCAGCGGTCGCGTTGCCGCGGGACCCTGCACGGGGACACTTGTATAGTCATGTGTCTGTGCGGCCCGCGACGCTGCCGCTGCCCGCGGCCCATTCGCGGGCCATGTGTCCTCTTTGTCCCGTGCACCGCTGCGTGCGCTGCCGGACGCTTCCTGATTGAGTTCCCGATGACCGAACGCCCCCGTCTCCCCGCCCACGCCGTCCAGCCCAAGCTCGCTCCGCACCCGCGCATCCGTAACGTCATCGCCGTCGGCTCCGGCAAGGGCGGGGTGGGCAAGTCCACCACTGCCGTGAACCTGGCCCTGGCCCTGCAGCGCCAGGGCGCGCGTGTCGGCGTGCTGGACGCCGATGTCTACGGCCCCAGCGTGCCGGCCATGCTCGGCCTGAGCGGGCGTCCGGACAGCCCGGACGACAAGAGCATCGAGCCGATGCGTGCGTTCGGCATCGAAGCGATGTCGATCGGGCTGCTGGTGGACCAGGACACGCCGATGATCTGGCGCGGCCCGATGGCGACCTCGGCGCTTACCCAGTTGTTCGCCGACACCTTGTGGGACGACCTGGACTACCTGCTGATCGACCTGCCGCCGGGCACCGGCGACATCCAGTTGACCCTGGCGCAGAAGATCCCGGTGGCCGGGGCGGTGATCGTCACCACCCCGCAGGACATCGCCACGCTGGACGCGAAGAAGGCGCTGAAGATGTTCGAGAAGGTCGAGGTGCCGGTGCTGGGCATCGTCGAGAACATGGCGGTGCACACCTGCAGCCAGTGCGGCCATGTCGAGCACCTGTTCGGCGAGGGCGGCGGCCAGCGCATGGCGCAGCAGTACGGCGTGCCGCTGCTGGGGTCGCTGCCGCTGGCGATCGCGATCCGCGAGCAGGGCGACGCCGGCACCCCGGTGGTGGCCGCCGCGCCGGCGTCGGCCGCGGCGCAGGCCTACCTGGCCACCGCGCAGCGCCTGACCGAAGAGCTGCGCAAGCGCCCGCGCGCGGCTATCCCGATCTCCGCGGCCTTGCGCTGAGCGGCACGCGGCGCCTGCCGCGAATGCCCTGCACCGGCTAGAATCGCCGGCTATTGCGGCCGGCCCCTTCGCTGGCCGCGTTCCCGGCGTGCAGGCTGCGGCCGCCGCCACCGCATCAGGAACCCCCATGAGCATCAAGAGCGACCGCTGGATCCGCCGCATGTCCGAACAGCACGGCATGATCGCGCCCTACGAACCGGGCCAGGTCAAGCAGGTCGACGGCCAGCGCATCGTCAGCTACGGCACCTCCAGCTACGGTTACGACGTGCGCTGCTCGCGCGAGTTCAAGGTGTTCACCAACATCAACTCGACCATCGTCGACCCCAAGCACTTCGACCCCAAGAGCTTCGTCGACATCGAGGCCGACGAGTGCATCATCCCGCCCAACAGCTTCGCGCTGGCGCGCACCGTGGAGTTCTTCCGCATCCCGCGCGACACCCTGGTGGTGTGCCTGGGCAAGAGCACCTATGCGCGCTGCGGCATCATCGTCAACGTCACCCCGCTGGAACCGGAGTGGGAAGGGCACGTGACCCTGGAATTCAGCAACACCACGCCGCTGCCGGCGCGCATCTACGCCAACGAGGGCGTGGCGCAGATGTTGTTCTTCCAGTCCGATGCCGACGACGTCTGCGAGACCAGCTACAAGGACCGCGGCGGCAAGTACCAGGGCCAGACCGGCGTGACCCTGCCCAAGACCTGACCGCCCGACCCGATCTTTCACAGCACAAGGAGCGCGCAATGAACGACCCCAATCCCTACCAGGCCCCCGACGCGGCGCTGCCGCCCGCGCTGCCGGACACCGCCGGCGGCGAGGTCCTCGCCGGCCGTGGCGAGCGCCTCGGCGCCGCGCTGATCGACGGCGTGATTTCGTTGGCGACGTTCCTCCCGGTGGCGGCGCTGACCGGCTACTTCGGCGAGGTCATGGAGGCCGCACGCAGCGGCGTGCAGGTGTCGTTTCTGGCCACGCTGGGCTACGGCGTGCTGGGCATGGTGATCTTCCTGCTGGTGCAGGGCTACCCGCTGGCCAAGAGCGGCCAGACCTGGGGCAAGAAGCTGCTGTGGATCCGCATCGCCGACCTGGACGGCGGGCAGCCGCCGTTCTGGCGCCTGATCGCGTTGCGCTATCTGCCGACCCAGGCGATCTCGCTGCTGCCGATCGTCGGCGGCCTCTACGCCCTGGTCGACGCGCTGTTCATCTTCCGCCAGGACAAGCGCTGCCTGCACGACCTGATCGCCGGCACCCGCGTGGTCAACGTCCGCCGCTGAGCCCGCGGTCGCGACACGGCGCCCCTGCGTTTGGAGGGGCCGCCCCGAAAGCCGCTAGCGCGACGCAGCAGCTAAGAGTGGGGGAAACGCTTTCGCGAATCCCCACTCCCGAATCCTCAATCCTCGCCCCACCTACTTGCCGCGGCCGAACAGCATGCCGACGCCGACCGCGACCAGGATCGCCGGCCACCAGGTGGCGATCAGCCGGCCCAGGCTCAGGTTGGTCCAGCCCAGGTTGTTGGCCAGGAACACCAGGCCGATCACGATCAGCACGATGGCGGCGATTACATTGGATTTCATGGAGGCGCGGCTTCCGCAAAAAAGGGCGCCTATCGTAGCCGCTGGCGCCACGCCGCAATACGCGCCTGCAGTTCCTCGGCCGGCAGCCGCTGCGCCGCGCCGCTGCCCCACACCGGGCCGGGCCAGGCGGCATCGCCCGGATGCCGCCCCAGCACATGCACGTGCAGTTGCCGCACCACGTTGCCCAGTGCGCCGATGTTGAGCTTGTGCACGCCCGGCTCCTGCCGCAGCAACTGCGAGAGCTGGTTGATCTCGGCCAGCAGCAGGCGCTGCTGGCCGCCGTCCAGGTCGATCCACTCGCTGGCCTCGGCCACCCGCGGCACCAGCAGCAGCCACGGGAAGCGGGCGTCGTCCATCAGCCGCACCTGCGACAGCGGCCCGTCGGCGACGAACGCGCTGTCGGCCTGCAGCCGCGGGTCCAGGACGAAGTCGGCCATGCCGCGGCTCAGCCCAGGTGCTCGGCGAGGAACGCCAGGCTGCGTTCGCGGGCGAGCTCGGCGCTATCGGCGTCGTAGTGGTTCGGATCCACGTGGCGGTCGAAGCCATGCCCGGCCGGGTACACGAAGGTCTGCATCTGCGGCAGCTTCTCGCGGTGCTGCTGGATCGAGTCGGCCGGAATGCTGCCGTCCTGCGCGCCGAAGTGGAACAGCACCGGCGCCTTCGGCGTCTCGTCCAGGAACTGGGTGTTGCGGCCGCCGTAGTAGCTCACCGAGGGCAGGCCCAGGCGCAGCGCCGACAGCAGCGCGACGCTGCCGCCCCAGCAGTAGCCCAGGGTGCCGACCTTGCCGGCCGGCGCCAGCGCCTGCGCGGCCGCCTGCACGATGTCCAGGGCGCGGTCGAAGCCGAGCGCGCCGACCAGTTCCAGGCCCTTGCGCACGCCCTCCTGGTCGTAGGCCAGCTGCGCGTCCTTTTCCACCGGATCGAACAGCGCCGGCGCCAGCACTTCGTAGCCGTGCGCGGCGTAGCGGTCGGCGACCTGGCGGATGTAGTCGGTCACCCCGAAGATCTCCTGGATGACCACCAGGCCGCCGCGCGGCGTGCCCTCGGGCAGGGCGTGCCAGGCGGAAACCTGGCCGTGAGCGGTGTCGAGCGTGGTCCAGTGGCCCATACGGCATTCCTGTGGCGTGGGGGAAGCGGCGGATTATCCATGGCCCAGGCTAAGTCGGGGTGAGTGGCCTCACGCGCGGCTGCGGCCGCGCCGGCGGCCCCGGCCGCGGCCCGGTATACTTCGCGCGCTGTTTTTCTCCCAGGCCCCCGGACCCCGGCCCCAATGTCTCTCGCGACCCCCAAAGTCGGCTTCGTCAGCCTTGGCTGCCCGAAGGCCCTTGTCGATTCCGAACGCATCCTCACCCAGCTGCGCGTGGAGGGTTACGCGATCGTGCCCAGCTACGACGCGGCCGACGTGGTGGTGGTCAACACCTGCGGCTTCATCGATTCGGCGGTGGCCGAGTCGATGGAGGCGATCGGCGAGGCCATGGCCGAGAACGGCAAAGTCATCGTCACCGGCTGCCTGGGCAAGCGTTCGGAGCAGATCCGCGCGGCCTATCCGGACGTGCTGGCGGTGTCCGGCCCGCAGGACTACCAGAGCGTGATGGAAGCGGTGCATGCGGCGTTGCCGCCGCGCCACGACCCGTTCGTCGACCTGCTGCCGCGCGCGCGGGGCGCCGAGGACGACATCGGGGTCAAGCTGACGCCGCGGCATTACGCCTATCTGAAGATTTCCGAGGGCTGCAATCACCGCTGCAGCTTCTGCATCATTCCGTCGATGCGCGGCGACCTGGTGTCGCGCCCGGTCGACGAGGTGCTGCGCGAGGCCGAGCGGTTGGTGAAGGGCGGGGTGCGCGAGTTGCTGGTGGTGTCGCAGGACACCTCGGCCTACGGCGTGGACCTCAAGTACGCCGAGCGCGAGTGGCGCGGCCGCGCCTACCAGACGCGGATGAAGGCGCTGTGCGAGGGCCTGTCGGAACTGGGCGCGTGGGCGCGCCTGCACTACGTGTACCCGTATCCGCACGTGGACGACGTGATTCCGCTGATGGCCGAGGGCAAGCTGCTGCCGTACCTGGACATTCCGTTCCAGCATGCCAGCCCGCGCATCCTCAAGCTGATGAAGCGGCCGGGCGCGGTGGAGCGCACCCTGGAGCGCGTGCAGCGCTGGCGCGCGCTGTGCCCGGAGATCACCCTGCGTTCGACCTTCATCGTCGGCTTCCCCGGCGAGACCGACGCCGAGTTCGAGCAGTTGCTGGAGTTCCTGGACGCCGCGCAGCTGGACCGCGTTGGCGCGTTCGCCTATTCGCCGGTGGAAGGCGCCAGCGCCAACGCGCTGCCGGATCCGGTGCCGGAAGCACTCAAGCAGGAGCGGCTGGCGCGCTTCATGGAACGGCAGGCGGCGATTTCCGCCGCGCGCCTGGAGGCCAAGATCGGCAGCGTGCAGGAGTGCCTGGTCGACCTGCTGGAGGATGGCATCGCGGTGGCGCGCTCCAAGGCCGATGCGCCGGAGATCGATGGCCTGGTGCATATCCAGAACGGCGGCGAGCTGGGGCTGAAGCCGGGCGACCTGGTGCAGGTGGAGATCACAGACAGCGACGAGCACGACCTGTTCGGCGATGCGCTGCCGGTGCAAGCGTCGCCGGCAAAACCGCTGGACCTGCGGGTGCTCTGAGGCCGCAGGCGGCCGCATGCGGGGCGCCACGGCGCCGCGCGCTCAGGGCGTGGCGTAGTCCACCGCGACCACCACGAAGCTGTGGCGGCCGCCGGGCAACTGCGCTTCCACTTCGTCGTCGATGCGCTTCTTCAGCAGCGCCCGCGCCAGCGGCGAATCGATGCTGATCCAGCCGCGCGCCGCGTCGGTCTCGTCCGGCCCGACGATGCGGTAGCGGCGCAGCTCGCCGCTGTCGGCATCCTCCAGTTCGATGTGCGCGCCGAAGAACACCGCCTGCGGGTCGGACGGCGCCTCGGCGACCACGCGCAGCGCTTCCAGGCGCTTGCTCAGGTAGCGCACGCGGCGGTCGATCTCGCCCAGTTGCTTCTTGCGGTAGGTGTACTCGGCGTTCTCCGAGCGGTCGCCCTCGGCCGCGGCCGCGGCCAGCGCCTTGACCACCTCGGGGCGGCGCACCCGCCACAGCTCCTCCAGCTCGGCCTTGAGCCGGGCATGGCCTTCCGGGGTGATCAGGGCGGTGCTTTTCTCGGCAGGGGGACGCCAGCGGCTCATCGATGCGACTGCGGTGGAGCGGGGTGGCGATGCTAGCGCGTGCCTGCGGCTTGCGCACCCGCAGGCGATGGCCGAAGCTGGCGCCGCCCCGCACACGAACGTCGCCCGATGCTGATCCTGCCGCTGCACAAGCCGCTGTCGCGGGACAACTTCCCGCTGGTCACGCTGCTGCTGATCCTGCTCAACGTCGCGGTCTACGTCGGCTGGCAGCGCCACGACGGGGCGCCGCTGCGGCAGGCGCTGCGCGTCTACCTGGACTCCGGACTTGGCGCGCTGGAAGCGCCGGCCTATGCGCGCTACCTGGAGCGCAGTGGCGAGCGCGAGGCGCTGGCACGGCTGCAGCAGGTGCCGGCGGCGGAGCGGCCGGCCTTCGTCGGCGCCACCACCCTGCACGATGTGCGCTTCGTGCAGGCCATGCGCGACGGCAGCGCATTCGCGGACGCCGATGCGCAACAGGCCTGGGCGCCGCTGCGCGCGCGCTACGACACGCTGCTGCAGCGTGTGTTCACCCTGCGCCATGTGCAGCGCAGCTCCGAATGGGCGCCGGCACGCATGCTCACGTCGGCCTTCCTGCATGCCGACGCCCTGCACCTGGTCGGCAACATGCTGTTCCTGCTGGCGCTGGGCACCCTGCTGGAAGGCGCGATCGGCGGCTGGCGGTTCCTGGCGGTGTACCTGCTCGGTGCGTTCGGTGCCAGCGCGGCGAGCCTGTGGTGGCGTTGGGGCGAAGCCGGGGCGGGGCTCGGCGCCTCCGGGGCCATTGCCGCATTGATGGGCGCGTTCTGCGTGGTGTGGGGGCGGCGCCCGGTGCGCTTCTTCTACTGGGCGGCGGTGCTGTTCGACTACGTGCGCGCCCCGGCCATCGCGCTGCTGCCGCTGTGGCTGGGCTGGGAACTGTACAACCTGCTGTTCAATGGCGATGCCGGCATCGGTTTCGACGCGCATGCCGGTGGCCTGGTGGTCGGCGCGCTGCTCGGCGCGGTGCTGGTGGCGGCCGGACAGGCCCGCGAGGCGTTCCTGCGCGACGAGGCCGATGCGCCCCTCGACGACCGCTGGGCGCGTGCGCAGGCGCACCTGGGGCGAATGGAACACCACCAGGCTGGCGTGCTGCTGGATGCGCTGGCCGCGGAAGCGCCGCAGCGCTTCGATGTGGCGCTGGCGCGCTACCGCCTGGCCGCCAATGCCGGCCAGGCCGCGTCGGCGCGGGCCAGGGCGATGGAGGTGATGCACCTGGTGGCGCCGTCCGTGCAGGAGGCGCGGCAGCAGGCCGGCGTGCTGCAGGCGGCCGGCGACCTGGATGCGCCCACGCGCGCGGCCCTGTTCGCACGCTGGATGGCGCTGGGCTTGTTGGCGGAGGCGGAGGCGCTGCTGGCGCAGGATGCGGTCTCGCCACGCGAGCAGCAGGCGCAGGCCTGGTTCCGGCTCGCGCTGGGCCACGGCGAACGCCAGGCCACGGCGGAGTGGCGGCGCGTGCTGGAGGCGCTGATCGTGCGCTACCCGGATTTGCCGCCGGCGGACAAGGCGCGGTTCCTGCTCGCCAATGCCTGAGGGCGCTGCCCGGCACGGCAGCGGGGCACGCCAGCGTGTCCCGCTCCGCGCATGACTAGACCGGCGCGATCGTCACCGCGCGCAACGCCGCCTGCAGCTTGCCGCGCTGCACGTCGTCGTCGCAGCGGCTCAGCGCGTCCTCCAGCAGGCTGCGCGCCTGCGCGTCCTCGCCGAAGCGTTCGGCCAGCAGCAACGCGGCCTGCAGCGACCAGGCGCTGCGTTCCGGCGCATTCGGCCAGCCGCGCACAGCGGCCTGCAGCCCATCGGCGGCGAGCCGGAACTGGCCCGCCAGCTGCGCACGTTCGGCCAGCAGCGTGGCCTGCTCCGGCAGCAGCGGCACGAAGTCGGGATCGGCATCCAGCGCCTCGCGCTGCAAGGCCAGCGCGCGCCGTTCCTGCTTTTCCTGCAGCAGCCGGTGGATGTACTGGCGGGTGTGGTCGCGGCGTTCGTCGTGGCGCGCGCTGCCGCGCAGCAGGCGCTGGTACAGCTCGTGCACGCCCAGGCTCACTGCGCGCGTGCGCACTTCGCTGCGCAGCACCTGCAGCGCGTCGTCGGTGTGGCCGTCGCGCACCAGCTGTTCGGCCTCGTCGAGCACGCGCTGGTCCGGGTCGTGGCGGGCGAAGGCGTTGGCCGCCTCGGCGGCCGGTTCGTAGCCCAGCACAGCGTGATACTGGTAGACCAGATAGCCCAGCAGGTGGAAGGCGGCGAACAGGCCCCAGATCGTCACCACGGTGACCGCCAGGTCGGCGACCAGCGGCGGCAGGGCGCGCTGCAGCCAGGCGGCGGCGCTCAGCGCGCTGGCCTGGATCACGAACAGCAGGCCGAACGCGGCCAGGTACGGCCAGCCGATGCGCAGCGCCAGGCCGATCGACACGGCCGGGTTCAGCGCGCGGCGCAGGCTGCCGTCCATCGCCAGGGAAATGAGGATGCCCGGCTGCAGCAGCACCACCGCCAGCAGCATCAGCAGGCCGCCGACCGGCCCGGCCAGCAGCAGCGCGGCGAACACCGCCACGCCGAGCAGGATCATCATCGCCAGCAGCCGCAGCACCACGCCGTCGCCGACATCGAAGCCGCGTTCCGGCGCGTCCAGGTAGCCGTCGGCGGTGTGGCGCAGGATCTCGAAGGCGTATTTGTAGATCGCCAGGGTGGTGACGATGCCAAGGATCCAGCCGATGCCGGGCAGCAGTCCCAGCAGGCTGCACAGGGTCAGCGCGATCAGCGCGTACAGCGCGCCGCCGCGCAGCGGATACAGCGCGATGGCGCGGGTGCGCGCCCAGAACGGTTCGGGTGTGCTGCGATGGGCGCGGCTTGCGCCCGCGCGACGACGATCTTCCATGACTCCCCCTGTCTACGAAGTGAGACGATTGTGCGGGTCGGCCGCGGCCGGTGCAATCGGGCGCTGGCCGTGGCGGGCGTGCGGCAGCGGACGGCCGACGCTGGCACGGGCGGCGTGTGCTGCTGCGCTAAGCGCCGCCCGTGCCGCAGCGGCTGCGCGTGCGCTGGCTACACTGCACGCCCGGCGGCGGATGCGTGCGTCTCGCGTCGAGCCCGCCGTTTCGCCGTTCCCCTCCCAGGAGTCTCGCTTGGACCCTTCCTTCGTTTCCGGCAATCCGCGCGTGCGCGTCACCAACATCGAGGTGCTGTCGGACAACTGGTACGTGCTGCGCAAGGTCAGCTTCGATTTCCAGCGTCACGACGGCAGTTGGCAGGCGCTCACGCGCGAGGCCTACGACCGTGGCAATGGCGCGACCATCCTGCTGTACAGCCGCGCCAAGGGCACGGTGATGCTGACCCGCCAGTTCCGCTTGCCGACCCTGCTCAACGGCAATCCCGACGGCATGCTGATCGAGGCCTGTGCCGGGCTGCTCGATCGCCACGATCCGGAGACCTGCATCCACAAGGAAACCGAGGAGGAGACCGGCTACCGGATCGAGAACGTGCGCAAGGTGTTCGAAGCGTTCATGAGTCCGGGCTCGGTGACCGAGCGGCTGTATTTCTTCGTGGGCGAGTACGTGGAGCGCGACAAGGTCGGCGCCGGTGGCGGCGTGGCCGCCGAGGGCGAGGAGATCGAGGTGCTGGAGCTGGCGCTCGATGCCGCGCTGGCGATGATCGACACCGGCGAGATCGCCGACGCCAAGACCATCATGCTGCTGCAGTACGCCAAGCTGCACGGGCTGCTGGCCTAGCGTCGCGTTGTCGGTTTTTGTACCTGCGTGGCAGCGCCTGGATCGAAGGCCGCGCGTCCCCGCGAATCCAGCGTTCTGCACGCTGGGCCTGTCGATCGCTGGTGGCGACGGTGTGCGGCAGGCATGCTCAGGTGCCAGCGATGACCCATTGCACGTCCGGCACCCACGCCTGCCGCCATCGGGCCATTTTTGCTTCGGCGTCCAGCCATTGCGGAGAAACCGGCGCTGCGGCCCCGAGCGCCGGCGTCTTGTCCAGACAGCCGGCATTGACGGCACCGTAAAGCCGCCCCTGATGCTCGAACGTGACCGCGACCAGCACCCCGCACTGGCGGCACAGCTGGAACTGGGCGGCCTCTGCGCCCTGGCGATAACGATGCACGGCCTCGGCATGCGTGGCCGTCAGTCGCAGCGTGCCGGCGGGATCGGAAACGTATGCCGCACCATGCTTCTGGCAGAAGCTGCAGTCGCAGGCGCGCGGACGGATGTCCTCTGCCGATTGATCCGTCGAGAACACGACGGTCAGGCCGCCGCAGTGGCAGCTTCCCTGGAGCGTTGTGAGCTTGTCTGCGCGCGACATCATTGAAAGGCGCTCATCGCGTTCCTGTCCATGCTGGAGCTTGCTTTGGCGTCGGCTGCGCTCAGCGCTTGCCACCGAAGATGCTGCCGAAGATGCCGCGCACGATCTGCTGGCCGATGCGGTTGCCGATGGTGCGCGAGGTCTGCTTGGCCATCGCCTCCAGCATGCCCTGGCGGCGCTTGGTGCCGAACACCGCGTCCTTGACCGCCTGGCCGAAGCCGCTGTCCTGGGCCTCGTCCTGTTCGCGGGTGCGTGCCGGCGGCGCGGCGCTGCGGTCGGCGCTCTGCTCGACGCGGCGCGCCAGCAGCTCCGCCGCCGATTCGCGGTTGACCGGCATGTCGTAGCGCGCGCCGACCGGGCTGCCGGCGCGCACCTGCGCGCGCTCGGCCTCGGTGATCGCGCCCATGCGGCAGCGCGGCGGCGCGATCAGGGTCTGCTGTACCGGTGCCGGCACGCCCTTGTCCTGCAACGTGGACACCAGCGCCTCGCCGGTGCCGAGCTGGGAGATGGCCTTGGCCACGTCCAGCTTGGGATTGGCGACGAAGGTTTCGGCGGCGGTGCGCACCGCCTTCTGGTCGCGCGGCGTGTAGGCGCGCAGCGCGTGCTGCACGCGGTTGCCGAGCTGGCCGAGGATGCTGTCGGGCACGTCGTCGGGGAACTGCGAGCAGAAGTACACGCCCACGCCCTTGGAGCGGATCAGCCGCACCACCTGCTCGATGCGCTGCACCAGCGCCGGTGGCGCGTCGTCGAACAGCAGGTGCGCCTCGTCGAACACGAACACCAGCTTGGGCTTGTCCAGGTCGCCCACTTCCGGCAGTTGCTCGAACAGTTCCGACAGCAGCCACAGCAGGAAGGTCGAGTACAGCCGCGGCTTGAGCACCAGTTGCGCAGCGGCGAGGATGCCGATCACGCCGCGGCCGTCGTGGTCGACCCGCATCAGCTCGGCCAGGTCCAGTGCCGGCTCGCCGAAGAAACCTTCGCCGCCGTCCTGGGCCAGGCGCAGCAGCGCGCGCTGGATCGCCGCCACCGATTGCGCGCTGACCAGGCCGTATTCGGTGGAGATGTCCTTGCGCTCTTCCACCACCAGCGCCAGCAGCGCGCGCAGGTCGTCCAGGTCGAGCAGCAGCAGGCCGCGGTCGTCGGCCAGCTTGAACACGATGTCGAGCACGCCGGCCTGGGTGTCGTTGAGTTCCAGCACGCGTGCCAGCAGGGTGGGGCCCATCTCGCTGACGGTGGTGCGCACCGGATGACCGAGCTTGCCGTACAGATCCCAGAACACCACCGGGTTGGCGGCCGGGGCGTAGTCGCGCACGCCGATCTGCGCCGCGCGCTGCAGCACCTTCTCGCTGCCGTCGCCGGGCATCGCCAGGCCGGCCACGTCGCCCTTCACGTCGGCCAGGAACACCGGCACGCCGATCCGCGAGAAGCCTTCGGCCAGGGTCATCAGGGTCACGGTCTTGCCGGTGCCGGTGGCGCCGGCGACCAGGCCGTGGCGGTTGCCCAGGCGCGGTTGCAGCAGCACCGCGATGTCGTCGGTCACGCCTTTGCCTAGCAGGATCGGGTCCATATCGGGGTCCGCAATGAGGTGCCTGGATTCTAGAGCGTCTGCGGGATGACCGAACGCGCGCGGGTGCGTTGGGGGCGTCGCGCCACCATGCAGACATCGATGCGCACCCCGCGAAATGGGGGCTTTGCGTGGTGTGGCCGTTCGATGCTGTGGCACGGGCGTGGCGACGGCATCGCGGGTCATGGGCACGGTGCGCGCGGTGTCCGTGTTGCAGCGCGGGACGCCCGCCGGCCATGAACGTCGGCCCGCCGCGGGCCGGGCCAGGGCCGCGGCGACCTTGCCGCGATGCGACGGCGGGGGCTACCCTGCGGCCTTTCCGTCGCCGCGTCCCACCATGCCCCTTCCGTTTCGCTTCACCCACGCGTGGCCCGTCGCGGCTGCCGTGGCGCTGACCTGCACCGCTCCTGCCGCCCATGCCCGCGTGTCCGCCCGCGACCAGGCCGCCATCGCCGTCCTCGACCAGCGCCTGGCCGCCGCCGAGAAGCGCTACAACGACGCCATGGTGCTGGTCGGCAACAGCGACCCCAAGGGCACCCAGGAAAGCGACGCCGCGCTGGAAGACATCGAGGACGTGATCCAGGCCTGCATCAAGCAGCGTGGCTGCGAGGTCGGCACCTACCTGGGCGCGTACAAGCGCCTGCTCAAGGCCAAGACCGACGCGCAGGGCCAGGCCAGCGATACCGATGCCGCCGCCGACGAAGACGCGGCGCCGCTGCAGGCCGACCCCGACCACATCAGCCCGCTGGCCGCCGACGTGCCGGAAGCCGCGCGCGCGGCACGCCTGCTCAACGACAAGCGCCACGCCTTCGATTCGATGGTGGAGTACAACCCGGCGGTGCAGGCCGGCATCCGCCGCTGGCTGACCGACATGCGCCCGGCGCTGATGAGCAGCTACGAGAACTACCAGAACCTGCGCGCGATCATGTGGCCGGAGTGGGAGAAGCGCGGCCTGCCGGAGGCGTTGCTGTTCGGCATCATCGCCAAGGAGTCCAACGGCCGCGTGCATGCCAATTCGCGGGTGGGCGCCGCCGGGCTGATGCAGTTCATGCCGGCCACCGGGCGCCGTTTCGGCCTGGGCCCGGACGGCACCGGCTTCGATACCCGCTACGACGCGCGCAGCGCCGCCGAGGCCAGCGCGGTCTACATCAACGAGCGCATGGCCGAGCTCAACCGCAGCGTCGAACTGGCCCTGGCCGGCTACAACGGCGGCGAAGGCCGCGCGGCGCGCGTGTTCAACCAGATGCCCGGCCGCAGCTTCTGGGACGCCTCGGTGTACAACCAGTTCCCGGCCGAGACCAAGGACTACGTGCCGATGGTGATCGCCGCGGCGTGGATCTTCCTGCACCCGCAGCAGTACGGCGTGGCCTTCCCCAAGATCAATGCGCAGCCGGCCACGCTGCGCCTGGCCAAGTCCACCACCATCTACGAACTGACCATCTGCCTGGGCAGCGACGGCACCCGCGACGGCTACATGCGCGCCCTGCGCAACCTCAACCCGCGCTACGAGCCGGACGGCTGGATCCCGGCCGGGGTGACCATCAACGCCACCACCAAGATCGTCGGCCTGTACAACCGCTACTGCGTCAGTGGCCCGCGCGCCGACCTGGCGCGCGCACTGATCACCGCCGACGTCACCGCCGCGGTGCGCAGCGGCAGCCCGGCGCCGGCCGCCGACCTGACCGGCAATGTGGCGGTGGGCGACGTCAGCCCGGTCGCCGGCGTGCCGACCACGGTGGCCACCGGCCGACCCGCGCCGGCCAAGCCCAAGCAGAAGCAGGTGCGCAACTACCGCGTGGCCAAGGGCGACACGTTGGGGCGGATTTCCGACCGCCACGACTGCGACCTGAAGGAACTGGCCAAGGCCAACGGCCTGCGCGCCCCGGGCTATGCCCTGAAGCCGGGCCAGTCGCTGAAGCTGGTGGGCTGCGAGAAGTAAGGATCCCGTCTCCCTCCGGGAGAAGGTGGCGCGTAGCGCCGGATGAGGGTTGGGCCATGCGCAGTCTCGGGCTTGTGGCTTTACCGTCATCCATTGCAGGGAAAGGCGGTCCTTCCACCGTCCATGCGTCGGGACTGAAGTCCCTCCCACAGTGGCGCTGTCGCTGCATACCAGTTGCGAGACAAAGCGCAATCCAATCCCTTCTCCCCTCGGGAGAAGGTGGCGCGTAGCGCCGGATGAGGGGCGGGCCATGCGCAGTCTCGGGCGTCCGGCTTGCCGTCATCCATCGCAGGGAAAGGCGGTCCTTCCACCGCCCATGCGTCGGGACTGAGGTCCCTCCCACAGTGGGGCTGTCGCTGCACACCAGTTGCGAGACAAAGCGCGATCCAATCCCTTCGCCCCTCGGGAGAAGGTGGCGCGCAGCGCCGGATGAGGGTACGGCGGCCGCAGTCTCAGGCGAGGCGTCGACACCACCATCCAGCACATGCCGGCGGTCTTTCACCGTCCAGGCGTCGGGACTGAAGTCCCTCCCACAAAGGCGCTCCTCAAGCGAAAGGGCCGCAGCGCGGCCCTCTCACGCCTCAGCGCATCAACCGCGCCAGCGCCTGCCCCAGCCGCACCGGCGATTCCGCCTTCAGCGCCGGGTCGAACGCGACCACGCCCGGCGGCAGCAGCACGATCACCGTGGAGCCGTAGTTGAAGCGCGCCATTTCCTCGAACCGCTGCAGGGTGATGCCCTTGCCGCGCCAATCCTTGCGGGTGATGCGATCGGCGTAGCGCGGGATCTCCACGCCGCTCCACACGGTTTCCACGCCGGACACCAGCAGCGCGCCGACCATCACCGAGACCATCGGGCCGAAGTCGGTGTCGAAATGGCAGACCAGGCGCTCGTTGCGCGCGAACAGGCGCGGCACGGTGCGCACCGCGTCGGTGCCGACGCTGAACAGCCGCCCCGGCACGTGCACGGTTTCGCGCAGGGTGCCGGTCCACGGCATGTGCACGCGGTGGTAGTCGCGCGGCGACAGGTACACGGTGGCATACAGGCCGTTGGCGAACGGCGCCGCCGCGGCGTCGTCGCCGAGCAGTTCGGCGGCGGTGAACGACTGCCCCTTGGCCTGGAAGATGCGCCCGTCCTCGATCCGGCCGAGCTGGCTGATGCGGCCGTCGGCCGGCATCAGCAGCGCCTGCGGATCGGGATCGGCGACACGCGCACCCGGCTTCAGCGCACGGGTGAAGAAGGCATTGAAGGTCGGGTAGGCGCGCGCATCCGGTTGCGCGGCCTCGCTCAGGTCCACGCCGAAGCGGCGCACCACCGTGTCGATCAGCCACTGCTTCAGTCCGGGCCGCGACGAATAGGCCAGGCGCCGCGCCAGCGAGGACAGCAGCCGGTGCGGCAGCACGTAGGTCAGGCGGGTGGTCAGGCTCATGGGGCGGTGGCCTTGGTCAGGGCCTGCAGGTCGGCGGCGATCGCCGCGGCATCGAACGGCGGGCGGATCAGCCCGGCCTGGCGGCCCTGCGGGTCGAGCACCGCGATCGCGGCGGAGTGGTCCATGCTGTAGTCGTTCGGGTTCTCGGCGTAGTGCTTGCCCGGCACCTTCTGGAACACGAAGCCCAGCGCGGTGGCGAAGCGCTCCAGCTCGGGCACGTCGGCGGTGGCGGCGATGGTGTCCTTATGGAAGGCATGGGCGTACTCGCCCAGCCGCGGCAGGGTGTCGCGCTGCGGGTCGACCGAGACGAACAGCACGCGCGGGCGCAGCGTGTCCGGCAGCGTCTCCCATTGCTTCTGCGCGTGCGCCAGGTCGGCCAGGGTGGTCGGGCACACGTCCGGGCAGGCGGTGAAGCCCAGGAACACCAGGGTCCAGTGGCCCTTGAGCTCGCCCGGCACCAGCGGCGTGCCGTCGGTCTGGCGCAGGTGGAAGTCGGGCAGGGGCCGCGGCTGCGGGTACATGCGCACCGTGCGGGTCTCCGGCCAGGCCGGGGCGGCGCTGCCGCCGAAGTACTTCTGGGCCAGCAGCAGCCCCAGGCCGGCGGCCAGGGCAACCACCAGGACGATGCCGAAGGTGCGGTTGAACATACTGATTTCCCATGCAACGAACGCTCATCATAGCGGCCGGGCCTCTATAATCGGGGGCCGAATTGCCTTGCCTGTTGCCATGACTGCCGACGCGGCCGCCGAACTCCACACGATCATCGACCTGATCCGCTACGGCACCAGCCGTTTCAACGCCGCCGGGCTGAGCTTCGGCCACAGCTACGACAACGCCCTGGACGAGGCCACGCAACTGGTGCTGCACGCGCTGCACCTGCCGCACGACCTGGGCCCGGCCTACGGCAGCGCGCGGGTCACCACGCCGGAGAAGGCGCAGGTGCTGGCGCTGTTCGAGCGCCGCATCGCCGAGCGCATCCCCGCCGCCTACCTCACCGGCGAGGCCTGGTTCGCCGGGCTCAGCTTCAAGAGCGATGCGCGCGCGCTGGTGCCGCGCTCGCCGATCGCCGAACTGATCGAGGCCGGCTTCGAGCCGTGGCTGGCCGGCCGCCCGGTCGAGCGCGCGCTGGACCTGTGCACCGGCTCGGGCTGCATCGCCATCGCCATGGCCCACTACAACCCGAACTGGCAGGTGGACGCGGTCGACATCAGCGACGATGCGCTGAGCCTGGCCGCCGAGAACAAGGAGCGGCTGCTGGCCGACAACGTCGAACTGGTCAAGTCCGACCTGTTCGCCGGGCTGGGCGGGCGCCGCTACGAGCTGATCGTGACCAATCCGCCCTACGTCACCCACGCCGAGACCGATGCGCTGCCGCCGGAATACGCGCACGAGCCGGAACTGGGCCTGCGCGCGGGCGACGACGGGCTGGACCTGGCGCTGAAGATCCTGCGCGACGCGCCGGCGCACCTGAGCGAGGACGGGCTGCTGATCTGCGAGGTCGGCGAGTCCGAGCGCGCGCTGGCGCAGCTGCTGCCGGAAGTGGATTTTGCCTGGGTCGAGTTCAAGGTCGGGCAGATGGGCATCTTCGCGGTGGAGCGCAGCGAACTGCTGACGCACCACGCGCGCATCGCCGCGCTGGCCGCGGACCGGTGATGCGACGGCCATGAGCGCGAACAGTTTCGGCACGCTGCTGACCGTCACCACCTTCGGCGAATCGCACGGGCCGGCGATCGGCTGCGTGGTCGATGGCTGCCCGCCGGGGCTGGAGCTGGACGCCAGCGAATTCGCCCACGACCTGCAGCGCCGCGCCACCGGCAAGAGCCGGCACACCTCGGCGCGGCGCGAGGCCGACGCCATCGAGATCCTGTCCGGGGTCTACGAGGGCCGCACCACCGGCACCCCGATCGGCCTGCTGATCCGCAACACCGACCAGCGCAGCAAGGACTACACCGACATCGCCCGGCAGTTCCGCCCCGGCCATGCCGACTACAGCTACTGGCAGAAGTACGGCATCCGCGATCCGCGCGGCGGCGGGCGCTCGTCGGCGCGCGAGACCACCATGCGCGTGGCCGCCGGCGTCATCGCCAAGAAGTGGCTGGCGCAGCGCTACGGCGTGCGCGTGCGCGGCTACCTGTCCCAGCTCGGGCCGCTGCTGCCGCAGGGCTTCGCCTGGGACGCAGTGGAAGAAAACGCGTTCTTCTGGCCGCACGCGCCGCAGGTGCCGGAGCTGGAGGCGTACATGGATGCGCTGCGCAAGTCCGGCGATTCGATCGGCGCGCGCGTGACCGTGGTCGCCGACGGCGTGCCGGCGGGCTGGGGCGAGCCGATCTACGGCAAGCTCGACGGCGAGTTGGCCGCGGCGATGATGAGCATCAATGCGGTCAAGGGCGTGGAGATCGGCGACGGCTTCGCCGCGGTGACCCAGAAGGGCACCGACCATCGCGACCTGATCGCGCCGGACGGGTTCCAGTCCAACCACGCCGGCGGCGTGCTTGGCGGCATCGCCACCGGCCAACCGGTCGTCGTCTCGGTCGCGTTCAAGCCCACCTCCAGCCTGCGCCTGCCCGGCGCCACGGTGGACGTGGACGGGCAGGCGGTGGACGTGATCACCACCGGCCGCCACGACCCCTGCGTCGGCATCCGCGCCACCCCGATCGCCGAGGCGATGATGGCGCTGGTGCTGATGGACCAGGCGCTTCGCCACCGCGCGCAATGCGGCGACGTGGGCACGGTGACGCCGCGCATCCCAGGCGGTGGCGATGGCTGAGTCGCGGCCGCGGGTGTGGGTCAGCCAGCCGCTGTTCGACGATGTCGTCGCACGGCTGGGGGCGCATTGCGCGCTGACCACCACCGCGGACGTGACCAAGTATTCGCCGCAGGACCTGGCGCAGGCGCTGGCGCCGCTGGACGGCGCCCTGGTCACCCTCAACGAGCGCATCGGCGCCGCCGAGATCGCCGGCGCGTCGCGGTTGCGCGCCATCGCCAACGTCGGCGTCGGCTACAACAATCTGGACCTGGACGCGCTCAGCGCGGCCGGCATCGTCGCCACCAACACCCCCGACGTGCTCACCGAGACCACCGCCGATCTCGGCTTCGCCCTGCTGATGGCCGCCGCGCGGCGCATCGGCGAGGCCGAACGCTGGCTGCGCGCGGGGCAGTGGCAGCAGTGGTCGTTCCAGACCATGCTCGGCGCCGATGTCCACGGCAGCACGCTGGGCATCCTCGGCATGGGCCGGATCGGCCAGGCCATCGCGCGCCGCGCCGCCGGTTTCTCGATGCGCGTGCTGTACCACAACCGCAGCCGCCTGCCGGCCGAGGTGGAGCGTGCGCATCGCGCCGAGTACGTCGGTTTCGACGCACTGCTGGCGCGCGCCGACCACCTGCTGCTGGTGCTGCCGTACAGCGCCCAGTCGCACCACGTCATCGATGCCGCCGCGCTGGCCAAGATGCAGCCGACCGCGACGCTGGTGAACATCGCCCGCGGCGGCCTGGTGGATGAAGTCGCGCTGGCCGACGCGCTGGCCAATGGGCGCCTGGCCGCGGCCGGGCTGGACGTGTTCGAAGGCGAGCCGGCGATCCGTCCGGAACTGCTGGCGTTGCGCAACGTGGTGCTGACCCCGCACATCGGCAGCGCCAGCGTGGCCACGCGCCGCGCGATGGTGTCATTGGCGGTGGACAACCTGCTTGCCGCGCTGGGCATCGGTGCCGACGCCGGGCGTCCGCCCAATGCGCTGAACCTGGACGCGATCGCCGCGGCCGGCGGCGCGCGGACGATGGCGGACAAAAAACGATAGGGAGCCTGCGGCGCCGCGCGCGGCGCGCACGGCAGGTTCCCCGAATCCACGTGGCAGTGCGGCTGTTCCTCCCCTTTTTTTCTCCTGCGGATCGAATCCTTCCATGAGCAATGCAACCCGTCGTTTCAACGTCGCCGTCGTCGGCGCCACCGGTGCCGTCGGCGAAACCATGCTGAGCATCCTCGCCGAGCGCGGTTTTCCCGTCGCCACGCTGTACCCGCTGGCCTCCGAGCGCTCGGCCGGCGGCCAGGTCGAGTTCAACGGCCAGAAGGTCACCGTGCTCGACCTGGCCACCTTCGACCCGACCGGCGTGGACATCGCGCTGTTCTCCGCCGGCGGCGGCATTTCCAAGGAATACGCGCCGAAGTTCGCCGCGGCCGGCGCGGTGGTGATCGACAATTCCTCGACCTTCCGCTACGACGACGACGTGCCGCTGGTGGTGTCGGAGGTCAATCCGCACGCGCTGAAGCACCGTCCGCGCGGCATCGTCGCCAATCCCAACTGCTCGACCATGCAGCTGATGCCGGTGCTGGCGCCGATCCACAAGGAATACGGCATCGAGCGCATCAACGTGGCCACCTACCAGTCGGTGTCCGGCGCCGGCCGCTCGGGCATGGAGGAACTGGGCAAGCAGACCGCGCAGCTGCTGGCGTTCCAGGACATCGAGCCGCAGAAGTTCCAGGCGCAGATCGCCTTCAACCTGATCCCGCACATCGACGACTTCCAGCCCAACGGCTACACCAAGGAAGAGATGAAGCTGGTGTGGGAGACGCAGAAGATCCTCGAGGACAGCAGCATCCTGGTGAACCCCACCGCGGTGCGCGTGCCGGTGTTCTTCGGGCACTCGGAGGCGGTCAACATCGAGACCAAGCGCAAGATCACCGTCGAGCAGGCGCGCGCGCTGCTGGGTCAGGCGCCCGGCGTGGAAGTGGTCGACGAGCACAAGGCCGGCGGCTATCCGACCCCGGTGACCCATGCCTCCGGCAAGGACCCGGTGTTCGTCGGCCGCATCCGCGAGGATTTCTCGCACCCGCGCGGCCTCAACCTGTGGGTGGTGGCCGACAACATCCGCAAGGGCGCCGCGCTCAACGCGGTGCAGTTGGCCGAGCTGGTGGCCCAGGAGGGCTGAGATTCGGGAGTCGGGATTGGGGGTTCGTCAGCGCCGCGCAGCGCCGTTTCGGCGCTGCGAAGCGCGGTATCTCCCGGCAATCACGCAGCGGCCAGTGGCACATGCCCTGGCCGTTGTCGTGTCCGGGGTCCGTGTCGTGCTGCGAGAAGCGGCGGCGATAACGCCTGCGGGCGCGATGATGACGAGCGCATCCGTAGGAGCGGCTTCAGCCGCGACGAAGCGTTCTCGGGAACGCCATCGCGGCTGAAGCCGCTCCTGCAGGACAAGGCGCGTCGCAGTGCTCGTCTGTCACGGATCCGGCAAGGGGAGAAGCCGCTTCCGCACCCGCGCGAGCGCACCCCCGCCGCTGCAGTGCCCGCAACGAATCCCCAATCCCAAATCCCCACTCCCCGCTTCATATATATTGATGGACATGACTCCAAGGGGCAGGGGCGGGATGCGCCTACAACCACGTTTGTTCCGTCGCTGCAGCGGCGATGCGGTCTCTGCCGCGCGCGGGCTGCGCCATGTCGGTCGCGCGGCCGCGGCGCTGCTGTTGCTGGCCTGCAGCCAGGCGGCCCTGGCATTGGGCCTGGGCGATATCCGCGTGCTGTCCAAGCCGGGCGAGCCGTTCCTGGCCGAGATCCCGGTGATTTCCAACGAGCCCGGCGAACTGGAGCGGGCGCGGGTAGCGCTGGCCTCGCCGGCGACCTTCGCGCGGGTGGGGCTGGAACGCCCGCAGGGCCTGGTCAGCGATCTGCAGTTCCGCTTCACCCAGACCCGCAAGGGCCGCGCGGTGATCCAAGTCAGCAGCCGCATGCCGGTCGACGTGCCGTCGTTGAGCTTCCTGATCGAGGTCGATTGGGGCCAGGGGCGGCTGATCCGCGAGTATTCGGCACTGATCGATGCACCCAACACCGCTGCGGCGATCGACGCGCCGGCGATAGATGCACCGGCCGCGGCGCAGCCGTCCGACCGCATCACCCGTGAGGCATCCACGGCCGCCCCCGCGCCGGCGGCTGCGACGACGCCAGCGACGCCGACTGCCAGGCCGGCTGCCACGCCGCGTCCGGCGCCGGCCCCGGCGGCAGAGCCCGGCGATGCGCTGGCGCCGGTGCGCGCCGGGCAGACCTTGTCGCAGATCGCCGGCCAGCTCGCGCGCGGCAACGGCCATTCGCTGGACCAGACCATGGTCGCGCTGCTGCGCGCCAATCCGGACGCCTTCATCCGCGGCAATCTCAACCTGCTCAAGCAGGGCGCGGTGTTGCGCACGCCGCGCGAGGAGGACCTGGCCAGCCTGGATGCCGCCGCGGCCGAGGCCGTGGTGCGCGAGCAGGCGGCGCAATGGCGCCAGGCGCGCGCGCCGGTGCCGCAGCCGGCACAGGCGCAGCAGGACGCGGCGACGGCGCAGGCCGCCCCCAAGCCGGCCGCCGCGGCGCCGGCGGCCGCGTCCGGCGCGCGCCTGGAAATCGCGCCGGCGGTGCCGGCGACGCGCCGCGAGGCGGGAACCAAGTCCGGCACCGGTGCCGGCGACGAAGGAGACATGGTGGCGACCCAACAATTGCAGCAGGCGCGCGAAGACCTCGCGGCACGCGATGCCGAGGTCCAGGAACTGCGCTCGCGGGTGGAGCAGCTCGAAAAGCTCAAGGCCCAGCAGCAGCAACTGATCGCGCTGAAGAACAGCGACCTGGCCGCGGCGCAGAAGCGCCTGGCCCAGGCCGGGCAGGCGGCGCCGGCCGCCGCTGCCGCGCCGGCGCCGGCCAATGCGGGATTCCCGCTGTGGCTGTGGGGCGGGCTGAGCCTGCTGGTGCTGGGTCTCGGTGCCTTGTTGCTGTCGCGCCGGCGCAAGCCGTCGCCGCTGCCGCCGTTGCCGCGCGACGACGACGCGGCCCTGGCGGCGAGCGCCGCGGTGCCGGTGGTCGCGCACCGCGATGTCGATGCGCCGGAACTGCCGCCGCTGGAACCCGAGCCGTTGGCCGAGGAGGCTGCGGCCGCCCGCGACGAGGAGGCGCTGGAGGCGTGGGAGCGTGCCGACCACGTTGCCGACGATCACGCCGACCACCACGCCACGCTCGACGACGACGCCTTCGAACGCGTGCTGGCGCAGCAGTCGATGCGCCATGCGTCGGCCGATGCGCCGCTGTCCGCCGGCAATGACGACCTGCATTCCGTCGACCCGGCCGAGGCCCATCCGGAATCCATCCCGGCCGTCGAGCCCGCGGCCGAGACGGCCTGGCGGCAACCGCCGCCGCTGGCCGCGGTGCCGAGCAGCGACCTTCCTGTCGACAGCGACGCCGGCGCCGGCCGGCAGGAGCCGACCTGGCACCAGCCTGCCGCACCGGCGCCTGCCGCACCGGCGCCGGCCGAAGCGCCGTCGCCGTATCCGCCGGTGGGCCGCGAGCGGCTGGAACTGGCGGTGGCGTACATGGACCTGGGCGACAACGAGACCGCACGTACCTTGCTGACCGAGGTCGCGGCCAGCGGCGACCCGGCCGCGCGCGCCGAGGCGTTGCAATTGTTGGGACGGCTGGACTGATGGTGGCAGGCGGCGCGCGGCGCGCTCGCCGCGGCCGTCCGGCCTGGAGCGGGACGGTGGCGCGGCACCCTGCCCGTCGGCGGTGGGCGAGCGCGGGCGTGTGCGCGCTGCCCGTCTTGTCGGGGCACTGCCGCCACGGCTGCGTAGTGACAGGCGTATTGTGCTGTTCCAGGCGCGAGGCGGCCACGCAGCGGGCCGACGCCCGTGTCCGACTGCAGTGGAGGTCGCCATGCGTTACGCGCTAGGCGTGGAGTACGACGGCAGCGAGTTCCAGGGCTGGCAGCAGCTCGGCGAGAGCGGTGGTCCCAGCGTGCAGGCCACGCTGCAGGCGGCGCTGTCGTCGGTGGCCGACGCGCCGGTGAGCGTGATCTGCGCCGGCCGCACCGATGCCGGCGTCCACGGCGAATGCCAGGTGGTGCATTTCGACTGCGATGCGTCGCGCCCGGCGCGCGGCTGGATGCTGGGCGCCACCGCGCGGCTGCCGCCGTCGGTGTGCGTGCGCTGGTGCGTGCCGGTGGCCGACGACTTCCATGCGCGCTTCTCGGCCCGCGCGCGCCGCTACCGCTACCGCCTGCTCAACCGCCAGGTGCGCCCGGCGCTGTACCGGCAGACCCTGAGCTGGGAGCGGCGGCCGCTGCAGGCCGCGGCCATGCACGCCGCAGCGCAGGCGCTGCTGGGCGAGCAGGACTTCAGCGCCTTCCGCAGCGTGCAGTGCCAGGCGCTGCACGCGCGCCGCGAGCTGCAGTCGATCACGGTGAGCCGCAGCGGCGACCTGGTCGAGATCCAGGTCCAGGCCAATGCATTCCTTCATCACATGGTGCGCAATATCGTTGGTTCCCTTGTCATGGTGGGAACGGGCGAAAAGCCGGTGTCCTGGATTGGCGAACTGCTCGCGGGACGCGACCGCCGCGTCGCCGGCCCGACGGCACCGCCGCAGGGCCTGGTGTTCGTCGGTCCCCTTTATCCCGCCCACTGGACGCTTCCGGACGAGGTCACGCTATGAATCGCACGTTGTATCGCACCCGCATCAAGTTCTGCGGCATGACCCGCGCCGGCGACATCCGCCTGGCAGGCGAGTTGGGCGTGGACTCGATCGGGTTCGTGTTCGCCCATGGCAGCCCGCGGCGGGTGGCGCCGGCCGAGGCGCGGGCGATGCGCCAGGCCGCCGCGCCCATGGTCGACGTGGTGGCGCTGTTCCGCGACAACCCCAAGGACGAGGTGCGCGAGGTGCTGCGCACCGTGCGTCCGACCCTGCTGCAGTTCCACGGCGACGAGGACGACGGCTTTTGCCGCAGCTTCAACCTGCCGTACCTGAAGGCGGTGCCCATGGGCGGCGGCGAGGTCAACGCGCGCACCCTGCAGTTGCAGTACCCCAACGCCGCCGGCTTCCTGTTCGATAGCCACGCGCCCGGCGAAAGTGGCGGCTCGGGCAAGACCTTCGACTGGTCGCGGCTGCCCACCGGCCTGCACCGGCCGTTCCTGCTCGCCGGCGGCATCAATGGCGACAACGTGTTCGACGCGATCATCGCCACGCTGCCGTGGGGCGTGGACGTGTCCAGCGGCATCGAGAGCCAGCCCGGCATCAAGGACGGCCACAAGATGCGCAAGTTCGTCGAGGAAGTGCGCCGCGCCGACTGCCACGAGTTGAATACGAACTGCTGAGCGCGGCAGCGCGTCGCGGCGGAAGGGCAGGCAGGCGGTTGCGGCGTCGCCTGCGTCCCGTTGACCTCAGCGCTGCAGCTCCTGCGTCAGCCACTGGGCCAGCGCGTCGACCCGCGGGTCCTGCACCTCGCGGCGCGTGCACAGCGCCCACTGCCCGCCGGTGGCGACGAAGCCCCACGGCGCCAGCAGGCGGCCACTGGCCAGGTCGTCGGCGACCAGCGGCTGTGGCGCGATCGCCACGCCGATCCCGGCCAGCGCCGCCTCCAGCAGGTAGTACAGGTGTTCGAAACCGGTGCCGTAGTGCAACTGCGCCGGCGCCAATCCCTGTGCCTCGGCCCAGGCCGGCCACGCCTGCGGGCGCGATACCGTATGCAGCAGCGGCAGGTCCTGCAGCGCCGCCGGCGCGGCCGTGGCCAGGGGGGGCGCCTGCGGCAGGGCAGGGCTGAGCACCGGGCCGATCCGCTCCGGCGCCAGCACGCGGACCTGCCAGTCCGCCGGCCACGGCGCCTGGCCCAGCAGCAGCGCCGCGTCCAGGCCGTCCAGGTCTGCGGCGAAGTCGCCTTCGTGCGCGGACAGGTGCAGGGTCAGCGCCGGCAGGTCGCGCTGCAGCGCCTGCAGCCGCGGGATCATCCAGCGGGCCAGGATGCTGCCGGGGCAGCCCAGCACCAGCGCGGCCGGGCGCGCGGGACGGCGCAGCTCCGCCACCGCCTCGTGCAACTGCGCGAAGGCGATGCCGGCGGCCTCGCACAGGCGCGTGCCGGCGGCGGTCGGGCGGATGCCGCGGCCGTCGCGCTGCAGCAGCGGCAGCCCCAGTTCCTGCTCCAGCAACCGCACCTGGCGGCTGACCGCGCCATGGGTGACATGCAGTTCCGCCGCCGCGGCGCCGACGCTGCGCAGCCGCGCGGCGGCCTCGAACGCGCGCACGGCGTTGAGCGAGGGCAGGCGGCGTGTGCTGGTCATGTGAGTTTTCCTGACAATTTGCGTCAGACTTTATCGGTTTTTGTGCGCCGACGTGTGCGCTAAAGTGCAGGCCTGTCCTGTTGCCCTCCGGTTTGCGCCATGTCCTCTGTTCCCGTCAGCGACTTCCATGCCTATCCCGACGCCGCCGGCCATTTCGGCCGCTACGGCGGCCGCTTCGTCGCCGAGACCCTGATCGGCCCGTTGCAGGAACTGGCCGCCGCCTACGACGCCGCGCGCCAGGATCCAGCCTTCATCGCCGCCTACGACAAGGACCTGACCCACTACGTCGGCCGGCCCAGCCCGATCTACCACGCCGAGCGGCTCAGCCGCGAAGTCGGCGGCGCGCAGATCCTGCTCAAGCGCGAGGACCTGAACCACACCGGCGCGCACAAGATCAACAACACCATCGGCCAGGCGCTGCTGGCCAGCCGCATGGGCAAGACCCGCATCATCGCCGAGACCGGCGCCGGCCAGCACGGCGTGGCCAGCGCCACCGTGGCCGCGCGGCTGGGCCTGGAGTGCGTGGTGTACATGGGCGCCACCGACATCGAGCGGCAGAAGATCAACGTCTACCGGATGAAGCTGCTCGGCGCCACGGTAGTGCCGGTGCACTCCGGCTCGGCCACGCTCAAGGACGCGCTCAACGAGGCCATGCGCGACTGGGTGACCAACGTGCAGGACACCTTCTACATCATCGGCACCGTCGCCGGCCCCGATCCGTATCCGCGCATGGTGCGCGACTTCAACGCCATCGTCGGCCGCGAGGCGCGCGCGCAGATGCTGGCCGACTACGGTCGCCTGCCGGATGCGATCAGCGCCTGCGTCGGCGGCGGCAGCAACGCCATCGGCCTGTTCCATGCCTTCCTCAACGACGCCTCGGTGAAGATCTACGGCGCCGAGGCCGCTGGCGACGGCATCGGCAGCGGTCGCCACGCCGCCTCGATCGCCGCCGGCCGTCCCGGCGTGCTGCACGGCAACCGCACCTATGTGATCTGCGACGACGACGGGCAGATCATCGAAACCCATTCGGTGTCCGCCGGCCTGGATTACCCGGGCGTGGGCCCGGAGCACGCATTCCTGGCCGACAGCGGCCGCGCCGTCTACCAGGGCATCACCGACGACGAGGCGCTGGCCGCGTTCCACCTGCTGGCGCATACCGAGGGCATCCTCGCCGCGCTGGAGTCCAGCCACGCCGTGGCGCAGTCGATCAAGCTGGCGCGCGAACTGCCCAAGGACGCGCTGGTGCTGTGCAACCTGTCCGGCCGCGGCGACAAGGACGTGCACACCATCGCCGCGCGTGAAGGGCTGACGCTGTAACGCTTGACCTTTCTCCTTCGGGAGAAGGTGGCGCGGAGCGCCGGATGCGGGTGCGGGCGCAGCCCCGTCCCCAAACTCCGCACCGCTTCGCCTCTTAACTTTCACCCCACCCCTCTCCCTGCGGGAGAGGGGTGCATAGGTCCCCCATGAACCGCCTCGCCGATACCTTTGCCCGACTCGATTCCCAACGCCGCAAGGCCCTGATTCCCTTCCTCACCGCCGGCGATCCGTCGCTGGAGGCGACCGTGCCGGCGATGCACGCGCTGGTCGAGGCCGGCGCCGACGTGATCGAACTGGGCGTGCCGTTCTCCGACCCGATGGCCGACGGCCCGACCATCCAGCGCAGTTCCGAGCGCGCGCTGGCTCGCGGCGCCGGCCTGCGCTACGTGCTGGAGACGGTCAGTGCGTTCCGCCGCGACGACGCGACCACGCCGATGGTGCTGATGGGCTACCTCAACCCGGTGGAGATCCACGGCACCGCGCGCTTCGCCGAGGAAGCGGTGGCGGCCGGCGTGGACGGCGTGCTGCTGGTCGACCTGCCGCCGGAGGAATCGGCCGAGACCCTGGCAATCTTCGCCGAGGCGGGATTGGACCTGATCGTGCTGGCCTCGCCGACCACCAGCGACGCGCGCATCGCCCTGTTGTGCGATGCAGCGCGCGGCTACCTGTACTACGTCAGCTTCGCCGGCGTGACCGGCGCCGACCGGCTGGATACGCGTGCCGCCGGCGATCGCCTGCGCCAGTTGCGCGCGCGCTGCCCGGTGCCGGTGGTGGCCGGCTTCGGCATCAAGGACGCCGCCAGCGCCAAGGCCATGGCCACCGATGCCGACGGCGTCGTGGTGGGCAGCGCCCTGGTCGCGGCGCTGGCCGAGGCCAGCAGCCCGCAGGCCGCACGCGACGCCGCCCTGGCGTTCCTGACCCCGCTGCGGCAGGCGCTGGACGCGGGCTGAGCCACGCCCGGTGTGTACGCGAACGCCCGCCATGCGCGGGCGTTCGCGTTTGCGGCGATGCCGCAAACACTGCGCGGGCGAACCATCGGTGCACATGCATTGCCGACCGGATGGGACGCGCGCCGCTGGCCCGGCCCGATTGTTGGCGAAGTGGAATGGCGGCGGCGATGCCACGCTTCCCACGCCGCGCCAGCCGCAGCAGGCGTCCTGGCAGCGCCTGTGCAGCTGCCGGCCGGCCTGGCGGCTCCATGCGCCACCGTCTGCAGCCCACCGGGGGACCGAGTTAGACTGTCGCCCCTCTGCGGCTCTCGCGGCCGCCCAATGGATCGTCACATCGCATGAGTTGGCTCAGCAAATTGATGCCTTCGG
Source organism: Xanthomonas sp. PPL134 (assembly GCF_040595915.1). NCBI lineage: Bacteria > Pseudomonadati > Pseudomonadota > Gammaproteobacteria > Lysobacterales > Lysobacteraceae > Xanthomonas > Xanthomonas sp. PPL134. Next base: position 600,640 of record NZ_JAMDLL010000001.1, read on the forward strand.
GCATTCGCACCGACAGCACGCCCAGCAAGAAGCGCAGCGTTCCCGAAGGCTTGTGGGAGAAGTGCCCCAATTGCAGCGCCGTGCTGTACCGGCCGGAGCTGGAGGAGAACCTGGAGGTGTGCCCGAAGTGCGGCCACCACATGGCGATCCGCGCGCGCGCGCGCCTGGCCGCGCTGTTCGACGCCGACACCGCGCCGACCGAGATCGGCGCGCGCCTGGGCCCGACCGACGCGCTGAAGTTCAAGGACCAGAAGAAGTACGGCGAGCGCATCAAGGCCTCGCAGAAGAGCACCGGCGAATACGACGCGCTGGTGGCGATGCAGGGCCTGCTCAAGGGCCAGCCGCTGGTCGCGGCCTCGTTCGATTTCGCCTTCATGGGCGGCTCGATGGGCTCGGTGGTCGGCGAGCGTTTCGCCCTGGCCGCGGAGACCGCGCTGAAGATCGGCGCGCCGTTCGTGTGCTTCTCCGCCAGCGGCGGCGCGCGCATGCAGGAGGGCCTGTTCTCGCTGATGCAGATGGCCAAGACCTCGGCCGCGCTCGGCCGCCTGCGCGAGGCCGGCCTGCCGTACGTGTCGGTGCTGACCCATCCCACCACCGGTGGCGTGTCGGCCAGTTTCGCCATGCTCGGCGACATCAACATCGCCGAGCCGTACGCGCTGATCGGCTTCGCCGGCCCACGCGTGATCGAGCAGACCGTGCGCGAGACCCTGCCGGAGGGCTTCCAGCGTTCGGAGTTCCTGCTCGAGCATGGCGCCATCGACCAGATCTGCGACCGCCGCGAACTGCGCGACCGCCTGTCCGACCTGCTGGCGATGATGATGCGCCAGCCGGCCCCGGCGAAGAGCGAGGCGGCATGAGGGCCGGGAATCGGGAATCGGGAATGGGGAATCGTGGTGTCGCGCGTGCGGTGCGTCGCGCGGCAAGCCCGCGTTTGTCGCGATTCCTTGACGTCTCCGGCTGTTCCCGATTCCCGATTCTCCATTCCCGATTCCCCAGCGCATGAGCCAACGCAAATACTTCGGCACCGACGGCATCCGTGGCCGGGTCGGGCAGGGGGCGATTTCCGCCGATTTCGTGATGCGCCTGGGCAATGCGCTGGGCCGCGTGCTGGTCGCCGGCGGCACCGCGCGGCCCACCGTGGTGATCGGCAAGGACACGCGCATCTCCGGCTACATGTTCGAGTCGGCGCTGGAGGCCGGGCTGGTGGCGGCCGGCGCCAACGTGCAGTTGCTCGGGCCGATGCCGACCCCGGCGGTGGCGTTCCTGACCCTAACCCTCGGTGCCGACGCTGGCATCGTCATCAGCGCCTCGCACAACCCGCACTACGACAACGGCATCAAGTTCTTTTCCGCCCACGGCGAGAAGCTCGACGACGCCACCGAGCAGGCGATCGAGGCCGCGCTGGACGCGCCGTTCGCCACGGTCGAATCCGAGCGCCTGGGCAAGGCGATGCGCGCGCGCGAGGCGATCGGCCGTTACATCGAGTTCTGCAAGGCCAGCGTGCCGCGCGGCTTCGATCTGCGTGGGCTCAAATTGGTGCTGGACTGCGCGCACGGCGCGACCTACCACATCGCGCCGCTGCTGTTCCGCGAGCTGGGCGCGGAAGTGATCGCGATCGGCGCGGCGCCGGACGGGCTCAACATCAATGCCGGCGTCGGCTCGATGCACATCGACAACCTCGCCGCCAACGTGCGCGAGCACGGCGCGCACCTGGGCATCGCCTTCGACGGCGACGGCGACCGCGTGCTGATGGCCGACGACCAGGGCAACCCGGTCGACGGCGATGGCCTGCTGTACGTGCTGGCCTGCGGCTGGCAGGCCAGCGGCCGCCTGCATGGGCCGGTGGTCGGCACGCTGATGACCAACTATGGCCTGGAGCGGGCGCTGGCCGCGTTGCAGGTGCCGTTCCTGCGCGCCAAGGTCGGCGACCGCTACGTGCACCAGGCGCTGGTCGAGCACGGCGGCGTGCTCGGCGGCGAGGCCTCCGGGCACATGCTGTGCCTGGACCGCGCCACCACCGGCGACGCCATCGTCAGCGCGCTGCAGGTGCTGGAAGTGCTCAAGCGTTCGCGGCAGACCCTGCGCCAGGCGCTGGCCGGTCTGCAGACGGTGCCGCAGCAGACGATCAACGTGCGCCTGCAGCCGGGCGTGCGCCCACTCGAGGCCGACACCGTGAAGACCGCGCTGGCCGCGGCGCAGGCGGCGGTGCAGGGGCGCGGGCGCGCCTTCCTGCGCGCCTCCGGCACCGAACCGGTGGTGCGGGTCACGGTCGAGGCCGACGATGCCGCGCTGATGCGGCAGACCCTGGACGCGCTGGCCGAGGCGGTCCGTGACGCGGCGTGAGTCGATCGCCATTGCCCTCTTCGTGATCGTCGCCAAGGCGATCACGTTCTACCTGCTGTACCGCCTGCTGCGCTGAGCGCGGCGTTTGTTCCCTCTTACGAGATGACGGTTCCTGCCATGACTGCGCGCATTCCCACCCTCGACATCACCCGTTTCGACACCGACCGCGAGGCGTTCGTCGCCGAGCTGGGCGCGGCCTACCGCGAGTGGGGTTTCGCCGGCATCCGCAACCACGGCATCGCCCAGGCGCAGATCGACGCCGCCTACGACGTGTTCAAGGCGTTCTTCGCTCTGCCCGAGGAGACCAAGCGCACGTACCACCTGCCGGGCAGCGGCGGTGCGCGCGGCTATACCGCCTTCGGCGTGGAGACCGCCAAGGACTCCAAGCACTTCGACCTGAAGGAGTTCTGGCACATCGGCCGCGAGATCGCCGACGACTCCCCGTACCGCGCCGTGATGCCGCCGAACCTGTGGCCGAGCGAAGTGCCCGGCTTCCGCGCCCACGGCTACGGCCTGTACCAGGCGCTGGACCAGCTCGGCGCGCGCGTGCTGTCGGCGCTGGCCCTGCACATCGGCCTGCCCGAGCACTACTTCGTCGACAAGACCGACTCGGGCAACTCGATCCTGCGCCCGATCCACTACCCGCCGATCACCGCCGACGACATCCCCAACGTGCGCGCCGGCGCCCACGAGGACATCAACCTGATCACCCTGCTGGTCGGCGCCAGCGCCGCCGGCCTGGAAGTGAAGTCCAAGCAGGGCGAGTGGGTGCCGTTCACCTCCGACGCCGACACCATCGTGGTCAACATCGGCGACATGCTGCAGCGCCTGACCAACCACGTGTATCCCTCGACCACCCACCGCGTGGTCAACCCGCCGGGCGAGCAGGCGCGCCAGCCGCGCTACTCGGTGCCGTTCTTCCTGCACCCGAACCCGGATTTCGTGATCGACGTGCTGCCGTCTTGCGTCGGCGCCGACAACCCCAGCCGCTACCCCGAGCCGATCACCGCGCAGGGCTATCTGGAAGAGCGCTTGCGCGAGATCAAGCTGAAGTAAGCCGCGCCCGCAACGCTGCGTGCCGCAGCCGGGACGTCTGGCGGCAGGGCCGGCCTCAAGCCGGGTCCGTTCACGGCCGATATCGCTTGCAGGTCGCCCTCGACGCGCCGTCCGGGAGGTCCGGGCGCTGCCAGCCGGGCCCGTAGCGAGGGTGCGATGACAAGGCGGACGGGATCGTTCTGGCGGCAGGGCCGCCGCCGCTGGCTTGCAGTGGTACTGGGCATGGCGGCGTTGCCGGCCGCGGCCACCCCGGTCACGGTGCTGGTGGCCGACGCCGCCGGTCCGCTGGCCGATGCCGTGGTCAGCCTGCAACCGGCCGCGCCGGCGCGCCCGCCCGCGCCGGCCTCGGCGACGGCGACGATGGACCAGGTCAACTCGCAGTTCGTGCCTGCGGTGCTGGCGGTGCAGGCCGGCAGCTGGGTGCGCTTTCCCAACAGCGACCAGATCCGCCACCAGGTCTATTCCTTCTCGCCGGCCAAGCGCTTCGAACTGCCGCTGTACCAGGGCAGTACCGCCAAGCCGGTGCGCTTCGAGCAGGCAGGCCTGGTCACGGTGGGCTGCAACATCCACGACTGGATGGTCGGCTACGTGGTGGTGCTGGACACCCCGTACTTCGCGGTGACCGGCGCCGACGCGCAGGTGCGGCTGGAGGTGCCGCCCGGCGCCTACGAACTGCGGGTGTGGCATCCGCGCCTGAGCGGCGCCGGCTACGCGCAGCCCCTGCAGGTGGGGCGCGCGCCGCTGCGCCAGGCGGTGCAGTTGGCCACGCACGGACCGGCGCCGGTCGTCCCGGAAGATCCGCGCATCCGCGCGCTGCAGGACAAGTTCCGCCGCAGCCAGACGGCGCCGACCCGATGAAGCCGTGGCGGTTGCACACCCGCATCGCCGCGCTGCTGGTGCTGGTGGTGCTGGCGGCCCAGGCGCTGACGTTCCTGGCGGTGCACGTGGCGACCCAGCGCAGCGTCGCCGCGCAACTGGACGACGAACTGCGCACGGGCGAGCGCGTGTGGCAGCGCATCGACCAGCGCCGTGACGAGCAGTTGTTGCAGGCCGCCTCGGTGCTCGCCGACGATTTCGGCTTCCGTGCCGCGGTGACCAGCGGCGACGTGCCGACCATGCAGTCGGCGCTGCGCAATCACGCCGCGCGGGTGCGCGCGCCCAGCGCCCTGCTGCTGACGGCCGATGGCCAGTTCCTGGCCGGGCTGTCGGCGCTGCCGCAGGCGCAGCAACTGCGTGCGGTGCAGCCGCTGCTGCGGCAGGCGCAGCGCAACGGCAGCGCGGTCGGCATCGTGCTGCTGGACCGGCGCCTCATGCGTCTGGCGCTGGTGCAGGTGCTGGCGCCGCAACGGGTCGGCTGGGTCGCGATCGGCGGGGAATCCGGCGACGAACTCGGCCAGGACTTCGTCGGGACCACCGGGCTGGACGCGACCTTCTTCACCACCCAGGGCGCCCCGCAGGTGCTGGCCTCGACCCTGGATCCGCTGCGTGCCGCGCAGTTCCAGCAGCAGCTGCGGCGCACGCCGCTGGCGCCGGCGGCGGCGCAGCCACTGCAGCTGGGGCAGGCGCGCTACCTGCTGCGGGTGCGGCCGGCGTCCGACGACGGTCGGGTCATGGTCGCGCTGCAGGCCTCGCTGGACCGCGCCGATGCGCCGTACCGCCTGCTGAAGCTGCGCATCCTGATCCTGGCCGGGGTGGCCACGCTGGCCGCGCTGGTGGCGGCGATCTTCCTGGCGCGCGGGGTCAGCCGCCCGGTCGCGCAACTGGTCGCGGCGACGCGGCGCATCCAGCACGGCGACTACCAGACGCTGCTGCCGCTGCACGCCGGCGCCGAACTGACCGAACTGGCCAGCAGCTTCGGCGCCATGCAGCGCCGCATCGCCAGTCGCGAGCAGGACATCCTGCACCAGGCGCGGCACGATGCGCTGACCGGGCTGCCCAACCGCACGGCGCTGCTGCAGCACCTGCAGGCCGTGGTCGAGGCCTGCCAGGCCGATGCCAGCACCGCGGCGGTGCTGGTGCTGGACCTGGAGCGCTTCAAGGAACTCAACGACAGCTTCGGCCACGATTTCGCCGATCAGGTGCTGGTCCATACCGGGCGCCGGCTGGAACAGGCGGTGCGCGCGCCGGACCGGGTCGGCCGGCTTGGCAGCGACGAGTTCATGGTAGTGCTGGCGCACACCGATGCCGCCGCGGTGGAGGCGTATGCCGCGGAACTGCTGGCGCAACTGCGGCACCCGTTGAGCCTGCCGCAGGCGCGGATCCTGGCCGACGCCAGCATCGGCATCGCGCTGATTCCCGCGCATGGCGCCGATGCCGACACCCTGCTGCGCCGCGCCGACATCGCTCGCCAGCAGGCGCGACAACACGGCGGCGGCGCATCGGTGTACCGCGACGGGCAGGACGAGCAGCACCTGCGCCGCCTGCGCCTGACCGGCGACCTGCGCCAGGCGATCGCGCGCGGCGAGATGTCGCTGCGTTTCCAGCCGAAGATCTGCCTGGCGCGCGGCGTGGTCGAACACGTGGAGGTGTTGCTGCGTTGGCAGCATCCGCTGCTCGGCCCGATCGGGCCGGATGAGTTCATTGCGCTGGCCGAGCACTCCGGCGCGATCCAGCAACTCACCCAGTTCGTGCTCGACGAGGCGATGCGCCTGCAGGCGCAGTGGCGCGGCCAGGGCCTGGATCTGGGCCTGGCGGTGAACCTGTCGGCATTGGACCTCAACGATCCGGGCCTGCCGGCGTTCGTCAGCGGCTGCCTGGCGCGGCACGGCCTGGCCGCGCCGCGGCTGACCCTGGAACTGACCGAAAGCGCGCTGATGCGCGACGTCGAGCACGCCCTGCACATGCTGCAGCAGCTGCGCCGCTGCGGCGTGCGCCTGTCCATCGACGACTTCGGCACCGGCTATTCGTCGCTGGCGCAGCTCAAGCGCATGCCGGTGCACGAACTGAAGATCGACAAGAGCTTCGTGTTGCAATTGGCCGCGGGCAGCGACGACGCGGTGATCGTGCGCAGTACCATCGACCTGGGCCACCACATGGGCTTGCAAGTGGTGGCCGAGGGCGTCGAGCACGCCGCCGCGGAGGCCTTGCTGCGCAGCTACGGCTGCGACATGGCGCAGGGCTATCTGTACGCGCCGCCGCTGGATGCGCCGGCGCTGCTGGCCTGGTGTGCGCGGCGCGCGGAGGACGGTGCGACCACGCCGGCCCCGATCGAGGAGACGTCCCGATGACCCGACCCCGATCTCCACGATGCGCGCTGCTAGCGGTCGCGGCCTTGCTGCCGGGGCTGGCGTGGGCCGGGCAGGGGCGGCTGCTGGCCACCGGCGGCGCCTCCAGCGTGGAAGGCAGCGGCGGTGGCGGCATCGTGCCGTGGGCGACCTTGTCCGGCTACGGCACGCGCGATCAGGACGGCGCGGTGCTGTTCGCCACGCACGTGGACAGCGGCGATTACCGGCTGGACGTGCAGGGGGCGGCGCTGACCCTGGGCAACCGCCTGGAGCTGTCGCTGGCGCGGCAGCGCCTGGACCTGGGCACGTTGCAGCGGCGCCTGGCGCTGCCGTGGCATGCGCTCGGCCAGGACGTGATTGGCGCCAAGCTGCGGCTGGGCGGCGACCTGGTCTACGGCGCCGCGCCGCAGGTGGCGCTGGGGGTGCAGTACAAGCGGCTGCGCGACGGCAGCTTGCCGTTGGCGGTCGGCGCGCGTGCCGACCATGGCACCGACGTCTATCTCAGCGCCGCCAAGCTGTGGCTGGACGCGGCCGGCGGCTACCAGTTGCTGGTCAACGGCACCCTGCGCGCCACCCGCGCCAACCAGACCGGACTGCTCGGGTTCGGCGGCGATCGCGGCAATGCCTACCGGCTGGTGGCCGAGGCCAGCGTCGCGGTGGTGCTCGACCCGTCGTGGGTGCTGGGCCTGGAATACCGGCAGAAACCGGACAACCTCGGGTTCGCCCGCGAGGACGCCTGGGCGGATGCGTTCGTGGCATGGTTTCCAAACAAGCGCGTGTCCGTGGTCGGCGCCTGGGCCGACCTCGGGGACGTCGCCACCCTGCGCGACCAGCGTGGGCCCTATCTCTCCCTGCAGGTGGCGTTCTGACATGGCCAGGCCGATGCGCGTCCTGATCCCGATCCTGCTGGCGACGGCCGCGCTGCTGGCCGGCTGCGCCAGCGCCCCGCGACCGCCGCGCACGCTGTACGCCGACCTGGGTGGCCAGCCCGGCATCGAGGCGCTGGTGGAGACGCTGCTGTCGCGCATCGCCGACGACCCGCGCATCGTCCAGCACTTCGCCCGGATCAACATCGTGATGCTGGACCAGCGCCTGGTGCAGAAGTTCTGCCACCTCAGCGACGGGCCGTGCGCCGATACCGCCAAGCCGATGAAGCAGGCGCACCAGCATCTGCCGATCCACGAGGCGGACTTCAACGCGCTGGTCGAGGACCTGGTGTGGGCGATGGACCAGCGCGGCATCCCGCGCCGCGTGCAGAACCGGTTGCTGGCCAGGCTGGCGCCGCTGCACGGCGATATCGTCAACCAGCCCTAGGACGTGTCACCCATTCCCGAGTAGGCCGCGTCGGGTCTGGCAGGCGCGCTGCCGGCGTTGCGCGGCGCGATACCCGAACCGCGCTCGCCGGGCCGGCAGGTCGCGGGCTATTCCACCGACCTGATCCGGTGCGAGCCACGCCCCATCAGGCGCAGCAGCAGGGCATTGGGCAACAGCGCGGTCAGGCCGAGCAGGGCGCGGTAGACCGCACCCGGCACCACCCGCACCTTGCCGCGTTCGGCGCCGTCGATGCCGGCGCGGGCCACGGCCGCGGTCTGCAGCCAGATCCAGCGCGGCAGGGCGTCCATCTGTTCGCGGGTGCCGGTGACGTCGTGGAACTCGGACCAGGTGAAGCCGGGGCACAGCGCGCACACGCCGACCCCGCGGTCGGCGTTCTCCAGGGCCAGCGATTCGCTGAAGCGCAGCATGAAGCTCTTCGCGGCCGCGTACAGGGTGTGGCCGTCGGCACCGGGCACCAGGGCGGCGAACGAGGCCACGTTGAGGATGCGGCCGTGGCCGCTGGCGCGCAGCGACGGCAGCAGCCGCCAGGTCAGTTCGCACACCGCGCCGACCATCACCTGCAGGAACGCCGCGTGCACCGCCCAGTCCTGGGCGATGTAGCGGCCGGGCACGCCGTAGCCGGCGTTATTGACCAGGATCCGCACCGCCAGCCCGCGCCGTTCCAGCTCCGCCACCAGCGCCGCCGGCGCCGCCGGGTCGGCCAGGTCGGCGACCAGCACCTCCACCGGCACCTGCGGCCGCAGCTCGGCGGCCAGCGCCTGCAGTTGTGCCTCGCGGCGCGCCGTCAGGATCAGCGGGACGCCGCGGCGGGCGTATTCGCGGGCGATCTCGCGGCCGATGCCGCTGGAGGCGCCGGTGATCAGGGCGTAGCCGGGAAGCTGGGTCATGGCGGTCTCTGCGCGTGGAGCGGGCGGCGGGGAAGGGCGGGGCGGCGGGCGGGGCGCGGCGATACCTGCCCTTGGCGGCGCATCGGCTATCCTCTCGGCACTTTTTCGCCGGAGATGCGCCGATGCGACGCAAGATCGTAGCCGGAAACTGGAAATTGCATGGCACCCGCCACTTCGCCGCCGAGCTGGTGCGGGAGATCGTCGCCGGGTTGCACGAGGCCGGTCACGACGTGGAGGTGGTGATCCTGCCGCCGCTGCCGTACCTGGGCGACCTGATCGAAAATTTCGAGGACCGGATGCTGCGCTTCGGCGCGCAGGACGTCAGCAGCAACGAGAAGGGCGCCTATACCGGCGAGGTGTCGGCGGCGATGCTGGTCGACGTGGGCGCCGACTACGGCCTGGTCGGGCATTCGGAGCGCCGCCAGTACCACCAGGAGAGCAGTGAGCTGGTCGCGCGCAAGTTCGCCGCCGCCATGCATGCCGGGCTGGTCCCGATCCTGTGCGTGGGCGAGACACTGGAACAGCGCGAAGCCGGGCGCACCGAGGCGGTCATCGCCGCGCAGTTGGCGCCGGTGCTGGACCTGGTCGGCGCCGAGGGCTTCGCCCGGGCGGTGGTGGCCTACGAGCCGGTCTGGGCGATCGGCACCGGCCGCACCGCCAGCCCGGCGCAGGCGCAGGCCGTGCATGCGTTCATCCGTGGCGAAGTGGCAGCGCGCGATGCTAGAATCGCGGATTCGTTGCCGATCCTGTATGGCGGCAGCGTCAAGCCCGACAACGCCGCCGAGCTGTTCGCGCAGCCGGACGTCGATGGCGGGCTGGTGGGCGGCGCCTCGCTGGTCGCCGCGGAATTCCTGGCCATCGTGCGAGCGGCGGCCGCCTGTTGAGCGAACGGCCGCCGATGGCGGCCGTTGGTCCCCCAAGTCGTACTGTCCGGACGGATTTCGAAATGCTGATGGTCATCCTCAATGTGGTCTACGTGCTGGTGGCGATCGCGATGATCGCGCTGATCCTGATGCAGCGCGGCGCCGGTGCGGCGGCGGGTTCCGGGTTCGGCGCCGGCGCGTCCGGCACCGTGTTCGGATCGCGTGGCGCGTCCAACTTCCTGTCCAAGTCGACCAAGTGGCTGGCCGTGGTGTTCTTCGCCATCAGCCTGTTCATGGCCTGGTACGCCGGCCACAGCGCGCGTCCGGCCGACGCCAATCTGGGCGTGATGTCGCAGTCCGCCACCCCGGCGCCGGCCGCGCCGGCCGGCGAGCTGCAGGTGCCGCAGGCGCCGTCGGCGGCCCCTGCGGCGCCCGCCGCCGCCCCGGCTGCCCAGCAGGCGCCGGAAAAAGCACAAGAAAAGTCGCCTGCCCCGTCGCAGAAAGACTGAAGACGGTTACAATATGCTGCGCGGCGGGATTGCCGCGCAGGTTTTACGCAAGCCCAGGTGGCGGAATTGGTAGACGCACTACCTTGAGGTGGTAGCGACTTAGGTCGTAGGGGTTCGAGTCCCCTCTTGGGCACCATTGTTTGGCTACGGTTTCTGCGCAGGGGCGTCACGCCCTTGTCCGGAGAATCGTCTATCCCATGCCTGCGCGGCACGCGCGCGGGCACAGGCAAGAGAGAATCGCGAGTGCTGGCCGAATATTTGCCGACCCTGCTGTTTCTGATCGTGGCCACCGGTATCGGCGTCGCGCTGATGCTGGTGGGGCGGTTCCTCGGTCCCCGGCGTCCTGACCTGAAGAAGCTCTCGCCTTACGAGTGCGGCTTCGAGGCCTTCGAGGACGCGCGCATGAAGTTCGACGTGCGCTACTACCTGATCGCCATCCAGTTCATCGTCTTCGATCTGGAAATCATCTTCATCGTGCCGTGGACGCAGGTGTTCATGGACCTGGGCGCTCGCTCCCTGGTCACCATGGGCCTGTTCGTCGGCATGTTGTTCCTCGGTTTTGTCTACGTGTGGAAGAAGGGAGCGCTGGAATGGGAGTGATTCAGACCCTGGATCGCCTGATGACCAACCCGATCCCGGAAGGGCGGGTGGACGACATCCTGCGTCCCGAAGGCGAGAACCCGCTGCTGGAGAAGGGTTACGTCACCACCAGCGTCGATGCGCTGCTGAACTGGGCGCGCACCGGCTCGATGTGGCCGATGACCTTCGGCCTGGCCTGCTGTGCGGTCGAGATGATGCACGCCGGTGCCGCGCGCCTGGACCTGGACCGCTACGGCGTGGTGTTCCGCCCGTCGCCGCGCCAGTCCGACGTGATGATCGTCGCCGGCACCCTGGTCAACAAGATGGCCCCGGCGCTGCGCAAGGTCTACGACCAGATGCCGGACCCGAAGTGGGTCATCTCGATGGGCAGCTGCGCCAACGGCGGCGGCTACTACCATTACTCGTATTCGGTGGTGCGCGGTTGCGACCGCATCGTGCCGGTGGACGTCTACGTCCCCGGCTGCCCGCCGACCGCCGAGGCCCTGGTCTACGGCATCCTGCAGTTGCAGAAGAAGATCTGGCGAACCCAGACCATCGCGCGCTGATTCCTCTTTCCTCAGAGAGCACGCCAAGCCCCCATGGCAGAGCAAGCATCTTCCTTTAGCGACCGACTCGGCGCCCGTTTCCCCGGCAGCCAGGTCTTCGTGGCCCTTCCGCGCGGCGAAGTCACCCTGGAAGTGCCGGCCGACGCCTGGCACGCCACCTGCCTGGCGCTGCGCGACGAGTTCGGTTTCGAACAGCTGTCCGACCTGTGCGGTGTGGACTACCTGGGCTACGGCAGCGACGAGTGGGACACCTCGGACGTGTCCTCGCACGGCTTCAGCCGCGGCGTCGAAGGCAAGGCCATGGGCCGCTTCGCCTGGGGCGAGTTCCCCAGCGCCGAGACCGCCGCCGGCGTGCAGCCGATGCCGGTCCCGCAGCAGCGCTACGCGGTGCTGGCGCAGCTGATCTCCTACCGCCATAACCAGCGCCTGCGCGTGCGTTGCTACGCGCCGAACGAAGACCTGCCGGTGGTGGCCTCGGTCACCGACATCTGGCCGGGCGCGAACTGGTTCGAGCGCGAGGCGTTCGACCTGTTCGGCGTGGTGTTCTCCGGGCACCCGGACCTGCGCCGCATCCTCACCGACTACGGCTTCGTCGGCCATCCGTTCCGCAAGGATTTCCCGCTGATCGGCAACGTCGAAGTGCGCTACGACGAAGAGAAGCAGCGCGTGATCTACGAGCCGGTCACCTCGGTGGAACCGCGCGTGGGCGTGCCGCGCGTGATCCGCGACGATGCGCGCTACCAGACTGCGGCGGGCGAAGCACAGAAGGAGTCCGCCAAGTGAGCGAGTACCACCAGGCGCACGACGGGTTCGCCAGCAATCCTGCCGAAGCCAAGCAGGAAATCCGCAACTACACGATGAACTTCGGCCCGCAGCATCCGGCCGCGCACGGCGTGCTGCGCCTGATCCTGGAGATGGACGGCGAGACCGTGGTCCGCGCCGATCCGCACATCGGCCTGCTGCACCGTGGCACCGAGAAGCTGGCCGAGTCCAAACCGTTCAACCAGTCGATCGGCTACATGGATCGCCTGGACTACGTGTCGATGATGTGCAACGAGCACGCCTACGTGCGCGCGATCGAGACCCTGATGGGGATCGAGGCGCCGGAGCGTGCGCAGTACATCCGCACCATGTTCGACGAGATCACCCGCATCCTGAACCACCTGATGTGGGTCGGTTCCAACGCGCTCGACCTGGGCGCGATGGCGGTGATGCTGTACGCGTTCCGCGAGCGCGAAGAGCTGATGGACGTCTACGAGGCGGTGTCGGGCGCGCGCATGCACGCGACCTACTATCGCCCGGGCGGCGTCTACCGCGACCTGCCGGACCGCATGCCCAAGTACCAGGAATCGCGCTGGCACAAGGGCAACGCGCTGAAGCGGCTCAACGCCGCGCGCGAAGGCTCGATGCTGGACTTCCTGGAGGCGTTCACCGACACCTTCCCGGCGCGCGTGGACGAGTACGAGACCCTGCTCACCGACAACCGCATCTGGAAGCAGCGCACCGTCGGTATCGGCGTGGTCACCCCGGAGCAGGCCTATGCCTGGGGCATGACCGGCGCGATGCTGCGCGGCTCGGGCATCGCCTGGGACCTGCGCAAGAAGCAGCCCTACGCCAAGTACGACAGCGTCGATTTCGACATCCCGCTCGGCACCAACGGCGATTGCTACGACCGTTACCTGGTGCGCGTGGCCGAGATGCGCGAATCCAACCGCATCATCAAGCAGTGCGTGAAGTGGCTGAAGGCCAACCCGGGCCCGGTCATGGTCGAGAACTTCAAGGTGGCGCCGCCCAAGCGCGCCGACATGAAGGACGACATGGAAGCGCTGATCCACCACTTCAAGCTGTTCAGCGAAGGCTACTGCGTGCCGGCCGGCGAGACCTATTGCGCGGTCGAGGCGCCGAAGGGCGAGTTCGGCTGCTACCTGATGTCCGACGGCGCCAACAAGCCGTTCCGCGTGCACCTGCGCGCGCCGGGCTTCGCCCACCTGTCGTCGATGGACGCGATCGTGCGCGGCCACATGCTGGCGGACGTGGTGGCGATGATTGGTACCTATGATCTGGTGTTTGGTGAGGTCGACCGATGAAGGCGACAGGTAATTTCGAAGCGGCGCGCGACGTCGATCCGATGGTGGTGCTGAGCGACAAGACGCGCGCGCACATCGATCACTGGCTGGCCAAGTTCCCGCCGGATCGCAAGCGTTCGGCGGTGCTGCAGGGCCTGCACGCGGCGCAGGAGCAGAACCAGGGCTGGCTGACCGACGAGCTGATCGCCGGCGTGGCCAAGTACCTGGAACTGCCGCCGGTGTGGGCCTACGAGGTCGCCAGCTTCTACTCGATGTTCGAGACCGAGAAGGTCGGCCGCAACAACGTCGCGTTCTGCACCAACATCAGCTGCTGGCTCAACGGCGCCGAAGACCTGGTCGCGCACGCCGAGAAGAAGCTCGGCTGCAAGCTGGGCCAGTCCACCGCCGACGGCCGCGTCTACCTCAAGCGCGAGGAAGAGTGTCTGGCCGGTTGCGCCGGCGCACCGATGATGGTCATCAACGGCCACTACCATGAGCATCTGACCAAGGACAAGGTCGACGAATTGCTGGACGGGTTGGAGTAACGGCAATGGCACAGCATCCCCACGCCCCCACCGGCCCGGTCGGCCCCGCGCCGCAGCCGCACCAGGTGGTGTACACCACGCTGCACTACGACACCCCGTGGTCCTACGAGAGCTACCTGAAGACCGGTGGCTACGCCGCGCTGCGCAAGATCCTCGAAGAGAAGATCCCGCCGGAGCAGGTGATCGAGATGGTCAAGCAGTCGAACCTGCGCGGCCGTGGCGGCGCCGGCTTCCCGACCGGCCTGAAGTGGTCGTTCATGCCCAAGGGCGCACCGCAGAAGTACATCCTGTGCAACTCGGACGAGTCCGAGCCCGGCACCTGCAAGGACCGCGACATCCTGCGCTACAACCCGCATTCGGTGGTGGAAGGCATGGCCATCGCCTGCTACGCCACCGGCTCCACCGTGGGCTACAACTACCTGCGCGGCGAGTTCCACCACGAGCCGTTCGAACATTTCGAACAGGCCCTGGCGGACGCGTACGCCAATGGCTGGCTGGGCAAGGACATCCTCGGCAGCGGCATCGACATCGACATCTACGGCGCGCTGGGCGCCGGCGCCTACATCTGCGGCGAAGAGACCGCGCTGATGGAGTCGCTGGAAGGCAAGAAGGGCCAGCCGCGCTACAAGCCGCCGTTCCCGGCCAATTTCGGCCTGTACGGCAAGCCGTCGACGATCAACAACACCGAGACCTACGCTTCGGTGCCGGCGATCATCCGCAACGGCCCGGAATGGTTCCTGGGCCTGAGCAAGACCAAGAACGGCGGTCCGAAGATCTTCTCGGTTTCCGGCTGCGTGCAGAAGGGCGGCAACTTCGAAGTGCCGCTGGGCACCACCTTCGACGAACTGCTGGAGATGGCCGGCGGGCTGAAGCCGGGCCGCACCCTCAAGGGCGCGATCCCGGGCGGCGTGTCGATGCCGGTGCTGAAGGCCGAGCAGCTCAAGGGCCTGCAGATGGACTACGACACCCTGCGCGCGCTGGGCACCGGCCTGGGCTCGGGCGCGATCGTGGTGCTGGACGACAGCGTGTGCTGCGTGAAGTTCGCCTGCCGCATCTCGCAGTTCTTCCACAAGGAATCCTGCGGCCAGTGCACCCCGTGCCGCGAAGGCACCGGCTGGATGCACCGCGTGCTGGAGCGCATCGTCGCCGGCAAGGCCACGATGGAAGACCTGCACCAGTTGCGCACCGTCGCCGGGCAGATCGAAGGCCACACCATCTGCGCCTTCGGCGAAGCGGCGGCCTGGCCGATCCAGGGCTTCCTGCGCCAGTTCTGGGACGAATTCGAGTACTACATCGTCAACGGTCATTCGATGGTTGACGGCAAGAAGCTGGAGGCAGCCGCCGCATGAGCGCGCAACCCAACAATCCCGGCGCGACCCCGGCGGTCGTGCCGGAAGGCCATGTGACCGTCGAGATCGACGGCCAGTCGCTGGTCGTGCCGAAGGGCTCGATGATCATCCAGGCCGCCGACAAGGCCGGCATCCCGATCCCGCGCTTCTGCTACCACGAGAAGCTGCCGATCGCGGCCAACTGCCGCATGTGCCTGGTCGACGTCGAGAAGTCGCCCAAGCCGTCGCCGGCCTGCGCCACGCCGGTCATGGACGGCATGAAGGTGCAGACCCGCAGCGACAAGGCGCTGAAGTACCAGCGCAGCGTCATGGAATTCCTGCTGATCAACCACCCGCTGGACTGCCCGATCTGCGATCAGGGCGGCGAGTGCGAACTGCAGGACGTGTCGCTGGGCTATGGCCGCTCGGTCAGCCGCTTCAACGAGCGCAAGCGCGTGGTGCCGGACGAGGACATCGGCCCGCTGGTCGCCACCGAGATGACCCGCTGCATCCAGTGCACCCGCTGCGTGCGCTTCACCGCGGACATCGCCGGCACCTACGAGCTGGGCGGCATGTACCGCGGCGAGAACCTGCAGATCGGCACCTACGACGGCAAGCCGCTGACCACCGAGCTGTCCGGCAACGTGGTCGACGTGTGCCCGGTCGGTGCGCTGACCAACAAGGTGTTCCAGTTCCGCGCGCGCCCCTGGGAACTGGTGGCGCGCGAGTCGCTGGGCTACCACGACGCGATGGGTTCGAACCTGTTCCTGCACGTGCGTCGCGGCGAAGTGCTGCGCACCGTGCCGCGCGACAACGAGGCGGTCAACGAGTGCTGGCTGTCCGACCGCGATCGCTACTCGCACCAGGGCCTGTACGCCGAGGACCGCGCACTGCGGCCGATGCGCAAGGTCGACGGACAGTGGCGCGAGGTGTCGTGGGCGGAAGCACTGTCCGCCGCCGGCGAGATCCTCAAGGCCAACCGTGGCGACGCGCTGGGCGTGCTCGCGCATCCGTCCACCTCCAACGAGGAGGGCGCGCTGCTGGCGCGCCTGGCCGAGGGCCTGGACAGCGGCAACCTCGATCACCGCGTGTACAACCGCGACTTCTCCGATGCCGCGCTGGCCGAGCCGTTCGCGCTGCCGCTGGCGGAGATCGAGCAGGCCGACGTGGTGGTGATCCTGGGCAGCAACCTGCGCCACGAACTGCCGCTGCTGCATGCACGCCTGCGCAAGGCGCGGATGCAGCGCCAGACCAAGGTGTATTCGATCAACCCGGTCGATTTCGACGTGGCCTTCGACCAGGCCGGCCGCCAGATCGTGGCGCCGTCGAAGTTCGCCGAGGCGCTGGCCGACGGCGCGCTGCGCGAGGCGGTGCAGGGCGCCGGCCGTGCGGTGCTGATCGTCGGTGCGCTGGTCGAGAACCATCCGCAGGCCGCGGCGCTGCGTGCGGCCGCGCGCGACTTCGCCGCCGCCACCGGCGCGGCGCTGTGCCGCATCCCGCAGGGCGCCAACGCGCTGGGCCTGTCGCGCTACGGCGTGCTGCCGCGCGGCCGCAACGCCGCGGCGATGCTGGCCGAGCCGCGCAGCGCCTACGTGCTGTACGGCCTGGAGCCGGGGCTGGACTTCGCCGACGCCGCGGCCGCGCGCAGCGCGCTGGCCGGTGCCAAGGTGGTGGCGTTCAGCCACTTCGCCTGCGCCTCCACCCGCGACGTGGCCGACGTGATCCTGCCGATCGGTGCGCTGCCGGAAATCGAGGCGACGCTGACCAACCTCAACGGCAGCGACCAGCGCACCCGCGCCGGCGGCAAGCTGCCGGGCGAGGCCCGCGAGGGCTGGCGCGTGCTGCGTGCGCTCGGCGGCGAACTGGGCCTGCAGGGCTTCGAGTTCATCGACCTGGCCGGGCTGCGCGATGGCCTGCAGCCGCGCGAGGTCGCCGCGGCGAGCTCGGCGCAGCCGGCACGCCAGGACGAGGGCCTGGAACTGGCCGCCAGCCCGGCGATCTACCGCACCGATGCGGTGGTGCGCCGCGCGCAAGCGCTGCAGCAGCATCCGCTGAACCGCGCGCCGGGCGTGGCGCTGCATCCGGACGAAGCGGCGCGGCTGGGCCTGCGCGACGGGCAGATGGTCAAGGTCGGCACCGCGGCGGGTAGCGCCACGTTGCCGCTGGCGACGGACAAGCGGGTCGCGCCGGGCGCGGCCTGGATCGAAACGGGCCACGGCGCGACCGCGCCGCTGGGCGCCGGTCGGGTGACGGTGGTGGCTGCATGAACGAGATGCTGTTGAACGTGGTCGACCCGCTGCACCAGTGGTTCCTCGGCCTGGGCGCCCTCGGCGTGGTCCTGTGGATCGTGCTGAAGATCCTGGTGATCGCCATGCCGGTGATCATCGCGGTGGCGTTCTACGTGGTCTGGGAGCGCAAGCTGATCGGCTGGATGCACGTGCGCCACGGGCCGATGTACGTGGGCATGGGCATCTTCCAGGCCTTCGCCGACGTCTTCAAGCTGCTGTTCAAGGAAATCATCCAGCCGAGCAGCTCGCACAAGGCGATGTTCGTGATCGCGCCGCTGATCACCCTGGCGCCGGCCTTCGCCGCCTGGGCGGTGGTGCCGTTCGACGCCAAGCTGGTGCTGTCCAACGCCAACGCCGGCCTGCTGTACCTGCTGGCGATGACCTCGCTGGGCGTGTATGGCATCATCCTGGCCGGCTGGGCGTCCAACTCCAAGTACGCGTTCCTCGGTGCGATGCGCTCGGCAGCGCAGGTGGTCAGCTACGAGATCGCGATGGGCTTTGCCCTGGTCGGCGTGATGATCGCCGCCGGCAGCCTGAACCTGAGCACGATCGTGCAGGCGCAGGCCGGCAGCTCCGGGTTCTTCGACTGGTTCCTGATCCCGCTGTTCCCGCTGTTCATCGTGTACTGGGTGTCCGGCGTGGCCGAGACCAACCGCGCGCCGTTCGACGTGGTCGAGGGCGAGTCGGAAATCGTCGCCGGCCACATGGTCGAGTACTCGGGCGGTGCGTTCGCGCTGTTCTTCCTGGCCGAATACGCCAACATGATCCTGGTCAGCTTCCTGGTCTCGATCTTCTTCCTGGGCGGCTGGCTGAGCCCGATCCAGGGTTGGGTCACCGCCGACGTCTCGCCTTGGGTCAACTGGATCTGGACCGGCGGCTGGCCGTGGCTGTTGATGAAGGTGCTGTTCTTCGCCAGCGCGTACATCTGGTTCCGCGCCAGCTTCCCGCGCTACCGCTACGACCAGATCATGCGCCTGGGCTGGAAGGTGTTCATCCCGCTGACGATCGTGTGGATCGCGGTGACGGCATTGATGGTGTTCTACGGCGTGATCCAGAAGGGCGTGTAAGCGATGAATAAAATCACCCATTACTTCAAGAGCCTGCTGCTGCTCGAGCTGCTCGGTGGCCTGTGGCTGACCTTGAAGTACACGTTCCGTCCCAAGTACACCGTGCTGTACCCGATGGAGAAGTTCCCGCAGTCGCCGCGTTTCCGCGGCCTGCACGCGCTGCGCCGCTATCCCAACGGCGAAGAGCGCTGCATCGCCTGCAAGCTGTGCGAGGCGGTGTGCCCGGCGCTGGCGATCACCATCGACTCGACCAAGCGCGAGGACGGCACCCGTCGTACCACCCGCTACGACATCGACCTGTTCAAGTGCATCTACTGCGGCTTCTGCGAGGAAAGCTGCCCGGTGGATTCGATCGTGGAGACCCAGGTGCTGGAGTACCACTTCGAGAAGCGCGGCGAGAACATCGTCACCAAGCCGCAGTTGCTGGCGATCGGAGACCGGCTCGAGGCCGAGATCGCCGAGCGCCGCGCTGCCGACGCTCCCTTCCGCTGAGGTTCCGAAATGGATTGGGTAAATATCGCTTTCTGGATCTTCGCCACCATCGCCGCGGTCGCCGCCGGCGCGGTGATCAGCGTGCGCAACCCCGTGTACGCGGTGCTGTGCCTGATCCTGACCTTCTTCTCCATCGCCTGCGTGTGGCTGCTGGTGGGCGCCGAGTTCCTCGGCGTGACCCTGGTGCTGGTCTACGTCGGCGCGGTCATGGTGCTGTTCCTGTTCGTGGTGATGATGCTGGACATCGACACCGCCCGCCTGCGCGAAGGCTGGGTGCGCTACCTGCCGGTCGGCCTGGTGGTGGCGGTGGCGATGCTGGTGCAGATGGTCACCCTGATCGGGGTCAAGGCGCGTAGCGCGGCGCCGTTCCCGGCCGACAACGCCGCGGCCCAGGCCGCCGACACCTCCAACATCACCTGGCTGGCCAAGACCCTGTTCACCCAGTTCCTGCTGCCGTTCGAGTTCGCCGCGATCATCCTGACCGTGGCGGTGGTCGCCGCGGTGATGCTGACCCTGCGCAAGCGCACCGGCATCAAGACCCAGAACCCGGGCGACCAGTCGCGGGTCAAGGCCAGCGACCGTCTGCGCATCGTCAAGATGGACGTCGAAAAGCCCACGCTCCACACTCCGCCGGCATCGCAGGAGGGCCAGCCATGATCTCCCTAGGCCATCTGCTGGCGCTCGGCGCGGTGCTGTTCTGCATCGCCCTGGCCGGCATCTTCCTCAACCGCAAGAACGTCATCGTGCTGCTGATGTCGATCGAGCTGATGCTGCTGTCGGTCAACATCAACTTCGTCGCCTTCTCGCGCGAGCTCGGCGACGCCGCCGGCCAGTTGTTCGTGTTCTTCATCCTGACCGTGGCCGCGGCCGAAGCCGCCATTGGCCTCGCGATCCTGGTGACGCTGTTCCGTACCCGCCACACGATCAACGTGGCCGAAGTCGATTCGCTGAAGGGCTGACCTGCAGATGGAAATTACGCTCTCCAAGAGTCTGCTGATCGCGGTGGTGCTGGCCCCGCTGGTCGGCAGCATCATCGCCGGCCTGTTCGGCCGTCAGGTCGGCCGCAAGGGCGCGCAGTTCGCCACCATCCTCGGCGTCGCGGTCAGCTGCGCGCTGTCGTGCTGGACCCTGTACCAGCTGGTGGGGCAGGGCGCCTCGCCGTTCAACCAGAACCTCTACACCTTCTTCGAGGTCGGCCACTATTCGGCCCACGTCGGCTTCATGGTCGACCGCCTGACCGCGATGATGATGGTGGTGGTGACCTTCGTGTCGCTGCTGGTGCACATCTACACCATCGGCTACATGGCCGATGACCCGGGCTACCAGCGCTTCTTCAGCTACATCTCGCTGTTCACCTTCTCGATGCTGAGCCTGGTGATGAGCAACAACTTCCTGCAGCTGTTCTTCGGCTGGGAAGCGGTGGGCCTGGTGTCGTATCTGCTGATCGGCTTCTGGTTCAAGCGCCCGACCGCGGTGTTCGCCAACATGAAGGCGTTCCTGGTCAACCGCGTGGGCGACTTCGGCTTCATCCTCGGCATCGCCGGCGTGCTGCTGTGGTTCGGCACGCTGGACTACGCCAGCGTGTTCGCCAACGCCACCGCGGTGCTGGGCAACGAGGCCGCCGGCGGCCTGGCCCAGGTGCAGTTGTTCCAGGGCCATGCCTGGAACGTGTCCACCATCATCTGCGTGTGCCTGTTCATCGGCGCCATGGGCAAGTCGGCGCAGGTGCCGTTGCACGTGTGGCTGCCGGACTCGATGGAAGGCCCGACCCCGATCTCGGCGCTGATCCACGCCGCGACCATGGTCACCGCCGGCATCTTCATGGTGGCGCGCATGTCGCCGCTGTTCGAGCTGTCGCAGACCGCGCTGAACTTCGTGCTGGTCGTCGGCGCCACCACCGCGTTCTTCACCGGCCTGATCGGCATCGTGCAGAACGACATCAAGCGCGTGGTCGCCTACTCGACGCTGTCGCAGCTGGGCTACATGACCGTGGCGCTGGGCGTGTCGGCGTACTCGGCGGCGGTGTTCCACCTGATGACCCACGCCTTCTTCAAGGCGCTGCTGTTCCTGGCGGCCGGCTCGGTGATCATCGGCATGCACCACGAGCAGGACATGCGCAAGATGGGCGGCCTGCGCAAGTACATGCCGATCACCTACTGGACCAGCGTGATCGGCACCCTGGCGCTGGTCGGTACCCCGTTCTTCGCCGGCTTCTACTCCAAGGACACCATCATCGAGGCGGCGCAGCACCACGCGCATACCTCGCATGGCTGGATCGCGACCTACGGCTACTGGGCCGTGCTCGGCGGCGTGCTGATCACCAGCTTCTACAGCTTCCGCCTGCTGTTCCTGACCTTCCACGGTCAGGAGCGCTTCCGCGATGCGCACGCGCACGACGTGCATGCCCACCACGACAGCGCCCACACCGACGCCGAAGCGCAGTCCCATGCGCACGACGCGCATGCGCATGACGACCACCACGGCCACCATGGCGCGCACGAACCGCACGAGTCGCCGTGGGTGGTGACGGTGCCGCTGATCCTGCTGGCGATCCCGTCGATCGCGATCGGCTTCTTCACCATCGGCCCGATGCTGTTCGGCACCGACTGGGCGGGGCACCATGCCGCGGCGGCGATCAAGGGCCAGGCAGTCAGCTTCTTCACCGGCATCGTCGACTTCTACGACCCGGCGCGCGACACCGTCGGTGCGCTGGCCGAGGAGTTCCATGGCCCGGTCGCGTTCGCCCTGCACGGCCTGACCCAGCCGCCGTTCTTCCTGACCCTGGCCGGTTTCGTCCTGGCCTGGATCCTGTACCTGTGGAAGCCGGAACTGGCGGCGAAGGCGCGCAAGACCTTCTCGGTGCCGGTGTGGATCCTCGAGAACAAGTACGGTTTCGACAAGCTCTGGATCGGCGGTTTCGCCGGCGGCGGCGTACGCTTGGGCAAGGTGTCGCGCGCGGTGGATACGCATGTCGTGGACGGCGTCATGGTCAACGGCACCGCACGCGTGATCGACCTGGCGGCCAACCTGCTGCGTCGCACGCAATCCGGTTTCCTCTATCACTACGCCTTCGCGATGATCGTCGGTCTCATTGCCCTGCTGGGCGTGCTGATGCATTTCTGGCGTTGACCTGTACGGAATAAGAACACGTGTCGAACTGGCCTCTACTCTCCATCCTGATCTGGCTGCCGATCATCGGCGGCGCCCTGGTCCTCGCCGTGCGCGACGCGCGTGCGGCACGCTGGGCGTCGCTGCTGGTGGCGTTGCTGACCTTCGCGCTCAGCGTGCCGCTGCTCACCGGTTTCGACTACGCCAGCGACGCGCTGCAGTTCGTCGAGACCCACGCCTGGATCCCGGCGTACGACATCGGCTACAACCTCGGCGCCGACGGCATCGCGGTCGCGCTGATCGTGCTGACCACCCTGGTCACGGTGCTGGCGCTGATCGGCGCGTGGACCTCGATCGACAAGCGCGTCAACCAGTACGTGGCCGCGTTCCTGATCCTGGAAGGCGTCACCGTCGGCATCTTCTCCGCCACCGACGCGATGCTGTTCTACGTGTTCTTCGAGGCGATGCTGATCCCGATGTTCCTGATCATCGGCATCTGGGGCGGCCCGCGCCGCATCTATGCCGCGGTCAAGTTCTTCCTGTACACCTTCCTCGGCTCGGTGCTGATGCTGGTCGGGTTGATCTACCTGTACCTGAAGGGCGGCAGCTTCCAGCTCGCCGACCTGTACCAGCTCTCGCTCACGTCCAAGGAGCAGACCTGGCTGTTCTTCGCCTTCCTGATCGCCTTCGCGGTCAAGGTGCCGATGTTCCCGGTGCATACCTGGCTGCCGGACGCGCACGTGGAAGCGCCGACCGCCGGTTCGGTGATCCTGGCGGCGATCGCGCTGAAGATCGGCGGCTACGGCTTCCTGCGCTTCAACCTGCCGATCCTGCCCGACGCCAGCAACGAGTGGGCGTGGCTGGTGATCGCGCTGTCGCTGATCGCGGTGATCTACGTCGGCCTGGTCGCCCTGGTCCAGGACGACATGAAGAAGCTGATCGCGTACTCGTCGATCGCGCACATGGGCTTCGTCACCCTCGGCACCTTCGTCGCCTTCGCCCTGGTCGGCTTCGGCAGCGTCGACGCCGCGCGGCTGGGCCTGCAGGGCGCGATGGTGCAGATGATCTCGCACGGCTTCGTGTCCGGCGCCATGTTCTCCTGCGTGGGCGTGCTGTACGACCGCATGCACACCCGCCGCATCGCCGACTACGGCGGCGTGGTCAACGTGATGCCGTGGTTCGCGACCTTCGCGATGCTGTTCTTCATGGCCAATGCGGGCCTGCCGGGCACCAGCGGCTTCGTCGGCGAGTTCATGGTCATCATGGCCAGCTTCCAGGCGCATCCGCTGCTGGCCTTCGGCGCGGCGACCACCCTGGTGATCACCGCCGCCTACACCCTGTGGCTTTACAAGCGCGTGTTCTTCGGCGAGGTCGCCAATGCGCACGTGGCCGAGCTGAAGGACATCAACGGCCGCGAGGCGCTGGTGCTGGGCGTGTTCGCGCTCGGCGTGCTGGCCCTGGGCCTGTATCCGAAGCCGTTGACCGACCTGATGGAGCCCTCGATCGCGAAGCTGGCGGCGCAGATCGCCACCAGCAAGCTGTAAGCGGCCGTCGAGCGTATTGATTCCAGAGATTTGATGATGACCACCCCTGCGCTGCTGCCTCTGACCACCGTCGACCTGCCGCCCCTGCTGCCCGAGCTGGTGCTGACGGCCGGTGCCTTCTTCCTGCTGATGCTCGATCTGTTCATCAGCGAGCGCAACAAGGCCTGGACCCACATCGTCTCGGTGGCGATCCTGGTCGCGGTGTTCGCGATGCTGCTGGCCGGCGTGGGCGGGCAGGGCGAGGTATTCAACGGCATGTTCGTGCGCGACGCCGCCGCCGACGTGATGAAGACGGTGATCGTCGGCCTCAGCGCGCTGACCCTGATCTACGGCTGGAGCTACCTGCGCGAGCGCAATCTGTACCAGGGCGAGATCCCGGTGCTGGTGTTGTTCGCCACGGTCGGCATGATGATCCTGGTGTCGGCCGGCAGCCTGCTGATGGTGTACCTGGGCCTGGAACTGCTGGCGCTGTGCTCCTACGCGCTGGTCGCCTCCAACCGCGACAACGGCATGGCCACCGAAGCGGCGATGAAGTACATCGTGCTCGGTTCGCTGGCCTCCGGCCTGCTGCTGTACGGCATGTCGCTGATCTATGGCGCCACCGGCACGCTGAGCCTGAGCGGCATCCACGAGGCGATCGGCAACGGCCGCGAGCATATGCTGCTGCTCACCGGCACCGTGTTCATGATCGCCGGCGTCGCCTTCAAGCTCGGCGCCGCGCCGTTCCACATGTGGCTGCCGGACGTCTACCAGGGCGCCCCGGCGCCGATCGCGCTGTTCATCAGCTCGGCCTCCAAGCTGGCCGCGTTCGGCATGGCCTACCGCCTGCTGGAAGTGGGCGTGGGCCCGTTGGCGGCGCAGTGGCACTGGGTGATCGGCGGCCTGGCTGCGCTGTCGCTGGTGGTCGGCAACCTGATGGCGGTGGCGCAGAGCAACCTCAAGCGCATGCTGGCGTACTCCACGGTCTCGCACATCGGCTTCCTGCTGCTGGGCGTGGCCGGCGGCGGCGAGCGCGGCTATGCGGCGGCGCTGTTCTACGCGATCTGCTACGCGGTGATGTCCACCGCGTCGTTCGGCGCGATCATCGCGCTGTCGCGCAAGGGCTTCGAGGCCGAGAACATCGACGACTTCAAGGGCCTGAACGCGCGCAACCCGTGGATGGCGCTGCTGGTGCTGTGCATCATGGCCTCGCTGGCCGGCGTGCCGCCCTTCCTGGGCTTCTGGGCCAAGCTGGCGGTGCTGGGCGCGGTGGTCGCGGTGCCCGACCAGAACCTGTGGTGGACCGGCCTGGCGGTGCTGTCGGTGCTGTGCGCGGTGATCGGCGCCTTCTACTACCTGCGCGTGATCAAGGTGATGTATTTCGACGAGCCGGTCGGTTCGCCGCTGCCGGCCAACGACGATCGCGTGCTGGGCGTGGCATTGGGCGTCAACGCGCTGGGCCTGCTGGCCTTCGGCCTGGCCTGGAGCCCGCTGATGGCGTGGTGCCAGCGCGCCTTCGCGCACCTGGCCTGATTGCGAAAGGGCGGTTTTCCCGCTGTTTCCGCCGACGCCGCCGCAAGGCGGCGTCGGCGTTTTTGCATTCGGCGATGCGATTGCTGTTTCGTTTTCCATCGTGTGCGGTTATCATGGCGTCCTTCGCACGGCAGCCTCGCTACCGCGTCGAGATGAAAATCAGGGCTTGCAATCGACGCACTGATTCTTCATAATTCCGCTTCTGCTGCGGGGTGGAGCAGTCTGGCAGCTCGTCGGGCTCATAACCCGAAGGTCGCAGGTTCAAATCCTGCCCCCGCTACCATATTTGTCTGCAGCGGCAACCAGTCCATCGGTTGTCTGCGGCAGGGAAATCTGGGCTTCGCGATGACGCATGTTCCCGTCGTCGCAACCGGAATCCAGCGTGACCGGAGTTTTACCGGACAAGGGGCCCAGAGGGCCCTTTGTCGTTTCCGGGGTCCGGAAAATGCACGAACCGATTCTTCAACCATTTCAGATGCAAGGCAGGCTGTGAGCGACAAGGCAAACGAAATCGCGACTCTGCTGGGCCCGACCGTGGACGCGTTGGGCCTGGAACTGCTGGGGGCGGAGTACCTGCCGGCTCCCGGTGGCGCCACGCTGCGCCTGTACATCGACGTGCCGCTGGCCGAGCAGCCCGAGCGCATCGTCAACATCGACGATTGCGAGCGGGTCAGCCGCGAGGTCTCGGCGCAACTGGACGTGGAAGACCCGATCAGCGGCAACTACACGCTGGAAGTGTCCTCACCGGGCGTGGACCGGCCGCTGTTCAGCGCCGAACAGTTTTCCCGCCACCTGGGCGAATCGGCCAAGGTGGTGCTGAAGCTGCCGCAGCAGGGCCGTCGGCGCCTGCAGGGGCGCATCGTGCAGGCCGACGCCGATGCCGGCCGGATCACCTTCGAGGTCGACGGCGCCGAACTGGCGGTGGACTTCGACAACATCGACAAGGCACGGATCATGCCCGACTGGGCGGCGCTGGGCCTGGCCCCGACCAAGCCGGGCAAGGGGCCGAAGCCGGCCGGCAAGAACGCAAAATCCAATAAGAAACCATCCAACGAACCGGCGGTCGACGAGGCTGCGCGCGGAGCGAAAGAATGAGCAAGGAACTGTTGCTGGTAGTCGACGCGGTGGCCAACGAAAAGGGCGTGCCGCGCGAAGTGATCTTCGACGCGATCGAGGCCGCATTGGCGTCGGCGGCGAAGAAGCGCTACCCCGACCAGGACGTGCTGACGCGCGTCACCATCGACCACAAGGACGGCACCTACGAGACCTTCCGGCGTTGGGAAGTGGTGGCCGACGACGTGGTGATGGAATCGCCCGACCGGCAGATCCGCCTGATGGACGCGGTCGACGAGGCCGAAGGCGTGGACGTCGGCGACTACATCGAAGAGCAGATCGAGAATCCGGACTTCGGCCGCATCGCCGCGCAGGCCGCCAAGCAGGTGATCGTGCAGCGCGTGCGCGAGGCCGAGCGCCAGCAGGTGGTGGACGCGTGGAAGGATCGCGTCGGCGAGCTGGTCACCGGCGTGGTCAAGCGCGCCGAGCGCGGCAACATCTACGTGGACCTGGGCGGCAACGCCGAGGCCTTCATTCCCAAGGACAAGGGCATCCCGCGCGACGTGCTGCGCGCCGGCGACCGCGTGCGCGGCTACCTGGCCGAAGTGCGTTCGGAGCCGCGTGGCCCGCAGCTGTTCATCAGCCGCGCCGCGCCGGAATTCATGATCGAGCTGTTCAAGCTGGAAGTGCCGGAAGTGGGCCAGGGCCTGGTCGAGATCAAGGCCTGCGCGCGCGATCCGGGCGACCGCGCCAAGATCGCGGTGCTGGCGCACGACACCCGCACCGATCCGATCGGCGCCTGCATCGGCATGCGCGGCTCGCGCGTGCAGGCGGTGTCCAACGAGCTCAACGGCGAGCGCGTGGACATCGTGCTGTGGAACGACAACCCGGCCAACTTCGTCATCAACGCGATGGCGCCGGCCGAGGTGCAGTCGATCATCGTCGACGAAGAAAAGCACTCGATGGACCTGGCGGTGGCGGAAGACCGCCTGGCCCAGGCGATCGGCAAGGGCGGCCAGAACGTGCGCCTGGCCAGCCGCCTGACCGGCTGGCAGCTCAACGTGATGACCGCCGAGCAGGTCGCGGCCAAGTCCGAGGCCGAGCAGGCCGTGGCCCGCCAGCTGTTCATGGACAAGCTGGAAGTGGACGAGGAGATCGCCGCGATCCTGGTCGCCGAGGGCTTCAACTCGGTCGAGGAAATCGCCTACGTGCCGGTCGGCGAGCTGCTGGCGGTGGAAGGCTTCGACGAGGACATCGTCGAGGAACTGCGCGCCCGTGCCCGCGACGCGCTGCTCAATGAGGCGCTGGCCGCCGAGGAGAGCGACGACGACGGCGTGCCGGCGGCGGACCTGCTGTCGCTGCCGGGCATGGACGAAGCCACCGCCTACGCGCTGGCCGGCCATGGCGTACGCACCAGCGAGGACCTGTCGGATCTGGCTGCCGACGAAATCCTCGAGTTCGGCATCGAGGACCTGGACAAGGACCGCGCCGCGGCCCTGATCCTGGCCGCCCGCGCCGAGGAGATCGCCCGCCTGGAGCGCGGCGAATGAGTCAGCGATGAATGCCGCCCTGACCCGATCAGGGCTTAGAATCCGCGCTACCTTCGCACGCGGCGAGGGGGCGCCAACCAGATCATAGGATCCGAATGTCGCAGCAAACCACCATCCGCAAGCTGGCCGAACTGGTGAACACGCCGGTCGAGAAACTGCTGGTTCAACTGGCCGACGCCGGGATGAAGTTCAGCGGTCCCGACCAGGTCGTCACCAGCACCGAAAAGATGAAGCTGCTGGGCTTCCTGCGCCGTACCCACGGCAAGACCGACAAGCCGGTCGAGGAAGAGGCCCAGGCGGCGCCGAAGAAGATCACCCTGAACCGGCGCAAGCTGCAGGAAGTGACGGTCAGCGCCGGGCGCAGCAAGACCACGGTCAACGTCGAGGTCCGGCAGAAGCGCACCTACGTGAAGTCGGCCGAGGACCTGGCCGCCGAGCGTGCGGCGCCGTCCGCGGGCGGACGGGTGGACGACGAGCGCGCCGAGATCCTGCGCAAGCTGGAGGAATCCAAGCAGCGCAACCTGGCCGAGCAGCAGAAGCTCGCCGAGCAGGACCGTGCGCGCGCCGAGGAAATCGAGCGCAAGCGCAAGGCCGAGCAGGAAGCGCGCGAGCGCGCCGAGGCCGAGCAGCGCGCCGCGCAGGCGGCGCTGGAAGCCGAGTCGGCACCGCCGGCTGCGGCGCCGGCCGCGCCTGCCGCCGACCGCAACGCCGCCGCTGCGCCGCGCGCGCCGCGTCCGGCGGTGGCACCGCGTCCGGCCGGTGCGGCACATCCGGCCAAGCCGGCGGCGCCGCGCAGCGACGACCGCAACAATGCCAACAACAAGCACAAGACCCGCGGCTCGCACGTGATGGTCGCCGGTGTCGAGGACGACGACAGCACCAGCCGCTTCGCCGGCCAGCTGCACCTGTCCGCGGCCGACCGCGCGCGCCGTTCCAACGTGCGCGGCAAGCCGCGCGGCGGCAGCCACAGCGGCGGCCGTCGCCAGGCCGAGCCGTCGCGCAGCGGCGGCGGCGCGCACGGCTTCGAGCGTCCCACCGCGCCGGTGGTGCGCGAAGTGGCGATCGGCGACACCATCACCGTGGCCGACCTGGCGCAGAAGCTCGCGCTGAAGGGCGGCGACGTGGTGAAGGCGCTGTTCAAGATGGGCGTGATGGCCACCATCACCCAGACCATCGACCACGACACCGCGGCGCTGGTCACCGAAGAGCTCGGCCACAAGCCGGTGCGTGCGGGCAGTGCCGACGCCGAGGACGCGCTGCTGGCGCACACCGAGGACGCGCAGGGCGAGAAGCTGCCCCGGCCGCCGGTGGTCACCATCATGGGCCACGTCGACCACGGCAAGACCTCGCTGCTGGACTACATCCGCCGCACCAAGGTCGCCTCGGGCGAAGCCGGCGGCATCACCCAGCACATCGGCGCGTACCACGTCGAAACCGACCGCGGCGTCATCAGCTTCCTGGATACCCCGGGCCACGCCGCGTTCACCTCGATGCGCGCCCGCGGCGCCAAGCTCACCGACATCGTGGTGCTGGTGGTCGCGGCCGACGACGGCGTGATGCCGCAGACGGTCGAGGCGGTCAAGCATGCCAAGGCGGCCGGCGTGCCGCTGATCGTGGCGGTCAACAAGATCGACAAGTCCGGCGCCGATCCGCTGCGGGTCAAGAACGAGCTGCTGGCGCAGGACGTGGTCGCCGAAGAGTTCGGCGGCGACACCCAGTTCGTCGAGCTGTCGGCCAAGACCGGCCAGGGCATCGACACGCTGCTGGACGCGATCTCGCTGCAGGCCGAAGTGCTGGAACTGCGCGCGGTGGCCGAAGGCCGCGCCAGCGGCGTGGTGATCGAGTCCTCGCTGGACAAGGGCCGCGGCCCGGTGGCGACGGTGCTGGTGCAGCAGGGCGCGCTGAAGAAGGGCGACTACCTGGTGTGCGGCATCCAGTACGGCCGCGTGCGTGCGTTGTTCGACGAGACCGGCAAGCAGCCGGATTCGGCGGGTCCGTCCATCCCGGTGCAGGTGCTCGGCCTGTCCGGCGTGCCGGATGCCGGCGACGACTTCGTGGTCGTCGACGACGAGCGCCTGGCCAAGGACGTGGCGCAGCAGCGCGAGACCAAGCGCCGTGAGTCGCGTCTGGTGTCCACCGCGGGCAGCCGCATGGAAGACATCATGTCGCAGCTCGGCAAGGGCGAGGGCCAGCTGTCGCTGAACCTGGTGATCAAGGCCGACGTGCAGGGTTCGGTGGAAGCGCTGAAGCAGTCGCTGACCGCGCTGTCCAACGAGCAGATCCGCATCAACGTCATCCACTCCGGCGTGGGCGGCATCACCGAATCCGATGCGAATTCGGCGCTGGCCTCCAAGGCCACGGTGATCGGCTTCAACGTGCGTGCCGACGCCTCGGCGCGGCGCATCATCGAGACCAACGGCATCGACCTGCGTTACTTCTCGATCATCTACGACGTGATCGACCAGGTGAAGCAGGTGGCGTCCGGTCTGCTGGGCGTGGAGATCCGCGAAGAGATCATCGGTATCGCCCAGGTGCGCGACGTGTTCCGCAGCTCCAAGTTCGGCGCCGTCGCCGGCTGCATGGTCGTGGAGGGCGTGGTCAAGCGCAACAAGCCGATCCGCGTGCTGCGCGACAACACCGTGGTGTTCGAGGGCGAGCTGGAATCGCTGCGTCGCTTCAAGGAGAACGTCGACGAAGTGCGCAACGGCACCGAGTGCGGTATCGGCGTGAAGGCCTACAACGACGTCAAGGCCGGCGACCAGATCGAGTGCTTCGAGCGCATCGAAGTGCAGCGTACGCTGTAAGAGCTGGGATTCGGGAATCGGGATTGGGGATTCGTAAAAGCGGTGCGCGACGTGCGTATCGCTTCTGCGAGTCTCTCCCGATCCCGTATTTCCAAAAGAGAGAGCTTCCGTCATGCCCACCAAATCTTTCCACCGTACCGATCGCGTGTCCGCGCAGATCCGGCGCGACCTCGGTACGATCGTGCATGCGGCCGTGCGCGATCACGGCTTGCCGTCGGTCAGCGTGTCCGACGTCGAAGTCACCCGCGATCTGGCGCATGCCAAGGTGTTCGTTACCGCGCTGATGCAGGAACGCTCGGCCGAGGCGGTCAAGGGCCTGAAGGAACTGGCGCCGCAGCTGCGCAGCGAACTGGCGCGGGCGATGAAGCTGCGCCACGTCCCCGAACTGCATTTCCATTACGACGATTCGGTCGATCGCGGCGAGCGCATCGACAACCTGCTGCGCGACATGCCGGAACTGCAGCAGGATCGGGACGACGACGGTCATGCCGCCGCCGAAGACGCCGAAACGGCGCCGCGCAAGGACTGAGTCCGCTGCCGACGCCGCGGCGTCGGCGTGCATTGTGTGAGTGCGGGCGCCGAACGCGAGCGCCCGTTTCGCAGCCGCGATCACGGCGTTCTTCGATTCGAGCGGTTTTCCGCTGTCCCGTGCGTGCCTGCGCTTTCCGCCCGCGCCGTTCGCCTGCGCCATGCCGAGGCCGGATCCGCCATTCCCGACTCTCCAATCCCCAATCCCGCCCGTACCCATGCCCGTCTTCGGCCCGCGTCTGCCCCGTATCGTCTTCCGTCGCCTCGACGGCATCGTGCTGCTCGACAAGCCGATCGGCATGAGTTCCAACGCGGCGCTGCAGGCGGCGCGGCGGCTGTTCCGTGCCGAGAAGGGCGGCCACACCGGCAGCCTGGATCCGCTCGCCACCGGGCTGCTGCCGCTGTGCTTCGGCGAGGCGACCAAGCTGGCCGGGCTGTTGCTCGGGTCGGCCAAGGCCTATGAGGCGGAGGTGGTGCTTGGCGTCACCACCGACAGCGACGATGCGGAGGGCGCGGTGCTGCGGACCCGGCCGGTGCCGCCGCTGGACGTGGCGACGCTGGAGGCGGCGTTGGCGCCGCTGCGCGGACGCATCCGCCAGCGCGCGCCGATCTACTCCGCGCTCAAGCAGGGCGGGGAGCCGCTGTACGTCAAGGCGCGCCGCGGCGAGGCGATCGAGGCGCCGGAGCGCGAGGTCGAGGTGCATGCGATCGACGTGCTTGCCCACGCCGGCGACCGCCTGCGCCTGCATGTGGCCTGCGGGTCCGGCACCTACATCCGCAGCCTGGCCCGCGACCTGGGCGAGGCGCTGGGCTGCGGCGCGCACATCGCCGCGCTGCGGCGGCTGTGGGTGGAGCCGTTCCGCACGCCGCAGATGGTGACCCTGGAGCATCTTCAGCAACTGGCCGCGCAGGATCCGGCGGCGTTGGAGGCGTTGGTGCTGCCGCTGGCCGCCGGCCTGGCCGATTTCCCGCCGGTGCGCCTGGAGCATGCTGCGGCGCAGCGTTTCCGCATGGGCCAGCGCCTGCGCGATCCGGCCTGGGCGCCCGGCCTGGCCGCGGTGTTCGACGCCGACGGGGTGCCGCTGGGCCTGGGCCAGGTCGATGCCAGCGGGCTGCTGGCGCCGCAGCGCATGTTCAATCCGTGACCGCAACGGCAGGCGCATCGGTTGCCACCTGACTGTCGTTC
Organism: Xanthomonas sp. PPL134; assembly: GCF_040595915.1. NCBI lineage: Bacteria > Pseudomonadati > Pseudomonadota > Gammaproteobacteria > Lysobacterales > Lysobacteraceae > Xanthomonas > Xanthomonas sp. PPL134. The sequence goes on from NZ_JAMDLL010000001.1 coordinate 633,073, forward strand.
AGTCATGACGCTGTCTTAACGCCTTGTTCCTCCGGGCCAGGGCCGGTACAATTTCGCGGCCTTTCCGGCACGCTGCGCTCCGGCGCAATCCTTCGCAATCGGCGAGCCAGGCGGTGCGTCCTTCGCACGTTCCTGCCGGCCCCGCATCTCAGAGAAAACCTCATGTCCATCGACACCCAGAAAGTCATCGAAGAAAACAAGCGCGGCGCTGCCGACACCGGTTCGCCGGAAGTGCAGGTCGCCCTGCTGACCGCCCGCATCGAGCAGCTGACCGGCCACTTCAAGACCCACAAGAAGGACCACCACAGCCGCCGCGGCCTGCTGCAGATGGTCAACCGCCGCCGCAGCCTGCTCGACTACCTGAAGAAGAAGGATGGCGAGCGCTACAAGGCGCTGATCGAGAAGCTCGGCCTGCGTCGCTGAGGCAACGAACCCCACCGCGGCGCAGCGATGCGCCGCGGTTTTGTTTTGGGTAGTACCGTGACCCGGGGAGCGCTCCGCGTCACCGGCCGGATCCTCCCGGCCACCCGCCAGCGGCATGGGCCGTCAGCGGTCCATTTGCAGACAGCATCATCCAAGGAAACCCCGTGGCAAAAATCACCAAAACCTTCCAGTACGGCAAGCACACCGTCACCCTCGAAACCGGCGAGATCGCCCGCCAGGCCGGCGGTGCCGTCATCGTCAAGATGGACGACACCGTACTGCTGGTCACCGCCGTCGCCGCCAAGAGCGCGCGCGAAGGTCAGGACTTCTTCCCGCTGACGGTCGACTATCAGGAGAAGTTCTACGCCGGCGGCCGCATCCCCGGCGGCTTCTTCAAGCGCGAGGGCCGTGCGACCGAGAAGGAGACGCTGATTTCGCGTCTGATCGACCGTCCGATCCGTCCGCTGTTCCCGGAGGATTACAAGAACGAAGTGCAGATCATCGCCACGGTGATGTCGATGAACCCGGACATCGACGGCGACATCGCCGCGCTGATCGGCGCCTCGGCCGCGCTGTCGCTGGCCGGCACTCCGTTCAAGGGCCCGATCGGCGCCGCCAAGGTCGGCTACAAGAACGGCGAGTACATCCTCAACCCGACCGTGTCGGACCTGAAGGAATCGCAGCTGGAGCTGGTCGTCGCCGGTACCGCCAACGCCGTGCTGATGGTCGAGTCCGAAGCCGCGCTGCTGTCCGAAGAAGTGATGCTGGGCGCGGTCACCTTCGGCCACCGCGAGATGCAGAAGGTCATCAACGCGATCAACGAGCTGACCGTCGAAGCCGGCACCAAGCCGTCCGAGTGGGTCGCCCCGGCCAAGAACGAGGCCATGATCGCCGCGCTGAAGGAAGCCGTCGGCGATCAGCTGGCCGCCGCCTTCCAGGTGCGCGACAAGCTGCAGCGCCGCGATGCCATCGCGGCGATCAAGAAGGACGTGCTGGCGCAGCTGGCGCCGCGCGCCACCGCCGAGAACTGGGTCGCTGCCGACCTGGCCAAGGAGTTCGGCGAGCTGGAATACCAGACCATGCGCGGTTCGGTGCTGAGCACCAAGGTGCGCATCGACGGCCGTGCGCTGGACACCGTGCGCCCGATCAGCGTGAAGGCCGGCGTGCTGCCGCGCACCCACGGCTCGGCGCTGTTCACCCGCGGCGAGACCCAGGCGATCGTGGTCACCACGCTGGGCACCGCCCGCGACGGCCAGGTGATCGACGCGGTCTCCGGCGAGTACAAGGAAAACTTCCTGTTCCACTACAACTTCCCCCCCTACTCGGTGGGCGAGTGCGGCCGCTTCGGCGCGCCCAAGCGTCGCGAGATCGGCCACGGCCGCCTCGCCAAGCGCGGCGTGCTGGCGGTGATGCCGACCATGGAAGAGTTCCCGTACACCATCCGCGTGGTGTCGGAAATCACCGAATCCAACGGTTCCTCGTCGATGGCCTCGGTGTGCGGCAGCTCGCTGGCGCTGATGGACGCCGGCGTGCCGGTGAAGGCGCCGGTGGCCGGTATCGCCATGGGCCTGGTGAAGGAAGGCAATGACTTCGTGGTGCTGTCGGACATCCTGGGCGATGAAGATCACCTGGGCGACATGGACTTCAAGGTCGCCGGTACCGCCGAGGGCGTGTCCGCGCTGCAAATGGACATCAAGATCGAAGGCATCACCGAGGAGATCATGAAGCAGGCCCTGGCCCAGGCCAAGGCCGGCCGCCTGCACATCCTCGGCGAGATGGCCAGCGCGCTGACCAGCCCGCGTGCGGAGCTGAGCGACTACGCGCCGCGCCTGCTGACCATCAAGATCCACCCGGACAAGATCCGCGAAGTGATCGGCAAGGGCGGTTCGACCATCCAGGCGATCACCAAGGAAACCGGCACCCAGATCGACATCCAGGACGACGGCACCATCGTCATCGCCTCGGTCAATGCGATCGCGGCGCAGGCCGCCAAGTCGCGCATCGAGCAGATCACCTCGGACGTCGAGCCGGGCCGCATCTACGAAGGCAAGGTCGCCAAGATCATGGACTTCGGCGCGTTCGTGACCATCCTGCCAGGCAAGGACGGCCTGGTGCACGTCTCGCAGATCTCCAGCGAGCGCGTGGAGAAGGTCGGCGACAAGCTGAAGGAAGGCGACGTGGTCAAGGTCAAGGTGCTGGAAGTCGACAAGCAGGGCCGTATCCGCCTGTCGATGAAGGCCGTCGAGGAAGGCGAGGGCGTGTCGGCCGAATAAGCCGCTGGCGTCCACTGCCGTTTCAAAAAAGCGGGCTTCGGCCCGCTTTTTTCTTGCCTCGCATTTGCGCAGGTGCCGCGTCTGGCGCGTGGCGTTCTTGTCGACGCCGGTGTGGGTTCTGGGGCGAGGCGGGGGCACTGCAGGAGCGGCTCTTGTTCCCTTTTTGGGATCAGCCGCGACGGGGCATTACCGTTGGCGCCCGGTCGCGGCTGAAGCCGCTCCTACACACGATGTTCGTGGCGGGCGTGTCTGGCACGCAACGCTCGATCGCCCGCGACTCAGCCGATGCCGTCGCCGATCGCCGGATAACGCGCCAGGTGCGCCGACAGCGGCCCGGGATGGGCGAGCTGGTAGCCCTGGCCGTAACGCGCGCCCAGCGCCTGCAGCGTCGCCAGTTCGCTCTCGGTCTCGATGCCTTCGACCACCACGTCCGCATTGGTTTCCGCGGCGAAGGACAGGATCGCCATCGCCAGCCGCTGGCGGCGCGGTTCGGCGTCGATGCCGCGGGTCAGGGTCAGGTCCAGCTTGATGATGTCCGGCGCCAGGTGCAGCAGGTGGCGCAGGCTGGCGAAGCCGGTGCCGGCATCGTCCAGGGCGATGCGCAGGCCCTGCCGCTGCAGCAGGCCGATGTGGTCGGACAGGCGCGGATAGTCCGGCGCCTGCAGTTGCTCGGTGATCTCCAGCACGATCCGCGACAGGTCGTGGCCGTGCAGCAGCGCCTGCAGTTGCGGATGCAGCAGGGTCTGCGCGGACACGTTGATCGCCAGGTAGACCGGTGCCGGCAACTGCGCCAGCAGGTCCAGCGCCTTGCGCGCGGCGGCCAGTTCCAGCTCCAGCGCCAGCCCGACCCGGCTCGCATCGTCGAACCAGCGCAGCGGCGGCAGCGCCGGATTGGCCGGGAAGCGCGACAGCGCTTCCACGCCGACGATGCGCTGCGATGCCAGTGCCAGCACCGGCTGGGTCACGATCTGCAGGCGCCCACCGGCGATGGTTTCGCGGATGCGGGTGGCGATCGCCGCCTTCTCGCGGAACGCGTGTTTCTCCACGTCCTGGCGGCGCGCGATGTCGGTCTGCAGCGCCGCGCGGTCCATCGCCAGCGCCAGCGTCGCCCCGACAAGCGTCGCCAGCAGTTCCAGCGTGCGCACGTCCTGCGCGCTGTAGGCATCGGGTTGCGGCGCCAGCACCTTGAGCACGCCGATGCTGCGGTCGCCGTAGCGCAGCGGCACCACCAGCATCGAGCGCAGGCCGATGCGCCGGCAGGCCTCGCGGTCGACCCGTGGGTCGATTTCCGAATCGTCGCAGCGCAACACCTGGCCGCTGCGCATGCACAGGCCGGACAGGCTGCCATTGCTGGGCAGGCGCAGGCCGAGGTGGCGTTCGGCGACGCCGCTGGCCGACCAGTACAGCATGTCCTTGCCGTCGCACATCTCCACCACCGCGCCGTTGGAGCGGGTCAGCTCCTGCGCGCGGCGGGTGACCACGTCGACCACCTGCAGCGGATCGCCGCCGGCCGCGGCGATCTCGCCCTGCGCCAGGATGATGCGCGACAGCAGCGCCGCGTCGTCTTGCGTCGCGGCGGCAGCGTGCTGGATGAGGTCCGAAATGCCGGATGCCTTGGCCATGTCCGCATCATGTGGCACTACGTCGGAGGACGGCAACGGGCGGCGTGCGCCAGGCCCGGGCAGCGTGCGGAACTGATCGCTCCATCACGCTGCGCGGCCGCTTACGCTCTGTCGCTGGCGTCGCCCTTGCGCGGTTTGCCGTACAGGCTGCGCAACTCGTCCTTGGCCTGCTCGAGGATCTGTCGGCGTTGCGCCGGCAACTGATCGCCGGCGCGATTGATGTAGAAGGTCAGCATCGACATGGCCGAACGATACGGACCGGTGCGGCGGCGTGCGTGCAGGTCGGCCGATTGCTTGAGTGCGCGCGCGATCGCGGTCGGGTCGTTGCCTTCGAACACGTTCGGCGCGACGCCAAGCGACTGTGGTGCGTCGCTGCCGCGGCGCTGGCTCAGGTCGTTGTTGGAGAGGTACGGGCTGCTCTGTGCCATTGGTGATGCTCCTTGGCGATGGCGGTGGAGAGGTGAAACGCATGCGCAGTCCGGCAATGCAGGACCCGATGGCGGATGCCGCCGCCATCGCTGCCGCACGCCAACAGGCGACGGCAGTTCGACATCGAAGGGAGACGGAGGCGGGGCGACGCGAACGCGCGCCGCCGCGATCGCGCGTGGGACGTGGAGCGTCCCGTGCGCGGTTGATGGGCGATACCGGTGTTCGCTGGTGTTGCCGTGCCGCATTCCGTTCCCAGAAACAAAGCTTGTGCGTTTGCGCAAACGCTAGGCCGGGATACGTGATGTCGTCGACAACATAACCGCGTGATGCGGAGCGAGTGGTAGACATTATGTCGTTCGATGAACGCTTAATGGAAAACCCCCTAAAAACAGCGCTCCCGTGTGAATGTGCTTGATCGCCTGGATAACGTCACCATTTTCATTGGCGAGGCGATGACGCGAGACAGTCGCGTGGACAATGCGCAAAACGTGGCATCGCTGCGCGCCGCACCTCGGCGGTACAGGAGATCGCATGTCGTTGGCGCACACGCGCTTTCATCCCGCCGTTGCACGCTGGTTCGAACAGCGTTTCGCTGCGCCCACGCCGGCGCAGGCGGCGGCGTGGCCGGCGATCCAGGCGGGACGGCACACCTTGGTTGCCGCGCCGACCGGCTCCGGCAAGACCCTCACCGCGTTCCTCGCCGCGCTGGATGCGCTGGTGCGTGAAGGCCTGCGCGACGGCGGCCTGCAGGACCGCACCCAGGTGCTGTACGTGTCGCCACTGAAAGCGCTTTCAAACGATATCCAGCTCAATCTCGAGGCGCCGCTGCAGGGCATCCGCGCCGAGCTGGCGGCGCTGGGCCTGCCGGATGTGCAGATCCGCACCGCGGTGCGTACCGGCGACACCCCGCAGCGCGAGCGCGCGCAGGCGCGGCGGCGTCCGCCGCACGTGCTGGTGACCACGCCGGAGTCGCTGTACGTGCTGCTCGGCTCGGTGTCCGGGCGCAAGACGCTGCGCCATGTGCGCACGGTGATCGTCGACGAGATCCATGCGCTGGCGGCGAACAAGCGCGGCAGCCATCTGGCGCTGTCGCTGCAGCGGCTGCAGCATCTGTGCGAGGTGCCGCCGCTGCGCATCGGCCTGTCGGCGACGCAGAAGCCGATCGATGCGGTTGCGCGTTTCCTGGTCGGCAGCGCGGCGGTGCACGACGACCAGGCGGACTGCGCCATCGTCGACATCGGCTATGCGCGCGCCCGCGACCTGGCGCTGGAGGTGCCGCCGACACCGCTCAGCGTGACCATGTCCGCCGATCAGTGGCAGCAGGCGTACACGCGTCTGGCCGAACTGGTGCGCGCGCACCGCACCACCCTGGTGTTCGTCAACACCCGGCGCATGGCCGAGCGCACCGCCCGCCACCTGGGCGAACTGCTCGGTGCGCAGGCGGTGGCGGCGCATCACGGCAGTCTGGCGCGCGAGACCCGGCTGCTCGCCGAGCGCCGGCTCAAGGCCGGCGAACTGCAGGTGCTGGTAGCCACCGCGTCGCTGGAACTGGGCCTGGACATCGGCGACGTCGACCTGGTCTGCCAGCTCGGCTCGCCGCGGTCGATCGCCGCGTTCCTGCAGCGCGCCGGTCGCTCCGGGCATGCGGTGGGCGGCACGCCGAAGGCGCGGCTGTTCCCGCAGTCGCGCGACGACCTGGTCGAGTGCGCGGCCTTGCTGGATTGCGTACGCCGCGGCGAACTGGATGCGCTGCGCATGCTTGATGCGCCGCTGGACGTGCTCGCCCAGCAGCTCGTCGCCGAGGTGGCCTGCCAGGAGTGGGAGGAAGACGCGCTGTATGCGCTGGTGCGTGGCGCCTGGCCGTATGCGGCGTTGCCGCGCGCGCAGTTCGACGCGGTGCTGCGCATGCTCAGCGAAGGCTTCAGCACGCGACTGGGGCCGCGCGCCGGCTATCTGCATCGCGATGCGGTACATCGCCGCGTTCGCCAGCGCCGCGGCGCGCGGATGGCGGCGCTCACCTCTGGCGGCACCATCCCCGAGACCGGCGACTACAGCGTGGTGCTGGAGCCGCAGGCGCAGACCATCGGCACGGTCAACGAGGATTTCGCGGTGGAGAGCCTGGGCGGCGACGTGTTCCAGCTCGGCAACGCCAGCTACCGCATCCTGCGCGTGGAAGCCGGGCGGGTGCGGGTGGAGGATGCGCGCGGTGCGCCACCCAATATCCCGTTCTGGATCGGCGAAGCGCCCGGGCGCAGCGACGCGCTGTCGCTGGGCGTGTCGCGGCTGCGGGCCGAGGTCGAGCAGGCGCTGGCGCAGGGTGGGGCGGCGCAGGCGCTGCAGTGGCTGTGCGGCCCGCTGGCGCTGGATGCGGCTGCCGCGCAGCAGATCGTCGACTACCTCGGCCGCGCGCATGCGGCGCTGGGCGCCTTGCCGACCCAGCAGTGCATCGTGCTGGAGCGTTTCTTCGACGCCACCGGCGGCACCCAGTTGGTGATCCACAGCGTCTACGGCAGCCGCATCAATCGGGCCTGGGGCCTGGCCCTGCGCAAGCGCTTCTGCCGCACCTTCAATTTCGAGTTGCAGGCGGCGGCGACCGAGGATGCGATCGTGCTGTCGCTGTCGACCCGGCACAGCTTCGCCCTGGACGAGGTGGCGCGCTACCTGCGTGCCGCCTCGGCGCTGGACGTGCTGGTGCAGGCCCTGCTGGACGCGCCGCTGTTTGGCGTGCGCTGGCGCTGGAATGCCACCAACGCGCTGGCGCTGCCGCGCTTCACCGGCGGGCGCAAGGTCGCGCCGCAATTGCAGCGGATGAAGTCCGAGGACCTGCTGGCCACGGTCTTCCCCGATCAGGTGGCCTGCGCGGAGAACCTGGTCGGCGAGCGCGAGATTCCCGAGCATCCGCTGGTGGCGCAGACCCTGCGCGACTGCCTGGACGAGGCGATGGACAGCGCCGGCTGGCTGCAGCTGCTGCGCCGCCTCGAGGCCGGCGACGTGCGCGTACTGGCGCGCGAACTGACCGCGCCGTCGCCGCTGGCGGCCGAGGCCCTGGATGCGCGGCCCTATGCCTTCCTCGACGACGCCCCGCTGGAGGAGCGGCGGACCCAGGCCGTGCACAGTCGCCGCTACCAGGACCCGGACAACGCCGACGATCTCGGCCAGTTGGATCCGCAGGCGATCGCCGCGGTGCGCGAGGAGGCCTGGCCGCAGCCGCGCAGCCGCGACGAGATGCACGAGGCGCTGCTCACGCTCGGCGTGGTGAGCATGGACGAGGCCGCCGCGCAGCCGCAGTGGCAGCAGTGGTTGGGTGAACTGGCGGAAGACGCGCGTGCCACCTGCCTGCATGGCGTGGATGGCGGTGCGGCGGCGTTGTGGGTGGCCGCCGAGGCGCTGGCGGCGGTGGCGCCGCTGTATCCGCAGGCCGGCGCGCAACCGGTCATCGCCGTGCCCGAGGGCTACGCGGTCGCCGAGTGGGAGCGCGACAGCGCATTGCGCGAACTGCTGCGCTGGCGCCTGGCCGGGCTGGGGCCGGTCACCGCCGAGGCGCTGGCGGCGCCGCTGCACCTGCCGCTGCGCGAGGTGCAGGCCGGGCTGCTGGCGCTGCAGCAGGACGGCTATGTGCTGGGCGGGCGGTTCAGCGCCGATGCCGATGCCGAGGAGTGGTGCGAGCGGCACCTGCTGGCGCGCATCCACCGCTACACCCTCGGCCGCCTGCGTCGCGAGATCGAGCCGGTGGCGCCGCGCGACTACGCGCGCTTCCTGTTCCGCTGGCAGCATCTGGATGCGCTGGGCCAGGTGGAGGGCGCCGAGGCGCTGGCCACGGTGCTGGCGCAACTGGAGGGCGTGGAGGCCGCGGCGCCGCTGTGGGAGGCGGAACTGCTGCCGGCGCGGGTGCGCGACTACCGCCCGGCATGGCTGGACGAGGCCTGCAGCGCCGGCCGTACGCTGTGGACGCGATTGCGTCCCGGCGCCGGCGGCGCCGCGCCGACGCTGCGCAGCACGCCGATCCTGCTGCTGCCGCGACGCAGCGCCGGACAGTGGTCGCGGCTGTCGCCAGCGCCGGAGGCCGGCGCGCTGGGGTCGCGCGCGCGCAAGGTCGCCGACCATCTCGAGGCGCACGGCGCCTCGTTCTTCGACGAGATCGCCGAGGCCACGCGCCTGCTGTCCACCGAGTTGGAGGCGGCACTGGCCGAACTGGTCGCCGCCGGCCGGGTCCATTGCGACAGCTATGCCGGCCTGCGCGCCTTGCTGGTGCCGACATCGAAGCGGCCCTCGGCGCTGTCGCGGCGCCGGCCGCGCATGGCGCTGTACGGCGGCATCCAGGATGCCGGGCGCTGGGCGGTACTGCGCACCGGTGTCGAGGCCGACGACCCGGCCGCGCGCAGCGAGGCGGTCGAGCACGTCGCGCGCACCCTGCTGCGCCGCTACGGCGTGGTCTGCTGGCGCCTGCTCGAGCGCGAGGCGGTGTGGCTGCCGCCGTGGCGCGAGCTGCTGCGGGTCTACCAGCGCCTGGAGGCGCGTGGCGAGATCCGCGGTGGGCGCTTCATCGATGGCCTGTCCGGCGAACAGTTCGCCCTGCCGGAGGCGATCGGCCTGCTGCGGCACGTGCGCCGCCAGCCCGGCGACGGCAGCTGGGTGTGCGTGGCCGCCGCCGATCCGGCCAACCTGCTCGGCAGCGTGTTGCCCGGCGCGCGCGTGCCGCGGGTGGCGGGCGCGCGCGTGCTGTACCGGGACGGCGTGCCGATGGCGAGCTGGGTCGGCGAGCGCTTCGAAGCGCTGCAGGACATGGATGCCGAAGCGCATGCGCGCGCGCAACGGCTGTTGCGCGGTGGCAGTGCGGCGGAACGGCGAACGGTCGTGGCACTGCCGATGGTGTGAAGGCGCTGCGCCTTGCCCGCGCCCGCTCAGTGCGTTTGCGGTATATCGGCGCTGCTTTCACATTCTGTCTACAAATTAAAGGGGTTGGTATCCCACTTCGTCCTCGGCGCAAAACCGGGGGCATCTGCCCTTGCAGAACAACTGCGGCATCCGCGCCGAGCGGTCCTCGTGTTCCCTTTTCTGTGTTGAGTGCCGTGGCGCAAGGTTCGTTGCGCATTCACGAATGTCGCGAAAACATCCGCGTTATGCGGGATTCCGCAATTTTCACGCGATTTAAAGGCGTCCTCAATTGCGCCGATAGCCCTCACGCATGACGTTGCAGCGCAGCGTTCCCCCTCGCGACCTGGCGAGCGGGACTGCTCCGCGAGGCGCCGCGAAACGCAGCCGGATGCATCGCCCGGCGCAAGCGGACACACACAAATCGGGGTACACACCATGTTGGGCAATATGAAAATCGGGGTCAGGCTGACGGCGGCGTTTCTGATCGTGGCGGCGATCGGCGCCTGCATCGGCTGGGTCGGCATCCGCAACTCGGGCCGCATCAACGACTACGCCACGGTGCTGTACGAACGCGAGTTGCTCGGCTTGTCGCACCTGAAAGAGGCCAACATCAACCTGATCAATGCCGGCCGTTCGCGCGCCAACCTGCAGTTGGCCAGCACGGCGGAAGACCGTGCCAAGCACGTCGCCAGCCTCGATAAGTACACCGCCAAGGTGGTCGAGCACATGGACAAGGCCAGGGCCTCGTTCGACGACCCGGACACGCTGGCCAAGCTGGTCCGCTTCGACCAGGTGTGGAAGACCTACCTGGAGCGGCGCGGCCAGTTCGTCGACTCGGTGATGCGCGAGCCGCTGCCGGAAGGCAATCCGCAGCTGGCCGCACTGTCCAAGAGCGTACGCAGCAGCTCCGACGAACTGGATGTGCTGATGTCCGAGCTGAGCGAGATCAAGGAAGCGAATGCGTCCAAGGCCAACGACGCCACCGACGAGATCTACGCCAGCAGCACCCGCACCATGCTCGCCATCGTGATCGGCGGCGTGCTGCTCGGCGTGGGCCTGGGCGTGTTCATCAGCCGCAGCGTGACCCGGCCGATCGGCAAGGCGGTCAGCGTGGCCAATGCGCTGTCCGAGGGCGACCTGAGCATGTCCATCGACGTGCGCGGCCGCGACGAGACCGCGCAGTTGCTGTTGGCGATGCAGCGCATGGTCGCGAAGCTGCAGCAGGTGGTCGGCGAGGTCAACGCCAGTGCGCAGAGCCTGGCCGGCGCCTCGGAAGAAGTCAGCGCCACCGCGCAGTCGTTGAGCCAGGCCTCGACCGAGCAGGCCGCCGGCGTGGAGGAGACCAGCGCGTCGCTGGAGCAGATGACCGCGTCCATCGCGCAGAACACCGACAACGCCAAGATCACCGACGGCATGGCCGCGCAGGCGGCCCGCGAGACCCTGGAAGGCGGCGAGGCGGTGGTGGCCACGGTGGCGGCGATGAAGCAGATCGCGCACAAGATCGGCATCATCGACGACATCGCCTACCAGACCAACCTGCTGGCCTTGAACGCGGCGATCGAGGCCGCGCGTGCCGGCGAGCATGGCAAGGGCTTCGCGGTGGTGGCCGCGGAAGTGCGCAAGCTGGCCGAGCGCAGCCAGGTGGCCGCGCAGGAGATCGGCGAGGTCGCCGGTTCCAGCGTGGAACTGGCCGAACGCGCCGGACAACTGCTGGAAACCATCGTGCCCAGCATCAAGAAGACCTCGGACCTGGTGCAGGAGATCACCGCCGCCTCGCAGGAGCAGTCCTCCGGCGTCAACCAGATCAATGCGGCGGTGGTGCAGCTGAGCCAGATCACCCAGCAGAACGCCACCGCCTCCGAAGAGCTGGCGGCCACCGCCGAATCGATGAGCACGCAGGCCGTGCAGTTGCAGGAGAGCATGGCCTTCTTCCAGCTGTCCGCTGCCACGCGCCGCGCCACGCACGTGCTGGATGAAAGCGAGGCGGCGCCGCTGCGTGCGGCCGGCGCGCGCTGGTCGGCGCGTACGCCATCCGCGGCCGCGCGCCGCCCGGGCGCAGGCAATCGCGACCGCAGCGAAGCGCTGCTGGGCCACGCCTGATCCATTCCCTGGCGGCGCCGGTGGCGCCGCCAGTTCCGTGTCGCTGTCGTTGTCACAACTGCCCCATTGTCGGGAGAGTGCCGTGCTGAAGAATCTCAAAGTCGCAACCAAACTCTACGGCGGCTTCGCCGTGGTCCTGTGCATCCTGCTGGCCCTGGCCGGCGTGGCCTACTTCAACGTGTCGGCGTTGTCGCAGGCCAATTACTGGAACACCCACACCTACAAGGTGATCGCCGAAGTCGATGCCGCGCTCAGCAGCCTGATCAACATCGAGACCGGTACCCGCGGCTTCTCGCTGACCGGCGAGGACACCTTCCTGCAGCCCTACCGCGACGGCGTCGCCAGCTTCGACAGCCACCTGCGCACGGCGCAGGAGCTGACCGCGGACAATCCCAAGCAGCAGGAGCGCCTGAACGCGCTGAAGCAGACCCAGGCGCAATGGCTCAGCCAGGCGGTGCATCCGCAGATCGCGCTGCGCAAGAACGTCAACGAGGGCCAGGCGACGATGGAAGCGCTGGCCGCGTCGGTACGCGCCTCCAAGGGCAAGGCCTACATGGATGCGATGCGCGACCGCATGGCCGAAGTGCGCCGCGCCGAGAGCGACTTGCTGGCGGTGCGCGCCGCCGAGGCCGAGCAACTGCAGCAGCGCACCAACCTCACCCTGATCGTCGGCAGCCTAGTCGCGGCGCTGTGCGCCTCGGTGATCGGGTTCCTGATCGCGCGTTCGCTGATGAGTGAACTCGGCGGCGAGCCGAGCACGGTGATGGAAGTCGCTTCGCGGATCGCGCGTGGCGATCTCACCGTGCAGGTGCCGACCCGTCCCAACGACAGCACCAGCGCGATGGTGGCGCTGCAGGCCATGGTCGAGCGGCTGGCGGAAGTGGTGGGCGAGGTCAACGCCAGCGCGCAGTCGCTGGCCGGCTCCTCCGAGGAAGTCAGCGCTACCGCGCAGTCGCTGAGCCAGGCCGCCACCGAGCAGGCCTCCGGCGTGGAGGAGACCAGCGCCTCGCTGGAGCAGATGACCGCGTCCATCGCGCAGAACACCGACAACGCCAAGGTCACCGAAGGCATGTCGGCACAGGCGGCCAAGGAAGCGGTGGAGGGCGGCGAAGCGGTGCTGGCTTCGACCCATGCGATGAAGCAGATCGCGCAGAAGATCGGCATCATCGACGACATCGCCTACCAGACCAACCTGCTGGCGCTGAACGCGGCGATCGAGGCCGCGCGTGCCGGCGAGCACGGCAAGGGCTTCGCCGTGGTGGCGGCGGAAGTGCGCAAGCTGGCCGAGCGCAGCCAGGTGGCGGCGCAGGAGATCGGCGAGGTCGCCGCCAGCAGCGTGGGCCTGGCCGATCGCGCCGGCAACCTGCTCGGCACCATCGTGCCCAGCATCAAGAAGACCTCGGATCTGGTGCAGGAGATCGCCTCGGCCTCGCAGGAGCAGTCCTCCGGCGTCACCCAGATCAACCTGGCGGTGGCCCAGCTCAGCCAGGCCACGCAGCAGAACGCGGCGGCCTCCGAGCAACTGGCGGCCACCGCCGAGCAGATGAGCACCCAGGCCGAATCGTTGCAGCAGGCGATGGGCTTCTTCCGCCTCAACCGCGAACAGGAACTGGGCGCGCCACGCCGTGCCGTACCGGTGGCGCCCAGGCCGGCGGCCACGCGGCCCGTGCGCAGCGCCGGCAAGGGCCTGCGCCCGCGGGCACGCCAGGTTCCGGCCTACGCGCTGGCGGATGCGCCGGACGAAGGCCAGTTCGTCAACTTCTGAAGGGGAAGATCATGCACAACGATCGCTACGAGACCGCGGCCGGAGACACGCCGCAGAGCGGCTGCCAGTTCCTGACCTTCCAGCTGGATCGCGAACTGTTCGGGCTCAACATCGCCGGCATCCACGAGATCATCGAGTACCGCACGCCCACCCCGGTGCCGACCATGCCGGCCTGCGTGCGCGGGGTGATCAACCTGCGCGGCGCGGTGGTGCCGGTGGTGGACCTGCAGTCGCGGCTCGGCCGCGCGCCCAGCCAGGTCACCCGGCGCAGTTGCATCGTCATCGCCACTGCCGCCACCGACGAGGGCGGCCGCACGCAGTCGTTCGGCCTGCTGGTGGACGCGGTCAACGAGGTGCTGGAACTGCCGCCGCAGCAGATCGAGGCGCCGCCGGCCTTCGGCAGCGATATCCGCCGCGACCTGCTGCAAGGCATGGGCAAGCTGGAGGATCGGCTGGTGATCCTGCTGGACCGTGCGCGGCTGCTGCGCAGCGACGACATCGCCGAGGCCGGCACGCCGGCGCTGGCGGCGTGATGCCCGGCACGCCGTGATCGGTGCATCACGGCGCCCTCGCTAGGGTGGCAGCGGAGGGGCATCCGCCCCAGCGAGGTGCAGACCATGGCAAAAGACGAGACCACCCAGTCCGGCAAGCAGCAAGGCATCCACGAGGGCCAGCAGGACCGTGCCCAGGACGATACCGCCAAGCAGCGGCCCGGCCTGGAAGACCAGAAGCTGCGCGAGGCGCACGAGCGCGGCCCGCGCTCCGGCCAGGATCAGGCCGCGCAGGACGACAACGGCTGATCGAGCGAGCGGCGGGGCGCGCAGCGCGTCGGCGTCCCGCCGCTTTGCCTTAGTGAGAAGGCCGAGGGCCCGGGGCGCGCCATCGCCGGTCGCGCATGCAGGAGCGGCGTGATCGGGCGCGGTCAGCGCCAGGATCGGACGACAACCAGGACCGGCCAACAAAAAAGGCCAGAGAGCCTGGTGGCTGTCTGACCTTGCTTGCACCGTCGAAGACGGAAAGATGGTGGAGCGGAAGGGGATCGAACCCTCGACCTTCGCATTGCGAACGCGACGCTCTCCCAGCTGAGCTACCGCCCCACATCAGACGCGTAGTGTAACTGGGCACGGGGCCGCATGCCAAGGGGGGGGCAATGCAACATCCGCGGTGCCGGGGCGGGGGCCGGTCGGGACCCGCGAACGCGCTCAGCATGCTGTCTACAGCGTGCGCAGGGAGTCGATATACTCGGCGGCCGAAATCTCCCGCGGTGATTTCGTTCCGGACGAAACAAGCCGTCCGCTTCACACCTTTTACTAAAGACGGGTCTTTTACACATGACGGAAGTTCGCAACTTGCAACAGATCGCCGAAGCCAAGGCCAAGCTGCAGGAAGAAATGCGCAAGCTGGAAGAGCAGGAGCGGCAGGCGCGCGAGGGCGAAACCAATGCGGCGCATGCCAACGTGCTGTCGCTGCTGGAACAGTTCGCCGAGTTCTTCAGCGCCAAGCAGCGCAACGAGATCGCCGCCTACGTGACCAGCGCGGCGTCCAAGCCGGCCAGCAGCAAGTCCGCCGCCGGCGGCCGCAGCGAGGTCAAGCCGAAGTACCAGTTGCCGCATACCGGCGAAACCTGGTCCGGTCGCGGCCGCACGCCGAAGGCGTTCGCCGCCTGGGAAGGCACCGCCGCCTACAACGAATGGAAGGCGCGCCATCCGGATCTGAAGTTCCCGCTCTTCAAGTATTGAGCGGACGAAAAAAGGCCAGGATCTCCTGGCCTTTTTTATGCCCGATGCGCCGGGCGCAGGTGGCACGCGACGGCGCGATCGCGGCCGGACTCGGCCGCACCGCTCAACGCGTGCCGGCCAGCAGCGGCTGCAGCCGCGGTTCCAGTTCTCGCCGGCGCCAGCCCGCCAGCGGCTGTGGCCATTGCGCGCTTTCCAGCAGCGCTTCCAGGTGCTTGCGCGAGGCCAGCAGGCCGTCGGGCAGGCCGAGTTCGGCGCTGCGTGTGGCCACCGCGTCCTGCAGCCGCTTCAGCGCCGCCTTGTTGTCGTCGCTGGCGGCCAGCGCCTGCGGCGCGTCGGCCTCGTCGGCCAGCGGCGTGGTTAGCGCCTGCCACAGCGCATCGCTGAGCTTGCGCGGCGCCTTGGGGTGCTTGTCGAACAGGGCCAGCATGGCCGGCGGGTCCTGCGGCGGGAACCGCGCCAGGGTGGCGGCCAGTTCGTTGTCCAGGATCCAGCTGCGCGGCTTGTCGCTGTGCCGGGCCTGCGCGTCGCGCCAGCGCAACAGGCGCAGCAGGCGCAGTTGCGCGGGGCGGTCCATGAATTGCGCCGCGCGCATGCCCAGGTGCGGCCAGCGTTCGCCGTCGTCGTGCTCGACGGTGCCGAGCAGGCGTTCGCCGTCCTCGTGCAGCCAGTCGCTGCGCTCCAGGGTCTGCAAGCGCGCCTGCAGCGCGTCGTGCAGCGCGAACAGATGACGCACGTCGTCGGCGGCGTACTCCAGCTGCGCCGGCGACAGCGGGCGGCGCAGCCAGTCCGAACGGGTTTCGCCCTTGGCCAGGTGCACGCCGGTGATTTCCAGTACCAGCTTCTGGTAGCCCATGCCGGCGCCGAGGCCGGCCAGGCCGGCGGCGATCTGGGTGTCGAACAGGGGTCGCGGCAGGGTGCCGCAGGCGCACTTGAAGGCGACCAGGTCTTCGCTGGCGCTGTGCATGATCTTGAGGATGTCCGGGTCGCTCAGCCACGGCGCCAGCGCCTGTGGCATGCCCGGGATCAGCGGGTCGATCAGCAGGATTTCGTCGCCCACCGCCATCTGCACCAGCGCCAGTTGCGGCCAGTAGGTCCGCTCGCGGACGAATTCGGTATCCAGGCCGATGCGGGCCGGCCGCTGCGCCAGCCGTTCGCTCAGCTCGGCGGGTTGCTTGATCCAATAAGGCACGTGATTTCCGTTGACTGCAGGGTTTGCTCAGGCAGGCGAGAATAGCCTAACGTCGCTCCGCCGGCCGCACGGCGCGCCGGGTGGGGCGGCGTCGCATTGGTGACACGCCCTAGGGCCATGTTCGGAGGAAAGGTGCGCAGCAGCGGCGTTGTGATGGTCTGGAGCATGCTTGCGGCAGCGCTGGTCGGCTGTGCGCGGCAGCCGCCGACGCCGGCCGCCGATCCCGCGCCTGCGCGCGCCGCGGCGACCGCACCGGCGCGGTCGCCGCCGGCCCGGCCGGTGCAGGCGCCCAGCGTGACCATCGGCGGCGAGGACGCGGCCGAGACCGTGGCGCGCTGGCAGCCGCCGTTGCCGACCTTGACCCGCAGCGGCCTGCCGCAGGCGCGACGCGAGGCGGCCCGCGCACTGGCCGAGGACCGCCTGTTCGAGGACGCGCAGTCGGCGATTCCGCTGTACCTGGCGATCCGCAGCCTGGCGCCCAACGATCGCATCGCCCAGGACGGCCTGCGCAAGGCGCGGCGGCGGCTGCTGCAGCTCGGCGCGCAGGCGCTGCGCGACCCGGATCTTTCCGAGCACACCCTCGAACAGGCCGCACGTATCGCGATGGTGGCGCTGTGGCTGGATGCTGAGGACCCGGCGGTGCGGCGCCTGCAGCAGCGGGTGGAGACCGCATCGCGAGTGCTGGCCTACAACCGCGCCGGCGAGGACGACCTGCGCGGTGGCCGGCTGGGCGAGGACGGCAACGGCGCCCTGGCCAATTTCCGCGAGGCGCTGCTGCTGGATGCCGACGATGACCGCGCGCGGCAGGGCGTGGCGGCGGTGGAGAGCGCGCTGATCCGCCGCGCCGAGGCGGCTGCGGCGGCCTCGGACTTCGCCGCCGCCGGCAGCTGGCTGGCGCGCGCGGCGCGGGTGCGCGAGGACGCGGCCACGGTGCGCGACGCGCGCGTGCGCGTGGAGCAGGTGCGGGTGGCACGCATCGCCGCCTTGCGCGATGCCGGCCTGCGCGATCTGGCCACGCCGGCCGGATTGAAGTCGGCGCGCGAACGCCTGGGCGACGTGCTGCGCATCGCCGATCCCGGCGATCCGGTGGCGGCGATGCTGCGCGAACGCATCGACCTGGCCACCCACTACGGCAGTTTCCGCCCCGGCCAGGTGTTCACCGACGGCATGCGCGACGGCGGGCGCGGCCCGCAGATGATCGTGGTGCCGCACGGCGGCTTCCGCATGGGCGCGGCCGAGAGCGAACCCGGCGCCTCGCCGGCGGAGATGCCGCAGCACTACGTGCGCTTCGACCGCGGCTTCGCGATGTCGATCACCGAGGTCACCGTGGCCGAGTTCCGCCGTTTCGTGGAGGCCACCAATGCGCGTCCGCGCGCCACCCGGCGTGGCCATTCCACCGTCTACGACGAACGCAGCGGCAACTTCGTGCGCCGCAACGGCGTGGACTGGCAGTCCGATTACCAGGGCGCGCGCGCGGCGCCGAACAGCCCGGTGATGCACGTCAGCGTGCGCGACGCCGAGGCCTATGCGGCCTGGCTGTCGCAGCAGACCGGGCGGCACTACCGGTTGCCCAGCGAGGCCGAGTTCGAATACGCCCTGCGCGCCGGCAGCCGCGGCCGCTACCCCTGGGGCAACGCCGGCACGCCGCCGCGCGGCAGCGGCAACTTCACCGGCGGCGGCGACGTCTCGCCCAGCGGCCGGCACTGGCGCAACGCCTTCGTCGGCTACACCGACGGATTCTGGGGCCCGGCCCCGGTCGCCAGTTTTTCCGCCAACGCCTGGGGCCTGCACGACATGGCCGGCAACCTCAGCGAGTGGGTCGCCGACTGCTGGCATGCCAGCTACCGCCGCGCGCCGGCCGATGGCGCGGCCTGGTACAACCCGGGCTGCCGCTCGCGGGTGGTGCGCGGCGGCAACTGGGCCAATGCGCCCGAGCAGACCCGTGCGGCCTGGCGGCTGATGCAGGATTCGGACAGCACCAGCGCCCGCATCGGGTTCCGCCTGGTGCGCGGCATTTGACGCGGCCTGGCCGGTGCCGGTTCTACATTGCGTCACCAATCAGCGAGGGGAGCGGGATGAACGAGGTCTTCGGCCGCCAGGGCGGCGAACCGGGCGGCAGCCGCCGTGGGCCGCTGGGCGGGGTGCGTTGGCTGGTGCTGCTCGGCTTCGCGGTCTATGCCGGGTACTACTGGTTCTCCAACCGCAGCGAGGATCCCTATACCGGCGAGCAGGTGCTGATCGACCGCTCGTTGAACGTGGAGGACGAAAAGGCGCTGGGCCTGCAGGCCTACCGCGAGATCCTGGCGCAGGAACGGCCGCTGGACCCGCAGGCGCCGCAGGCGCAGCAGGTGCGCGCGATCGCGCAGCGGCTGATCGCCAAGGTCGACGTGGTCGAGGACGCGCTGGCCGCCGAACACGGCATGCAGGCGCGGCACGACGCGCGCAGCTTCGACTGGGACGTCAACGTGATTCCGTCCGAGCAGGCCAACGCGTTCTGCCTGCCCGGCGGCAAGATGGCGGTCTACACCGGCCTGTTCCCGGTTGCCGGCAATGCCGACGCGATGGCGGTGGTGATGGGGCACGAGATTGCGCATGCGCTGCTGCGGCATGGCGCGCAGCGCATGGCCCAGCAGAAGCTGACCCAGATCGGGCAGATGGCCGGCGCGGCCGGCGGCCTGGATCCGCAACAGCAGCAGATGGCGATGGCGGCGATGGGCTACGGCTACCTGCTGCCGTACGCGCGCAGCCACGAGACCCAAGCCGACGAGGTGGGCCTGATGCTGGCCGCCGCGGCCTGTTTCGACCCGCGCGAGGCGGTGCCGCTGTGGCAGCGGATGAGCGCCAGCAGCGGCGGCCAGGCGCCGCCGGAGTTCGCCTCCACCCATCCCAATCCGGGCACCCGCATCCAGAACCTGCAGGCGCTGATGCCCAAGGCGCTGGAGTACCGGCAGCGCTTCTGCGAATCGGCGCGCGGCACCGCGCAGTGACGGTGCGCGCCTGCCGGCGCGTGGCTGCCTTGTCGCTGAACGCCGCGCGCGGCTCCACGCGCGCGTGCACGGCGGCGGGCGCATGATGCGCTCCACACCATCAGGAGCATTGCCATGAAACGCCTGCTGCTGTCCTCTCTCCTCGCCACCGCGGTGCTGGCCGGCTGCGCCACCAATCGGCTCAGCGACGACGAGCGCCTGACCCTGTATCGCGCCCACGCCGGCGCGCCGGTGCGCGACTTCCAGTACTTCAACCAACTCAGCGGCTGGACCGCGCTCGGCGACAGCGCGCTGGCGGTGTGGACGCGGCCGAACCAGGCCTACCTGCTGGAATTCGCCGGCCCCTGCCAGGACCTGGATTTCGCCCCCAGCATCGCCATCACCCATTTCGGCAGCCAGGTTTCGGCGAAGTTCGACGACGTGCTGGTGCTCGGCGGCGGCCCCGGCGCGATTCGCCTGCCTTGCCGCATCGACAGCATCCGGCCGCTCGACGTCAAGGCGCTGCGCAGCTCGGAGAAGGAACTGCGCGAGGCCAAGGTACAGGAGCGGGCGCAGCAGGCGCCTGGGGGCTGAGGCAGTACTGGGATTCGGGATTCGCGAGGCGGCGGCTGGGCGAGTGCGATGTTGCACCGCCTCTCCCTGACGTTACAGGGTGTGGCCGGTTGCGTTAGGTGCGCTGCAATGCAGCGTGCGGCAAGCCCTAATAGCCCAGTGCGCACGCGTAGGAGCGGCTTCAGCCGCGACGGCTTTCCACGGGAAGCCTCGTCGCGGCTGAAGCCGCTCCTACGCGATGGCGTGATGCGTGACGAAGCGCGTGATTGGCGGTGTCCACGCGACGGTGCGTGCGCGTGAGTCCAAGCCGCGGCGCCGCTCAGGGCGCCTGGTCGGGCGCCACGTAGCCTTCGGGCTTGTCGGCGCCGCCCTGGAACAGGAACTTCTCCAGTTCCGTTTCCAGGAACGCGCGGTGCTTGGGGTCGCGCGGCGACAACCGGTTCTCGTTGATCAGCATGGTCTGGTGCGCCAGCCACGCCTGCCAGCCGGCCTTGCCGATGTGCGCGAACACGCGCTTGCCGAGCTCGCCGGGATACGGCACGTAATCGAGCCCTTCGGCGTCGCGTTGCTGGTACTGGCAGAAGACGGTGCGGGACATGGCAATTCCTGGCGATGCGCGCGACGCCGCGCGCGTGCGCGCTAGAGGCCGTCGAGCAGTTTGCGGATCGGTGCGGGCAGGCCCAGCGCCGACAGGTCGGCGCGCGCCACCCAGCGCAGATCGTCATTGTCGCCCAGCGCATCGCCCATGGCGACCTTGCGCAGGCGCAGCGGCTGCAGATGCAGGCGGTAATGGCTGAAGGTGTGCACGATCGGCGGCAGCGCTTCGGCATCCTCGTAGTCGCGCCCGCGCATCCAGCGCGCGTACCAGGCGCGCAGTTCGCTGTCGGTGTCGGCCTGCGGCAAGGTCCACAGCGAGGCCCAGATGCCGGTCGGCGGACGCCGCTGCAGCAGCAACTCGCCGGCGGCGTTCTCCAGCAACAGCGCCAGTGCTTCGCGCTCGGGCAGGGTCTTGCCCGGCTTGGGCGTGGGCAGCGCCTCGACCAGGCCGTCGCGGCGCGCCACGCAGTCGTCCTGCAACGGGCACAGCACGCAGGCCGGGTTGGCGCGGGTGCACAGGGTGGCGCCGAAATCCATCTGCGCCTGGGTGTAGTCGGCCATGCGTCCGTCGGGCACCGCGGCCACATGGTCTTGCGCGAGTGCCCACAGCGGTTTTTCCACTGCCGGCAGGCCGGGGTAGCCGGCGATGCCGTGATAGCGGGTCAGCACGCGCTTGACGTTGCCGTCGAGGATCGGGAAGCGGTCGTTCCAGGCCTGGCTGAGGATCGCGCCGGCGGTGCTGCGGCCGATGCCGGGCAGTGCATGCAGGGCCTCGAAATCGCGCGGCAACTCGCCGCCGTGCAGTTCCACGCAGCGCTTGGCGGCGGCATGCAGGTTGCGCGCGCGGGCGTAGTAGCCCAGCCCGGCCCATTGCGCCATGACCGCGTCGTTGTCGGCGGCGGCCAGGTCGGGCAGGGTCGGGAAGTGCTGCAGGAAGCGCAGGAAGTAGGGGATGACCACCGCCACCTGGGTCTGCTGCAGCATGATTTCCGACAGCCACACCCGGTACGGACTGCGCGGATGCTGCCAGGGCAGGTCGTGGCGCCCGTGGCGGTCGAACCAGGCGAGCAGGCGGGCGGGGAAGGTGTCGGAGGGCTGGCGCATGCTGGCTTCAGTGTCCTTCTCGCCGGAGAAGGAGCGGGAGGGGGCGGATGAGCGGCTCTGCTGTTCCTTCTCCCGCCGGGAGAAGGTGCCCCGCAGGGGCGGATGAGGGTGCGGGCGAAGCCTGGTGCGGTTGGAGTACCGCCGGTGCCGGCCTGGCGAACTCCGCCGCACCCTCACCCCAACCCCTCTCCCGGAGGAGAGGGGCTTAGGCGTTACGCACCCAGGGCGTCCGGCAGCAACGCGTCGACGAAGGCCTCGGCGTCGAACACGCGCAGGTCTTCGGGGCGTTCGCCGATGCCGGCGAAGCGGATCGGGATGCCGAACTCGCGGGCCAGGGCGAACACCACGCCGCCCTTGGCGGTGCCGTCGAGCTTGGTCACCACCAGGCCGGTGACGCCGACCGCGGCGTGGAACTGGCGCAGCTGCGACAGCGCGTTCTGGCCGGTGGTGCCGTCGATGACCATCAGCACCTCGTGCGGGGCGCTGGCGTCGAGCTTGCCGAGCACGCGGCGGATCTTGCCCAGTTCGTTCATCAGCCCGGTCTGGGTGTGCAGGCGGCCGGCGGTGTCGGCGATCAGCACTTCGGTGCCGCGCGCCTTGCCGGCCTGCAGCGCATCGAACGCCACCGAGGCGGCGTCGGCGTTCTGGCCCTGCGCGATCACGCTCACCCCGTTGCGTTCGCCCCAGGCCTGCAACTGCGCCACCGCCGCGGCGCGGAAGGTGTCGCCGGCGGCCAGCATCAGGCTGTGGCCCTCGTCCTTGAAGCGCTTGGCCAGCTTGCCGATGGTGGTGGTCTTGCCGACGCCGTTGACGCCGACGGTCAGCACCACGAAGGGCTTGGCGTTGCGGTCGATCTGCAGCGGCTTGGCGACCGGCTGCAGGATCGCCAGCAGGTCGGCGCGCAGCGCCTGCTGCAGCGCCCTGGCGTCGACGAACTCGCGCGCCTTCATGCGCTTGCGCAGGCTCTCGATCAGCGCGGTGGTGGCGGGGATGCCGACGTCGGCGGTGATCAGCGCGGTCTCGATCTCGTCGAGCAGGTCGTCGTCGAGCTTGGGATTGCGCGAGAACAGGCTGCCGACGCTGCGCGCGAAGCTGCTGTTGCGCAGGCGCTCGCGCCAGCCGGGCTTGCCCGCCGGGGCGGCTGGCAGCGCGTCGCTGCGCACCAGGTCGGCGTCGGCGGCGGGCACGGACGCGGTGGACGGCGCCGGGGCGGCCGGGGCGGGCGATGGCGTCGGTACGCTCGGTGCCGGCGCGGCGGCCGGGGCCGGCACGTAGGCCTGCGGTGGCGGCGTGGGCGCTGCGGGCGGCAGCGGCGTCGGTTGTGGCTGCGGCACAGCGACCGGGGCCGGCGCCTGCACGGGGTGTTCGGCGACCGGCGCGGGCGTCGGCTCCGGGGCAGCGGCGGGGACGGGAGCGGCGGGCGCGGCCTCAGCGGCAGGCGGCGCCGACGGCGCAGGCGCCGCGGGTTCGGCGCTTGCCGGCTTGGGGAAGGCGGCGGCCAGTTCCTCGATGCTGTAACGCTGCGTGCGGCTCTCGCCGGCGTTGTCCTGGGGCTTGTTGCGGCGGAATAGGCTGACCATGGATGACGCGTGGACCGGAAACGAAGAATGCTACCACTTGCGACCTGAGCGGCCGGTGCAGAGGAGGGCGAGCTGGGATGGTTAGCGGGGTGGGATTTGTGCGTCGTGAACGCGTGTGCGTCGGCGCGGTTTTATGCCTTTGATGGATCAACCGCGACTGGGGCGTTCCCGGTGAAGCCAAGCCCCCAGGGGCAAGCGCGGATGTGTCATGGTATTTCGATGCAATGGTTACGCCGGACCCTCACCCCAACCCCTGTACCAGGGGGAGAGGGGCTCTGCATTCGTAGCACCGCGATCTCCACGCCCGCATTCAGCAAAAAACGAATCCCCAATCCCGAATCCCCATTCCCAGCTCTTCACAGCTTGCCCTTCATCGACCGGTAGTCGCGCGGGGTCATACCCACGGTGGCCTTGAACTGGCGGGCGAAGGCGCTCTGGTCGGCGAAGCCGCACAGTTGGCCGATGCTGGCGATGCTGTCGTCGCCGTGCAGCAGGCGCATCGCCGCTTCGATGCGCATCTTGGTCAGCAGTTGCTGCGGGGTCAGCTGGAACACGCGGCGGAAGTGCCGCTCCAGTTGCGCCACCGACAGCTCGGCCAAGTCGGCCAGGGTCTGCACGCGCAGGTTGTCGCCGTAGTGCGCCTGCATGTGCTCCATGGCGCGGCTGATGCGCTCGTAGGCGGAGTGGCGGCTGTCCGGCTGGCCCAGGTCGCGGGAGATGCCGACCACGCCGATCACGTCCTCGCCCTCGCACAGCGGGCGCTTGAAGGTCAGGCACCAGCCCGGGGTGCGGTTCGGGAACAGGTGCACTTCCAACTGGTTCTCGATCACCTCGCCGCACAGCACGCGGCGGTCCTGCATCAGGTAGCTGCCGCCCAGCGGCAGCGGGAACACGTCCGCGGCGGACTTGCCGATCAGGTCGGCGCGGTACTTCTTGCCCAACCGCCGCACCAGGGTCAGGTTGACGTGGGTGTAGCGGCCGTCGCGGTCCTTCACGAAGAACACCACGTCCGGCAAGGCGTCGAACAGCGTCTGCAGTTCCAGTGCCGAAATCAGAGTGTCCATGGCGTTCACCTGCGGGAGTGGGCGGCGGTGCGGGCGCGCCGCCGCGCGTCCCCTGAATGCCGATGCTAGCCTAAGTCGACGCCGCCGGGCGTCGCCGGGTTGTGCGAATTTCCGCATTTGCGACAGGCAAACGCTGCTAGCCGGCGGCGGTGCCGAATGTGAGCATGGCGCCATGCATACACTCGATGTCATCGACTCGCACAGCGCCGGCGAACCGACCCGTGTCGTCGTCTCCGGCTTCCCCGATCTGGGAACCGGTTCCCTGGCCGAGCGCCGCGAACTGTTCCGCACGCGCTTCGACCGCTGGCGCAGCGCCATCGCCTGCGAGCCGCGCGGCTCGGACACCATGGTCGGCGCGCTGCTGCTGCCGCCGGTGGCCGCCGATGCCTGTGCGGCGGTGATCTTCTTCAACAACGTCGGCTACCTGGGCATGTGCGGCCACGGCACCATCGGGCTGGTGCGCACGCTGGCCGAACTGGGCCGGCTGAGCGCGGGCACGCACCGCATCGAGACGCCGGTGGGCACGGTCGGCGTGGAGCTGCATGCCGACGGCCGCGTCTCGGTCGACAACGTCGAGAGCTACCGCCATGCCACCGGCATCGAAGTGCAGGTGCCCGAGTACGGGCGCGTGCGCGGCGACGTGGCCTGGGGCGGCAACTGGTTCTTCATCACCGAACAGACGCCATGCGCGCTGGAGCTGCGCCACCAGCGCGCGCTGACTACCTACACCGAGGCGGTGCGGCTGGCGCTGGAGGCGGCGGGCATCCGCGGCGCCGACGGCGGCGAGATCGACCACATCGAGATCAACGGGCCGGCGCCGGACGCCAGCGCCGATGCGCGCAACTTCGTGCTGTGCCCGGGCCTGGCCTACGACCGTTCGCCCTGCGGCACCGGCACCAGTGCCAAGCTGGCGTGCCTGGCTGCCGACGGCAAGCTGGCGCCGGGCCAGGTGTGGCGCCAGCAGGGGATCCTCGGCAGCATGTTCGAAGGCCGCTATGCGGCCGGCACCCGCGGCGTGATGCCGCGCATCACCGGGCAGGCCTTCATCACCGCGCGCGCGCATCTGCTGATCGATCCGCAGGATCCGTTCGCCTGGGGCATCGGCGCCGCATGAGCGGTTTCGACCTGATCGTCGTCGGCGCCGGCATCGTCGGTGCGGCCTGCGCCGATGCGGCGGCGGCCGCCGGCCTGCGCGTGGCGATCGTCGAGTCGGGCAGTATCGGCGGCGGCAGCACTGCCGCGGCGATGGGGCACCTGGTGGCGATGGACGACGATCCGGCGGAACTGGCGCTGTCGGCGTATTCGCTGCGCCTGTGGGAAGAATTCGCACCGCTGCCGGAGGCCGAGTTCAGCCGCTGCGGCACGCTGTGGGTGGCGCGCGAGGCGCGCGAACTGGAGGCGATCCCGGCCAAGATCCAGCGCCTGGCCGCGGCCGGCGTGCACGCCGAAGCGCTCGATGCGCAGCGGCTGTATCAACTGGAACCCGCGCTGGTCCCCGGCCTGGCCGGCGGCATGCGCGTGGCTGCCGAGGCGGTGGTGTACCCGCCGCGGATGGCGCGCTACCTGGTCGAGCGCGCCTGCGCCGCCGGCGCGCAGCTGTACGCCGGCCGCCGCGCCACCGCGCTGGCCGATGCCGGCGTGCGCCTGGACGACGGCAGCGCGCTGCATGGCCCGGTGCTGGTCGCCACCGGCTGCGCCCTGCCGGAACTGCTGCCGGAACTGCCGATGCGCGCGCGCAAGGGCCAGTTGGTGATCACCGACCGTTATCCGGGCTTCGTCGCCCATCAGTTGCTGGAACTGGGCTATGCCGACAGCGCGCACGGCAGCGACGGCAGCAGCGTGGCGTTCAACGTGCAGCCGCGGCCGACCGGGCAGATCCTGATCGGCTCCTCGCGCGAATTCGATGCCACCGACCGCACGGTATCGATGCCGATGCTGCAGCGGATGCTGGAGCGTGCCTTCGCGTTCCTGCCGGGGCTGCGGCAACTGCAGGCGATCCGGGTGTGGACCGGCTTGCGTCCGGCCACGCCGGATGGGCGTCCGTATCTGGGTGCGGTGCCGGAGCGGCGCGACGTGTGGGTCGCGGCCGGCCACGAGGGCCTGGGCGTGACCACCGCGCTGGGCAGTGCGCGCCTGCTGCTGGACCAACTGCTGCAGCGGCCGGCGGCCATCGACCCGGCGCCGTACGCGCCGGCGCGGGCGCTGGCATGAGCGCGCGCATGCTGCGCCTGCAGGTCGACGGCCGCGACGTCGAAGTGCTCGACGGCAGCAGCGTGGCCGCAGCGGTGGCGCAGGTGGCCCCGCATTTCCGCCGCTCGCGCAGCGGCCAGCCGCGCGCGCCGCTGTGCGGCATGGGCGTGTGCGCCGAGTGCCGGGTGCGCATCGACCGCGTCGGCCAGTTGCGCGCCTGCATCACCCCGGCGCGCGACGGCATGCAGGTGTGGACCGATGGCTGAGTCGGCGGCCCACTACGAGGTCCTGGTGATCGGCGCCGGCCCGGCCGGGCTGGCGGCGGCGCTGGCGGCGGCCGGGCATGGCCGCCGCGTCGGCCTGGTCGATCTGCAGGCGCGTGCCGGCGGCCAGATCTGGCGCCATGACGTGGCGCAGCCGCCGCCGCGCCTGGCCGCGCGCGCGCTGGCGCAACTGGCGGCCAGTGCGGTGACCTTCCTGCCGCAGACCCAGGTGTTGCTGGCGCAGGACCGGCGGCTGCTCACCGACGGTCCCGCTGGCCCGCGCTGGCTGGGCTACGACGCGCTGGTGCTGGCCACCGGCGCGCGTGAATTGCTGTTGCCGTTCCCGGGCTGGACCCTGCCTGGGGTGACCGGCGCCGGCGGCGCGCAGGCGCTGGCCAAACAGGGCTGGCCGCTGGCCGGGCGGCGCGTGCTGGTCGCCGGCAGCGGGCCGCTGCTGCTGGCTTCGGCGGCGACGCTGCAGCGCCACGGCGCGCAGGTGCTGGGCATCGTCGAACAGGCGCCGTGGCGCGCGCTGGCGGCCTTCGCCGCGCAGTTGCCGCTGCGCTGGCCGGACAAGGCGCTGCAGGCGCTGGCGCTGCGCACGCAACTGGCCGGGGTCGGCTACCACGCTGGCAGCGTGGTGCTGGCCGCGTACGGCGACGGCCGCGTGCAGGAGGTGGAGATCGACGGCCCGCGCGGCCGCCGCCGTCTCGCCTGCGATCAATTGTCCGTGGGCTACGGCCTGGTGCCGAACGTGGAACTGGCGCAATTGCTGGGCTGCCGCCTTGGCCGCAGCGGCGCGCATCCGTGCGTGGCGGTGGATGCGCAACTGCGCACCAGCATCGATGGCGTGTATGCCGCCGGCGAGGCGCTGGGCATCGGCGGGCGCGATTGCGCGCGGGTGGAAGGCGCCATCGCCGGCCACCTGGCTGCCGGACAGGACGCCGATGCGCAGGCGCTGCAGCCGCAGCGGCGGCGCGCGCGCGCTTTCGCCGCGCTGCTGCAGCGGCAGTTCGCGCTGGACCCCCGCATCCATGCGCTGGCCGCGCCGGACACGCTGGTGTGCCGCTGCGAGGACGTACCGCTGGCGGCGCTGCAAGGCCATGCCGATCTGCGCGACGCCAAGCTTGCCTCGCGCTGCGGCATGGGCGCGTGCCAGGGCCGCATCTGCGGCAGCGCGCTCACCGAACTGGGGCTGGCCGCGCGTCCCGCCGATTTCTCCGACGACGGCCGCCGGCCGCCGCTGTTCCCGGCGCGTCTGGACGCGCTGGCCCATCCCTGTCCGGACCCGGGTCCGGACGCCGCTTGCGCCGCGCCTTCGCGCGCGGCATCCCTTCGCAACTCTCCACAAGGTGTACTTCCATGAGCAAGGCTTCCTTCTGGTACGGCGTGCTGCCGGCCATCACCACCCCGTTCAACGCCGACGGCAGCATCGATCACGCGTTCCTGGCCAAGCATGCGCAGCTCATGGTCGACGCCGGCTGCACCGCGATCGTGCCGCTGGGTTCGCTGGGCGAGGCGGCCACGCTGAGCTTCGACGACAAGCTGGCGATCCTGAAGACCCTGGTGCAGGCGGTCGACGGCCGCATCCCGGTGGTGCCGGGCATCGCCGCGCTGTCCACCGACGAAGCGGTGCGCCTGGTGCAGGCGGCCAAGCAGGTCGGCTGCGGCGGTGCGATGGTGCTGCCGCCGTACGTGTACTCCACCGACTGGCGCGAGATGGGCGCGCACGTGCGCGCGGTGATCGGCGCCACCGACCTGCCGGTGATCCTGTACAACAACCCGATCGCCTACAAGACCGATTTCAGCGCGGCGCAGATCGCCGAGCTGGCGGCCGAGTTCCCGAACCTGCAGGCGGTCAAGGAATCCTCCGGCGACGTGCGCCGCTTCGCCGCGCTGGGCGAGCTGCTCGGCGACCGCCTGGTGCTGCTGGTGGGCATGGACGATGCGATCGTCGAAGGCCTGAGCATGGGCGCCAAGGGCTGGATCGCCGGCCTGGTCAACGCCTACCCGAAGGAGTCGGTGAAGCTGTTCGAGCTGGCCCGCGACGGCGGCTACCCGGCGGCCAAGGCGCTGTACGACTGGTTCCTGCCGCTGCTGCGGCTGGACACCGTGCCCAAGTTCGTGCAGCTGATCAAGCTGGTGCAGGCGAAGGTCGGCCTGGGCAGCGAGCGCGTGCGCGCGCCGCGGCTGGTGCTGGAAGGCGCCGAGCGCGAAGCGGCGTTGAAGGTGATCGACCACGCCATCGCCACCCATCCCGGGCACTGAGATGAGCATGCAACCGCTGTTGCTGGCCGGCCACTGGCAGGCCTCGCTGGAGGAGCGCGGCAGCTTCCGCGCCGAGGACCCGCGCGACGGGAGCGAGTTCGGTCCGTCGTTCCCGGTCAGCGGCGCCGCCGACCTGGAAGCGGCGCTGAGCGCGGCGGCGCTGAGCGCCGATGCGCTGGCCGCGGCCGCGCCGGAACGCATCGCCGCGTTCCTGGACGCGTACGCGGATGCGATCGATGCCGACGTCGAGCAACTGGTGGCGCTGGCGCATGCCGAGACCGGCCTGCCGGTGGAGCCGCGCCTGGCCAAGGTGGAACTG
Source organism: Xanthomonas sp. PPL134 (assembly GCF_040595915.1). Taxonomy (NCBI): domain Bacteria; kingdom Pseudomonadati; phylum Pseudomonadota; class Gammaproteobacteria; order Lysobacterales; family Lysobacteraceae; genus Xanthomonas; species Xanthomonas sp. PPL134. The sequence goes on from NZ_JAMDLL010000001.1 coordinate 662,412, forward strand.
CCGCGCGCCAGCGGGCAGTTGCGCCAGGCCGCGCAGGCGGCACGCAGCCACAGCTGGACGCAGCCGGTGATCGACACCGCGGCCGGCCTGCGCGCGCAGCTGGGGCCGCTGCACAAGCCGGTGCTGGTGTTCGGGCCGAACAATTTCCCGTTCGCGTTCAACGCGGTGGCCGGCAGCGATTTCGCCTCGGCCATCGTCGCGCGCAATCCGGTGATCGCCAAGGCGCATCCCTCGCATCCGGCCACCAGCCAGCGTCTGGCGCAACTCGCGCATCAGGCGCTGCTGGCCCATGACCTGCCGGCGGCGACGGTGCAGTTGCTGTACCACTTCGACAACACGCTGGGCCTGGAACTGGCCGGCGATCCGCGGCTGGGCGCGATCGGCTTCACCGGCAGCCGTGCCGGCGGGCTGGCGCTGAAGGCCGCCGCCGACCGTGCCGGCGTGCCGGCCTACGTCGAGCTGTCCAGCGTCAATCCGGTGTTCCTGCTGCCGGGCGCGCTGGCCGAACGCGGCGCGGCGCTGGCGCAGGAGTTCTTCGCCTCCTGCACGATGGGCAGCGGCCAGTTCTGCACCAACCCGGGCATCGTGGTGGTGCCGGAGGGCGAGGCCGGCGATGCCTTCGTCGCCGCGGCCACCGCGCATTTCGCTGCGGCGGCGCCTTCGCTGCTGTTCTCGCGCGGCGTGCTGGAGCATCTGCAGCGCAGCGTGGGTACGCTGCGCGATGCCGGTGCCACGGTGCTGGCCGGCGGCGAGGCCGACGCCGGCCCTGGCTATCGGCATGCGCCGACCCTGCTGGAAGTGTCGGCCGAGGCGTTCCTGCGGCAGCCCGAGGCGTTGCAGACCGAAGCGTTCGGCCCGGTCAGCCTGATCGTGCGCGGCAGTGGCATGGGCCAGTTGACCGCCCTGGCGCGCAGCTTCGAAGGCAATCTCACCGGCACGCTCTATCGCGCTGCCGACGGCAGCGACGATCTGGACTTCGCCGCGCTGGCCGCGGCGTTGCGCCCGCGGGTCGGCCGCCTGATCTGCAACAAGATGCCGACCGGCGTGGCGGTGAGCCCGGCGATGAACCATGGCGGCCCGTATCCGAGCACCGGCCATCCGGGCTTCACTGCCGTGGGCATGCCCGCGGCGATCCGCCGCTTCGCCGCGCTGCACAGTTACGACGGCGTGCCCGACGCGCTGCTGCCGCCGTTGCTGCGCGATCGCAATCCCGGCGGCGTGCAGCGGCTGATCGACGGCTGCTGGAGTACCGCCGACGTGGAGCGCAGCGCATGAGCGAGCAGGCCCAGATCGGCGGGTTGACCCTGGAGCAGGCGCAGGCACAGTTGGCGCCATGGCCGCAGCGGGCGCCCGCGATCCAGGAGCAGGAGTACCGGCAACGCCTGGCCAACGCGCGCGCGCTGATGCGCGCGCACGGCGCCGACGCGTTGCTGATCGGCGCCGGCGCTTCGCTGCGCTACTTCACCGGCGTGCCGTGGGGCGCCAGCGAGCGCCTGGTGGCGATGCTGCTCACCGCCGAAGGCGATCCGCTGCTGATCTGCCCGGCGTTTGAGGAAGGCTCGCTGGACGCGGTGCTGTGCCTGCCGGTGCGCAAGCGCCTGTGGCAGGAACACGAGGATCCGCACGCGCTGGTCGCCGAGGCTTTGCTGGAACTGGACGCGCAGAGCCTGGCGCTGGACCCGGGCGTGGCCTTCGCGGTGCACACCGGCCTGGCCGCGGTGCTGGGGCGGATCGCGATCCGCGATGCGGCGGCCATCGTCGACGGCTGCCGCATGCGCAAGTCGCCGGCGGAACTGGCGCTGATGCAGCAGGCCTGCGACATGACCCTGCACGTGCAGCGGCTGGCCGCCGGACTGATGCGCGAAGGCATCACCACCGCGGAACTGACCCGCTTCATCGACCAGGCGCACCGCGCGCTCGGTGCCGACAACGGCTCGACCTTCTGCATCGTGCAGTTCGGCCACGCCACTGCCTATCCGCACGGCATTCCCGGCGTGCAGGCGCTGCGGCCGGGCGAACTGGTGCTGATCGATACCGGCTGCACGGTGCAGGGCTACCACTCCGACATCACCCGCACCTACATCTTCGGCGAGCCCAGCGAGAAACAGCGGCGCATCTGGCAACTGGAGCACGAGGCGCAGGCGGCGGCGTTCGCCGCGGTGCGGCCGGGCGTGGCCTGCGCCGTGGTGGACGAGGCCGCACGCAAGGTGCTGCAGCGTGCCGGGCTCGGCCCGGACTACCAGTTGCCGGGGCTGCCGCACCGCACCGGCCACGGCTGCGGCATGAGCATCCACGAGGCGCCGTACCTGGTGCGCGGCAATGCGCTGGCGCTGGCCCCGGGCATGTGTTGCAGCAACGAGCCGATGATCGTGGTGCCGGGCGAATTCGGCGTGCGCCTGGAGGATCATTTCTACGTCACCGACGACGGCGCGCAGTGGTTCACGCCGCCGTCGCCGGCGATCGACCGGCCGTTCGCCTGATGCGGGCGACGGCCGCCGCGGCACGCTGCACGGCCGCACCCGCGCCGTGCAGCGGCTACGGCGCATCCCACGGAGTCTCGCGATGAACTGCATGCGGTTGTCTGCCGTCGGCGCACTGGTCCTGGGTCTGCTGGCGGCCTGCCAGCCGTCCGCAGCGCCGACCTCCTCCGCACCGGCCGCGCCGGCGGCAGCGAAGGCCGCAGTACCGCCAGGGCAGGCCTTCGCCGCGCTGCTCGATGCGCAGTGGCAGTATCAGCTCGCCCACCATCCCGAGTTCGCCAGCATCATCGGCGACAGCCGCTACAACGATCGCTGGACCGACTATTCGCCGGCCGCGCTGGAGGCCGAGCGCCAGGCCACCGCCGGGTTTCTGGCGCGCTTCGATGCGGTCGATGCCAAGGCGCTGTCGGCGCAGGAGCGGTTGAGCCTGCAGATGATGCAGCGGCAGTTGCGCGACCGGCTGGAGGCGATCGCGCTGAAGAACGACGAGATGCCGCTGGAGCCGGTCGGCGGCATCCAGGTGGCGTTGCCGGGTTATGCGCAGGCGTTTCCGTTCGCCAGCGTCAAGGACTACGAGGACTACATCACGCGCCTGCAGGCGATCCCGGCGCTGCTCGACCAGGTGGTGGCGCTGTCGCGCGCCGGCGCCAAGGACGGGCTGGTGCAGCCGAAGTACCTGCTCGAGCGCATTCCCGCACAGGTGCGCGAGATCGCCGCGCCGGCCGGCGCCGACAGCCCGTTCGCGGCGCCGCTGCAGCAGTTCCCGGCGGCAGTGCCGGAGGCCGAGCGGCCGCGCCTGCGCGCGGCGATGATCGCGGCGATCGACCAGCAGGTGCGGCCGGCCTATCGAAAGCTGGCCGATTTCGTCGCCAACGAATACGCGCCGCAGGGCCGGGCCCACGAAGGCCTGTGGTCGCTGCCCGATGGAGAGCGCCGCTACCGCTTTGCGATCCACACCCAGACCACCACCGATCAGTCGCCCGAGCAGATCCATCAGACCGGCCTGGCCGAGGTCGCGCGCATCGAGGGCGAGATGGGCGCCATCGCCAGGCAACTCGGCTATGCTGACCTGGCGGCGCTACGCAAGGCGGTGGCCCATGACCGCAAGTTCTTCGCCACCTCGCCCGAGCAGATCCTGCAGCGCTACCGCGACGACATCGCGCAGATGCAGCCGAAGCTGCCGACGTTGTTCGGTACGCTGCCGAAGACGCCGCTGGAGGTGCGCGCGATGCCCGCGTTCCGCGCCACCGCGCCCGGTGCCGAGTACTGGCAGAGCGATGCGCAGGGCAGCAAGCCGGGGCTGGTGATGGTCAATACCAGCGACTACGCGCATCGCACGCTGGTCAACATCGAAGCCACCGCGTATCACGAGGGCGTGCCCGGCCATCATCTGCAGATCTCGCTTGCGCAGACCCTGCCGTTGCCGCCGTTCCGCCAGCAGTCCAGCTACAACGCCTACGTGGAAGGCTGGGCGCTGTACGCCGAGCGACTGGGCAAGGAAGTCGGCTTCTACCGCGATCCTTACAGCGACTACGGCCGCCTGGCCGGCGAACTGCTGCGCGCCAACCGGCTGGTGCTGGACACCGGGGTGCATGCCAAGCGCTGGACCCGGCAGCAGATGATCGACTTCTTCCACGCGCATCCGTCCGACGACGAACCCAGCATCCAGTCCGAGACCGACCGCTATATCGTCTGGCCGGGCCAGGCGCTGGGCTACAAGCTCGGCGAACTGGACATCCTGGCGCTGCGCGAGAAGGCCAGGCGCGCGCTGGGCGATCGCTTCGACATCCGCGCCTTCCACGATGCCGTCCTCGGCGGCGGCGCGATGCCGCTGGACCTGCTGGACGCGCGCATCGACGCCTGGATCGCCCAGGTCCAGGCCGGCGCCCCCGCCACTCCGGAGACCCCATGATGACCTCCCGTTCCCGACTGCGCACCGCGCTGGCCCTGGCCATCGCCTGCACCCTGGCCTGGCAGGGCGCCGCGAGCGCTGCGCCGGCAAAGACCTCCACGCCGACCGCCGCGGCTCCCGCCGGCGACGCGAGTGCGCGCTTCAAGGCGCTGTACCAGCGCGAGTGGAAATGGCGCCAGGAGCAGTTCGCCGGCGCCGACGACGAAGACGCGCAGGGCCAGGCCGCCGATCACCTGCCCAAGGTCGATCCGGCCACCCAGGCGCAGCGCACCGCGTACTGGCAGCAGGTGCTGCACGACCTGGACGCGATCGACCCGACGCAACTGTCGGCGCAGGACCAGGTGAACTACCAGGTCTATCGTCAGCAGCTGCAGGTGCTGCTCGACCAGCAGCGCTTCCGCGCCTGGGAAATGCCGTTCAACAGCGACACCGCGTTCTGGAGCGATCTGGGCTTCACCGCGCGCGCCACCCTGCGCAGCCGCGAGGACTACCAGCGCTACCTCGGGCAGCTCGCCGACATTCCGCGCTACTTCGACGAGCAGATCGCCAACATGCGTGCCGGCCTGGCGCGCGGTTTCGCGCAGCCGGCGGTGACGCTGCAGGGCCGCGACCAGTCGATCGCCGAGGTCGCGCAGGCGACTGGCGAGACCAATCTGTTCTACACCCCGTTCAAGCAGATGCCGGCGACGATCCCGGCGCCGCTGCAGGCGCAATTGCGCGCGCAGGCGCGCACGGCGATCGCCCAGCAGGTGGTGCCGGCCTACGCCAAGCTGCTGCGTTTCATGCGCGAGGAATACCTGCCCAAGGCGCGCCCGGCGCTGGCCGCCGAATCGCTGCCCGACGGCGTGGCGTACTACCGCGCGCAGATCCGCGAATACACCACGCTCGACCTCAGCCCGCAGCAGATCCACGCGGTGGGGCTCAAGGAAGTGGCGCGGCTGCGCAAGGAGATGGACCAGGCGATCGCCGATAGCGGCTTCAAGACCCCGCCCGGGCAGCAGACGTTCCCGGCGTTCCTGCACTACCTGCGCACCGATCCGAAGTTCTACGCCAAGACCCCGGAGGAACTGCTCAAGGACGCGGCGTGGATCGCCAAGCGCGTGGACGGCAAGATCGGCGACTACATCGGCCGGCTGCCGCGGCAGCGCTTCGCGATCGAGCCGGTGCCGGCGGACCTGGCGCCGTTCTACACCGGCGGCCGCGGTGGTCCCGGCATCTACCTGGTCAACACCTACGACCTGCCGTCGCGGCCGCTGTACAACCTCACCGCGCTGACCCTGCACGAGTCCTCGCCCGGGCACGCGCTGCAGATGCCGTTGGCGGCCGAGCAGGGCAACCTGCCGGATTTCCGCCGCTACACCTTCATTTCCGCGTATGGCGAGGGCTGGGCGGTGTACTCGGAATACCTGGGGCAGGAGATGGGGATGTACGACACCCCGTACGACCGCTTCGGCTACCTGACCTACCAGATGTGGCGCGCGTGCCGGCTGGTGATCGACACCGGCATCCACCACGACGGCTGGACGCGCGAGCAGGCGCAGGCGTTCCTGCGCGACAACACTGCGCTGAGCGAGCACGAGGTGACCACCGAGGTCGATCGCTACATCGCCTGGCCCGGACAGGCGCTGTCGTACTACCTGGGCGAGCTGAAGATCCTGGAGCTGCGGCGCAAGGCCGAGCAGGCGCTGGGCGAGAAGTTCGACATCCGCGCCTTCCACGATGCGGTGCTGGAAACCGGCTCGGTGCCGCTGCCGGTGCTGGAGCAGCGTATCGATCGGTTCATTGCCGAGGGTGGGAAGTCGCCGTGGGGCGCAGGAGACGAAGCAGTAGAGCATTGAGGAGTTGAGCCCCTCTCCCCCCGGGAGAGGGGTTGGGGTGAGGGTCGGCGCGAAGCGCATGTGGTGTTTCAGCTGCACGAGGCTACGCCCGTACCCTCATCCGCCCCTTCGGGGCACCTTCTCCCGGTGGGAGAAGGGAAAAGCCGAGCCCCTCTCCCCCGGGAGAGGGGGTGGGGTGAGGGTCGGGCGCGAAGCGCATGCGGTGTGCAGCTGCACGAGGCTGCGCCCGGACCCTCATCCGCCCCTGCGGGGCACCTTCCCCCGGTGGGAGAAGGGAGGGACAAGCCCCTCTCCCCCCGGGAGAGGGGTTGGGGTGAGGGTCGGGCGCGAAGCGCATGCGGTGTTCAGCTGCACGAGGCTGCGCCCGTACCCTCATCCGCCCCTGCGGGGCACCTTCTCCCGGTGGGAGAAGGGAAAAGCCGAGCCCCTCTCCCACCGGGGGGAGGGGTCGGGGTGAGGGTAGGAAGCGCCGCAGATCGTTGAATCGCCAGTGACACCACTTCCAGCGGGAGACGCCATGGCCGCACAAGGCAAGTTCCACAAGCGCTTGAGCCTGACCGATCTGACCTTCATCGGGTTGGGCTCGATCTTCGGCTCCGGTTGGTTGTTCTCGGCCAGCCACGTCTCGGCGATCGCCGGGCCGGCCGGCATCGTCTCGTGGATCGCCGGCGGCGTGGCGGTGCTGCTGTTGGGCCTGGTGTACTGCGAACTGGGTGCGGCGCTGCCACGCGCCGGCGGGGTGGTGCGCTACCCGGAGTACTCGCACGGCGTGCTGCTCGGCTGGCTGATGGGCTTCATCACCCTGATCGCCTTCTCCAGCCTGATCGCGATCGAGGTGGAGGCGGCGCGGCAATACGCGGCGGCGTGGTTCCCGTGGCTCAACCAGGCCGGCAGCACTCATCCCAGCGTCGCCGGCTGGCTGCTGCAGCTGGCGCTGCTGGTCGCGTTCTTCCTGCTCAACTACTACAGCGTCAAGACCTTCGCTACCGCCAACAACATCGTCAGCGTGTTCAAGTTCCTGGTGCCGGTGCTGGTGATCGTGTTGCTGATGGCGCACTTCGATGCGCGCAACCTGCATGTACAGGGCTTCGCGCCGTTCGGTGCGGCCGGAGTGGAGGCGGCGATTTCCGCCGGCGGCATCATCTTCGCCTACCTCGGGCTGACCCCGATCGTGTCGGTGGCCAGCGAAGTGCGCGATCCGCAGCGCAACATCCCGATCGCGTTGATCCTGTCGGTGGCGCTGTCGACGGTGATCTACGTGCTGCTGCAGCTCGCCTTCCTTGGCGGGGTGCCCGCGCAGCATCTGGCCAACGGCTGGGGCGGCATCGACAAGGCGTTCTCGCTGCCGTACCACGACATCGCCCTGGCGCTGGGCATGGGCTGGCTGGCCGCGCTGGTGATCTGCGACGCGATGATCTCGCCCAGCGGTACCGGCAACATCTACATGAACGCCACGCCGCGGGTGGTGTACGGCTGGGCGCGCAGCGGCGGCTTCCTGCCGGTGCTGACCAGGGTGGACGCCGCCTCCGGCATCCCGCGCCCGGCGCTGTGGCTGAGCCTGGGCCTGTCGGTGTTCTGGACCCTGCCGTTTCCCTCGTGGGAGGCGCTGATCAACGTGGTGTCGGCGGCGCTGGTGTTGAGCTATGCGGTGGCGCCGGTGACCGTGGCCGCCTTGCGGCGCAGCGCGCCGGACTTGCCACGGCCGTTCCGGCTGCGCGGCATGGCGCTGCTCGGCCCGCTGTCGTTCATCGTCGCCGGCCTGATCGTGTATTGGTCGACCTGGAACACGCTGTCGTGGCTGCTCGGCCTGCAGATCGCGATGTTCGCGCTGTACGTGCTGTATCGCCTGCCCAACGCCGCCGGTCGCGCGCGGCTGTGGCGTCAGGTGCGCGGCGTACTGTGGCTGATCGTGTTCTTCGCGCTGGTGCTGGTGGTGTCGCGGCTGGGCACCTTCGGTGGCAGCGGCTGGATCGCGCATCCCTGGGACACGCTGTGCGTGGCGGCGATCGCGCTGGGCTGCTACCACTGGGGCGCGCGCAGCGGCCTGCGCCCGGAGGAACTGGCGCTGGAAGAGGACGACGGGGAGTAGCCGTCGCGTGTGTGGATGGACGTAGGAGCGGCGCTTGTCCCCGTTGGTGGGATCAGCCGCGATGGGCCTTCCTGGTAGAGCCCGGTCGCGGCTGAAGCCGCTCCTGCGACAAAGCGTGCTATCGGAGGTATCGGAAACCGCATGAACAAGTTCGTCGTATCGATTGTCATGGCGCTGGCGTGCTGCGCCGGGGCTGCCCAGGCCGCACCCAGCGTCGCCGACTACCAGCGCTCGCTGGGCCTGCGCGAGGCCTGGATCGGCCTGACCGAGAACGTGACCTGGCCGGCGCAGTGGCGCGACGACGGCGCGTTCTACTACCGCAAGACCGTGCCGGGCGGCTTCGCCTTCGTGGTCGAGGACGTGGCCAGCCAGCGCAAGCAGCCGGCGTTCGACCAGCAGCGGCTGGCGCGGGCGCTGAGCGCGGCGACCGGCACCACCTACCCGGCGCTGCGCCTGCCGTTCGTGCGCTTCGCCTACGTCCCCGAGGGCGGCAAGGCGCAGGCGGCGATCGCCTTCGATCTCGACGAACTGCCGTGGCGCTGCACCCTCACCACCTACGTCTGCGCGCGCGCCGACAGCGGCCCGCAGCCGCGACCGCGCGGCTTCGGCGTGGTCCGCGATCTCAGCGTGCCGGCCGACGCCACCCCGCGGCGCTCGCCGGACGGGCGCTGGGACGCCTATGTCGACGGCAACGCGGTGCTGCTGCGCGCGGTGGCCGACGGGCATACGCTGCGCCTGGCCGACGACGGCCGCAGCGACGATTTCTACGATCCGGAAACCATCGCCTGGTCGCCGGATTCGCAGCGGCTGGCGCTGTACCGGGTGAAGCCTGGCTTTCCCCGCCGCGTCACCCGGGTGGAAGCGGCGCCGCCCGGCGGCGGCCAGCCGATCGTGCGCACCCAGCTGTATCCCAAGCCCGGCGATGCGGTGGACATCGAGCGGCCGGTGCTGTTCGACCTCGGCGCGCTGTCGCGCGGCGGCGCGCCCAAGCGCCTGCCCATCGACGACGCCTTGTTCGCCAATCCGTACCAGCTCTCGCCGATCCAATGGCGCCGCGACAGCGCCAGCTTCGTGTTCGATTACGTGCAGCGCGGTTTCCAACGCATGCGCGCGATCGCGGTGGACGCGGCCACGGGTCAGGCGCACGTGGCGGTGGGCGAGGACGCGAAGACCTTCGTCTATGCCGACCGCAGTTACCACCACGATGTCGATGGCCTGGGCCAGGAGATCCTGTGGATCTCCGAGCGCGACGGCTGGCGTCACCTGTACCTGTTCGACGGTGCCAGCGGCCGGATCAAGACGCAGATCACCAAGGGCGAGTGGATCGTGCGCGACGTGCTGTGCGTGGACGACACGCAGCGGCGCATCTGGTTCACCGCCAGCGGCATGGATGCGGGCAAGGATCCCTATTACCGGCACTTGTTCGCGGTGGATTTCGACGGCAGTCACCTGACCCGGCTGACCCAGGCCGATGCCGACCACGACGTGGCCATCGCCGACGACGGCCGCCATTACGTGGACGCGTACTCGCGTCCGGACATGGCGCCGGTGATGGAACTGCATGCCATCGACGGGCGCCTGCTGCAGGTGGTGGAGCGCGGCGACATCCGCAAGCTGCAGGCCGCCGGCTGGCGCGCGCCGCAGACCTTCGTCGCCAAGGGCCGCGACGGCAAGACCGACATCTGGGGCATGGTGGTGCGGCCGCGCGACTACGACCCGCACAAGAAGTACCCGGTGATCGAGAACATCTACGCCGGCCCGCACGATTCCTTCGTGCCCAAGACCTTCTGGCCGTTCGGCTACCACTCCGGTGGCGACAAGCAGATCGGCATGCAGGCCCAGGCCGACCTGGGCTTCATCGTGGTGATGATCGACGGCATGGGCACCGCCAACCGCTCCAAGGCGTTCCACGACGTGGCCTGGAAGAACCTCGGCGATTCCGGCTTCCCCGACCGCATCGCCTGGCACAAGGCACTGGCTGCGCAGGATCCGTCCTACGACATCGGCCGTGTCGGCATCTACGGCGCGTCGGCCGGCGGGCAGAGCACGCTGGGCGCGCTCGAGCGGCATCCGGATTTCTACAAGGTGGGCGTGGCCTACGCGGGCTGCTACGACAACCGCATGGACAAGATCAGCTGGAACGAGCAGTGGATGGGCTGGCCGGTGGACGCCAGCTATGCGCGCGCCTCCGGCGTGGACAATGCGGCCAAGCTGCGTGGCGACCTGCTGCTGATCGTCGGCGAGCAGGACAGCAACGTCGACCCAGCCTCGACCGGACAGGTGGTGGACGCGCTGATCAAGGCCGGCAAGGACTTCGACCTGCTCGCCGTGCCCGGCGGCGTACACACCGTCGGCCGCTCCACCGGTCCCATCGACTACGTGCAGCGTCGCCAGTACGACTTCTTCGTGCGGCATCTGTTGGGGGAGCCGACGCCGGCGTGGAACAGGCTGTAGGGGCCGGGATTTGGGATTGGGGATTGGGGATTCGCAAAGGCGTGGTGGTTCCTGTTCCCGCGGGACTCGGCTTTTCCCTTCTCCCCTCGGGAGAAGGTGCCCCGCAGGGGCGGATGAGGGTGCGGGAGATGCACCAGGTTCTGGGGCATCGCGCGGCCTCCGTACCCTCACCCCAACCCCTCTCCCGAGGGGAGAGGGGCTTTGGCTTTTCCCTTTTCCCCTCGCGAGAAGGTGCCCCGCAGGGGCGGATGAGGGTCCGGGAGATGCACCAGGTTCTGGGGCATCGCGCGGCTCCGAACCCTCACCCCAACCCCTCTCCCGAGGGGAGAGGGGCTTTGGTTTTTCCCTTCTCCCCTCGGGAGAAGGTGCCCCGCAGGGGCGGATGAGGGTCCGGGAGGTGCACCAGGTTCTGGGGCATCTCCCGGCCTCCGAACCCTCACGCCAACCCCTCTCCCGAGGGGAGAGGGGCTTCAGATCATCGCGCCGACGCGCCCGCTCTTGCCAATCCCCAATCCCGACTCCCCAATCCCACCCCTCAAGCCCCCGCCAACTCCGCCGATAACCCGGCAAGTCTCCCTGCGCCCCGACCCGCCATGACCGCCATCGCTCCCAGTTCCTCGATCGCGCTGTCCGGCATGCGCGCCGCGACGTCCGGGTTGCAGGTGCGCGCCAACAACATCGCCAATCTCGCTACCGAGGGCTTCCAGCGTTCGGTACCGGTGAATCAGGCCACCGCCGGTGGCGGCGTGGTCGGGCAGGTGCAGCAGGCCGACGGGCAGAGCAGCGATCTGGTCGACGACATGGTCGGCACCCTGACCGAGCGCACCGCGTTCCAGGCCAATGCGCGCGTGCTGCGTGCGGCCGACGACAGCATCGGCAGCCTGCTCGACGTGCTCGCCTGAGCCGTCACCGACGCGCTGCGCTCCCGCGACGCAGCACCGCCGCGACCACGCGGCTATGCGGTTTTCCGCATCCATCCTCGGCACAGCGCACAAGACGCTGCGGCGCGCGCAGCGCACGATGCGACGATCGCATTGCATCGGGGACGGTAGATGGATCGGAGAGATTTCCTGCGGCAGGGCCTGGCGGTCGGCGCGGTTGCCGGCGTGGAAGCGCTGGCCGGGCGTGCCGCTGCGGCACCGACAGCAGCCAGCGCCGCGCGGGCGCCGGCACCGCCGCACCTGCGGCCGCTGGCGGCCGACGCGCTCGCCGGGCATACGCTGCAATGCCGTTTCGTCGAGGCCGGTGCGACCTGGGAGGTCTACGAAGACCTGCGCCAGCCCGACGGCGATCTGACCCTGCGCGGGCCGGGCGGGGCGCTGGTGCTGGGCAAGCGCACCGAAGCGGTGTTCCCGGCGGCGCAGGCGCCGTACTTCGGCATGGCCCTGGCCGAAGTGGCGATGGCCGATGCCGATCTGCTCGCCGATCGCTTGCTGCGCGATGGCGACCCGCGCGCCGACGAGGTGCGCGACGTGGCGCCGCCGCCGGCCTCGCAACTGGATCCCAAGGACTACAACGGGCGCCTGCCGTGGACCACCTTCGTCGGCACCCGCGAATGCGCCGACACCATGCCGGTGTACCCGGACGGGCGTACCCGCTGCTACCGCGCCATCCAGGCGTTCCCGGAACTGGGCAAGGACGAACTGGTGCGGCGTCGCAGCGAAGGCCTGCTCGGTGGCTGGATGCCGGCGGTGCGCAAGGTGGTGCCGGCCGGCGACGGCCGCTACTACGACATCCTGCTGTTCGCCGACGTGCTGGCCGAGGACCGCTTCGTGGTGCAGACCTGGCACCGCAGCGCGCTGGTCGAGCATGGCAAGGTCAGCAAGGTGGTGTACGGCTACAGCTATCCGGACTACCCGCCGCGGCGCGGCCCGCGCAGTGCCGAGGAGTTCTACCGCGGCCTGCTCGCCTTCGCCGGCTACTGGCAGGCGCAGCTGGGCGACACCGTGCAGGCGCAGACCCCGGACCCGAGTTGGCGCGACATGGCGCGCTTCGCCTTCGCCCGCGAGCTGGTGGTGCGCCCCGGCGGCACCTATCCCAAGTACGGCGCGGTGGACCGCGACTACTACGGCAACGAGTACGACGGCTTCCAGGACACCTTCACCAGTTCGCTGTACGCCAACCTGGAGTGGGGCCGCTTCAGCCAGGCCGCGGCGGTGCTGGACGGGTATTTCAGTGATTTCGTGCAGGCCGACGGCATGGTCAACATGCGCGGTCCGGAGACCGGCCAGTTCGGGCTGACCCTGTCGCTGCTGGCGCGCTACCTGCGCTACACCGGCGATGCCGCGCTGCTGCGCAAGCACCGCGACAAGATCGCCGCCACTGCGCAGGTGCTGGTCGAGCTGCACGACGCCAGCCTGCGCCTGCCGGCCTCGACACCGGGGCATGGCCTGATTCACGGTTGGAATGAATCCGATGCCTGTCTGTTCCCCGATCCGCAGGTGTGGTGGAAGCCGTACTACGCCAACAGCGCGCTGGCGGTGCGCGGTTGGCAGGACCTGGCCGCGGTGTGGGCCGGCATCGCCGGGCCGGGTGGGCAGGCCGCCGCAGCGCAGTGGCAGCGCCGTGCGCAGCAGCTGTCCGCACAACTGCTGCGCACGCTGCGCGGCAACGTCCGCCGCGACCTGCAGCCGCCGTACCTCGGCCCGCTGCCCGGGGTGAAGCTCACCTTCCGCCAGTCGCTGCAGCAGGAACACCCCAGCGAGCAGGGCTGGCCGCACCGCGCCTACGCCGAACTGCTGCAGGCCGATGTGCTGCCCGACGACCTGGCGCACCTGGTCATCGACTGCGTGCGTGGCCACGGCGGCACCAGCCTCGGCGTGGTCGGCAACATCACCGCGCCCACGCCGGAGGCGCGCGACCTGCTCGGCTTCATCTCCTACGGCTACGCGCAGCAGTTGCTGCGCCTGGACCGGATCGAGGAATACCTGCTGTTCCTGTACGCGCACCGCTACCACGTGCATACCCGCGGCAGTTGGACGGCGGGCGAGGTCAGCGGCATCACCGGCGGCATGCCGCTGTTCTGCATTCCCGCGCAGATGACCATCCCGCTGCTGCTGCGCTGGATGCTGGTGTTCGAGGACAGCGCCGGCGAGGAACTGTTCCTGGCGCGGGCGCTGCCGCGCGACTGGCTGGGCAGCGGCGAGACGATCGCGATCGAGGCGGCGCCGACGCGCTGGGGCAGGGTGTCGCTGAGCCTGCATGGGGACCCGGCGCGCAAGCGCATCGACGGCAGCGTGACGCTGCCGGCGCAGCGCCCGGCGCGGACTTGGCTGACCCTGCGCGTGCCGGCTGGCACCCGCCTGCAGGAGGTGCGGCTGGACGGACAACTGGCGGTGCTGTCCGGGCCGCGCAACGAGCGTGTGCTGGTCCCGGCCGGCAGCGCGGCGACGGCGGCGATTTCGGCCGTCTACGGCTGAGTGGCGAAAAAGTCGGAAACGTCCCGCCGGCCCGCGGGGCAATGCGGTATTCCGCACGTTTTCCCGATAAATACGACAAGACGCCGCGCGCGTCCTACGCGCACATTGTGACCGTGCAGTGAATGTCCAGGGGGAGATTCGTTGCACGTCACCGGGGACGCAGCGCATGGGTCGTGCGCGTCGCCGTGCAGGCGGCGTCGGGATCGTCCCGTCCGGCGGCGCCTGCGTGGACACGTCCGTTTTCGTATCCGCCACATGTGCTGGCGTCGGGGCGGCCGCCTGGGGAAGGGCGGCGCTCCAGCGATCGCCAGGCCGCCGCTCAGGAGATTTCCGATGCCGTCTTTGCTCGAACGCGTTGTGCCGCTGCTCCCGTGTTCCTGGCGCGCCGCGCCGCAACCCGGTCCACTGGCTGCGGCCATCTGCACCGCGCTGGCCCTGCTCGCGCCAGCGGTGCAGGCGCAGGATGCGCAGACGCAGGACGCTCAGGCGACTACGCTGGAACGGGTCAGCGTCACCGGCAGCCATCTGCGCCGGGTCGATGCCGAGACCGCCAGCCCGGTCATTACCATCGACCGCCAGCGCATCGAGGACAGCGGCCAGAACACGCTCGGCCAGTTGCTGCAGCAGCTGCCGGCGATGGCCGGCAACATGCCCAACGTGGCGCTCAATTCCGGCTTCAGCCACGGTCGTGCGCTGGTCTCGCTGCGCAATCTCGGCCCCGAGCGCACCCTGGTGCTGGTCAACGGCCACCGCATGGCCGGGCCGGCCAGCAGCGTCGCCGCCGCGCCCGGCGTGGACGTCAACGCGATTCCGGCGGCGATGGTCGAGCGCATCGAGGTGCTCACCGACGGCGCCTCGTCGGTGTACGGCTCCGACGCCATCGCCGGCGTGGTCAACATCATCCTCAAGGACAAGTACGACGGTTTCGCCGCCACCGCCGACTACGGCCTGAGCACCCACGGCGACGGCAACCGCCGCTCGCTCGGCCTGGAGTGGGGCAAGACCTGGGACCGCGGCGGGCTGATCCTGGGCGTGAGCCGCAGTTCCATGAACGCGCTGTACGACAGCGACCGCGACTATGCGCGCACCGCGCAGAGCTATCTCAACGGCGACGTGGTGGAGCGCCGCGGCAACGGCACCCGTGCCTTCCTCAGCAATGGCAGCGTGCTGACCCCCAACGCCAACCTGGCACCTGGCCAGGTCAACGCCAGCGACTTCCACACCTACAGCCAGGCGGTCGAAGGCTACAACGCGTACACCGGCCAGTACCTGATCACCCCGGTGCAGCGCACCAACGCCTCGGCGCACGCCAGCTTCGACTTCACCCCGAACGTGCAGGGCTACCTGGACATGTTCTGGACCCGCAGCGAGACCACCTCGCAGCTCACCGCCTACGGCCTGGAACTGCCCAACGCCGCGCAGAACTACTACAACCCCTTCGGCGCCCAGCTCAGCCGCTACCTGCTGCGCTCGGTGCCGGCCAACACCCGCGTCTACACCTCGACGATGTACCAGACCAACATCGTCGCCGGCCTGCGCGGCAAGTTCGGCGACAGCAGCTGGCAGTGGGACGCGGCGGCCGGCTACGCGCACTACAAGGACACCCTGGTGCGCAACGGCTTCTCCATCACCTCGGCGCTGAACAACGCGGTGGGCGCCTCGTTCCGCGACAGCGACGGCACCCTCAAGTGCGGCACGCCCGGCAACGTCATCGCCGGCTGTACCCCGATCAACGTGTTCAACCCGGACGATCCGGCCACCATCGCCGGGATCAAGGCCACCCAGAGCGCGGTCGACCTGATCGACGAGAGCACCATGAAGTTCGCCGAGGCCAGCGTCAACGGCGACCTGTTCGCGATGCCGGCCGGCACGGTGCAGGCCGCGTTCGGCCTGTCGTTCCGCAAGAACGGCTTCTCGCAGGGCACCAGCAATCCGGTGGCGGCCGCCGATGCGGAAGGCAACTGCGACTACAACGACGGCTGCATCATGAACCAGGGCCACGACGAGACCATCAAGGAGGCCTACGCCGAAGTGCTGGTGCCGCTGCTCAAGGGCGTGACCGGCGCGCAGGCGCTGAACCTCAACCTGGGCACGCGCTACTCGCGCTACGACTACTGGGGCAGCACCACCAACAGCAAGGTCGCGCTGGAATGGCGGCCGATCGACAACCTGCTGATCCGCGCCACCGGCTCGCAGGTGTTCCGCGCGCCGGCGCTGGGCGACCTGTACGGCTCGCCGTACAACGGCGTGGTCGACGATGTCGCCGACTACACGGATCCGTGCAACGGCTACACCGGCGGCGGCAATCCCGCGGCCTGCGCCAACGTGCCGACCAATGGCCGTTTCGTCAACACCTCCACCTTCACCGTGCTCACCACCGGCTCGGCCAACGCCGGTTTCGCGATCAAGCCCGAGCAGGGCCGTTCCTACAACATCGGCGCGGTGTACGACCCGGGCTGGGCCGAGGGGCTGTCGCTGAACCTGGATAGCTGGCGCGTCACTCTCGACGACATGATCAACGGCGTCGGCCTGAATCAGGTGCTGCAGTATTGCTACGATGGCCAGAGTGCCTACTGCCCGTTGATCGAGCGCGGCCCCACCGGGCAACTGGTCAGCGTGACCGTGCCGTTCGCGATCAACAGCGGCAAGGTCGACATCCGCGGCGACGACGTTGGCATCAAGTACGCCTTGCCCGAGACCGCGTGGGGTCGCTTCCGTGCCGGCGTCGATGCCACCTACCTGTCCAGCTACAAATTCAGCGGCGATCCGCACAACTATGTGGGCGAACAATCCAGCTACGGCAATCTGCCGCGCTGGCGCGCGAACTTCACGCTCGACTGGGACAACGGTCCCTGGCACGCGAGCTGGAACACCCGTCTGATCGGCCGTACCACGGTCGGCAGCGCCTACGAGGACTTCTGTGTCAACACCGCCGCCGACGGCAGTTGCGTGTATTTCCCGGTTGGCACGGTGACCTACCACGATGCCAGCGTGAGCCGGAAGTTCGAGCGCCTGCACAGCACCCTGGCGCTGGGCGTGAACAACCTCGGCAACCGCACGCCGCCGCGGTACTACGGCTACGCCAGTGCGGCCAACACCGATGCGTTCACCTACGACACGCTTGGGCGTTACTTCTGGGCGCGGATCAGGACCGAGTTTTGAGTCGCCTGTCTGCACTCGGTGGCGTCGCGTCGCGCGTGCGGCGCGGCGCCGCCCTTCTAGGTTGCCTGCTGTTCGCGGTGGCGGTTTCAGCGTCGGCCACCAGCGTCGATGTGCTCGACCGCGATGGCGAAGGTCTGCAGTCCAGTAATGCCGCGATCGGGATGCCGCGTTTTACCGGCGATGCGCATCCGCTGCCGGACAGCGGCGTGGCGTTCGCGCCGGGGCGGGGGCAGGGCCAGTTGCAGCGGGTGTTCACCGCCGACCTGGCGGCGGGCGCCGGCAGCGCGCCCGGCCGCGATTTCTGGATCGACCGCCTGCTGGCGCGGCAGGGCACCGGCGGCGGCTTCGGCGACAGCAACAACTGGCTGTTCACCCGTGGCCGCGCCGCCTACCTGTACACGCACAAGCCGGAGGAGCCTGGCTTCGTCGGCGACGTGGCCTATGTGCACAAGACCGGCCACGACGCGCTGTTCCGCCTGCAACTGGAGCGCGATGGCGTGCCGATCGCGCTGGTCGAGGACAGTGCGCAGCGGCGACAGACGCCGAGCTATTTCAGCAGCGTCTACGCCGGTGCCGGCGTGCGCCTGCAATTGATCAAGTTCATCACCGAGCAGAACGTGGCGGTGGCCGAGGTCACGGTGTCCAGTGCCGACGGCGTCGCTCACACGTTGACCCTGCGCGCGGCCTCACCGATGGCCACGCATCCCGACGGTGCCGAATTGACCGGCGCCTTCGTCACCCATAACGCCATCACCACGCTGTTCCCGCGCCTGTCCGGCGATGGCTTCTCGGTCGATGGTGCGAGCATCGCGCGGCCATTGGCCGTGCCGGCGCACGGGCCGGCGTCGACCTTGAAAGTACAGCTGGGGCTGATCGCCCACGAGTTGCCGGCGTCGCTCCAGGAATACCGGCACATCGCCGCGCAGTCACCGCAGCAGGCCTACCGCGACCACGTCGTCGCCTACAACCGCTGGTGGGCCGACAACCTGCCGTACCTGGACACGCCCGAGGACAATCTCGACAAGACCCTGTTCTACCGCTGGTGGCTGCTGCGCTTCAATTTCCTGGATGCGGCGGTGCCCGGCAACGACTACCAGTTCCCGGTGGCGATCGAAGGCGTGCTCGGCTACGACAACGCCATCGTGCTGACCACCGGCATGTTCATCGACGACCTCAAGTACCTGCGCGATCCGCTGTACGCGTACGGTTCCTGGCTCGGCGCCGGCGAGACCGCCGGCGGCGGCAAGTACGTGGACAACCCCGGTGCACCGGAGAACTGGTCCAATTCCTACGCGCAATATCTCAGTGCCGCGGCCTGGCGTGCTTACCAGGTGCACGGCGGGCCACCGGCGATCGCCGGGCAGCTGGCGCACTACGCCCGCGCCGACGTGGAGGCGCTGCTGCGTGCCTACGACCGTAACGGCAATGGCCTGATCGAATACGATTGGGCGGCGATGACCGGCAACGACGCCGACGCGGTGTCCTTCGACTGGGCCAAGCGCCATGGCGCCCCGCGCATGGACCGCAGCGAGAGCGCCTATGTGTACGCCAATGCGCTGGCCGCCGCGCAGGCCGCGCAGGTGGCCGGCGACGCCGCCACTGCCACGCGCATGCAGACGCTGGCGGCGAAGATCCGCCGCGCCGTGCTCGACGTGCTGTGGCAGGACCACAGCGCAAAGGCCGACGGCATGGGCCTGCACGGCGACCTGCTCAAGCAGCGCCAGGCCGACGGACCGCGCCTGGCGGTGGACTGGAAGGAGACCAACAACTACTACCCCTTCAGCGTCGGTCTCATGCCCAAGTACGGCGATGCCGACGACGACCCCAAGTACGTGCGTGCGCTGCGCCTGTTCGCCGACGCGCGGCAGTTCCCGCTGTTCCCGTTCTACACGGCCAACCAGGCCGATGCGCAGGCGCGCGGCGAGGGGGGCAGCAACAATTTCTCGGTGATCAATTCCACCGTGGCATTCCGCCTGCTCGGCAGCGTGTTGCGCGATTACCCCAGCCCGTATCTGGACGCGTCCAGCTACCGCACGCTGCTGTACTGGAACGCGTGGGCGCACTACATCGACGGCGACAACCGCTACCCGGACCAGAACGAGTTCTGGGCGCAGGGCAGCGCCGCCGATGGCGGCCGCATCGGCTACCGTTCGTGGATCCACCACACCCAGCTCGGCGCCACCAACTTCACCGTGATCGAGGATGCGATGGGCCTGCGTCCGCGCAGCGATGCCCTGATCGAGCTGTATCCGATCGACATCGGCTGGGACCATTTCGCCGCCGACCGGCTGCGCTACCGCGACCGCGACCTGAGCATCGTCTGGGACCGCGACGGTCGCCGCTACGGCGGCGCTGCGCCGAAGGGCTATTCGCTGTACCTGGACGGGCAACTGGCCTTCACCGTCGATCGCCTGGCACACCTGCTGTACGACCCGGCCAGCGGTCGCGTGCAGGCGTTGCCGGATGTGGTCAATGCCGGTGCCGCGCAGATGCAGGTGCTGGCCGCGCATCGGCTGGCGCTGCAGGCGCCGCAGCAGGTGCGCTTTCCAGGCCAGGCGCGGATCGGTGCGGTACTCGCCGATGCCGGGCTCGACATCGCGCTGCCGCCGGGCGCGCGCAACCTGGCGCAGGGTGCGGCGGTCAGCGCGAGCTATGCGGCCGACGGGTTCCCGGCCATGGCCGCGGTCGACGGCAGCACCGCCAACGAGCCGTTCTGGGGCACGGCCGGTTCGCCCGCCGCTAGCGACTGGCTGGAGCTGGATCTGGGTCGGCCGCAGACGCTCGACGACGTGCGTGTGTACTTCTATCGCAGTTCGTCGCCTCCGGGCGAACAGCATGGTTTCCCGTCGGGCACGCGCGCCGGCTACGCGCCGCCGTGGTTGTACGTGCTGCAGTACTTCGACGCCGGCGTGTGGAAGACCGTGCCGGGCCAGGTGCGCGATACGCCGATCGCACAGGGCAACCGCAACCGCATCCGTTTCCCGCCGCTGCGCGCGCAGCGCTGGCGCGTGCAAGTGACCCATGCAGGCGCGCTGCGCACCGGGATCAAGGAGATCCAGGCCTATGCCAGCGGCGCCGCGGTGCCGGCGGCGCAGGGCAACCAGGCGCCGCAGGTCGAGGCCTGGCAGGAAGACGGCAGCAGTGCCGGCGGCCTGGTGCGTCTAGCTGGGCAGGTCGGCGACGACGCACTGCCGAACGGCACGCTCGCGCTGCACTGGCGCACGCTGCAGGTGCCGCCCGGTGGCGCGGCGCTGTTCGAGCAGCCGCAGGCGGCCACGACCGAGGTGCGCTTCACTGCGCCCGGCGCCTACACCCTGCAACTGCAGGCCGACGATGGCGCGTTGCAGGGGCATGCCGAGGTCGCGGTGATCGCGGCAACGGCCCCGGCCGGGCAGACCCTGCAGGTGCAGGGCGAGGCTACGCCGAGCGCGCAGTTCACCGCCGGCCATCACCGCCTGCAGGCGCTCAACGATGGACTGCTGCCGGCGCCGGACCAGGAGCCCGCCGCCGACCGCCGCTGGGGCAGTTGGGGACGCGCGCAGCCCGCCTCGGTGTGGGTGCAGTACCAGTGGCCGCAAGCGCAACGGCTGAACGCGGCGGCGCTGTATTTCTGGGACGACCAACCGCAGGGCGGGGTGGCGTTGCCGCGCGCGTGGACGCTGCAATACCGCGACGGCACGCAATGGCGCGACATCGCGGTGCGCGGCGGCTATCCGGTGCAGGGCAATGGCGTGCCGAGCCGGGTGGCGTTCGCGCCGGTGGTCACCACGGCCCTGCGCGCGGTGCTGCAGACCGCGGCGCAGGGCGAGGGTCACTACGCGGTAGGGTTCGACGAATGGCAGGTATTCGCCGAGCGCGCGGTAGCGACCGAAGCGGTGGACGTGCGTATCGCGCCCGGGCAGGCGCCGACGCTGCCGGCACGCATCGCCGGCTACTTCGCCGACGGCCGTTGGGCCTGGTTGGGCGTGCGCTGGTCGCAGGTCGATGCGGCGGCGCTGGCCGGCGAGGGCCGCGTGCAGGTGCAAGGCCTGGCCGATGGCGGCGTGCCGGTGGCCGCCAGCGTTTGGGTCCGCGCGACCGCGCCGGGCCAGCTCACCACCGTGCAGGCGCCGCCGCCGCTGCACGTGCCTGCGGGACAGGCGCCGGTGCTGCCGGAACTGGTCTCCGTGCAGTACAACGACGGCTCGCGCGAGCGCGTGCCGGTACGTTGGGCGCCGCTGGCGCCGGCCGCCTATGCCAAGCCCGGACGCCTGAGCGTGGTCGGGCAGGCGCAGGGGCGCGAGGGCAGCGGCGCGTTGCCGGTGCGACTGGAACTGGTGATCGAGGCGGAGGCGGCGCCATGAGCCGCCCTCCCATGCGCAGGGTGGTCGCATCGCTACTCTTGGCATGGGGCGCCTGCATCGGCCTGCTCGCGGGCGCCGCACCGGCAGTGCCGCGGTCGCGGCCGGTGCAGGCGCCGGGCAATCCGATCCTGGCCGACGGCCGCGACTATGCGGCCGACCCGGCACCACTGGTCGCCGATGGCAAGCTCTACATCATCGCCGGCCGCGATGAAGCACCGCCGGAGGTCAACGACTTCGTCATGGACCGCTGGCAACTGCTGGTTACCGACGACGTCGGCAGTGGCCGCTGGACCTACTATCCGGCACTGCTGCGACCGCACCAGGTGTTCGCCTGGGCCGCACCCGGTCATGCCTACGGCGCGCAGATCGTGCAGGGCCCGGACCGGCGCTACTACCTGTACGCGCCGGTGCAGGAAGCGCACTCGCGCAATGCCGATCCGTTCGCGATCGGGGTGGCGGTGGCCGACAGCCCATTGGGGCCGTGGCGCGACGCGCATCCGCAGGGACCGATCCTGTCGCAATCGCGGCCGGTGCCCAACACCATCCAGAACATCGACCCGACCGTGCTGGTCGACGACGATGGCCGCGTGTACCTGTACTGGGGCACCTTCGGCAAGCTGTTCGGCATCGAGCTGGACCGCGACATGGTCACGCCGAAGGGGCAGCCGGTGGCGGTGACCACGCTGGACGGCTACTTCGAGGCGCCGTGGCTGTTCAAGCGCAACGGCACCTACTACCTGGCCTATGCCGGCAACCGTGCCGGGCCGGCGTCGGACTGCACGCCGACGCTGTACCACGCCTGCATCGCCTACGGCAGCGCGCCGTCGCCGCTGGGGCCGTGGACCTACCGCGGGGTACTCCTGCCGCCGGTCTCCTCGACCACCTCGCACTCGGGCATCGTCGAATTCAATGGCCAGTGGTACCTGGTCTATCACACCGCCGACGCCAAGGGCGGCGGGCATTTCCGCCGCAGCGTGGCGATCGACCGGTTGCAGTGGGACAACACCCGGCAGCCGGCGCGGATTCTGCCGGTGGTGGCCACGCGCCGACCGCAGCCGCCGCTGACACCGCAGCGCAACGTCGCCCGCTATGCGCAGGCCAGCGCGTCCAACGGCCCGGACATCCCGCACCAGTACTGGATCGCCGCGCTCAACGACGGGCGGGTCAAGCGCAATCCCCTGCCGCCGCAGCTATGGGGCAGCTGGACACCGCACAACCCGCCGCAGCAGTGGCTGCAGTACAGCTGGGCGCAACCGGTGACGCTGCAGCGCAGCCGCATCCTGTTCTGGGCCGACCATCCGCCGGGTGCGGACAGCGGCGTGGCGCCGCCGGCACGCTGGCGGCTGGAGTACCGCCACGATGGCCGCTGGTGGCCATTGGCGCAGAGCACGCACGCGCCTGTCGCCGGTCGCTGGCAGACGCTGCGCTTCGACCCGGTGACCACGCGCTGCGTGCGCGCGGTACTGGATGCCGCCGGCGGCAGCGAGCGTTACGCTGCGCTGGCGGTGCAGGAGTGGGAGATGTTCGCGCCGCAGGCGCAGCGCCTGCCTCAGGCCACCGTCGCGGATGCGCAGCACTGCGACACGCCTTGAGGCCAGGCCCGGATGCCGATTCAGCAAATGTCGCCGACCTTCGCGCGCGTTCCGGTGGCGAGACCTGCCGCCAACGTCGGCCGCCGTTACCGTCCGCATCATGTTCCTGTCGTGACGCCAGTTCGATTTTCGACATGTGTGCGGAATTAGCCCGATTCCGTGGGGATAACCGTAAGGTGCGTTGCGTTTGACTGCATTAGGCTGGCGACGGGTTGCCGCTGTGCGAGTGGCTGAAGCGCCGTCTGTTGTCGGCGTTTCGCCGGCCGCATTTTTTAACCGGCACGCCGTCGGGGGGGGGGGGGGGGGCGGCGGATTCATCCCGCACTGCCGGCTGTGCGGCGTAGCGCGTCGATCGTCCAATCCATCCAATCTCATCGGACAAGAGGAGGGTAGAGCCGTGAAAATCGCTGCTTCTCGATTCGTGCGTAGGGTGTCCACGGTGTGCCTGTCGGCCGTTTTGGCCCTGGCTGCGCAGCATGCGCATGCCGCGGCCGCGGCCGTCTGCACCGCCGGTCAATGGATCGCCAATCCCGACGACACCGACATGCCGGCCGTTCGCTACGAAACCGAACACTTCGCGTTCCGCTGGCAGGACGGGCAAGCCGTTTCGCAGGACGAGGTCGCCTCGGCAGCCAAGGAACTGGAACTGATCTGGGACGACTACATGGAGCGTGTCGGTTTTCCCGAGCCTTACTGCAACACGGCGAAGAAGTACAAGGTCAGCGTCTACCTGGACCACAGCTTCGGCCTGAACGGCGGTACCTCCGCCAGCGGCGGCATGGGCATGTGGATCAATCCGGACCAGTTGGGATATCACTGGGGCCTGGCGCATGAACTGACCCATGGGTTGCAGGGCAGTACCGGCGGCTTGCGCGATTCGCCGTACGTCGGCTGGATCTGGGAATCGCATGCCAACTGGATGGCCCATCAGTATTTCCACGACGATGTGCAGTGCTCGGAGATGTTGGTGAACTACCCGCATCTCTATCTCGGCTCGACCCGCGACCGCTACTGCAACTGGCAGTTCATGGAATACCTCAAGGACCGCTTCGGTTACGCGATCATCAACGACCTGTGGGCCAAGGCGCCCAAGCCCGGCGATTCCCGCCAGGCCGATGCCGACCCGTTCTCGATCATCCGCGACAACATGGGCTGGAGCCAGACGCAACTCAACGACGTGTTCGGCGACTGGGCCATGCACAACGTGCAGTGGGACTACATCGACCCGGACGGTCGCGATCATGGCGCCGTGATGCGCCGGGAATACGGCAGCAATACCGCGTTCGATCCGGAAAACCCGTCCGATGAGACCAATCGGGATCGCGCCTTGCGCCTGACCCAGTTGGATCCGGTGCAGGGCCAGGCGGGCGTCTACCAAGTGCCGTTCGACTGGGCGCCGCAGCGGTGGGGCTACAACCTGGTCCGGCTGATTCCCGCCGAGAGTGCGACTGCGGTGGTGGTGAAGTTCCATGGCAACGTACAGCAGAGGTCGGCGATCGACACCTTGCCGGGTCTGGCGAACGACCCAGAGACGATCGGCTCACCCGACTCGGATTGGCGCTGGGGCCTGGTCGCCATCGATGCCAACGGCAAGCCGCGCTACAGCGCGTTGCAGCATGGCGCCGATGCCTCGCTGTCGTTCCAGCTCCGCAGCGGTGACAGCGACCTGTATCTGGTGGTCATGGGCACGCCGAGCACGATGCAGAAGATCAAGTGGGATCAGTCCTACTACTCGGTCTACCGCTATCCATGGAGCGTCACACTGGAAAATGCCTATCCGTCGGGTCGGCAGCCCGGCGCGCCGACGCCGACACGCGTCGGCAGCCGCCACCCCAACGGCGGTGGCTGGGTCGCCCAGAACGCGTATGTCGCGCCAACGGCCTATGTCGGCCCGCATGCGCGGGTGCTCGGGGGCAAGGTGCTCGGCGATGCGCGGATCGAGGATCACGCGACGATCCTGGGCGGGCAGGTGCAGGACAGCGCGGTGGTCGGCGGATTGAGCCTGCTGCAGGATGGGGTGACGGTCAAGGATCGCGCCCAGGTGCATACGGTGTTCAAGCCGGCAGGGGCGTTCGGCGGGTTGACGCTGTCCGGCGCCGCGCAGTTGCGTGGCGACGTCGAGCAGCGAGGCGCTTCGGCGAGCAAGGGCGTGTTCTACGGATACGTGGATGCGGACACGGTGACCAATCCCGACTACGGCGCCGACCTCACCGAGGCGGTGCCAGAGGTGACGGCAGAACCGCGCTGATCGACTGGTGATGACCATGGCGGCGGTGTCGCGACGGATGCCCGGGCATTCGTTCGCCGCCGCCGCATTTCCTCGATATGACATGAGCAACGTGTGGTGCGGGGTGCTCCTGACGTGAAGGGCTCCTGGCATGCCGGCCGCGTTCGCCTGCGATGCGCGCATGGCCTGGTCGTCTGTGGCGTTCTTCGTGCGAAGTCCGTCGCCAGTGGCATGCCGCGCGGCGTTTCGGCAGAAATCCGCATCTGCAGGCATCAGTGGGGACAAGACGCGCTGTCACCCGGGTGACACAGTGACACCGGATCCACCGATCGTTGTGCGCGAAGTCGGCGCCCCGACACACCACACAGGAGCAGTCCATGCCTCGATGCGTTTCTTTCCCGCATGTCACCTCGCGCGCGGGAGTCCGGCGATGAGCGGGCAGGGGACGCATCGGCACGCCGCCGCCTGCGTGCACGCATCCGCCGATGCGGCCGGCGCCGCGCTGGACCCCTCGCGCCGCCGCTTCCTGCAATGGAGCGCACTGGCGGTGGCAGCCGGGATGCTGCGCTTTCCGCTGGACGCTGCGGCGTCCACGCCCGGGCGCGTGCAGGCGCTGCCCTTGCAGCAGGTCACGCTGAAACCGTCGCTGTTCCTGGAGTCGCTGCAGACCAACCGCCGCTACCTGCTGGAACTGGAGCCGGACCGCCTGCTGCACAACTTCCTGCACTACGCCGGCCTGCCGCCGAAGGGCGCGGTGTACGGCGGCTGGGAGGGCGACACCATCGCCGGCCATACCTTGGGCCACTACCTCAGCGCACTGGCCAAGATGCACGCGCAGACGCGCGACCCCGCGCTGCGTGAGCGCATCGATTACATCGTCGCCGAACTGGCGCGCGCACAGGCCAAGGACGCGGACGGTTACGTGGGCGGGCTCACCCGCAAGAACGACCAAGGCGCCATCGACAGCGGCAAGGTGGTATTCGAGGAAGTGCGCCGCGGCATCATCAAGGGCAGCAAGTTCAATCTCAACGGCAGTTGGTCGCCGCTGTACACGGTGCACAAACTGTTCGCCGGCTTGCTCGACGCACACGCACTGGCCGGCAACGCGCAAGCGCTGCAGGTGCTGCTGCCGCTGGCCGGCTATCTGGGAGGCGTGTTCGACGCGCTCGACCATGCGCAGATGCAGACCTTGCTGGACACCGAGTTCGGCGGCCTCAACGAGTCCTACATCGAACTGGGCGCGCGCACCGGCGATACACGCTGGATCGCGATCGGCAAGCGCCTGCGCCACGAAAAGGTGATCGATCCGGCCGCGGCCGGGCGCGACGAACTGCCGCACATCCATGCCAATACCCAGGTGCCCAAGTTCATCGGCGAGGCGCGCCAGTTCGAGGTCGCCGGCGACGCCGATGCGGCCGCGGCGGCCCGCTTCTTCTGGGAGACGGTCACCACGCATTACAGCTACGTGATCGGCGGCAATGCCGACCGCGAGTACTTCCAGGAGCCGGATACCATCGCCGCATTCCTGACCGAGCAGACCTGCGAGCATTGCAACAGCTACAACATGCTCAAGCTGACCCGGCATCTGTACCAGTGGACGCCGCAGGCGCGTTACTTTGACTACTACGAGCGCACGCTGCAGAACCACACCATGGCCGCGCAGCATCCGGGCACCGGCATGTTCACTTACATGACGCCGATGATCAGCGGCGGCGAGCGTGGCTTCTCCGACAAGTTCGACTCGTTCTGGTGCTGCGTCGGCAGCGGCATGGAAGCGCATGCGCAGTTCGGCGATGCCATCTACTGGCAGGACGCCACCTCGCTGTACGTGAATCTTTACATCCCCTCGCGGCTGGACTGGAGCGAGCGCGACCTGGCGCTGGAACTGGACAGCGGTGTGCCCGACAATGGCAAGGTGCGCCTGCAGCTGCTGCGCGCTGGTGCACGCACACCGCGGCGCCTGCTGTTGCGGGTGCCGGCCTGGTGCCAGGGCCACTACACCTTGCGCGTGAACGGCAAGCCCGCACGCGCGGCGCTGGCCGACGGCTATCTGACGCTGGAGCGCGACTGGCGCGCCGGTGACGTGATCGACCTGGACCTGGCCACGCCGCTGCGGCTGGAACATGCCGCCGGCGATACGGACACCGTGGTGGTGATGCGCGGGCCGCTGGCGCTGGCCGCCGACCTGGGGCCGGTGAGCACCCCCTACGATGCGCCGGACCCGGCGTTGGTGGCCGCGGCCGATCCGCTGCGCGGCTTCGCCGAACTGCCGCAGCCCGGCCATTTCCAGGCCAGCAGCACGCAGCCGCCGGGCCTGACCTTCGTGCCGTTCTACGCGCAGTACGAGCGCCGCAGTGCGCTGTACTTCAAGCGCATGGACCCCACGCAGTGGGCGCAGGAGGCGCAGCGGCGGGCGCGCCGCCAGGCCGAGCAGGACAAGCTGCGCGCGATCGCGGTGGACATGATCCAGTTCGGCGACGAGGCCTCCGAGCAGGCGCACCAGTTGCGCAGCGACACGTCCTTCGGCGGCGCCTACCGTCGCCAGCAGTGCCGCGACGTGCGCGGCAAGGGCTTCGTCGAGTTCCGCATGCGCGGCAGTGCGCAACCGCTGGCGCTGCGCCTGCGCTTCTGGGGCAGCGACAAGGGCCGCTTCAACATCCTGGTCAACGGGAAGCTGGCCGTGGAAGTGGCGGTGGAGCGCGGCCAGGTGATCGATTTCGTCGACCGCGATTACCCGCTGCCACCTGCGCTCACCCGGGATGCGCAGCCGCTGACCGTGCGCATCGAGCCGCAGCACGGCGACACCGCCGGCCCGCTGTTTGGCGGCTGGCTGATCCCGGCATGACGTGGTGTAGCGCGCATCATCGGCGTCGCCGCGCGCGGCGGATTGCAGCGTGTGCCTGTCGTGGTGGCGTCTGCGCGACACATCGCAACGTCTCGGCACGCTCGCCACGTGCAGCGCGGCGCCGCGCACGACCATGCATGATTCCGCACGCGAAACCGCGAATCGCGACAAGACGCGGCCACGCATCCACGGCACAGTTGTGACCGTGTGATGAAAATCTGATCGCATCGTTGCACCGGCCGTGGCGCCGGCGCGCGCCACCGGAGCGCCGCCAGCGTCGTCGGACGTCATCGCAGGAGCGGGGAGGCGCGCACCGGCCGTGCGCGCAGGACATCGGCTTCCCCGCGGTGCGCCAGGCCGTCGTGGTCGGGTGCAGGCACGCCATCGCAGGCGCCGTGCAGGCGCCACCGTCCAGCAGGTCCGTCCGTCGGCATGGCGCCGGCACGGTGTCGTTCGGCCTGCGTTTGTCCACTGTCCCGTCTCGCCATCCTCCAGGAGTTCACTCATGTCGTCTTCGCCGTCACGCCCTTGTTTCCGCCATGCCGCGACGCCGCTGGCGCTGGCGGTCGCCACCGCCTTGTCGCTGGGCAGCACCGGCGCGGCGCAGGCGCAGGAGGCCAGTGCCGACAGCGCCACCCAGACCCTGGACAGCATCGTGGTCACCGGCTCGCGCCTGCGCCGCGTCGATACCGAGACCGCCAACCCGGTGGTGACCATCAGCCGCGCACAGATCGAAGCCACCGGCAAGGCCACGCTGGGCGACCTGGTACAGGAACTGCCGTCGATCGCCGGCAACGCCACCAATCCCAACACCAACAATGGCGGCGGCACCGGCGCCTCTGTGATCTCGCTGCGCGGTCTCGGCGACAAGCGCACCCTGGTGCTGGTCAACGGTACGCGCCTGGCCAGCAACGACGTCAATGCGATCCCGGCGACCATGATCGAGCGGGTGGAAGTGCTCAGCGACGGCGCCTCGGCGGTGTACGGCTCGGACGCGATCGGCGGCGTGGTCAACTTCATCCTTCGCAAGGGCTTCGACGGCGTCGAGGCCAGCGCCGATTTCGGCACCAGTTCGCGCAGCGACGGCAACCGCCGCAACTTCTCGCTCACCGCCGGCAAGACCGGCGAGCGCGGCAGCATCGTCGCCGGTCTGTCCTACCACGACATCGACCCGGTCTCGGCCGGCGCGCGCGCCTATTCCAAGGACGCGCTGTCGCTGATCGATGGCGTCGGCGTGAAGCAGGGCTCCTCGGCCACGCCGACCGGCAGCATCAGCTTCAACGACGGCTCGGCCGTGGCCAAGGCGCTGGCGGCCAGCAATGGCTGTTCGCGGGTCACGTTCAACGGCGGCAGCAGCAGTCCCACCAACGCCAGCCAGTACCACTGCTACGTCGCCTCGACCGATTCCTACAACTACCAGCCGTACAACCTGCTGCAGACCCCACAGGAACGCACCAACGCCTTCGTGCTCGGCAGCTACCGCTTCAACGATCACCTGGAAGGCTACGTCAACACCTATTTCAGCAAGACCACCTCGTCCTCGATCATCGCGCCGATCCCGATCTTCGCCAACGGCGACAACTTCCTGGTCTCCTCCACGAGCTACTACAACCCGTTCGGGGTCAACTTCGGCACCGACCGCAGCACCGGCACCTCGTACAACAACTTCAACACCCGCGCCACCGTGCTCGGCAATCGGCAATACCAGTACAACACCTACAATTTCCAGATCAATCCGGGCCTGCGCGGCAGTTTCGGCGACAGTTCCTGGCAGTGGGATGCCAGCCTCAACTACGGCAAGGTCAAGCAGAAGTCGATCAACCAGGGCTTCCTCGACTACGCCGGCTTCAATGCCGCGGTGGGACCGTCGTTCCTGGCCGCCGACGGCACGGTGAAGTGCGGCAGCGCCGGCGCGGTGATCGCCGGCTGCACCCCGATCGACGTGTTCAACCTCAACGCGGCCAGCAACAAGGCCGCGCTGGAAGCGCTGGTGGTCAACCCGATCGTCACCAACGTCTACACGGTCAAGCAGTTCGAGGCCAACGCCAACGGCGAGCTGTTCGCGCTGCCGGCCGGCACCGCGAGCCTGGCAGTGGGGGTCTCCTATCGCAAGGAGAGCACCAGCACTGCGGCCGATCCGTTGTGGACCGGCGATGAGAACGGCATGTGCGGGGTGCTCGAGTACTGCGCCTCGGTGCTCGGCGGCAGCTTCAGCGTCAAGGAAGCCTATGCCGAAGCACTGTTCCCCTTGCTGGCCGGGCTGCCCGGTGTGCACTCGCTCAACCTGACCGTGGGCAGCCGCTTCTCCGACTACGACACCGTCGGCAGCAAGACCAACAGCAAGGTCTCGCTGGAATACCGCCCGATCGAGAACCTGCTGCTGCGCGGCACCGCTTCGCAGGTGTTCCGTGCGCCCAACATCAGCGAACTGTATGCCGGCGTGGCTGGCGATTCGCCGTCGGTCACCGATCCGTGCAACGGCTACACCGGCGGCCATGCTGCGGCCTGCGCCAACGTGCCCACCGACGGCAGCTACCAGCAGGCCGACAACCAGGTGGGCGCCAAGGCTTCCGGCGCGGCGGTGGCCGGCTACCAGCTCAAGCCTGAGACCGGCATGTCCTACGATTTCGGCGTGGTCTACGACCCGGGTTGGGTCGAGGGCCTGTCGATGAGCGCGGACCTGTGGAAGATCAACCTCAAGGACACCATTACCCAGGTGTCGGCGCAGACCGTGCTCAACCAGTGCTACGCCAACGACGCCAGCGCGTTCTGCGCGCTGATCCATCGCAACGACAACGGCACCGTCAACTACATCGCCGAGCCCACCGTGAACCTGGGCAAGCTGTGGGCCAGCGGCGCGGACTTCAGCCTCACCTACCGGCTGCCGGAGACCGCCTGGGGCAGCTTCAGCGCCGGCCTCAACGGCACCTACGTGATCCGCTACGACATCAACCCCGACACCACCGACCCCAGCACCGTCACCATCCACAACGCCGGCAAGTACACCTACGCCTACGGCAACTTCCCGCGCTGGCGCGCGCTGGGCACGCTGAACTGGAACTTGGGCGACTGGAGCGCGTCGTGGCGCGTGCGCTACATCGGCCGCACCGAGATCGGCAGTGCCGATACCCGCCAGAGCCTGTCGGCCGACGCCGACCAGCCCGCCGTGGTTCGCGACATCGGCGCCTACGTCTACCACAGCGTGCAGGTGGGCTATCAGGTCAAGCCGTGGAAGACGCGTTTCGAAGTGGGCGTGGACAACCTGGCCGACCGGCAGCCGCCGCTGTACTACGCCAACAACGTCACCAACGCCAACACCGACGTGGCCACCTACGATCTGCTCGGCCGCTACTACTGGGCGCGGGCGACGGTGAAGTTCTGAGTGGAGCCTGTTTGCTCGGGCGAGTGGGTGCCGCGGCGGGTGGAGTCCGCCGCGGTGCGCTCGGTTGATGCGATTCCGCACCGGTGGCGTTGCGTCGGCACGGCGTGCGGATTGCGCGGGTTGGCTGCTGCATCTGGCGCGGCGCATCACACGATTGCGCCGCGTACCTAGTAAAGACGGAAGGCCACTCGTAGGAGCGGCTTCAGCCGCGACGCGGCATTACCGATGATGCCTATCGCGGCTGAAGCCGCTCCTACACGGCAACGCCATGTCCCGCTGAGCTACGGCAAAGCATGCTGTTAGCGGCGCGCCTCAATCGAGCAAGGCCAGCAGATCCTGATGCAGGGCCTGCGGAATCCGCACGCCTTCGCTGTGGCTGCGTGCCCGCGCCTGGTAGCGGCGTTGCGACGGCAGGCGCGCCCCGGTGGCCTCGTAGGCGGCAAAGAAGGCTTCCGCGCGGGCCAGATGCGTGTCCCGGTCGGCCCCAAGAAAGCGCGCCGGATCCAGCGCCAGGATCAATTCGCCGTGGTAGGGCGCCGCGCCGGCACCGGCGTCGTGGGCCAGCGATTCGGCGCTGGTGAGATCGCCGATCAAGGGCCCGGCGATCAGCTCGATCATCGCCGACAGCGCCGAACCCTTGTGCCCGCCGAAGGTCAGCATCGCGCCGCCATGGGTCACTGCATCCGGATCGGTAGTCGGCGCGCCCGCCGCGTCCACGCCCCAGCCTTCGGGAATCGGCTGGCCGGCACGGCGGCGCAGCTCGATCTCGCCGCGCGCCACCGCGCTGGTGGCGAAATCGAACACGAACGGCGGCGCATCCGCGCGCGGCCAACCGAACGCCAGTGGGTTGGTGCCCAGCAGCGGCGCGCGACCGCCGGCCGGCGTGACCCAGGCGTGGCTGGGATTGCAGATCAGCGCGACCAGCCCGGCCTCGGTGATGCGCTCGACTTCCGGCCACAGCGCAGAGAAATGCACGCAGTGGTTGATCGCCAGTGCCGCCAGGCCATTGGCACAGGTTTTCTCGATCAACAGCGGCAGGCCGCGCTCGAACGCCAGCAGCGAGAACCCGCCGCGCGCATCGACCCGCACGATGCCGGGTGCATGGTCGTGCACGACAGGCTCGGCATCGCCCACCACCTTGCCGTTACGCAGCGTCGCCACGCAGCCGAGCGTTCGGTACAACCCGTGCGAGGCGCAACCGTCGCGCTCGCCGGCGACAATGGTGTGGGTGAGGGCGTGCACATGCGCTGGGCCGAAGCCGGCATGGGACAGGATGCGGTCGACCAGGGTGGTGGCCTGGTCCAGGGATAGCGTGATGGTGGGGTTGCTGCTCATCGAAGAGGGGAGGCAGAGAGTAGAGCGGATTCTCGCCTGCAAGACGCTTCGCGAAAAGCCTAGGAGTGTCAGCTCACCTGGACGCTTTACCCGCGTGCTGGCAGGGGCCTGCATATCCTGCACCACCGCCGAGGAAGCGTCGTGCATGATCGCTCGCGATGCGGCATCAAAATCCTGAAAGGTTGTTAGGCTTCGGGCAATCGGAATGGAGCTATGTAAAAACAAAGCCGGCAGATGCCGGCTTCGTTCTTTTCGCGATGACACGTCTCAGGGTTACACCGATAACTCCAACAATAACTTGTTGAGCCGCCGCACATACGCCGCCGGATCCTTGAGGCTATCCCCCGCAGCCAGCGCAGCCTGATCGAACAGCACCCGAGCCAGATCACCGAAGCGCTCCCCATCGGCTTCCGCGTCCAGCTTCTCGATCAGCGGGTGCGCGGGGTTGAACTCGAACACCGGCTTGCTCTCGGGCAGCTTCTGGCCGCTGGCTTCGAGGATCTGCCGCATCTGCAGGCCCAGGTCGCCCTGGCCGATGGCCAGGATCGCCGGCGAGTCGGTCAGGCGGTGCGAGACGCGCACTTCGGAGACGTCGTCCTTGAGCACGTTCTGGATGCGCTCGACTAGGCCCTGCTTGGCCTTGGCGGCTTCTTCCTTGGCCTGCTTCTCTTCTTCGCTGTCGAGCTTGCCCAGGTCCAGGTCGCCGCGCGCCACGTCGACGAAGGACTTGCCGTCGAACTCGGTGAGGTAGCTCATCAGCCACTCGTCGATGCGGTCGGTGAGCAGCAGCACTTCGATGCCCTTCTTGCGAAACACTTCCAGGTGCGGGCTGTCCTTGATCTGCGCGTAGCTCTCGCCGGTCAGGTAGTACAGCTTGTCCTGGCCGTCCTGCATCCGCGCCACATAGTCCGCCAGCGACACGGTCTGCGCGCCGTCGCTGCCGTGGGTGGAGGCGAAGCGCAGCAGGCCGGCGATCTTCTCGCGATTGCCGAAGTCCTCGGCCGGGCCTTCCTTCAGTACCTGGCCGAAGTTCTTCCACACGCCCTGGTAGCGCTCGGCGTCGTCCTTGGCCAGCTTCTCCAGCATGTCCAGGGCGCGCTTGGTCAGCGCCGACTTCATCGAGTCGATCACCGGGCCGGACTGCAGGATTTCGCGCGAGACGTTCAGCGGCAGGTCGCTGGAATCGACGATGCCCTTGATGAAGCGCAGGTACAGCGGCAGGAACTGCTCGGCCTGGTCCATGATGAAGACGCGCTGCACGTACAGCTTGAGCCCGCGCGAGGCGTCGCGCTGGTACAGGTCGAACGGCGCGCGGCCGGGCACGTACAGCAGCGAGGTGTACTCCAGCTTGCCTTCGACCTTGTTGTGGCTCCACGCCACCGGGTTCTCGTGGTCGTGGGCGATGTGCTTGTACAGCTCCTGGTATTCCTCGTCCTTGATCTCGGTGCGCGGGCGCGTCCACAGCGCGCTGGCGCGGTTGACGGTTTCCCATTCCGGGGCCTCGGGCTTGTCCTTGTCCTCGCCGTAGTGTTCCTTGTGAAACTCGATCGGCAGGGCGATGTGGTCGGAATACTTGCGCACGATGCCGCGCAGCTTCCAGCCGTCGGCAAAGCCCTTCTCGTCGTCCTTCAGGTGCAGCACGATGCGGGTGCCGCGCTCGGCCTTCTCGACCGTGGCGACTTCGAACTCGCCCTCGCCGCGCGAGGACCAGTGCACGCCTTCGCTGGCCGGCAGCCCGGCGCGGCGACTGTACACGTCGACCTGGTCGGCGACGATGAAGGCGCTGTAGAAACCCACGCCGAACTGGCCGATCAGGTGCGAATCCTTCTTCTGGTCGCCGGACAGGTGCTTGAGGAACTCGGAGGTGCCGGACTTGGCGATGGTGCCCAGGTGCGCGACGATCTCCTCGCGGCTCATGCCGATGCCGTTGTCGTCGATGGTGACGGTGCCGGCCTCCTTGTCGAAGCCGATGCGGATGCGCAGCTGCGCGTCGCCATCCAGCAGTTCCGGCTTGACCAGGGCCTCGAAGCGCAGCTTGTCGGCGGCGTCGGAGGCATTGGAGATCAGCTCGCGCAGGAAGATCTCCTTGTTGGAATACAGCGAATGGATCATCAGCTGCAGCAGCTGCTTGACCTCGGTCTGAAAGCCCAGGGTTTCTTTTTGGGTTTCCACGCTCATCGGTAGGTGCTCCATGAAGGATGGGCGGCCGCGCGGAGGAGCGCGCGGCTCTGCCGGCCGACATGGTGGCGGCCGCGGCCGGCTTCAAGCGCCGCGCCGCGCATACGCGCGACACCGCGCTGGTCTATGATCCGGACCCCGTTTCCGCGCCACCCACTTCCCGCCGCCCATGCCGTTCCTGCGTTCCCCGTCCCGCCTGACCTGGCCCCTGCGAGGCCGCCGATGAGCCGTCCCGGCACCGGCCAGGTGCGGATCATCGGCGGGTGCTGGCGCAATACGCGGCTGCCGGTGCCGGACCTGGCCGGGCTGCGCCCCACCTCCGACCGGGTCCGCGAGACCCTGTTCAACTGGCTGCAGCCGGTCCTGCCCGGGGCGCGGGTGCTGGACCTGTTCGCCGGCAGCGGCGCGCTCGGGCTGGAGGCGGTGTCGCGCGGCGCGGCCGCTGCGGTGCTGGTCGAACGCGATCCGGGCCAGGCGGCGCAGTTGCGCGCCACGGTCGCGCGGTTGCAGGCGCAGGACCAGGTGCAGGTGGTGCAGGGCGATGCGCTGCGCTGGCTGGCCGAGGCGCCGGCCGAGGTCCCGGCGGACATCGCCTTCGTCGATCCGCCGTTCGCCGCCGGGCTGTGGGACGCGGTGCTGCAACGCCTGCCGGCGCGGCTGGCGGCCGACGCCTGGCTGTACCTGGAGTCGCCGGCCGGGCATGCGCCCGCAGTGCCGGCGTCCTGGGCGCTGTACCGCGAGGGCGGCAGCCGCGAGGTGCGCGCTGCCCTGTACCGGCGCACCGCTGCTACACTTCCCGGCGACCTTCACGCGGTACCCGACGCATGACCGTGGCCCATAGCCGCATCGCCGTCTATCCCGGCACCTTCGATCCGATCACCAACGGCCATATCGATCTGGTCAACCGTGCGGCGCCGCTGTTCGAGCAGGTGATCGTGGGCGTGGCGCAGAGCCCGTCCAAGGGGCCGACCCTGCCGCTGGAACTGCGCGTGTCGCTGGCCCGCGAGGCGCTGGCCGGGCACCGCAACGTGGAAGTGCTGGGCTTCGATACGCTGCTGGCGCATTTCGTGCGTTCGGTCGGCGGCGGCGTGCTGCTGCGCGGCCTGCGCGCGGTGTCCGATTTCGAATACGAGTTCCAGATGGCGAGCATGAACCGGCATCTGATCCCGGAGGTGGAGACGCTGTTCCTCACCCCGGCCGAGCAACACAGCTTCATTTCGTCCTCGTTGGTGCGCGAGATCGCGCGCCTGGGCGGGGATGTCTCCGGCTTCGTGCCGCCGTCGGTGGTGCAGGCGCTGGTCCAGGCCCGCCAGGCCGCCGCGCAGCGCTGAGCCGTCCACCATTCACTGACGACACAGAGGGAGCCGTTCCATGAACACCACCGCACGCGCGTTGCTGATCGCTTCGCTGGCCCTGGGCTTCACCGCCTGCAAGAAGGAAGAGGCCGCCAAGCCGGCCGCCGACGCGCAGCCCGCGCTGACCGCCCCGGCCAAGGACGACGACGCCGGCTGGAAGAAGTACCTGCAGGAAGTGGCGATCCAGAACATGGGCACCGTCACCAACAGCCCGTTCCTGTACTACCTGCCGCCGGAATCGGATCCGGAGTTCCAGGCCAAGTACGATCGCCAGGTCGAAAGCGCCACCACCGCCATCGGCCGCGGCATCCAGCCGGGCAACATGCTGGCGTTCGGCTCCTCGGCCTCGGCCAAGATGGCCGACCTGATCGCCGCGGCGTTCGCCAAGGTCGAGCCGAACAGCATGAAGGGCGTGCGCGTGGTCTACATCGGCGCTCCGGCCGACAACGCCCGCGTCGAAGCCGTGGTCAAGCCGACCGGCGCCGACTACATCTTCGTCGAAGCCAAGTAAGCCCGCAGGGCCGGCGCGCCGACGCGCGCCGGCTCCGCCATGGCGCGCCGCCTGCAACGGGCGGCCGCGTCGCGCGGACGTGCTGGTAGCCATCGCGCAGTTCCGCCGTTCCGGGCGGGGTACAGGCGATGCGGATCTGCATCACCGGCCCCACCGGCGCCGGCAAGACCACCCTGGCGCGCCGGCTCGGCCACCGTCTCCGCATTGCCTGCCACGCGTTGGACGATCTGCACGGGGTCCGCGGTGCCGAGGGGGACATGCATCGCCCGCTCGAGGAAAAGCTGCCGCTGCTGCAGCGCATCGTCGAAGGCGCGCAGTTCAAATGGGCCGACGCGGCGCTCGCGCGCGCCGACCACATCGTGGTGATCGATGCGCCGTCCTGGCGCACCACCCTGCAGATCGTGCTGCGGCCGGGCCGGCAATGGCTGGGCCTGGAGGCTTCCGCCTGTCGCCCGCGCTTGGCGCGGCTGCCTGGAGCCGCGACGACCACTGCGAGGAGCGCGCTGCTGCGGACCAAACTGGCGCCGTTCCGCGCCAGGACCGTGCTGATCCGCCACAGCCGCGCGCGCGATTGCCGCCGCCGCTGGGCTAGTCGGCGGGCAGGCCGCCCGGTGCCGAGGACGGCGCCAGGAAGGCCTGCCGATGCGCGGCGATCCAGGCGTCGATCGACTCGGGTTGGAACGCCTCCAGTCCCGGCTGCGCCTGCAGTGGTGCGGCCAGCAGTGCATCGGCCTGCTGTGGATGCGCGGCGAAGAAGCGGAACTTCGATGCCACCACGTGGCCCTGGCCGGCGCCCAGCGCCGCATCGACTTCGCGCTCGAACGCGTCCAGCGGTTGCGCGCGATAGCGCACCGGGCGGCCGAGTCCGGCGGTGAGCCGCTGCACCAGTTCCGCGCCGGTCAGGCTCTCGGTGCCGGCGATCCGGTAGCTGCCGCCGTGCGCGCCGTGCCGCAGCAGCGCCAGCGCGGCCTCGGCGCAGGCGTCGGCCGAGGTCCAGGCGATGCGTTGCGTGGCGGCGATCGGCGGCGCGAACACGCCGTGCGTGACGATGTCGGCGCGTGCCGAGGGCTTCAGCAGGTTGTCCAGGTACAGCGTCGGCCACAGGATCGCGCAGGGCAGGCCGGCGCCGCGCGCCAGCGCCGCGAGTTCGGCGTTGGTGCGCAGGCTCGGTTCGGGACACGGCGCCGGCAGCGGCGCGCTGCTCAGTTTCAGCACGAATGAGGTCAGCCGCGCCGCGCGCGCGGCGGCCAGCGCATGTCTGGCCCGCGCCAGCGTCGTCGTGCCGGGACCGGCGGGAAACTGCAGGACCGCGTGGGCGACGCCGCGGCTGGCCGCGAGCACGGCGGCAGGATCGTCCAGGTCGGCTTCGACCACCTCCGCGCCCAGCGCACGCAGCGCCGCGGTGGCGGCGCCTTCGCGAACCAGGGCACGGACGGCGAGGCCGTGCCGGCGGGCGGCGCGGACCACGGCGGCGCCCTGCACGCCGTTGCCCAGATAGACGAGGAGGGGACCGGAAAGGGGAATCGGGGACATGCGTTGGCTCCTGCTGGAGGGATCCGCCGCAGCAAGCCCGGTCGAAGGCGGCCCACGGACAGACCCCGGGACGATGGACACGGGGACTGTCGGGGAATCGCGCGGCACGGCGCGAACAGAGCCTCTCCGCCAGCGCGGAGAAGGGCCAGGGCCTACCGAGACCAGGCCAGCCATTTTCGACGCGGCGACTCTAGGCGCGGCCGCCACCGGCGTCAATCGCCACAGGCCGTTCGCTGCGCGGCTTCCGGCGCGGTGGCGATACAGCGTTCCGCACCGCGACGCCGCCTTCGCGGGGCCGTCCCGCCCCGATCCGGTAAACTGCACCGGTCAGTGCCGAAGTGCGCCACATGTCCCTCAAGATCAACGAGCTCTGCGTCAACTGCGACGTCTGCGAGCCGGCCTGCCCGAACCAGGCCATCGCCATGGGCGAGACGATCTACGTGATCGACCCGGCCCGCTGCACCGAATGCGTCGGCCATTTCGACGAGCCGCAGTGCGTGGTGGTGTGCCCGGTGGAATGCATCGACCCGGATCCGGCCATCCCGGAGACGCACGCGCAGTTGCTGGCCAAGCTGCAGCGCCTGCAGCGCGACCACCCCGAGTTGTACCCACAGGAGCCCCCTGCCGCATGAGAAGCCTCGTCCGCCGTGTCCTGCTGCTCGCCCTGGTCCTGACGCCGTCGGCGTGGGCCGAGGCGCCGGTCGCCGAGGCGACCGCCACCGCCCTGGCCGCGCATCCGCCCGGCGCCGCCATCGCCAGCGGCCACCGCCTGGCCACCGAGGCCGGCCTGCAGATCCTACGCGAGGGCGGCAATGCCTTCGACGCCGCGGTGGCGGTGTCCTCGACGCTGTCGGTGGTCGAACCGATCAGCTCCGGCCTCGGCGGCGGCGGGTTCTTCCTGCTGCACGACGCCAGGACCGGCAAGGACGTGATGCTGGACGCGCGCGAGACCGCGCCGGAATCGGCGACGCCGGCCGC
This sequence comes from Xanthomonas sp. PPL134, assembly GCF_040595915.1. NCBI lineage: Bacteria > Pseudomonadati > Pseudomonadota > Gammaproteobacteria > Lysobacterales > Lysobacteraceae > Xanthomonas > Xanthomonas sp. PPL134. Next base: position 702,045 of record NZ_JAMDLL010000001.1, read on the forward strand.
GTTCCTGGACGCCAAGGGCGAGCTGGACCGCGACCGCTCGATCAACGGCCCGTGGTCGGCCGGCATCCCCGGGCTGCCGGCGGCGCTGGTGGAACTGGCGACCAAGCACGGCCGGCTGCCGCTGCGGCAGTCGCTGGCGCCGGCGATCCGCATCGCCCGCGAAGGCTTCCCGGTGTACGCGCGCATGGCCGAGGGCTACCAGTCGCGGCGCAAGGTGATGGAGCGTTATCCCGGTACCCGCCAGGTCTACCTGCGCAACGGCCGCCCGATCGCCGTGGGCGACGTGTTCAAGCAGCCGGAACTGGCCAATACGCTGCAGCTGCTGGCCGACAAGGGCTTCGACGGTTTCTACCGCGGCGCCACCGCCAAGAAGCTGCTGGCCGGCGTGAAGCAGGCCGGCGGGCGCTGGACCGCGGAGGAACTGGCCGGCTACACGGTCAAGGAGCGCACGCCGATCCGCTTCGACTACAAGGGCTGGACCATCACCACCGCGCCGCCGCCGTCCTCCGGCGGCATCGCCCTGGCCAGCATGCTGCAGATCCTGGAGGGCTACGACCTCAAGACCATGGATCCTGTGCACCGCGTGCACCTGACCGTGGAAGCGATGCGCCGCGCCTACCGCGACCGCACCTTCTTCCTGGGCGATCCGGACTTCACCCACGTGCCGCAGCGCATCCTGCTGAGCAAGGACTACGCGGTGGGTCTGCGTTCGGGCATCGACCCGGAGAAGGCCACGCCCAGCGACCTGCTGTCCGGCCAGCCGACCCCGCTGGAAGACGACGAGACCACGCATTTCTCGATCATCGACGGCGAGGGCAACCGCGTCGGCGCCACCCAGACGGTCAACCTGCTGTACGGCTCGGGCTTGATCCCCAAGGGCACCGGCGTGCTGCTCAACAACGAGATGGACGATTTCGCGCTGCGTCCGGGCACGCCCAACGCCTTCGGCGTGATGGGCTACGCGGCCAACGCGCCCAAGCCGGGCAAGCGCCCGCTCAGCTCGATGTCGCCGACCTTCATGGAGAACGCGGACAAGGCGATCGTGCTCGGCACCCCGGGCGGCAGCCGCATCATCACCATGGTGCTGCTCGGCATCCTCGGCTACGACGACGGCCTCACTGCGCAGCAGGTCGCGGCGTTGCCGCGCTACCACCACCAGTGGCTGCCGGACGTGATCGAAGCCGAGACCGGCACCTTCGACGCGGCCACGGCGAAGGGCCTGGAAGCGATGGGGCATGCGCTCAAGCTGCCCGGCGACACCGCCGAGGACGGCCACGGCTCCAGCCACGTCTGGGGCAACCTGCAGACGGTGGAATGGGACAAGCGCCGCAACGTGCTCAGCGGCGGCAGCGACCCGCGCAACCCCGTTGGCAGCGCCGAAGTGCTGCAGACCGCGCCGGCGCCCTAACGCGCGTTTTGCGAATTTCCCATCCCTAATATCGACTCCCGAATCCCCGCCCATGAAGCTCTGGTCCATCCAAGGCAACGCGCAGAAACTCGACGGCGGCGCGATGTTCGGCAACGCGCCCAAGGCGCTGTGGCAGCAATGGGCCGCGCCCGACGACGGCAACCGCATCGCGCTGGCCTGCCGCGCGCTGCTGGCCAGCCCGCTGGCCGGCAAGACCGTGCTGTTCGAGACCGGCATCGGCGCGTTCTTCGCGCCGGCGCTGCGCGAGCGCTACGGCGTGCAGGAGGCCCGCCACGTGCTGCTGGATTCGCTGCAGGACGCCGGCTTCGCCCACACCGACATCGACGTGGTGGTGCTGAGCCACCTGCACTTCGACCATGCCGGCGGCCTGCTGGCGCCGTGGCGCGAGGGAGCGGCGCCGGAACTGCTGTTCCCCAACGCGCAGTTCCTGGTCGGCGCGGCGCACTGGCAGCGCGCGCTGCAGCCGCATCCGCGCGACCGCGCCAGCTTCATCCCGGAGCTGCCCGGCCTGCTCGAGGCCAGCGGCCGCCTGGAACTGGTCGACGGCGCGTACTCGCGCGCACTCGGCGAGGCGGTCCGGTTCCGTTTCAGCGACGGCCACACGCCGGGGCTGATGCTGGCCGAGATCGTCGGCCCCCGCCACGGCGAGGACGGCCAGGCGCACGGCGGGGTGGCGTTCTGCGCCGACCTGATCCCGGGCCGTTCGTGGGTGCACGTGCCGATCACCATGGGCTACGACCGCAACGCCGAGCTGCTGATCGACGAGAAGCGCGCGTTCCTGGAGGACGCGCTGGCGCGCGACGTGCGCCTGTTCTTCACCCACGACCCGGACTGCGCGCTGGCGCAAGTGCAACGCGACGCCAAGGGACGGTTCGGCACCGTGCACGAACTGCCGGCGCTGCAGGCGCGGCTGCTGGCGGCCTGAGCGCCGCGTGACGCAACTGCGTGCGGCGTGCCGGCGCCTGCCGTCGCGCTTGCAGCCGTCATCCTTGCCGGCGAATATCGGCGCATGAAGCTGCCCCACGCCCTGTCCTGCCTGTTCCTCGCCTGCCTGCTGCTGGGCGGTTGCACCTCCCGTGCCGACACCGCCATGCCGTCGCCAATTCGCCTGAACCAAGTCGGTTTCCTGCCCGCGGCGAGCAAGCTGGCGGTGGTGCCGGACGGCCACGGCGACGCGTTTTCGATCACGCGCGCCGACAGCGACGAGGTTGTGCTGAGCGGTACCCTCGGCGCCGCCGCGGTGTGGCCGCCGGCGCAGCAGACGGTGCGCATCGCCGATTTCTCCGCGCTGCGCACGCCGGGCCGCTACCGCCTGCGGGTCGACGGCCTGCCGCCGTCGGACAGTTTCGTCATCGGCGAGGACGCCTACAACGCGCTGTCACGCGCCGCGCTCAAGGCCTACTACTACAACCGCGCCAGCACCGCGCTGGACGGCGCCTACGCCGGCCGCCACGCGCGTGCCGCCGGGCATCCTGACGACCAGGTGCTGGTGCATGCCTCGGCGGCCTCGCCGGAGCGCCCGGCCGGCACCGTGATCGCGGCTCCCAAGGGCTGGTACGACGCCGGCGACTACAACAAGTACGTGGTCAACTCCGGCATCACCGTCTACACCCTGCTGGCCGCCTACGAGCAGTTCCCGGCGTATTTCGCCGCGCATCCGGAAGGCATTCCCGACAGCGGCGGCGGGGTGCCGGACATCCTGCGCGAGGTCGACTGGAACCTGCAGTGGCTGCTGGCGATGCAGGATCCGCACGACGGCGGCGTGTACCACAAGCTGACCAACCTGGACTTCGCCGGCATGCAGATGCCGGACCAGGCGCGCGCGCCGCGCTACGTGGTGCAGAAGAGCACCGCGGCCACGCTCGACTTCGCCGCGGTGATGGCCCAGGCCAGCCGTGTCTACGCGCCGTTCGATGCGCAGTTCGGCGGCCTCTCCACGCGCATGCTCAACGCCTCGCGGCGCGCCTGGGCGTGGGCGCAGGCGCACCCGGACGTGGCCTACCGGCAGCCGGACGACGTGCACACCGGCACCTACGGGGACAACCAGTTCGACGACGAATTCGCCTGGGCCGCCACCGAGCTGTACCTGGCCACCGCCGACGACGCGTTCTATGCGGCGGCGATGGCGCGCGACGTGCCGGCCAGCGTGCCGGACTGGCGCCAGGTCGGCGGACTGGCCTGGATGTCGCTGGCGCAGCACCGCGCGCGCTTGACCCCGCGCGCCGACCAGGCGCGCATCGCCAGCGAGATCGAGGGCCTGGCCGATCACCTGGTGCAGGTCTGGCAGGGGTCGGCCTGGCGGGTGACGATGCGCGAGGTCGACTTCCACTGGGGCAGCAACGGCACCGCGATGAACCAGGCGATGATGCTGCTGCAGGCCTACCAGTTGCAGCGCAAGCCCGAATACCTGCAGGCCGCGCAGTCGCAGCTGGACTACGTGCTCGGCCGCAATCCGCTGGGCATGTCCTTCGTCACCGGCATCGGCGCGCGCTCGCCGATGCACATCCACCATCGCATCTCCATCGCCGACGGCGTGGCCACGCCGGTCCCCGGCCTGCTGGTCGGCGGCCCGCAGCCGGGCCAGCAAGATGCCGAGGCCTGCAAGCACGCCTACGTGTCGAAGCTGCCAGCGCTGTCGTACCTGGACAAGGAATGCAGCTACGCCACCAACGAAGTGGCGATCAACTGGAACGCGCCGCTGGTGTACGTGAGCGCGGCGCTGCAGAACCTGCAGCGCTGAGCCACCGCCGGCGCGATGGCGCCGCTCACCCCAGGCGGGTGCCGAAGATGCGGTCGCCGGCGTCGCCCAGGCCCGGCAGGATGTAGCCCTTGTCGTTGAGCCGTTCGTCGATCGCGGCGGTGTACACCTCCACGTCCGGATGCGCCGCTTCCAGCGCCTGCAGGCCTTCCGGGGCGGCGACCAGGAAGATGCCCTTGATCCGCCGCGCGCCGGCGCGCTTGAGCATGTCCACGGTGGCGATGAGGGTGCCGCCGGTGGCCAGCATCGGGTCCAGGATCAGCGCGTCGCGCTCCTCCAGGCGGCCGGTGAGGCGTTCGAAGTAGGGCACCGGTTGCAGCGTTTCCTCGTCGCGCTGCAGGCCGACCACGCTGACCCGCGCCGCGGGAATCAACGCCAGCACGCCGGGCAGCATGCCCAGCCCGGCGCGCAGGATCGGCACCAGGGTGATCTTGGCGCCGGCGATGCGCTGCACCTGGGTCGGGCCGGCCCAGCCGTCCATCGTGTGGGTCTCGGTCTCCAGGTCGGCGGTGGCCTCGTAGCCGAGCAGGGTGCCCAGTTCGGTGACCAGCTCGCGGAAGCCCTTGGTGCTCAGCGCCGCGTCGCGCAACAGGCCGATCTTGTGTTGCACCAGCGGGTGGCGGACTTCGACGATCTTCATGGGCGCGCTCGCAAGGGGGAGGCGCACAGTGTGCCGCAGCCGGCTCCGGCGCCGCCAGGTGTCCGATGCCGGCGCATGCCGCGCGCATGGCCTGCGACGCGCCGATCGTGCGCGTCGCAGGCCATGCCGAGGCCGGGCTCAGGCCGCGGGGGCGAGCACTTCGGCGGCGGGCGCCTGGGTGCGCGCCGCGGCGACGCTGCGGGTCACGCCCGGCGCCGCGTGGCCCGTGTCGATCTTGAACAGCGCCACCGCCTGGGCCAGTTGCCCGGCCTGGTCTTCCATCGACCGTGCCGCGGCCGTGGCTTCTTCCACCAGCGCCGCATTCTGCTGGGTGGCTTCGTCCATCTGGGTCACGGTCTGGTTGACCTGCTCGATGCCGGCCGTCTGTTCCTGCGAGGCGGCGGAAATCTCGCCCATGATGTCGGTGACGCGCTGCACCGACGACACGATCTCGTGCATGGTCTTGCCGGCCTGGTCGACCAGGGCCGAGCCCTCGGCGACGCGGCTGACCGAGTCGTCGATGAGGTCCTTGATCTCCTTGGCGGCGTTGGCCGAGCGTTGCGCCAGCGTGCGCACTTCGCTGGCGACCACCGCGAAGCCGCGGCCCTGCTCGCCGGCACGTGCCGCTTCCACCGCGGCGTTGAGCGCCAGGATGTTGGTCTGGAACGCGATGCCGTCGATGACGCTGATGATGTCGCCGATCTTCTTGGAGGACGCCTCGATGCCGCTCATGGTCTGCACGACTTGGCCGACCACGTCGCCGCCCTGCGAGGCCACCGAGGCCGCACCGACCGCCAACTGGTTGGCCTGGCGTGCATGTTCGGCGTTCTGGCGGACCGTGGAGGTCAGTTCTTCCATCGACGCGGCGGTTTCCTCCAGGCTCGCGGCCTGCTGCTCGGTGCGGCGCGACAGGTCGTCGTTGCCGGTGGCGATCTCCCCGGCAGCGGCGCTGATGCTGTTGGCGGCGGTCTGGATGCGCGCGACGATGCCGGTCAACTGATCGCTGGTGGCGTTGGCGTCGTTGCGCATCCGCGCGAACACGCCCTGGAACTCGCCGTGCATGCGCGCGGTGAGGTCGCCGGCGGCGATGGCCTGCAGCAACGCCGACAGCTTGCCCAGGTTGACGTCGCTGACCTCCATCATCGCGTTGAGGTCCTGCACCATCAGCTGGAAGTCGTGCTGGAAGCGCGCGGCATCGCCACGGGCGCTGAAGTCGCCGGCCGCGGCGGCCGCCGCCAGGCGCTTGATCTCGGTGTTGATCGCCAGCAGGCTGGCCTTGGCCGCATCCATCGATTCATGCAGTACCGCACGGCTGCCGGGCAGGCGGCGCGCGTCGCGGCGCAGGTCGCCGTTGGCGTATTCGTTGAGTACGTCGATGGCATCGACGATGGCATCGAGGTGCTCGAACATCATGGTGTTGATGCCCTTGCTCAGCTCGCCGTACACGCCGGGGAAGTCCTGCGGCATGCGGTGGCTGATGTCCTTGTCGGCATGCAGTTCGATCATCCGCGCGGTTTCGCCGGAGAAACGCTGCAACTGGGTCTGCATGCGGCCCATCGCCTGCAGCAGGCGGCCGGGTTCGTCGCGCGCATCGGTGGCCACGTCGTTGTCCAGGCGGCCCTCGGCGATGGCTTCGGCCGCGCGGGTGGCGCGGGCCAGCGGCACGGTCAGGCTGCGGGTGATCATCCACGCCAGCAGACTGCTGACCAGCACCACGGCCAGACCGCCGGAGATCAGCAGGATGCGGCCGCGCTCCATCGCCGCGGTGGCGGCGGCATAGGCCTGCTCGCCGTTGTTGCGCTGCCAGACCGCATAGCCGCCGATCGCCTCGCGCCAGCGCTGGGTGGCCGGCGCCGCCTGGTACAGCAGCACCTTCATTGCATCGTCGGACTTGTAGGTCAGCCCCAGCTCCAGCACCTGCTGGTTGAGCTCGGTCGCCTGCGCGTAGGTCCGGTTCATCTGCTCGCGCAAGGCGCGATCACGCGGGCCGGTCGCCGGGATGGCGAACAGTTTGGCGCTGTATTCGCGATAACGGCGCAATTCCTTCACCATGATCTTGGCGAAGGCGATGTTCTCTTCCTGGGTGGTCGGCAACACGATGTTGCGCAACTGGATGCCGATGTCCGAACTGGCATCGAGCATTTCGTTGGTGTAGACGATGGTGGAGACCGTGCGACGGGCCACGGTGTCCAACTGGCTGCGCGCCTGCGAGAGGGTGAGCAGGCCGCCGACCACCAGTCCGCAGGACAACAGGATGAGCAGGCCGAAGGAGAAGGAGAGGCGTCGCGAGACGTTGTAGCGATGCAGAAGAGCGGTCATGCGCTGGTCCTGGCAGGAGGGGATGGGAGTACCAGAGATGGTCGCGGCACTTGATTGATACGAAAAGCAACGAATATTTCACGTAATCGTGACGCAATTGCATATCCGTCTACTTCGTCTCCCCTTAGCGGCGTGGAGCCCGCGTTCTTTAATCGAATCGGTCGAGTTGCCCTCTGCGTCACAGTTGTCGCGTCCTTGGCGCGCACGCGGCAGCGCCAGCGAGGCCGCTGGCGTCCGCTGCTAGGAGTGTCGGAAGAGGGAGATCGTTGGGTGTGGCGTGAAGCAAACGAGAGGTTCAGCGCGCGCCTCGACAGCACGCCCAGCGCCGATCGCGACGAAAGTGCGCGGCCTCAGCCGCGGTCGTCGCGGGTCCAAAGCCCGCCATGCTCGGACTTCACCGGAAATTTCGGTACCGGCCCATAGGCTGGCGCGCACAGCGCGCGCCCGTCGCGTACGTCGAAGCGGGCGCCGTGCAGCACGCACTCGATGCTGCCGGCGGCGGCATCGAAGGTGCCCGGCGACAGTTCGTAGTCTTCGTGGCTGCAGCGGTCTTCCAACGCATAGAACTGGCCGTCGAAGTTGAACACCACGATCGGCGTGTCGGTCACTTCGTCCCACACCGTCTTCATTTCGCCCGGAAGCAGTTCGCCGTCCGCACAGACGAAGGTCCAGGTCTCGCTCATGCGGCACCGCCCAGCGGCTTTTCCAGGACCTCGAAGCGCAGGTCGTCGCGGCGGGGCAGGCCGAAGCGCGCATCGCCGTACGGAAACGGCTTCTTGATCCCGGTACGGCGATAGCCGCGGCGCTCGTAGAAGGCGATGAGTTCGTCGCGCAGGTCGATCACCGTCATCCGCATCAGCGGCAAGCGCCATTCCTGCCAGGCGATGCGCTCGGCCTCGGCCAGCACGGTCTTGCCCAGGCCGCCGCCTTGCGCCTGCGGCTGCACCGAGAACATGCCGAAATAGCCGGCGCCGTCCTCGTCGGCGACGTGCGCGCAGGCGACCAGCACGCCATCGCGCTCGGCCAGCAGCACCAGGCTGCGCGGGCGCAGGATGTCGTCGCGCAGCACCTCGCGGTCGATGCGGTTGCCGTCGAGCAGGTCGGCTTCGGTGGTCCAGCCGACGCGGCTGCTGTCGCCGCGATAGGCCGAGGTGACCAAGGCGGCGATGGCGTCGAGATCGTCGACAGTGGCGGTGCGGAAGGTGAGGGTGTGCATGGGGCCGATTTTAGGGCGTGCCGCAGGGAATGGGGAATGGAGACTCGGGAATCGAGATGCGCGCGCTTAACGTGGGAAGGGCGCCTTTAGCACCACTTCTGCCAGGCAAAGTCCGCACGTGGAGTGCTTTGCCGATTCCCGATTTCCTAATCCCGATTCCCGGCTCAAATCACGCCAACAGCGTGCGCACCTTGCGCAGCGCCGCCACGAAGCGCTCGATCTCGGCGTGCGTGTTGTAGAACGCCAGCGAGGCGCGGCAGGTCGCGGCGACGCCGTAGAACTGCAGCAGCGGATGCGCGCAGTGCTGGCCGGAGCGCACGGCCACGCCTTCCAGGTCGAGCAGGGTGGCCAGGTCGTGGGCGTGGGCGCCCTCGATCAGGAACGAGACCACCGCGGCCTTGCCGGGTGCGGTGCCGAACAGGCGCAGGCCGTCGATCCGCTGCAGTTCCTCGGTGAGGTGCGCGAGCAGTTCGCTCTCGCGCGTTTCCACGTGCTGCAGTCCGATCGTCTGCAGATAGTCCACCGCCGCGCCGAGGCCGACGAAGCCGGCGATGTTGGGGGTGCCGGCCTCGAACTTGTGCGGCGGCTCGTTGAACACGGTGCCGTCGAAGCTGACTTCCTTGATCATCTCGCCGCCGCCCAGGAACGGCGGCATCGCCTGCAGGTGCTCGCGCCGCGCCCACAGCGCGCCGGTACCGGTCGGGCCGCACATCTTGTGGCCGGTGATGGCGTAGAAGTCGCAGCCGATCGCGGCCACGTCCAGCGGCCGGTGCGGCGCCGCCTGCGAGCCGTCGATGACGCTGACGATGCCGCGCTTGCGCGCCTCGCGGCAGATCTCGCGGACCGGGTTGACCGTGCCCAGCACGTTGGAGACGTGGGCCAAGGCCAGCAGCTTGACGTCGGCGGTCATCGCCGCGCGCAGCGCGTCCAGGTCGAGCGCGCCGTCGGCGGTGATTTCGGCGACCTTGATCGTGGCACCGGTGCGCTGCGCGACCAGTTGCCAGGGCACGATGTTGGCGTGGTGCTCCATGCGCGACACCAGGATGGTGTCGCCGGCGCGCAGTCGCGGCAGTGCCCACGAGTACGCCACCAGGTTCAGCGCGAAGGTGGCGCCGCTGCACAGCACCAGTTCGTCGGCGCGCACGTTGAGAAATCGCGCCAGCCGGGTACGTGCGCCTTCGTAGGCCTCGGTGGCCTCGCTGCCGAGCGCGTGCACGGCGCGGCTGACGTTGGCGTTGTGGCGGCGGTAGAAGGCGTCGGTCGCCGCGATCACCTGCAGCGGCTTCTGCCCGGTGTTGGCGTTGTCGAAGTACACCAGCGGCTTGCCATGCACTTCCCGCATCAGCAGCGGGAAGTCGCGCCGGACCGCGTCCCAGTCCGGCGCCTGCGGCGTGGCGGTGTGCGCGGCGGGCCCGTTCATGCCACGCCTGCGGCGCTGAGCGCCCGCTCCAGCCGTGCCAGCAAGCCTTCGCCCAGTGCCGGCTCCAGTGCGCCCAGCGGCTCGCGGCAGAACGCAGCGGTCAGCAGTTGCTGCGCGCGCTCCTGCGGCAGGCCGCGCGAGCGCAGGTAGAACAACGCGTTGGTGTCGAGTTGGCCGACGGTGGCGCCGTGCGCGGCCTTGACCTCGTCGGCATCGATCACCAGCACTGGCTGGGTATCGATCTCGGCGTCGGCGGACAGCAGCAGGTTCTTGTTCGACAGCGCCGCGTCGGTGCCGTCGGCGCCGTGGCGGATCTGGATGCCGCCATGGAAGGCCACGCGGCTGCGCCCGGTGGCGACGCCGCGCCACAGCAGTTCGCAGGCGGTGTCGCGGGCGATGTGCTCGATGCCCAGGCGGGTGTCGAGCTGGCGCCGGCCGTTGCCGAGCAGCACGCCGTTGGCGACGAGCCGGGCGTTGTCGCCCTCCAGGCGCACGTTGAGTTCGTGCCGGGCCAGCGCGCCGCCCAGTTCCAGGTCCACGCGCCGGTACTGCGCATCGCGCGCCAGCACCGCATCGGTGCGCAGCAGCGCGGTGACGCCTGCCGCCTCGTCCTGCACGCGGGCGTGGCTCAGCTGCGCCCCGGCGGCCAGGTGCACGTGCGCCAGGCTGTTGCTCAGGTGCGCGGCGTCGCCGGCATGCAGGTGATGCTCGACAAGGGCCAGCGTCGCGTCCTGGCGCAGTTCGATCAGGTGGCGATGGTGCCAGGCCAGGTCGGTCTCGGCGGCGGTGGAGACGAACACCAGGTGCAGCGGCTGCGCCACGCGCACGCCGGCGTCCACCCGCAGCACGCTGCCTTCGTCGGCGAGGGCGGCGTTGAGTCGGGCGAACACCTCGTCGCTGCGCTCGAAGCGGCGGCCGAGGAAGCGCATGGCATCGTCGCCGCTTTGCAGGATCGTCGACAGGCGCTGCAGTTCCACCCCGGCCGGCAGGCCGGACAGGTCCGACAGCGTATCGCTGGCGCGGCCGTTGACGAACACCAGGCGCGGTGCCGGGATGCCGTCGAGCAGCGCCGCATCCACTGCCGGTGCGGTCTGCGGTGCGGGCGCGAAGCTGCGCCGCTCCAGCGCGCGCAGCGAGGTGTACTTCCAGGCTTCGCTGCGCGCGCCGGGCAGGCCATCGCGCAGCGCCTGCTCCAGCGGCGCGCGGCGCGCGCCATCGCCGTGGAACGCGGCGGCCAGCGAGTCGAGCAGGGCGCTCATTGCACTGCCGCCTCGGGCGCCACGCGCTCCTTCAGCCAGGCATAGCCGTGCGCTTCCAGTTCCAGCGCCAGTTCGGGGCCGCCGGTCTGCACGATGCGACCATCGGCCAGCACATGCACCACGTCGGGCTTGATGTAGTCGAGCAGGCGCTGGTAGTGGGTGATCACCACGAACGCGCGCTCCGGCGAACGCAGCGCGTTGACGCCTTCGGCGACGGTCTTGAGCGCGTCGATGTCCAGGCCGCTGTCGGTCTCGTCGAGGATCGCCAGCTTCGGTTCCAGCACCGCCAGTTGGAAGATCTCGTTGCGCTTCTTCTCGCCGCCGGAGAAGCCCTCGTTGACGCCGCGATGCAGCAGTTCGTCCTTGAGGTGCAGCACCGCCAGCTTCTGCCGGACCAGCTTGAGGAACTGCATCGAATCCAATTCGGCCTCGCCGCGCGCCTTGCGCTGCGCATTGAGCGCGGCGCGCAGGAAGTAGGTGTTGTTCACGCCGGGGATTTCCACCGGGTACTGGAAGGCCAGGAACAGGCCGGCGGCGGCGCGCTCCTCCGGTTCCAGTTCGAGCAGGTCGGCGCCCTCGAAGCGCACGCTGCCGGCGGTCACGGCGTAGCCGTCACGGCCGGCCAGCACGTTGCCCAGGGTGGACTTGCCGGCGCCGTTGGGGCCCATGATGGCGTGCACTTCGCCGGGCTTCACCTGCAGCGAAAGGCCCTTGAGGATGTCCTTGCCGGCAACGGAGGCGTGGAGGTTGTCTATGGTCAGCATGATATTGGGAATCGGGAGTCGAGAATGGGGAATAGGGACGAGCAGGTAGCGGTGCAGCGGAAAGATGCGGGAAGAGAACCGATTCCCGATTCTCCATTCCCGATTCCCGGCTTCGCAGGCGTCAGCCCACCGAGCCTTCCAGCGACACTTCCAGCAGCTTCTTGGCTTCCACCGCGAACTCCATCGGTAGTTCGCGGAACACCTGCTTGCAGAAGCCGTCGACGATCATCGACACCGCGTTCTCCTGGTCGATGCCGCGCGCGCGGCAATAGAACAGTTGGTCGTCGCTGATCTTGGAGGTGGTGGCCTCGTGCTCGACGGTCGCGGTGGGGTGGCGCACCTCGATGTACGGGAAGGTATGCGCGCCGCACTGCTTGCCGATCAGCAGCGAGTCGCACTGGGTGTAGTTGCGCGCGCCCTCGGCGCTGCGCTCCACCTTGACCAGGCCGCGGTAGGTGTTCTGCCCGCGGCCGGCGCTGATGCCCTTGCTGACGATCTTGCTCTTGGTGCGCTTGCCGACGTGGATCATCTTGGTGCCGGTGTCGGCCTGCTGGCGATGATGGGTCAGCGCCACCGAGTGGAACTCGCCCACCGAGTCGTCGCCCAGCAGCACGCACGAGGGATACTTCCAGGTGATCGCCGAGCCGGTCTCGACCTGGGTCCAGGTGATCTTGCTGCGCGCGCCGCGGCACTCGCCGCGCTTGGTCACGAAGTTGTAGATGCCGCCGCGGCCTTCCTCGTCGCCCGGATACCAGTTCTGCACGGTGGAGTACTTGATCTCGGCGTCTTCCAGCGCCACCAGCTCGACCACCGCCGCATGCAACTGGTTCTCGTCGCGCATCGGCGCGGTGCAGCCTTCCAGGTAGGACACGTAGGCCTTGTCCTCGCACACGATCAGGGTGCGCTCGAACTGGCCGGTGTGGCCGGCGTTGATGCGGAAATAGGTGCTCAGCTCCATCGGGCAGCGCACGCCCTTGGGGATGAACACGAAGCTGCCGTCGGAGAACACCGCCGAGTTGAGGGCGGCGAAGAAGTTGTCGCCGACCGGCACCACGCTGCCCAGGTACTGCCTGACCAGCTCCGGGTGTTCCTTGATCGCCTCGGACATCGAGCAGAAGATCACGCCCTTCTCGGCCAGCTCCTTGCGGAAGGTGGTGCCGACCGAAACCGAGTCGAACACCGCGTCCACTGCCACGCCGGCGAGCTTGGCGCGCTCGTGCAGCGGCACGCCGAGCTTGTCGTAGGTGTCCAGCAGCTCCTTCGGCACCTCGTCCAGCGAGGCGTACTTCGGGCCCTTGGGCGCGGAGTAGTAGCTCAGCGCCTGGAAGTCGATCGGCGCGATGTCCAGCTTGGCCCAGTGCGGCATCGGCATCTTCAGCCAGTGCCGGTAGGCGGCCAGGCGCCAGTCGGTCATCCATTCCGGCTCGTCCTTCTTCACGGACAGGGCGCGTACGACGTCCTCGTTGAGGCCGGGCAGGAACGAATCGGATTCGATGTCGGTGATGAAGCCGGCGTCGTAGCGACGTCCCAGCCGTTCCAGGATTTCAGCGTTTTCGGTGGCCATGGGGCTGCCTACAGGTCAGGTGGTCGCGAACCGCACGGCGATGGGTCGCCGTTTCGGATCGCCGGAGGGGGGGAGGGGGTGGAGCATCTGCGCCAGGGTCACGCCGCGCAGCGCGTCGGCGACCACGTCGTTGATCAGCCGCCAGTTGGAGCGCACGCCGCAGGTCTGGGCGATGCTGCACTGGCTGCCGTGGTGGCTGCATTCGGTGATCGCCAATGGGCCTTCCATCGCCTCGACGATCTGGATCAGGGTGATGGCGTCGGCCGGGCGCGCCAGCCGGTAGCCGCCGCGCACGCCGCGCAGGCCTTCGACCAGGCCGGCCTGGGCCAACGGCTTGAGCAGCTTGCTGACCGTGGGCGACTCCAGCCCGGCCTGCTCGGCCAGTTCGGTCGCGCTCAACACTTCGTTCGGACGCGCGGCGAGCACGGTCAGGACGACGGTGGCGTAATCGGTGAGCTTGGTGACGCGGAGCATGGCGACACGGTCGAATTTCAATGCGGACCGAAATTGTACTCTTTTGCGCCGCAGGGTCCAACCCGGCCATTCATCTTTTCTTTCGATCGTTGCGATTCGGCCTCGCCGGGGTGGCGTCTGACGGCCTGGCACGCGTGGGCTTGGGATCGCGGGCGATGTGCGCCAGAATCTAGGCTTTCCTGTCCGGATCGCCGCATGCCCCGCAAGATCGCCGCCCGCAAGTCCCGTATCCATGGCAACGGCGTGTTCGCCGTGCTGCCGCTCAAGAAAGGCGAGCGGGTCATCGAGTACAAGGGCCGCCGCCGCACCCACGCCGAGGTCGACCGCGACGAGGCCGGCGACGTCGAGACCGGGCACACCTTCCTGTTCACCCTCAGCGACGACTACGTGATCGACGCCAACTACGAGGGCAACGACGCGCGCTGGATCAACCACAGCTGCGCGCCGAACTGCGAGGCGGTGATCGTCGAGGCCGAGGGCGAGGACCGCCGCAAGGACAAGGTGGTGATCGAGGCGCTGCGCGACATCAAGCCCGGCGAGGAGCTCACCTACAACTACGGCATCACCCTGGCCGAGCGGCACACGCCGCGGCTGAAGAAGATCTGGGAATGCCGCTGCGGCGCCAGGAACTGCACCGGCACCATGCTGCAGCCCAAGCGCTAGCGTCACGTCCAGCCGTGCACGCCGCGCCGACGCGTGGTTCACGGCCTTGCCACTGCGGCGCTCCTAGGGTGGATGTTCCCCCATTCGAGGAGTGTCCCATGAGCGCAATGCCTTCCCTTGCCGGCAAGCAGGTGGCTGTCCTGGCCACCGACGGTTTCGAGCAGTCGGAACTGCAGGAGCCCAAGCGCTTGCTGGAATCCTGGGGCGCCCAGGTCGATGTGATCGCGCCGGGCGAGGCCACCAGCATCCGCGGCTGGAACAAGAAGGACTGGGGCGACAGCGTGCCGGTGGACAAGCGCCTGCAGCAGGCCCAGGCCGGCGACTACGACGCGCTGGTGCTGCCGGGCGGGGTGATCAATCCCGACAACCTGCGCACCGAGCCGACCGCGATCGCCTTCATCCAGTCCTTCGCCAGCGCCGGCAAGCCGGTGGCGGCGATCTGCCATGGGCCGTGGCTGCTGGCCGAGAGCGGGCTGGTGCGCGACCGCCAGGTGACCTCGTGGCCGTCGCTGAAGACCGACCTGTCCAATGCCGGTGGACGCTGGGAGGACCAGGAGGTGATGGTGGACGGCAACCTGATCACCAGCCGCAAGCCGGACGACATCCCGGCATTCGCGCAGGCCGTGGCCAAGGCCCTGGGCTGAGTCCGCGGCGGTGCGCCTGCGCCGCCATGCTGGTGGCGTATGCCGAAGCGCGATCGACGTAGAAACGGCGGCCTTGGCCGCCGTTTTTTTGCGTGCGCGGTGTGCCGGACGGCCGTCGCCGGCATGCGCAGGCCAGCGTGTGGGTTATTGCCCGGGAAGCATGCCTGCGGGCACCAGCTTGCTGATGTCCTGATTGAAACGCACCACCAGCGCCCCGTTCTCCACGCCGGCCGACTGGATCTGCACGTCGCCGAGCATGGCGGTCAGGCGCGGATCCAGCTTGTAGATCGGCTCCTTGCGCGCATAGTCCTCCAGCCAGGCATTGAGCAGTTCGCGCGTGTTGGCGTCGAGCTTGCCGCCATTGGCGGCCGGGCGGAAGTCGTCGATGGTCGGCGACTGCAGGTGGAAGCTCTGGCTCTGCTGGTCGTAGCGCAGCGCGCTGGTCAGCAGCACCTGTCCCAGTGGCGTCGCCGCGCCACCGCCGGTGGCCATGCTCAGGTCGAACTGCATCTTCAGGCGATCGCCCGGCGGCAGGCTCAGCTTCGGGTCGCGAACGGTCATCTTGATCAGCCCGCCGAGCGCCTTGTGCGTCTGCGGGAAGCTGCCGTCCAGATAGTGCTGCACGTCGGCCGCACCGACGCTGACCTGGCGGCCCTGGATGGACGGCTCGGCCTGGACCTGAGCGGCGGTGGCGAGCAGCAGCAGCGCCGCGGCGCGCAGGGTGAACTGGCGGAAGGTCATCGAGCGGGCCCTGGCAACGAAGTGGGTTTCACCATAACCGCAGGCGGTGAATGCGCGATTAGCGGAATCGCCGCGCTCCCCGCGTCGCGGCCTTACGCGACAGGCGCAGGCGCCAGCCGTGCGAGCAGGGCATCCAGCGCCGGCTGCAACGGCGCCAGCAGCGCGCGCGCCTCGCCGTCGCTGCGCTCGCCCAGGCTGCGCAGCAACTGCGTGCCGACGATCAGCGCGGCGCGCTCGTCGCCGCGCAATCCCGGCTGGCGCTGCGCCGCCTCCAGCAGGCGCATCCAGTCCTGCCGGCAGCGTGCCTCCAGTTCGATGGTGCAGCGGCCCTGGCAGGGCAGGCCGTCGTCCTGGATCGGGGTGACGGTGACGCGGTAGCGTTGGGAGGCGGTCATGGCAATGGCGCACGCGGTGTGTGCCTCCAAGATAGGCGCGGCCAGGCGCCACCACGAGCCTGCTGCCCGCGACGCTCTGTTCCAGTGCTTCCGTTCAGCGTCCGGCGCGCAGCAGCGGCAACGGGTCGTAGGCGCCGCCCTCGGCGTAGATGCCGTAATGCAGATGCGGTGGGGTGCCGCGCGCGTTGCCGCTGTCGCCCACCGCGCCAAGCGGGTCGCCGGGTTCCACCAGGTCGCCGACCTGCAGCCCCGGCGCCCATGTCTCCAGGTGCGCGTAATAGTGCCGCTGCCGGGCCGGGCCGAGCACCCAGACCTGGCGGCCGCCGAGGCCGCCGTCGGCGATGGCCACGACGATGCCGCGCGTGGCCGCCACCACCGGCGTGCCGCGTTTGGCGAAGATGTCCACGCCGGCGTGCTGGCGGTCGCGCCCGCGCGGCGCGCCGAAGGTGGCGGCGACGCGGCGCGGATCTACCCCTTCGACCGGCATGTGCAGCGCAGTCGGAGCCGGCGCCCGGGCCAGCTCCCAGCCGACGCGCAGGCGCTGCGCCCAGGGATGCCGCCAGGCCCAGGCGGCAGCCACCGCCAGCGCGGCAAGCATCGCCGCGCGCAGCAATTCGCGGCGCAGGCGCTGCGCTGGCGAAGGCGCGGGCGCAGCGGTCATGCGCTCAGTCCGCGTGCAGCGTCGCGGCCTGTTCCTGCAGGCGCTGCTTCAGGGCGTCGTCGATGCCGAGCTGCCGTGCCAGTTCGTCCAGGTAGCTGCGCTCCATGAAGCTCTGCGCGTCGGCGGCGAGCAGGCTGGCCAGGTACATTTCCGCGGCCATCTCCGGGGTGGTCGACGCGCGCGCCACCTCGGCCGGATCCAGCGGCTTTTCCAGTTCCGTATGCAACCACTGCTGCACGCCGGCGTCGTTGCCATGGAGGCGGGCGAACTCGCCTTCGATCAGGCTGCGTTCGCGTTCGTCCAGGTGGCCGTCTGCCTTGGCCGCGCCGACCAGCGCGCGCAGCACCGCCTGGCTGTGCTGTTCCACTTCCAGCGGCGGCAGCCGGTCCAGCGTCTGCGGTTCGGGTGCGGCGGCGCCGAGTTGCTGGCGGCGATAGTCGCCGTAGGCCCGATAGGCCATCAGCCCCAGCGCGGCCAGGCCGCCGTAGGTCGCCAGCTTGCGGGTGGTGCGGTGTTTGCCGAGCAGCAGGCCGAGCGCGCCGCCGCTGAGGGCTCCCTTGCCGAAGTCGGCGTTGAGCAGGCCGCCCAGGCCGCCGGCGGCCTGCTGCGCCGGTGCGGTCGGAGCGGCGGTGCCGGTCTTGCCCATGGCCTGGCCGGCGGCGCCCTGCGCCGATTGCAGCAGTTGGTCGAGAAAGCCCTGTAGTTTCATGCAGGTGATCCTGTCGAAGGGAAGCACCGGTATAGCCGCCGCGGCCTTAGCGGGCCGTCAACCCGAATGCGCAGGCGGCCAAAAAAAACGAGACGGCCGAAGCCGTCTCGTCGATGTGCTTGCCTGGATCAGGCGACGCTGCTCAGAGCGCGGCGTCCTTGAGCTTCTTCAGCGGGCGCACCTTGAGCTTGGTGGTGGCCGGCTTGGCGGCGAACCACTGCTCTTCCTTGGTGAACGGGTTGATGCCCTTGCGCTTCGGCTTGGCCGGCACGCTGACGGCGGTGATCTTCAGCAGGCCCGGCAGGGTGAACGAGCCGGCGCCCTTCTTGCTGACCGAACCGGCCACGGCATGCTCCAGCGAGGCCATCACGGCGCGCACGTCCTTGGCGATGACGCCGCTGGTCTCGGCGATGTGCGCCACGAGCGCGGACTTGCTCAGCACGTCCTTGATCGGCTTGGGAGCGGCCGGCTTGGCGGCGGCCTTGGTCGCTACCTTCTTCACTGCCTTCTTCGGGGCAGCCTTTTTTGCGGTCTTTGCCATGATGTCCTGATTCCGTATTTGGTGGTTTTGGGTCGCGCCGACCCCGTCGGCATGGCGAAATGTAGGGCATGTGCTACGCCGCGCCAATAGGCCGGAAGCAAAAAAGCGCGAATATTCGCCGCGAACGCGGACTTTTCTGTCGGCGGCCGGCGCCGGCACCGGCAAATCCGCGGGGTGCCGCGGGTCCTTGCTACGGCACGCGCGGCCAACGCGATGGCTGCGCAGGAGCACGCATGCATAACGCCGCCTGGCCTATGGTCCGCGTTCCACTCACCGACAGGAGCCTCGCATGGGCATTTCGCGTCACGCCACCGCGCATTGGGAAGGCGATCTCAAGACTGGCCAGGGCCGGTTACACACGCCGCAGAGCGGCCTGCTGGAGAACACCCGCTACGCGTTCAACAGCCGCTTCGGCGAGGAGAAGGGCACCAACCCCGAGGAGCTGATCGCCGCCGCGCACGCCGGCTGCTTCACCATGGCGCTGTCGGCCAAGCTGACGGAAGCCGGCTTCCCGCCGACCGCGCTGGACACGCGCGCCGACGTCGACCTGTCGATGGAGGGCGGTCCGCAACTGTCGCAGATCCGCCTGAAGGTCAAGGCCGTGGTGCCGAACATCGAGGCTGCGCGCTTTCGCGAGCTGGCCGACGACGCCAAGCAGAACTGCCCGGTGTCCAAGGCGCTCAGTGCGGTGCCGATCAGCCTGGAAGCGGAGCTCGGCTGAGCCCGACGCGGCCCGGCAGCAGGCCGGGCCGCCATTGCGTACACCGCGCCTGCAGCGCCACCGGCACGATGTCCGGCACGCAGTGCGCTTCGTTCTTCAGCGCTTTTTCTCTCTCTGGCACGAGCGCCCGATGCAGTGCCTAGCTGTCGCGACACTAAATGCGCGTGCCGCGGCGGTCCCAATTCAGTCTGGTTTCACCGCGTCGGATCGAGCATGCAGTCGCGCGATCCACGCGCTTGGAACCATCGCCATGAACAAGCTCTCGACCCGTCTGTTGACCGCTGCGCTCGCTGTCGGCGTCATCGGCTCCGCCGCCGCGCAGGATTACGGTTACACCCGCTACGACGACTACCGCGACCGCGGCTATGCGTCCGGCACCTACGAATACGCGCGCGTGGTACGCGCCGATCCGATCCTGGTGCAGGTCAATGGTCCGCGCGAGACCACCGAGCGCTGCTACGACCGTCCGGCCTCCGGTAGCTACGCCAGCGACTACGGCTACCGCGGCACCGATGGCGGCCGCACCGCCTCCTCGGTGGTCGGCGGTATCGCCGGTGCCGTGCTGGGCAGCCGCGTCGGCGGCGGCAATGGCCGTTTCGTCGGTACCGCGGTCGGCACCATGCTCGGCAGCCTGGCCGGCCGCTCGATCTACGACACCAATACCCGCGCCTATGGCGGCGGCTACGGTGGCGGCGTGGTCCGCGAATGCGATCCGGTGTCCTATCGGACCGAACGCTACGACCGCGTCGACGGTTACGACGTGACCTACGAATACGGCGGCCGCTACTACCACACCCGCACCGCCTCGCCTCCGGGCGACCGCATCCGCGTCCGCGTCGACGTCCTGCCCGACTGACGTACTGCCTGACTGACTTAAAGGGCGCCTCCTCGCGAGGCGCCCTTTGTTTTGCGCGCCCGTCCGCAGCTGCAGACGGGTGCGGCGGCCGACGGCGATCAGGGCCAGTCGATGTGGCCTTCGATCACCGTCTGCACCTGCCCGCCCGACCACACCTCGCCGGCCGCGTCCACGTGCAGCGTCAGCAGCGCATCGTGGCCGACCTCGCGGCCCTGGCTGGCGACATAGCGGCCGCCGTGGCCGGGCAGGGCGTCGCTGTGGTCCAGCCATGCCGCCAGCACCGCATTGGCGGCGCCGGAAGCGGCGTCCTCGAACCGCCGGCCGTTGCCGACGAAAGCGCGTACCGCCAGTGCATAGGCCTGGCCGCTGGCGCGGGCGTAGGCGAACACGCCCATGCTGGCGGTGCTTTCGGCCAGGGCGGCGATCGCGTCCCAGTCCGGTGCCAGCGCGCGCAGCGCGGCTTCGTCGGCCACTTCGACCAGCCACCAGCAGCGGCCGCCGTCCATGCGCACCGGCGGCAGCGCGCCCAGGGTCCAGCCGCGCAGCGCCGCCTGCAGGCGCGGATCGGCGGCATCGGCGATCTCGGCCACCTGCGCGCGCGGGGTGCGGATGGCGATGCTGCGCACGCCGGCGTCCACGTCGACCCGGAGCGGCAGCAGGCCGGCGATGCCGTCCTGCACCAGTACGCCGTCGCGCGGCGTGGCGATGCCCGCTTCCAGCACGACGTGCGCGGTGCCGACGCTGGGATGGCCGGCGAACGGCACCTCTTTCTGCGGGCTGAACATGCGCAGGCCGTAGCTGGCGTCCGGCCGCGTCGGCGCGAATACGAAGGTGGTTTCCGGCAGGCGCGTCCAGCGCGCGATGGCCTGCATCGTGGTGGCGTCCAGGCCATCGGCATCGAGCACCACGGCCAAGGGATTGCCGTTGCCGGCGCGAGCGGAGAAGACATCGACCTGGAAGAAGCGGCGTGCGGCCATGGCGGGAAACTCCGGACTGCGGTGGGGGAGGGGCAAGCTTAGAGGGTGTCCGCGGGCTTTTCTGCGATGTCGTTGGCGGGGGCATGGCGACCTCGCAAGGAAGGTGATGCGCGCCGCTGCCACTGCCCCCATCCCCTCTGGCGCAAGCAAGCGCTCGACTACCGCCCTTGCCCTGGCGGCGTGCGCGCACTCGACCGCCAGGCGTACGGGTGCGACAGCCGAATCAATCGGCGACGCAGACCCGGTCGCGGCCGGACTGCTTGGCCTTCAGCATCGCCAGGTCCGCGCGATGCAAGGTCTGCAGGAGGGTTTCGCCATCGCGCAGCCCGGCGATGCCCGCGGAGACGGTCAGGCGCCCATCGGGCCTTGGTACCTCGGCCAAGCGCGTACGCAGGCGCTCGGCCAGGGCATGCGCCTTGTCTTCGTCCTGGTTCGGCAGCAACACGCAGAATTCTTCCCCGCCGAGCCGGCCGAACACATCACTGTCGCGCAGGGCGCGCTGCAGCACGCCGGACATGCCGCGCAGCACGGCATCTCCGGCGGCATGGCCGTGGCCGTCGTTGAGTCGCTTGAAATGGTCGATGTCCAGGTACAGCAGCGTCAGCGGTGCGCCCACGGCCCGCGCACGCACCGCTGCCTGCTCGGCCTGCTGCAGAAACTCCGCCCGGCTGCGCGCACCGGTCAGGGTGTCGGTGGCGCTGAGTTCGGCCAGCCGGCACTCCTGATCGAATGCGCGGCGCTGGTAGTCCCGAATCCGCAAGTGGGTGACGAAGCCGGTCGCCAAGGCCGTTGCGGCGAACAATACGCTGAAGACGGTCTCGGTTCGGCTGGCGGTGTGATCGACCACGAAGGGCAGGAAGAAGGCGTAGCAGGCCACTGTGCCGCCGAGCCACTGCGCCGGGGTGATCCAGAAGAAGCTGGTGGTAATCATCAGGAGGATCGCCGCCGGCAGGTAGTACATCAGCGGGCGGTCGGTCCCCAGAGCCCCGAGGTAGCTGTTGAGGCTCACCGTGGCGATGGTGGCCATGCAGGCCAGGCCATACAGGCGCACCGACGGTGCGCGCACGATCAGGAAGGCGAACAGCGCGGTCAGTGGCAGCAACAGCACCCGCAGCACCACAAATTCCGGGGTCGGAATCAGCAGCCGCGCCAGCAGCGACGCTGCCGATCCCACCACGGCCGTCACGCCCATTTCGAACGCGGTGAGCTGCAGACGCTTGCGGGTGTGGTCGCGATAGACCGCTTCGCGGTCCGAGGGCGAGGCAAGCAAGGACATGGATTGGCTGGAGGGCATCGGCACGGAGTCAGTGAGCACTTGCGCTGCGGGTGCGACCAGGTGGCCCCTGGGGAGCGCCCTTTCGGTGGCAGGAGTAGCTGCGATTCTAGAAGGCATCCCGGTCCAGGGGAGGACATTGTGCGTTCGCGCGCCTGCGCGCCCGGCGCACCGCGTTGCGCGCGCAGGCGCCGACAAGGGGCGCACGCCAGCCCAGCATGGACGAGCCGCTGCGAGCCGCTGGCGCGGCGGGCCTCGCAGTGCCGCTGGCGGCCCGCCTCGACGCGCGCAAACCGGGGCACTGCGGCCGCTCACCGGCGCGCCGTTGGCAGTAGAATCGGGGGTTGCGCCCGAGCATTCGGGCGTTTTCCCCACACTCCAGACACCCCACTCCATGTCAGCTTCCTCTCCTGCCGATCGTTGGATCGTCCTCAAGTTCGGCGGCACCTCGGTGTCGCGTCGTCATCGCTGGGACACGATTGGAAGGCTGGCGAAAAAACGCGCGGACGAGACCGGTGCGCGGGTACTGGTGGTGGTGTCGGCCTTGTCCGGGGTCACCAACGAGCTGACCGCGATCGCCGACGGCAGTGCCGACAGCGCGCAGCGCGTAGCCGCGCTGGAGCAGCGCCACCGCGATTTCCTGGCCGAACTGGAGCTGGACGCCGAGGCGGTGCTGGGCGAACGCCTGGCGGCGCTGCGCGGCCTGCTCGCCGATCCGCGCGCGGTCGAGCGCACGCTGGACTGGCAGGCCGAGGTGCTGGGGCAGGGCGAACTGCTGTCCTCCACCCTCGGCGCGGCCTACCTGCGCGCCAATGGCCTGGACATGGGCTGGATGGATGCGCGGCAGTGGCTGGACGCGCTGCCGCCGCAGCCGAACCAGAGCGCCTGGTCGCGACGCCTGTCGGTGTCGTGCCAGTGGCAGTCCGATCCGCAGTGGCGCGCGCGCTTTGTCGCCCAGCCCACGCGCATGCTGATCACCCAGGGCTTCATCGCCCGGCACGAGGACGGCGGCACCGCCATCCTCGGCCGCGGCGGCTCGGACACCTCGGCGGCGTACTTCGGCGCGCTGCTCGGCGCCAGCCGGGTGGAGATCTGGACCGACGTGCCGGGCATGTTCAGCGCCAATCCGCGCGAGGTGCCGGATGCGCGCCTGCTGACCCGCCTGGATTACTACGAGGCGCAGGAAATCGCCACCACCGGCGCCAAGGTGCTGCACCCGCGCTCGATCAAGCCGTGCCGCGACGGCGGCGTGCCGATGGCGATCCTGGACACCGAGCGCCCGGAACTGCCCGGCACCAGCATCGACGGCGACGCCCGCACCGTGCCCGGGGTCAAGGCGATCAGCCGCCGCAACGGCATCGTGCTGGTGTCGATGGAAGGCATCGGCATGTGGCAGCAGGTCGGCTTCCTCGCCGACGTGTTCGCGCTGTTCAAGAAGCACGGGCTGTCGGTGGACCTGATCGGCTCGGCCGAGACCAACGTCACCGTGTCGCTGGACCCGAGCGAGAACCTGGTCAACACCGACGTGCTGGCGGCGCTGTCGGCCGATCTGGCGGAGATCTGCCGGGTCAAGATCATCGTGCCGTGCGCGGCGATCACCCTGGTCGGGCGCGGCATGCGCTCGCTGCTGCACAAGCTCTCGGACGTGTGGGCCACGTTCGGCAAGGAGCGCGTGCACATGATCTCGCAGTCGTCCAACGACCTGAACCTGACCTTCGTCATCGACGAAACCGACGCCGACGGGCTGCTGCCGATCCTGCACGCCGAACTGATCGACAGCGGCGCGATGCCGGTGGAGGAGACCGAGGTGTTCGGTCCGCGCTGGCGCGAGATCGCCGGCACCGTGCGGCCGCGGCCGGTACCGTGGTGGCAGGGCGAGCGCGCGCATCTGCTGCGCCTGGCCGAGGCCGGCACGCCGCGCTACGTCTATCACCTGCCGACGCTGCGCGAGCGCGCGCGTGCGCTCAAGGCGATCGCGGCGGTGGACCAGCGCTACTACGCGATCAAGGCCAATGCGCATCCGGCCATCCTGCAGACGCTGGTCGAGGAGGGCTTCGGCCTGGAGTGCGTTTCGCACGGCGAACTGCGCCGGGTGTTCGAGATCGTGCCGGAGCTGTCGCCGCGGCGCGTGCTGTTCACCCCCAGCTTCGCGCCCCGCGCCGAGTACGAAGCCGCGTTCGCGCTGGGCGTGACCGTGACCGTGGACAACGTCGAGGCGCTGCAGCGCTGGCCGGAGCTGTTCCGCGGCCGCAGCCTGTGGCTGCGCATCGACCTGGGCCATGGCGACGGCCACCACGAGAAGGTCAACACCGGCGGCAAGGCCTCCAAGTTCGGGCTGTCGGCGACCCGCGTCGACGAGTTCGTCGAGGCCGCGCGCGCGCTGGATATCCGCATCGTCGGCCTGCACGCGCACCTGGGCAGCGGCGTGGAGACGGCGCAGCATTGGCGGCGCATGTGCGATGAACTGGCCGGGTTCGCGCGGCGCATCGGCAGCGTCGAGGTCATCGACATCGGCGGCGGCCTGCCGATCCCGTACAGCGCCGACGACGAGCCGTTCGACCTGGAGACCTTCGCGCAGGGCCTGGCCGAGGCCAAGGCGGTGCATCCGGCGTTCCGCCTGGCGATCGAGCCGGGCCGCTACCTGGTCGCCGAATGCGGCGTGCTGCTGGCCCGGGCCACGCAGGTGGTCGAGAAGGACGGCATCCGTCGGGTCGGCCTGGATGCCGGCATGAACACCTTGATCCGCCCGGCGCTGTACGACGCCTGGCACGACGTGGCGAACCTGAGCCGGCTCGAGCAGCCGGCCGAGACCGTGTTCGACGTGGTCGGGCCGATCTGCGAGTCCAGCGACGTGTTCGGCAAGCGCCGGCGCCTGCCGGCGGGCACCGCGCCCGACGACGTGATGCTGATCGCCGACGCCGGTGCCTATGGCTACAGCATGGCCAGCACCTACAACCAGCGCGAGTTGCCCCGCGAGGAGGCGATCGATGCGCGCACGGACTGAGTTCGTCGCGGTCAGCGGCGCCGCCGGTGCGCTTGCGATGGTGGCTGCCACCGCGGTGGATCAGTCGGGTACGTCGCTGCCGTGGACCGACAGCCTGAAATGGGCGTTGCCGGCGCTGGCCGCCGCTGCCATCGGCGCAGGGCTGGCGGTGCGCTGGCAGCGCCGCGGGCCCGCGGCGAGCACCGGTGCGCTGGCCCTGCGCACCTCACTCCTGGCCGCGTTGGCCTACCTGCCGGCGCTGGCGCTGTATGTGCTGGTGGCCGTCCTGGCCTCCGCCGCGTCGGTGCCAGCCGGACAGCATGGGCAATTGCTGCTGATGGCCTTCGTGTTCGGCTGCCTGCCGCTGCTGTGGGCCGCCTTGCCGTTTTCGATGATCGAATTTCTTCTGTGCCGCCGCTATCTGCGGCACACCCGTGTGCTTGCAGGACGTCCATGACCGCTTTCGACAAACAGCAGATCGCCACCTTCCGCTTCGTGCGCTGCGGCTTCGACGCCGACAGCGGCGTGGCGCGCCTGGTCTACGCGTTCGACGACGGCCCGGAGCTGGTGGAGACCATCACCGTGCCCGGCGCGCCGCTCGCGCTCGACCCGGCGCGCGCGCAGGCGGCACAGCGCGCCCTGCGCCTGCTGCACCTGGTCGCCGGCGTCAGCTACTACAAGGCGGCGGTGCCGCCGCGCATCGTCATCGACGAGTACGCCATCGATGCCGAGACCGCCGCGCTGCTGGACAGCGTGTACCTGCATGGCCTGGGCGAGTTCGCCTATCGCAACGGTATGGACCTGCGCGGGCGCATCCGCTTCCCGGCCGCCGAGGCCGGCGCGGCCGATGCGGCGGCGCTGGGCCTGCGCGACCAGGCGTTGGTGGCGATCGGCGGCGGCAAGGATTCGCTGGTCAGCATCGAGGCCTTGCGCGCGGCCGGCGTGGCGCAGACGGTGACCTGGATCGGCGGCTCGCAGCTGATCCGCGCCTGCGCCGAGCGCACCGGGCTGCCGACCTTGAACATCGGTCGCACGCTGGCGCCGGAACTGTTCGAACTGAACCGGCAGGGCGCGTGGAACGGGCATATCCCGGTGACCGCGGTGAACTCGGCGATCCTGGTGTTCGCCGCGGTGCTGCACGACGCCGGCCAGGTGGTGTTCTCCAACGAGCACTCGGCCAGCTACGGCAGTCAGATCGCCGGCACCGGCGAGGTCAACCACCAGTGGTCCAAGGGCTGGGCCTTCGAGCAGGCGTTCGGCGCCCAGGTGCAGCGCTACGTGGCCGCGGACCTGCACTATTACTCGTTGCTGCGCCCGCTGTCGGAACTGGCGGTGGCGCGGCAGTTCGCCAAGACCGACCACTACGACGCGCATTTCTCCAGCTGTAACCGCAATTTCCATATCCTCGGCGAGCGTCCGGCGCACCGCTGGTGCGGAGTCTGCCCGAAGTGCCATTTCGTGTTCCTGGCGCTGGCGCCGTTCATGCCCAAGACGCGGCTGGTGCGCATCTTCGGCCGCAACCTGCTCGACGATGCCGGCCAGGCCGGCGGCTTCGATGCGCTGCTGGAGTTCCAGGACCACAAGCCGTTCGAGTGCGTCGGCGAAGGCCGCGAATCGCGTGCGGCGATGGCCGCGCTGGCGGCGCGTGCGGAATGGAAGGAGGACGCGCTGGTGGCGCGCTTCATCCGCGAGATCCAGCCGCAGCTCGACCCGGCCGACCTGCGCGTGGAGCCGTTGCTGGAACTGGACGCGCAGCACCGCATCCCGGCCGACCTGTGGGAACGCGTGCGTGCGAATTTCGCAGCTTGAGGCGCAGCGCGTCGCGTTGTGGGGCTGGGGCCGCGAGGGCCGTGCGGCGTATGTCGCGGTGCGTGGCTGGGAATCGGGAGCCGGAATCGGGAAAGCGCGACGCGCGCTGCCGCTGACGGTGTTCTGTTCGGCTGACGAGGCGGCGGAGATCGCCGCCTTGCACGATCCCGACCTGCACGTGGACACCGAGGCCAGCGCCGAGCGCCTGGCCGCGTTCGATGTGGTGATCAAGTCGCCCGGGATCAGTCCGTATCGACCCGAGGCACAGGCTGCCGCCGCGCGCGGCACGCGCTTCATCGGCGGCACCGCGCTGTGGTTTGCCGAGCACGCCGGCGCGGACGGGGTGGTGCCCGGCAGCGTCTGCGTCACCGGCACCAAGGGCAAGAGCACCACCACCGCGCTGCTGGCGCACCTGCTGCGCGCCGGCGGCCACCGCACCGGCCTGGTCGGCAACATCGGCGTGCCGCTGCTGGAAGTGCTGGCGCCGATGCCGCCGCCGCAGTACTGGGCGATCGAACTGTCCAGCTACCAGACCGGCGACGTCGCCCGCAGCGGCGCGCGGCCGCAGCTGGCGCTGGTGCTGAACCTGTTTCCCGAGCATCTGGACTGGCACGGCAGCCAGGCGCGCTACATCGCCGACAAGCTCGAGCTGGTGACGCACGCGCGGCCGCGCATCGCCCTGCTCAATGCCGCCGATCCGCAGCTGGCCAGCCTGCAACTGCCCGACAGCGAGGTGCGCTGGTTCAACCGCGAGGACGGCTGGCACATGCGCGGCGAGGTGGTCTATCGCGGCGATACGGCGGTGTACGACAGCGCGCAGGCGCCGTTGCCGGGCCGGCACAACCGCGGCAACCTGTGCGCGGTGCTGGCCGCGATCGAGGCGCTGGGCCTGGACGCGGCGGCGCTGGCGCCGGCGGCCGATCGCTTCCGGCCGTTGCCGAACCGGCTGCAGACCCTGGGCACGTGCGACGGCGTGACCTATGTGAACGATTCGATCAGCACCACGCCGCACGCCAGCCTTGCCGCGTTGGAGTGCTTCCGCGGGCGGCGCATCGCACTGCTGGTCGGCGGCCACGACCGCGGCCTGGACTGGCAGGATTTCGCCGCGCACATGCGCGATGGCGGTGCACCGCTGGAGATCGTCACCCTGGGCGCCAACGGCCCGCGCATCCATGCGTTGCTGGCCCCGCTGGCCGTCGACGCCGGCTTCGGCCTGCATGCCGCGGCCGACCTGGCGGAAGCCGTGGCGCTGGCGCGCACGGCGCTGGGCGAGCAGGGCGGCGTGGTGCTGCTGTCGCCCGGTGCGCCCAGCTTCGGCGCCTACCGCGACTACGTGGCGCGCGGCCGCCATTTCGCCGCGCTGGCCGGCTTCGACCCGGACGCGATCAGCGCCATTCCGGGGTTGGGTATCGCCTGAACCTCGGCGCCTCGGCGCACACATCGCGCTGGCGGCGCCTTGCGTACACTCCCGCGCGGGTTCCCACGGGAGAAGGGCGATGCGCACACGTTCGATGATGCGGTGGACCGGTTTGCTCGGGCTGGCCTTGGCGCTGCCGCTGCCGGCTTTGGCGGCGATGCAGGCCAAGCCGGTGGAGTGGCAGGTCGGCAAGGACACTTTCAGCGGCGTGCTGGTCTACGACGATGCCGAGCACGACACGCGCCCCGGCCTGGTGATGGTGCCGAACTGGCGCGGCGTCAACGACTCCGCGGTGGAGAAGGCCAAGCGCCTGGCCGGCGACGACTACGTGGTGCTGGTGGCCGACGTCTACGGCAAGGGCAAGCGACCGGCCAACGACACCGAGGCCGGGCAGTTCGCCGGCGCGTTGAAGAAGGATCCGGCCACGCTGCGCGCGCGGGCGTTGGCGGCGGTGGCGGCGCTGAAGGCGCAGGTGGGCAAGGCGCCGCTGGATCCGGCCCGGATCGGCGCGGTGGGCTTCTGCTTCGGCGGCACCACGGTGCTGGAACTGGTCCGTGCCGGTGCGCCGCTGGCCGGGGTGGTGAGCCTCCACGGTGGCCTGGCCACCGCCGCCCCGGCGGCCGCGGGCAGCGCCAAGGCACCGGTGCTGGTGCTCAACGGCGCCGACGACAAGAGCGTGAGCCGCGACGACATCGTCGCCTTCGAGCAGGAGATGAACCGCGCCGGCGCCGACTGGCAGTTCGTCAACTTCAGCGGTGCCGTGCACTGCTTCGCCGAAGCCGATGCCAACAGCCCGCCGGGCTGCCAGTACAACCCCCGCGCCGCCAAGCGTGCCTATCGCATGCTCGAGGACTTTTTCGAGGAGCGGTTCGGGCGGGAGTAGGGAGGTGCCTCCGGGATTCGGGAGGTGCCTCGCGCAGCGCGCTTGGCGGGATTGGGGATTGGCAAAAGCGATGGGTCGCGCTTTGCCAATTCCACTGTGGTAGCCAGGCGCAACGCGTATGCGCCGCTGACTCGGGCGGATGAGTCCGCAACACGTCAGGTGTCACGAATCGCTTTGACCAATCCCCAATCCCTCCGGCGCGCGGTAGGGCGGCGATGGCGGCCAAACGGGCCTAATGAGCCCTTACGATGTCTTGGAGGAGCGCTTGAGTAAGTGCGCCTGCGCCGCGGCGATGGCGCCGTTCATGGCCGCGCGCGCTTGCGGGCTGTTGCGCCAGCAGGTGGAGCCGAGCAGCGCCGCAGCCTGTTCAGTGAGTTGCCGTGCATCGCAGGCAGCTAGCGCCTGCAGCGAATGCACGCCCAATTGTTCCAGGCGCGCGACCACGGTGGGGCCGACGCCTTTCACCGCCAGCAGCACGGCACGGTCCTCGGCGTTAAAGGCGATCATGCCCGCGCAGCGATCAATGTCTGCGTTCGACGGCGTACCGCGCCAGCCCGCGCAGGGCGGCCACGGCCTCGTTCTCCGGCAGGCCGTCCAGGGCGCGCTCGGCGGCGGCGGCGTAGTCGGCCGCGCGGCGGCGGCTGTAGTCGATGCCGCCGCTGGCCTCGATCGCCGCCAGCACCTCCGGCATCGCGCTGGCGTCGCCCTGTTCGACGATCTGGCGCAGGCGTGCGCGGGTGGCGTCGTCGGCATGCGCCATGGCGTGGATCAGCGGCAGCGTGGCCTTGCCCTCGGCCAGGTCGTCGCCCAGGTTCTTGCCCAGGTCGGCGGCGTCGGCGGTGTAGTCGAGCACGTCGTCGGCGATCTGGAACGCGTAGCCCAGTTGCATGCCGTAGTCGTACAGCCGCTCCTGCACGTCCTCGCTGGCGCCGGAGGCCAGCGCGCCAAGCCGGGTGCCGGCGGCGAACAGCACCGCGGTCTTGCGCTCGATCACGCGCAGGTAGGCGGCTTCGTCGGTGTCGGGGTTGTGCACGTGCAGCAGCTGCAGCACCTCGCCCTCGGCGATGCGGTTGGTGGTGTCGGCCAGCAGGCGCATCACCGCCATGCTGTCCAGCTCCACCATCAGCTGGAAGCTGCGCGAATACAGGAAGTCGCCGACCAGGACGCTGGGCGCGTTGCCCCACAGGGCATTGGCGGTGCTGCGGCCGCGGCGCAGGTCCGATTCGTCCACCACGTCGTCGTGCAGCAGGGTCGAGGTGTGGATGAATTCGATGATCGCCGCCAACTGGTGCTGCATCGGCCCGCCGGCGCCGCAGGCGCGGCCGGCCAGCACCACCAGCATCGGCCGCAGGCGCTTGCCGCCGGCGGAGACGATGTGGTCGGCGATCTGGTTGATCAGCACGACGTCCGACGCCAGGCGGCGGCGGATCAGGGCGTCCACCGCGGCCATGTCCGGCGCGGCGAGCATCTGGATCTGGGGCAGGCCCAGGGCGGGGCTGAGGGATTCGGCGATGCTCATGCGGACAGGACTGGAAACGTGCGCAAAGTATAGGCTGCGCGGCCACATCCGTCCCGCTGTGGGCCGGGGCAGGGGGCGGAGGGCTTGCCACGCCTGGGTCCGCGCGCCCTGTGGGCCGCGCCCCGGCAGGATTCCGACAGGCCAATGCGGCGTTTTCCGGGGTGCCCGCGGGCGCCTGGCGCAGGCCGCTCCAGCCCGGCGATGTTAGGATTGCTCCCCGAAATCTTCTTTACCGCTCTGCGCGCCCCCCGGCCGCGGAGACCCCAGACGGAAGCAGCTCATGGCCCGCGGCATCAACAAAGTCATCCTCGTCGGCAACCTCGGCAACGATCCCGACACCAAGTACACCCAGGCCGGCATGGCCATCACCCGGATCAGCCTGGCGACCACCAGCGTGCGCAAGGATCGCGACGGCAACCAGCAGGAACGCACCGAGTGGCACCGCGTCGTGTTCTTCGGAAAGCTTGGCGAGATCGCCGGCGAGTACCTGCGCAAAGGCAGCTCGGTCTACGTCGAAGGCTCGATCCGCTACGACAAGTACACCGGCCAGGACGGCGTGGAGAAGTACTCCACCGACATCGTCGCCGACGAGATGCAGATGCTCGGCGGCCGCGGCGAGGGCGGTGGCGGCGGCATGGGCGGTGGCGACCGTCCGCAGCGCTCGGCCCCGCCGCGCCAGGAACGCTCCGGCATGGGCGGTGGTGGCGGTGGCGGTGGCGGGCAGGATTACGCGCCGCGCCGGCAGCAGCCGGCCCCGCAGCAGTCCGCGCCGATGGACGACTTTGCGGACGATGATATTCCGTTCTGATTTTTAGTGGTTCTGCGATGCAGACAAACCCCGGTAAGCCAGTGTGCTTGCCGGGGTTTTTCTTTTTGCACGAGATATTTTCCTTTCTGCCGGCCTGGGCTCTGTGTTCTGCGCCGAGATGGTGTAAACGATGGGCGATGGGCATCGGGTGGGCCGACGCGTGCATGCACGCGGCGAGTGCCCCGCTGTTCTCGCCTTCGCCGAATCAGGTTGATCGCCAACGTGGCTTCGCGCGCCGTCGCTTCGCGCGCCGCCTTTGCGCGCCGCCTTTGCGCGGCGTCTCGTGCCGGGTTGATGCTGTCGCTTACGGCAGGCGGGCGTGGCCGGACGGACCAAGCGTCGTAGGAGTGGCTTTAGCCGCGACGGCGTTCCCGGGAAAACCTGTCGCGGCTAAAGCCGCTCCTACGAAAAAGCACATCGGCGGCACTCTTCGCCGCGCCGCGATCGTGTCCCATGAATGCGCGTAGCAGCGTGGTGGGGATGCTCTGAAGCTCTCGATCGCAATCGTCATCCCAGTCACCTTGCAGGCCGTCCAGTGCCGTGGGAACACGGCTTTACCGGCGTGTCGCCATGCTTCGCTGCGTGGGCATGTCCACGCACATGTCAGCAGCTCTTCGCTGCATATCTGCTCGGCCACCTCCGTGCGCCGGCCAAACTCATTACCGTCACGCAGCGATCAGCGCCACAGGCGTTGTGCCCTGCAGCATGGGTTTTCGTGCACCGCGTCTTGCAAAAAAGTCATTCCCTCCCGTATGGTTCAATCGATTGAATCGCGGCGATTCGTCAGTGTTTGAGACCGGTTGGGAGGCCGGAAGGTGGATGTCTATCCATTCGATCGAACCGGCGCCGGCCTCGGGGTTCACGAGGCGAGACGCGCTGCGCTTGGCGGTCGCCGGGAGCCTTGGCCTTGGGGCGGCAGCGGGCATGCTGTCGGCGCGTGCTGCTGGCACGCCGCTCAGGGGCAACCTGAAGCAATCCGTGGCCCGCTGGACGTTTCCGCAGCTGTCGACCGCACAGCTTTGCCAGGTGGTGAAGGGCATGGGGTTCGCCGCCATCGATCTGGTTGGCCCGAAGGATTGGCCCACGCTCAAGGCGAATGGCGTGTACAGCGCGATGTGCAACGGCGCGGAACTCGGCCTGGACAAGGGCTTTGCCGGCAGCCAGTTCCACGACGAGCTGGTCGAGCGCTACACGCGGCACATCGACCTGGTGGCCGATGCCGGCTATCGCAACCTCATCTGTTTTTCCGGCAATCGGAATGGCATGGATCCCCAGGACGGCATGGCTAATGCCGAAGTCGGGCTCAAGCGCATCCTCCGGCATGCCGAGAAGCGCGGTGTCGTGCTGGTGATGGAGCTGCTGAACTCCAAGGTCGATCATCCCGACTACCTGTGCGACCACTCCGCCTGGGGCGTCGAGCTGTGCCGGCGGATCGGCTCGGACCATTTCGGCCTGCTCTACGACATCTACCACATGCAGATCATGGAGGGCGACATCATCGCCACCATCGGCAAGCATCACGCGTTCTTCAAGCATTACCACACCGCCGGCGTTCCGGGCCGGCACGAGATCGGGGACGCTCAGGAGCTCCACTATCCCGCCATCTGTCGCGCGATCCGCGATACCGGTTTCGACGGCTATCTGGCGCAGGAGTTCGTTCCTGCGGCACCGGATCCCGTCGGCTCGCTGCGCGAGGCGATCCGCCTCTGCGACGTCTGAAACGATATCCACCCAGGTGAAGTAGAACCCATGGCAGACAATCATTACGACGCCATCGTCGTCGGCTCGGGCATCAGTGGCGGTTGGGCGGCGAAGGAACTGACCGAGAAGGGACTCAAGGTCCTGATGCTGGAACGCGGACGCAACATCGAGCACGTCAAGGACTACGTCAACGCGATGAAGGAGGCGTGGGATTTCCCGCACCGCAACCGCCCGACCCAGGCGATGAAGGCCGCTTATCCGGTGCTGATGCGCGACTACGGCCTGGTCGAGAACCTGCAGGGAATGTGGGCCAACGAACAGGAATCGCCCTACACCGAGATCAAGCGGTTCGACTGGTTCCGCGGCTATCACGTGGGTGGCCGCTCGCTGATGTGGGGACGGCAGAGCTATCGCCTGTCAGACCTGGATTTCGAGGCGAACCTCAAGGACGGCATCGCCACCGATTGGCCGATCCGGTACGCCGACATCGCACCGTGGTACGACCACGTGGAGAAGTTCGCCGGCATCGCCGGCACGCGCGAGGGACTGGACGTGTTGCCGGACGGCGAGTTCCTGCCGCCGATCCCGTTGAACATCGTCGAGAAGGACGTCGCCGCGCGGATCAAGAAGGCCTTTGGCGGCACCAGGCACCTGATCCACTCGCGCACCGCCAACATCACCCAGCCCAAGGTCGAGCAGGGCCGCGTCAACTGCCAGTATCGCAACAAGTGCATCCTGGGCTGTCCTTTCGGCGCTTACTTCTCGACCCAGGCGGCCACGCTGCCGGCGGCCATGAAGACGGGCAACCTGACCTTGCGGCCGTTCTCGATCGTCAAGGAGGTGCTCTACGACAAGGACCGCAAGCGTGCGCGCGGCGTGGAGATCATCGACGCCGAGAGCGGGCAGACCTACCAGTACACGGCCAGTGTCATCTTCCTCAACGCGTCCTCCTTCAATTCGACCTGGTTGCTGATGAACTCGGCCACCGATGTCTGGGACGGTGGCCTCGGGTCGTCGTCCGGCGAGCTCGGGCACAACGTGATGGACCATCATTTCGGCGCCGGTGCCTCTGGCCGGGTCGAGGGCTACGACGACAAGTACTACTTCGGCCGGCGTCCCTGCGGCTTCTACGTGCCGCGGTTCCGCAACGTCGCCGGAGACAAGCGCGGCTACCTGCGTGGCTTCGGCTACCAGGGCGGCGCGAGCCGCACCGGCTGGTCGCGCGAGATCGCCGAACTGAACATCGGCGCGGACCTTAAGGAAGCGCTGACCGTGCCGGGTGACTGGCGCATCGGCATGACCGGATTCGGCGAAATGCTGCCGCACCACGACAACACGATCCGCCTGGACCCGCAGCGCAAGGACAAATGGGGGTTGCCGGTGCTGGCGATGGACGTGGCGATGCGCGAGAACGAAAAGGCCATGCGCAAGGACATGGCCGCCGATGCCGCCGAGATGCTGGAGGCGGCCGGCGTCAAGGACGTGAAGATGCACGATGCCGACTACGCGCCGGGCAAGGGCATCCACGAGATGGGCACCGCGCGCATGGGCCGGGACCGCAAGAACTCCGTGCTGAACCAGTACAACCAGGTCTGGGATGCGCCGAACGTCTACGTGACCGACGGCGCCTGCATGACCTCCAGCGCCTGCGTCAATCCCTCGCTGACCTACATGGCGCTGACCGCACGTGCCGCCGATCATGCCGTGCGCGAACTGAAAGCGGGGAATCTGTGATGGAACGCCGCGAACTGCTGAAGATGATCTTTGCCGCCACGGGCGCGGCCATGGTGGGCCTGCCCGCGCTGGTCCAGGCACAGGCGCCGGTCGCGGGGGCGAAGGCCCTCTTCACCGTCGCCGATGTCGCCACGCTGGACGAGATCGCCGAGACCATCCTGCCGCGGACCAAGACACCGGGGGCGAAGGACGCCGGCGCCGGCGCGTTCATGGCCAAATTCGTCACCGACTGCTACACCCCCCGGCAGCAGGTGGCGTTCCGCGCCGGCCTGGCCGAGATCGACAAACGTGCCGGCGGTCGTTTCGTGTCGCTCACGCCACAGGCCCGCACCGAGCTGCTGCGCGCCCTGGATGCGGAAGCCAGGACACAGCTCATCGACGTGACCGACACCGGGACCGCCAAAGCGGCGGACGCGATGCCGCATCCCTTCACGATGCTCAAGCAGCTGACCATCTTCGGCTTCTTCACCTCCCAGGTCGGCGCGACCGACGTGCTGCGCTACGTCGCCGTGCCGGGCCGCTACGAGGACATCACCTATGTTCCCGGTACGCCTGCTTGGGCAACCAGTTGATGGACCACCACGCTTTACCTTCCTCCCGTTTCTGGAAACACGATGACCAGACCCCTGCTGATGGCCGCCTGCCTGCTGGCCGCGGCGCCTGCATTCGCGCAGGCCGACGGCGATCCCGCACGCGACCCGACCAAGACCGAAGTGTGGAAGCCCGTGCCTGCGATCGTGGCCACGCCCCCAGGCGGCGCGCCTTCCGATGCGATCGTGCTGTTCGATGGCAAGGATCTGTCGGCCTGGGAGTCGGAGCAGGGCGGACGCGCGCCCTGGACCGTCGCCGACGGCGCGCTGACCGTGGTGCCGGGCAGCAAGGGCATCCGCACCAGGCAGCGCTTCTGCGACATCCAGTTGCACGTCGAGTGGCGCACGCCCACCGAGACCCGCGGATTTGAAGGCCAGCAGCGGGGGAACAGCGGCATCTTCCTGCAGGAACGGTATGAGTTGCAGGTGCTCGACAGCGACAACAACCTGACCTATGCCAACGGCCAGGCCGGTGCGATCTACAAGCAGGCCATTCCGCTGGTGAATGCCTCGCGTGCGCCGGGCCAGTGGCAGGTGTACGACATCATCTGGAAGGCGCCCCGTTTCTCGCAGGGCGGCGGTCTTACTTCACCGGCCCGCATCACCGTCCTGCACAACGGCGTCCTGGTGCAGGACGACACCGTGCTGTCCGGCAAGACCGAGTACATCGGCGCGCCGTCGTATGCGCCGCATGCCTGCGCGCCGATCCTGCTGCAGGAGCACGATTCGAAGGTCAGCTACCGCAACATCTGGGTGCGCGAGCTTTAGCGCCGGCGCGCAGTCGGCGCCGGTCGCCTGGGACGTCTGATCATTCCCGAACCTGACGTGCCGCGATCGCGCGCGCTTGTGGCAAGAAAAGCGAAAGCAGTGGATGTCCACGCCCAAGCGATGACCCAGCGATGGGCGCACACAACCACGGTCTTTCGGCTTGGGGCGGGCAGGCGCGCGGCCCATGCAGTGCTGCTTGCCCTGACAGCCGGTCAGGCGCTGCGCCACGCAACGCCGGCCGTGCGCCTGCCACACTCAGTGCGGCAGGCTCAGGAATTGGCGACAGTCCCTACTGCGCCAGGAAGCTGGCGAGGTTGTCCACGTCCTGTTGGGACAGCTGCGAGAAGGGCGGCATCAGCCCACCGCCGTTGCGGATCTTCTCCTTGATCTGCGCGGGCTGCAGACGCTTGCCCACGTCGGTCAGCGCGGGGAACGTCGGCGGGACGCCCGCGCGATTCGCGCCATGGCAGGCGGTGCAGTGGGTTGCGTAGAGCTGCGCGCCGGCCGTCGGGTCGTCCTTGGACCACGCCGTGGCCGCAAGCGTCGTCCCCAGCAGCATCACGGCCATCGTCAGGATCGTTTTCAAGCGGGCCTCCTTGTGGATTAACGCGGCGCGGCGGCGGGCAGGTGGTCGCGCAGGTACGCCGCCCCGGTCTTGATGACGGTGGCCGGATCGCGCGGTTGGTCGTGCTCGATGATGTACCACTGCACGCCGCTCGCCGCCGCGGCAGGCAGGATCGCGCTCCAGTCCAGCACGCCCTGGCCGACGGCGGCGAAGCCCCCTTCGTCTGTGGCCTGGCCTTTCGGTGCATTGTCCTTGGCGTGGACCGAGAACAGGCGGCCCTTGAACTTGCCCAGCATCGCCGCCGGGTCGTAGCCCGCACGCGCGACCCAGGCCAGGTCCAGCTCGGTCTGCAGATCGGGGCCGGCCGCGGCGAACAGCAGTTCCAGGCCGGTCTTGCCATCGAAGTCGACCAGTTCGAAGTCGTGGTTGTGATAGGCCAGGCGCATGCCCTTGGCGCGCACCCGCGTCGCGAGCTGGCCCAGTTCCTTGCCCAGCGCGGTCCAGCCTGCGGCGTCGGTGGGCCGCTCCTTCTGGTCCAGATACGGCACCACCAGCATCGTGTTGCCGATCGACCGGTTGAACGCCACCACCCCGTCCAGGTCCTTGCGCAGGTCGGCCAGTTGCACGTGGGACGAGATCGCCTTGATCGAATACCTGTCCAGCAGTTGCTTGAGTTCGACCGCGCCGACGTTCTGCGTGCCGACCGTTTCCACTGCGCCCACGCCTGCGTCATGGACGATCTTCAACTGTTGGTCGAGCGAGCCGGCGTTGCGCAGCGTGTACATCTGCACCGCGATGGGCGCCTGCGGTCCGGCCATGTCGTGGGCGAAGGCGGGCAGGGCAGCGAGGAGCAGCAGTGCGAGGGTTGCGGTTCTGCGTGTCGGTGTGTTCATCAAGAAGTCCTCCCGGGAGTCAATCGATGGATGTCCAGCCGCGTGTCCTGGCCGATGTGATGACGCGATCGACGATCAGCGCCGAGCGCGCCCCGTCGTCGAAGGTGGGCAGGCCGTCCGGCCGCTCGCCTTCGATGGCGCGGTAGGTGTCGGCGACGAACGCCTCGAAGCAATCGCCGTAGCCCTGCGCGTGCCCGGCCGGCAGCGTCGCCAGCCGGCGTTGTTCGGCGCTGCCGGCACCCGGCCCGCGCACGAAGATTTCCTCGCGCTGGTCGGGCCGGCCGATCCAAAGACGCTCTGCGTCCTCCTGGTCGAACGCGACGCTGGCGCTGGCGCCATCGATCTCGAACCAGAGCCGATTGCGGCGGCCCGCCGAGACCTGGCTGACCGTCAACGCGGCCAGCGTGCCCGCGCCAGTCCTGAGCATCGCCATGGCCACGTCTTCGCTCGCGACCGCCTGCATCGCGCCGCCCGCCGCCGGCGTGGTGAAGCTCTGCCCGGTGTTGGCGCCGCGCTCGGCGATCACGGTCGCGAAGGCCGCGCTGACCTCGGCGAAGCGCTCGCCGCTCACCCATTCCACCAGGTCGCACCAGTGCGAGCCGATGTCGGCGAACACGCGCGACGCGCCGCCCAGCGCCGGGTCCACGCGCCAGTTGTTGCTGGCAGGGTCCAGCAGCCAGTCCTGCAGGTAGCTGCCGTGGATCAGACGCAACGGCCCCAGTTCGCCCTGGGCGATGCGGGCGCGCGCCTCGCGGACCACCGGGTGGTAGCGGTAGACGAAGGGCACCGTGGCGACCAATCCGGTCGAGCGGGCCAAGGCCGCCAACGCCCGGGCGTCCTCCAGCGTCGTCGCCAGCGGCTTCTCGCAGATCACGTGCTTGCCGGCGTCCAGCGCCGCCTGCGCCATGGCGCGGTGCAGATGGTTGGGCGTGCAGACGTGCACGACCTGCACCTGCGGATCGGCGACCACGTCCTCGAGATCGCGATAGGCGCGCGGGACATCCCACGACTGGGCGACCTCGCGTGCGCGCTGCGGGGAAGAGGCGGCGACGCCGCGGACCGCGGCGCCGGCCAGCAGCGCCGCGCGACGATGCACGGCGCCGATCATGCCGGTGCCGACGATGGCGATTCCAAGCTTGGGCATCGGTGGGCTCCTCAAGGCGCGGAAGGGGCGGCCGCAACGCTGGGCCGGTCGCGGAACAGCAGCAGGAAAGCGACCAGCACGACCAGCGCGACGCCGGCCGGGAACAGCCAGATCCGCTGCCAGTCCGGGCCCGTCGCGGTGGTGTAGTGCTCCACCACCGCGCCGGACAGGAACGTACCGATCAGCATGCCCACGCCATACGTGGCCAGGGTGATGAAGCCCTGCGCG
The DNA here is from genome assembly GCF_040595915.1 of Xanthomonas sp. PPL134. Taxonomy (NCBI): domain Bacteria; kingdom Pseudomonadati; phylum Pseudomonadota; class Gammaproteobacteria; order Lysobacterales; family Lysobacteraceae; genus Xanthomonas; species Xanthomonas sp. PPL134. The sequence goes on from NZ_JAMDLL010000001.1 coordinate 741,111, forward strand.
CTGCTGCGCGCGGCGGGGCCGGCATGCGCATCGGTGTAGATCTGGCCGGTGACGAAGAAGAAGTCGTAGCAGATGCCGTGCAGCACGATGCCGATCACCAGCAGGGCAAAGCCGCCGCCGGCATCGCCGAAGGCGAACATCGCGTAGCGCACCACCCACGCCGCCATGCCCACCGCCAGCATCGTCTTGACTCCCAGCCGCACGAACAGGAACGGCATGGCCAGCATCAGCAGGACTTCGGACACCTGGCCCAGCGATTGCAGGCCGGCCGCGCCGCGCACGCCCAGATCGTTGAGGTACGGATTGGTGAAGTTGTAGTAGAACGCCAGCGGGATGCAGATGGCGATGGACGCCAGGAAGAACACCAGATAGGAGCGCGACTTGAGCAACCGCAGCGCGTCCAGGCCCAGGATCTGCCCCAGCCCGGCGTCGCGCTGTCGCGCCAGGGGCGGTGTGTGCGGCAGGGTGAAGGCATACAGGCCCAGGGCCAACGAGGCCACTGCCGCCATCCGGAACGTCAGTTCGAGCCGATGCGCCTGTTCCCAGCCCAGCCAGCCGATCAACACGCCTGCCACGATCCAACCGACGCTGCCGACGACCCGCACCGGCGGAAACTGCTTTTCCGGCGATTGCATGTGCCGCATCGCCACGCTGTTGGCCAGTGCCAGCGTCGGCATGAACAGCAGCATGTAGCCCATCACGCAGGCGAAGAACACGCCGAAGGTGGTCGCGGTGGACGCCAGCCACAGCAGCACCGCGCCAGCCAGGTGCAGGAGTGCGAGGATGCGCTGCGCCGCGAAGTAGCGATCGGCGATCAGGCCGACCAGGAACGGCGCGACGATGGCGCCGATGGACTGGCTGAGGAACGCCGTCGCCACCTGGCTCGCGCTGGCCTGCAGGGGACCTTGCACCAGGTACGTCCCCAGGGTCACGAACCAGGCCCCCCAGATGAAGAACTGCAGAAACATCATCGCGCCCAAGCGCGACATGGTGTGCGTCATGACGTCCCCTCCCAGGGCGGTAATGGCTCAGGTCCCCAACATGCGGCGCAGCGATTCCGGATCGGCGCCACTGCCGGCGAAGTCGTCGAAGGCGCGCTCGGTCACGCGGATGATGTGGTCGCGAATGAACGCGGCACCCTCGCGTGCCCCATCTTCCGGATGCTTCAGGCAGCACTCCCACTCCAGCACGGCCCAGCCCGGGAAATCGTATTGCGCGAACTTCGAGAAGATCGCCTTGAAATCGATCTGGCCGTCCCCGAGCGACCGGAACCGCCCCGGACGATCGATCCAGTCCTGGTAGCCGCCATAGACGCCGCTGCGCGCGCTGGCCCGGTACTCCGCGTCCTTGACGTGGAAGATGCCGATCCGCGCGTGGTAGCGATCGATGAAGCCCAGGTAGTCCATCTGCTGCAGCAGCAGGTGGCTGGGGTCGTACAGGATCTTGGCGCGCGGATGGTGGTCGACCACGTCGAGGAAGCGCTCGAAGGTCGCGCCGTCGTGCAGGTCCTCGCCCGGGTGGATCTCGAAGCACAGGTCCACGCCGCAGGCGTCGAAGGCATCCAGGAGGGGGCGCCAGCGCCGGCCGAGTTCGGCGAAGGCTTCTTCCACCAGGCCAGGCGGGCGTTGCGGCCAGGGGTAGAAGTAAGGCCAGGCCAGCGCGCCGGAAAACGTGGCATGCGCCGTCAGCCCCAGGCGCTGGCTGGCCTTGGCGGCCAACTGAAGTTGCTCTACCGCCCAGGCCTGGCGCGCGGCGGGGTTGCCGCGCTTGTCCGGCGGGGCAAATCCGTCGAACAGGCTGTCGTAGGCGGGGTGGACCGCGACCAGTTGCCCCTGCAGGTGGGTGGACAGCTCGGTGATCTGCAGGCCGTGCCCGGCCAGCATGCCGGCGAGGTCGTCGCAGTACGCCTGGCTGTGCGCGGCCTGGGCCAGATCGAACAGGTGGGGCGCGCTGGTCGGCACTTGTAGGCCAGAATAGCCCAGGCCCGCGGCCCATTCGGCCAGCGTGTCCAAGCGATTGAAGGGAGGTGTGTCGGCGATGAACTGTGCCAGGAACAGCGCTGGACCCTTGAGCGTCTTCAACGTGATTCGCCCTCATGCAATCGATTGAATCATCCTAGCATGGGCCTCCCGCAAGACCCGTTGTGCACTGCACAGCAGAAAGAAGAAGAGCTCAGTTCATGGCGACAACCATCTACGACATCGCAAAGCACGTCGGCGTCACCGCCGGCACGGTGTCGCGGGCGCTTTCCCGGCCGGAGAAAGTCCTGCCCGCCACGCGCGCGCGCATCGAGCAGGCCGCCGCCGCGCTGGGCTATGTCCCCAACACGGTGGCCAGGACGCTCAAGACCCAGCGCAGCGGCAAGCTCCTGGTCACCGTCCCGGACATCGCCAATCCGTTCTTTGCGCAGATCCTGCAGGGCGCGGAAGACGCCGCGCAGGCGGTCGGCTACGCGGTCCTGCTGGGCGATACCCAGCACCAGCCCGACCGCGAGGAGCGCTATGCGCAGATGCTCCGGCGCAACGAGGCCGACGGCCTGATCGTGCTCGGGCACCGCCTCCCGCCGACGGCGCGCGAGATCGTCAAGCAGCAGGGCGCGGCTGCGCCGGTGGTCAACGGCTGCGAGTTCGACCCGGCGCTGGGGATTCCCAGCGTCCACATCGACAACGCGGCCGCCGCGCGCGCCGTGATGGACCACCTGTATGGCCTGGGGCACGAGCGGATCGCCGTGGTGGGCGGCCCGCCCGACAATCCCCTGCATCAGCAACGCCTGGAAGGGGTCCGGGCCTGCGCCAAGGCGCACCGCCGCCTGCGCAGCCTGACCGTCGTGCCGGGCGACTTCTCCGTGGAATCCGGCCATGCGGCTGCGGTGGCGCTCCTGGGCCGTGCGCCCGCACCGACCGCGATTTTCTGTTTCAGCGACCAGATGGCACTGGGGGCCCTGGCGGCCTGTCGGGACCTGGGCATCCGCGTGCCGGACGACCTGTCCATCGTCGGCTTCGACGATCTGGCATCGTCCAGTTACCTCACGCCCCCGCTGACGACCATCAGGCAGCCCATGCGCGACATCGGGGTCCGCGCGGTCAACCTGCTGCTCGCCATCATCGAGCGGGGGGACGTGCCGCTGCAGCAGACGCTGGATTTCCGCTTGATGGTGCGCGGGTCGACCGCGGCGCCGAGGGGGTAGGCGACCGCGGGATGTGGGGCGATCGGTTCGATCGGTGCCCGCTTCCGCTTCCGTTTCCGTTTCCGTGGCAGAGGAAGGGCGTACGGCCTCCAGGCTGCACGCCCTTTTTGGCTTTCGGCCGTGACGTCGCTGGAGGTCGGCGCCCGGGGTTCCGGTGCGCCAGTGGCAGCGCTTGGATTAGACTTCACGCGTACGTCACGCCAACAGGAACAGGGGAACAAGGAATGAAAAGGGGACTGCACGCAGTCGCGTTGTTGTGTCTGCTGGGAGCGGGGAATGCGTGGGCGCAGGTGGATCTGGCGCCGTACCTGGTCAAGGAGCAGGTGGAAACACTGAAGTTGTCGCCCACCGGCGAGTACTACGCCACGACGGTGCCCCTGGAGGATCGCACCGCGCTGGCGATCATGCGCCGTGCCGACAACAAGATCGTCGGCAGCTTCTCGATGGAGAAGAACACGCACGTCTCCGATTTCGTGTGGGTCAACGACACGCGCGTGCTGTTCAACATGGTCCAGAAGATCGGGCAGCGGGACCGGCCCTGGGGGACCGGAGAACTGTTCGCGATCAACGCCGACGGCGGCGCGGCGGAGTTGTTGGTGGGCCAGCGCGTGACCGGCAACGGGCCGGGTACGCTGATTCAGACCAAGAAGGTGGAGAAGGTCATCGCCCAGTGGGTGGGGCCGCTACCCGGCGACGATCGCAACTACATCATCCAGGCGCAACCGTTCAGCACCAGCCAGGATCCTTACAGCCGTACCGAAATCATGGACGTCTATAGCGGTCGTCGTCGATTGCTGACCGGTTCGCCGAAGGTGCGTGGTGCAGATTTCTACAGCGATGAGCAAGGCAATGTGCGCTTCGCCTCGGGAGCCGATGCCGACAATGCCAAGAAGCTGTTCTATCGCGATGCGCAGGGCAGCGACTGGAAGCTGATCAACGACGAAAACGTCAGCCAACACGTCGAATTGCCGATCGGGTTCTCCGAGGATGGACATACCGCCTATCTCCTGGTCCAGCAGACCAAGGGCAGCGACGTGGTTGAGTCTTGGAATGTGGACAACGGGGAGCGCAAGGTGGTGGCGCGCGATGCACTGGCCGATCCCTACGCGATCATCTATCGCCATGGCACCCGCGTTCCGGTTGGTGTCCAAGTGCTGGGCGACACGCCGCGTAGCCTGTTCTTCGATAGCGCCTCGCCCGAAGCCAAGACCCAGCGCTCGCTGGAAGCGGCATTCCCGGGACAGGCGGTCTACGTCACCTCCAGCACGCGCGATGGCCGACTCAACCTGGTCAACGTGCAGTCCGGTCGCAATCCGGGTGAGTTCTACCTGTTCGACACCGTCGCCAAGAAGGCCGATTTCGTGTTCGCACGCCGTGCCGCGTTGCAGCCGCCGAAGCTGGCCGAGGTGCGGCCGATCGCGTTGCAGGCGCGAGATGGCCTGTCACTGCATGGGTTCGTGACGCTGCCGGCGGCGGCCAAGTCCGGCAAGGTGCCGATGGTGGTGATGCCGCATGGCGGCCCGTTCGGTGAATCCGACAAGGGCATGTTCGATGACGATGCGCAGATCCTGGCCAGTGCCGGTTACGCGGTGCTGCAGGTCAATTATCGGGGTTCCGGCAACTACGGGCGGGCGTTCCAGCAGGCGGGCGCCGGCCAGTGGGGCGGCAAGATGCAGGACGACGTCACCGACGCCACGCGCTGGGCCATCGACCAGGGCATCGCCGACCCGCAACGCATTTGCATGTACGGTGCCAGCTATGGCGCCTATGCGTCGTTGATGGGCGTGGCCAAGGAGCCGACGCTGTATCGCTGCGCGGCCGGTTATGTCGGTGTCTACGACCTGCCGATGATGTATGTCAGGGGCGACGCCCAACTGCATGAAGCCAGCCAGAATTTTCTGCGGGAATGGATGGGGACGGGCAGCGAATTGGCCGCGATCTCACCGGTCAACCTGGCCGACAAGATCAAGGTGCCGGTGTTCCTGGCGGCTGGCGGCGAGGACGAGCGCGCGCCCATCCAGCACTCCAAGAAGATGGAAGCCGCGCTGAAGAAGGCGGGCGTGCCGGTGGAGACACTGTACGTGCCGACCGAGGGCCACGGCTTCTACACCGAGGCGCATCGACGCGAGTTCTACACCCGGCTGCTGGCGTTCCTGAGCAAGTCGTTGGGTGGTGCGCAGGCGGCGCCGGCGCCAACCAAGCAGTAAGTGATCGGCGCCTGACAAGCCGCGCCGAGGTCCTATGCGCTACAGCAGTGCGGCATCAGTGCGGTCCGGTGCGTCCGGATCGCACTGATGCGGGGGGATGCCATAGCTCAGTGTGAGCAATTGGCACTTGGAGGATTTGTCGCCGTCATCGTCGTGGATGGCGCGGGCTGAGTCGCGATCCTCGGTTGCCCCTGCTCAGCGTGTGCCGCGGGTTACTTGCGAGGTGAAAACTGGCGCTGCATCAAGTACCGATCACCACTTCGACACCGTCGTGCCGCCACGTCCGGGCCTGCCGGGACGGCCGCTTCGAGGCCTGCTGAGTGCGACTGTCAGGCAAACTGCCGAACGAAGCGCTCCAGCCAAAGGAACGAGATCAACGGTGCCGTCAGTGGACGCGCGCGCGTCGCCACCAACTCGTCCAGCAATTGCAGTACGGCGTCTCGGTCGACCAGGCCCAAGTCGGCGAGGGCGCATTCGCTCAACTGCATGGCGATCGTCCTGGCGTGATGTGCGATCAACGCGGGGAGCACATGCGCGAACGTTTCCTTGCAATAATTCCGCGGAAATATGTCGCCTACCTTGGCCCGTAAATAGCGCCACATCGTTTCTCGATCTTTACGGCACTCGAGGGGGAGGCCCCGACAGAAAGCCACCAGATGTGGATCGCTTAAGGGATTGACCGGCCAGAGGCCTCGCCGAAGCAGATGGGGAGCCTGGCACGCGTTAGACGCCAATAGGGATGCGGACAACAGGCCGGCGGGAGCATCAAATCCACTGATCGAGCGCGATGCAGTGAGCGCGCGGGGCGTCAACAACAGGTTCGCGCGACGCTTGGCTTCTGCGGCCACGCCGCTGCCGGGACCGGCGGTGGGATGTTCCTCGTTCCGGTACATTGGGAGCAGCTGGTCTCCACCAATACCGGTGAAAAGCCATTCGCTGCCCTGTGCTTGAGCGCAGTCCCACAAATGTTCGAACGCTTCGAGATAGAACTCGGCAAGGGGATAGTCCGGTCGAGCCGCACGCGGTTGCAGATCGAGCGTTGGCGGAAATGAAACGATAGAGACGCTCGTGTCGCGAAGGCCGAGCTTTTCAACAAGCATGCGGCGGCGTTGGACCTGGTTTTGACTGTCTCCCTCGTCGAGCAAGATTCCAAAGCTCAGGATGTTGTCATGCGATCGCGTCAGAGCGCACGCAACGGTCGCCGAGTCCATGCCCCCACTCAACTCCGTGGCCACCCGCTTCGACGCGGGACGAATCGATGTGGCACGGTGCAACAGCTGCTCGAATCGCGCTACGCCGCAGTCGATCAGTGCTTCTTCGGAAGGGGGTACGGTTTCAGCAGGCAAGGGATAGACGTAACGCGTCTTGCCCGGCTCGGCGTAAAGCGTGGCGCGTTCTGTCAGCATCACGACGCCCGAACACAGCTGCCTGGCGGCGTAGTCCGCGTTGAGTGCGAGACGCCGACTGGCCATCTCCAGGTCGATGGTGGTGGGCCGGGAAAAAAAGTCGGCCAGATCGTAGGAGAGTTCTATTGTGGTATCGGTGACCCGGCAATAGACCGGCACCGATCCGAGAAGGCCCGCGCGCAATTTCAGTCGGGATCCGGCCTGGGCCACTTCGATCATCAGATAATCAAGCGGCCAAAGAAGGGCTTCTTTGTAGAGTTGGTTGAATCGATCGGCGTCGACCAACGCGTCCGCCTCGGTTTTTCCAAATGCGATATCCGTGCAGCGCTCGCGTACTGTTGCGAACCACTGTCCCTGCGTGCGAACCACGACGGTTTCCAGCGCAGGGTGACGGTAGGGCGCGATCTGGCTGTTCCCGAGACACAGGAGATTGTCCTGCCACACCGGGGAATGTTCGAGGTCGGAAAAAGCGACGTTGGCCTTGATCATGGCGACTCGGCTGCCTGCGATCGGCGTCGGGTGGTTATCGCGCTTTCGAACAGAAGAACGCCGCCTGATGGCGGCGCTCTTTATCGCGATGCCTTGGTGCAATCGCCGTCGTTTTTAGCCGCCAGGTTGCGTGGAGTACCCGCGAGAATCCTCACCAAGATAAGGCTTCATCTCGCAGACGCCAGCCGCCGCGATATTTTGCATGGGCTCGTCGAGCTGGATAGCGAAAGGATTGGAAAGAGAATCTTGTTTCTCAAGCTTGCCATCTTGAATTTTCATCACAAAACTCCTTTTTCTAGATGTCGTCATGTGGCGACGAGCAGAAGCTAGCACCGCGCCCATGGCAAGACAAGTTTTTATGGGTGCAATTGTTTCATGTGAAACATATGAAACTAGGCGTTTCAAATGCTTCTCTACATTTATGTGCGAATGACGCCTGTACGCGCTGTTGATTTGCCTTGAGGTGGCGCCGGACAAGGCCGGTATGGCAGCGGGGATGTTATACGTGCCAACGAATGGTCATTGGTGCTCCGAAAAGAGTATCGACGCGCGCTCTCCACTTTTCTGATGGAATTCCTGAATCGGGCGCTGTGCTGCCCAGGCGGTGACAGCTGCAGCCACCTTGTTAGCGCTAATGCCTGACTAGGGGCGCTCCAGCGGGATGCGCGGCGGCTGCACTGGGTCCAGTGCGTTTGATTGCTCAGCGTGACCAGCAGGTCTTATCGCCGTCGTTGTCACTGACGACTCAAGATGCGCGCGCCGATGGGTGAACCGGTCGCGTCGCGGCTCGGGCGACGCAGCCGCTCAACGCACCCCGTGCATCATCCGCCGCAGCAGCGGCGCGGCAAGGAAGGCAAGGACGCCGCAGCCCACGCCGATCCACAGCAATAGCCAGAACAAATGCGCGTACTTGGCCGCGGCGTCGGCGATGTTGAGGGTCTGGCCGTCCGGGACCTCGATCGCGGCGAGCTTGCCGAACAGCGCCGCCAGCGCCTCGGAGAATGCCGTGGCCAGGAACCAGGTGCCCATCATCAGGCTGACCACGCGCGGCACCGCCAGTTGCGTCACCGCCGACAGGCCGACTGGCGACAGGCACATCTCGCCGGCCTCCAGCACGAAGTAGGCCAGCACCAGCCACCACACGCTCGCCATCTGTCCGGTGACGCCGACCTGTTGCGCGGCCAGCGCCAGCGGCACGAAGGACAGGCCGGCCAGCAGAAGCCCTAACGCCGATTTGGCCGGCTTGGACGGCTCGCGCCCATGCCGCGCCAGCCATGCCCACAGCGCCGCGAACAGCGGTGCCAGCAGCACCAGAAACAGCGCGCCCAGGTAGGTCAGGGAGCCGGCGGTCTGCGGCAGCACCAGGCAGTCGCGGATCAGGAACAGCAGCATCAGGGCGCTGACCCCGACGAACAGCAACCGCGGCGCCGACGAGCCGGGGCGCCGGTCGGACAGCGAGGCCGCCAGCACGAAGCCCAGCGGCGCCAGCAGCAGCGAGGCGATCGACCAGGGCAGGGGCGTGCCGCCGCGGATCACCAGCGACGGCACGATGTCCTTGGTCATCAACCGATCGGTGAAGGTGACCCACGAGCCATAGGTCTGCTCGTACAGGGTGAAGTACACCAGCGCCATCGCGATCAGCACCATCAGCGCGATCATCTGCTGGCGCTGCACCGGGGTGCACTGGGTGCCGGTGAACCAGGCGAACCACAGCAGCACCGCGCCGAGCACCAGCAGCATCAGCAGCAGGGCCAGGGAGATTTCCCCACCCAGGCTGAAGGCGCCGTTGGCCGCGGCCCACATCAAGGCGGCCACCGGCAACACGCCCAGCACCGCGCAGAGATAGATCGCCCATTCGCGCGGCACGCCGAGCACGCGCTCGCGCAGCAGCGCCGGCTGCGCCGGTTCGGCGTGGCCGTGCAGGTATTTCTGGCCCCACAGGAACATGCCCAGGCCGAGCAGCATGCCGATGCCGGCCGCACCGAAGCCGTAGCGCCAGCCGTAGGCTTCGCCGAGAAAGCCGCACACCAGCGAGGCAAACAATGCGCCGAGGTTGATGCCGGCGTAGAACAGGGAGAAGCCGGCGTCGCGGCGCGGATCGTCGGCCGGGTACAGCTTGCCGACGATGGTGGAGATGTTGGGCTTGAGGAAGCCCACGCCCGTGATGATCAGCGCCAGCGACAGGTAGGTCACGCCCAGGGATGCGGTATCGCGCACCACCTCGCCGTTGATCCTCGTGGCGGCGTGACCCTCGAAGGCCATGCCGATGTGGCCGAGCACCAGCAGCAGGCCGCCGAACACCACCGCCTTGCGCATGCCCAGCCAACGGTCGGCGAGCAGTCCGCCGAGCACCGGCACGCAGTACACCAGGCCGCCGTAGGCGCCAAGCAGGTCCAGCCCGGCGTCGTCGCCGAACAGGTGGTACTTGGTCAGGTACAGCAACAGCAGGGCCTTCATGCCGTAGAAGGAGAAGCGCTCCCACATCTCGGTGAAGAAGCAGACGTAGACGCCCTTGGGATGGCCGAGGAAATCGTCGCGCGCGTCGCGCAGCGGCAGGGAGGACACGGACACGGCGGCTCTCGGTGCAGGAAGGCAGCGGCGGAGTATAGGGGCGCCGGCGCCCGCTCGAATGGCGGTGCGCGGCATGGAGGGTTCGGCCTGGGGCCGTACCCTCACCCCAACCCCTCTCCCGGTGGGGGAGGGGCTCTTGCTGTTCCTTCTCCCATCGGGAGAAGGTGCCCGGCAGGGGCGGATGAGGGTCGGGCAGGGCAGTCAATTGCGTGGGGCGCCGCGTGCCGCCGCACCCTCACCCCAACCCCTCTCCCGGTGGGAGAGCGGCTAACTGCTGTTCCTTCTCCCATTGGGAGAAGGTGCCCCGCAGGGGCGGATGAGGGTCGGGCAGAGCAGTCAATTGCGTGGGGCGCCGCGTGCCGCCGGACCCTCACCCCAACCCCTCTCCCGGTGGGAGAGGGGCTAACTGCTGTTCCTTCTCCCATCGGGAGAAGGTGCCCGGCAGGGGCGGATGAGGGTCGGGTAGAGCAGTCATTGCGGGGGGCGCCGCGTGCCGCCGCTCCCTCACCCCAACCCCTCTCCCGGTGGGAGAGGGGCAACCATCCGCCCCTGAGCGCTGCTACTTCTGCGAATCCCTAATCCCAACTCCCCAATCCCCACTCCCCAGGCATGTGCCACAAGCTGGGTGCCATTAGGCTGGACTTGCCCGGCCCCAGACGCTAGCGTGCAAAGCGTTTTTGTCGTTTCAGGGGTAACCATGAACAACGCTGCCGCGCCGCGCCAGCTCACGTTCCGTGCCGTGGTGCTGGCGATCGTGCTGGCCGTGGTGCTGTCCGCCGCCAATGCCTACCTCGGTCTGTTCGCCGGCCTGACCATCGCCACCGCGATTCCGGCGGCGGTGGTGTCGATGGGCGTGCTGCGCCTGCTCGGCGGCGGCACCATCCTCGAGAACAACATCGTGCAGACCGGCGCCTCGGCCGGGTCCTCGATCGCGGCGGGGGTGATCTTCACCATCCCGGCGCTGGTGATCATGGGCTACTGGCCGGACTTCAAGTACTGGTGGGTTCTGGGCATCGCCGGCATGGGCGGCCTGCTCGGCGTGCTGTTCTCGGTGCCGCTGCGGCGCTCGATGATCGTCGAGGATCCGCTGCCGTTCCCGGAGGGCAAGGCCGCCGCGGAAGTGCTCAAGGCCGGCGAGAATCCCGGGCCGGGGCTGAAGATCCTCGGCCTGTCGGCGGCGATCGGCGGGCTGGTCAAGCTCGGCGCGGCCAGCGGCTTGAAGGTGATCCCGGATACCTGGGCGCAGGCCGCGTACATCGGCAGCAGCAAGATGGTCGGCTATGTCGGCACCAATCTGTCGCCGGCGCTGCTGGGCGTGGGCTACATCGTCGGGCTCAACGTCGGCATCGTGGTGCTGTCCGGCTCGATCCTGTCCTGGCATCTGGCCATCCCGCTGTACCAGCAGTTCTTCATGGGCTCCGATCCGGCACTGGCGCAGAGCCTGGCCAATGCGCCGGCGGCCGAGGCCGCGTTCGGGATCTGGGCGGCCAAGGTGCGCTACCTGGGCGTGGGCGCGATGCTGATCGGCGGCGTGTGGACGCTGTTCTCGCTGCGCAAGTCGCTGCTGTCGGGCGTCAAGAGCGGCTTTGCCGCCGCGCGCAAGAGCACCGGCGGTGGCGTGGTGGCCGAGACCGATCGCGACCTGCCGATGAAGTGGATGCTGGTGGCGCTGCTGCTGTGCACGCTGCCGCTGCTGGGCCTGTACCAGGCCATCGTCGGCCAGTGGCACGTCAGCGTGCCGATGACCATCATCATGATCGTCGCCGGCTTCCTGTTCGTGTCGGTGTCCGGCTATCTGGCCGGCCTGATCGGTTCGTCGAACAATCCGGTTTCCGGCATCACCATCTCCACCATCCTGTTCGCCTCGGCGGTGCTGGTGCTGCTGCTCGGGCGCGATTCGCCGATCGGTGCGGTTGCCGCGATCATGATCGGTGCGGTGGTCTGCTGCGCCGCCGCGGTCGGCGGCGACAACCTGCAGGACCTGAAGGCCGGCTACCTGGTCGGCGCCACCCCGTGGAAGCAGCAACTGATGCTGGCGATCGGTGCGTTCTCGTGTGCGCTGATCATGGCGCCGGTGCTGAACCTGCTCGCCCAGGCCTACGGCATCGGTGCGGCCACGCCGCAGCATCCCAATGCGCTGGCGGCGCCGCAGGCCACGCTGATGGCGTCGGTGGCCAAGGGTCTGTTCGGCGGCGAACTGCCGTGGACCATGATCGGCATCGGTGCCGGCGTCGGCGCGGCGATCATCGCCCTGGACGAGTGGCTGAAGAAGACCGGCAAGCGCTTCCGCGTGCCGGTGCTGGCCGCGGCGATCGGCATCTACCTGCCGCTGGAGCTGATGGTGCCGATCTTCCTCGGCGGCCTGCTGACCCATCTGGTCGAGCGCTTCCACAAGATCCGCGCCGACGACGAAGAGGGCCGCGACCGCGTGCACCGTCCGGGCACCCTGTTCGCCGCGGGCCTGATCACCGGCGAGGCGCTGATGGGCATCGCCATCGCGGTGCCGATCGTGGCCTCCGGTCGCGCCGACGTGCTGGCGCTGCCGGAGGCGTTCCACCTCAACCAGTGGTACGGCCTGGCCCTGCTGGCCTTCGTCGGCTGGCTGCTGTACCGCACCGGCCGCAAGGGCGAAGCCGCGGCCCCGCCGCGCGCGTAACCGGCGCAACCGCCTCCCGCAACGCAACATCCGAAGCCCGGCCCCGCGCCGGGCTTCGCATTTGCGGCCAAGAGCCGCCGCGCATGCCGATCCCATCAGCGCTCGTCGGCTGCCCGCGGCACGTGCATCGCGTGGGCCAAGATCGAATCGTGCCCAGCTGCGTACGCTGTCCGCCTCACCGTCGGCACCAGCCTTTGCACCTCGCCGGCCCAGCGCATCGCGCGGTCACTCCCGATCCAACGCGCATCCCAACCGCGCGCAGGACTACCACTGTCCGTCACCGGCCAGTGCGGATCTCCGTAGCCCCAGCCGAGCCAGCGCCTCGCTCTTCCCAATCCCCAATCCCGATTCCCCATTCCCGGCTCCTCCATGACTTCAGTCCTTTGCGCCACGCCCACCACGGCCCCTACCATCGACGTTTTGCCGTGTTCCGGAGACACCCGATGACCCTGCGCTACGCCTTGCTGCCCCTGGCCCTGCTGACCGCGCTGCCCGCGCTGGCCGCCACCCGCGGTTTCGATGTCCGCGACATGGTCGCGCTGGACCGGGTGTCCTCGCCGCTGCTGACGCCCGACGGCGGCACGGTGGTCTTCGCCAAGCGGCAGATGGACAAGGCGCTGGAGAAGTCCAGCACCAGCCTGTGGCTGCGCGACCTGCGCACCCGCGATGCGGCGCCGCCCAAGCGGCTGACCCCGGACGGCTGGAACGTCAACTCGCCGGAGCTGTCGGCCGACGGCAAGACCGTGTACTTCCTCAGCGCCAAGTCCGGCCGCCAGCAGCTGTACGCGCTGCCGCTGTCCGGCGGCGCGCCGCGCCAGCTCACCGATTTCGCGCTGGACGTGGACAGCTACCACGTCGCCCCGCAGGGCGACCGCGTGGCCTTCAGCGCCGGCGTGTACCAGGACTGCGGCTCGGACCTGGCCTGCACGCAGAAGCGCCTGGACGCCAAGAAGCAGTCCAAGGCCACCGGCGTGGTGTTCGACCAGTTGTTCGTGCGCCACTGGGATACCTGGAACGACGGCCGCCGCAACAGCCTGTTCGTCGCGCCGCTGCCGACCGGCGCCAAGGCCAAGCCGGTCGCCGGCGCCTCGGCGATCAGCGTGACCCTGGCCGGCGACATCCCCTCCAAACCGTTCGGCGGCGGCGAGGACTACACCTGGGCGCCGGACGGGCAGTCGCTGGTCGCCAGCGTGCGCGTGGCCGGCCGCGAGGAGCCGTGGTCCACCAACTTCGACCTGTACCGGCTGGATGCGGCCGGCAAGGCCGCGCCGGTCAACCTGACCGCGGCCAACCCGGCGTGGGACGCCGGCCCGGTGTTCTCCGCCGACGGCAAGACCCTGTACTACCGCGCGATGAAGCGCCCCGGCTTCGAGGCCGACCGCTTCGGCCTGATGGCGATGGACGTGGCCAGCGGCAAGAGCCGCGAGATCGCCCCGCAGTGGGACCGTTCCGCCGGCGACATCGTGCTCTCGGCCGACGGCAAGACCGTCTATACCACCGCCGACGACATGGGCCAGCATCCGCTGTTCGCGGTCGACGTGGCCAGCGGCAAGGTCCGCACGGTGGCGGCCGACGGCAGCGTCGGCGCGCCGGTGCTGGCCGGCAACACCCTGGCCTTCACCCGCAACAGCCTCAAGAGCGGCGACCAGATCATGGTCGCCGACGCCGACGGCCAGCAGCCGCGCGCCATCACGCCCAGCGCGGGCGAGATGCTCCCGGACGTGAAGTTCGGCGACTACGAGCAGTTCTCGTTCAAGGGCTGGAACAACGACACCGTGCATGGCTACGTGGTCAAGCCGTACAACTACCAGGAGGGCAAGACCTACCCGGTGGCGTTCCTGATCCACGGCGGCCCGCAGGGCAGCTTCGGCAACGGCTGGAGCTACCGCTGGAACCCGCAGACCTATGCGGGGCAGGGCTATGCGGTGGTGATGATCGATTTCCACGGTTCCACCGGCTACGGCCAGGCCTTCACAGATGCGATCAGCCAGCACTGGGGCGACCGCCCGCTGGAAGACCTGCAGAAGGGCTGGGCCGCGGCGCAGAAGCAGTACGGCTTCCTCAACGGCGACAAGGCCTGCGCGCTGGGCGCCAGCTACGGCGGCTACATGGTGTACTGGATGGCCGGCAACTGGAACCAGCCGTGGAAGTGCCTGGTCGACCACGATGGCGTGTTCGACAACCGCATGATGGGCTACGCCACCGAGGAACTGTGGTTCAGCGAGTGGGAGAACGGCGGCACGCCGTGGCAGAACCCGGCCGGCTACGAGAAGTTCAACCCGATCCTGCACGTGGACAAGTGGAAGGTGCCGATGCTGGTGATCCATGGCCAGCAGGATTTCCGCATCCCGATGGAGCAGGGCCTGGCCGCGTTCGGCGCGTTGCAGCGCAAGGGCATCGAGTCCAAGTTCCTGTACTTCCCGGACGAGAACCACTGGGTGCTGAAGCCGCAGAACAGCCTCATGTGGCACGACACGGTCAATGGCTGGCTGAAGCAGCATATCGGGCAGTGAGGGACCTGGGGCTCGGGTTTCCGGGCCCCTTTTCGGTCATGGCCCAGGTCCCGGGATTGGGGATTCGGGATTCGGGATTCGGGATTCGGGATTCGGGATTTTTCCGCGATTCCAGTAATCCGGCAGCCCTTGTGGGAGGGGCTTCAGCCCCGACGCCTTGCCGATGAAGCGTCGGGGCTGAAGCCCCTCCCACAAAAACAGGGTGCTTGCAGCGCGTCTACCTTGCGAACTCGCGCGCATTTGCTGCTTTTTTCGATCCTTGTTTCACCGCCAGCCGCCAATCCCGAATCCCGAATCCCGAATCCCAGCCCACTGCCTAATGCCCTCGACGCCCCTGATCACCAACGACATCGTCATCTTCGGCCTGATCGCTGCCACCCTGGGGGCGGTGTTCTGGAGCGCGGCGCGGCCGTCGGGATTCTGGAAGCGCTTCTACGGCATCGTGCCGGCGCTGCTGCTGTGCTACCTGATCCCCGGCATCTACAACACCGTCGGCCTGATCGACGGCCAGCACAATTCGCTCTACAACCCGGTCGCGCGCGATGTGCTGCTGCCGGCGGCACTGGTGCTGCTGACCCTCACCGTCGACCTCAAGGGGATCCTGCGGCTGGGGCCCAAGCTGGTGGCGATGTACCTGGGCGCGTCCTTCAGCATCATGCTGGGCGCGGTGGCGGCGTTCCAGATCATGAAGTGGCTGCACCCGGTCACCGTGGCCGGCGACACCTGGGCCGGCATGGCGGCGTTGGCCGGCAGCTGGATCGGCGGTGGCGCCAACATGCTGGCGATGCGCGAGGTGTTCCAGGTCGATGCCACCACCTTCGGCCAGTTCGCGGTGGTCGACGTCGGCGTCGGCTACGTATGGATGGCGCTGCTGATCTTCCTGGCGCAGCGTGCGCCGGCCATCGACGCGCGCACGGGCGCCGATACCCGCGGCATCGATGAGCTCAAGCAGCGCATCGCCCAGTTCCAGGCCCAGCACGAACGCGTGGCCAGCCTCACCGACCTGATGCTGATCGTCGGCGTCGCCTTCGGCGCGGTCGGCCTGGCGCATGCGATCGCCACGCCAGCGGCGGCGTGGTTCGACGCCAACGTCAGCTGGGCCAAGCAGTTCAGCCTCGGCTCGCCGTTCGTGTGGGTGGTGGTACTGGCGACCACCTTCGGCCTGCTGCTCAGCTTCACCCGCGCGCGCACCCTCGAGGGCGCCGGCGCCTCGCGCATCGGCACGCTGCTGCTGTACTTCCTGATCGCCTGCATCGGCATGCAGATGGACCTGCTGGCGCTGTTCGACCGGCCCTGGATCTTCGCGCTCGGCCTGATCTGGCTGGTCGTGCACATCCTGCTGCTGCTGGCGCTGGGCAAGCTGCTGCGGGTGCCGTTCTTCTATTTCGCGATCGGCTCGCAGAGCAACGTCGGCGGCCCGGCGTCGGCCCCGGTGGTGGCGGCCGCGTTCCATCCGGCGCTGGCACCGGTCGGCGTGCTGCTCGGCACGATGGGCTACGCCACCGGCACCTATCTGGCCTATGTGGTGGGCATCGTGCTGCGCGCAATGGCCGGCGCCGGCTGAGTCGCGCGGGCGCGCCACCGCAGGAGGTAAGCATTCGTGCCGACCGCTTCGGGCGAGCGTTACGGTGGGGTTCCGCGTGCTGCGCCTCTCACCTCCAAGGCTTCCTGTCGGATTACCCTGGCTCGCAGCATGCCTGTCGCTTTCGCCGTCCTGGTCTGATTCGGCAGGCGTCCTCGCGGACGCCTGCCATGACCCAGCCCGTGGCGGCGATTACTGCATCGCCACGCTGCGTTGCCGTTCTTCCTGCTGTTGCGGCGGCGCCTGCAGGTTCTGCTGCTGCAGCTGGCCGACGTTGGCCTGCGACGGCTCGTGGGCGGCGGCGGCGGTCTGTACCTGGCTGCGCAGGTGCGCCGGGTTTTCCGGCTGCCCCTGGACCGCGAACAGGCGATCGCCATCGCGGCTCGGCAGGACCTGGTCAATACGCTGCAGGCCGTCCTGGCCGGCACGCGCGGCGACGCTGGCGGCGGTGTTGAGGAAGGTCGCATCGTCGTGCAGGCCGAGCCGGTCGCGCTGCCCGTCCAACTGCACCACTGCGTCGTTGAACAGGCGGCTGCCGGTGGACAGCGTGCCGGATGGCGCCTGGCCCTGCTGCTGCGCCAGGTCCTCGGCCTTCATCACCGAGTCGATGCCGTGCAGGTCCAGGCGATGCTTGAGCATCATGCCGGGGATCAGGCGCTGGCCGAACGAGAGCGGGTCCGGTTCCGGCAGCTGGATCTGGCGGCCGGCGGCGTCGGGCATCAGGCCGCGGGTGAGCAGGTTGTCTTCCTGCAGGTAGGTCAGCAGTTCGTTCTTGACGTGATAGCCGCGAATCAGCCCGTCGGCGGCATAGGCCTTGGCGGCGTCGGCGTCCAGGCCTTCGCGCTCCAGGGTCTTGTTGTTGACGCCGGCGGCATTGAAGGTCACCGCGGGCACGTCGTTGACCATCGACGAGGCCGCGGCCAGGCCGCCGCCCAGCGAGTGTCCGGAGATCAGCAGATTGTCGCCGAAGGCCTGCTTGGCCTGGCTGCCGAGCTGGATCGCCGAGGCGTATTGCGCGTCGGAAAAGCCCAGGCCCTGGCCGAGGTTGTGCTTCCAGTCCTTCAGTTCGTCGGTGCCGCAGAACCCCAGCACCACGTTGCCTTGCGGGTTGCGGTAGAACGCGGCATCGAAGCCGCTCTTGGCGTCGTGCTGCAGGCTCGGGTCGATGCCGGCGCGCTGCAGCGCGGCGTCGTCCATGCGCGACCAGCCATCGGGCAGCGCGGCGAAGGTCTCGGCGCCGCCGACGCGGCGCTCGGCCGCGGTGTGGTAGAGGTCCTGCAGCAGCGGCGGCAGTTGCCGGTCCACCGCCTGCGGCTGCTGGCCGCGGACGGACTCGGAGAACGCGGTGGACGGATCGGACGGGGAAAGATCGCTCTGGTTCATGCGCGGCTCCGTGCGAGTGTGGCGACCGACCGCATCAGCGGGTCGCTTCCAGGGGAATGGCGTGGGCGCTCAGCCAGTCGCGCACGGCGTTGCGGGTCTGTTGCGCGCTGGCGTTGAGCAGGCGCTCGGGCGTGTTGAAGAAGTACGCCTGGAAGGTCTTGCCCTGGGCGTTGCGCAGGTTCGGGTCGACCCCGGCCTGCAGCAGCTTGGGCACCCAGGGATTGCCGGCGCTGCTCTGCGCGGCCAAGTGCAGCAGCGAGTTGCCGGTGGCGTCGACCCGCTTCGGATCGGCGCCGGCCTTGAGCAGCATCTCGATCTGCGCATCGCGCTTGCTCTGCACGGCGCGGAACAGCGGCGTCCAGTTCGCGCGCGCGCTCACCGGGTCGACCGGGGCGCCGTGCTGCAGCAGGAGTTGCAGGTACTGCGGGTCCTTGGCCATGGCCGCCATGTGCACCACGGTTTCCTGGTCCATGCCCGGCAGCGACGGGTCGGCACCGGCGTCGAGCAGCGCCGCCAGGGCGCGCGGCTGTTCGTTCCAGATGGCCCATTCGAGCAGGGTGACGTGCTGGTCGCCGTGCGCGGACAGGTCCGTGCTGGGCGCCAGGGCGGCGATGCGGGCGACGTCGCCGCGCGCGATGGCGGCGGCGATGTCGGCGAGTGCGGGGTCGCGGAACGCGACCGAATGATCCTGCAGCGAGGCTGACATGGCGGAATGCTCCTTGGCGCCGGACTGGGCGGCGCAACTGACCGAGAAGAACAGCGAGGTCGCGAGTGCGATCAGGGCGGGGACGGGCGTACGCATGCAAGGCTCCTTTCCTGTTCGCGGTCCTGGATGACGGCGCGTGTCCTGGCGCCGTTGCCGATGCTAGCAGCCGATCGCCGGGATTTCGCGGCAGTTTTGTGACGCGGTCTGCGGATCTTGGGCGGCGTCGTCTCAGGTGGTCGTTGGTTTAACCGGAAACCAACGTTTGCCGGACAGCTGCCGCTGCGATGGGTGGCGGCGGCGAACGGGCAGGGGACACGCACAGGGCGCGCGGGGCAGTGCTGCATGCATGTACGTTGCATGCGCCCCCTACGTCCCGGGATCGGTCGCGCTGCTGCGGCTGCAAGCGCCACACAGGCGAGGGACATGTGCACAGCGGCATAATGGGAGTTTCCCCACAGGAGCGCGCGATGACGGCGACCCCCTTCGACCTGTTGATCAGCGATTGCGACGGCGTGCTCGTCGACAGCGAAGTGCTGGCCGACCGAGTGATGCTCGACGCACTGGGCGCCTATGTGCCGCGGGTCGAACTGGAACAGTTTCTCGCCGGCAGCTTCGGCCTCACCGCGCAGGAGATCGTGCAGCGCGTGCAGCGGCAGTACGCGTTGGACCTGCCGCCTGGCTTGTACCAGGAGATCCGCACGCGCTCCGAAGCGCTGATCGCCGCGGAAGTGCAGCCGATCGACGGCGTGCGCGAGGCCTTGCTGGCATTGCCGCTGCCGCTGGCGGTCGCCTCCAACAGCATGCGCGAAAGCGTGGTCGCCTCGGTGGCGCGCGCGGGCCTGCGCGAGCGTGTCGGCGAGCGCATCTTCAGCGCCGACATGGTGGCGCGGCCCAAGCCCGCGCCGGACGTGTACCTGCTGGCGGCACGCACGCTGGAGGTGGCGCCGGAACGCTGCCTGGTGATCGAGGACAGCGCCACCGGCGCCAGCGCCGCGCTGGCCGCGGGCATGACGGTGATCGGCTTCACCGGTGCCGCGCACATTCCCGATGGGCACGCCGCGACCCTGCGCCAGCTTGGCGTGGCCGCGGTGATGGAGCACATGCGTGAGTTGCCGCAGACCTATGCGGCGTTGGTGCGCGCCGCGGCGGCCTGAAGAGCCGGGATTGGGGAATCGGGATTCGGGAATGGGAGTAGCCCCGCGAGTGCGTGGCATCCGCGTGCTTCTCCGTAGGAGCGGCTTCAGCCGCGACGCGTTACCAGTAATGCGTCGCGGCTGAAGCCGCTCCTACAACAGCGCCGCTGGCACTGCTGCCCGAACGTTGGCCGCCGTCTGTGATCAGCTCAGAACCCTGATTGTCCGAAAGGGCGGCGAATCCTGATCCCGCTCCAACCCTGGCGCTCAACAACGAAACGGCGATGCCTGTCGCCAGGCATCGCCGCGTTCTTCAGCACGTTGGCCGCCGTGTGATCCGGTCGAATGGTCAGGCGCCTTCAGGCGCCCGCCACCGATCCCCAATCCCGACTCCCCACTCCCGGCCTTTCAACAACAGCGAAACCCGCTCTTGCCGCCGTAGCGCGCCTCCTGGCGCTCGCGGAAGAAGGTCTTGTAGTCCATCGGCTGCCGGTCCGGATGCTTTTCCAGCATGTGCCGCACGTAGTTGTCGTAGTCGGGGATGCCGCAGCACAGGCGCGCGGTCTGCACCAGGCGCCGCCACAGCCGGCGGTGCGCCTGGTACTGCCCGATCGGAACCAGTGCGCCGCCCATTACAGGTCCGCCATCTGGTGCGGCTGCAAAGCCACGTACGGGGTCTCGCGGTCGCTGCGCTGCGGGGTGCGGCGGGCGACGAGGATGGTCTTGATCGCGTAGACCAGCACCGCGAACACCACGCACAGGAACAGCACGGTCAGGCCGGTGTTGACGTAGGCGTTGGTGACGATCTGCTGCATCTGCGCCACCGACTTGGCCGGTGCGGTGACGGTGCCGCTGGCGATGGCGTCCTGGAACTTGTGCGCCTGCGCCAGGAAACCCTGCGACGGGTTGGCGTCGAAGATCTTGATCAGGCCGGCATAGGTGGTGCAGATCAGCAGCCACACCGCCGGCACCGCGGTCACCCAGGCGTAGCGGTCGCGCTTCATCTTGAACAGCACCACCGTGCCCAGCATCAGCGCGATGCCGGCCAGCATCTGGTTGGAGATGCCGAACAGCGGCCACAGCGTCTGGATGCCGCCGAACGGATCGACCACGCCGGTGTACAGCAGGTAGCCCCACAGCGCCACGCAGCCGGCGGTGCCGATGATGTTGGCGGTCCACGACTCGGTCTTCTTCAGCGCCGGCACGAAGTTGCCCAGCAGGTCCTGCAGCATGAAGCGGCCGGCGCGGGTGCCGGCGTCCACCGCGGTGAGGATGAACAGCGCCTCGAACAGGATCGCGAAGTGGTACCAGAAGGCCATCATCGCGTCGCTGCTGTTGGGGATGGCCTGGTGCAGGATCTGCGCGATGCCCACCGCCAGCGTCGGCGCGCCGCCGGCGCGATGCAGGATGGTGGGTTCGCCGATCGCCGTGGCGGTGGCGGTCAGCTGCTCCGGGGTGATGGCGAAGCCCCAGGTGGTGCTGATGTGGTGCGCGGCGGAGGCGACGTCGGCGCCGATCACCGCGGCCGGGCTGTTCATCGCGAAGTACACGCCCGGGTCGATGATCGAGGCCGCCACCAGCGCCATCACCGCCACGAACGATTCCATCAGCATGCCGCCGTAGCCGATGTAGCGCATGTGCGACTCGTTGGCGAGCAGCTTGGGCGTGGTGCCCGAGGAGATCAGCGCATGGAAGCCGGACACCGCGCCGCAGGCGATGGTGATGAACAGGAACGGGAACAGGCCGCCCTTCCACACCGGGCCGTCGCCGCTGGCGGCGAATTGGGTCAGCGCCGGCATCTTCAGCTCCGGCATCACCACCAGGATGCCGATCGCCAGGGCGATGATCGTGCCGATCTTGAGGAAGGTCGACAGGTAGTCGCGCGGCGCCAGCAGCAGCCACACCGGCAGCACCGAGGCGACGAAGCCGTAGCCGATCAGCATCCAGGTGATCTGCGTGCCGGTGAAGGTGAAGGCCGGTCCCCAGGTGGGATCGGCGGCGACCTTGCCGCCGAACCAGATCGCCGCCAGCAGCAGGATCAGCCCCACCACCGAGATCTCGCCGATCTTGCCGGGGCGGATGTAGCGCATGTACACGCCCATCAGGATCGCGATGGGCATGGTCGCGATCACCGTGAACATGCCCCAGGGGCTTTCCGCCAGCGCCTTGACCACTACCATCGCCAGTACCGCCAGGATGATGATCATGATCAGGAACGCGCCGAACAGGGCGATGGTGCCGGGCACCTGGCCCATCTCCTCGCGCACCAGGTCGCCCAGCGAGCGGCCGTTGCGGCGGCTGGACAGGAACAGCACCATGAAATCCTGCACCGCCCCGGCGACCACCACGCCGACCACCAGCCACAGCAGGCCGGGCAGGTAACCCATCTGCGCGGCCAGCACCGGCCCGACCAGCGGCCCGGCGCCGGCGATGGCGGCGAAGTGGTGACCGAACAGCACGTGCTTGTTGGTCGGCACGTAGTCCAGGCCGTCGTTGTTGAGCACCGCCGGGGTAGCCCGGGTGGGATCGAGCTGCATCACCTTGTCGGCGATGAACAGGCTGTAGAAGCGGTAGGCGATCAGGTAGATCGACACCGCGGCCACCACGATCCACAGCGCATTGATGTGTTCGCCGCGGCGCAGGGCGATGGTGCCCAGGCAGAACGCCGCCAGGATGGCGAGTGCGGCCCAGGCCAGCTTGGAAAACCCTTTCATGCAGAACGCTCCCCCACGAGATGCGTGCAAGGGTCGCCCCGATGGCCTGGGGGGTCAATGGTGGGGACGGCCACGGGGCTAGTACTTTGGTCGTAGACAGCCCTGGCGATGCCCTTTGCGGCATGGGTGGTCGGCGCGCGGCGTTTGAGCCCCTCTCCCTACGGGAGAGGGGTTGGGGTGAGGGTGCGGGGGCGAAGCCCCTCGCAAACCCAACCCGCGCTGCCGGACGCCACACGAGGCTGCGCCCGTACCCTCATCCGCCCCTTCGGGGCACCTTCTCCCGGAGGGAGAAGGGAATTCATGGCCTCGAACAGGAGAAGGAGGCGTCAGGATGCTCAAGCCGCTCTCCCCTCGGGAGAGGGGTTGGGGTGAGGGTACGGGGGCGAAGCCCCTCGCAAACCCAGGTTGCGCTGCCGGACGCCACACGAGGCGGCGCCCAGACCCTCATCCGCCCCTGCGGGGCACCTTCTCCCGGGGGGAGAAGGGGATTCATGGCCTCGAGCAAGAGAAGGAGGCGTCAGGATGCTCAAGCCCCTCTCCCCTCGGGAGAGGGGTTGGGGTGAGGGTCCGGAGCGAAGCGCTCGCAAGACCCGCCTGTGCCACCAGACGCCGCACGAGGCTGCGCCCGGACCCTCATCCGCCCCTTCGGGGCACCTTCTCCCGGTGGGAGAAGGCGAGGGGAGCGCCGCGGGCGATGGAACGATGGGTTGCGCCGGGCGCGGTTGGTCGCGGCGGCGGTGGCACCCATGGTGGGGATCTCATCAGGAGATCGTCCCATGATCGCTTCCACCACCGTCGTCCCCGCGCGCATCCTGCGCGCCATCCGCGGCCACGCCACCGCCGACGGCGATGGGGTCAAGCTGACCCGCGTCATCGGTGGCGGGGCGCTGCCCGAGCTGGATCCGTTCCTGCTGCTCGACGAGTTCGGCACCGATCGTGCCGAGGACTACATCGGCGGCTTCCCCAGCCATCCGCACCGCGGCTTCGAGACCGTCACCTACATGCTCGACGGGCGCATGCGGCACAAGGACAACCACGGCAACGAGGGCCTGCTGACCCCGGGCAGCGTGCAGTGGATGACCGCCGGCCGCGGCCTGGTGCATTCGGAGATGCCGGAGCAGGAGCAAGGGCGCATGCGCGGCTTCCAGCTGTGGGTGAACCTGCCGGCGCGCGACAAGATGACCGCGCCGCGCTACCAGGAGTTCTCCCCCGAGCGCATCTCGGTGGTGCAGCCGGCGCCGGGCGTGACGGTCAAGGTGATCGCCGGCCAGGTCGGCGAGGTGCACGGCCCGATTGCGCAGCCGGCCACCGATCCGCTGTATCTGGACATCGCGCTGGACGCTGGCGCGTCCTGGGCGTTCGAGTTGCCGTCCGGGCACAACGCCTTCGCCTACATGTTCGAGGGCGAGGCGGCGCTGGGCGAGGGCGAGGCGGCGCGCATGTTGCCCGCGCAGACGCTGGCGGTGCTCGGCGGTGGCGATCTGCTGCCGTTGCAGGCCGGCGTGCAGGGCGCACGGCTGATCCTGGTCGCCGGCCGGCCGCTGCGCGAGCCGGTGGCGCGGCACGGGCCGTTCGTGATGAATACGCGCCAGGAACTGATGCAGGCCTTCGTGGATTTCCAGGAAGGGCGCTTCTGAGGACGTGATTTGCAGCGTCGCTGGTGCGAGGGTTTGCTTGCTCGTAGGAGCGGCGTCAGCCGCGACACGCGTTCCCGTGAACCGCTGTCGCGGCTGACGCCGCTCCTACGTCATGTCTCGGACCTGTGGCCTTAGCGCTCCAGCGCCAGGCTCGACTGGCGCATGTCCAGGCCCTGCACCAGCGACTGCAGGGTCTGCAGTTCCTGGGTGTCGGCGGCGTCGATCCACACCTGCGCGAATTGACCCTTCTTCAGTTCCGCCACCGCGATCCGGCGCGAGGCCAGGCCCGGCAGATCGGCGCCGCCGAGGTCCGGCCGGTACCAATACACCTGCTCGCCGTCGATGGCCCCCTTTTCCTCGCGCAGCGTGCGCTGCAGCGGAATCTTCGGGTCGCGCGCAGTGAGCATCATGCCCAGCACCTGACGGCCGTTGGCATCGCTGGCGCGGCAGACGATGAAGCCCTTGTCGCTGCGCTCGCTCCATTGCAGCTTGCTCTGCGGCGGCAGCGGGGGGCAGTTCTGGGCCTGCTGCGCGGTGGCGGCAGCGGCGGGCAACGCCGCCGCAGCGGTGAGCAGCGCTTTGCGCAAGAATGTCTTCATTCGCGATGTTCCCCATACGCCGCGATGCGACGCGTTCGATCCATACGCACGCCTGTGGCGTCGCCTGCGGGAGCGCCCATCCTGTGCGGGATCCCGGCAGTGCATCCCCGACGCAGTGCGTGTCCCGCGTGCGGCCACGCGTGCGCGGCCGCGTCTG
Organism: Xanthomonas sp. PPL134; assembly: GCF_040595915.1. NCBI lineage: Bacteria > Pseudomonadati > Pseudomonadota > Gammaproteobacteria > Lysobacterales > Lysobacteraceae > Xanthomonas > Xanthomonas sp. PPL134. The sequence goes on from NZ_JAMDLL010000001.1 coordinate 766,051, forward strand.
CACCATAGCCCAGCGCAGCCGCGCTGACAATTGGGATGCGGATTCCGGGATATCCGCACGCGCGGTATGGCGTGGCGGCACCCGCCTCGCTGCGCCGACAGGCAGGTCTTTATGGAATGCGGCGCCGGCGGACGAGGGACGGGAGAGGGAGCGATGGCGACCGCACGGGCCGCTCCGCTGTGGCGGCGATTGGGGTCTCAGCGGCCCGGTTCGGGCAGCGGGATGAATTCCTGGTCGTCGCCCGGGATCGTCCCGAAGCGGCCCTCGCGCCAGTCCTGCTTGGCCTGCTCGATGCGCTCCACCGAACTGGACACGAAGTTCCACCACAGGTGGCGCGGCCCATCCAGCGGTTCGCCGCCCATCAGCATCGCCTTGAGCGGGGTCTTGGCGCGCAGCCGACCGCGCGCGCCCGGCTCGGGCAGGACCAGATGCCGCGCCGGGATGTCCACGCCATCCAGTTGCGCCTCGCCTTCCAGGATGTACAGCGAGCGCTCGGCGTGGCGGGCGTCCAGGTCGAGTTCCGCGTCCGCGTCGAGATCCAGGGCCACGTTGAGGGTGTCGGCGAACACCGTCACCGGCGATTCCTCGCCGTAGGCGCGGCCGGCGATCACCCGCAGCCAGGCGCCGTCGCGGCGTTGCTGCGGCAGGCTGGCGGCGGCGTGGTGGTAGAACGCCGGCGCGGTCTCTTCCGCCGATTTCGGCAGCGCCACCCAGGTCTGCATGCCGTGCAGCGGGTGCGCATGCGCGCGTAGCGCGGTCGGCGTGCGTTCGGAGTGGGAGATGCCGCGCCCGGCGGTCATCCAGTTGACGTCGCCGGCGCGGATCACCTGGTCCGAGCCGAGCGAATCGCGGTGGCCGATCTCGCCGGACCATAGGAAGGTGACCGTGGCCAGGCCGATGTGCGGATGCGGGCGCACGTCCACGCCGTGCCCCGGCTCGAACACCGCCGGCCCCATGTGGTCGATGAAGACGAAGGGACCGACGCTGCGCGCCTGCACGCTGGGAACGGCGCGACGCACTTCGAAGCCGCCGATATCGTGGACGCGGGGGGCGATGAGGGTGGGCATGCGGACGCTCGCAGTCGCAAAAACGGAAGCGAAGCTTCGCATGCGCAGCGGCTGCAGTGCGGTGCCATGGCAAGACGGACTGTCCCGCATGCGCTCATGCGCGGCGGGCCGATCCGCGATGCATTCGCGCTATGTCGCGCGGTTATACCGGTGTCCCGGAATCGCATAGTGCGAATTGCGCGCGCGTCTTGTCTGCAACGCGGCGAATGGCCTGTGAATAATCGGCGCGCGTCGTGGCCGGTCATACGCGCGCACGGCCCGTGGCGCTGCATCGATCCCTCTTCCCCCGACGGAGTACACACATGAAGAATGTCGCATCGCACATCCGCTGTCGCCGCCCGGTCTGGGCGCGCCTTGGCCTGGCCCTCATCGCCTGCGCGGGGTTTTCCGCCCAGGCGCAAGGCGTGCCGGACATGAACGTGCCCACCGAGATCATCAACGATCTGTGGGACGCGAAGGCCTTGCTGGTCACCGGCGGACAGGGCGCCGGCTGTTATGCGGTGTCCAACGGCCATCGCATCGCCGGCCCGACCCTGCGCACCAATGTCCGCTACACGGCGATCGGCATGTCGACCGCCAATTGCGCCGCCGCCAGCGGCATCGCCGGCGTCAACCTCCAGTTCCTCGCGCGTCCGCGTCCGGCGGGCATGTACATCCAGATCGTCGACACTGGCATCAACATCAGCAACCGCTGAGCGACGCGGCTGCCGGCCGCAGCGCCCGGTTCAGAACAGCGATCGGGTGTCCGCGGCCGGCGCCGGCATCTCGCCGCGGCGCGAGGCCAGCCGGTCGGCCAGCCGGGTCGGTTCCGGCAGGCGGTAGCCGCGCAGGTAGCGCTGGGTCCAGTGCAGCGCGCTGTCCACCGCCACGCGGTGGCCTGGCGAGACGATCAGCGGATTGCAGCGCAATTTGCTGCGCAGCGCCCAGCCGACCACTTCGCCGCGGTGCACGATGGGGCTGTGGTCGCCGGCCTGCGCGCCGGGTTCCTCGAAGCGGCCAGCCAGCAGGGTCTTGGCCACGCCGATGCTGGGCAGCCCGGTGACCACGCCGAAGTGCGCGGCGATGCCGAGCCGGCGCGGATGCGCGATGCCCTGGCCATCGACGAACACCAGGTCCGGGCGTTGCCGCAGCAGGCCCAACGCGGCCAGCAGCGCCGGCAGTTCGCGGAAGCTGAGCAGGCCGGGCACGTAGGCCATCGAGGTGGGTACGCGGGCGATCTCGGCCTGGTGCAACTGCAGGGTCTGCGCATCGAGCAGCACCGCGGCGGCGCGGGTGACCTGGCCGTCGTCCTCGAAGCCGACGTCGAAACCGGCCAGCCAGCGCGGCGGGTCGGGAACCGCGTCCTGCAGGCTGACCTGGCGCGCCAGGGTCGCCTGCAGCGCACGCGCCTGCACGATGCTGCCGTCCCAGTCGCCGAACACGGGGTGCGTGGAAGTCTCCATGCGTAAATGATCGCGCTGCGGTCGTGGCTGGGGTGTGGAGAGGCTGGGAGTGGGGAGCCGGGAATGGGGAATCGTGAAAGCTTGTTCGCGCGCGGCTCTGGCGATCAGGCGGCGCCCGACTGCCCGATTTGCTGGAGAACCCAGCCGTTGCCATTCCCCATTCCCGATTCCCCATTCCCAGCCAAGAGCTACAATCCAGGGCTGCACCATCCACGCATCCCCCAACGGAGACCGTCGCAGTGACCCGCAAACTCGTACTGTTGCGCCATGGCCAGAGCCAGTGGAACCTGGATAACCGCTTCACCGGCTGGGTCGATGTCGACCTGACCGAGCAGGGCCGCCAGGAAGCCGTGGCCGCCGGCCGGCTGATGCGCGAGGAGGGCCTGCAGTTCGACGTCGCCCATACCTCCGTGCTCAAACGCGCCATCCACACCCTGCAGGGCGCGCTGAAGGAACTGGACCAGGACTGGTTGCCGGTGCACAAGAGCTGGCGCCTCAACGAGCGCCACTACGGCGGCCTGCAGGGCCTGGACAAGGCCGAGACCGCGGCCAAGCACGGCGAGGACCAGGTCAAGATCTGGCGCCGCTCCTACGATATTCCGCCGCCGCCGATGGACGCCGAGGATCCGGGCCATCCGCTGCACGATCGCCGCTACGCCACCCTGGACCGCAACGCCTTGCCGGCCACCGAGTCGTTGGCGACCACGCTCGAGCGCGTGCTGCCGTACTGGCACGACGCCATCGCGCCGCAGCTCAAGGCCGGGCAGACCGTGCTGGTCACCGCCCACGGCAACTCGCTGCGCGCGCTGTACAAGTACTTGAACGACGTGTCGCGCGAGGAGATCCTCGAACTCAACATCCCCACCGGCATCCCGCTGCTGTTCGAACTGGACGACACCCTGCAGGTGCAGTCCTACCGCTACCTGGGCGATCCGGAAGCGGCGAAGAAGGCAGCCGAGGCGGTGGCCAATCAGGGCAAGGCGAAGTAAGCGCCCGGCCCGGCGCGCGGTCGTCAGGAGGACGTCATGGGTGGATTCAGCATCTGGCACTGGCTCGTCCTCCTGGTCGTGCTCGCCTTCCCGCTGCTGATCGCTGTGGTGGTGTGGCTGGCGATCCGCGCCCAGCGGCGTCGGCCGGCGGCCGCGCCGCCGCCACTGCCGCCCACCGCCTCGGTCGAGCAGCGCCTGCGCGCGCTGGAGCAGTTGAAGGCGCAAGGGCTGATCGACGCCGCGGAGTATGTGCGCCGGCGCGAGCAGATCCTGGCCGCGGTGTGAGTGCATGGCGCCGCGGCAGGCGGCGCGTCTTCGTGGTCTGGCGAGACGGCGCAGTGCGAGTGCGCGCAATGCGCGGCGTGTCGCATGCTTCATGAGTTGCTAGGGGTTGGCGCCAGTACGCGCTACCAGACGCAACTGGTGAGCAGCAGGCCGGGCTGCACGTCCACCCAGCGCAGGCGATGCACTTGTCCAACCGGCAAGGCCGGCGCCAGCGGCGCGGCGATGCGCGTGTCCACGCTGCCGCTGTGCGGATCGCAGCCTTCGATGCGCAAGGCGTCGAAGTCGAAGAAGCGGCCGACGGTCGCCGCCGCAGCCTTGTAGAAACTCTCTTTTGCCGAGAAGCCCAGGGTCAGCGCGTACGGCCAGCCGCGGGCGCGGGCCAGGCCGGCCAGCGCGGCGCAATCGCTGGCGTCCAGGGCCACGCTGCGGATCGCCTCGAGCTGGTCCGCCGCGACCACGCGTTCCACGTCCAGGCCGATGCCATGTGCCCCGGCGGATGCCGGCAAGGCGATGGCGACCGCAAGGCCGTCGGTGTGCGAGAGGCTGCCGAGGAAGCCGGCCGGCCAGACTGGCGCGCGGTCGTCACCGATCGGAAGATCGGTTGCCGCGCTGCCTGCGGCCCGCAGCGCGGCGAGCGCCGCGCGCCGACCGGCCAGATATTCGGCCTGGCGCTTGCGCACGCTGCGCGCGATCGACGCCGGCCGCTGCAAGCCGTGGCGCTGGAAATCTTCGCTGTCGAAGGCCCCGACCTCGAACGCCAGCAGCCAGGCGTCCGGCACGGCGATGCCATGCGCGCCGAGGGCGAGGCGGGCGAACGGCGCTGCGACGGGGGCCAGGGCATCCATGGCCCTAGCTTAGAGCGTGTGCCGGTCGTTGCGGGCATGCGACGCGGCCGGTGGAGCGTCGCACGCAGGCGTCGCGTCGGCGACCTGCTTCCGCCACGATTCACCCGGATGCAGCGTGCCCGGCAGGAGCGGCTCTTGTCCCCTTGTGCGGCTGATGCCGCTCCTACACGCTGCGTCCCGCAGCGATGCCTTCAGCCGTCGCTGGCGTCCACCCACACCCGCATCTCGCCCTCGCCGCGATTGGCCCAGGCGAAGTAGGGCACGAAGGTCAGGGTCTGCGGCTGCCGCGCCGGCGGCGGCGCGTCGTAGCGATACAGCGGCGAGGCCGCGGCGTCGGCATCGCCGTGCAGGCGCTCGCCCGTGGCCTGCAGCAGCACCTGGCCGTCCAGCGCGCCGCTGCCGGGCACGGCCTGCAGCGTGGCGCTGGCCGGCAGGCGCAACTGATGCAGGTCGGCGCCGTTGTCGGCCTGCTCCAGGCAGTACACCAGCGGTCCACGCTGCACCGCGACCTTGCCGGCCAGGTGACGCACGCGCGGATGCCCGCTGACCCGCATCGGCGGCATCGGCAGGCGCAGTTGCACGGTGTCGCCGGATTGCCAGCGCCGGCGCAGCACGCAGTAGCCATGCTGGCGGTGCGCCTCGATCGCTACCGGCTCGCCGTTGAGCCGCAGCTGCGGCGCCTGGCACCAGTCCGGCAAACGCAGTGCCACTGCCGCGTCCACTGGTGCGCTGCACTCCACGTCGAAGGCGATCGTGTCCTGCCATGGATACTCGCCGCGCTGGCGCAGGGTCAGGGTCTGCGCGCCGACCTCGAACCGCGCATCGCTGCCGACGTAGAGATTCACGTACAGGGTGTCGTCTCGGCGGGTGTAGATGTAGTGGCCGAGCGAGGTCAGCACGCGGGCGATGTTGGGCGGGCAGCAGGCGCAGCCGAACCAGCGCTGGCGTACCGGCTTGACGTGGTCGAAGGTGTGGTTGCCGTGCACCGTGGGCGGGTGCACTTCCAGCGGATTGACGTAGAAGAAGTGGCGTCCGTCCAGGGCCATGCCGCCCAGCACGGTGTTGTACAGCGCCCGCTCCATCACGTCGGCGTAGCGACCGTCCGGTGCCAGCTGCAGCATGCGGTTGGCGAACATCATCAGCCCGATCGAGGCGCAGCTCTCGTTGTAGGCGGTGTCGTTGGGCAGGTCGTAGTCGACGCTGAAGGCTTCGCCGTAGCTCTGCGCGCCGATCGCACCGGTCAGGTACATCTGTCGCTGCGTGGCGTTGTCCCACAGCCGCGCGCAGGCCGCGCGCAGGGTGGCGTCGCCGCTGTGCCGGGCCAGGTGCGCCACGCCTGCGTACAGGTACACGAAACGCACCGCATGGCCGACCGCGGTGTCCTGCAGCGCCACCGGCAGGTGTGCCTGGCTGTAGGCCTTGTCCTGGATCATCCAGGCCGGGCCGTGCCCGCCCCAGAAGAAGGTGTGGCCGCGCCTGGCGTACTCTTCGTCGTAGTAGTGTGGCGTGGTGCCGCGCTGTTCGACGAAATAACGTGCCAGTGCCAGGTAGCGCGCCTCGCCGGTGGCCTCGTACAGGCGCATCAACGCCAGTTCGATCTCCGGATGCCCGGGGTAGCCGTGCAACTGCGTCGGGCCAGGGCCGAAAACGGCATCGATGTGGTCGGCGAGCCGGCACACGATGTCCAGCAGGGCGCGCTTGCCGGTGGCCTGGAAGTAGGCCACGCCGGCCTCGATCATGTGCCCGGCGCAATACAGCTCGTGGCATTCGGCCAGGTTGCTCCAGCGTTCCTGCGGCGCCTTCACCGTGAAGTAGGTGTTGAGGTAGCCGTCGGCCTGCTGCGCGGCGCCGATCAGTTCGATGGTGGCATCGGCATCGCGCTCCAGCGCCGGGTCCGGATGCTGCGCCAGCAGGTAGGCCACCGCCTCCAGCCACTTGGCCACGTCGCTGTCCTGGAACACCATGCCGTAGAACGCGCCGTCGCTGCGGCCGGCGGCGATGCGGAAGTTCTCGATGGCGTGGCTGGGTTCGGCATCGGCGACCTTGTCGTTGAGCGCGTCCCACTGGTAGGGCAGCACCACCTCCTGCACCAGGCGCTGGTAGCGCTGCCAGAACGGATCGGCGATGCGCAGGTGGGCGAGCGGCAGTTCCGGGGACGGCGCGGGCAAATGCGGCATGGAGCGGAGATCCTGGAGGGTGGGGAAGGTCAGTGCACCGGGCGTGCGGCGAGGTCGGCGGCGATGCTGGACAGCAGCGGCCGGCGCAACCTGCAGCGCAGGATCACCGCGGCCAGCAGCAGGTGCAGGCCGGCGGGGATCAGGGTTTCCAGCAGGGTGATGGCCTGCAGCGACGCGGGACTCTGCTGCGCGGCGCCGGCGCGGTAGCCGGCGTACACGAACAGCGCGCTGATCACTACCGCGCTCGAGGCCCACGCCAGCTTGATGCAGAACAGGTTGAAGGCGAAGTTGATGCCCGAGGAGCGCACCCGGTTCTTCCAGGCGCCGTAGTCGTCGGCGAAGGCCATCAGCGAGAAGTGCAGCGGCAGCGCGAAACCCAGCACCAGGCAGTGCACGAAGATCACCCCCAGCCACAGCGTCTGCTGCGCCGGCCCGGTGGGCAGCCACCATTGCGCCACGCCGAACACGGCCAGCGCCAGGTTGGTGTGCAGGTACAGCGCCAGCGGGTCGAAGCGGCGGCACAGCGCGTTGACCACGATCGCGCCGAGCACCGTGGCCAGCGCCACCATCGCGAAGAACAGCGAGGCATAGCCGCTGCTGCCGCCGAGCACGTAGGTGATGAAGTACAGATAGGCGCCGCCGCGGATGTTGTACACATTGATCAGCAGGAACGACATCAGCAGCACCAGCCGCAACTGGTCGTTGCGCAGCAGGCCGCGCAGGTGCGCGCCGATGCCGGCGCCGCCGAGCAGGCTGACCGGCACGCGCTCGCGCACGGCGAAGAAGCAGCACAGGAACATCGCCACCGCCAGCGCGGCCAGCACGCCCACGCCGAGCTGGTAGCCGCGCGCGGCGTCGCCGTTGCCCAGTTCCCGCACCAGCCATGGCAGCCCGACCGACACTAGGAAGCCGGCGATGCCGCACAGCACGAAGCGCCAGGATTGCGCCGAGACCACGTCCCGGTGGTCGCCGGTCATGCTGTTGATCAGCGCGCAGTAGGGCACGTTGATCGCGGTGTAGCACAGCGACAGCAGGAAATAGCTGGCGAAGGCGTAGGCGATCTTCGCGCCGGCGCTCAGCTGCGGCGCGCTGAAGGTCAGCACGCAGGCGATGCCGATCGGCAGCGCGACCCACAGTTGCCAGGCACGGAAGCGGCCCCAGCGGCTGCGGGTGCGGTCGGCGATCAGGCCCATCACCGGATCGGACACCGCGTCGGCCACGCGCAGCACGGTGAACAGGGTGCCGACCAGCGCCGGGGTCAGGCCGAACACGTCGGTGTAGAAGAAGGTGAGGAAGTTGGCGATCAGGCAGGTGACCACCGTGCCGCCAGCATCGCCGAGGCCATAGCCGAACTTCTCCAGGCGCGACAGGCGTGGCGTGGCGGCGGCCGGTGCGGCGTCTGCGGCGGCGTGGCCGATGGCGGTCGCGTTCAACGGGCGGCTCCTGGCGCGCCCGGTCCGGCGCCAGCGCAAAGTGGCATGGCGACGCCACTGCGACAAGAGTCTGTGCGGTATAAAACCGGTACGATTCCGACCATGGCGGCCGATTTGCCCATGGGCAGCACCGCGCATTCGATTGCTGCAGTGCAGCGCGGCACAGACAAAGGGAGACGTTTCCGACATGCTCGAATTCGCTGTCGCCTATCCGATCCGGGTCCAGAACGGAGGGCTGTTCATCTCCCGCGGGGTGGGTGCGCATCCGGCACGGGTCATCCAGTCCTACGAGCTGATCTTCGTCGAGCGCGGCGTCCTCTCGATTCGCGAACAGGACAACGACTTCCACGTGGGCGCCGGCGAGACGCTGCTGCTGTGGCCCGGCCGTGCGCATGCCGGGCTGGGCCAGTTCCCGGACGACCTGCGGTTCTACTGGGTGCATTTCGAACTGGAACCGGGCGTGGCGCCGGCGGACCACGCGGTGCCGCTGTCGATGCCGCAGCGCACCGCGATCCGCGATCCGGACCGTTTCGTCGGCCTGTTCCGCTGGTTCCTGGCCGAGCAGGAGGAACGGCGCACGCTGCCGATGCTCGAGCCGATCGTGCTGTCGATGCTGCAATGCGTGGCCGGTGCCTGGCCGGATCCGCATGCGTCCGAGCGCGCTGGGGTGGCGCTGGCCTACCGTGCCAAGCAGCTGATCGGCACCCAGTTCCACACCGCGCTCACCGCCTCGTCGCTGGCCGCGCAGCTGCACTGCAATCCGGACTACCTGGGGCGCATCTACCGGCGCAGCTTCGGCACCACGCTGACCGAGGCGATCCACCGCCAGCGCATCGCCTTCGCCGAGAAGCTGCTGCTGGTCAATACCTGTGCGGTGGACGACGTTGCGCAGCGCGCCGGTTTCAGCGACAGCGGCTATTTCCGGCGCGTGTTCCGCCAGCGCCTGGGCATGACCCCCAGCGCCTACCGGCGCCTGTACTGCAAGGAGCACATCAACTCGGGTTGATGAGGCTTGTGGGGGCGGTGCGCGTGCTGCATGCCGCGCACTTCTTTGCGGGTGCGCGGGTGTCGGTTGGCTGCTGCGGTCGCAGTGCGTAGCCTGCTTGCGTCGTAGGAGCGGCTTCAGCCGCGACGGGCTTTCCATGGGAAAGCTCGGTCGCGGCTGAAGCCGCTCCTACAGCAAACGCGGCTTTTGGTTGCTAGCTCTGCGCTTTTACCGAAACGCGCCGTCGCGGCTGAAGCCGCTCCTACGGTCCGGTCAACGCCGCGTTGGTTGCTAGCTCAACTGCTGGCCGATCTCGCGCGCCATCGCGTTCAGCGGCAGGATCTTCTCCGCGCCGCCGCGCTTGATCGCTTCCTTGGGCATGCCGAACACCACGCTGCTCTGTTCGTCCTGGGCCACGGTGCGCGCGCCGGCCTGGCGCATCTCCAGCAGGCCGACCGCGCCGTCGTCGCCCATGCCGGTCATGATGATGCCCAGCGCGTTGCCGCCGGCGGCGCGTGCGGCGGAGCGGAACAGCACGTCCACCGACGGCCGGTGCCGGTTCACCGGCGGCCCGTCCAGCACCTCGACGAAGTACTGCGCGCCGCTGCGCCGCAACAGCATGTGCTTGCCGCCCGGCGCGATCAGCGCGCGCCCGGGAACCACGCGGTCGTTGTTGGCCGCTTCCTTCACCGAGATCTGGCACAGCGTGTCCAGGCGCGCGGCGAAGGCGGCGGTGAACTTCTCCGGCATGTGCTGGACGATGACGATGCCCGGGCTGACCCGCGGCAGCGCGGTCAGCACTTCCTCCAGCGCCTGGGTGCCGCCGGTGGAGGTGCCGATCGCCACCACCCGTTCGGTGGTTTGCGACAGCGGGCGATTGCCCTGCGCCGGCAGGATCACGTCGGCGGTGTGCTTGATCTCCGGCTCGGCCGGCGCCACCGCCGGACGCGCCGACAGGCGCTTGACGTTGGCGCGCGCGGCGCTCTTCACCGTGGCGATCATTTCCTCGGCCGAGTCGGTGAGGAACTGCTTGAGCCCCAGCTTGGGCTTGGTCACCACCGCCACCGCGCCGGCGGCCAGCGCATCCATGGTCACCCGCGCGCCCTTCTCGGTGAGCGTGGAGCAGATCACCACCGGGGTGGGGCGCTCGCTCATGATCTTGCGCAGGAAGGTGATGCCATCCATCTTCGGCATCTCCACGTCCAGCACGATCACGTCCGGCCATTGCTGGCGCATCTTGTCCATCGCCAGCAGCGGATCGGCCGCGGCGGCGATCACCTCGATGCCGGGCGCGTCATTGAGCACGGCGACCAGTACCTGGCGCACCACCGCCGAATCGTCGATCACCATGGCCTTGATCGTGGTCATGCGGGGTTCCCTCCTGGCACGGCGGCCTTCATGGTTTGCGGTACACCGACGGCGCGATCTGCACCACGTCGCTGTTGACGTCGTTGAGACTCTCGGAGTGGCCGATGCAGAAGATGCCGCCGCGCTTGAGCGCGCCGAGCACCCGCGTCACCACTTCGCGCTTGGTCTGGGCGTTGAAGTAGATCATCACGTTGCGCAGGAACACCACGTCGAACTGGCCCAGGTTGGGCAGCGGCGCGTTGAGGTTGGCGTGCAGGAAGCGCACGTGGTCGCGGATCTTGCGGTCGATCAGCAGGCTACCCTCGTACTCGCCACGGCCCTTGAGGCAGTAGCGCTTGAGCATGGCCGGCGGCATGTGCTCGATGCGCATCAGCGGGTAGTGGCCGGTCCGCGCCTTTTCCAGCACGCGGGTGCTGATGTCGGTGCCGACCACCTCGTAGGGACGGCCCTGCAGGGTGTCGTCCAGCACCATGGCCATGCTGTAGGCTTCCTCGCCGCTGGAACTGGCTGCGCTCCAGCAGCGGAACGGCGCACTGCCGGTATGCGCGGCGGCGACGCTGCGTAGCAGATCGAAGTGCTTGGGCTCGCGGAAGAAGTAGGTTTCGTTGGTGGTCAGCAGGTCGATGGCGGTCTGCACCTCGCCGCTGCCCTCGCGACTTTCCAGCAGCTTGAGGTACTGGGTGTAGGTCTGCAGCGAATGCGCCTTCAGGCGCTTGCCCAGGCGTCCGCACAGCATGGCCTTCTTGGCCGGCGAGATGGTGATGCCGGCCGCGTCGAAGATAAAACGCTGGAACCGGCCGAATTCCTGCTCGGTGATGGTGTCGTGGCTGGTCATGGTCGTGGCCGGTCAGTGAGTGGAGGCGGAAGTGGGGGCGCTGGCGGCGCCGGTGGGGCCGTGTTCCTGCAGCAGGCGCTGGTGCTCCAGCAGCCAGGCGTGCAGCGCGCCGCCCCCCAGCGGGCGCGCCAGCAGGTAGCCCTGGCCGAAGTCGCACCCCAGCTCCTGCAGCAGGGTCCAGTCCTCCACCGTTTCGATGCCCTCGGCGACGGTGTGCAGGCCCAGCCGCTGGGCCATGCCCAGCGCCGATTCCAGAACCGTGCGCAGGTTGCGGCTGCGGTGTGCGTCGTGGACGAAGATGCGGTCGATCTTCAACTCGGTGAAAGGAATGCGGGTGAGTTGCTGCAGCGAGGAGAAGCCGGTGCCGTAGTCGTCCAGCGACAGGCCGAAGCCCTGCAGCCGCAGCCGCGCCAGCATGCCCAGCGCGCTGCCGCAGACCAGCGAACTCTCGGTGATCTCCAGCACCAGGTCGGATGGCGCCAGGCCATGCTTGCGCAGCAGCCCGAGCAGTTCGTCGAGCAGGTTCGGATCCTGCAGCATCCGCGGCGACAGGTTCAGCGCCAGGGTCAGCTGAAACCCGTCCTGCTTCCACGCCGCCAGCCGCGCCAGCGCCTGGTCGGCGACGCAGGCGGTGAGCGCGTGGATCAGGCCCTCGCGCTCGGCCACGGCGATGAAGCGGTCCGGCGCGATCGGACCGGCGCTGGGATGGCGCCAGCGCGCCAGCGCTTCCACGCCGCCGACCCGGCCGCTGCGCATGTCCACCTTGGGCTGGTAGGCCACCTCGATCTCGCCGCGCTGCAGCGCCTCGCGCAGCATCGCCGCCATGGTCGCCTCGCCCGGGGCCTCGGCCTCGTTCCGCGGCGCCGGGGTCGGCGGCGCGTGGGCGCGCACCGCGGCCGCGAGCTGGGCGGCGCGCAGCGGCTTCTCCAATCCCGCCAGCACCTGCAGGCCGTTGCTGCGGCCGACCTGCAACACCGAGTCGATCAAGGCCGCGCCACGCTGCGAGGCGACCACGATCGGCACGCGCGCGCCGCAGCGGGCGAGTGCATCGAGCAATTGCACACCGTCCATGCCGGGCATCTCCAGATCCACGATCAGCAGCCCCAGCGGCAAACCCTCGGTCACCCGCGCCAGCGCGGCATGGCCGTCCGCCGCGCCTTCCACCGCCACCGCGCCCATCCGCAGGCACAGCGCCAGCGCATGTTCGCGCTGGACCTGGCTGTCGTCGACCACCAGGACCGTGCCGAAGTGGTGCAGGGCGGCGGTGTCGGGGGGCGTGGGCATGCGAAATCCGTTTCGAGGAAAGGGCAGGGCGCTACGCGGCGAAGGCCGCTGAGGGGGCGATGCCTTCTTCCACGTGGGCGTCGAGGCCGGCCATGCTGGCGAACTCCTGAGGCGCCAGCACCGCGTCGGCGGCGAGCAGGATCACGAACCGCTCGCCGACCTTGCCCATGCCGTGGATGAAATCGCGGCGAATGCCGGTGCCGAACGCCGGCGGCGGCGCGATGTCCGCCGTGGCGATCTCCAGCACCTCGCTGACCGCGTCCACCAGCAGGCCGAGCACCTGGCGCTCCTCGCCGCTGGCGACTTCGATGATGACGATGCAGGTGCGCTTGCTGATCTCGCTGGGCGCACGGCCGAAGCGTTGCTGCAGATCCACCACCGGCACCACCGCGCCGCGCAGGTTGATCACCCCGCGCAGGGCGGGCGGCATCATCGGCACGTCGGTCGGCGTGCGGTACTCGATGATCTCCTTGATGCCGAGGATGCCGACGCCGAACATTTCCTTGCCGAGCAGGAAGGTCAGGAACTGGTCCGTCGCCAGGTCGCCGGCGTCGGAGGGTGAGAGCGAAGCGGGAGCGTTCATGGCCATGTCTCAGAAGGTTTCGAAGTGGGCTTCGTCGAGCGAGTCGGCCAGGACCAGTTGGCCGTTGGCGACGCGTGCGATCGGCTTGGCCCCGGCGTGCCCGCTGCGGCCGCGCACGGTGCCGGGACGCCGCGCCGCGGTCCTGGCCGGCGGGGTGCCCTGCACCTTGAAGAAGCTCATCAGCTGCTGCAGCTGCTCGGCCTGCGCGCTCATCTCCTCGGCCGTGGCGGCCAGTTCCTCGGAGTTGGACGCGGCCTGCTGGGTGGTCTGGTTGAGCTGGCCGACCGCGGCATTGATCTGGCCGACGCCGGAGGTCTGTTCCTCGGAGGCGGCGGTGATCTCCTGCACCAGGTCGGAGGTGCGCTTGATCGACGGCACCATTTCGTCCAGCAGCTTGCCGGCGTTCTCGGCCAGTTCGACGCTGGAACTGGCGACATCGCCGATTTCCTGCGCCGCGATCTGGCTGCGTTCGGCCAGCTTGCGCACTTCCGCGGCCACCACGGCGAAGCCCTTGCCGTGCTCGCCGGCACGCGCGGCCTCGATCGCCGCGTTCAGCGCCAGCAGGTTGGTCTGGTAGGCGATGTCGTCGATGATGCCGATCTTCTGCGCGATCTGCTTCATCGCCTGCACGGTCGCACGCACCGATTCGCCGCCGTCCAGCGCCTGGCTGGAGGCCTTGCTGGCCATGCCGTCGGTGATCTTGGCGTTCTCGGTGTTCTGCGAGATCGATGCGGTCATCTGCTCCAGCGAAGCGCTGGTCTCCTCCACGCCGGCGGCCTGCTCGCTGGCCGCCTGGCTCAGCGACTGCGCAGTGGCGCTGACCTCTTCCGAGGCGCTGGCCAGCGATTCGGCATTGCTGTTGACCTCGCTGACCACCTGCGACAGGCGCGCAATGGTGTCGTTGATGTAGTTCTTCATCTCGGCGTAGGCGCCGTCGTAGTGCTTGTCGATGCTCTGGGTCAGGTCGCCCTCGGCCAGGCCGCCCATCACCCGCACCACGTCCTGGATGCTGCCGCCGGTGGTGGTCGCCAGCTCGTTCAGGCCCTGGCCCATCTCACGCTGGAACCCGGCCAGGCCGTCCAGCGCGATGCGCTCGGAGAAGTCGCCGCGGTTGGCCGCCGCGACCACGCGGCGCTGGCCGTCGATCACCAGCTTCAGCCGCTCGACCATGGTCCGCATCGCATACAGCGCGCTGCCGGTGTCGTTGGCGCGCACCGCCACCTCCAGGTTGAGGTCGCCCTGCGCCACCTTGTTGGCGATCTCGGCCACGTAGGCCGGCTCGCCGCCCAGCAGGCGGGTGAGGATGCGCACGATGAAGAACGCCACGACCGCGCCCAGCAGCACGGCCACCACGATGGTGGCGATGATCAGCGAGCGCGCGGACGCATAGAGTTCGTCGCCGCTGTCGCTGGCGTCCTGGCCGCCCTTGACGTTCAGGTCCACCAGCTTGTCGATCGCCTCGGCGGTGCTACGGAAGATCTGCCGCTGCTCACCGTTCAGCACGGCCGTCGCCTCCTGGGTCTTTGCCTGCGCGGTGAGCGCCAGCAGCTCTCTGTGCAGTTCGCTGTAGCGGTCGAATTTTTTGGCGAAATCCGCGTACAGCGCCTGCTCCTCGGGCGAAGAGATCAGCGGGATGTAGGCCTTTTTGTTGTTCTCGAAGGCCTCGAGCGTCTTGATCATGCGCGTGTCGTAGTCCTGCATCTCGGCCGGACTGGTGGCGACGACCCGTTGCAGCTCGAGCAGACGCAGCTTGTTGAAATTCGCGCTCATCTCCTCGACGTTGCGTACGCTGGGCAGCCAGTTGGTGGCCAACTCGGTGGAGGAGCCGTTGATGCGGGCCATCTGCATCGTGGCGAAAATGCCGGTCCCCAGCAACAGCAGCAACACCAGGCCGAAGCCGATGCCGATACGCGTGCCGATTTTCATGTGCTGAAACATCGTGATCCCCCTGGATGTGATGTCGTGGAAGTGATTGTCAGAACGTATCGAAGTGGGCTTCGTCCGGCGCCGACACTAGCGCCAGGCCGACCTCCCCGAAGCCACGTTTGCGCGCAGGCGCCGCCTTGCGGGACGGGACGCTGGGGACGGCGGTCGGACGCCGCGGCGCCACGACCTGGTTGGTACGGAAGAAACTCATCAGTTGCTGCAACTGCTCGGCCTGGCCGCTCATTTCCTCGGCGGTGGCGGCCAGTTCCTCGGAGTTGGCCGCGGCCTGCTGGGTGGTCTGGTTGAGCTGGCCGACCGCAGCGTTGATCTGGCCGACGCCGGAGGTCTGTTCCTCGGAGGCGGCGGTGATCTCCTGCACCAGGTCGGAGGTGCGGCGGATCGACGGCACCATCTGGTCCAGCAGCTTGCCGGCGTTCTCGGCCAGTTCCACGCTGGATTCGGCCACCTGGCCGATCTCCTGCGCGGCCACCTGGCTGCGTTCGGCCAGCTTGCGCACTTCCGCGGCGACCACCGCGAAGCCCTTGCCGTGCTCGCCGGCGCGTGCGGCCTCGATCGCCGCGTTCAGCGCCAGCAGGTTGGTCTGGTAGGCGATGTCGTCGATGATGCCGATCTTCTGCGCGATCTGCTTCATCGCCGCCACCGTCGAGCGCACCGCATCGCCACCTTCGTTGGCTTCGCGCGCGGCCTTGGCGGCCATGCTGTCGGTGACCTTGGCGTTCTCGGTGTTCTGCGCGATGGACGCGGTCATCTGCTCCAGCGACGCGCTGGTCTCTTCCACGCCGGCGGCCTGCTCGCTGGCCGCCTGGCTCAAGGACTGCGCGGTGGCGCTCACCTGCTCGGAGGCGCTGGCCAGCGCCTCGGCGTTGATGTTGACCTCGCCGACCACCTGCGCCAGCCGCGCGACGGTGGCATTGATGCTGTCGCACAGTTCCTTCAGCTTGCCCTGGCACTGCACGTCCGCCATCCGGGTCAGGTCGCCGTCCTCGATCGCCTTGAGCACGGCGCCGACATCGTTGATCGGCCCGATCACCGTATCCAGGGTCAGGTTGATGCCATCGACGATGCGGCGGAAGTCGCCATGGTGCTGGCTGCCGTCGGCACGCACGTCCAGGCGCCCGGCCGCGGCCGCGTCGGCCAGCAGGCTGGTGTCGCGGATCAGCGCGCGCAGGTTGGAGCGCACCTGTTCGACCGTGTCGTTGATGAACGCCTTCTTGCCCGGAAAGGCTTCCAGCGGCGCGTCGAAGTTGCCGCGGCCGAACTCGGCGATGCAGGCCATGGCCTTCTTCTTGGTGGCGATGTGGTCGCCGACCATGCGGTTGATGCCGTCGGCCATGCTGCGGAAGTCGCCTTCGAAGCGGTGGCTCTCGATCGCCACGTCGATGTCGCCAGCATCGTGCTGGGCCGACATGTGCTTCATCTGCGTGATCAGCCCCAGCAGATTGCGACGCACCTGCTCGATGATCTCGTTGATGAAGACCTTCTTGCCCGGGAACGTCTCCAGCGGTGCCTCGAAATTGCCGCGGCCGAATTCGGCCACGCAGGCCAGCGCCTTCTTCTTGGTGGCGATGTGGTCGCCGACCATGCGGTTGATGCCTTCGGCGATGACCTTGAACTCGCCGTCGAAGCGCTGGCTGTCGATCACCACGTCGATGTCGCCGGCGTCATGCTGCGCGGACATGCGCACGATCTCGTCGTTGATCTGGCGCACCCCGGTCTGCACTTGGCGCAGCGCCAGCAGTACTTCGCAGGCCTGATCGTTGCGTATGGTCGGCATCACCACCTCGAAATTGCCGGTGGCGAAGCGTGCCAGGGTGGTGGTGGCGATCCGCAGCGAGCGGGTGATGGCGTGGACGGTATAGGCCAGCACCGCGGCGGCGATCACCGTGGCGCCGATGCTCAGCGCCAGGGTCTGCCCGGCGGGCAGGCCGAGCGCGAACCCGCACGCGGCGGCGGCCAATGGCAGCGCGACGGCGATGGCCGAACCGGTCCACAGCTTGGAGGACAGCGAAAGGGAGTTGGACATGCCGGTGTACCTGTGCGGGTGAAAAGTCCCCGGCCTGACAGGCCGGGACGGAGAGAGTTCAGAACGAAACGAATGCCGCTTCTTCCAGGCGCGCGGCCTGGGCGGTGGCCGCCGGGCCACCGAAGCTGCGGGCGCGTGGTGCGCGCTGCGTCGACATCGGTAGGCGTCGCGGTTGCGGGGCCGGCGCCGGGGAGGTGGTGGCGCCGGTGGTGAAGAAGCTCATGAGCGTTTGCAACTGTTCTGCCTGGCTGCTTACTTCTTCGGCCGTGGCGGCCAATTCTTCAGCGTTGGCAGCGGATTGCTGTGTTGTCTGGCTGAGCTGAACCACCGCGGCATTGATCTGGCCGACGCCCGTGCTTTGTTCTTCGGAGGCGGCGGTGATTTCCTGCACCAGGTCGGAGGTACGGCGGATCGACGGTTCCATCTCGCCGAGCAGGCGCCCGGTGGTCTCGGCCAGGTTCACGCTGGTGCCGGCGACATCGCCGATCTCGTGCGCGGCCACCTGGCTGCGCTCGGCCAGCTTGCGCACCTCCGCGGCGACCACGGCGAAGCCCTTGCCGTGCTCGCCGGCGCGTGCGGCCTCGATCGCCGCGTTCAGCGCCAGCAGGTTGGTCTGGTAGGCAATGTCGTCAATGATGCCGATCTTGCGGGCGATCTCCTTCATCGCGGCGACGGTGGCGCGCACCGCCTCGCCGCTCTCGGCGGCCTCGCGCGAGGCCTTGCCGGCCATGCCGTCGGTGATCTTGGCGTTCTCGGCGTTCTGCGCGATCGAGCCGGTCATCTGCTCCAGCGAGGCGCTGGTCTCCTCCACGCCCGCGGCCTGCTCGCTGGCCGCCTGGCTCAGCGACTGCGCGGTCGCCGACAGTTCTTCGGCGGCGCTGGCCAGGGTGGCGGCGTTGCCGTTGACCTCGGTGACGATGCTGGTGAGCTTGTCGATGGTGGCGTTGACGTAGCGCTGCATGTCGGCGAAGGCGCCTTCGTAATGGCCCTGCACCTGGCGGCTGAGGTCGCCCTCGGCCATCGCGCCCATCACCTTGATCACGTCGCCGACGCTGCGCAGGTTGCCGCGGGTCTGTTCGATGATCTCGTTGATGAAGGCCTTCTTGCCGGGCAGCTGCGGCATCGGTGCGTCGAAGTTGCCGCGGCCGAACTCGGCGACCACGCTCAGCGCCTGCTTCTTGACGGCAATGTGCGCGGCGACCATGCGGTTGATGGCCTTGCCGATGGCGCAGAACTGCCCGTCCAGGTGCGTGCAGTCGATCTGCACGTCGATGTCGCCCCTGTCGTGTTCCTCGGACATGCGCGCGATCTCGCCGATCAGGCGCTTGAAGTTGCCGCGCACCTGCTCGAGGGTCTCGTTGATGAAGGCCTTCTTGCCGGGCAGCTGCGGCATGCCCGCGTCGAAATTGCCGCGGCCGAACTCGGCGACCACGCCCAGCGCCTGCTTCTTGACCGCGATGTGGCTGCCGACCATGCGGTTG
Organism: Xanthomonas sp. PPL134; assembly: GCF_040595915.1. Lineage (NCBI taxonomy): Bacteria > Pseudomonadati > Pseudomonadota > Gammaproteobacteria > Lysobacterales > Lysobacteraceae > Xanthomonas > Xanthomonas sp. PPL134. Next base: position 784,795 of record NZ_JAMDLL010000001.1, read on the forward strand.
ATGCCCTCGGCCACGCTGCGGAAGTCGCCCTGGAAGTGCGCGCTGTCGATGCTGGCGTCGATCTCGCCGGCTTCGTGCTGCTCGGAGACGCGGCGCATCTCGGCGATCAGGCCGAGCATGTTGCGCCGCACCTGCTCGAGGGTCTCGTTGATGAAGGCCTTCTTGCCGGGCAGCTGCGGCATGCCCGCGTCGAAATTGCCGCGGCCGAACTCGGCGACCACGCCCAGCGCCTGCTTCTTGACCGCGATGTGGCTGCCGACCATGCGGTTGATGCCCTCGGCCACGCTGCGGAAGTCGCCCTGGAAGTGCGCGCTGTCGATGCTGGCGTCGATCTCGCCGGCTTCGTGCTGCTCGGAGACGCGGCGCATCTCGGCGATCAGGCCGAGCATGTTGCGCCGCACCTGCTCGATGGTGTCGTTGATGAAGGCCTTCTTGCCCGGGAACGCGGCCAGCGGAGCGGAGAAGTTGCCGCGGCCGAACTCGCCCACGCAGTCGATCGCCTGCTTGCACAGGCCGATGTGGCCGCCGACCAGCTGATTGATGTCGCCGGCCACGATGCGGTAGGCGCCGTTGGCGCTTGCCGCGTCCAGCATCACGTCGCAGTCGCCGGCGGCGTGCGCACTGGCCATGTGGGCCACGTCGGCCTGCAGCTGCCGCAGCGGCCGCTGCGCGGCGAGCAGGGCCTGGCCGATCTCGCTGCCGCCCGCCGCCGCCACGTCCACGCGATCCAGTTCGCCCTGCGCCAGCGCCTGCAGGCCGGTGCGGGCCACTTCCAGTTCGCGCTGCGCGGCCGCGGCCGCTTGCTGCGCTGCGCGCACGCTGCGGCCCAGTACCGCGGCGGCGGCCAGCGTGGCCACGGCGACCAGCGTCCAGGCGAGGCCGCCGGCCAGCGGCAGCGCCAGCGCCGCGATGGTTGCGGCGGCAGGCAGGGCGACGGCGACGATGGCGGCCGTCGAGAGCGGGAACGGGAGCGTCCGGTTCTGGGACATGACAAGGATTCCTGATGAAGGGTGCGGCGGGGGAATGACCGGCGGCGCGACGGCTCAGGCCGCCAGCGATTCGGCGCCGGGTTGCAACTGGCCGAGCAGCGACGGCACGTCCAGGATCAGCGCGACCCCGCCGCTGCCGAGGATGCTCGAACCGCTGATGCCCTTGACCTGCGCGAACACCTTGGAAAGCGGCTTGATCACGGTCTGCCACTCGCCGAGCAGGGTGTCGACCACCAGGCCGAAACGCTGCGCGCCCTGGCGGATCACCACGATGCTCTCGCGCGCCGGCGGCGCGCCGGCGATGGCGAACAGCGAGCGCAGGCGCACGTAGGGCAGTACGTTGCCGCGCAGGTCGATGTACTCGCTCTGGTAGTTCGGCGCGAATTCCACGCATTCCTCGACCGCGTCCAGCGGCACCACGAACACCGACTTGCCGACCCCGACCTGGAAGCCGTTGATGATCGCCAGCGTCAGCGGCAGGCGCACCGAGATGGTGGTGCCCACGTCCTGCTGGCTGCTGATGTCCACGCTGCCGCGCAGCGCGGTGATGTTGCGCTTGACCACGTCCATGCCGACCCCGCGGCCGGACAGGTTGGTGACCTTTTCGGCGGTGGAGAAGCCCGGCTCGAAGATCAGCGCGAACACCTCGCGGTCGGAGAGCTGGCGGCCGGGTTCGATCAGGCCGCGCTCCAGCGCCTTGGCCAGGATCCGGTCGCGGTTGAGACCGCCGCCGTCGTCGCTGATCTGGATGACCACGCTGCCGGAATCGTGGAAGGCGTTGAGCCGCACCGTACCGCGCACCGGCTTGCCGCGCGCCTGGCGCACCTCGGCCGGTTCGATGCCGTGGTCCATGGCGTTGCGCACCAGGTGGGTCAGCGGATCGGCGATCTTCTCCACCACCGACTTGTCCAGCTCGGTGTCCTCGCCGTTGACCACCAGGGCGATGTCCTTGCCCAGTTCGCGGGCGACGTCGTGGACCACGCGGTGGAAGCGGTTGAAGGTGGCGCCGATCTTGACCATGCGCAGCTGCAGCGCGCTTTCGCGCACTTCCTCGACCAGGCCGGCGAGGATCGAGGTGGATTCCAGCAACTGCGCATCGCCGGTGCGTTGCGCATTGGCGCCGGTGCTGGCGACGGCGATGATCAATTCGCCGACCAGGTCGATCATGCGGTCGAGCTTGTCGGCGTCGACGCGGATCGAGCCACCTTCGCCACGTGCGCCCGCGGCCTTGGCGGTGCCGGCGCTGGCGGTGGCATTCGCGGCCGCGGCCGGCGCACTGGCCATGGCCGGTGCGGCGGCGGCGGGCGCGGCCGCCGGGGCGTCGACGCTTTCGAACCCGGCGAAATCGTCGGCGCTGGCCTGGCTGCCGGCTTCGGCCACCAGCAATGGCAGGTCCAGGTTGGCGGCGTCGCCGTTCGGCTCCACCGCCAGCACCTGCAGGTCGCAGTCGTCGCGCACGAACTCGAAGATGTCCTCGATCGCGGCCTGTTGCGCATCGCTGCGCAACAGGATGTCGAAGCCCAGGTAGCAGGCCTCCGGATCCAGTTCCGGCAGCGCCGGCACGCGCTCGTGGCGGGTGCGCACCGCTTCGAGGCTGCCGAGGCTGCGCAGGCAGCGGATCAGATGCAGCGGCGAATTGCCGAAACGCAGCGCGTCGGCGAACAGTTGCAGCGAAATCCGCCAGTAGCCGGTGTGCGCGGGCGCTGCCGGCGTGGCGGGCGTTGCCGCCGCCGCTGCGCCCGCCGCGCCGGTGGGCGCAGCGGCAGGTTGCAAATAGGTCTGCAGGCGTTCCAGCAGCGGTGCGCCTTGGGCGACCAGCGTGGCTTCGTCGGCCTCGGCGCCGGCGGCGGCTTCCACCAGCGCACGGATCTGGTCGCAGCAGGCCAGCATCAGTTGGATCAAGTCCGAATCCAATGTGACGGCATGCTCGCGCACCAGGTCCAGCACGCTCTCCACCACGTGGGTGAAGCCGACCAACTGCGCCAGGTCGAACAGGCCGCCGGAGCCCTTGATGGTGTGGGCGCCGCGGAAGATCGCGTTGACCGCATCGGGACCGGCTTCGCCGCGCTCGGCTTCCAGCAGATTGCGTTCCATGTCCTCGAGCAGGTCGCGGCTCTCGGCGATGAAGGTCTGCAGCAATTGATCCATGTTCATGTCGTGCTGCCGATTAGTGAAGAGTGTCGGCGCCGACGCACTCGAAGGCGTCGTCGAGGCCGAGCAGGGCGAGCGCATCGCCGACCGCCGTACTGCAGCCCTCGAGCTGGAACGGCCGCCCCAGCGCGCGCAGTGCGGCCTGGGTGGCCAGCAGCAGCTGCACGCCGGTGGCGTCGATGTCGGTCACCTCCTGCAACTGCAGGCGCAGGCCGCCGGGATGCTCCAGCGCGGGCAGCAGCAGCGGCTTCAGTTCGGCCGCACGGCGGATGGTCATGTCGCCGTCCACGATCAGCTGCAGTGGCGGATCCTGTTCGTCGGGGGGCGTCGAGCGCATGGCGGGTCTCCTGCAGGGAAGAGGGGAAAGCCGGATCGCCGGCTTCGGTAAGAGCGATATCGGCGCGGACAGGAAATATTTAGAAATATTTGGCGCGCGTGAAGCATTTGTCTCCCACGCCGCACACAAGCCTGAGTGGTTCAGATCAACGCAAGATGCGCATCCCATAACGGCTCAGAGCGGTGTGCCTGCAGTCCTGTTGCACGTGCCGTGCCAATCGAGAGGGCGTGAGGACGTCAAAAAAGCCGCGCAGGGCGCGTCCTTTGGTCTTCACGTGAAGATCGCTGCGTTCAGGTGTTGTGCAAGCTGCAGGCGCCGTACGCCGCCGCACGTGGCGGCGGTATTTCAGAACGAAAAGAGTACGGCCCGTGTGCGGCGGCCGATGGTGCGTGAACAGACGCGGGCAGGATCGCCCGCGCCGCTCAGCGCGGCGACAGCGCGGTCAGCAGGCCGCGTGCGGCATTGAAGCGATCGGCCGCTTCCGGCAGCGGCAGCTTGAGCTTCAGCTTGTCCGGGCCGTCCATCGCGTACAGCTTGGGCTGCTTCTGGATCATCTGGATGATGGTCATCGGATCCACGTTCGGCTTGGCCTCGAACACCAGGCGCCCGCCGTGCTCGCCGAGTTCCAGCTTGCGGATGCCCAGCGCGTTGGCCTGCAGCTTCAGTTCGGCGATCGCGAACAGGTGCTTCACCGGATCCGGCAGCAGGCCGAAGCGGTCGATCATCTCCACCTGCAGTTCGCGCAGGCCGTCGCTGTCGCGGGCGCTGGAAATGCGCTTGTACAAGGTGAGGCGGGTGTGCACGTCGGGCAGGTAGTCGTCGGGGATCAGTGCCGGCACGTGCAGTTCCACTTCGGCGCCGCGCGCTTCCTCGCCGGCGTCCAGATCCGGCAGCTTGCCTTGGCGGATGCTGCGCACCGCGCGTTCCAGCAGCTCGGTGTACAGGCTGAAGCCGACCTCGGCCATCTGCCCGCTCTGGTCCTCGCCCAGCAGTTCGCCGGCGCCGCGGATTTCCAGGTCGTGGGTGGCGAGAGTGAAGCCGGCGCCCAGTTCGTCCATCGAGGCGATCGCGTCCAGTCGCTTCTGCGCATCGGGGGTGATGCTGCGCCGGTCCGGTACCAGCAGATAGGCGTAGGCGCGGTGGTGCGAACGGCCGACGCGGCCGCGCAACTGGTGCAACTGCGCCAGGCCGAAGCGGTCGGCGCGGTTGATGACGATGGTGTTGGCGTTGGGGATGTCGATGCCCGATTCGATGATGGTGGTCGACAGCAGCACGTTGAAGCGCTGCTTCTGGAAATCCAGCATCACCTTTTCCAGTTCGCGCTCGGGCATCTGCCCGTGGGCGATGCCGATGCGTGCCTCCGGCACCAGCTCGCTCAGCTCGCGCTGCATGCGGCCGATGCTCTCCACGTCGTTGTGCAGGAAGTACAGCTGGCCGCCGCGCGCCAGTTCGCGCTGGAAGGCTTCGCGCAGCAGCGCGTTGTCCCACTGGGTAACGAAGGTCTGCACCGCCAGCCGGTTCGGCGGCGGGGTGGCGATGATCGACAGGTCGCGCAGGCCGGCCATGGCCATGTTCAAGGTGCGCGGGATCGGCGTGGCGGTGAGGGTGAGCAGATGCACGTTGGCGCGCAGCGCCTTCAGCGCTTCCTTCTGGCGCACGCCGAAGCGCTGCTCCTCGTCGACGATGACCATGCCCAGGTCCTTGAACTTCACGTCGGGCTGCAGCAGGCGATGGGTACCGACGATCACGTCGATGCTGCCGGCGGCGACCTTCTCCAGTTCGGCCTTGATCTCCTTGCTGCTCTTGAAGCGCGACAGCACCTCGACCTTGAGCGGATAGTCGGCGAAGCGGTCGCGGAAGTTGCGGTAGTGCTGTTCGGCCAGCAGCGTGGTCGGCACCAGCACCGCCACCTGCTTGCCGGCGCTGGCCGCGGCGAAGGCCGCGCGCACCGCGACCTCGGTCTTGCCGAAGCCGACGTCGCCGCACACCACGCGGTCCATCGGCTGGCTGCTGGCCAGGTCGCGCAGGGTGGCGTCGATCGCGGCCAACTGGTCGGGCGTCTCCTCGAACGGGAAACCGGCGGCGAACGGCTCGTACATCGCACGGTCCACCTGCAGCGCCAGCCCGGCACGGGCCTGGCGGCGCGCCTGGATCTCCAGCAGCTCCGCGGCCACGTCGCGCACCTTCTCGGCGGCCTTGCGCTTGGCCTTGGTCCATTGCTCGCCGCCCAGCGAATGCAGTGGCGCGGTCTCGGCCGAGGCGCCGGAGTAGCGGCTGATCAGGTGCAATTGCGCGACCGGCACGTACAGGCGGTCGCCCTTGGCGTATTCGATTTCCAGGAACTCGCCGGGCATGCCGCCGGCATCGAGCACGATCAGCCCGCGGTAGCGGCCGACGCCATGGTCCTCGTGCACGATCGGCGCGCCCTCGGACAGCTCGCCCAGGTCGCGGATGATCGCTTCCGGCTCGCGCCCGACCCGCCGGCTGCGCCGCGGCTGGCTGGCGCGCTCGGGGAACAGCTGGCGCTCGGTCAGCACCGCGATGCGCGGCGCCTCCAGCGCGAAGCCGTCGTCCAGCGGCGCCACCGCAATGGCGAAGCGCGCAGCATCAAGCCCCTCTCCTTCCGGGAGAGGGGTTGGGGTGAGGGTACGACTGCCAGGGAGTTTTGCCTGTGCTGCTGTAGAAGATGCGGACGAAGCAGTCTTCTTCGATGAAGATGGTGCAGAAGCCGCACCCTCATCCACCGCTTCGCGCCACCTTCTACCGGTGGGAGAAGGGAGGAATGCAGCGAAGTTCGGCAACACCTCCGGCTTCAAGTCCGCAGCCGCCAACACCTCCAGCAGCGCCTCGCGGCGGCCCGGCGAGTCGGCGGCGATCAGCACCCGGCCCGGGTAGTGGTCGAGGAAGCTCTTCAGTGCCGCGGCCGGCGCGGCGTCCTTGGCCGCGACCGGCAGCGGCGGCAGGGGCTGGTCGCCCAGCGCCTGCGCCTCGTCGATGCGCGGATGGTCGGCGGCCCACACGTCGATGCGCGGCAGTCCGTTGAGACGCTCGCGCAAGGTGTCCGGCGCCTGATACAGCTCCTCCGGTGCCAGCAGCGGACGCTCCACGTCATGGCGGCGTTGCTCGTAACGGGCCTGGGTCTGCGTCCAGAACGCATCGGCCGCGGCGCCCACGCCCGGGGCGATCAGCGGCAGCACGTGCTCGCCCAGGTAGTCGAACAGGGTGGCGGTGGCCTCGCGCGCGCCGCTGCTGCGCGTCTCCTGGAAGAACAGCGGCAGGTAGTACTCGATGCCCGACGGCGCCAGCCCGGCCTTCAGGTCCTGGTACAGCGCGCTGCGCCGGGTATCGACGTCGAAGCGCTCGCGCAGCGCCGTGAGCACCCGCTCCACGCTGGCATCGTCCATCGGCACCTCGCGCCCGGGCAGAATGCGCACCGCTTGCACATGGTCCAGCGAGCGCTGCGATTCCGGGTCGAAGGCGCGGATCGAATCGATGTCCTCGTCCAGCAGTTCGATCCGCAGCGGCGCATCGGTGCCCATCGGGTACACGTCGAGCAGGCCGCCGCGCACGGCGAAATCGCCGGGGTCCATCACCTGCGGCACGTTGCGGTAGCCGGCGCTTTCCAGCCGGCGCTTCTCCGCGTCCAGGTCCAGGCGCTGGCCCACGCGCAGGTCGAAACTGCCGCCGACGATGTAGCGCAATGGCGCCACCCGCTGCATCAGCGTCTGCACCGGCACCACCACGATGCCCTGGGTCAGCGTCGGCAGCCGGTGCAGCGCCGCCAGGCGCTGGCTGACGATGTCCGGGTGCGGACTGAACTGGTCGTAGGGCAGGGTTTCCCAATCCGGGAACGGCACCACGGGCAGGCTGGCGTCGTCGCCGAGCAGGCTGTGCAGATCGGCTTCGAGCTGATGCGCGCTCTGGTTGTCGCGGGCCACCACCAGCAACGGCCCGCGGTGCGCGGACGCGGCGCAGGCGATGTGCCAGGCCAGTGCGGTGGAGGAGGCGGGAGCGCGCCAGTGCGCGCGGAGCTGGCCGGACTTGGGCAGCGGCGGAACGGGGAAGGGAAGGGGCGGCATGGACCGTGGAGTTTAGCAAAGCCGGGTGCCGCGACCGGCGCGGCGCGACCCGGCAAACGCCGCGCGCCGGCTGGCTGCGCGGGAGGGAATGGAGTGAGGGGCGGCGGTGCGCGTCGGGCTCAGTTGCCCAGTTCCAGCACCACCCGCACCAGGTCCGGATTGTCCGGATGCGGCATGCGCTGGAAGCCCAGCGACTCGGCCAGTTGCAGCATCGGCACGTTGCGTTCGAGCACGTCGCCGTAGAGCCGGTCCAGGTACTTGCGACGCGCCCACTTGACCAGCTTGCGCATCAGTTGCCGGCCCAGACCCTGGCCGGAGACGAAGTTGCTGACCAGGATCGCGTACTGCGCCTCGCGGGTGCCGGGGATGATCGCCGCGCGCGCCACCGCGCCGACCACGGCCTCGCCCGGCGGCAGCGGCTCGGCCGCGACCAGGATCAGTTCCGACTTCGGATTGGGATGGGTGAGGCGTTGCGCCATGTCCTCGGTCAGTTCCTGCGTGGAATGCAGGAAGCGCTCGCGGATCTCGGTCGGCCCGAGCAGGCCGAAGGCGCCTTGCAGGGGCGCGCTGTCCTCCGGCCGGATCGGCCGGATCAACAATTCGCGCCCACTGGGCAGGGTGAAGGTTTCATGCCACGGAGGCATGCGGTTGCGGGTAGCCATGGCCGTATGATCCTCGACGAAGCCTGGATTCTCGCATTAGCCGACACCTGCGTCCGTGAACGCAGCGTCCTGCGCGTGTGCGGCTGCGGTGGCCTTGCTACAGTGGCGCTTCGTCCAAGGGAATGCACGACGATGAAGACATCGCATGCCGTCGCCGTGTCCGCGGCGATCGGGCTGGGACTGGCCGCGCTGCTGGTGCTGCTGCTGGTGGGCGGCGGCCGGTGGCTGCTGCGCACGCAGCACAGTGCCACGCCGACGACCGCCCCTGCCGCCCCTGCCGCCGATGCGGAGCAACTGGCGACACGCGCGCTGGCGCCGTACCGGGCGCGCCTGCAGGCCACGCGCCGGCCGGTGCTGCAGCTGCAGTTGCAGCCGATGGCGCAGGACGATCGCCTGGCCAGCAAGGTCGGCGGGCGTCCCTATTGGACCGGTGGCAAGCCCTATCCGCACGCGGCCGATGGCCAGCCGCTGGCGCTGCTGGCGCAGATCGATCTGGCGCGGATGCCGCCCCTGCCGGGCTATCCGCGCCAGGGCATGCTGCAGTTCTTCATCGGCGGCGACGACTTCTTTGGCGCCAACCTGGGCGACGCACGCATCGACCTGGCTGCGCTGAGCGAACAACGCAATTTCCGTGTGGTGTACTGGCCGCAGCCGAAGATATCGGCGCGGCAGGTCGAGGTGCCGTTGCCGGCCGCCGACACGTTGCCGTTCGATCCGGCGAAGCCGTGCGCGATGCGGTTCGACGCCGGTGAGGAAACCATCGGCAGCAGCGACGTGCGGTTCGAGCAGGTGCTGGGGAAGCCGCTGGAGGAGGTCGCCGCCGCGTCCGCCCGTGACCACGCGGTGTCGCAGGATACGGTGGACGACGCGTTGTTCGATGCGCTGAGCCGGGGCGGGCACAAGCTCGGCGGCTACCCGGAGTTCACCCAGGAAGACCCGCGGACGCCGCAGGACCGGCAGGTCCTGCTGCTGCAGTTGGACAGCGACGAGGAGATGATGTGGGGCGACAGCGGCGTCGCCAATTTCTTCATCGATCCGGACGACCTGCGGCGCGGCGATTTCAGCCGCGTCGCCTACAACTGGGATTGCTTCTGAGCGTGCGCATGCGCGCTGCGCGCGAGCTGCTGCGGTCCGCCGCGTTCCGTCCGCTCACGCCTCGCGCTTGAGCCACTCCAGGCGCGTGCTGGCGCCGGCTTCGCCCAGGTGCGCCTTCAGCGGCGGCAGTGCCTGCGCCAGTGTCTGCTCGAATTGCCAGGGCGGATTGAGCAGCAGCATGCCGCTGCCGTTGAGCCGCAGCGGCGAATCGTCCGGGCGTACCTGCAGCTCGGCGACCAGCGCCGAGGCCACCGGCAGCGCCGCGGCCTTGCGGAAGAACGGCTGCAGGCTGCGGCGCTGCTTGATCGGATACCACACCGCGCACACCGCCTGTGGCCAGCGGCTCAGGGTCTCGCGCAGCGCGGCCACGATCAGCGGGTACTCGGCATCCTGCGCCTCGTAGGGCGGGTCGATCAGCACCAGCCCGCGGCCGATCCGGTTGGCCCCGGACTTCGGCGGCAGGAACGCCTTGATCGCCGCATAGCCGTCGCCGGCGTGCACCTGCACGCGGCGGTCGTGGGCGAACAGCGCCTTGAGTTCGGCGGCTTCCTCGGCCTGCAGCTCGCAGGCGGCCAGCCGGTCCTGTGCGCGCAGCGCCTGCGCGACCAGCAGCGGCGAGCCCGGATAGGCGACCAGCGCCCCCACCGGATTGTCGGCCTGCACCGCGCGCAGGTAGCGCTCCACCACCTCGGGCAGGGTTGGCTGGCCCATCAACCGCAGCACGCCGGCGGCCGCCTCGCCGGTCTTGCGTGCCTCGTTGGCGGCGAACAGGTAGCGGCCGCGCCCGGCGTGGGTATCGAGCACGAAGAACGGGCTGTCCTTGCGCTTGAACGCATCGAGCAGCGCCAGCAGCACGATGTGCTTGAGGACATCGGCATGGTTGCCGGCGTGGAAGGCATGGCGGTAATTCATCCGCGCAGTGTACGGGGCGCCACGCCAGCCGGCCACGCTTGGCTGCGGCGTCGGCGCAGGGACGGTCCGCGGCCGCTGTACACTAGCGGGGCGACCGCTGGCGGTCGCGCGGCGCCTGCCGGGCATGAGGCTGGAAGGTGTGGACGATGGGCCTGTGCATCCGGGCGCAGGCGTCGTTCGGAGCGTTCGGGTGCGCAGTGCCGGTGCCGCGTGGGCGGCCGGCGAGTGCCACGGTTCGCATGTCGATGCCTTTTTCCCTGTTGCTTGGAGTCCTGGCGCTGGCGGTGCCGTTCGCCGCATTCGGCGCCGCCCGTGACCAGGCGTCCGCCCCCCGCGCGGGGCAGGCCGCTGCGTTCGATGCATTGATCGAGGACGTCGGCGCGCATGGCAAGGACATGGCCGCCGACGAGCAGGCCTACCATGTCGCGCATGCGCGCCTGCAGGCCTTGCTGCCGGCCGACGATCCGGTGCGGCGCGCGCGCCTGGACGCCTTCGATTGCCAGCACTTCCCGCAGGGGCCGGCCGCAGCGGTGGAGCAGGCGCGGCGCGGCGAGCGCGGCGCCATCGCGCGGACCCATGTGCAGGTGCGCCTGGAGTACCTGCTGTGCGAGACCTACGCGCTGTACAACGACGGCCAGCGCCCTGCCTACCTGCGGCCCGCCACCACGATCCTGACGCTGACCGACGCGCAGCGGTTCCCGCGCTTGCGCGCGGCGGCCCTGCGCATGCGTGCCTTCGGCGAGCGCGACGCCGGCCGCTACGCGCAGTCGCTGCGCACCCTGCAGGAGCTGCGCCGGCTCGACGCGCAGCGCGATGGCGGCTGGGTGGCGCTGCTGACCCTGATCGGGATCGCCGACGCCTACCTGGACATGGGCCTGCCGGACCTGTCGCAACAGGTCGTCGCCGAGGTCCAGCAGCGGGCCAGGCACGGCGACGGCGGCTACATGCAGGCGCTGGCAGCGGAGCGCGAAGGCGCCATCGCCGAGCAGCGCGGCGACCTGCGGGCGGCGCTGGCGGCCTATCTGCGTGCGGCCGAGCTGCATGGCCGGCATCCGCTGGAGGGCTCGCAGGCGTCGTTGCTGCTGCGCGCGGCGCGGGTCAACGCGCTGTTGGGCAATCTGCCGCAGGCGCGGACGCAGCGGCAGCAGGCCGAGGCACAACTGGTCGCGATGGGCGCCACGCGGCTGATGCGCGCGCGGCGTGACGACGTGGATGCACTGCTCGCCGAGCGCAGCGGCGACCCGCGCGCCGCCCTGGCGCTGGCCGAGCAGGCCGAGCAGGGCTACCGCGCCAACGGCGACCTGCGCAGCCTCAGCGATGTGCTGGACCTCAAGGCCAGGGCCTTGCGTGCGCTCGGCGCATGGCGCCAGGCGCTGGATGCGCGCGAGGCGCAGATGCGCGTGCAGCAGGAACTGGATACGCGCCTGCAGCGCGAGCAATCGCAGTTCCTGATCGCCGAATCGGAAAGCCGAGAGCGCGACCTGGCGGCACTGCAGTTGGCGCAGAAAGCCGAAACCCAGCGCAACCGCCTGCAGGCGATGGAGCGCGAGGCGACCCTGCGGCGCGCGCTGCTGGGAGCGGCGCTGCTGTTGCTGGCGGTACTCGGCGGCGTGCTGTTCCTGACCCTCAGTCGCCTGCGCGGCGCGCGCCGTGAGGTGCGCATCGACAGCCTCACCGGCGTCGCCTCGCGGCGCCAGGTCCTGGGCGAACTGGACACCGCGCTGGCGGCGCTGCCGCGCGGCGGGCGCATGCCGCTGTCGGTGCTGGCGCTGGATGTGGACCACTTCAAGCGCATCAACGACGAGCACGGCCATGCGGCGGGCGACCAGGTGCTGCGGCTGGTCGCCACGACCCTACGTCAGCGCCTGCGCAGGAACGACAGCTTTGGCCGGACCGGCGGCGAGGAGTTCCTGGCCTTGCTGCCAGGGGCGACCTGCGCCGAGGCAAGCCAGCTGGCGGGGCAGCTGCGCGAGGTGCTGGAACGGCAGGCGTTCGATGCGATCGTGCCGGGGCTGCGCCTGACGGTGAGCATCGGCGTCGCCGAGGCCGGTGCCGGAGAGAGCAGCCAGGCGCTGCTGGCGCGCGCCGATGCCGCGCTGTACCGGGCCAAGCACGGAGGCCGCAACCGGGTGGAACTGGCGTTGCCGCCGGGCGCGGCCAACGCACGCGCCGCCAGCTGAGGCGATGACGGCCAATGCCGGCGCTGGCGGCACGGACTGCCGCGGCGCCCGCGTGGCGGCTATGCTGCGCGCCATGTCCACGCCTGCCGCCGCCTGTGTCCTCGTGGTCGAGGACGAATCCGCCATTGCCGACACCGTGCTGTACGCGCTGCGCAGCGAGGGCTACCAGGTGCGCCACTGCCAGCTCGGGCGCGAGGCCCTGGCGCAGTTGCGCGAGGGCGGCATCGACGTGGTGGTGCTGGACGTGGGCCTGCCGGACCTGAGCGGGTTCGAGGTGTGCCGCACGCTGCGCGGCTTCAGCCAGGTGCCGGTGCTGTTCCTGACCGCGCGCAACGAGGAGATCGACCGCGTGCTCGGCCTGGAACTGGGCGCCGACGACTACATGGCCAAGCCGTTCTCGCCGCGCGAACTGGTCGCGCGGGTGCGGGCGCGGCTGCGGCGTCCGGCGGTGGTGGTCGGCGATGCCGATGCCGGCTGGCGGCAGCACGGCGATTTCGCCATCGACCGCGACGGCCGCCGCATCCGCTGGCAGGGCGCGGTGCTGGACCTGACCCGCTACGAGTACGCGCTGCTGGCGGCGCTGCTGCAGCGGCCCGGCGCCATCCTCAGCCGCGCGCAATTGATGGACCGCGGCTGGGACAGCAGCGCCGACAGCGCCGACCGCACTGTCGATACCCACATCAAGACCCTGCGCGCCAAGCTGCGCGCGGCCGGCGCCGCCCACGATCCGATCCGCACCCACCGCGGCCTCGGCTACGCGCTGGAGGCCTGAGGTGCGGCTGGGGCTGAAGCTGTTCCTCGGCTTCTTCCTGATCGTCGGCGTGGCCGCGTTCTTCGTGATGCGGGTGTTCGTCAACGAGGTCAAGCCGGGCGTGCGTCAGGCGATGGAATCGACCCTGGTGGACGCGGCCAACGTGCTGGCGCAGATGGCCGCACAGGATCTGCAGGACGGGCGCATCGCCAGCGGCCGGTTCGCCCGCGACCTGGCCGCCGCGCAACGGCGCGATCCGCGCGCCATGGTCTGGCGCTTCCCCAAGCACAGCGTCGACTACCGCGTCACCATCACCGATGCGGCAGGCATCGTGGTGTTCGACTCGCGCGGGCAGGACATCGGCCGCGACAACGCGCGCTGGAACGACGTGTACCGCACCCTGCGCGGCGAATACGGCGCCCGCTCCAGTCCCGAGGCCGACGGCGACCCCAACCACACGGTGATGCACGTGGCCGCGCCGATCTACGATCCGGCCGACCCGCGGCGGCTGATCGGCGTGCTGAGCCTGTCCCAGCCCAACCGCAGCATCGAGCCGTTCATCGTCGCCAGCCAGCGCAGCATCCTGCTGCGCGGCGCCTGGCTGATCGGCATCTCCGCGCTGATCGGCATCCTGATGACCTGGGGCCTGCTGCGCGGGATCGGCCGGCTCAACCGCTACGCGCAGGCGGTCAGCGCCGGTGCGCCGGTACCGCCGCCGCCGCCGCGCCGCGACGAGATCGGCGATCTCGGCCGCGCCCTGGAGACGATGCGGCGCAAGCTGGAGGGCAAGCAATACGTCGAGCAATACGTGCAGTCGCTGACCCACGAGATGAAGAGCCCGCTGGCGGCGATCCGCGGCGCCGCGGAACTGTTGCAGGAGCCGCTGCCGGAGCCGGAGCGGCAGCGCTTCGTGCGCAACATCGCCGAACAGCAGCAGCGCCTCACCGAGACCATCGACAAGCTGCTGGCGCTGGCCGAGGTGGAGCAGTATGGCTGGCTGCAGCGGCGCGCGCCGGTGGCGCTGGCGCCGCTGTGCGCCGACCTGGCCGAAGCGCTGGCGCCGCAACTGCAGGCGCGCGGACTGCAACTGCAGGTCCAGGCGCCGGACCCGACCCTGGTGGTCTCGGGCGATCCCTACCTGCTGCGCCAGGCGCTGCACAACCTGCTCGACAACGCCATCGCGTTCTCGCCGGAGGGCGCGGTCATCGTGCTGCGTGCCGAACGCGGCGCCGATGCGCGCGTGCTGCTGTTGGTGGAGGACGCCGGCCCGGGCGTGCCCGACTACGCGCTGGAGCGGGTGTTCGAGCGCTTCTACTCGCTGGCGCGCCCGGCCACCGGCCAGCGCAGCTCCGGCCTCGGCCTGCCGTTCGTGCGCGAGGTGGCGCGCCTGCACGGCGGCGACGCCAGCCTGCGCAATCGCGCCGGCGGAGGCGCGGTGGCCTGCCTGGCGTTGCCGCTGGCCTGAGCCGGATCGATTCGCGCGAGAGCGCGTGAAGTGGGGTGCCGAGGCTCCCTCGTCGGGACTGAAGTCCCTCCCACAGTTGGGGCGCCGCGTCGACGGGATGCCGGCCACCAATCCCGATTCCCCAATCCCCAATCCCGGCTCCTCCCACTTCACACCCACTTCAAATTCGCCTCAAACCCTGCCCACGCAGCGACAGCATCCTGGCGCCCTCTCAAGACGCGAGGCGGCCATGAAATCCCTGAAACTGCTCCTGCGATTCGCCACCATCGGCGGATTGATCCTGTTGTTGCTGATCCCGTTGCTGATGATTCGCGGCACCGTGCAAGACCGCCAGCACTACCGCGGCGAGGCGGTAGAGCGAGTGTCGCAGAGCAAGGCGGGCGAACAGCGCCTGCTCGGGCCGCTGCGGGTGATCCCGTGGACCCAGGACCGTGAGGTCGCCGTCCTCGACACCGACGGCAAGCGTGTGACCAAGCGCGAGACCGAGACCGGCTACGTGCTGCAGGCGCCGCGGCGGCTGCAGGTGGAGGGCGAGCTGACGCCGTCGCAGCGCCATATCGGCCTGTTCAAGGTGCAGGTCTACAGCTGGCATGCACGGCTCAAGGCCGAATTCGACGATCTCGACTACGCCGCCGTCGACGGCCGCCGCTACGGCACGCCGTACCTGGCGATCGGCCTGCAGGACGTGCGTGGCCTGGTCGGTACGCCGAACCTGCGCACCGACGGCCGTGCGCTGCCGTTGCAGCCGGGATCGAAGGGCCTGGCCAGCCTCTCCAGGGGCGTGCACGCCATGTTGCCGGCATTGCGCGACCCGCAGCAGGGCCGGCTGAGCGACCTGCACGACGTGCAGATGGAGTTCGTGCTCGACGGCACCCAGGCGCTGTCGATCGTGCCGGTGGGCGACGACAACCAGATCGCGCTGAGTTCGCCGTGGCCGCATCCGCTGTTCGGCGGCCGCTTCCTGCCCAACGAGCGCCGCATCACCGCGCAGGGATTCCAGGCGAACTGGGCGCTGTCGTCGCTGGCGACCGGCGCGCAGGCGCAGGTGCAGTCCGCGCTGGACACCCGCGGGCCGTCGCCGCTTCCGGAATCCGGCGGCCAGGAGCTGGACGCGTTGCGCGTGGATCTGGTCGACCCGGTGGATGTGTACACCCAGGCCGAGCGCGCCAGCAAGTACGGCCTGCTGTTCGTGGTGCTGACCTTCGTCGCCTTCGGCCTGTTCGAACTGATCAAGCGCCTGCCGATCCACCCGCTGCAGTACCTGCTGGTCGGCCTGGCGCTGGCGATCTTCTTCCTGCTGCTGCTCAGCCTGTCCGAGCACATCCCGTTCTGGCAGGCCTATCTGGTCTCGGCGGCGGCCTGTATCGGGCTGCAGTTCTTCTACCTGTCCGGGGTGCTGCGCAGCCGCCTGCGCGCGGCCGGCTTCGCCGCCATGCTCACCGTGCTGTATGGCGCGCTGTACGGGCTGCTGGCCTCGGAAGACAACGCCCTGCTGATGGGCTCGCTGCTGCTGTTCGGCATCCTCGGCGCGATCATGTGGATCACCCGCCGGATCGACTGGTACGCGCTCGGCGCGTCGCTGCGCTGAGCCGCCGCGAGGAGCACCGGACGTGGTCGCGCACCGTCATCTGCATCGTCGCCTGCAGGCACTGCTGCCTGCCGCATTCGAAACCCATGGCCTGCATCACGGCAACCTGCCGGCGATGCTGGCGCGCAGTGCGCAGGCCGCGCTGGTCACCGCCGCCGACCGCGGCGGCGCCCTGTGGCTGCGCCTGAGCGAACGCAGCCGTGCGGCCCTGGCCGGCGACGCGGCGGCGTTTCTGGGCGGCGCATTGCAGGCGCGTGCGGCCCTGCCCGGCGACGCCGTGCCGTGGCGCTACCGCCCCTGGCGCGCGGTGCGCCGCGATCCGGCCGCGGACGTGGACGCGGAGAACGCCGGCGTTACGTCCGCGCCCGGCTTCGTCACCTGGGAGACGCAGGGGCGCGCGCGGCTGCTGGTGCTGCCGGCACAGGCGGCACTGCTGTGCCGATGGTGGCGCTGAGGCAGGGCACCTGCGTCGATCGCCGCCACGGCGGGAGGATCGGATGGCGATCGGCCATGGACGACAGGAATGCCGGCGGTGGCAGGACGCCACCACCGGGTATGGGACGGGTAGGACGCCCGCGCAGGGAAGCGACAAGAGCATGCGCAAGGACGCCGCAGGCCACGCAGCGTAAGGAAACGCGTACGTCACAGGACGCGCAAGGATGCGCACGCAGGGAGGCGGCAAGGAGGCAGGCGCAAGGAGCTCGCCAGGCAGTAGTGCAAGGAGGCGCTTGCGTCTCAGGACGGGCAGGAGGTCCACGCACGGATGCGGCAAGGACGCACACGCCAGGGCTTCGCAGGCAGGCAGGGCAAGGAAGCGCGTGCGTCGTAGGACGGACAGGACGCCCATGCAGGGACGCAGCAACGACGCATGTGCAAGGGCATCGCCAGGCAGGCAGCGCCAGGGAAACGCTTGCGGTAGAGTGCACGGATGCACTCTCCGCTCTCCATTCAGCGCCTGCGCGGCGCCGGGATCGTGCCGTTCCTGGACGCGGTCGCGCAGCTGCGCATCGCGGTGTTCCGCGACTGGCCCTACCTCTACGACGGCGACCTGGGCTACGAACGCGCGTACCTGGCGGCCTATGCGGCGTCGCCGGACAGTGTGTTCGTGCTGGCGCGCGACGGCGACCAGGTGATCGGCGCCTCCACCGGGCTGCCGCTGGCCGACGACGCCGAGGCCTTCGCCGCGGCCTTCGCCGGCAGCGAGATCGACCCGGCAGAGGTGTTCTATTTCGGCGAATCGGTGTTGTTGCCGCAGTACCGCGGTCGCGGCGTCGGCCATGCCTTCTTCGACGAGCGCGAGGCGCATGCGCGCGCGCTCGGTCGCTTCCGCCTGACCGCGTTCTGTTCGGTGGAGCGGTCAGCCGACGATCCGCGACGGCCGCCGGACTATCGCGGCAACGACGCGTTCTGGCGCAAGCGCGGCTACCAGCCGCAGCCGGCCTTGCGCATGCACCTGCCGTGGAACGAAGTCGACCGGGGCGAAACGCCGCATACCCTGGGTTTCTGGACCCGCGCGCTGGAGCCTGCCGCATGAAAGTCGCCGTCGCCAAGTATCCGATCGGCGCGCCCGCCGATTTCGCCGCCTTCGCCGACAAGCAGGCCGCGCTGCTCGGCGAGGCCGCGCAGGCTGGCGCGCGGCTGGCGGTGCTGCCCGAGTATCTGTCGCTGGAACTGGCCGCGACCTTCGGCGCCGAGGTGTCGGCGCGGCTGCCGGCTTCGCTGGCCGCGATCCAGGCGTTGCATGCGCCGTACATGAGGTTGTTTGCCGACCTGGCGCGGCGCTTCCGCCTGCACGTGGTTGCCGGCAGTTTCCTGCTCGCCCACGGGCAGGGCCGCTACCGCAATCGCGCCTACTGGTTCACCCCCGACGGGGGCCACGGCTGGCAGGACAAGCTGCAGCTGACCGGGTTCGAGAAGGCCACCGGCCTGATCCACGGCGGCGAGGCGCTGAAGGTGTTCGAGGCCGAGGGCGTGCGCGCCGGCGTGGCGGTCTGCTACGACAGCGAGTTTCCCCTGCCGGTCCGCGCCCAGTACGAGGCCGGCGCGCGCTTGCTGGTGGTGCCCAGTTGCACCGACACCGAGGCCGGCGCTACCCGCGTGCGCGTGGGCTGCCTGGCGCGGGCGCTGGAGAACCGCATCTTCGTGGCCCAGTCGGTGACCGCTGGCGTCGCCGAGTGGAGCCCGGCGCTGGACGTGAACACCGGCGAGGCGACGCTGTACGCGCCGATGGACGTCGGCTTCCCCGCCGACGGCATCGTCGCGCAGACCCGCGGCGAGCAGGTCTGGGCGATCGCCGAACTGGATTTCGCGGCGTTCGAGGCCAGCCGCGCCACCGCGCAGGTAGCCAACGACCGCGACTGGCGCGGCCAACTGGCGCCAGCCGTGCTCCGCGCGGAGCTGAGCGCCTTCGCATAGCGGGAAGTTCCCTGCAATCGACTGCGCACCCGGTTCGCGAGGACCTGTCGCCCCGGCACCAAGCCGCTTGCCCCACTCCCGAATCCCCACTCCCGAATCCCGCGGCGCCAGCAGGCGCCGCCACGGCAGAGTAAAATCGCCCGATTCCCGTCGTTTCGAGCGTTCCATGGCCTGCCGCACCCGTTTTGCCCCCAGTCCCACCGGTTACCTGCACATCGGCGGCGCGCGTACCGCGCTGTACTGCTGGCTGGAGGCGCGCCACCGCGGCGGCGAATTCGTGCTGCGGATCGAGGACACCGACCGCGAGCGCAGCACCCAGGCGGCGATCGACGCGATCCTGGAGGCGATGGAGTGGCTGGGCCTGGACTACGACGAAGGCCCGATCTACCAGACCCGGCGCCTGGACCGTTACCGCGAGGTCGCCGAGCAGTTGCTGGCGCAGGGCAAGGCCTACTACGCCTACGAGACCCGCGAGGAACTGGACGCCATGCGCGAAGCGGCGATGGCGCGGCAGGAAAAGCCGCGCTACAACGGCGCCGCGCGCGAACTGAACCTGCCGTATCGCGACGATCCCAACCGGGTGATCCGCTTCAAGAACCCGACCGAGGGCGTGGTGGCGTTCGACGACCTGATCAAGGGCCGCATCGAGATCGCCAACAGCGAACTGGACGACATGGTGATCTTCCGTCCCGACGGCTATCCCACCTACAACTTCGCGGTGGTGGTGGACGATTGGGACATGGCCATCACCGAGGTGATCCGCGGCGACGACCACATCAACAACACCCCGCGGCAGATCAACATCTACCAGGCGCTGGGCGCGCCGGTGCCGAAGTTCGCGCACATGCCGATGATCCTCGACGAGCAGGGCGCCAAGCTGTCCAAGCGCACCGGTGCGGCCGACGTGATGCAGTACAAGGATGCCGGCTACCTGCCGCACGCGCTGATCAACTACCTGGCGCGGCTGGGCTGGTCGCACGGCGACCAGGAACTGTTCGGGCGGCAGGAGCTGATCGACCTGTTCGACGTGAAGGACGTCAATTCCAAGGCCGCGCGCCTGGACATGGCCAAGCTGGGCTGGGTCAACCAGCACTACCTCAAGAGCGACGACCCGGCGACGATCGCGCCGCAACTGGAGTTCCAGTTGCGCAAGCTCGGCATCGACCCGGCCGCCGGCCCGGCCGCGGCCGAGGTGGTGGTGGCACTGCGCGAGCGCGTGCAGACCCTGAAGGAAATGGCCGAGAAGGCCGAGGTCTGGTACCGCCCGCTGACCAGTTACGACGACGCGGCGGTGGCAAAGCACTTCAAGTCGGGCGCCGAACTGGCGCTGGGCAAGGCCCGGGAACTGCTGGCCGCGCTGCCGCAGTGGAGCCTGGACGGCGTCGCCGCCGCGCTGCACGACACCGCCGCCGCCCTGGAGATCGGCATGGGCAAGGTGGCGCAGCCGCTGCGCGTGGCCATCACCGGCACCCAGGTCAGCCCCGACATCTCGCAGACCGTCTACCTGGCCGGTCGCGAGGAGGCCTTGAAACGCATCGACGCCGCGCTCATCAAGATCCCAGCGGGAAGCTGATTCCCGGGAGACCGCCATGTCCAGCAAGAAGACCGCCTGCACCGAGCCGCACCACCACGTCCACGACGCTGCCGACTTCGTCAAGGTGGTGGAGCGGGTCAGCCGCGAGCGCGGTCTGCGCCTGACCCCGATCCGCGCCAACGTGCTGCGGCTGATCGCCGAGGCCGGGCGCCCGGTCAAGGCCTACGACCTGCTGGAATGGGTGCGCGAAGGCAAGGGCGTGGGCGCCGACGCCCCGCCCACCGTGTACCGCGCGCTGGACTTCCTGATGGCCAACGGCTTCGTGCACAAGCTCGAATCGGTCAACGCCTTCGTCGCCTGCCACCACCCGAGCAGCGCCCAGCACTCGGTGCCATTCCTGATCTGCGACCGCTGCCACAGCGCGGTGGAGCTGGAGGACCGCGACGTGGTCGCGCAACTGGAGCAGCGCGCCAAGGCCCTGGGCTTCCAGCCGCAGGCGCAGACCCTGGAAGTGCACGGGCTGTGCGCGAAGTGCGCGGGCTGAGCCTGGCCTGCATCGCCGTGGGTTGCAGGCCCGCGGGGCGAGGCATGCGCTTGATTTGAGCGTGACTGGATCGGGATGGGTTGCGGTCGGCAATGCCTGCTATCACCGCAATGCCGGTACGTCCTGTCCGCCGTGAATCGTGGCGATGGCATGTTACGCAGGACTCGGCGTGGGCTAGGGTGATCGAAGCGACGAGGGCTGCGACGGCCGGATGCGACGCGTGCTCTGCGGCCCGCGCTGCGCATCCGGGATTGCTATCCTGGCCGGCGCTGCCGCGTTACCAGGAAGGTCGTTTCGATGCGCACTCCCGTCGCTTCTGTCCCACTCGCGCCCGCGCGGGCGCGCGCACTGTGGCTGCATGCCCAGCGGCTGAGCACGCCGGCGCCGTTCGGCGATGGTGCCGAGGCGGTGCGGCAGGCCACTGCGCACCTGGGCTATGTGCAGATCGACACCATCCACGTGATCGCACGCAGCCATCACCACGTGCTCTATACGCGCATTCCCGAGTACCGCGAACAGGACCTGGAGCAGGCGCAGTCGCAGGACAAGTCGCTGTTCGAGTACTGGACCCATGCCTTGGCCTACGTGCCGGTCGCCGACTACCGCATGTACGTGGCACAGATGGCCCGCCGACGGGCGCAGGCCGACGCCAGGGGCGCGGTGGATGCGCAGGACTACGCGCGGCTGCTGCGGCGTATCCGCAGCGAGGGGCCGTTGTCGATCCGCGACATCGACGACGACGTGCTGGTCGAGAAGACCCACCCCTGGGGCAGCCGCAAGCCGTCCCGGGCGGCGTTGCAATACGGTTTCTTCAGCGGCGACCTGGTGATCAGCCAGCGCAGCGGCATGCTCAAGACCTACGAACTGGCCGCGCGGCATTTCGGCTGGCGGCAGCGGCCGCGTCCGGTCAGCGAGGCGCAGTACGCGCGTTACCTGCTGCAGCGTGCGCTGCGCGCGCAAGCCATCGTCGGCGTGGAGTCGATCTGCTATGGCGAGACCGCCGCCAAACCGGCGGTACGTGCGTTGATCGCCGCGGAAGTGGCGCGCAAGCGCCTGATCCCGGTGCATCTGCAGGGCCAGGAAGGCGTGGCCCTGTGGGCCGAGCCCGAGGTGCTGGACAGCGCGCCGCCGCCGCCGGATCCGACCCGGGCGCTGTTGCTGTCGCCATTCGATCCGCTGGTGATCCAGCGCAAGCGGCTGCAGCAGTTCTTCGGCTATACCCACCGCTTCGAGGCCTACGTGCCGGCGCCGCAGCGGGTGCTGGGCTATTTCGCGCTGCCGGTCCTGGTCGGCGACCGCATCGTCGCCGCGCTCGACCTGAAGATGGATCGCCGTGCCGGTCGCCTGCTGATCCAGCAATGGACCTGGCTGGAACCGCGACGGGCGGCGCTGCAGGCGACGATCGACGCGGCGCTGCAGCGGTTCGAGCGCTTCCATCTGTCGTAGCGGGCCGTCGCCGCCGCGAGTGTGTGGCGTGCCGGTGGCGCAAGGTCGGCGGGCGCCGCATCCGCAGCGCCGCGCCGGACTCCGGCATCGCGCCGCGCATCGTCGATCTCCCTGCGCCGCCGCCGCGAACGCGATGCCCACGAGCAGCCAGAGGGTCACCTCGCGACCACAAGCCGCCGCTTAGGCTCTGGATTCCCCCTTCGCCCGGCCGCCGCATGTCCGCTGCCCGACACTGCCTCCATGATGCCCTCGACGCCTGCCGCCGTGGCACGCCTGCGGTCCTGGCCGTGGCGATGGCCCGCGAAGGCTCCACCTACGCGCATGCCGGGGCGATGGCCCTGTTCGGTGCCGATGGGATGCAGCAGGGTTGGCTCAGCGGCGGTTGCCTGGAGCCGGAGATCGCGCGCTGCGCCGCAGAGGCCGCCGACGCCGGTACGCCGGTGTGGATGGAGATCGACACGCGCGAGGACGAAGACCTGCTGTCCGGCTCGGCAGCCGGTTGCCGGGGGCGCTTGCACCTGGCCTTGTTGCCGCTGCACGCCTTGCCGGGTTTCGACGGGGTGGCCCAGGCCTGGCTGCAGGGCCGCGGTGGCCTGACCCTGGCGCTGGACGCCGACGGCGGCATCGTCGCCAGGGTCGCCGAGCAGGCGGCGCGGTGGTGCCTGCCGTGGCGCACGGTCTCGGCCGCGTCGCCGCGTGTCGGCGAGGTGTACGTGCCGCCTGCACCCCGGGTCAGTGTCTTCGGCGCCGGCCCGGAAACCACCTTGCTGCTGCCCTTGCTGCGGCAGTTGGGCTGGATGACCACCCTGGTCGAGCAGCGGCCGCGCTGGTCTGGGTTGGCCGCGCTGGCCGATCGTGCCCTGACATGCACGCCGACGCGCGCGGTGGCCGACTGTGCCGGCAGCGATGCGGCGCTGGTGATGCACCATCATTTCGAACTGGACCGCGAAGCACTGGATGCGCTGGCCGGCAGCACGATCCCGTTCGTCGGCCTGCTGGGGCCGGTGCGGCGGCGCGAGGACCTGTTCCGTTTGCTGAGCCCGGCGCAATGCGCGCAGTTGCTGCCGCGCCTGCATTCGCCGGTCGGGCTGCGCCTGGGGGGCAACGGCGCGGAGGCGATCGCACTGAGCATTGCCGCGCAATTGCAGGCCAGCCGGGCGGCGCCGCCGCGGCTGAGCGCGGTCGTGCAGGCGAGCGACAGGCCGCGGCGATCGCATCGCGATGCGCTGGCGGCAGCACGGCCCTTGCTGGCCGAGGGCGGCGGCTGATGGCGCAGGCGCACGCGGCGTTGATCCTGGCGGCCGGCGCCAGCCGCCGCCTCGGCCGCGCCAAGCAGGCGCTGACCAGCGACGGCGAGCCGCTGCTGCGCAAGGTCGTGCGGCTGGCCTTGTCCACCGCGCCGGCGCGCTGCGTGGTGGTGCTGGGCGCGCAGGCCGAGGCGCTGCGCCCGCTGTTGGAGGGATTGCCGGTGGAATGCGTGCGCAATCCGGGCTGGTCCACCGGCATGGGCGGCAGCCTCGACTGCCTGCGTGCGGCGGTACGCGACGATGCCGCGATCACCCGCAGCCTGGTGCTCGGCTGCGACCAGCCGGCACTGGCCGCGGCGCATCTGCACGACCTGCTGGCGGCGGCTGCGCGGGCGGCCTCCGGTTGCGCGGTCAGCGCCTACGCCGGCGTGCGCGGCATGCCGGCGGTGGTGGCGCAGCAGCGCTGGCGCACACTGCCATTGGGCGGCGACCAGGGCTTGCGCGCGTTGTTCGCAACGCTGGCGCCGGACAGCCTCGGCTGCATCGTCGCACCGGCGTTGGCGCTGGATCTGGATACGCCGGAAGATGTGCAGGCGGCGGTCGCGCGGGGGTGGCTGGATCCGTAGCGGTTGCGGTCGGGCGTGGCGTGGCGGTGGTTTCCGCGCAGCTTGCATTGCATTGTGCGAGGTGCAGCCGAGCTGGGTGCCGTCGGACGACGACTGACGTTGGAAGAACGTCCTGCTTCGCTCGTCGCGACTGAAAGGCGCCTCTCACGCCGCCGGAAGCCCCGTCGTAGGAGCGGCTTCAGCCGCGACAGGCATTAACGGGGATGCCTGTCGCGGCTGAAGCCGCTCCTACGAGGGGGAAGGGTGCACGGCACGTTTCTGGAGCGCGACGCCGTAGGGGCGCCCGCGCTCAGCCGATCAACTTGTCCGGCGTAATCGGCAGGTCGCGGATGCGCTTGCCGGTGGCGTGGAATACGGCGTTGGCGATGGCTGCGGGAATGCCGACCATGCCCAGTTCGCCCATGCCCTTGACCCCGAGCGGGTTGACGATGGTGTCGTCCTCTTCGACGAACATGGTCTGGATCTCGTGCACGTCGGCGTTGACCGGCACGTGATAGTCGGCCAGCGAGGCGTTGAGCATGCGCCCGTAGCGATGGTCGATCTCGGTGCCTTCGCTGAGCGCCATGCCGATGCCCATCACCACGCCACCGATTTCCTGGCTGTGCGAGGTCAGCGGATTCATGATCTTGCCGCAGGCAGTGGCCTCGATGACCCGCGTCACCTGCACCATGCCGGTATCCGGATCGACCTTGACCTCGATGAACTGCGCACCGTGGGCGGCGGTCGCGTACTGTTTGCGCTCGGCCGAGGGCTTGGATTCGTGCACCACCTCCAGTTCCTGCAGGCCGTGCTGACGCATCAGCTTGGCGACCTCCAGGCCGGCCTCGGGCTTGCCGGCCGGGCGCAGCCGGCCATCGACCAGTTCCACCGCATCCACGTCCAGCCCACTGAACGCGGTCTGCCCATCCTGCCTGGCCAGTTCCAGCAGCTTGCCGCGGATCTCGCGCGCTGCGCCATGGATCGCGCTGCCGACGCTGGCGGTGGTCCACGAGCCGCCCTGTGCCGGCGCCTTGGGCAGGCGCGTGTCGCCGAGTTCGAACTGCACGCGCTTGGCGTCGATGCCCAGATACTCGGCGGCGATCAGGGTCATCACCGTGTAGGTGCCGGGGCCGATGTCGGCGGTGGCACTGCCGACCCGTGCGCTGCCGTCGGCCTTCAGTACGACCCGCGCCAGCGCCGGCATCTGCATGGCCGCCCAGGTGCCGGTGGCCATGCCCCAGCCGACCAGCAGGCGACCATCGCGCATGGAGCGCGGCGCATGCGAACGCTTGCTCCAGCCGAAGGTCTCGGCGGCGAGCGCGTAGCACTCGCGCAGCGCCTTGCTCGAGAACGGCTTGCCGCTTTCCGGGTCGGTCTCGGCGTAGTTGGCCAGGCGCAGTTGCAAGGGGTCCATCTTCAGCGCATAGGCCAGTTCGTCCATCGCGCACTCGATGCCGAACATCTGGCTGATGGTGCCGGGCGCACGCATCGCCTGCGGTGTCGGCAGGTCGGTCTCCACCACCTCGAAGCGATCCTCCACGTTGGGACAGGCGTACAGCGAGCGCGCATTGCGGAAGATGGCCTCGTTGAACGCCTCGATGCGCGAGGTGTTGAGCACGTGCCGGTAGCGGATCGCCTGCAGCGTGCCGGCCGCATCGGCGCCCAGGCCCAGTTCCACGCGATAGTACGGACGGTAACCGTGGCCGCTGAACATCTGCCGCCGCGTGTAGACGATTTTTACCGGCAGCCCGACCGCCTTGGACACCGCGCCGAGCAGGAAGGTGTAGTAGTTCGGACGCAGGCACGAGCCGAACGCGCCGCCGACGAACAGCGACACCACGTTGACCTTGTCCACCGGAATGCCGAAGTAGCCGGCCAACTGTTCGCGGTCCTGGTAGACGTTCTGGCTCTTGTTGACCACGGTCAGGGTGTCGCCGATCCAATAGCCGATGCCGCCGTGCGGCTCCATCGGGTTGTGGTGCTCGACCGGCATCGTGTACGCGGCCTCGAGCTTCACCGGCGCGGCAGCAAACGCCGCGGCCGGGTTGCCGCGCGGTTTCGGCGAGTCTTCCGGGGTCGGATCGTGCGCCTGGTCGAGCAGCGCGTCGAAATCCGTGTGCGCGGTCTCGGCGGCATACTCGACCTGGATCAGCCGCGACGCGTGCCGTGCCTGCTCGAAGGTGGTGGCCACCACCACCGCGATCGGCTGCGCGTTGAAATGGATGCGGTCGTCGACCAGGGCGCGGAACGACAGGTCCTCGCCCTTCTTCTTGACCGCGTCGGAGACCGGCTTGATCGCATTGAGGTGGGTCAGCACCTTGATCACGCCCGGCGCGGCCTCGGCGGCGCGGGTGTCGATGCGCACGATGCGGCCCTTGGCGATGGTGCTGGTGAGGATGTAGCCGTGGACCAGGTGCGGGATCTGGAATTCCGCCGCATAACGGGCCTTGCCGGTGACTTTGGCGTAGCCGTCGACGCGGCGCATTTCCTTGCCGATGTAGTTCATTGCCGGTTCTCCGGTTTGGCCGCTCACGCGGCGTCGCTGCCGCTGGCGCGGTGCAGGGCGCGGATCATCGCGTGCGTGCCCATCGGGATCTTGTAGGCGTTGTGCGTCAGCGGCCGCGCCGAGGCCATCTCGGCCTGCGCGGCGGCGGCGAAGGCGGCTTCACCGACATGCTGCCCGACCAGCGCACGTTCGGCGGTGCGCGCGCGCCAGGGTTTGTGCGCCACCCCGCCCATGGCGATGCGCGCTTCGCGGATGCGTCCATCCGGTTCCAGCGCCAGCGCCGCGGCCACCGAGACCAGCGCGAACGCATAGCTGGCCCGGTCGCGCACCTTCAGGTAGTGGCTATGCGCGGCGAAGCTCTGCGCCGGCAGCGTGATCGACTCGATCAGCTCGCCGTGCGCCAACTGGTTGTCCAGGTCGGCGCGTGCGTCGGGCAGCAGGTGAAACTCGGCGAACGGGATCTCGCGGTGTGCGCCGGCCGGCGTGCGCACGTGCACGGTCGCGTCCAGCGCGGCAAGCGCCACGCACATGTCCGACGGATGCACCGCCACGCAGTGCGGGCTGTGGCCGAAGATCGCGTGGGTACGGTTGAGCCCTTCGCGCGCGCCGCAGCCGCTGCCGGGTTCGCGCTTGTTGCAGGGCAGGGCGATGTCGTAGAAGTAGCCGCAGCGCGTGCGCTGCAGCAGGTTGCCGCCGTTGCTGGCCATGTTGCGCAATTGCATCGTGGCCCCGGCCAGGATCGCCTGGCTCAGCAGCGGATAGCGTTGGCGCACCAGCGGATGGTTGGCGGTCTGGGTGTTGTTGGCGAGCGCGCCCAGGCGCAGGCCGCCGTCGGCGGTTTCGGCGATCTCGGCCAGGCCCTTGAGCCGGGTCAGGTCGACGATCTCGTCGGCGCCGGTCACCCCTTCCTTCATCAGGTCGAGCAGATTGGTGCCGCCGCCGAGGAAGCGCGCGTTCGGGTTGGCGGCGACGCGGCGGACCGCCTCCTCCGGCGAGGTGGCGCGCTGATACTTAAACGGCGTCATCCGCCACCTCCTTGGCCATCTTCAGGGCGGTCAGTTCGGATTGGTCGACATAGCGCCAGGTCAGCGGCCGCGGCGCGCCGCCGCTGTGCACGTCCTGGATGGCGGCGACGATCTTCGGGTAGGCGCCGCAGCGGCAGATGTTGCCGCTCATCCGCTCGCGCACCTCGGCGTCGCTGAGTTCGGTGACTGGCCGGCTGACGTCGGCGCTGACGTGGCTGGCGTCGCCGCGCTTGATCTCGTTCAGCAGGGCCACGGCCGAGCAGATCTGCCCAGGCGTGCAATAGCCGCACTGGAACCCGTCGTGCTGCACGAACGCAGCCTGCATCGGATGCAGCCGTTCGCCGTCGGCCAGACCTTCGATGGTGGTGATCTGCGCGTCTTCGGCCTGTGCGGCCAGGGTCAGGCAGGACAGGCGCCGCTCGCCGTCGACGATCACCGTGCAGGCGCCACACTGGCCGTGGTCGCAACCCTTCTTGGTGCCGGTCAGCGCCAGATGTTCGCGCAGCGCGTCCAGCAGGGTGGTCCGTGGGTCCAACTGCAACGCGTGGCGCTGGCCGTTGACCTCCAGGACCACCGGCAGCGCATTCTGCGGCGGTGCGGCCTTGGCAACCGGCGCGGCGAATGCGGCCTCGCTGAAGAGGATCTGCCCGCCCGCGCTGCTCAGCCCGGCGGCCGAGAGCAGGGCAATGAATTCGCGGCGCGAGAGGCCATTGATGCCGAGCCGGCGCGCGAGCGCTGCCTCGTCCTCGCTCAGCGGGGTATCGGGCGCGCTGTCGGCGGCGCCGGACGCGGCCTCGGAACGGCGGGGGTCATGCTGCATCGGTCTCTCCTGCCTGGGGACCGCCACCACGCGCGCCGTGGCGCAGCATGGAGCGAATCGACCTGGGTAGCGGCGCCGCCATCGCGACGCCGGCGTAGGGGCGCGCATCGGCACCCGAGCGCCAGCATCGCGGCGATACCGCGAAGGGATTGCGAAGAGATCGCGAAGGCAGGGTGTCGAGGCAGTGACGCGGTCAGGCGGATGCGCGGGACCGGGAACGGCGCACATGCGCGGCGTCGAGCGCATCTGCAGGAGCGGTCACCGCCGCGACAGGCATCGATCGCGCCTGTCGCGGCGGACGCCGTGCCACGCGCCGTGGCGATGGCAGCACATGCGTGTGCCACCGTGCGGGCGCTACCAGCGGTACGCCACCGACAGCTGGTACTGGCGGCCGGCGATCGGGCGGCCCATGAACACGCCCCCGGTGGCCGCACCGGGCACACGCACATTGCCCTCGGTCAGGCCCAGGGTGTCGGTCACGTTGCTGCCGCTGACGGTGAACTCCCAGTGCTCGCCGCTGTGCAGGCTGGCGCCGAGATCGAGCATGTCGTAGGACGGCAGGCGCTGGCTGTTGGCCAGGTCGGCGTAGCGCTCGCCGATGTAGGAGTAGGTGGCGAACACGCGCAGATCGCCGAACGGCAGCATCCAGTAGTAGCTCGGCGTCAGCCGGAACTGGCGCTTGGGCTGGCGCATGACCTGGTTGCCGGTGTACTCGCGGTAGTTGCGGTACTTCGCGTCCAGCCACACGCCGGTGCCCGCCAGCTCGAAGCCACCGAACGGGCGGATCGCGCCTTCCACCTCCAGGCCGTAGGCGCGCGAATCGCCGACCGTGGTGAAGTTGCTGCCGTTGGCCAGGAAGGCCTGGAACGGCGAATTCTTGAAGGTGTTGTAGAACGCGGTCAGGTACAGATCGTAGTTGGCCGCACCCGACTTCAATCCCAGTTCGTACTGCCGGATGTCCTGCACCTTGGTCTGCCCGTCGCGCAGGTTGTCGAAGCCTGGGAACTTGACCCCGGAATTGACCCGCGCGAATACGCTGTTGTGCGCGTCGAGCTTGACGTTCAATCCGGCGGTCCACGACAGCGCATTGTCGTCCTGGTCGATGCGCCGCGCGCTCGGCAGCGAGATCGAGGTGGCATTGTCGTACAGCGTGGCCGGATTGCCGTCCAGGTCCACGGTGGCGGTGTCGTGCACGGTGCCGGTGACGTGCTGACGCTCGTAGCGCACGCCCAGGTCCAGGCGCAGGCGCTCGTCCAGCTCCCATTCGTCGGCGACGAACACCGCGGCGTTCTCGCCCTCGTAGTGCGCACGCAGGGCCAGGAAAGCGGTGCTGGTGAAGCCGTCGCGGGTGGGCTGGCGGCCGTCGTCCAGCGTCACGTCGATGCGCCGCGCATGGTTGCGCGCGGTCAGCAGCATGGTGTTGCCGAGGTACCAGGTGTCGTTGGAGGTATACCTGGCGTAGTAGCTGCCCACGGTGAGCGTGTTGCCGGCGAACAGCGCGCGGCTCAGGCGCAGGTCGTTGGTGAAGGAGTTCAGGCGCTTGTCCACCGACCACCAGCCGGCTTCCAGCACCTGCTGGTTCGGATCGACCGCACCGCCGCCATTGGTATAGCGCGCGCTGCCGGTGCTGCCGTAGCCGGCGATGAAGTCGCCCAGCCGCTGCGGCGCGTCGCCGGTGAACAGCGCATAGGTCGGTGCGGTGCCGCCCATCACGTTGAAGCGGTCGGCGATGGTCCAGTCGCCCAGCTGCCAGTTCAGCTCGCCGCCGAACACGTCGATGTTGACGCCGCGGCCGTCGCCGAGGTCGCGCCGGATGGTCTGGCCGTTCGGGCCGACCGGCAGGGTGACGTTGCGGAAATCGTCGCTCAGCAGCGTGCCGCGCTGCGCATTGAGGCCGGGGAAGCTGGACAGGTCGCGGCCGTTGTTGCGCGACAGCAGCGGGATCGCGGTGTAGAAGGCGTTGTTGTCGTCGGTGTGGCGCGCATAGAACGACAGTTCGCCGCTGTCCCAGCGCTTGCTCAGGGTGGCGCTGAACTGGCCGCCCTTGTCGGCGGGGAACTGCGGGTCGCGCACGCCGTCGGTCTCGCGGAAGAAACCCCCGACGCTGTAGTACCAGCCATTGCCCATCGGCCCGCTGTCGAACAGGTCGATGCGGCGCAGGGCGTCGCTGCCACCAGTGAGGCGCACGCTGCCTTCCGGCTCGTCCTGGCCCTTCTTCTGGATGAAGTTGACGGTGATGCCGGCCTGGCCGTTGGAGAAGATCGGACTGGAGCCGCCGCGCAGCACCTCCATGCGTTCGATGGTGTCGTCGGTGCGGAACAGCGTGGAGTTTTCCAGGAATGACAGGGTCGGCGGCGGGAACAGCGGTGCGCCGTCGAGCTGGAAGGTGACGAACGGCGCATCGCCTTCGGACGGCATGCCACGCACGAAGATGTTGGCGCCGGTGCCGCCGCCGCTGGGCTCGGCCCACACCCCGGGCACGATCTTCAGCAGGTCGGCGCTGCTCTGTGGCACCGCCTGCTGGATCTGTTCGGGCGTGGCGGTGGTGATCGAGAAGCTCGCATCGCGCTTGCGCAGGCCGCTGAAGCGTGCAGTGCCGCTGACGACCACGGTATCCAGGGTGGTGGCGTCGGGCTGCGCGGCAGGCGCAGCGGGGGCATCGGCGGTCTGCGCCAGCGCGGGGGGCGCGAGCAGGGCGGCGGCGACGGACAGGGGCAGCAGCTGGCGGAGCGGGGCAAATTGCATGAAGAATCTCTCCTTTCTTCATCCGGAACGGGCGGCCGGCAGGCGGTACGCGCGTGCAGCGCGTGGCCACGTCGCAGCGGCCGCGACGGCGCGAGACAGGGGGCAACGCGCGGCGCTCTTTGTACCCCCGTCCAGCGAGCGGGCTGTTGTGCAGCGCGGTACGCGCCGGGTTTGCGTGACAGGTTGCCCACGCAGGCCGCCATCGCACGGCCATGCACGGCCTGCGCTGCGCAATGCGGTGTCGCGCGACCAGGGCAGGCGCGCCGTCGCCATCGTCGCCACGCCGCACTTGCTATGGTCGCGCGCGTATTTCCAGGAGCGTCCCGCAATGAAGAACTGGTTGTTCCTGCTGGTGGCCATCCTCGCCGAGGTGGTCGCGACCTCGGCACTGAAGGCCAGCGAGGGCTTCACCCGGCTGGGGCCGACGCTGCTGGCGCTGTGCGGCTATGGCATCGCCTTCTACCTGCTGTCGCTGACCCTGCGCAGCGTGCCGGTGGGCGTGGCCTATGCGCTCTGGTCGGGCATCGGCATCGTGTTGATCTCGCTGCTGGCGTGGTGGCGGTTCGGCCAGGCGCTGGATCCGCCGGCGATCGTCGGCATGGCGCTGATCGTCGCTGGCGTGGTGGTGATCAACGTGTTCTCGCGCAGCGCGCCGCATTAGCCAAAGAAAAGGCCGCCCGAAGGCGGCCTCCTCACGCTGCGGCGAGCGTGCCCGGTCAGAAGAACAGGCGCACGCCGAACGAGGCGCTGCGGCCGGGCAGCATGACGTCGTCCTTGAGGAACGAGGTGTGCACGCGCGCATCCTGGTTGGTCAGGTTGTTGCCGTCCAGGAACACTTCCCAGGCGGTGCTGCCGCTGTCGATGTGATAGGCCAGGTGCGCATCGACCAGGGTGTAGCCGGCGGTCGGGGTCTCGTTGACCGCCACCTTGTCCTGCTTCTGGTAGCGGGTGGCGCCCAGCGCGGCGCGCCAGTTGCTGGCGTCCCAGCGCAGCTGCGCGCCGTAGCGCGCCGGCGCGATGCGCGGCAGGTTGCCGCCGTCCTTCAGCCGCGCACGCACGGTGTCGCCGAACACGCGCAGGTCCCAGGCGCCGCTGTCGTTGTTGGCCAGGTGGAAGGTGGCTTCGCCCTCGAAGCCGTGGAAGATCGCATCGGCCTGGGTCCACTGGCGGATCGGCAGGAAGTCGTTGTCTTCCTCGTGGTACCACTGGCCACCGGTGTCGACGATGTAGATGAAGTCGTCGTAGCGGTTGTAGTAGCCGGCCACCTTGGCGTCGACCCAGTCGTTCTTGAAGATCAGGCCCAGTTCGGCCTGGTTGGCCTTCTCGGTCTTCAGGTCGGGGTTGCCGATCTCGTAGGCGAGGGTGGCGATGTGCGGGCCGTTGGCGAACAGTTCTTCCTCGGCCGGGGCGCGCTCGGCGTGGTCGAGGTTGGCGGTCAGGCGCCACTGGTCGTTGAAGCGGAAGCCGCCGCTGAGCGACAGGCTCTTCGGGGTGAAGTCGCGGTCCACGCCGGTGTCGGTCTCGTACTTGGTCTTGTCCACGCGTGCGCCGACCTCGGCCTGCACGCGGTCCCAGCTGTTGCGCGCCAGCGCGAACACGCCGAGGGCGCGGGTGTCGGTCTTCGGCACGAAGGCTTCTTCGCCGATGGCCTGGAAGGTGGAATCGCTGCCCTGCACGCCGACCGCGGTCTGCCAGCCGCCGCCCAAACCGAAGGAGGCCTCCACGCGGCCTTCGTTGGCGCGCTTGTCGAACTTGGTGCCCACTTCCGCGCCTTCGAACTCGGTGTGGGTGTAGGCGGTGTGGCCGAAGCTGTAGCGCAGCGCGCTGCCGTCGCCCCACGGGTCGTTCAGCGCGCCCTTGAGTTCGAAACGGTCCTGGTGCAGCTGCAGCGACACGCCGCGCTCGCCGGCAGCCGGGTCGCCGGGTTCGCCCGGGTTGCCGTAGTTGTCGCGGAAGCGCGAGATCGACACGCCGACGAAGCCCCAGTCGCCGGCCAGCGAGCTGCCGATCGAGCCGACCTTGGACTTGACGAACGAGTTCAGCTGCGGGCCCTGCGGCGTGTCGTAGTCCTTCAGGTTGCGATACACGCCATCGGCGTGGATCGACAGGCCGCTGCCGTTGCCGGCATCGACGCGGAACATGTCGGTGTTGCCGCTCTTGTCGCCGCCTTCCCAGCGCGCTTCGGCACGGCCGTGCACGCCGTCGACCGGGGTCTCGGCGATGCGCCCGTCGACCACGTTGACCACGCCGCCGATGGCTCCGGAGCCGTACAGCAGCGTCGACGGGCCCTTCAGCACTTCGATCTGGTCGGCCAGGAACGGCTCCACCGCCGGCGAATGGTCCTGGCTGACCGTGGACACGTCCTGCGAGGACAGGCCGTCGTTGAGCACCGCCACGCGCGGGCCGTCGAGGCCGCGGATGATCGGCCGGCCCACGCCGGGGCCGAAGTTGGAGCTCTGCACGCCAGGCAGGCTGGCCACGGTTTCGCCGATGCTGGCGCCGCGGTTTTCGTCCAGGCGCTCGCCGGCCAGCACGTCCACCGGCTGGCTCAGCGCGCCGGCCGCATCGCGCAGCGGGCTGGCGGTGACGACGACCTGGTCCATGTCCTTCACGTGCCGGTCCTGCTTGTGGCCCGCGCCGTGGCGACTGTCGCTGGCCGGCGGCGTGGCGTCGGCCGCGGCGGTCGCAGTGGTGGGATCGGCGGCCAGGGCCAGTGACGGGCTCAACAGGCCAAGCAGGGCCAGGGACAGGGCGGAACGGCGGAGCAGGGCGGGACGGTGAGAGGGCATGGGCATTCCATCAGGAGGGACAGTCGGGGCGACGTGCGCGCTGCCGACACCGCACAGCGGCGGTGGACGGTCGGGGAAGGGGCACGGGACGCGCTGGTCGCCGGCGGCCGAATGTTATATTATTCCGTAACACTTTCAACCCGTGCCGCTCGTCATGTCCTCACCGTTCGATCTGCGCGCCACGCTCGACCGCCTCGGCGCCACCGGTTCGCTGCTGTGCGCGGTGCATTGCGCGGTGCTGCCGCTGGCGCTGGCGGTGCTGCCGTCGCTGGGTCTGGCGATGTGGCTGGGCGAGGGCGTGGAGCGCAGCCTGGTGCTGTTCGTGACCTGCCTGGGGCTGTTCAGCCTGGTGCTCGGTTATCGCCGGCACCGCGCCTGGCAGGCGCTGGGCCTGCTGGTGCTCGGCCTGCTGGCGCTGTGGGCCGGCCTGCTGGTGCCGGCGCTGCACCACGCGGTGGCGCCGCACGCGGCGATCATGACCTTCGGCGGCACCCTGGTCGGCCTTGCCCACCTGCTCAACCTGCGCCTCAATCACGGCCACGTGCACGACGCAAGCTGCGCCCACTGAGCGCACGTGGTAGGCTTGCCGCCCTTGCGCGAGGGCGCCGACCGCGTTGGCCTCGCCAAACCCCGTGCGTCGCGCGGGGGTTTTCGCACATACATTCAGGAGTCGATGAGCATGGGTAAGGGTGACCGCAAGACCGCCAAGGGCAAGCGCTATAACGCCAGCTACGGCAATGCGCGCTCGCACAGCGTGAGCAAGGTGGCCGTGGGCGCTGGTGCGCCGGTCGCGAAGAAGTCGGTGGTCAAGGCGCCGGCGGCCAAGAAGGCCGTGGCCAAGAAGACGGTCGCCAAGGCCGGCTGAGCCAGCCACCGGTTGCGACGAAGAACGCGGCGCTTGCGCCGCGTTTTTTTATGTCTGTTTTTTGCTGCCCGGCCGCCGCCAGGCAGCGGCCTTGCGAAAGCGGGAGTGGCGGCGCGCTTGCGGATCGCGCCAGTGCCGGAGACGCGCCGGCAATCAGTGCGGGCGTGGCGCGGTCGGGCCGTCGTCGCGGTCGTCGTGGTCGCTACCGGCCAGATCGGCGACCAGCGAGGTCGGCGCTTCCTCTTCGGCGGGCGGCGCCGACGCCGGCGGCGGTGCCACCAGCAACAGCTCGGCCAGGCCGCGATAGATCGGCGTGCGGCACACCAGCGCCGAGGCGCCGCGGGCGATCAGCACCGTGGCCAGGATCGGCAGCAGCATGTCGCTGCTGTCGGTGAGTTCCAGCGAGATCACCGCCGAGGTCAGTGGCGCCTGGGTCACCCCGGTGAGATAGGCGCACATGCCCAGCAGCACGAAGATGCGCGGGTCCACGCCCGGCATCAGCACGGCCAGGTTGTGGCCGAGCCCGGCGCCGACCGCCAGCGCCGGCGAGAACAGGCCGCCGGGGATGCCGGCGACGTAGGACACCAGGTTCGCCAGCAGCTTCATCAGGCCGAACTCGTGGCCGACGCTGGCGTGCCCCTGCACCAGGCTGCGGGCCTGCTCGTAGCCGGTGCCGAACGCGCCGGCGCCGAAGATCAGGCCCAGCAGCACCAGCGCCAGGCCGCACAGCGCGGCCAGCAGCACCGGCTGCCGCCGGCGCAGGTCGCCCAGCCAGCGCGGCCGGCCGGCGGCGCTGGCCAGCACCATGCGCGAGAAGGCGCCGCCGAGCAGGCCGGCGACCACGCCGCACAGCAGGATCGCCAGCCACGCCTTGCCCAGCGGCAGGCCGGCGGTGGCGACCCGGCCGAAGTAGGTGTAGTCGCCGAGCAGGCCCAGCGAGATCACGCCGCCGACGATCACCGCGGTCAGCAGGGTGCCGGAGAAGTGGTGCTCGAAGCGCCCGCTCAGTTCCTCGATGGCGAACACCACGCCGGCCAGCGGCGTATTGAACGCGGCGGCGATGCCGGCGGCGCCGCCGGCCAGCAGGAAATGACTGGCCTGCCGTGCGTCGCGGAAGCCGAACCAGCGCCCGAACACGTACATCAGGCTGGCGCCGACGTGCACGGTCGGGCCTTCGCGGCCGATCGAGGCGCCGCCGAACAGGGCCATGGTGGTCAGCATCAGCTTGCCGGCGGACACGCGCAGCGACAGGTTGGATTGGCGGAAGCCGTCGTCGGTGCGGTCCAGCGCGGCGATCACCTGCGGAATGCCGCTGCCGCGGGTGGGGCGCAGGGCGCCGTTGGTCAGCCAGGCGAGCAGGGCGAACACGCTCGGGGTCAGCAGCAGCGCCCACCACGGCGAATGCGCGGTGATGCGCTGGAACACGTGGAAGGCGGCGTCGCTGGCCTTGGCGAAGACGATGGATACCAGTGCCACCGCCACCGCGCCGCCCCACAGCACGGCGCGCTGCTTCCAGCTCTCCTGCGAGATCAGTTGGCGCAGGCGCGGTGGTTGCGCGGAGTCGGGCGAGTGCATGCGGCCATTGTCGCACGCGTTGCCCCGGGCGGGCGTCGGCGCGCCGACGCCGTTGCCCTGGCGCTTAGGGCGAGTCACCCATTCCCGAGTATGCCGCGCCGCGGCTGCGCGCGCCTGTGGCCGCGTCATCGCTCGGGGATGGGTGGCCCGCCCTAGCGCAGCGCCGGCAACAGGGCCTGCGGATCGCCGTCGTTGGGCGCGGCGGGGATGCCGAGCAGGCGGGTCAGCAAGGGATAGACGTCGACGTTGTCGATCGGCGGCAGGGTGACACCGCGGCGGAACGCCGGACCGCGGGCGACGAACACCGCGCGCATCGACGGCAGCGCCGGGTCGTAGCCGTGCGAACCGCGCAGGCCGCGCGGCTTCTCGGCGATGCGTGCACGCGGTAGCGCATCCCAGCCCTCGTGCATCTGGCACACGATCGGCGGGATGCGCGGGTTGCTGCCGTAATGCCAACGCGCCGGCAGCTCGCCCTTGCGCCAGCAGTCGTACTGCGGGTGCGCGCCGAGCAGCCGCGCCTCGGCCGCGGCCTCCTGGCCCGGGCGCGGGGCGATGCCCACCGATTGCCCGTAGCTGATCACCGTGGCCTGTTGCGGCGATACCATCTCCTCCACCGCCAGCACCTGCCTGGGCGGCACCGCGGCCATGCCGTGGTCGGACACCAGCACCAGGTTGATGTGGTCCAGTTCGCCACGCTGCGCCAGGCCGTCGAGCAGATGCCCGATCGCGGCATCGATGCTGGCGATGGCCTGCGCGTATTCCCGCGACTCCGGGCCGTGGTCGTGGCCGGCTTCGTCCACCTGTTCGAAGTACAGCGTCAGCAGCTGCGGCCGCGGCGCGCTGGCATCGTCCAGCCAGCCCAGTACCTGATCGACCCGCGCGTTCGGCGGCATGTCCGCGTCGAAGGTCTGGCGGCGGCTGGGGCGCACGCCCTGGATGGCCGCCTCGCTGCCCGGCCAGGCCCAGGTCGCCGCGTGCAGGCCCGCCTTCTCGACGCCGACCCAGATCGGTTCGCCACCCCACCAGCGGCCATCGCCGACCGCGGCGCGATCGCTGATCTGGAACGTGCCCAGTACCGGGTCCTGCATGCTGTTGTGGACGATGCCGTGATGGTCCGGACGCAGGCCGGTGGCGATGGTGTAGTGGTTGGGGAAGGTCAGCGACGGATACGAGGGCGTCATCCACTGCGCACGCACGCCGTCGTGGACCAGGCGGCTCAGGTTCGGGGCGATGCCGCGATCGAGCATGTCCGCGCGCAGGCCGTCGATCGAGATCAACAGCACCGGCGTGGGCAGCGCCGCCGGCGCGGCGGCGCTGGCCGCGGCAGTCGCATGCGGGGGCGTGGAGGGGGCGGAGGCGCAGGCACCGAGCAGCAGGGTGGCGCAGACGAGCGTGGAGCGCAGGACGGAGGACATCATCGCCGCATCATAAAGCGCGCACGGTGACGTGGCGAAGACAGCGCCCGCCGCGCGCCCATCGGCTGGCGAATGCGGCAAGGCCACGGCGTTGGCGGCAGGCCCACCGCGTGCCGCGGCGCTCAGCCGAACAGCGAGGCCATCGTGCCGGTGGCCGCGCCGCCGCCGTCGCGCCGCTCCAGCGCCAGCAGTGCGGCCTTGGTCGGCAGGCCGCCGCCGAAGCCGGTCAGTGCGCCGTTGGCGCCGATCACCCGATGGCAGGGCAGCACGATCGGCAGCGGGTTGCGGCCGTTGGCGGCGCCCACCGCACGCACCGCACGCGGCTGGCCGAGGTGCTGCGCCAACTGCGCGTAGCTCCAGGTCGCGCCGAACGGGATTTCGGCCAGCGCCAGCCATACCCGCCGCTGGAACTCGGTGCCGTGCGGGGCCAGCGGCAGGTCGAAGCGCTCGCGCTCGCCGGCGAAGTAGGCCAGCAACTGCTCGCGCGCGGCGCGCACCGGGGTCGGATCGTGCACCCAGTCGGCACGGCCGCGGGCGTCATAGCGGTTCTCCGGGAACAGGATGTGGCGCACGCCATCGGCGCCGACGGCGACGGTCAGCTCGCCGATCGGGGTGGCGAAGCAGTCGTAGGACAGCGGGGACGTGGTCATGCGCGGGTCTCCTCGGGAGGATCGTTGGCCAGGTGCCACAGGTGCAGCACCGCATAGGCGCGCCAGGGCCGCCAGGCCTGCGCGCGCGCCTCGGTGGCGCGTTCGCTCAGGCGCGAGCCGCCTTCGCCGAGCATGCGTTGCAGCACCAGGTCGCCGGCGGGGAAGGCGTCGGGCTGGCCGAGCGCGCGCAGGGCGATGTACTGCGCGGTCCAGGCACCGATGCCGGGCAAGGTGATGGCGTGGGCGACGAAGTCGTCCAGGCGCTGGCCGGCGCGGAAGGACAGGCGGCCGTCCAGCACCGCCTGCGCCAGCGCACGGATCGTCGCCGCCCGCGAGCGCGGCAGGCCGATCGCTTCCAGCGGCGCGTCGCGCAGCGCCTGCGGGGTCGGGAAGGCGCGATCCAGCCCCGGCGGCTGGCCGGGCCGCGCGGCGCCATGGCGATCGACCAGGCGCGCGGCCAGGGTCGCGGCGCCGGCCACGCTGACCTGCTGGCCGAGCACCGCGCGCACCGCCACTTCGAAGCCGTCCCAGCCGCCCGGCACGCGCAGCCCGGGGCGCCGGGCGATGGCCCGCGCCAGCAGCGGATCCTCGCCGAGCGTGGCGTGCACCGCGCGCAGGTCGGCATCCAGGTCGAACACGCGGCGCACCCGGCGCACGATGTCGGGAATGGCGCGCGGATCGGCCGCGGCGATGTGCAGGCGCAGTTCGTGGCGCTGCGGATCGGCTTCGACACGGATGCGGGTAGAGGCCGCGCAGGGACCGAGCACGCGTTCGTAGCTGGCTTCGCCGATGCGCTCGATGCCGGGGATCGCGCGCTTGCGCAGGAACGCCAGCATCGCCGGGAAGTCCAGCGGTGGCCGATAGCCCAGGCGCAGCACCAGGTCGCCGCCGGGGCTCTCGGCGCGCTGCTTGCGGATCGCCGAGGGCGGCATGCCGCAGCCGTCGAGGAAGGCGGCGTTGAAGCGGCGCAGGCTGTTGAAGCCGGCCGCCAGCGCCACCTGGGTGATCGGCAGTGCGGTTTCGGTCAGCAGTTGCTTGGCCAGCAACAGGCGCCGGGTGGCGTGCACCGCCGCCGGGGTGGCGCCGAGCTGGGCGACGAACAGGCGCTGCAGCTGGCGCGCGCTGATCCCCAGTTCGGCGGCCAGCGCGGCGACACTGGCGTCCTGCAGGGCGCCTTCGGCGATCAGCGCCAGCGCACGCCGCACGACCTCCTCGCCCAGGTGCTGCTGCGCCTCCGGCGACAGTTCGGGGCGGCAGCGCAGGCACGGCCGGTAGCCGGCCGCTGCGGCGGCCGCGGCGCTGGGGTAGTAGCGCACATTGCTGCGCTTGGGTGGCGGCGCCGGGCACACCGGCCGGCAGTAGATGCCGGTGCTGCGCACGGCGGTGAAGAACACGCCGTCGAAGCGCGCATCGCGCGACTGGCGGGCGCGGTCGTAGAGGGCGTGGTCGGTGGCGGCGAGGGCGGGCATGGCGCCAGTCTAGTCGGCCCCGACGCGGCGCACTGGCCGTTTTCGGACAGCAATGCCGCCGCGTGCGCGTCGCCGTGGTGACCGCGGTTTAGGCGCAGTTGGGGAGGCTCCGCGCTGCCGCACTAGACTAGGTCCACGGGCGCCTGGCGCCTGGCTTTTTCGTGTTCGCCCTGGATCCCTGTTTGGCCGCTCCGTTCAGACTCTGCTGGTTGTCGCTATGTTGCCTGGGCCTGTTGGCCTGCGGGCAGCAGCCGGCGTCGGCGCCGCGGACCGTCGCCGACAGCCCCTCGGCCGACGGCGAGCACATGGTCTCGATCGGCGCACCGCCGGCACCGCCGCCGCATGCGGTCGCGCCCAAGCACGATCCGCAAGCCTGGGACGAGGCCACCCTGGAAAACGGCGAGGCCTTCATCAGCTGCGATATCGACTATGCCGACGAGGCCGGCGACGGCCAGCCGCTGGCCGGGCTGGACCGGCCCGCGGTGGAAGCGGCGCTGGCGCCGTGCCGCGAGCGCGGGCTGATGCGGGTGCGCTATGTCGGCAAGATCAACGCCGGCTTCGCCGAGCTGGTGCGACGGCTGGCCGAGGTGGCCAGACAAACCGGCATCGGCAAGCGCGTGCTCGACCTCGATTCCAGCGGCGGCCAGGTCGAGGCGGCGATTCGCGCCGGCGACGCCATCGGCGAATCCGGCTGGACCGTGTGGGTGCGCGAGGGCTCGGTCTGCCACAGCGCCTGCGTGTTCGTGCTGGCCGCCGGCGACAACCGATTGATTTCCGGCAAGGTCGGCATCCACCGGATGATGCGGATCAGCTCCACCGCGACCTCGCGCGCCGAACTCAACCGCGAACTGCAGGAGGTCTATGGCAACGTCAAGGACTACCTGGAGCGCAACGGCGTGGCGGTGGCGGTGGCGGATTTGATGATGACCGTGCCCAACCGCAGCCTGCGCCTGCTCAGCAACGACGAACTCAAGCAGTACGGGCTCGATGGCACCAACGCGGTGCAGGACGATCTGGAGCGCATCAAGCAATTGCGCAAGTGCGGCGACGACTTCGTGCGGCGCAAGGATGCCTTCCTGGTCGCGTTCGACCAGGAGTGCAAGACCAGGAAGGACGTGGATCTGGAGAGCCTGACCGCCTGCGGCCAGGCGCTGAAGCAGCGCTTCGGGTTCCCGGACCAGGCCTGCCCGATGGAAAGCCCGCTGTCGGAGATCGACGTGGCGACCCTGCCGCTGGCCTCGCCCGGGGCCTGAACGGCGGCTGCGGCGCGTTCCGCGCGTTCACGTGGCGCGCATCGATGCGGGACTAGCGTCGCCGCATCACCACCCCGGAGCGCGCGCATGGCCGCCGGAACCCGCTTGATGCTGCGGCTGTATCTGCCCCCGGCCTTGCTGGCGCTGGGTGGCTTCGTGATCGCCGAAGTGCTGCTGCACCTCGCCAATGGCCTGCATGCGCCCTGGCTGGCGCGGACCGGCTCGCTGCTGAGCCTGTTCGGCCTGCTCGCGGCCACCGCCTGGGCGCTGTGGGCCAGTTGGCGCGCCTGGCACCGCCAGCGTTACGCCGCCGCGGCCGCGGTGGTGGCGAGCGAGGAAACGCCGTAGGCGCCGCTGCGTCGGTCCGCCATGGCGGCGTAGACTGCGGCCCTCGCCACCGCCGCTGCCGAGCGATGTCCTTGCCCATGTCCGTCCCGTTCCGCTTTCCTGTCGTCCTGCTGGCCTTGATGGCCGGCGCCGCCTCCGCGCAAACCGCGTCCCCGGCACCGTCGTCCGCACCCACGCCGACGCCGACGACTGCCCCGCCAGCGGCACCCGCCGCGCCCGCCGGCGCTCCCGCGGCGACAGCGAAGCCGGCGCCGCGCCATGCCGGCACCGCGACCCCCGCCCCCGGACCGCTGGCCAAGCAGGATGCGCAGATGGCCCAGGCCGGGCTGCGCGCCGCGCAGCTGGTCGACGCCGGGCGCACTGGCGAACTGTGGGACGGCGCCTCGGCGGTGGCGAAGAAGGCGGTGACGCGTGCCGTGTTCGTGCGCGAGATCGACGCCGCGCGTGCACGGCTGGGCGCGCTGCTCGGCCGCGGCGTGGCCAGTGTGGCGCGGGTGCAGTACGCCGCCGGCTCGCAGGTGCCGCCGGGCACCTACGTCAACATCAGCTTCCCCAGCCGCTTCGCCAACGCGCCGCAGCCGGTGCGCGAGCTGGTGTCCTTGCGGCTGGACGAGGACAAGACCTGGCGCCTGGTCGGTTATCACGTCGCCATGCCCGATTGAGCGGCATGCTGCGCGCCGTCTTCCCTTTCCCGACGAGGCTCCGATGCCTACCGAAATCCGCATGCTGGCCTGGGCGATCCTGCTCGGCATCGCGCAATTGCTGCTCGCGTCCGCCTTCGTCACCGCGCAGCGCGGCTTGAAGTGGAACGCCGGCGCACGCGATGCGCCGCAGCCGCCGCCGGCCGGCGTGGCCGGGCGCCTGGATCGCGCCCTGCGCAACTTCCTGGAGACCTTCCCGTTCTTCGCCGCCGCGGCGGTGGCGGTGGCGGCACTGGGCAAGGGCGATGCGCACACCGCGCTGTCGGCACAGATTTATGTGTGGGCGCGGGTGGCCTACGTGCCGCTGTACGCGGCCGGCGTGCCGTACGTGCGCAGCCTGGTGTGGGTGGTGTCGTTGTGGGCGATCCTGCAGCTGGTGTGGGCCTTGCTCTGAACCTCGCAGGCTGCGACCGATCGTCGCAGCGCTGATCCAGATCAAGGACGCGGTGCGCGGCGGTCGTATCCTGGCCGGGTCCGATCAGGGAGTTGCCGCATGCAAGTGGATATCGCCATCGTCGGGGCCGGTCCTGCCGGCCTGTGCTTCGCCCGCTCGCTGGCCGGCAGCGGCCTGTCGCTGGCGCTGATCGAGCCGCAGCCGCGCGCGGCGCTGGCCGAGGCCGCCTTCGACGGCCGCGAGATCGCCCTGACCCATGCCTCGCGGGCGCTGCTGGAGCAGCTGGACCTGTGGGCACGCATCGACCCGCAGGCGATCGCGCCGCTGCGCGATGCGCGGGTGATGAACGGCTCCTCGCCGTTCGCGCTGACCTTCGCGGCGGGCGAGGGCAGCCGTGGCGACCTGGGCTGGCTGGTGCCCAATCACCTGATCCGCCGCGCCGCGTTCGCCGCGGTGCAGGACCAGCCCGGCCTGACGTTGCTCGACGGGGTTTCGGTGCAGGCGCTGCGCCGCGACGCGCGCCAGGCGGAGTTGCAGCTTTCCGACGGGCGCAGCGTGGCTGCGCGGCTGGTGGTGGCGGCCGACAGTCGTTTTTCCAGCACCCGCCGCATGAGCGGCATTGGCGCGCAGCTGCGCGATTTCGGCCGCACCATGCTGGTATGCCGGGTGCGCCATGCGCGTCCGCACCATCAGACCGCCTGGGAGTGGTTCGGCTACGGCCGCACCATGGCGTTGCTGCCGCTGCACGGCAACGCCGCCTCGGCGGTGCTGACCCTGCCGCCGGAGCGCGCGCAGGCGCTGCTGCAGATGGACGAGGCGGCGTTGGGGGCGGAGATCAGCGCCTGCTTCGAGCATCGCCTGGGCGCGATGACCCCGTTGGTGCGGCCGCAGGCCTATCCGCTGGTGGCGGTGTATGCGCAGCGCTTCGTCGCCGAGCGCTATGCCTTGATCGGCGATGCTGCGGTCGGCATGCATCCGGTGACCGCGCACGGCTTCAACTTCGGCCTGCAGAGCCAGGCGCGGCTGGCCCGCGCGCTGCACCAGGCGGTGGCACGCGGTGGCGACATCGCCGCGCCCGCGCTGCTGGCCGGCTACCAGCGCGGGCACCGCCTGGCCACCCGCCCGCTGTACGAGGCGACCAATGCGATCGCCGCGCTGTACACCGACGACCGCCTGCCGGCGCGCGCCCTGCGCAGTGCCGCGTTGCGCGTGGCCGACCGGGTCGCGCCGTTCAAGCGCGCGATCGCCGCGCACCTGACCCAGCGCGTGGCGGCCATGGCGCGCTGAGGTCAGGCCGCGGCGAGCGGAGCGACGCGTCGGCGCGTGCGCTGTGGTGGTCGTCGCGCGGGCTGAGCCTGTCGTGCGCGTCCTCGTAGGAGCGGCTTCAGCCGCGACCACGCTTTACCAGGAAAGCCCGGTCGCGGCTGAAGCCGCTCCTACGAGGTGGAGGCATGCCTCCTGGGTCCGGCAACCTCAGGGTGAACGCGGTTGCGCCGCACCGGCGACGAGTTGGGCGAGGGCGGTTTGCAGGTCGCCCGAGCGCTGCGCCGCTTCGATCGGGGCGATGGCCCAGGCGCAGCCGGCC
Source organism: Xanthomonas sp. PPL134 (assembly GCF_040595915.1). Classification (NCBI taxonomy): domain Bacteria; kingdom Pseudomonadati; phylum Pseudomonadota; class Gammaproteobacteria; order Lysobacterales; family Lysobacteraceae; genus Xanthomonas; species Xanthomonas sp. PPL134. Next base: position 828,935 of record NZ_JAMDLL010000001.1, read on the forward strand.
TGGCGCAGGTGCTGGCGCCAGTCGCCGGGCCAGGCCTCCAGTTCGTCCAGCGCCAGGTGGATGGAGCCGCCGCGCTCGCCATGCCCGCCGCAGATGGATTGGCCCAGGCAGAACGGACGCGCCGCGTCCGGATCGAGCTGCACGATGTACACGTCGTGCCGCGGATGTGCCGCGGACGGCGCGATGTTGCGGGCGCCGAGCTCGATCAGCATCGTCCGGCGCTCCGCGTTGCCCGGCAGCGTCGGCCAGCAAGTGGCAGGCCGCGCGCGCCGATGCCGGTCATGCCTTGCCGAGCACCTGCACCTGCACGTCGCCCAACTGCACCACCTGGCCCGCGCGCACCTTGCAGGCCTTGCGCAGCTCGACCTCGCCGTCCACGCGCACCTGACCGTCGCTGATCACGGCCTTGGCCGCGCCGCCGCTGTCGCACAGGCCGGTCAGTTTCAACAGGTGCTTGAGTTCCACGTAGTCGCTTTCTAGCTGGAGATCGATGGTCTGCATTGGGGGCTGCTCGGAAATCGGTGCCCATTGTCGGTCATTCGCGGCAAAACGCCCACCATGTCGATCGTCCGAGCTCACCTGCCGCGGCGGTTGGCTGCGGCGTCGGGACGCCCGTGGCCGGCCGCAATGGCGGTGGCCGGCAGTGCGGAGCGGGTCACGCCTGAACGGTGCCGTTCACCTGATTTCGACATGCGGCCCGGCAGAGCGCACAATAGGGGCTTCTTTGCGCCTGCCGGTTCTCTGCGGCGCCCCCGGAGTCTCCCATGTCCCAAGATACCCCCGCGCCGCTGCTGTTCGCAGATCTCGGCCTCTCCCCTGCTGTGATGAAGGCGGTCGCCGACGTCGGCTACGAGTCGCCGTCGCCGATCCAGGCCGCCACCATCCCGGCGCTGCTGACCGGCCGCGACCTGCTCGGCCAGGCGCAGACCGGCACCGGCAAGACCGCCGCGTTCGCGCTGCCGATCCTGTCGCGGCTGGATTTTGCCCAGCGCAAGCCGCAGGCGCTGGTGCTGGCGCCGACCCGCGAACTGGCGATCCAGGTGGCCGAAGCGTTCCACCGCTACGCCGCGGCGATCCCCGGCTTCCAGGTGCTGCCGGTGTACGGCGGCCAGCCCTACGTGCAGCAGCTGTCGGCGCTCAAGCGCGGCGTGCACGTGGTGGTGGGCACCCCGGGACGGGTCATCGACCATCTCGATCGCGGCACCCTGGACCTGTCCGAGCTGAAGACGCTGGTGCTGGACGAAGCGGACGAAATGCTGCGCATGGGCTTCATCGACGACGTCGAGGCGGTGCTGAAGAAGCTGCCGGACTCGCGCCAGGTGGCGCTGTTCTCGGCGACCATGCCGCCGGCAATCAAGCGCATCGCACAGACCTATCTGAACGACCCGGCCGAGGTGATCATCGCCTCCAAGACCACCACCTCGGCCAACATCCGCCAGCGCTACTGGGCGGTGAGCGGGCTGCACAAGCTCGACGCGCTGACCCGGATCCTGGAGGTCGAGCCGTTCGACGCGATGATCATCTTCGCCCGCACCAAGGCCGGCACCGACGAGCTGGCGCAGAAGCTGCAGGCGCGCGGCCTGGCCGCGGCGGCGATCAATGGCGACATCCAGCAGGCGCAGCGCGAGCGGGTGATCCAGCAGCTCAAGGACGGCAAGCTCGACATCCTGGTCGCCACCGACGTGGCCGCGCGCGGCCTGGACGTGGAGCGGATCAGCCACGTGCTGAACTACGACATTCCCTACGACACCGAAAGCTACGTGCACCGCATCGGCCGCACCGGCCGGGCCGGGCGCAGCGGCGAGGCGATCCTGTTCGTCAGCCCGCGCGAGCGCGGCATGCTGCGCGCGATCGAGCGCGCCACCCGCCAGCCGATCGAGGAAATGCAGCTGCCCAGCGTGGACGCGGTCAACGACCAGCGCGTGAGCCGCTTCATGGAGAAGATCAGCGAGACCATCGCCGCTGGCGGCATCGACATGTACCGCGACCTGCTGCAGAAGTTCGAGGCCGAGAAGAACGTGCCGATGGTGGAAGTGGCCGCGGCGCTGGCGCGCCTGCTGCAGGGCGAGACGCCGTTGCTGCTGGCCCCGGACCGCCCGCGCCCGCCGCAGGGCGAACGCTTCGAACGCCGCGAGCGGCCCGAGCGCGGCGAGCGCCCGGAGCGCGCCCGCTTCGAGCCGAAGTTCGAGCGCGAACCGCGCGCACCGCGCCGCGACGACGGCGAGCGCGCCGCCCGTCCGGCGCCGCCCGCGCGTGGCGAGGACTTCGACTACCACCGCGACGTCGGCAGCTTCGAGGCCCCGCGCCGCGACAAGGCGCCGAAAGCGCCGCGCGGTGCCCCGGACGTGGGCATGGAGACCTACCGCATCGAGGTCGGCCACCAGCATGGGGTCAAGCCGGCCAACATCGTCGGCGCGATCGCCAACGAAGCCGGGCTGGAGAGCAAGTACATCGGCCGCATCGACATCCACGACGACCACTCGATCCTGGACCTGCCGGCGGACATGCCGCGCGAACTGCTGACGCACCTGAAGAAGGTCTGGGTCTCCGGCCAGCAACTGCAGATGCGCAAGCTCGACGACGACGCCCCCGGCGGCGCCCCGTTCAAGCCGAAGTTCGCGCGCACCGGCAAGCCCGGCGGCAAGCCCAATGCCGCCGGCCCACGCCCGGCCGGCCGCTTCGCCGCCGACCGCCCGCCGCGCAAGGGGCCGCCGAAGCGCTGAGAAGCTGGGAATTGGGAGTAGGGAATCGGGAATGGGGGACGTCCCCGCTGTCGCTCCCTGCCGCCGTTCCCAACGTTAGCCATGGCCCAGTCGGCCGCAGCCCGCTGTTGCCATTCCCCATTCCCGATTCCCCACTCCCAGCCCATGTCAGTCCGCCTCAACAAGCACATCGCCGAGACCGGTTTTTGCTCGCGCCGCGAGGCCGATCGGCTGATCGCCGCGCGCCGCGTCACCGTCAACGGCCTGCCTGGCGGGGTCGGTTCGGTGGTGGGCGAGGGCGACGAGGTCAAGGTCGATGGGCAGCCGCTGCGCGCGCGCGCCAAGGCCAAGACCGGGCGCCGCCACGTCTACATCGCGCTGAACAAGCCGGTCGGGGTGACCTGCACCACCGAGAGCGCGGTCAAGGGCAACATCGTCGACTTCGTCGGCCATGAGCAGCGCATCTTCCCGATCGGGCGCCTGGACAAGGAGTCCGAGGGGCTGATCCTGATGACCAGCAACGGCGACATCGTCAACGAGATCCTGCGCGCGGAGAATCGTCACCAGAAGGAATACCTGGTGGCGGTGAACAAGCCGGTCACCGACGAGTTCCTGCGCGGCATGGCGCGCGGCGTGCGCGTGCACGACCAGATGACCCTGCCGTGCCGCACCGCGCGCATCGCCAAGTTCGGATTCCGCATCGTGCTGGAGCAAGGGCTCAACCGGCAGATCCGGTTGATGGCGGCGGCGTTCGACTACCGCGTCACCCAGTTGCGCCGCGTGCGCATCGACAACATCAAGCTCGGCGCGCTGAAGCCGGGCCAGTGGCGCAATCTCACCGAGCAGGAACTGCGCGGCCTGCTGCCGCAGCGCCAGGAGTGGTAACCGCGTCTCAGTGTCCGCGGCCGGCCGCCGCCGCGCCGGCCAGGGCTGGCGTCCGCCACGGATTTGGCCATACTGCGCAACGCGAACCAACGCCGCCGCTGGGTACCCCGTGATCAAGCCCCGCAAGCCCGACAACGAAGCCGCACGCCTGCAGGCGCTGCATGCGCTGCAGATCCTCGATACCGAGCCGGAAGCGTCCTACGACGATCTGGTCGACATCGCCGCCAAGCTGTGCGGCACGCCCTCGGCGCTGATCTCGCTGGTGGACGACGAGCGGCAATGGCTGAAGGCGCAGCGCAACGTCTGCCTGTTGAGCAATGCGCGCGACGAGTCGTTCTGCGGGCACACCATCCTGACCCCGGAGCAGGTCATGATGGTCGCCGACGCCACCGCCGATGCGCGCTTCCAGAACAATCCCCTGGTCACCGAGGGTGGGGTGCGGTTCTACGCCGGCGCGCCGCTGCTGACCCGCGACGGCCTGCCGGTCGGCACCGTGTGCGTGCTCGACAATGAGCCGCGCACCCTCCAGCCCGGACAACTGGCGGCGCTGCAGGCGTTGTCGCGGCAGGTGATGCAACTGATCGAACTGCGCCGCACCAGCCATGCGCTGGCGCTGCAACTGCGCGAACGCGCCTGGTACGAGCAGCAGTTGCTGCAGTACCAGCAGTCGCTGGAATCGCTCAACGCCGAACTGCTGGAGCAGGCGCGCACCGATCCGCTGACCGGCCTGCTCAACCGCCGCGCCTTCGCCACCGCGCTGATGATCCACGCCGAGGCCGCGCAACTGGGCACCGCGCCGCTCAGCGTGGCGATCCTGGACCTGGATTACTTCAAGAGCGTCAACGACCTGCACGGCCACGACAAGGGCGACGAGGTGCTGCTGGCGCTGGCCGACATGCTGCGTGCGCGCATGCCGCCGGACAGCGTGGTGGCGCGCTACGGTGGCGGCGAGTTCGGGTTGTTGCTGCCCGGTCTGGACGCGGCACAGGCGATGCGCGCCTGCGAGCGCCTGCGCCAGGACACCAGCCTGCTGCAGTTGGGCGTTCCGCTGACCGCCAGCATCGGCGTGGCCACGTTGCAGGGCCGCGAGAGTGCCGAAGACCTGCTCAAGCGCGCCGACCACGGCCTGTTCCAGGCCAAGCGCGCCGGCCGCGATTGCGTGTCGCTGGCGGCGTAGGCACGCCACCTCGCGAACTCGGATGACGCAAGGCGCCTTCGCGCCGTACCCTCGCCCCAACCCCTCTCACTGGGGGAGAGGGGCTATTTCCCGAGCATGCGGTGCCCTTCGCGTTGGGCCTGCGGCCATGCCGCACATGCACAGGACCGGGCCAATCTCGAATCCCGAATCTCCAATCCTCAATCCCCAATCCCGGACTGAGCGCCGCCGCGCTCACTCCACCACGTTCTTCGCCTCGCAGGTCGCCAGCAGTTCCGGGTGCTGCACCGCGCGCGTGCGGGTCAGCAGCGGATGCAGGAACACCGCGCCCAGGATCACCGCCACGCCGAGATAGAACAGCCCGGTGAGCTGGCGTTGCTCGTCCAGCAGCACGATCGCGAACACGATCGCGTAGACCGGTTCCAGGTTGGTGACCAGTTGCACCGCGTAGGCGCTGAGCCGGCGCAGCGCGACCAGGGCCAGGGCGAACGGCAGCAGCGTGCACAGCAGCGCCAGCGCCAGCAGCAGCGCGGTGTCGTGCAGGCTGGGCAGCACCAGCAACGGTCCGCTCAGGGCCGGCAGCACGAACGGCAGCAACGGCGCCAGCGCGGTCAGGGTCAGGGTGCCGGCGCCCAGTTCCAGTGCGGTCACGGTCAGCGGATCGGCATGGTCGACCAGGCGCTTGTTGAGCGAGCCGAAGGCCGCCACCAGCAGCGCCGACACCGCCCCGACCGCCACGCCGGCGCGCATCCCGTGTGGCACCCCGCCGACCACCAGGGCCACGCCCGGCAGCACCGCCAGGCCGAAGGCCAGTTCGCTGGGGCGGAACGGCCGCTTCGCCACCCACGGTTCGATCACCGCGGTGAACACCGGCGCCAGCGCGATGCAGGTCGCCGCGACCGAGGCGTTGGCCAGCTTGATCGCGCCATAGAAGGTCAGCCAGTGCAGGCCGACCAGGGCGCCGACCACTGCGTAGCCGAGCGCCAGCTTCGGCGTCAGCGCCGCCAGTCCGCGCCATACCCGCGGTAGCAGGGCCAGTGCGGCCACCACCATCAGCATTCGCCACCACACCAGCGGCAGCGCGGGCAGGGTGATCAGCTTGCCGAGAATCGCGGTGATCCCCCACAGCAGGACACAGAAATGGATTTGCAACTGGGCTTTGGTGGTGGGGTGCATCGGCATCGGCGTATTGTCGCGCAAAGCGCGGCGCGGCGGTCGCCAATCGGCACGCGCGGGTCAGCCGTCCGCTGCCGGCGGCGACGCGGTCCGCGCCATCCTGCGCGCATAGGCGGCGGTGAGCGGCGGCACCAGCAGGGCCGTCACCACCACCGACGTCGCCACCAACGCGGTCGCGGCGGGCGCGGTGGCGCGGAACTGCGGCGCCACCGCCGCCACCAGCGCCGGCGTGGCGACCGCCGCGCCGGCGGTGCTGGACGCGGCGAGGCCGGCGCTGCCGTTGCCGCCGGCCAGCCAGCGATCGGCCAGCAGCAGCGGGATTCCGGTCGCCACGATCACCAGCAGGCCCAGCGCGACCCCGGCCACGCCGGCGTGGGCGACCATGCGCAGGTCCAGCGTGTTGCCCAGGGCGAAGGCGAAGAACGGGATCAGCGCCGGCACCGCCCGTGCGAACAGGGCGCGCAGCGCCGGATCCAAATTACCGAGCGCAAAACCGGCCAGCAGCGGCAGCACCGCGCCCAGCAGCAGGCGCGGCTCGAAGCTGGCGACGCCGGCGGTGCCGAGGATCAGCATGGTCATCAGCGGCCCGGATTCCAGCGACATCAGCGCCATCGCGCCGGCCTCGCCGCGGCGGCCGTACTGCTGCATCAGCGCGGCGAACAGGCCGGCATTGGTCATGTCCATCGCCGCGACCAGCGCCAGCACCGACATGCCGCTCCACATGCCGGCGACGATGCCGCCCGGCGGCAGCAGGCGCGCGGCGATCACCGCGGCGATCCACGCCACCGCGAGCTTGGTCAGCACCAGCACGCCGGAGGCGCGCAGCACGCGGCCGCCGCTGCGCAGCCGGATCGAGGCGCCCAGGCAGAAGCACCACACCGCCAGGATCGGCACCAGCCCGCCGATCAGGCCCTGGGTGAACGAGCCGAACCAGGCGCCGGCCTGCGGCCACACGGTGTGGCAGAGGGCGCCGAGCAGCAGCGGTGCCAGCATCATGCCGCCGGGAAGACGTTCGAGCGTGCGCTTGATCCGCATCGAGGGGCTCCGCGTGTGGAGGCGCGGCCCGCGGCCGCGGCCCGGCGACGGCGCCGGACGGGCGGTGTTGTACCGCAGCGCGGCGGCCGCCGGGTGTCGATGGGTGCACGCAGTCGGGGCCCGGTTCAGGCGTCTTGCGACCGTCGCGTCGCCGGTCGCGCTTGCGCTGTGCCGCACGTCGTCTGCGTGCGGCCGAACGCGTCACGCCTTGGCGGCGGACCCCAGGATCTTCAGCAAGGCCATCGCCGCGGCCGGATTGCGTTCCTTGGCGGCGCTGATGAAGTAGACGAAGACCTCGCGCGGCGTGGTCTTGGCCATCGTCGCATCGGCGTGCGGCAGCGCCTGCGGATCCTCGCCGCGGCGCCAGGCCTGCGCGTGTGCGGCCCAGGCCTGCAGGTCCTTGGGCGTGTAGCCATGGGCGAGGTCTGCGCGGCTGCGCATCAGCCGCGCATAGACGAAGTCGGTGCTCAGGTCGGCGAAGGAGGGGAATTCGGGCGAATCGGTGAACACCGTGGCCACGCCGTGCCGACGGGTCAGTTGCAGCAGTTCCGGGCCCACGCAGGCCGGATCGCGCACTTCCAGCACGTGGCGCAGCCGGTGTCCGCCGGCCTTGCGCGGCAGCAGCTCCAGGAACGCGGCCAGGTCGTCCAGGTCCAGGCGATGGCCGTGCTCGAACTGCCACAGCAGCGGGCCGAGGCGGTCGCCGAGGCTGGCGATGCCGCCGACGAAGTCCTCGATCTGCGTGCCGGCACCGGCCAGCCGCCGCAGCGTGGTGATGCGCTTGGGCGCCTTGGCCGAGAACAGGAAGCCCGGCGGCGTCTCGTCGCGCCAGCGCGCATAGGTCTCCGGCTTCTGCGCGCCGTAGTAGGTGCCGTTGATCTCGATGCTGGTGACGTGGCGGCTGGCGTATTCCAGCTCGCGGCGCTGCACCAGGCCCTGCGGATAGAACATGCCGCCGCGCCACGGCGCATAGGTCCAGCCGCCGATGCCGACGCGGATGCCGTCCGGCGCGGCCGGGGCGGAGTCGAAGAGATCGTTCATGCGGGCGTGTCCGGCTGCAGGCGGGCGGCGATTGTGCCGCAGCGCGGCGTTGCGGGGTGTCGTCGCGGACGCCAGGGGCCTCGAGGCCCAGTGAGATGGTGTGCGCCCCGTGCCGTGCAGCATATGGGGGGACAGGCTTGCACGCGGGTGGGAGGTCGCCGTGGCGGCGTGCTGGTTGCGAGGTGGGCCGCAGCGTCGGTACCCGCCGGGACGGCACCCAGCACTGCGTGGTGCCGCCACGGCGCGTCGTGGCACCGTCGCAAACGGCCTGACAGGCTCTACACTCGCCCGGGACGCGTGCGGCTGCGCGCGGCCTTGGTTCCCTTTCTTCAGGAGCGACGCAGTTGAAGAGCATCTCGATGGGCTGCGGCCTGTTGCTGGCAATGAGCGCCACCGTGCAGGCGCAGGCGCCTGCCCCCGCCGCGGCTCCCGTACCGGCCCCGGCCGCCTTGCCGCCGGGGCTGCAGGACCTGGACGCGCAAGTGGAGCGCGTGCGCAAGCAGTTCGACGTGCCGGGCATCGCCATCGCCATCGTCAAGGACGGGAAGGTGGTGCTGGAGCGCGGCTACGGCGTGCGCGAACTCGGCAAGCCGGAACCGGTGGACGCGCAGACCCTGTTCGCCATCGCCTCCAACACCAAGGCCTTCACCTCCGCGGCGCTGTCGATCCTGGCCGACGAAGGCAAGCTCAAGCTCGAGGACCGGGTGGTGGACCACCTGCCGTGGTTCCAGATGTCCGATGCCTACGTCACCCGCGAGATGCGCGTGCGCGACCTGCTCAGCCACCGCAGCGGCCTGAGCCTGGGGGCGGGCGACCTGCTGTTCTGGCCGGCCACCAGCTACAGCAACGAGGAGGTGGTGCGGCGCCTGGCCCACGTGCCGCTGAAGGGCGGCTTCCGCGACCGCTACGCCTACGACAACATCCTGTACGCGGTGGCGCAGAAGCTGATCGAGCAGGTCTCCGGGCAGAGCTACGCCGAGTTCGTGCGCCAGCGCATCTTCGTGCCGGTGGGCATGACCGGCGCGCGCATCAACAGCGACCACCTGCAGCCGGGCGATGAAGCCGCGGTCGGCCACGCCAAGTTCGACTTCCGCGAGCTGCGCACCGTGGCGCCGCTGACCTGGTCCAATAATTCCGGTGCCGGCGGCATCTACGCCAACGTGCACGACATGGCCAAGTGGATGCAGGTGCAGCTCGACGGCGGGCGCCTGCCGTCGGCCGACGGCCAGGCGCGGCAGTTGTTCAGCGCCCAGCGCCAGCAGGAGATGTGGCAGATGATCACGCCGATCGCGGTGTCCGAGCCGAGCGTGCCGGAGCTGCTGCCGGCCAAGCCGAACTTCGCCGGCTACGGCGAGGGCTGGAGCCTGAGCGACTACCGCGGCGCCAAGCTGGTCTGGCACACCGGCGGCTGGCCGGGCATGGTCTCGCGGCTGACCCTGGTGCCGGAGCGCAAGCTGGGCGTGATCGTGCTGACCAACCAGGAGGTCGGCGCCGCCTTCAACGCGATCACCCTGCGCGTGCTGGATGCCTACCTGGGCGCGCCGGCGACCGACTGGACCGCCGCCTACGCCAAGGCCGTGGCCAAGGCCGACGCCAACGCCGACGAGGACTGGGCCAAGCATGTGGCCGCGCGCGACGCCAAATCCACGCCGTCGCTGCCGCTGTCCGGCTATGCCGGCACCTACCGCGACGCGTGGTACGGCGACGTGGTGGTGCGCCAGCAGGGCAAGCGCCTGGAGCTGCAGTTCAGCAAGACCGCGCAACTGGTCGGCACCCTGGAGCACTGGCAGCACGACACCTTCATCGTGCGCTGGCGCGACCGCTCGCTCAATGCCGACGCCTTCCTGACGTTCGCCCTGACCGCCGACGGCAAGGTGCGCGAGGCACGCATGCAGGCGATTTCGCCCTTGACCGATTTCAGCTTCGATTTCCAGGACCTGGTGCTGACGCCGGTGGAGTGACTGCTGGGAATCGGGAATGGGGAATAGGGAGTGGTAGGAGCGGCTTCAGCCGCGACCGGGCTTCCTCGGTGAAGCCCGTCGCGGCTGAAGCCGCTCCTACGAGGGGGGGCGATAGAGGAGCCGCTGTTGCGAATCCCCAATCCCCACTCCCGGCGCTACCGCGTCGCGGCTGAAGCCGCTCCTGCAAGGGGAAGCGATGCGCACAGGCAGCCGCTTTTGCGATTCCCCATTCCCCACACCCCATTCCCAGCGTCACGAAGCGTGACGCCCGATACGCTACCCTGACGCCCCTTTTTGCGTGACGTGGCGATGTTCCGCTGGTTCGAGTCCCTGATCGAGGTCTTCCCGAAGATCGAGACGCAGATGCCGCCGCGTGGCGTGGTGCGCTTCTATCTGCATTACCTGCGCCCGCTGTGGCCGCTGCTGCTGGCCACCTTGCTGGCCGGTCTGGCGCTGGCACTGGTGGAAGTGGCGATGTTCGACTTCCTTGGCCGCATCGTCGACATGGTCGCCGAGCAGCCGGGGCCGGACTTCTTTCAGCGCCATGCCGGCGAGTTGTTGTGGATGGCCTTCATCGTGCTGGTGGCGCGGCCGCTGTTCGTGGCCCTGCACAACCTGCTGGTGAACCAGGCCATCGTGCCGGGCCTGAGCAACCGCGCGCGCTGGCTGATGCACAACTACGTGGTGCGGCAGAGCCTGGGCTTCTTCCAGAACGACTTCGCCGGGCGCATCGCCAACCGGGTGATGCAGACCGGCACCTCGCTGCGCGAGTCGGCGGTGCAGATGGTCGATGCGCTCTGGTACATCGTGGTCTACACCGGCAGCGCGCTGTACCTGTTCGCGCAGGCCGATCCCTGGCTGATGGCGCCGCTGCTGGTGTGGGTGCTGGCCTACGTGGCGCTGATGGTCTACTTCGTGCCGCGCATGAAGCACCGCGCCTGGATCGCCTCGGACGCGCGCTCCAAGGCGATGGGCCGCATCGTCGATGGCTACACCAACATCGCCACGCTCAAGCTGTTCTCGCATGCCGGGCGCGAGCAGGCCTACGTGCGCGAGGCGATCGACGAACTGGCGGTCAAGCACCGCGGGCAGACCCGCATGACCACGGCGATGGACAGCGCCATCGCCATCATCAACGGCTTCCTGATCGCGGTGACCTGCGGGCTGGCGCTGTGGCTGTGGAGCCGCGGCCAGATCAGCGTGGGCGCGATCACCCTGGCCACCGGCCTGGTGATCCGCATCCACAACATGTCCGGGTGGATCATGTGGACGGTCAACGGCATCTTCGAGGACATCGGCGCCGTGCAGGACGGCATGGAGACGATCGCGCAGCCGGCGCAGGTGCAGGACCGCGCCGACGCGGCGCCGCTGCGCGTGGAGCGTGGCGAGGTGCGCTTCGAGCACATCCACTTCCACTACGGCAAGCGCGGCGGGGTCATCGCCGGGCTCGACCTGCAGGTGCGCGCGGGCGAGAAGATCGGCCTGGTCGGGCCATCCGGCGCCGGCAAGTCGACCCTGGTCAACGTGCTGCTGCGGCTGTACGACCTGGAGCAGGGCCGCATCCTGATCGACGGGCAGGACATCGCCGGCGTCACCCAGGAGAGCCTGCGCCAGCAGATCGGCCTGGTCACCCAGGACACCTCGTTGCTGCATCGTTCGATCCGCGACAACCTGCTGTACGGCCGCCCCGATGCCAGCGAGGCGCAGCTGCGCGCCGCGGTGGCCAAGGCGCGCGCCGACGAGTTCATCGAACAGCTGCAGGACGGCGAGGGCCTGCGCGGCTACGACGCGCAGGTCGGCGAGCGCGGGGTCAAGCTGTCCGGCGGCCAGCGCCAACGCATCGCCATCGCCCGCGTGCTGCTCAAGGACGCACCGATCTTGATCCTGGACGAGGCCACCTCGGCGCTGGATTCGGAAGTGGAAGCGGCGATCCAGGACAGCCTGGACGAGCTGATGGCCGGCAAGACGGTGATCGCGATCGCCCACCGGCTCTCGACCATCGCACGGATGGACCGGCTGGTGGTGATGGACCGCGGCGCCATCGTCGAGACCGGCAGCCATGCCGAACTCGTTGCCCGCGGCGGCCTGTACGCGCGGCTGTGGGCGCGCCAGACCGGCGGCTTCGTCGCGGCGGACTAGGTTTGCACAACCAGGGCGTCGCACGATTCGCTGCCTGGCCGGCGGTCGGTCGGCGCCCGCGCGGGTCACCGCGGCGCGGCGTCGGTTTCGGCGCCTGTGGCCCGGCAATGCGACAATGCCGGGCTTACCCAGATTCGCCAGACCATGTCCCGATTGCAGTTCCAACTTCACACCACTGACGGTGCCGCCCGCCGCGGCCGCCTGACCTTCCCGCGCGGAACGGTGGAGACGCCCGCGTTCATGCCGGTGGGCACCTACGGCTCGGTCAAGGGCGTGCTGCCCGAGCAGATCAAGGCGCTGGGCGCGCAGATCATCCTCGGCAACACCTTCCACCTGTACCTGCGCCCGGGCCTGGACGTGATCGGCGACCACGGCGGCCTGCACGGCTTCGCCCGCTGGGATGGGCCGATCCTGACCGATTCCGGCGGCTTCCAGGTGTTCTCGCTGGCGCACCGGCGCAAGATCAGCGAGCAGGGCGTGACCTTCGCCTCGCCCACCGACGGCGCCAAGGTGTTCCTGGGGCCGGAGGAGAGCATGAAGATCCAGCGGGTGCTCGATTCGGACATCGTGATGATCTTCGACGAGTGCACCCCGTACCCGGCCACCGAGGACGTGGCGCGGCGCTCGATGGAACTGAGCCTGCGCTGGGCGCAGCGCTCGCGCGACGCGCACGATGCGCTGGGCAACGACGCGGCGCTGTTCGGCATCGTCCAGGGCGGGGTGCATGCGGACCTGCGCAGCCGTTCGATCGACGGCCTGCAGGCGATCGGCTTCGACGGCTACGCGATCGGCGGCCTGGCGGTGGGCGAGCCGGAGCACGAGCGCAACGCCATGCTCGAGCACCTGCACCCGCGCCTGCCGGCCGACCGCCCGCGCTACCTGATGGGCGTGGGCCGGCCGGAGGACCTGGTCGAGGGCGTGGCCCGCGGCGTGGACATGTTCGACTGCGTGATGCCGACCCGCAACGCGCGCAACGGCCATTATTTCACCTCGTTCGGCACGGTGCGCATCCGCAACGCCAAGTACGAGCGCGACCTGGACCCGATCGAGCCGGGCTGCGGCTGCCATGCCTGCAGCAGCGGCTACACCCGCGCCTACCTGCGTCACCTGGACCGCTGCAACGAGATGCTGGCGCCGATGCTGGGCACCCTGCACAACCTCTGGTACTACCAGAAGCTCATGGCCGACATGCGCGCGGCGATCGCCGCGGGAACCTTTGCCCAGTTCCGGCGGTCCTTCTATGCGGCGCGCGGGGTCGAGGCCACGCCGCTCCCCTCGGAGCAAGGCTAAGCCCCTGTCCCCCCGGGAGAGGGGTTGGGGTGAGGGTCCTGGCGCAGCCTCGTGTCATGTCGACCGCACAAGGCTTCACCCATCCCCGATTCGCCGCCACGCGGCCCCTTTCCCCAGGAAGGGGCCGTGGGCCGCGAAGGACGCAGGGAAGGGCGCCGCGGCCGTTCCGGGGGTTGGGGGAAGATCGTGGCATAATCGGCGGCTGCTTGCCGCCTCAAGGCAAACCAGCGGTCCGTGCCCCCAGGGCGGCGGGCTGCCCAAACCATAGGACACACCCGATGAATCCGCTCGATTTCCTGATTCCCGTCGCCCAGGCGCAGACCGCCGGCGGCACCGCGCCGGCCGGTGGCGGCCTGCAGATGTTCCTGCTGCCCATCATCCTGATCGCGGTGATGTATTTCGTGATGATCCGGCCGCAGATGAAGCGCCAGAAGGAACACAAGTCGATGCTGGACAAGCTCGGCCGCGGCGACGAGGTCATCACCTCCGGCGGCGTGGCCGGCGTGGTCACCGATATCGGCGACAACTTCGTCACCATCGAAGTGGCCGACAACGTGCGCATCCGCGTGCAGAAGGGCGCCATCGGCAATGTCCTGCCGAAGGGCACGCTGAAGTCCGCCTGATCCATTTCTCCTACTGCTAGGCGCGACGCCGGCGTGGCGTCGTGCGGGGTCCCGCAATGCTCGAGTTTCCGCGCTGGAAGTATGTCCTCATCCTGATCGTGCTGGCGTTGAGCGCGTTGTACGCGCTGCCCAACGTGTACCAGAAGGATCCGTCGGTCCAGATCACCGCCAGCCGCGGCGGCAAGATCGACGACGCCCTGCGCGAGCGGGTCCTCGCCGACCTGAAGACGGCCGGGATCACCCCGAAGCGGGTTGACAAGGAAGGCGACAGCCTGATGGTGCGCCTGCCGAACCTGCAGGCGCAGACCCGCGCCAACGACGTGCTGCGTCAGCAGGTCGGCGAGAACTACACGGTGGCGCTGAACCTGGCCTCGACCGTGCCGGACTGGCTGTCGCGGCTGGGCGGCAAGCCGATGGTGCTGGGTCTTGACCTGGTCGGCGGCGTGCACTTCGCCCTGCAGGTGGACCAGAAGGCGGCGCTGGAAAAGCGCCTGGACGCCTTCGCCGAGGACATCCGCACCACCCTGCGCGACAACCGCCTGGCCTACCGCTCGGTCGAGCGCCGTCCGGACAACAGCATCCAGGTCAGCCTGGGCGAGGGCGTGGACGCCAGCGCCGCGCGCGCGGCCATCGCCAAGGCGCAGCCGACCCTCAGCTATGCCGTGTCCGGGCAGACCATCGCCGTGACCGTGCCCGAGGCCGAGCTGAAGCAGATCGCCGCCGGCGCCATCGAGCAGAACCTGACCACGCTGCGCAACCGCGTCAACCAGTTGGGCGTGGCCGAGCCGATCATCCAGCGCCAGGGCGACGACCGCATCGTGGTCGAGCTGCCGGGCGTGCAGGACACCGCCGAGGCCAAGCGCATGATCGGCGCCACCGCCACGCTGGAGTTCCGCGGCGTGGTCGACGGCAATGCCGAGGACGCGGTGCGCAGCGGCAACATCCCGCCCGACGCCAAGGTCTACCGCCTGCGCGACAGCGGCGCCCCGGTTCTGCTGAGCAAGCGCGTGCTGGTGTCCGGCGACCAGATGGTCAATGCCACCGTCAGCACCGACCAGAACGGCATGCCGGCCGTGGCGGTGACGCTCAACAACGCCGCCGGCCAGCGCATGTTCGACTACACCAGCGCCAATACCGGCAAGCTGATGTCGGTGGTCTACATCGAGCGCATCCCCACCGTGACCATGGTCGACGGCAAGGAAGTGCGCAGCGTGCGGGTCAACGAAGAGGCGCTGGCGCCGACCCGCATCGCCGGCGTGTTCGGCAAGAACTTCCAGACCACCGGTCTGGAGAAGACCGAGGCCGAGAACCTGGCCAAGTTGCTGCGTGCCGGTTCGCTGGCCGCGCCGATGGACTTCGTCGAGGAATACGTGATCGGCCCCAGCCTGGGTGCGGAGAACGTGGAGCGCGGCATCACCGCGGTGGTCTACGCGTTCCTGTTCACCCTGGTGTTCTTCAGCGTGTACTACCGCATGTTTGGCCTGATCACCTCGGTCGCGCTGCTGATGAACCTGCTGATCGTGGTCTCGGTGATGTCGCTGTTCGGCGCCACCATGACCTTGCCCGGCTTCGCCGGCCTGGCGCTGTCGGTGGGCCTGTCGGTGGACGCCAACGTGCTGATCAACGAGCGTATCCGCGAAGAACTGCGCCTGGGCGTGCCGCCCAAGTCGGCGATCGCGGCCGGTTACGAGAAGGCCGGCGGCACCATCCTCGACGCCAACCTCACCGGCATCATCGTCGGCGTGGCGCTGTACGCGTTCGGTACCGGCCCGCTGAAGGGCTTCGCGCTGACCATGATCATCGGCATCCTCGCCTCGATGTTCACCGCGATCACCGTGTCGCGCGCGCTGGCGGTGCTGATCTACGGCCGTCGCAAGAAGCTCAAGTCCGTGGCGATTTGAGCCGCGTACGCCATCTTCCGCACGACCCCGCGCCGGCAGGCGCGGGCTCCAAAAAAACGCAGAGCGGTCTCCAATGAAAATCTTCCCGCTTCACCTGATCCCCAACGACACCAAGATCGACTTCATGCGCTGGCGGCACCCGACCCTGGTGCTGATGCTGGTGCTGGCGCTGGCCTCGTTCGCGGTGATCTTCGCCAAGGGCTTCAACTACGCGCTGGAGTTCACCGGCGGCGCGCTGGTGCAGACCAGCTTCCAGAAGCCGGTCGACGTGGACCAGGTACGCGAGCAGCTGGCCAAGGCCGGCTTCGACAACGCGCAGGTGCAGAACGTCGGCAGCGGCAACGAGGTGGTGATCCGCCTGCAGCCGCAGGGCGAGCACAACAACGAGGACATCACCAAGAACCTCGCCGAGCAGGTGCGCAAGGCGGTGAGCACGCCGCAGAACCCGGCCACGGTCAAGCCGGGCGAGTTCGTCGGCCCGCAGGTCGGCAAGGACCTGGCCTTGAACGGCGTCTACGCCACGGTGTTCATGCTGGTCGGCTTCCTGATCTACATCGGCTTCCGCTTCGAGTGGAAGTTCGCGGTGGTGGCCAGCCTGACCGCGCTGTTCGACCTGCTGGTGACGGTGGCCTACGTGTCGGTCACCGGCCGCGAGTTCGACCTCACCGTGCTGGCCGGCCTGCTGTCGGTGATGGGCTTTGCGATCAACGACATCATCGTGGTGTTCGACCGCGTGCGCGAGAACTTCCGCAGCCTGCGCGTGGAGCCGGTCGAGGTGCTGAACCGGTCGATCAACCAGACCCTGTCGCGTACGGTGATCACCGCGGTGATGTTCTTCCTGTCGGCGCTGGCGCTGTACCTGTACGGCGGTGAGTCGATGGAAGGCCTGGCGCTGACCCACATGATCGGCGCGGTGGTGGTGGTGGTGTCCTCGGTGATCGTGGCGGTGCCGCTGCTGTCGATCGGGCCGTTCCAGGTCACCAAGCAGGACCTGCTGCCGAAGTCGAAGGATGTGGAGGCGCTGGCGCGTCGGCCCTGATTGGGCCGGGATTGGGGATTCGGGAGTGGGGATTCGCAAAAGCGTGATTTCCTGGCCCTGAAACTTCCTCCAGCGAACAAGAAAAGCCGCGCGGATTCGCGGCTTTTTCTTTGTGCGGCTGTCAGCGCTTTGGTTGGGGCAGGGCGACTTCCGCTTTGTCGTAGGAGCGGCTTCAGCCGCGATGCCTTACCGGTAACGCGTCGCGGCTGAAGCCGCTCCTACAGCGTTGCGGCCACGTCGGGCGGGTGCCATGCCTTGCTGTGCCGCGAGATGGGCCGTCGACGACGGCCCGTCCCCGTGCGTGCCGCGTGGGGCGTTCTGACTAGGCCGCGTTGGCGGTGGCGCGGGCGACCAGGTGTGCCACCACCGGGTAGGGCTCGCTGCGCACCTGGAACTGGCCGACGATCTCCACCAGGTCGCCGGCCTGCTGTTCCATCGCGCGTGCCGCGGCGGTGGCTTCCTCGACCAGGGCGGCGTTCTGTTGGGTGGTCTCGTCCATCTGGGTGACGGTGTGGTTGACCTGTTCGATGCCGGCGGACTGCTCTTGCGAGGCGGCGGCGATCTCGCCCATGATGTCGGTGACGCGCTGCACCGAGGCCACGATGTCCTGCATCGTCGTGCCGGCCTGGGCGACCAGTGCCGAGCCCGCGCTCACCCGCTCGACCGAATCGTCGATCAGCGTCTTGATTTCCTTGGCGGCGCTGGCCGAGCGCTGGGCGAGGGTGCGCACCTCGCTGGCGACCACGGCAAACCCGCGGCCCTGTTCGCCGGCGCGCGCGGCTTCGACGGCGGCGTTCAGCGCCAGGATGTTGGTCTGGAACGCGATCCCGTCGATGACGCCGATGATGTCGGCGATCTTCTTGGAGGCTGCCTCGATGCCGTCCATGGTCGTGACCACCTGGCCGACCACCGCGCCGCCCTGCGAGGCGACCGAGGCGGCGCCGGCGGCGAGCTGGTTGGCCTGGCGCGCATGCTCGGCGTTCTGCTTCACCGTGGCGGTCAGTTCCTCCATCGACGCGGCGGTTTCCTCCAGGCTGGCAGCCTGCTGCTCGGTACGGCGCGACAGGTCGTCGTTGCCGCTGGCGATCTCGCCTGCGGCGGTGTCGATGCTGGCCGCGGCCTGCTGGATGCGGCCGACCATGTCGGTCAGCTGCGCGACGGTGGCGTTGGCGTCGTCGCGCATCCGCGCGAACACGCCGTGGAAATCGCCCTGCATGGTCTGGGTCAGGTCGCCGGCGGCGATCGCACGCAACAACTGCGACAGCGCGGCCAGGTTGGTCTCGGTGCCGGTCATCATGGTGTTGAGGTTGGCGACCATGCCACGGAAGGCATGCTGGAAGCGCTGCTCCTCGCCGCGGCGGGAGAAATCGCCCTGCGCGGCGGCGCGCACCAGCAGGTCGATCTCGTGGTTGATCGCGCCGAGGTTGCGCTTCACCTTGCCCATGGTCTCGGTCAGGATCGCCATCTCGCCCGGGAACTGCTCCAGGTCGCGGCTGAGGTCGCCTTCGGCGTACTCGCCCATCAGCGCGATCAGCCGCTGCTTGACCGAAATATGGCTGTGCACCAAGGCGTTGGTGTCGCGCACCATGCGCCCGTAATCGCCGGGGAAGCGCGCCTCGTCCATGCGGAAGCTGATCTGGCCGGCGGCATGCTGCCGGGCCATCTCGGTCTGCGCCTGGATCACCGTGCGCAGCTCCTCCTGCATCTGCCGCATGTCGTTGAGCAGCGACGGCGCCTGCGTGCGCACCCGCACCTCCTGCGACAGGTCGCCACTGGCGATGCGGCGCACCACGTCGGCCGCGTAGGCCGGCTCGCCGCCGAGCTGGCGCATCAGGCTGTTGCGCACCAGCAGGCCGAGCAGCATCGCGGCGACGATGCCGATCAGCATGCCGCCCAGGCTGGTCCATTCGCCGGACCGCGCGCGCGCCTCGCTCTCGGCCTTGCGCACCTGCAGCAGCGCGCGTTCGGCGTCCTCGTACTGGCCGATCGTGGCGCGCATCCCGTCCATCTGCTGCTTGCCGACGGTCCGGAACGCGTCCAACTGGGCGTCGTCGCTGTCGGCGGGGGTGTTGCGCATGTGCTCCACGGCCTTGCGCTTGGTCGCCATGAACTGCGTGTAGTCCTGTATCAGGGTCTGCAGGCGCGCCTGCTGCGCCGCGTTGTCCGCGGTCAGCTGCTTGGACTCCTGCCACTGTGCGCTGAACTCGCGTTCGCCGAGTTCCAGTGGCGCAAGATAGGACGGATCGCGGGTCAGGGCGAAGCCACGCGCGCCGCTCTCGATGTTGAGCAGGCTCACCAGCATGCGGTCGCCGAGGGTGATGACCTTGTAGGTGTGCGCGTCCAGTGCCGCGGCACTGGTGAACTTGCGGAAGCCGATCAGGCTGGTGATGCCGACCAGCAATAACATGGCGATCACGCCGCAGAAGCCGATTGCCAGGCGTTTGGTGACGGTGAGATGATGGAAGGACACGCGAGATCTCCGAAAGATGCGAGAGCGGGCGCCACCGGCTCCATCGCCGCAGGGACGGCAACGCAGCGCGGATCAGCGGGGGAGGTTCGGGTAAAAACCCGCATCGGTATCGGCCGCGTTCCCTGGATCTTTAGGGCTGTGTTCGCCGGTCGCATCGGGCGCATCGCACAGGCCATGGCACCTGCACGGAGCGCCGCGTGTCGCCGTTTTCTACGCAAGCGCCGATCAAGCAAGAGTGAAGCGCGCAGCGCGTATGGCGTGAGCGCGACGTGAGTGGGCGCGCGGCCGTTTGTCGCGTCGTGCAGGCCCCGCGGAGGTGGCGTGCAGTCTTTTTTCGTGGTGTTGTCAGCCGCGTGGTGCCGCAGCCGCTCGAAGGGGCGGCTGCGCGCAGCGCGCAGCGCGCATCGTGGCGCCACGCAGCCGTGGACATCTGCAGTTGCGCCGCCGATGCGGCTGCGTATCATTTGCGGCGAACGCGAAACAACGGGTGCGCGCGATGGCGACCGGACTTTGGGATATCCAGGAGCGTTTCACTGGCGAGCGCCTGCTGCGGTGCGCTGCCGACCTTGCGGTGGAACTGACGCCGGTCGACATGTCCGCGCGTGTGCTGCGCACGCCGTGGCTTTCCGGGCGCTTGCTGATGCACGAGGTGCAGCCCGGGCTGATCGTCACCGCCAGCGACGTCCTCCATCTCGAAGGAGGCGCAGCGCAGCTGCACGCCGGGCCCGCGTTGAGCTGCAGCATCCTGCTCGCGGGCGAGCCCGAGCAGATGCGGATCGACCAGCATGCCGTGGTCGCGAAGTGCCTGGAGCGGCCGGTGCTGATCGGCCATGCCGGGCAGGTGCATGTCGAACGGCCGGAGGTCGTTCGCGCGCATCGCAGCTGCGATGCCGGCTTCATGCTCAAGCCGGCGTTCTTCGAACGCTTCGGTGCGCAGTTGGCCGAGGACAATCTGGCCGCGCTGTGCGCGTTCGCCGACACCGACTACCGCACCACGACGCTGGCGCGTTCGCCGCGGCTGCTCGACATCGCCCGGCAGATCCTCGAGTGTCCGTACGACGGTTCGTTGGGCCGCCTGTTCCTCGAAAGCAGCGCGCTTGCCCTGGTGGCGGAGGTGGCGGCGCTGCTGACGCAGGAGCACCACCAGGTTCCGCGCATCGGCAAGCGCCGCTACGAACAGGCCATGCTGGCCCGCGCCATTCTCGACGCACGCATCGCCGCGCCGCCGTCGACGCTGGCGCTGGCCCGGCTGGTCGGCGTGAACGTGACCACGCTGCAGATCAACTTCAAGTACGTGCATGGCACCACCGTCTTCGGTTACGTGCGCGAGCAACGCCTGCTGATGGCGCGCTCCCTGCTGCAGCAAGGCGACATGGCGGCGGCCGAGATCGGTCGCCGTGTCGGCTTTTCCAATCCGGCGGCCTTCGCCACCGCCTACAAGCGCCGGTTCGGGCATCCGCCGATGGCGGCAAGACGGCGTCCGCCCGCGCCGCAGTGAGCGCACGGCGCAAAAATTGCGTCGCGCGAAAGCAGGATTGCGCCGCGCGAAAGCGCGTGCTGCCACCTCGGCGCTAGGCTAGCGGGAGTCGCCAGCGTCCCTTGTCGCGAGCCAGTCCACCGTCCCGATGAGGTCCTCCATGCTGCTCGCTGCACGCGCGCGACGTCCCCTGTCGTGCCTCCCCGCATTTCGCCCGGTACCGCTCGCCTGCGCGGTCGTCGCCGGCCTGGCCTGCTGTGGCGCTGCCGCGCAGTCGGCCGACCGGGGCGAGACGACCACGCTGACGCGCATCGTGGTGACGGCTGAGAAGCAGGCGCGCGCGCAGCACGACACCGCCACCAGTGCCGATGTGCTGAGCGAGCAGGAACTGCGTCGGCGCGGCTTCTTCAGCAGCCGCGACGTGTTCGGCGCGGCGGCCAACGTCGTGTATCTGGGCCAGGACAACGCTGCGCCGGCCATCCGCGGGATCGACGGCTCCGGCGCGGCGGTCGGCGTCGATGCCTACTTTGCTGGCTCGCGTCCACGCCTGGGTATCACCCTGGACGGGCGGCCGCTGAGCTTCAACGAGATCGTGTTCGGCAGCAGCGGTCTGTGGGACGTGGAGCAGACCGAACTGCTGCGCGGTCCGCAGAGCCTGCTGCAGGGACGCAATGCCATCGCCGGTACGCTGGCGATCAAGACCCACGATCCGGTCTTCGTGCCGGAGGGCGCAGTGCTGTTCTCCGCCGGCAATCTGGCGCATTACCAGGGCGCGCTGTATTTCAATGCACCGCTGCTGGCCGACGAACTGGCCTTGCGCGCCGCGGCCGACGTGCAGCATCACGACAGCGCTCTGGCCTACAGCGGCTACCGGGGGGTCAGCCGCCCGGGGCGCTTCGAGACCCGCGACGTCCGTGCCAAGCTGCTGTACACGCCCAAGGCGCTTCCCGGCGTGCGCCAGTTGCTCACCCTGCAACATACCGACGCGATTGCGCCGCAATCGGAGACCACCAGTTTTCCCTACACCTCCCGCATCGCCAGCACGCCACAGATGCCGGTGTTCCGGACCCGCGCCAACGCCTTGCTGTCCGACACGCTGTGGCCGCTCGGCGAACGGCTCGCGTTCCACAGCCTGTTCACCGCAACCGACCTGCATGTCGATCGCGAGGCGATGCCGCGCTTGGGAATCGCCGATTTGCACGCCACCCAGTACACCCTGGAGCCGAACCTGGTGCTGGCGCGCGGCGATTCGGTCTTCAGTGGGCTGGTCGGGCTGTATCTGTTCCGCGCGCGACAGGACGAGCGCATCGACTACCCGTTCGACGAGCGCTTCCACGACCGCGTGGACACCGCGGCGGTCTATGCGCAAGCGACGCTGGCGCTGAGCGAGCGCCTGGAGCTGACGGTAGGCGCGCGTTATGAGCGCGAACGCCACCGCCGCGATGGCGGCGATGCCGCGCGCTACATCGCCCTGGATTTCGACGAGGCCTGGCGCACCTTCCTGCCCAAGCTCGACCTGGCCTGGCACCCGAGTGCGGCGTGGACCGTGGGCCTGCTCGCCCAGCGCGGCTACAACGCCGGCGGTGGCGGGGTGACCCTCGGCTACCCGCAGGCGACGATCTACCGCTACGCCCCGGAATATGTGCGCGACTACGAACTGTATGTGCGCGGCGAGCTGGCCGAGGGCAGGCTGCAAGTGAACGGCAATCTGTTCCACGGCGACTACCGCGGGCTGCAACTGCCATTCCTGACCAGCACCGAGCCTTATTACCAGTTCGTGATCCGCAATGCGCGACGTGCCCACAACGCCGGCGCCGAGGTGGGGCTGCGCTGGCTGGCCACGTCGCGCTTCGACCTGCATGCCAACCTCGGCCTGCTGCGCACGCGCATTACCCACGATGCCGGCTGGGGCACCCGGGGCAACGCCTTCGCCAATGCGCCGAGGGTCACCGGCGGCATCGGCGCCAGTTGGCGCGGCGCGTCCGGCCTGGATCTGAGTCTCGACCTTCGGCACAGCGGTGCGTATTACTCCGACGTGCAGAACACGCCGCTGGCGCGGATCGGTCCGTATTGGCTGGGGCGAGCCAGCGGTGGTTACCACCTGGGCAACGTCTACCTGTTCGCCGGCGTCAACAATCTGTTCGATCATCGTGATCCGCTGATGATCTATGTGTATGCCAAGGCCGGCGCGTACTCGGCCTACAACACCGGCACGATGCCGGAGCCACGCACCTGGTATGCCGGTCTGCGCGTGGATTTCCGCTGATGCGCCGCCGTCGCGTGGGCGCTCCTGACGCCGTCGGCGCCTCGCGCTGGCTTCGGCTGAACCTGTGGCTGCACCGCTGGTGCGGCCTGGTGGCGACGCTGCCGTTCCTGATCCTGTGCCTGAGCGGCACGGTGTTGATCTTCCATGACGAGATCGATGCGGCGCTGGGCACGGTGCCGGAGGCGCATGGCGCCGATCGCGCGCCGCGGTTACCGTTGGCACGCTCGGTCGACAGCGTGCTGGCGGCGTTCCCCGGCGAGCGCGTGCTCAGCATCGGCCTCGATCCGCAGGCGCATCCGGGGGTGGCGCTGCTGGTGACCGCGCCGGCGGACGAACGCGGTTTCGACCATTACCGGATGCGCTACACACGGCTGGCCGATGCACGGCCGGTGACCGACGCGGCGACGCGACAGACCGGGACCTTGACCGGCTTCCTGCTGGAGCTGCATGCGCATTGGTTCCTCGGGCTGCCCGGCGAACTGCTCGGCGCGCTGGTCGCCTTGCTGGTGCTGATCGCGTTGCTGTCGGGCGTGGTGGTGTACTGGCCGCACGTGAAGAAGGTGGCGTTCGGGCTGCTGCGGCGCGGGCGTGGGCCGCGGTTGCGGCAACTGGATCTGCACAACACGCTCGGCGTGGTGGTGATGGGCTGGGCGCTGACGGTCGGCCTGAGCGGTTTCCTGCTGGGCTTCGGCACGCTGGCGCAGAGTGTGTGGCAGCGCACCGAGCTGGTCGCGCTGCAGCGCCGCCATGCCGGCCCGGCGGTCGACCGGCTGCGGCCGCCAGTCGATGTGGACCGTGCGCAGGCCGCGGCGCTGGCGGCGATGCCGCGCGGCTGGCATGCGATCTCGATCGTCTTCCCGCAGACGGAATTTTCCACCGACCGTCACTACACGGTGTTGGTCGCAGGGCAGGGGCTGGATCAGCGGCTGTTCCGGGTGGTGCTGGTAGACGCGGCCAGCGGCCAGGTGCCGGCGGTGGTGGAACTGCCGGGCTATCTGAAGGCGATCGCGCTGGCGCAGCCGCTGCATTTCGGCGACTACGGCGGCCTACCGCTGAAGCTGCTGTGGACGCTGTGCGCCTGGCTGACCCTGTTCGTCACCGCCAACGGCGCCTGGCTGTGGTGGGACCGCCGGCGCCGGCATCGGCGTGCGCCGGCGATGCCGGCGGGCACCGGATCGCTGCGAGCGGCGGGCGTGCGGGCAGGCCGGCCATGACCGGTCTGCGCGCGCTGTGCCTGCTGGCGGTGCTGGCGCTGGCGGCGGTCGGCGGCATCGTCGGCATGTTGCTGGCCGAAGGGGCGCTGGACCGGCTGTGCTTTGCGCTGGCGGCATCGCCGCTGCTGGTCGGCGCCGGATGCTGGTGGTGGCTGCGCCGGTCCGGCGCGGCAGCGAAAAGGGCGCAGTCGTGAGCGCGGCAGCCGGCGAGCGCGATTGGGTGGCGTGGGCGGGCTGGGCCGGCGTACTTGGCGCTCTGGCCTGGATCGCGGGCGATGTGCTGGTCGTCGGCCAGGTCGCGGCGCGGGCGCAGTTCCCGTTGCTGTTCCAGCACTACGCCACGCAGATCGATGCGGAGATGGCCGAGCGCCTGGTCGGTGTGCCGCGCTGGCGGCTGCTCGCCGGTGCGCTGTTGCCGGTGTTCGCGCTGCCCTTGTACCTGGCCGGCAACTGGCATCTGTGGCGTGGGCTGCGCCCGGCCGGGCGCCGCTGGGCGTTGCCGGCGGCGGTGCTGCTGTTGCTCGGCTATGCCTGGTCGCCGCTGGCGCATGCGGCGTTCTACTTCGTCGGCGCGGTGTACCAGACGCTGCTGCTGACCGATGCGGCGGCACACCCGCCGTTGCTGGCGCTGGCCGGCCAATTCCGTCAGGCATTGCTCATCGTCTATGTGCCGTCGGTGGCCTGCACGGCGCTGGGCTTGCTGGCGTTCGCACTGGTCGTGGCCAGCGGCCGCAGCGCCTATCCGCGCTGGTTCGCGCTGAGCGGCAATCCCGTGGTGCTGGGCCTGCTGGTCATCGGCGGGCCGCAGTTGCTGCAAGGGCCCGTCGCCGACGCGCTGAGCGGCGCCGGCTTCAATACGCTGCAGTTGCTGCTGTATCTGCAGTCGGTCTATCTGTTGCGCCGGCAGTAGGGGAGATGCCGAGCCGGCGGGCCGAACGCACCGGCTTGGCGCGCCGCTGGCAGTGGCTAGGGCCGCCGTGCGGCCCCGCGCTCAGAACTTCGCGTCGAACTCCCCGGCGTAGCCGGTGTTGGCGATCAGCTTCTGCAGCGCATCGCCGACTTTGAGGTTGCCGGCGACCACCTGGAACTGCGGCGGGCCGCGGTCGTCGATGCGGCCCAGGGTGCCGCCCTTGAAGTCGGTGACGCGGCCGCCGGCCTCGCGCACCAGCAGCACGCCGGCGGCGATGTCCCAGGCCTTCACCCCGGCTTCGAAGTAGGCGTCGCTGCGACCGCAGGCGACGTAGGCCAGGTCCAGCGCCGCCGAGCCGGTGCGGCGGATGTCCTCGGCCTGCACCAGCAGCGCGTCCACGCACTTCAGCTGCGGGCTGGCGCGCTTGCGCTCGCGCGGGGCGAAACCGGTGTGGACCATGGCGCCGTTGAGTTCCTTGCGCTCGCTGACGCGGATGCGGCGGTCGTTGAGCACGGCGCCGTTGCCGCGGCTGGCGGTGAACAGTTCGTTGCGCAGCGGATCGAAGATCACCGCGTCCACTGGCTCGCCGTTCTCGACCAGGGCGATCGACACGCAGTAGTGCGGGAAGCCGCGCAGGTAGTTGCTGGTGCCGTCGAGCGGATCGATCACCCACATGTAGCGACCGCCGCCCTGCACGCCGCTTTCCTCGCCCATCACGCCGTAATCGGGGTAGGCGCGGCGCAGCTCCTTGACGATCACCTTCTCGGCATCGGCATCGACTTCGCTGGCGTAGTCCATGCGGTCCTTCTGCACCACGTTCAGCGCTTCCAGGCGGTTGATGTGGCGCAACAGGACGTTGCCGGCGAGGCGGGCGGCCTTGACCATGACGGTGACGGCGGGTTTTTGCATGGCAAGCGCTCCCGAGAAGGCGGAGGTGGGTCTGGAGGAGGAAAAGAGCAGTCCGGCGCCAAGGCCGGCCGCGCAGTTTACCATCTACACCCCCGTTCGCTTCGTCTGCCGTGCCGCCATGACCGATTCCCTGCGTATCCGCTTCGTCCTGGTCGGGACCCAGCATCCCGGCAACATCGGTGCGGCGGCGCGCGCGATGAAGACCATGGGCCTGTCGCGGCTGGTGCTGGTGGCGCCGGAGTGCGAACTGGACACCGAGGCCTACCGGCGTTCTGCCGGGGCCGAGGACCTGCTGCAGCAGGCGCCGGTGCTGCCGGCGCTGGCCGACGCGGTGGCCGATTGCCGGCTGGTGCTGGGCTGCACCGCGCGCAGCCGCCGCGTGTCGCTGGAGGAATTGCTGCCGGCCGATGCCGCGCAGCGGCTGACCGCGGTCAGCGCCGAGCCGGCGGAAGTGGCGCTGGTGTTCGGACGCGAGCGCACCGGCCTGACCAACGAGGAACTGCAGCTGTGCCACGCGGCCGTGCACATTCCCTCCGATCCGGCATTCAGCTCGCTCAATCTGGCGGCGGCGGTGCAGGTGCTGGCCTACGAACTGCGCCTGGCGCAACTGCGCGGCGCCGCCCCGGCGCCGGCGCCGGCCCCGGGCTTCCGTGAGGCGCCGGCCAGCCATGCGCAGGTGGAAGGGCTGTTCGGGCAGTTGGCCGAGACCCTGGACGACATCGACTTCCACAAGGGGCGCGCCCCGGACTCGGCGATGCGCAAACTGCGCCGGCTGTTCCTGCGCACCGAGCTGACCGAGCAGGAAGTGCGCCTGCTGCGCGGCGTGCTGTCCGATGCGCAGCGGATGGCGCGGCTCGCCGGACAGGCCGGACACTGAGGCCGGGCAGGGCGCGACGGCCCCATCGCGGCGCGCGTCGCGGCGCGTTCGCCTGGGGTCTGCCGCACGCGCGGCAGGCGCCATTCTGTGACGCTGTCACCGGCATGCGCTTTCGGCTAGGCTTTGCAAGGTCTACTTGGGGATCGTGGTTTGTCCAGTTCGCGTTGGCGGGTGGTCGTGGTGTGGCTGGCGCTGGCGATCTGCTGGCCCGCGTCCGCGCACGCGCGGCCCTCGGTCCTGGTGCTGGGGCGCATCAGCGACAACCCCAAGGCCCATTACGAGCAACTCAAGCCGCTGCTGGACTACGTGGTGCCGCGCATGCGCGAGGTCGGCATCACCTCCGGGCAGATCCTGATGGCCCGCGACAGCCAGCAGATGAGCAGCTACCTGCGCCGTGGCCGCATCGACTGGGTCACCGAGACTGCCGCCACGGCGATGGCGCTGGAGCAGCGCGGCGGCGCCAAGCCGCTGCTGCTGACCGAGCGCAACGGCGTACGCCAGTACCACACCGTGTTCTTCGTGCGCCGCGACGGGCCCGTGCATGACCTGGCGGACCTGAAGGGACGCACGCTGGCCCTGCAGAGCGCGCTGTCCACCAGCGCCTACATGGTGCCGATGATGACCCTGTTCGAGCACGGCCTGCACCCTGAGATCCTGCTCTCGACCAAGGACCAGCCCTCGGCCGAGACGGTCGGCTACGTGTTCGCGCGCTCGGAACTCAACATCGCCGCCTTCGTGCACAAGCACCTGGTGGATGCCGGGGCGTTCAGCAATCTCGACTGGGACGACGACCGCCGCATTCCGCCGGCGTTCCGTCGCGACTTCCGGGTGATCTACCGCAGCGAGCCGTATCCGCGTGCGATCGAAATGGTCCGCAATGACCTGCCGAGCGAGGTGGAGACGCGCCTGCGCGAGGTCCTGCTGCACGCCGCCGACGACCCGCAGGGACGCGCCGCGCTGCGCCAGTTCTTCGGCACCTCCGGTTTCTACCCGATCGATCCGGCGTCGCAGAAACGCCTGGACACGCTGCGTGCCGGTGTGGCGCGGGTGAGGCTGGAAGTGGAATGAAGACGATGCGTTTCGGGTTGCAGGCCAGGTTCCTGCTGGCCATGGGCGTGGCTGCGCTGCTGGTGATGGCGATCCTGGCCCTGCTGCTGGAGCGCCAGGCGGCGATGCAGCACGAGGTGCGCACGCTCAGCGGCAATGCCATCCACGACCTGTTCGACAGCAGCATGCGCACCCGTGGCGAGTCGCTGGCGCGGCAACTGGCGGACTCGCTGACCAACCCGGTGTACTACTCCGACCTGGACGCGATCGGCACCCAGGTGCGCGGCGCGCTCGGCTACGTCGCGGTGGCCTATGTGCTGGTCTACGACGCCGACGGGCGGCTGATCCACGACGGCAGCGAGGACCTACTCGACTATGGCCAGCGCATGCGCGGGCCGATGGCCGACGCCGCGATCCGCGCCAAGGGCCTGCTGGCGCAGGAGTCGCCGGAGTTCCTCGACGTGTCGATGCCGATCATGATCGGCGACCAGCGCGTGGGCGGGGTGCGGGTGGGCATGTCCTGGGCGCGGGCGCAGGAATACGAGCGCAAGGCCGGGCAGAACCTGGATCAGCGCCTGGGCGCGCTGGGCAAGCGCCACCTCGGCTGGCTGCTGCTGTTGCTGGCCGCCCTGGGCCTGACCGCGGCGATGGTGACGGTGTACGTGCAGCGCACGCTGGTGGCGCCGTTGCGCTGGATGGCGGCGGCGGCGCGCCAGATCGAGGCCGGCAACTACGCGGTGGAGCGCCGCGACAGCGGCCGCCACGACGAGGTCAGCGAATTGCTGCGCGCGTTCGGGCGCATGAGCGAGGCGATCGCCCGGCACGACCGCGACGTACGGCACATGGCCTACACCGATGCGTTGACCGGGCTGACCAACCGGCTCGCGTTCCGCGAGGCGCTGGACCACCGCATGCTGTCGGCACGCGCCTCGCAACGCCGCTTGGCGCTGCTGTTCGCCGACATCGACGATTTCAAGCGGATCAACGACACCCTGGGCCATGAGGCCGGCGACGAAGCGCTGCTGCAGTTCGCGCGGCGCATCCAGCTGGCGGTGGAGCAACTGGGCGGCGACGACGCGCTGCTGGCGCGCTTCGGCGGCGACGAGTTCGTGATCCTGGTGGAGGATGCGCAGGCGGCCAAGGTCGCCACCGCGCTGGCGCAGCGGCTGGTGCAGGAACTGCGCGAACCGCTGCGGATCCAGGGCCGCGAGGTGTTCATGGGCACCTCGATCGGCATCACCGTCTACCCGGGCGATGCCGAGGACGCCTCGGCGCTGCTGAAGAACGGCGACATCGCCATGTACCAGGCCAAGCTGGCCGGCAAGAACTGCCACCGTTTCTACAGCCGCGCGATGGACTATGCGGTGGAGCGGCGCGTGCACATGGAGCACGAACTGCGCGGCGCCTGGGAACGCGACGAACTCAAGCTGGTCTACCAGCCGATCTTCCGCACCCAGGACCGGCGCATGGTCGGCGTGGAGGTGCTGCTGCGCTGGCAGCATCCGGCGATGGGCACGATCTCGCCGACGGTGTTCATCGATGTGGCCGAGCAGAGCGGGCTGATCGAAAGCATCGGTCCCAAGGTGCTGCGCGCGGCCTGCAGCGAGGCCACCCAGTGGCGGCGTACCGACGGCAGCCGCGACCTGTTCGTCTCGGTCAACGTCTCGCCGCGGCAGTTGCGCAGCGGCGATCTGCCCGAACTGGTGGCCGACTGCCTGCGCGACTCCGGCTTGCCCGCGGCGCAGTTGCACCTGGAGCTGACCGAGACCGCGGTGATCGGCGACGAGCTGCAGGCGGCGAGCATGCTGGCGCGGCTGCACCGCACCGGGGTCAAGGTCTGGCTGGACGACTTCGGTACCGGCTTCTCCGGCCTGAGCCACCTGCGCCAGGTCCCGGTGGACGGGGTCAAGATCGACAAGAGCTTCGTCGCCGACCTGCAGCGCGATCCGGACGATCTGGCGCTGACCACCGCGATCATCGCCATGGCGCATTCGCTGGACATCACCGTGGTCGCCGAGGGCATCGAGCAGGAGGCGCAGTTCGAGCTGTTACGCGAGCGCGGCTGCGAATTGGGGCAGGGCTTCTGGCTCAGCCGCCCGCTCAGCGCGGAGGAATTCCGCCAGTTGCTGGCCAGCGAGGACGCGCCGCCGGCCGATGCCTGAGTGCTGCCGCGGCACCGCGGCCTGCGGCCGCCGCGCGCGCGGCGACCGTCGTCACGCGGGTCAGGGCAGCAGCGGGCGCTTGCCGGTGTCGCCGGCGATCTCGCGCACCAGCTTCGGCACCAGGTAGCCGGACAGGCGCGCGGCCAGCGCTTGGTGCAGCGCCAGTGCGGTGGCGTCGTCCACTTCGAAATGGGCCACGCCCTGCACCCGGTCCAGCTGGTGCAGGTAGTAGGGCAGCACGCCGGCGGCGAAGCTGCGCTCGCTCAGCGCGGCCAGTGCCTCCACGCTGTCGTTGACTCCGCGCAGCAGCACCGCCTGGTTGAGCAGCTGCGCGCCGGCCTCGCGCAGGCGCGCCAGCGCGGCATCGACGCCGGCGTCGAATTCGTTGGCGTGGTTGGCGTGGATCACGAACGCCAGTGGCCACGGCAGCGCGCGCAGCCAGGCCAGCAGCGGCGCGTCGACGCGTTCGGGCAGCACCACCGGCAGGCGGCTGTGGATGCGCAGGCGCTTGAGCTGCGGCAGCGTCGCCAGCGCCTCGGTCAGTTCGGCCAGTTTCGGCGTGGCCAGCGACAGCGGATCGCCGCCGGACAGGATCACTTCCTCGATGCTGGGATCGGCGGCGATCGCCGCCACCGCCGTGCGCCAGCCGTCGCGCGCAGCGGTCTCGTCGGCATACGGGAAATGCCGGCGGAAGCAGTAGCGGCAGTGCACCGCGCAGCTGCCGGTGGCCACCAGCAGGGCGCGGCCGCGGTACTTGTGGATCACTCCGTCGGCTTTCTTGGCCGCCGTGTCGCCGACCGCATCCAGCGAGAAGCCGGCGACCCGGCGCTGCTCGTCGTCGATCGGCAGGACCTGGCGCAGCAGGGGATCGTGCGGATCGCCCGGGCGCATGCGCGCGACGAAGCTGCGCGGCACGCGCAGCGCGAACTGCGTCGCAGCCTGTTCGGAGACGCCCAGCGCCTGCGGATCCAGGTCCAGCAGGGCCAGCAGCTCGCACGGATCGCGCACGGCATCGCGCCAGGCCTGCTGCCAGCGCGGCGGCGCGGCGGTGGGCAGGGGCGGGAACGGCTGCATCGGGCGGGGGGCTGCGGTTATCATAGGCGGTCATCACACGAGCGCCCGCCGTTGCGGCGGAGCTTCCATTCTATCCGGCCGGCCGCCGAACGCGGCGGGTTTGCCTTACCCGAGGAGTTTCAGATGGCCAGCTACGGCATGAACGACGTCAAGAACGGGATGAAGATCCTGGTCAACAGCGAGCCTGCGATCATCACCGATACCGAATACGTCAAGCCCGGCAAGGGCCAGGCGTTCACCCGCGTCAAGTACCGCTTCATCAAGTCCGGGCGCGTGGTCGAAATGACCATGAAGGCGACCGACAGCGTGGAAGCGGCCGACGTGGTCGACACCGACATGCAGTACCTGTACAGCGACGGCGAGTACTGGCACTTCATGCAGCAGGAAACCTTCGAGCAGGTGCAGGCCGACAAGGCCGGCGTCGGCGACGCCGCCAAGTGGATCAAGGGCGAGGAAGATTGCGTGGTCACGCTGTGGAACGGCACGCCGATCCAGGTCACCCCGCCGAACTTCGTCGAACTGAAGATCGTCGAGACCGACCCGGGCGTGCGCGGCGATACCTCCGGTGGCGGCGGCAAGCCGGCGACCCTGGAGACCGGCGCGGTGGTGCGCGTGCCGCTGTTCGTCGGCCAGGAGGAAGTGATCCGCGTCGATACGCGCTCGGGCGAATACGTCTCGCGCGTCAAGTAAGGCGACGTGCCCGCGGCCGCCGCCGGCCGCGGGCATGCGCACGCGCTGGCGTGCGGCGGCGAGGCAGCGCCATGCGCCGGAGCGCCGCGCGGCGGTGAAGGACCACCTCGCTCCCAAGGAAACCCCGTGACCACCAGCCACGCCGACAGCGCCGACAGCAAGTACCCGCACGATCGGGTCGTGTTCTTCAGCGATGCGGTCTTCGCCATCGCCATCACCTTGCTGGCGGTGGAAATCAAGGTGCCGGGACACGCCGAGGTCGAGGCCGCCGGCGGCATCCTCGCTGCCCTGCACCGGATGTTGCCGCTGTTCATCGGCTTTGCGGTCAGCTTCCTGGTCACCGCGCTGTTCTGGAAGTCGCACCTGCAGCTGTGCCGCCACATCCGCCAGTTCGACGACCGGCTGATCTGGCTCAACGTGCTGCAGCTGTTGCTGATCGGCCTGCTGCCGTTCTCCACCGCGCTGTATTCGGATTATTTCGGCAGTCACGAGGCTTTCTCGGTGTACTGCGCGCACCTGGCCGCGATCGGCCTGGCCGGGTCTGGCTGCACGCCTATGCGGTGCGCAAGGAAGGCCTGGCGCAGCGGCTGGGCCCGCTGCAGGCGCAGGCGATGAAGCTGCGTGCGGCGGTGTCGCCGGTGGTGTTTGCGTTGTGCATCCCCGTGGGCATGGCCGCGCCCTGGCTGGGCCGCGTCGGCTTCCTGGCGATCTTCCTGCTGCAGTGGGGGGTGATGCGCGTGTACCAGCGGCGCATCCGCCAGGCCCAGGCGGCACCGGCACCGTGATCCTTCCTTTTCTAGAGCCCCTGCGATGACCTCCATTCCCGAATCCTGTGACCTGCTGATCGAAGCCGGCTACGTGGTCCCGATCGAACCGCATGCGGTGGTGCTCGAAGACCACGCGGTGGCGGTACGCGGCAGCGAGATCGTGGCGGTGCTGCCGACGGCCGAGGCGCGCACGCGCTTCGCCCCCGCACGCACCGTCTCGCGCCCGGACGCGGCGCTGCTGCCGGGCCTGGTCAACGCGCACACGCACAACCCGATGACCCTGCTGCGCGGCATCGCCGACGACCTGCCGCTGATGGTGTGGCTGCAGCAGCACATCTGGCCGGTGGAGACCGCGGTGATCGGCCCGGAGTTCGTCGCCGACGGCACCGCGCTGGCCATCGCCGAGATGCTGCGCGGCGGCACCACCTGCGCCAACGAGAACTATTTCTTCGCCGACGTGCAGGCCGCCGTGTACAAGCAGCACGGCTTCCGCGCGCGGGTCGGCACGGTGATCATCGATTTCCCGACCGCCTGGGCCAAGACCTCCGACGAATACTTCGCGCGCGCCTGCGAGGTGCACGACCAGTGGCGCGACGATCCGCTGGTCGGCATCGCCTTCGCCCCGCATGCGCCGTACACGGTCAACGACGCCAACTTCGAGCGGGTACGGATGCTGTCCGACCAGCTCGAGGTGCCGGTGCACCTGCACACCCACGAGACCGCGCAGGAAATCGCCGACTCGCTCAAGCAGTACGGGCAACGCCCGCTGGCGCGGCTGGACCGGCTGGGCCTGGTCAACGACCGCCTGATCGCGGTGCACATGACCCAGCTCACCGACGCGGAGATCCATCTGTGCGCCGAGCGCGGGGTCAGCGTGGTGCATTGCCCCGAATCCAACCTCAAGCTCGCCTCCGGGTTCTGCCCGGCCTGCGCACTGCAGCGTGCGGGCGTGAACCTGGCGATCGGCACCGACGGCTGCGCCAGCAACAACGATCTGGACATGTTCAGCGAGAACCGCACCGCGGCGATCCTGGCCAAGGCCGTGGCCAACGACGCCACCGCGCTGGACGCGGCCAGCACGCTGCGCGCGGCCACCCTGGGCGGCGCGCGCGCGCTGGGCTTCGGCGAGACGATCGGCTCGATCGAGCCGGGCAAGCAGGCCGATCTGATCTGCGTGGACCTGTCGGCGCTGGAGACCCAGCCGCTGCACAACGTGCTGTCGCAGCTGGTGTACGCCACCGGCCGGCAGCAGGTCAGCGACGTGTGGATCGCCGGCCAGCCCAAGCTGAGCCAGCGCGTGCTGGTGGACATGGACGTCGACGCGCTGGTCGCCAATGCCCGGCAGTGGCGCGAACGTATCCGCAGCGTCCACGCCTGATCCCCTATGTTCGCCGTGCCGCGCCGCGAGCGCGGCCCCAACGAGAGTCCGCCATGACCGCTTCCGCCGCCAACGCCTCCGCCAATTTCGATCAGGCCGAACTGGACAAGTTCGGCGCCCTGGCCACCCGCTGGTGGGATGCCGACGGCCCGCAGAAGCCGCTGCACGCGCTCAACCCGGTGCGCCTGCGCTACGTCGCCGAGCGCCTGCCGCTGCGCGGTGCGACGGTGCTGGACGTGGGCTGCGGCGGCGGCCTGCTCAGCGAGGCGCTGGCCAAGGAGGGCGCGCAGGTCACCGCCATCGACCTGTCGCCGGAACTGATCAAGGTCGCGCGCCTGCACCAGTTCGAATCCGGGGTCGAGGTGGATTACCGCGTGCAGTCGGTGGAGGACCTGGCGGCGGCGCAGCCGGCCAGCTTCGATGCGATCACCTGCATGGAGATGCTCGAGCACGTGCCCGATCCGGCGGCGATCGTGCGCGCTTGCGCGACCCTGCTCAAGCCGGGCGGACAGCTGTTCCTGTCCACCCTCAACCGCACCCCGGCCGCGTTCGCCCTGGCCATCGTCGGTGCCGAGTACGTGGCGCGGCTGCTGCCCACCGGCACCCACCGCTATCAGGATTTCATCAAGCCGGCGGAATTGGCTGCCTGGTTGCGCCAGGCCGAGTTGCAGCTGCGCGACGTCAGCGGCCTGGCCTACGAGCCGTGGCGCAACCGCGCGCGGTTGTCCTCGCGCACCGAGGTCAATTACCTGGCGTGTGCTGCAAAGCCGGGAATCGGGAATGGGGAATAGGGAAGCGCCGCTGCCGCGGCGAGGGTTTCCGCGGGTGGTGCTGTTCGATCTGGATGGCACGCTGCTGGACAGTGCGCCGGACCTGCTGGCCGCGGCCAATGCGGTGCTGGCCGAGCAGGGCCGCGCGGCGTTGACCCTGGCGCAGTTGCGGCCGGTGGTGTCCAAGGGCTCGCGGGCGATGCTCGGCGTCGCGTTTCCGGATCTGCCAGCGGCCGAGCGCGATGCGCTGATTCCGGTGTTCCTGCGCCACTACGAGGCGCTGATCGGCCGGTATTCGCAGTTGTTCGACGGCATCGCCGAGCTGCTGCAGCGGCTGGAGGCCGCGGGCCGCGTGTGGGGCATCGTCACCAACAAGCCCGAGGCACTGGCGCGATTGATCCTGCCGCAACTGCAGTGGGAGCGGCGCTGCGCGGTGCTGATCGGCGGCGACACGCTGCCCGAGCGCAAGCCGCATCCGTTGCCGCTGCAGATCGCGGCGCAGCGCCTGGGCGTGGCGCCGCATGAGGTGGTCTACGTCGGCGACGACGAACGCGACATCCTTGCCGCGCGCGCCGCCGGCATGGCCTCGGTCGCGGTGCTGTGGGGCTACCGGCTGGACGAGGACGACCCGCTGGCCTGGCGCGCCGATGCGATGGTCGCCGCGCCGGCCGAGCTGTACGACGCTGCGGCCTGGCCGGTCAGCGCAGTCGCTTCCTGAGACAGGGGCTGTCGCCGCGTTGGCGACGCCGCCGCGCGGAGGCCGCGAACGCCGCGTCGCCGCCTGCACGCCGACACCGCTCGGCATCCACCGGCCACGCACGTAAACTGCGCGTTCTGCGCGACAACCGCGCCCACTTCCCCGTTGCGCGATGCCTTCGTCGCGCGCGCTTGACTCCGGATTCACCGACCGCATGAGCAGTACGTCCGCCCTGGATGCCTTCCTCGACAAATGGCGCCGCCGTTGGCCGGAATGGGCCGTGGCCGAGGCCTTCGTGCCGGCGCCGCAGCGCGCCCGCACCGTGGCCTGGTTCGCCCTGCTGCAGGAATTCGACGACATCCTCAACATCGCCGGCGATCCGCTGCCGGCCGACGCCAAGCTGGCCTGGTGGGGCGAGGAGCTGCGCAGCTGGGCCGGGCAGCGTTCGCGGCATCCGCTGGGCCGGGTGCTGGAGCCGGTGGCCGCGCCGTGGACGCAACTGGCCGAGGCCTTGCCGAGCCTGCCGCAGTCGCGCGCGGCCGCGGCCGACACGGCGCATGCGCTGGAGCGGCTGGAGCCGTTCGCGCAGGCAGTGGTCGCGGTCGAGCGCGTGTTGTTCGATGGCCCGGCCGACGGCGCCGCGGTGCCGGTCGCGCTGCAGGTGCTGGCCCAGCGCCTGGCCGAGGCTGGCGCCGCCACCGCGCCGCTGGCGCTGCGCGGCGGCGATGAAGCGCAGCAGCGCCAGCGCTGGGCACAGGCGCTACTGAAGCCGTGGCCGCGTCGCGTGCGCGGGCCGCGGCCGCGACGCATCCTGTCGGCGCTGGCGCGTGCGCGCATCGCGCAGCAGGCGGCCACCGCGCCCAAGCCACCGGGGCAGATGGCGACGCTGTGGCGCGCCTGGTGGGCCGGGCTGGGCTGAGTCCGCCAGCCCGCGCCGCGGCCTTGCCTCAGGGCGCGCTGCCGGCGCCACTGTTGGCGTACTCGTAGAAGCGATTGGCCGAGGTGCTGCAGCCGCTGCTGCAGTACGGCCGGCCGATGGTCGAGGCGTTCCACGGCGCGCTCTTGCGGATGTGGCCGCCCAGCGCCGAGTCGCGGATCACCACCTTGCCGTTGGGCGAGGTGCCGTCGACGTAGTTGGACAGGCTGCCCACGCTCTCGTCCCAGGCCCGCCCCAGCCATACCGTGCCGCTGCCCGGAGCGCCGACCGCATCGAAGGTGCTGCCGACGGCGAGGAAGCCGTAGCTGCTGCCCGGCCGGGTGCTGGGTGCGAAGATCACGCCGCCATCGTTGGCGCCACGACGCGCGGCGGTGTAGCGGATGGTGCTGCCGGCGAACACCGCCACGCCCGAGCCGAAGATGAAGTCGGTGTCGCCCTCGATGGTGCCGCCCTTGAAATAGGCGCGGATCACCGTGTTGGCGCTGCCGGCGCTGACCAGCAGGGTGTCCTGGTTGCCGGTCAGCACCACGTTCTCAATCACCGCCTTGTCGCCGCGCAACGCCAGCGCCACCGCCGACTGGTTGCTGCCGCTGTAGGTGCCTTCGACGTAGCTGTTGACGATCGCCAGGTTGCGCGCCTGGAACTGCGCGGCGCGTACGGTGACGGTGCCGCTGTCGGAGGTGCCGACGGTGCTGCTGGCGGCATTGCTGGCGCAGGGGTGGGTGGCGCTGCCGGTGGGCTTGGGCGTTGGGTTGGCGTTGCCGAAGCGGATCGTGGTGCTGGCCGGGCTGCCGCCGAGGCCGAACAGGGTGAGCGGCGGCGCCGTGGCGGGGACGCAGACCAGTTCGGTGTAGGTGCCCGGCGCCACGCTGATGTAGCGGCGCATGCTGCCGCCGGCGGCGACTGCGGCGTCCACCGCGGCCTGCACGGTGCGGTAGCGGGTGCTGCCGTCGGCCGCCACCGCGTAGTCCGACTGCAGCAGCGCGACCCCGGCGCTCGGATCCCAGTTGTCGGTAACCAGCGCGCCGATCGGGCCGGCCTGGGCCAGGTGGCGGGCGACGGTCTGGTTGGCCGCCTCGCTGCTGGTCAGTTGCGGGCGCGACGCGGTCCCGGTCACAGCCGGGGCGTCGGTGACGACCCCCGCCGCCAGGGCGAGGGTGGAGGAAAGCAGCAACCAGCGCGATACGGTCATGGAAAGCCTCCGCTCAAGGATAAGGGCCCGCGGCGACGCTCGGAATGATACCGGTGTCATCCGGTCACGTGATACGGCGTCGTCAGCGGACCGGCGATGGTAGGGGCCTTTGCCTACCGCGTCCGGCCGATGCCGCAGCCAGCGATCGGTTGTGCCGTCTCCATCACGTTCGCCGTTGAGCGACGGCGCAGATCGCCGGGAGAGCAGGGGAGTTGCCGCACTTTCGGGCCGTCGATCGCCAGCCCGTCGCGGCACTGCGGCATGGATCTGCGCATGTAGGCCGATGCGGCGTCTCGGTGTGATGGCGGTGTGAATTTGGATACGAACGTCGTCGCGGCTTGCGCTACGCTCGACGCCCATCCCACTTGGAACCCGTCGATTGAAGCGCCTGTGCCGTTGGTGCTGCCTGCTGCTGTGCCTGGGGATGGTCGGGTCGGCGCTGGGGCAGGAACTGCTGTTGCAACGGCTGGCCGCCGACCCGCCGGCGCAGGAGGTGGTGGCGGGGCGCCACGATGCCGCGTTTGCCGATGCCGGCCATGGCGCGACCCTGTACGAGCGCAGCAAGCAGCCCACCTGGTGGCGCATCCGCGCCGACCGCGCGATCGGCAGCGAAGGCCAGCCGCAACTGGTGCTGCAGTCGCCGTACCTGACCCGGGTCGAGGCCTGGGTGCCGGGACGCGCCGCGCCGATCCGGCGCGCGATCTACGGTGCCGACGCCGACCTGCGCTATTCCACCCGCGCCCTGGTGATCGCCTTGCCGCAGGGGCTGCCGCGCGGCGCCTCGATCTGGCTGCGGGTGCATGCGCCGGCGGCGATGCCGATGCCGGTGGGCATCGTGCCGCTGGCGCAGGTGCAGCGCGAGGACCTGCACTACGTCGGCTGGCGCGCCTTCATCCTCGGCTCGACCGCGGTGCTGGCGATCCTGGCGATCGCGTTGTGGGCGCGCCTGCGCGAGTCGATCTACGGCTACTTCACCGCCAACGTGATGTGCGTGCTGCTGTACCTGCTCGGCCTCGGCGGCGAGGCGCGCGCGGTGCCCGGCCTGGCCAGCGTGTTCGCGTCCTCGCCGACGCCGATGCGCATCGTCGCCGCGCTCGGCGGCTTCTTCATCATCACCTTCCAGCGCCGGCAACTGGAGATGCAGCGGCAACTGCCGCGGCTGGACCGGGTGCTGCGGCTGTGTGCGCTGTATTTGCTGGTCATCGCCATCGCCTGCCTGCTGTCGGACGCGGCGGTGCTGAGCCTGCTCGGCAACCTCGGGCTGATCGTCGGCGCAGCGCTGCTGCTGCCGTGTTGCCTGCTGCTGGCCTTGCGCGGGCAGCGCTACGCCTGGCCGCTGCTGGCCTCGTGGACCCCGTTGTGGATGCTGTGCGTGCTGCGCTGCCTGGAGCTGACCGGCTGGCTGCGCCTGGATCTGGCCGCGCCGGTGCTGGCGCACGGCATCAGCCTGGCCCTGGCGATCTCCTGCCTGCTGGTGACCTTCGGCCTGGCCGAGCAGATCCTGGAGCTGCGCCGCGACCGCGACCGTGCCAGCCGCATGGCGACGGTGGACGAACTCACCGGCATCCTCACCCGCGCCGCCCTGCAGCAGCGCCTGGCCGACGCGCTGCAGGAGGCCGCGCACAGCGAACGGCCGCTGGCGCTGGCCTACATCGACATCGACCATTTCAAGCGCATCAACGACATCCATGGCCACGCCAGCGGCGATGCCTGCCTGCGCTGGGTCGCCGCCTGCGCGCGGGCGCGCCTGCGCAGCACCGACACGCTCGGCCGCCAGGGCGGCGACGAAATGCTGCTGCTGATGCCCGGCGCCACCCTGGAGGCCGCGCGCCGCGTGGCCGAGGACATCCGCCAGCACGTGGCCGCGCAGCCGTTGCCGCGCGAAGGCCAGGCGCTGTCATGCACGCTGAGTGTCGGCGTGGCGCAATGGCAGCGCGGCGAGAGCGTCGCGGCGCTGTTGCAGCGGGCCGATGCCGCGCTCTACGCCAGCAAGGCCGCCGGCCGCAACCGCGTCAGCGTGTCCACCCCCCACCGCGTCACCCACCAGGAGCCTCAGCCATGACTGCACAGCCCGCTTTGCCCGCGTTCGCTCCCGATCAGTTGCAGGTCGGCGACATCCTGCTGCAACTGGGCTGCGGCCCGGTGTCCGAACTGATCGCCTGGTGCGGCGACAGCATCTACAGCCATGCCGCCATCGTCGCCGATCAGGGCGACCTGATCGAGGCGTCGGCCAGCGGCGTGCGCCGCTATCCGCTGTCGCAGCGGCTGACCGACACCACCGACTACCTCATCATCGACGCCTACCGGCCGCTCAGCTATGCCGGCGTGGCGCTGGACGACACCGACCGCGCCAGCGTGCTGGCCAAGGCGCAGTCGCTGCTGGGCGTGCCGTACCCGCTGGACAGCCTGGCCACGCTCGGCCTGCTGGTCGCCATCCGCGGCAAGTGGCCGCAACACTGGCTGGCGCGGATCGTGGTGCGCGAGGCGCTGGATTACCTGGTGCGCGACAATCCTTCGCACATGGTGTGCAGCGAGGTGGTGTACCGCGCGCTGGCCGAATGCGACGTGACGCCGCCGGGCCGGCTGGCGCCGCAGATCGTGCTCAGCGGGCCGACCCATATGCCGTTCCCGCACCTGGACTGGAAGGCGCTGTGGGAAGAGGGGTGGCAGCTGCTGCATCCGCATCGGCAGCAGGCCCTGGCCGACGTGGCGCAGCGCCTGGCAGCGGTGGAGGGCGCCCCGGCCAGCCTGGCCGCCTCGGCGCTGACCACGGTCGCCGACGACGAACTGCTCAGCCGCGCCAACGCGGTCCGTGCCGGGCTGGGTCTGCCGCCGCTGCCGCCGGTCACCAATCAGGTGGACGACAACGGCACGCTGCTGCAAGAAGCCGGTGAAGAGGCCCCGGGAACGCCCTTGCCGCATCCCAATCCCAAGCTGGTGATGCCGCTGGACCTGGCCAACAGCCCATCGCACGTGGTGCTGGGACGGCTGCTGGAGGTGGTCACGCCTGCGTAGCGGAAAGGCTGCGCGCCAGCGCATTGCGCGAGGCTGCATGCGCCACTTCATCCCCCACTGCGGGGCACCTTCTCCACAAAGGGGGCCGCGGTCCGGACGGGAGAAGGAACGGCAGCAAGCCCCTCTCCCACCGGGAGAGGGGGTGGGGTGAGGGTGCGGCCTCGCGCCACACCGCCCGTGCCGCGCGCCGCCATTCGAGCAAGCGCCGGCGCACCTCTCCGCCGCCGCTTGCGTTCCTGCGCCAAGACCCGCCGCTCCAGGCGCGGCGCGATGTGGATGCCGCGCAGCGTTCCGATGTGGGAGCGACGTCGGGACATCCCGAATAACGCGTCATTGCCGCCGCTCGGCACGATGTATCGCCGCGATTGCAGGAGCGGCTTCCGCCGCGACGAGCGTTCCCGGGAATGCCCGTCGCCGCTGAAGCCGCTCCTACAAAATGCATGCGCTGCTGTACGTCATTTCATCTGATGAACGCGCCGCCGCGCGTCAGTGCACCTGATACACAAGCGCTTCAAGGCTGCTTCGTACGCTCCAGCACCAACAACGGATCGATGCGTACATCGAACCAATTCATCCCCCAATGCAGATGCGGCCCGGTCGCACGCCCGGTGGCGCCCACCGCGCCGATCACCTGGCCCTGGGCGATGCGGTCGCCGACCTTCACGTCGATCCGCGACAGATGCAGGAAGTTGGAGCTGACGCCGTAGCCGTGATCCAGCAGCACGGTGCCGCCGGTCAGGTACAGGTCCGGGGCGGCGAAGGTGATGACGCCGGCCGCCGGGGCCTTGACCGGGGTGCCGGTGGGCACGGCGATGTCCATGCCCGAATGGCCGGCGCCAGGCTGGCCGTTGTAGACCCGGGCGTTGCCGAAGCGGCCGCTGATGCGGCCCTGCACCGGCCAGATGAAGGGCGCGGCGAAATCGGTGCGCGGGTCGTCGCG
This sequence comes from Xanthomonas sp. PPL134, assembly GCF_040595915.1. Taxonomy (NCBI): domain Bacteria; kingdom Pseudomonadati; phylum Pseudomonadota; class Gammaproteobacteria; order Lysobacterales; family Lysobacteraceae; genus Xanthomonas; species Xanthomonas sp. PPL134. Next base: position 870,675 of record NZ_JAMDLL010000001.1, read on the forward strand.
GTCGCGCGCGGCGGTGACCTGGGCCTGTTCGCGCTTGATCCGCTCGGCGATCGCCGGCGGCGGGTTCACCGTCTTCGGCGGCACCCCGTTGACCTGTTCCAGCGGCCAGTCGCGCGGCGTCACCGCGATCTCGATGGTTTCGCTGCCGCCATCCGGGCGCTGCACGGCGATGCGCAGCGGGCCGCGCTCGTCGCGGCCGATGCCGAACACCACGCTGCCGTAGTCGCTGACCCGCAGGGTGCGGCCGGCGTACTGCACGCGGCTGCCCGGCGCCACCTTGCCGATCACCAGCGCGCCCTGCGAGGCGCTGTGCGGGAACACGCTGCGCGCCTCGGCCGCGGCCGCGGCCGGCGTCTGCGCGTGCAGTACCGGGGCGACCGGTACGGTCAGCAGCACCAGCGCCAGTGCGGCGCCGGACACCAGGGCGCCGCGCATCAGCGGTCGAACGCCAGGCGCTGCCCGTTGGGGCTGCCGACCAGGCGGGTCCCGTCCCAGGCCAGCACGCCGTTGACCCAGGTCGCGGCGATCTTCGAGCGGAAGCTGCGGCCCTCGAACGGCGACCAGCCGCACTTGGACAGCACGTCCTCGCGGCGCACGGTGAAGGCGGTGTCGTCGATCAGCACCAGGTCGGCGTGGTAGCCCTCGCGCAGGAAGCCGCGCTCGTGCACGTCGAACAACAGCGCCGGCGCGTGCGCGAACTTGTGCACCACCTGGGCCACGCTGAGCCGGCCCTCGTGGACCAGTTCCAGCGCCGCGACCAGGGCGTACTGCACCAGCGGCAGGCCGGACGGCGCCTGCGCATACGGCTTGCTCTTTTCTTCCCAGGTGTGCGGCGCGTGGTCGGTGGCGAGCACGTCGATCACGTCCTCGGCAATCGCGCGGATCAGCGCCTCGCGGTCGCTGGCGTCCTTGATCGCCGGGTTGCACTTGATCAGGTTGCCCAGCGTGGCGTAGTCGGCGCGGTCGAAGCGCAGGAAGTGGATGCAGGTCTCGGCGGTGATGCGCTTGCCCTGGATCGGGCCGGGCGTGAACAGCGCCAGCTCGTCGGCGGTGGAGATGTGCAGCACGTGCAGGCGGGTGCCGTGCTTCTTCGCCAGCGACACCGCCAGCTGCGAGGACTTCAGGCAGGCCTCGCGCGAGCGGATGTCAGGGTGCATGTCCGGGGTCAGCGCATCGCCGTACTTTTCCTTGAACGCGGCCAGGGTCGCGTCGATGGTCGGGGTGTCTTCGCAGTGGGTGATGATCGGCGTCGGCGCGTCGCGGAAGATCGCGTCCAGGGTCTGCGGGTTGTCGACCAGCATGTTGCCGGTGGAGGCGCCCATGAACACCTTGATGCCGGGCGCGGTCTTCGGGTCCAGGGTCTGGATCGCGGCCAGGTTGTCGTTGCTGGCGCCCAGGTAGAAGCCGTAGTTGCCCCAGGCGCGGCCGCGCGCGGCGTCGTACTTGGCCTGCAGCGCGGCGGCGTCGAGCGTCGGCGGGTTGGTGTTGGGCATGTCCATGAAGCTGGTCAGGCCGCCGGCCACCGCCGCCGCCGATTCGGTGGCGATGTCGCCCTTGTGGGTCAGGCCGGGTTCGCGGAAGTGCACCTGGTCGTCGATCATGCCGGGCAGCAGCCAGCGCCCGGCGGCGTCGACCACGGTCTCGCCGTCGCGCGCGGCCAGCTGCGGGGCGATCGCGGCGATGCGGCCGTCGGCGATGCGCAGGTCGCCCTGGGTTTCGCGGCCTTCGTTGACCAGGCGCGCGTTGACGATCAGTGTGGAAGCGGACATCAGTGTTTTCCTTGGCAGCGGCAGGGTGGCGGCGCCGTGGGGTCGGGCACCGGGTCGAACCCGCCAGGATGGAAGGGATGGCAGCGGCCGACACGGCGGGCGGCCATCCAGCCGCCGCGCAATGCGCCGAAACGGGCGATGGCGGTCACCGCGTAGGCCGAGCAACTGGGCACGAAACGGCAGCGCGGCCCCAGCAGCGGGCTGATGAAGCGCTGGTACAGGCGCAGCAAGGCGATGAGAGCGCGGGCGATCACACCGCCATGATATGCCACTGTGCTCGACTAGGCGGGTCGCTCGGCGTATACGCCGCGTTGTTGCCGCGGGGGGTAGGGTAGGCTATAAAGGCCCGCTTTCCCGGGCCCCGGGAAGACCAAGGAAGAGCGTTCGTGGCTGCTAAAAAACCTGCAAAGAAGGCCGTCCAGGCCGCCAAGAAGCCCGCCAAGCCCGTCGCCAAGAAAGCGCCGGTGTCCGCCGCCAGCAAACCGCCGAAGAAAGCCGCGCCCGCGAAGCCGGCGGCCAAGTCCGCGCCGGCCAAATCGGCCAGCAAGGCCGTGGCCAAGAAGCCGGCGGCCAAGCCGGTCGCGGCTGCACCGGCCAAGCCCGCTCCCGCCAAGAAAGCCCCGGCCAAGAAGGCGCCCGCCAAGTCGGTCGCGCCCGCCAAGGCCGCGGCCAAGCCCGCCCCCGCCGCCAAGCCGGCAGCGAAGACGCCGGCGGCCAAGCCCGTGGCCAAGGCCGCGGCCGCCCCCGCCAAATCCAAACCGGCCACCGCCCCCGTCGCACCCGCGGTGACCACCTCCGTACCGAAGTCGGCGCCCAAGCCGGCTGCGGCCAAGCCTGTCCCGGTCAAGCCCGCCGCGCCTGCCGCAGCACCGGCCCCCAAGCCCGTTGCCGCCAAGTCCGCCGCGCCGTCGACCCCGCCACAAAAGAATCCCGTGTCCGTTTCGAAATCCTCCGCGAAGACCCCCACCAAGTCCGAATCCACCCCGAAGGCGCCGATCGCCAAGCCCACCGGCAAGGTCGCCGTGGCCGTGACCGCCAAGTCCAACACCCCGGCCAAGCCGGCCAAGTACAAGGTGGTCGAGTACAAGACCGACGAGGCCACCGGCCGTCCGATCCTGCCCAAGGGCTACAAGCCGGCGGCGGACGAGGAGTACATGAGCCCGCTGCAGCAGGAGTACTTCCGCCAGCGCCTGCTCACCTGGCGCGCCGACCTGGTCGAGGAATCCAAGCAGACCATCGAGAACCTGCGCGACGAAGTCCGCGACATCGGCGACGAGGCCGAGCGCGCGACCCGCGAGACCGAGAACTCGCTGGAACTGCGGACCCGCGACCGCTACCGCAAGCTGATCGGCAAGATCGACAGCACGCTCAAGCGCCTGGACGCCGGCGACTACGGCTACTGCGTGGACACCGGCGAAGAGATCGGCCTGGAGCGCCTGGAAGCGCGCCTGACCGCCGAGCGCACCATCGACGCGCAGGAGCGTTGGGAGCACTTGCAGAAGCAGCAGGGCGACTGAGTCCCCACCAGCTCCAGCGTGTCAAGGCAAGGCCCCGCGCATGCGGGGCTTTGCGTTTTTTGGGCACAGCCGGTCCGGGCGCAGCGCCTGCCCGCGGGTGGCACATGCCTGGGAGGCGATGCCGCCTCGGGAGCCGCTGCTCGCAGCGTCGGTGCACGGTGCGCAGCCGCGGCCCGTTGCTGCCAGCCACCTGCGGCTGCATGGATGGCGCGTGGGTGTGGGAGGCGTGCCGTTACATGGGTCACGGCGCCCTTCAACGTACGCCGTTGACCAGCCCGCTTTGCGTGTCCTTGCTCAGTTGCAAGCCGGGCAGGGCGAAGCTGTCCAGATCCTGCTTGGTGGCTGCGACGTAGACCCCGATGAGGGCCGAGGTGTCCGGGTCGACCTCCAGGCCCAGCGGCATCGTGGCGAACTGCACGTAGTCGCGGCTGGCGTTCCATTGCGGCTGGCCGCCGATCGCCTGCAGCACGCGATCGACGTGCGTGCCGGCCGGCTGGCCGAGCAGATCGAACGGCAAAGGCACGTCGGGATTGGCGACGGCGATCAGGTTGGTGACCCGGTCGTCATGAAAGCGCACCGCCAATTGGCTGTAGGCGAGGGCGGCGGCCGGCCGCGGTTGCTGCGCCAGCTGCGCATTGAACTCGCGCGGATACAGATACACCACGCTGAGCGTGTCCGGATGCGCCGCATCGCTGCGGCTGATGTCCGGCTGGCCCAGCGCGGCCAGGACCTGTTGCTTGCGCATGCCGAGCGCGACCGGGCCGAGACGCGTGCATGAGCTGGGCAGCGTGGCGGCGCTGCTGGAACTCGCAAAGGCCTGGTGCAGCGCGTGCGTGCAGGCCGCAGCATCGCTGCCGGCGGCATGGGCCTGCGGGAAGACCATGCAGAGCACGAGCAGGCCGAACAGCGAAAGAAATCGGGGTTCCATGAGACATCTCCATTGACGAGTCGTGCGTGGCGAGGCCGGAAAACCCCGGCCTCGCCACAGGGTGAATTAATTGCCGTGCCAGCCTTCGCGGTGCCCGTAGGCGGTAATGAACGCGTTGCGCTGGTCGCTGTTCAACGATGACCACTGATCGGACGGATTCAGGCCCGAATTGGTGGTGATCGTGGTGATCATCTCCGAGGTCGGATTTTCGCTCGGCGGCGACCAGCTGGTGATGAGGTCACTCAGCGTGGCGGTGCCACCGGCGTTGTTGTTGAGGCGGTCCATGTTGGCCGCCGCGGCGTCCAGACCGGCTTGCGGGCTGGAGAAGATCGCAAAGCCGCGGTCGTCGCCGAGCGTGCCGTGATTGTCCGCGAACGTGCCGGAGCGGATGTCGAGCGGGTTGTTGTCGCGGTTGGGGTGGGTGCCGGTGACTTCCTGCGTGGTGCCATCGGCCGCGGTATAGGTCACCGTGGTGCCGCTGGCCGACGCGGACGTCGCGGGCTTGTCGTTGCTGCCGGCACCGTCGCCATCGCTGCCATCACCGTCGCCGTCGCCGTCGCCGCCGTCACCATCACCGTCACCACCGTCGCCCTCACCACCGTCGCCCTCACCGCCTTCGCCACCTTCACCGCCTTCGCCTCCCTCACCACCTTCACCACCTTCACCGCCTTCGCCGCCTTCGCCGCCTTCGCCGCCTTCGCCACCGCCCTCCGATTCGACCGGTGCGATTTCGTCGCTGATGGCCATCTGGGCCGTCGCAGTCTTGTGCATCGCCATGTGGTGATGGTGATGGGTCTTGGCTTTGGCGTGGTGGGTTTTCTTGTGCGCCTTGGCGTGGTGAATCGAACTGGACAACGGATGCGCGCCGATGGACGTGCGCGTGCCGCCTGCAACCATATCGATTTCGATGATATCGAGCGTTCTCATGTTGATCCTTGAACAGAGGTGCGGGAAAAGCGCCGTCCCCGCTTCGGCTGATCCGGTGCGTTCGGCGTGGCCGACGATCGGATCGGTTCGGGCTGCGCGCGGCGCGTCCCAGGGCGCGGGCAGGGCGTACGGCCCCGGTGCCGCGCGTGGCGACGTGTTCGAACGCATGGAACTTGGGGCATGCTGCTGCGCCAAGCGACACGGACAGCGCCGCCATGTCGCACGCTGCGCTGCGCGTGGGCTGCGCACACGGGGTCGAACTGCGTGAGCAGGCACCGTGCTGTTCCCCACACTGCGTCCCGCAGCAATGGCGCCAAGCGCCGATACGGTGGCTACATCCGCTGCGTCGTCGCCCCCTCGCTGGAGCACACCAAGGTCAGGTCCAGGCGACGGACCGTCCAATGCGACGGCGTGTCCATCGTCCCGGTCGCATGGACGTGATAGGCGGGGCAGTCCGCGTCTTCCTCCGGGTTGTTCTTGATGTCGCAGTTGCCTTCGATCAGGAAGGCCTTGCCGGCTTCGGCGCCGGTGCGGGTGAATTTCAGCGTAGGACAGTCGCCGAACAACCTCGACAGGGCGATGTCGTTCTTCAGCACATAGGCGATCGCCTGTTCTCCGCCGGCTTGGGAAGGGACTTGCTTCGCCTGCGACGATCCTTGCGCGGCGACGGTGAGCGCCAAGGCCGTGCAGATGCGCGGTAACCAGAAAGACGTCATGCGGAGAGCTCCGATAGGCGAGTGTCTCCCGGGCTGGCGTGCGCCGGCCCGGGAGAGGGTGGGGTGCGTGTTACTTGAAGACGCTGATGTGGACGTGGGTGGTATCGCCGCTTTCCCGGCTAGCCTGGGTCCAGTCCGCGGTGGGACTGGACCGGATGAAATTGCCCGCAGGGCCTTCCACGTAGCTCACGTTGGGATTGGCCATCGCCGCATTCTCCAGCGCCTGGGCGTTCTGGAAGCCTTCGCCGCTCGTCCCGACATGGACGTCGTTGATAATGTTGATGTCGACGGCGTTGCCCGTGTAGTGGGCGGAATTGGGGTTGTGGCTGCCGTTGGTCGTGGCCGAGATGTCGATGCTGTCGACGCTCTGATCCCCGTCGAGCACCGAGCCCAGGGTCGAGGCCATCTTGGACGTGACCGGGTTGTTGCTGCTCGCACCGTCCTGGGTGTTCTGGTAGGTGATCGAGACCGTCCGGCCATCGGACGTGGTATGGCTGCTGCCTATCGAGGTATCGGCCGGGCCGTTGCCGTCGGCATCGTTGCCGTCGTCGTAACCGCCGCTGCCGTCGCCTTCTCCTCCTTCGCTGCCTTCGCCTCCTTCGCCTCCCTCACCACCTTCGCCTCCCTCACCACCTTCTCCACCTTCTCCACCTTCTCCACCTTCTCCACCTTCGCCCCCCTCACCGCCTTCACCGATCGGTTCGACCTCTTCCATCCGCGCCATCTGCGCGGCCGCGGACTTGTGCATCGCGGTGTGGTGGTGATGGAGCTTGGCCTTGGCGTGATGCGTCTTGTTGTGCGCCTTGGCATGGTGGATCGAACTGGACAGCGGGTGTGCGCCGATCGATGTGCGCGTTCCACCTGCGACCAGGTCGATTTCGATGATATCGAGCGTTCTCATGGTGATCCTCGAACAGGTATGCGGGGAAGAGGCCGTCCTCGCTTCGGCTGATCCGCGCATGCAACGATGGCGCCACAGGCGTGGACCGGTCCCGTTCACGCGTGCCGCACGTCAGGATGCGACGAGGGCGGGGCGCGCGGACTGCGCGTGCACGTCGCTCAGGCGCTCGAACGCATAGAGATGGTTCATGTAGGTGGACACGTAGATGCGCCGTTCGTCAGGCGAGATCGCGACACCGTTGGTCACTGCGTCGGGCAACTGCAGCACGCCCACGGTTTCGAGCGTGTCGATGTCGATCTCGACGACGCGGCCGCCGTTGCTGCCGACGATCACCCGGTTGCCGATCCGCTTGGGCGAGGCGTACACGCGCGAGCGCAGGTTGATCTTCTTGATCAGTTGCATCGTGTCGATGTCGATCACGTACAGATGGCGGTCGCCCGAGCCGCAGAACAGCTTGTTGCCGGCGAACAGCGGCGTGGTGTAGCAGATTTCGTCTGTCTGCCACTCGCCACGCTTTTCGCCGGTGGCGACATCCAGCACGTAGATGGACTTGTCGAACGAGGCGAAGGCGGTCAGCCCGCGACGCTCGTCCACTGCGGGCGCGTACTTCACCGAGCGCCGCGTCTTAAAGCGCCAGGCGATGCGTCCTGTCCTGGCGTCGAGCGCGAGCGTCTCATGGTCCGCGCTGCCCCAGATCACCAGGTCGCCGCCTTCCCAGTAGCCGGGCGATCCGTGCTGCAGCTTCTGCACCTGGTGCTCCCAGATCTTTTCGCCGGTGTCCATCGCATAGGCGGCGAGGCTGCCCTGCGCCCATGGGCGGACATATTCGATGCCCACGTACATCAGCTTGTGGCGCGGCACCAGCAGCGGCGAAGCCCCGACCCAGTCGCCATCCGGATGTGTCCAGATCTCCTCGCCGCTGGCCGCATCCAGGCAATAGACGGTGCCGTTGTACGCGCCGAAGTACAGGCGTCCGTCATGGTAGGCGGGGCAAGACCAGATTCCCTTCTTGGTGTACGCCGCACCGGTCACCGGGTATTCCCAGACCAACCCGCCGGTCTCGGCGGAGAACGCCTGCATCTTGGCGGCGTCGCAGCCGCGGTAGATCATGTCGCCGACCAGCAGCGGCGCGGACTTGGGGACCACGTGGAAGGCGAAGCCTCCCGGCGTCGCCGTCCGCCACAGTTCGCGATACGCCTGGGTGGGCGGCGGCGCGCTTTGTTCCGGCGGCAGGTCGAAATCCTTGAGCGTGAACAGTGTTTGCACCGAGATCGCGTGCGTCTTGCGCCACTGCATGCCGGCCTTGGACAGGAAATCGACCACCACGAACACCTCGTCGAGCGCGTGTCCGGCCGCCGCAATCACCGCACGCGCCTTCTCGGCGCTGTTGCCTGAATTGAGCGAGTCGTCGACCAGCACGATGGGCAGGTCGAGCACATCGCCCTCGATGGCGTTGCCCATCCCCGTGGTCTTGCGATCCTTGCGAATGATGAAGCCGTTGACCGGGCCGCGTTCTTTCGGGGCGGTCAACAGCAGCGCGGTGAGTAGCGGGATCGCCGCGGTTTCCAGGCCGCCGAGCTGGAAAGGCGGGCGTGCGGCATTGCGCTCCCAGAACGCTGCGGCGATCTGCTCGAGCGCAGCGCGTCGCATGAACACCCGGCGCAGGTCGAACAGCCAGAGGTAGGAGCCGCCCTTCTTGGTGATGAGGTGGATGTTCTCGGCGCTGGTGTGCAGGCCGACGGTCTGGATCAGGTCCCGAAGCGATTGCATGGTCATCGTGCCGCCCTGCTGGGAATGGGAGGATGTGGGTGACGGAGGGTCAAGGAGACGCCGGAGCATCCATCGAGCCGAGATAGCGGTCCACGGCCGGTCCCCAGATCGAGGAACCGCCATGGCCGAAGAACAGATGGTGACCGTCGTCGCCGAAAGCGGCCGGCGTCACCAGAACCGCATGGCCACCTGCCTCGGTGAAGGCGCGATGCAACGACGCTGCAAGGTCAGGCCCGAAGAAGCTGTCGTTGGCCGTATAGATCCACAGCATCGGGGTGGTGGCCTGTCGGCCGAAGGTGGCGGCTGCCGCGATCAACCTGTCGGCATGGCAATTGCTGTTGGGCCGATCTTGGAAGTGGCCGCCGCGGCCGCCGGCCATGTTGACGAATGCGCTGACGTTGGGATGCGGCAGGCTGTCGTACGCCAGCGTGCCCCAGCCACCGGCCGACTGTCCGACCACGATGGCGCCGGTCGGACTGTAGTCTGGCAGTGCGGTCAGGGCGTCCACGATGCGCTTGAGTTGGCGTGCGGTCTCCAATCCGGCCTTGACATAGTCGGCACGGTCGCAGCCGTCGTAGCCCTCGCTCCAGGGGCCGCCGGTGGCGCCGTAGCCGAGGCGCAGGACCAATGCCACCGCATAGTGGTGTCGCAGGAACCAGCGTGCCGATTCGCCATCGCAGGTTTCCAGGGTCATGCCGGGTCGGTCGGAGGCCTTCGCCGGTGAGCCGTGCGCGATCACCACCACACGTGGGCGGCTGACACCGGCAGGGCGGCACAGCCGTCCCTGCAAGGTCCAGGGGTGTCCGTCCGGATCGGCGATGGGAATCTGCAGTGGCTCGCCGAGATCGGCATGCGTGCCGCCGAAGCCGCGCGCCGAGGCGATGCAGGGCGCCATGCCGCAGAAGAGCAGCAGGACAGTCGTGGCCAACAGGCAGCGTCGGCAGGTGGATGACATGGTGGAGTTCCCCGCTGCGTCGGTCTCAGCGACGGACGCGTCGCATGTGGAAGGTGATGGTCGAGCACAACGTCGGGCACTCTCGTGCCGGGGCACGCGAGGCACGGGTGACGGCGCCGTCGAACAACACCAGCCGGCCAGGACGCGGGCGGATCGAGATGCACTCGCGCGCGGTGTCGTAGAACACGGTTTCGCCGGCCCAGTCGTCCTTCCATTCGGTGCTGGCGTAGAGCAGTGCGACACGCTCCTGATCCGACGGCTTGGCGTAGTGGTGCGCCACGCCGTCCTGTCCATGCGTGTGACCGGTGACGTAGGCGCGGACCAGGCCGTAGTCCTGCGCCAGGTTGTCCTTGATCTGCGTCCAGAGTTCATGCAGCGGTTCCATGCCCGGGGTTGCGGCGAGGACGTCGTCGTGGATCGCACGCTCGTGCGCTTTGCGGCTGCCGCACAGATGGATATGCCAGGACGGCGCTGCGTCGCCGAGCAATCCTGGATAGAGGCCGTAGGACCAGCCGCCGCGACCGCGCAGCAGTTCCGGCAGATGCTGGACTTCGACGAAATTGTTGACGACTTGCAGGGACGACGCTTCCGACGCTGACACGATGGCGACCTCACGTTGGCGATACGGGATGGGACCAGGCGGCGCGACGAGCTGGCTGTCGCGCCGGCGGCGAGCTAGGAGGTGACGGGGACGGCTGGCGCATGCGCCGCAGGCTGGCGCGTGCGGACTGCTCCTTCGTGCAATTCGATGACGCGATCGGCATGCGCGATCGTTTCGGGGCGGTGCGCGATGACGATGCGCGTGATGTTCAGGGCCTTGATCGCCTGGTTGAGCTGGCGCTCCAGCGCGAGATCGAGATGGCTGGTCGCCTCGTCGAGCACCAGGATGTGCGGGCGCCGGTACAGAGCGCGCGCCAGGAACAGGCGTTGCTGCTGGCCGCCGGAAAGCGAGGATCCCATGTCGCCGACCAGGCTGTGGTAGCCCATCGGCATGGCCATGATGTCCTCGTGTATGCCGGCCAGGCTGGCCGCGTCCTCGATGTCCTGCGGCGTGGCGAGGACGTCGAACATGCTGATGTTCTCGGCGATCGACCCGGTGAACAGGTGGTCGTCCTGCATCACGCTGCCGGTGATCGCGCGGTAGCGGGACTTGCCGAGGCGGCGCAGATCGAGTCCGCCGATCTCGATTGCGCCCTGCTGCGGATCGAGCAGGCCGAGCAGCACCCTCACCAGGGTGCTCTTGCCGCACCCCGATGGGCCGACGATGGCGACCGATTCGCCCGCTTGCACCGCAAAGCTGCACTCGCGCAAGATCCAGGGCTCACCTTCGGCATAGCGGAAGCTGACCTTGTTGAAGGTGATGCTGGGCTGTGGCAACGGACCCGCGTGCTCGCTGACGGCGTGCGCCTCGGGTGGCGTCAGTACGATGTCGGCCAGTCTTTCGGCCTGCAGACGCAGCATGCGCAGTTCGATCGCATAGTCGACCAGGCTGGCGACGCGGCTGCTGAACTGGTCTCCGTAAGCCACGAAGGCGGTCAACATGCCGACGGTGAACTGGCCTTTCAATCCCAGCCAAGCACCCAGCCAGAGCACGCCCAGGCGCTGCGCGCCTGCCGCCAGGTTCTGCAGTGCGGTGAACAGCATGTCCAGGCGTTGCACGGCGATGGACGTGTTCAGCGTGTCGGTCGCAGCGTTGAGGTAGCGCGCGGTCTGCTCGGCCTCCTGGTTGTTCAGGCGGATCGTCTGCACGCCGCGTACCGCCTCCAGGAATCGGCTGTGCTGCTTGGCGGTGACGGTGATCTGGCTGAGGTTGGCCTCGCGGTAGACGCGGAAGTACAGCAGCCGAAGTGCCGCATACACGGCGACCGCGCCGAGTACGATGGCCGACAGCAAGGGGCTGTAGACGAACAGCACGACCAGGGTGACGCTGGCGAGCAGTCCGTCGAGCAGGATCTCGACGAAGCGGGTGGTGAGCGTCTGCTGGATCGTATCGATCGCACCGAAGCGGGACACGATGTCGCCGAGATGGCGCGTGCCGAAGTAGGACTGCGGAAGGCGCATCAGATGCTGGAACACGTTACCGGTCCAGCCGAGGTTGAAGTGCGTGCTGAGCCACATCACGGTCCAACTGCGCAAGGCCGAGACGAGTGTTTCGAGCACGATCAGCAGTGCGAAGCTCAGGCCGAGGAACGTGAGCAGGTCGTGGTCGCCATCGGCGATCACCTGATCCACCACAAGTTGCATGAACAAGGGCGCCAGGAGCGCGAAGACTTCCAGGACCAAGGCCAGCCCGAAGATCTGCGCCAGTCCGCGGCCCAGCCCCTGCACCGAGCCGGCGAGCGCGCGCAGCGACACCGGCGGCGTCTCGCGCTGGCGCTGGAAGGTCGGCCCTCTGGAAAACTCGATCGCCACGCCGGTGAAGTGCCTGCCGACGTCGCTCATGCTCAAGTTGCGCACGCCCACCGCGGGGTCGTGCACGACGATCCCGTGCTGGCCGACGCTGCGCAGCACCACGAAGTGATCCATGTCCCAGTGCAACACGCAGGGCGTCTGTAACTGACCGAGCTCTTCCAGGTCCAGCCGAAGTGGCCGGCATTGCAGCCCAAGCGCATGCGCGATCTCGATCAGGCGTCGCGCGGTCATGCCCTTCAGCGACAGACTGAAGCGGCGCCGCAGCGCGGGCAGATCGGTATGGTGTCCGTGATAGCCGGCGATCATCGCGATGCAGGCCAGGCCGCACTCTGCGGCTTCGGCCTGCAGCACGTTCGGCAGGACGCGCATACGCCAGAAGCGCAGTTTCGCGGCGCGCGCGTCCTGCGCGTTCGCGGTCTGTGCCTTCGTGCTGTGATGCGTGGGGGCCGCGTTCATGCGCCACTGCTCCAGCGATGGCCCATGCCGTACAGCGGCTCGAAGATCCATTCGACGATCCGGCGCCGGTCCAGCAACATGTCCGCATCCAGCGCCATGCCCGGGCGCAAGGGTTCCTTGCGTCCGTATGCTTCGACGTTCTGATCCGCCAGGTCCACGCGGGCCAGGTACAGGGGATCGGAGGAGGGCGGATTGCCGCCGCCGAGCAGCAAGGTAACTTCGCCCGGCGTCAGTGCGCTGCGCGAGACGCTGCGCACCACACCGTGGTGCAGGCCGAATTTCTGGTAAGGGAATGCCTGGTAATGCAGGGTGACCTGGATGCCCGGATGGACGAAGCCGACCGCCTGGCTGGGAACCAGGATCTGCGCCTGCAGGGTCGAGCCGTCCGGGACGATGGCGAGCAGCGGTTGGCCAAGTGCGACCGAAGCGCCAGGTTTGACCAGCAAGGTGGAGACGGTGCCGCTGGCCGGCGCGCGCAGTTCGCTGGCGCGTGCGGCTTCGTTCTGCGCAAGGGTCTGTTCGACCTGCGCGAGTTGCCGGCGCAGGTCGTTGAGCTTGGCAGACACGGCCAGTGGCAGTTGGGTCAGTTGATCGTTGAGCACGCTCAGTTGCTGCTGCGTACTGGCGCGTTGCTGCTGCAACGAACGCAGCTGCGATTCGTCGGCGAGCAACGCCGATTGCTCCTGCTCGACTTGCAACGCCGGAATGTAGCCACCGGCGACCAGGCCCGACCACTTGTCCACCAACTCCTGCACCAACTGCATCTGCTTCTTCTCGATCGCGATCTGCGCATCGATTTGAACCAGTTGCTCTTTCAGCGCGGATTGCTGCGTGCGGTTGTCCTCTGCCTGCTTGTCCTGCAACTGCTGGGTATCGCCGATGTCCTGGCGCAGGCTGCCGGCCTGGCGTTGCAACTGCGCGCTGACGCTGGCTGCCGTGTTGCCGAGTGCCTTGCTGGTGTGCTCGCCCGACAGCGAGACCAGGACCTGTCCGCTCGCGACCCGATCGCCTTCGGCGACGCCGACGTGATCGATCACGCCGAGCGTATTGGCGGTCAGGCTGATCAAGCCCGCGCGCGGGACCAGGAGGCCGGTGACATGAATGCGCTGCGTGTAATGGCCGCAAAACAACCACATCAGAATAGCAGCGGCGATGCCGAGGGCGACCAAGGTCCATGCTCTGGTCGAAAGGGGAGTTGCCAGTCGCACCGTCCCCAGCCATGCCTGGCTTCGGGCGTCCACTGCCTCGTCACGGAAAAGCGAATGTTCCATTCGGCTGATTCCATCCGTGTTTGATAGGGGGCGCTTGTTTCGATGCGCGTCCGTTTTTCGAAAGCGGGTTGAAACTTAATTGGTGGGAGATAATTTCGGCGGCTTCTTTCTTCTTCCTTTCCGTACTTGAGGGCTTTTTATCTTGTCTACAAATTGCGCTATCGTGGCGTTGGTGGGTTGCTGATTTGATCTTGAAATTCAGCTGTTTAGTGTTGGAATTGCAGCGTCTTCGATAGCGGTAGAAAGGTTTTAAATGTGCCTGTCATGACGGTGTCGCATAATGCGGAAAGTGGTATATCGCCGTGTCGCTGCTGGCAATCAATGTCATTGCACGCAAATTATTTCAATCATGTATCCGGGGTTGCGTCGATAATGGAGTGCCGTCCTTGAACCGCAATGCCGACCTGGCCGAGTCATCCGTGCGCACGCGCCGCCGTCGTTGGCGGTTGCCGATCCTGATCGCCTTGTTGTTGCTCGCGGCCATTGCGCTGGGACCACGGGTCAGCGTGGCGCTGCCGCAGGTGGCGGCGCCGGCGGTGCCGCAGGATCCGCTGGCGCTGCAGGCGTGGATCGACGCGCGCGAGCGCGCCACCCCGGGATTGCGCCCGGACAACCAGGCGCGGATCGTCTGGGCCGATCCGGCGCATCCGGGGCGACGCGCATGCGCGATGGTCTATCTGCATGGCTTCACCGCCAGCCAGGGCGAGGGCGCGCCCACGCACGTGCGGCTGGCGCGCAGCTTCGGCTGCAATCTGTATCTGCCGCGGCTGCCTGGGCACGGGCTGGTCGAGGCCGACGCCCTGCGCGGCGTCGATGCCGGGCGCCTGCTCGGCGGCGCGGCCGAGGCGCTGGCGGTGACCCGGGTGCTGGGCGACCGCGTGGTGGTGATCGGCAATTCGATGGGCGGCGCGCTGGCGGTGCAGGCGGTGGCGGCGAATCCGCGCCAGGTGCAGGCGCTGGTGCTGTGGTCGCCGCTGGTGCGCGAGTACGGCGATCAGCTGCAGCCGATGCTGTGGCCCTGGGGCGCGCAGGTGCTGGCGTGGACGCACAACGGCGGCAACCCGATCCTGCGCTATCCGGTCGACAGCGCCTATTGGGCCGACGCCACCCATCTGGACGGCTATCGCGCGCTGGCGGCGCTGACCCGTGGCGGCATGCAGCCGGCGACGTATGCACGGATCCATGTGCCGGTGTTCCTCGGCTACTACTACCGCGATCCGCAGCACCAGGACCGCACGGTGTCGGTGGCGGCGCTGCAGGCGATGTTCAAGCAACTGGGCACGCCGCCGGCCTTGCGCCAGGCGGTGGATTTCCCGGGCGCCGACAATCACGTGCTGGCCTCGCCGATCCGTTCGCGGGCGGTGCCGGCAGTGTTCGCCGCCACCTGCCGGTTCCTGGCGGGGCAGGGTGGCCTGACCCAGCCGGTCGGCGTGCCGGATTGCGCGCATGCCTGGGCCGACGACGAGGCGCAGGCGCATGCGGTGGCGGCCGCGCACTGAGCGCAGCCGTTGCGGGGGAGCCGACGTGCATTGGATGGCGCGCAGGCCGGTGGCGCTGCGCGTGAGGTGCGGCGAGGCCGCGCCGTCGCCGCGCCCGCCGGGCGACGACGCAGGCGAGCCTACTGCAGGTCGCGCAGATCCAGGTTGCGCAGCTTGGGCGCCTTCCAACTGGTAACGCCGACCACGCCTAGCGTCACGCAGCCACCGAGCACCACCGCCGGTACCAGGCCGATCAGTCGCGCCATCACGCCGTCGTAGAACGCGCCCAGCTCGTTCGACGAGCCGATGAAGATGCCGTTGATCGAGGACACGCGGCCGCGCATCGCGTCCGGCGTGGCCAGTTGCAGGATGGTCTGGCGCACGATCACCGAGACGCCGTCGCACATGCCGTAGGCCAGCAGGATCGCCGCGGACAGCCAGAAGTGCCGCGACAGTCCGAAGGCGATGGTGCACAGGCCGAAGCCGGCCACCGCCAGCAGCAACACGCGTCCGGCGTTGCGCTGCAGCGGGTGCCGCGCGAGCCATACGCCGACCAGGATCGAACCCAGTGCCGGCGCGCCGCGCAGGATGCCCAGGCCTTCCGGACCGTAGTGCAGGATGTCGTGGATGAAGGCCGGCAGCATCGACACCGCGCCGCCCAGCAGCACCGAGAACATGTCCAGCGCCATCGCGCCGAGCATGATCTGGTTGGAGAACACGAATTGCGCACCTTCGGCGATGCTGCGGAAGATCGGCGCGCGCGGGCCTTCGTGGACCGGCTCGGCGACGCGCAGCAGCCACAGCGCCAGCAGCGCCGCGGACGAGGCGCCGATGGCGGTGCCGTAGGCCAGGCTCTTGCCGCCCCAGCCGACCAGCAGCCCGCCCAGCGCCGGGCCGATCACCATGCCGGCCTGGAACGCGACGCTGCCGACGCTTGCGCCGCGCGCATAGGCCTCGCGGGGCAGGACGCGGGCGAACAGCGCGTTGTACACCGGCGACAGGAACGCGCGCGCGGCGCCGGTCAGTGCGATCGCCGCGTAGATCGGCCACACCCCGTGCGCCGACAGCCAGCCGCGGCTCACCGCCAGCAGCACCGCCGCGGTGGCGATCAGGCCGACGCTGGCGAGCATGCCGAGATAGCGCCGCGGCAGGTGGTCGACCAGGTAGCCGGCAAACGGGGCGATGCAGAAGAACGGCAGGATCTCGGCCAGCCCGATCAGGCCCAGCGAGAACGGATCGCGGGTGATTTCGTAGATGTGCCAGCCGACCGTGACCGCGACGATCTGGTAGGACAGCATCGCCAGGATGCGGTAGGCCAGCACCAGGGCGAAGCCGGGGTGCGCCAGCAGCGTGCGCAAGGTCTGCGGTGGGGTAGGCAGCGGCGCGCTCATGCCTGCTGGGCGCGCGCGGTGTCCTGGATGAAGGCCAGCAGCGCGGCCAGGCCGTTGCTGCGGGTCGGCGACAGGTGCTTGCCCAGGCCGATGGCGGCGACGAAGTCCGGCGCGGTGGCGAGGATGTCCGCGGCGCTGCGCCCGGAATAGACGCGCAGCGCCAGGTAGATCAACCCGGAGACGATCGCCGAGTCGCTGATCGCATGAAACACCAGGCGTTCGGCATTGCCCTCCGGCACGATCCACACCATCGACTGGCAGCCGTGCAGGCGATGTTCCTCGGTCTTCCAGTGCTCGGGGAAGGCGGGCAGCTTGCGGCCCAGGTCGATCAGGTACTGGTAGCGCTCGGACCAGTCGCCGAAGAAGCCGAATTCCTCGGCGATGGCGGCCTGGGCGTCGGCAGGCGTGGGTTCGAGCGGAAAGTCGGTATCGGTCATCAGCAATCCAAGATCAAGCGATGTAAAGCCCCTCTCCCTCCGGGAGGGGGGGTGGGGTGAGGGTCCGAGCGTAGCCTCGCGAACTGTCCATGCGAGTCGCTTCGCGCCGTACCCTCATCCGGCGCCCGTACCCTCATCCGCCCCTGCGGGGCACCTTCTCCCAAGGGGAGAAGGGACAGCCGCGCTTCCTCTGACTGCGCGTGTGGCGTTCACCCACGCTTCCAGCGTACGCCCTGTGGCGTGTCCTCCAGGACAATGCCGGCCTCGGCCAGTTCCTGGCGGATGGCGTCGGCGCGGGCGAAGTCGCGGGCCTTCTTGGCGTCGCTGCGGGCGTCGATCAGCGCCTGGATGCGGGCGTCGTCGTCGCTGCCGGCGCCCTGGAACCAGACCTGCGGATCCTGCTGCAACAGCCCCAGGGCCAGGCCGGCGCCGAGCAGGTGGCTCTTGGCCTGGCGCAGCGCGTCGGCACGTTGCGCGGCATCGGCAGGGTCGGGGCCGCCGGCCGGTGCCGCTTCGCGCAGCGCCTGCCGCGCCTGTGTCGCCAGGCTCGACAGCACCGACAGCGCCAGCGGCGTATTGAGGTCGTCGTCCAGCGCTTCTTCGATCTCCGCCGGAATGACCGGCGCGGCGTCGATGCCCTGCAGGTCGCGCAGCGTTCCGTACAGGCCGTCGAGCCGGGCGACCTGGGCCTGGATCAGGGCGTCGGACCAGTCCAGCGGCTGCCGGTAGTGCGCGCTGAGCAGCGCGCAGCGCAGGGCCTCTGGCCGATGCCGCTCGATCAGGTCGTGCACGGTCTCGATGTTGCCCAGCGACTTGCTCATCTTGGCGCCGCTGAATGTCAGCATGCCGTTGTGCAGCCAGACGCGGGCGAAGGTGGCGCCACCGTGGGCGCATTCGCTCTGCGCGATCTCGTTCTCGTGGTGCGGGAACTGCAGGTCGACGCCGCCGGCATGGATGTCGATGGTCTCGCCCAGGTGCGCGGCGGCCATCGCCGAGCACTCGATGTGCCATCCGGGGCGGCCGCGGCCCCACGGCGAGTCCCAGCCGGGGAGGTCGTCGCTGGAGGGCTTCCACAACACGAAGTCGCTCGGGTCGCGCTTGTACGGGGCCACCTCGACGCGGGCGCCGGCCAGCATCTCCTCCGGGTCGCGCCGCGACAGCTTGCCGTAGTCGGCGAAGCTGGCCACCGCGAACAGCACGTGGCCCTCGGCGGCGTAGGCGTGGCCGCTGGCGATCAGCCGCTCGATCATCGCCACGATGTGCGGGATGTGCGCGGTGGCCGCCGGCTCGATGTCCGGCGGGGTCACGCCCAGCGCGGCCATGTCCTGGCGGTAGATGGCGGCGAAGCGGTCGGTGATGGCCGAGATCGGCACGCCCTGCGCCTGCGCGGCGGCGTTGATCTTGTCGTCCACGTCGGTGATGTTGCGGGCGTAGCGCAGCTTGCCGTAGCGGCGCCGCAGCAGCGCCGCCAGCACGTCGAACACCACCGGGCCGCGGGCGTTGCCGATGTGCGCGTAGTTGTAGACGGTGGGGCCGCAGACGTAGAGCGTCGGGCCGGCCACCGGATCGAGCGGTTCGAAGGCGTCGACCCGGCGGGTCAGGTTGTTGTGCAGGCGCAGGCTCATCGGCATCGGCGGTGGGGAAACCGCCCGATTCTACCGGCAGCCGCCCCAGGACGGGCCATCCATTCCCGAGCGCGCCGCGCCGCCGGTGCACGTGCCGGTAGGGCAACAGCGCTAGGACGCGGCCATGTCTTCATGCCGGAGCGACGCCGCCGCCACGGGCGCCTCACTCATGCCCGTCGGGGTGGGCTGGCACGCTGGCCGCACGGTTTGACCGACGGCCGGTCGGGCGCTGCGCCACGCGGGGGCCGAGCGCCTGGGGATCCGACGCGGGGTGCCCGGGGATGCGGGACGGGTCCTGGCCAAGTGGCGCGGTTGTCGGCTCGCGTTCAGCCCGACGCAAGGCGGCATGCCTACACTCACTGGTCTGCCCTTGCGAAGCCTGCTGCCGATGCGTCCGAACCCGTTGTTGCCGCTGGTCGGCCTCCTTGCCTGCGCCGCCGCGCCGGCCTGGGCGCAGGACTCCGAGGCGCGCAACCGGGTGGTGGTGATCGAGAACGTCAAGCTGGATTACGCCCAGGTGCTGAACGTGGAGCCGGTCTACCAGACCCTGCGCGCCACCCGGACCGAGCAGCAATGCGATCCGGCCCCCGCGCCGGCCCCGGCGGCCCCGGCGCCCAGACCGGCCGAGGACGACAGCCGCTTCAACCGGCTGATGGATTCGGTGAAGGACATCTTCAGCCGTCGCCACGAGGAGCCGGCTCCGGCGGCCACGCCGACCACGGCGCCGGCGGGCGGACGCAACTGCCGGATGGTCGAGGTCGGCCGCGAGTTCCGCCGGCCCATCGCCTACGACGTGGACTATGTCTACAAGGGCACCAAGTACCGCTCGCGGCTGCCGGAAGATCCGGGCAACCGGCTGCGCATCCGCGTCTCGGTGGCCCCGTACGTGCCCGATGCGGTGGTGGTGCCGCCACGCTGAGCGCCGCGTGCGCTTGCGCCTGTGGCGTGCGCGTGCGAGGATGCGCGCCGATGAAAGCGAACCTGCCCCAGCACGATCTCAGCGCCGCACGCATGGCCTCGGGCATGACGTCGCGCGCGCGTCGACCGGAATCCCACATTCTCGCTGGGTAACCGGAGCGTCGTGCCGTTCGTTCTGAAAACCCAGCCCGAGGCTGGGTTTTTTCGTTTTCATCGCCCGGAAAAGTTTCACCCGTAAAGAACCAGGCTGTAGAACCTCCCGCGCGTCCCGCGTCCCCACCGCTGCAAAGGATCGATCGATGTCTCTGAAGCACTTCTTGAACACCCAGGACTGGAGCCGCGCCGACCTCGACGCGCTGCTGACCCAGGCGGCGCTGTTCAAGCGCAACCGTCTCGGCAGCGAGCTCAAGGGCAAGTCGATCGCGCTGGTGTTCTTCAACCCGTCCATGCGCACCCGCACGAGCTTCGAGCTGGGCGCATTCCAGCTGGGCGGCCACGCGGTGGTGCTGCAGCCGGGCAAGGACGCGTGGCCGATCGAGTTCGACCTGGGCACGGTGATGGACGGCGACACCGAGGAGCACATCGCCGAAGTGGCGCGGGTGCTGGGCCGCTACGTCGACCTGATCGGCGTGCGCGCGTTCCCGAAGTTCGTCGACTGGGCCAAGGACCGCGAGGACCTGGTGCTGAAGAGCTTCGCCAAGTACTCGCCGGTGCCGGTGATCAACATGGAGACCATCACCCACCCGTGCCAGGAGCTGGCGCACGCGCTGGCGCTGCAGGAGCACTTCGGCACCCGCGACCTGCGCGGCAAGAAGTACGTGCTGACCTGGACCTACCATCCCAAGCCGCTGAATACCGCGGTGGCCAATTCCGCACTGACCATCGCCACCCGCCTGGGGATGGACGTGACCCTGCTGTGCCCGACCCCGGACTACGTGCTCGACGAGCGCTACATGGGCTGGGCCGCGCAGAACGTGGAAGAGAGCGGCGGCTCGCTGACCGTCAGCCACGACATCGACAGCGCCTACGCCGGCGCCGACGTGGTCTACGCCAAGAGCTGGGGCGCGCTGCCGTTCTTCGGCAACTGGGGCCCGGAGAAGCCGATCCGCGACCAGTACCAGCACTTCATCGTCGACGAACGCAAGATGGCGCTGACCAACAACGGCGTGTTCTCGCACTGCCTGCCGCTGCGCCGCAACGTCAAGGCCACCGACGCCGTGATGGACTCGCCCAACTGCATCGCCATCGACGAGGCCGAGAACCGCCTGCATGTGCAGAAGGCGATCATGGCGGCGCTTGCTTCGCAAGCGGGAATCGGGAATCGGGAATAGAGAATCGGTACAGCAACAGCGTTAGCCCCCACTTTTACGCGTGATAAGGAAACAACCATGAGCACCGCTTCTACCATTCCCGATTCCCCACTCCCCACTCCCGGCCTCAAGGACATCGTCCTTGCCTTCTCCGGCGGTCTCGACACCAGCTTCTGCATTCCCTACCTGCAGGCCAAGGGCTACGCCGTGCACACGGTGTTCGCCGATACCGGCGGCGTGGATGCCGAGGAGCGCGACTTCATCGAGAAGCGCGCGGCGGAACTGGGCGCGGCCAGCCACGTCACCGTCGATGGCGGCCCGGCGATCTGGGCCGGCTTCGTCAAGCCGTTCGTGTGGGCCGGCGAGGGCTACCAGGGCCAGTATCCGCTGCTGGTGTCCGACCGCTACCTGATCGTCGATGCCGCGCTCAAGCGCGCCGAGGAACTGGGCACCAAGACCATCGCGCACGGCTGCACCGGCATGGGCAACGACCAGGTGCGCTTCGACCTGGCGGTCAAGGCGCTGGGCGACTACGAGATCGTCGCGCCGATCCGCGAGATCCAGAAGGAACACACCCAGACCCGCGCCTACGAGCAGAAGTACCTGGAAGAGCGCGGCTTCGGTGTGCGCGCCAAGCAGCAGGCCTACACCATCAACGAGAACCTGCTCGGCCTGACCATGTCCGGCGGCGAGATCGACCGCTGGGAAGCGCCGGGCGAGGGCGCCCGCGGCTGGTGCGCGCCGCGCAGCGCGTGGCCGACCGAGCCGCTGACGGTGAAGCTGAAGTTCGTGCAGGGCGAGGCGGTCGAGCTCGACGGCAAGGCGCTGCCGGGCGAACAGATCCTGGCCAAGCTCAACAAGCTGTTCGCGCCCTACGGCGTGGGCCGCGGCGTGTACACCGGCGACACCGTGATCGGCCTGAAGGGCCGCATCGTGTTCGAGGCGCCGGGCCTGGTGGCGCTGCTGGCCGCGCACCGCGCGCTGGAGGACGCGGTGCTGACCAAGCAGCAGAACCGTTTCAAGCCGGACGTGGCGCGCAAGTGGGTGGAGCTGGTCTACGAAGGCTTCTACCACGATCCGCTGAAGACCGACCTGGAAGCCTTCCTGAAGTCGTCGCAGGCGATGGTCAACGGCGAAGTGACGCTGGAGACCCGCGGCGGCCGCGTCGACGCGGTGGCGGTGAAGTCGCCGCACCTGCTCAACGCCAAGGGCGCCACCTACGCGCAGTCGGCGGACTGGGGCGTGGCCGAGGCGGAGGGCTTCATCAAGCTGTTCGGGATGAGCTCGACGCTGTACGCGCAGGTCAACCGCTGACGCTTAGAGCCCCTCTCCCTTCGGGAGAGGGGTTGGGGGCGCCGCAGGAAGCCTTCGGAACCGACATGACGAACGCGTCGCCACGCGCCAGCCATGGGGAACTGCTGCAGCATTTGCTCCCATCGTTCGCCATCCGGGCGCGTGGCGACGCGTTCGGCCTGGGCGCTTCTCGACGTGTCGCGAGGCGCCCCTCATCCGCCCCCTTCGGGAACACCTTCTCCCAGTGGGAGAAGGGGGCCACTGCGATGGAACCCATGCACGCACTGCGCATCAGCACCGACAAGCAGGAACTGGATCTGCCGTTGATCCATCGCTTCCTCAGCGAACAGGCCTATTGGAGCCTGGGCATCCCGCTGGACACGGTGCAGCGGGCGATCGCCGGCTCGCTGTGCTTCGGCGGTTACCTCGACGGCGTGGGGCAGGTGGCGTTCGCGCGGACGATCACCGACGGGGCGACGTTCGGCTATCTCGCCGACGTGTTCGTGCTCGACGCCTACCGCGGCCGCGGCTACGCCAAGCAGTTGGTGGCGGCGGTGATGGCCCACCCGCAGCTGCAAGGCCTGCGTCGCTTCATGCTCGCCACCTCCGATGCGCATGCGCTGTATGCGCAGTACGGCTTCGCCGCGCCGGCGCGGCCGCAGACGCTGATGGAAGTGCTGCGTCCCGACATCTACCAGGCCGATGCGACGGCCGCCTGATCCGATCCGCCATGACAGACCTGCTCGAATCCACCCTGACCCACCTGAAAGAATTGGTGTCCTTCGACACCCGCAATCCACCGCGTGCGATCGGGACCGATGGCATCTTCGACTACCTCCGCGCGCAGCTGCCCGGTTTCGCGGTGGAGGTGATCGACCACGGCGCCGGCGCGGTCAGCCTGTATGCGGTGCGCGGCACGCCGAAGTACCTGTTCAACGTGCACCTGGACACGGTGCCGGATTCGCCGCACTGGAGCGCCGATCCGCACGTGATGCGGCGCCTGGACGACCGCGTGGTCGGCCTGGGCGTATGCGACATCAAGGGCGCGGCGGCGGCGCTGCTGGCCGCGGCCAATGCCGGCGACGGCGATGCCGCGTTCCTGTTCTCCAGCGACGAGGAAGCCAACGACCCGCGTTGCATCGCCGCGTTCCTGGCCCGCGGTATCGCCTACGAGGCGGTGCTGGTGGCCGAGCCGACCATGAGCGAGGCGGTGCTGGCGCACCGTGGCATCAGTTCGGTGCTGATGCGTTTCGCCGGCCGCGCCGGGCATGCCTCCGGCAAGCAGGACGCCGCGGCCAGCGCGCTGCACCAGGCGATGCGCTGGGGCGGCCGTGCGCTGGACCACGTGGAGTCGCTGGCGCACGCGCGCTTCGGCGGGCTGACCGGGCTGCGCTTCAACATCGGCCGGGTCGAGGGCGGGATCAAGGCCAACATGATCGCGCCGGCGGCGGAGCTGCGCTTCGGCTTCCGCCCGCTGCCGTCGATGGACGTGGACGCGCTGCTGGCGACCTTCGCCGGCTTCGCCGAGCCGGCCGCGGCGCACTTCGAGGAGACCTTCCGCGGGCCGAGTCTGCCCTCCGGCGACATCGCCCGCGCCGAGGACAAGCGCCTGGCCGCGCGCGATGTCGCCGATGCGCTGGAGCTGCCGATCGGCAACGCGGTGGACTTCTGGACCGAGGCCTCGCTGTTCTCCGCCGGCGGCTACACCGCGCTGGTCTACGGCCCGGGCGACATCGCCCAGGCGCACACCGCCGACGAGTTCGTGACGCTGGAGCAACTGCAGCGCTACGCCGCCTCGGTACACCGCATCATCAACGGCGCGCGCTGAGCCGCGCGCCTTCCCACGTCGCCCGGACCGGTCCCGCGATCGGCGCCACCCTGGATTCCTTCGGACACCGCCCCACGCCATGCACGCCAACCGCCAAACCCGCCAGACCATCGTGCGCCTGCTCTCGAGCATGGCCAGCGCGAAGGAGATCAGCCAGTACCTCAAGCGCTTCTCGCAACTGGACGCCAAGCGCTTCGCCGTGGTCAAGGTCGGCGGCGCGGTGCTGCGCGACGACCTGGAGGCGCTGACCTCCTCGCTGTCGTTCCTGCAGGAAGTGGGCCTGACCCCGATCGTGCTGCACGGCGCCGGCCCGCAACTGGACACGGAGCTGTCCGCCGCCGGCATCGAGAAGCAGACCGTCAACGGTCTGCGGGTGACCTCGCCGGAAGCGCTGGCGATCGTGCGCCGGGTGTTCCAGGCCTCCAACCTCAAGCTGGTCGAAGCGCTGCAGCAGAACGGCGCGCGCGCCACCTCGATCACCGGCGGGGTGTTCGAGGCGCAGTACCTGGACCGCGACACCTACGGGCTGGTCGGCGAGGTCACCGCGGTGAACCTGGCGCCGATCGAGGCCAGTCTGCAGGCCGGCTCGATCCCGGTCATCACCAGCCTGGGCGAGACCCCCAGCGGGCAGATCCTCAACATCAATGCCGATTTCGCCGCCAACGAACTGGTGCAGGAACTGCAGCCTTACAAGATCATCTTCCTCACCGGTACCGGCGGCCTGCTCGACGAGCGCGGCACGGTGATCGATTCGATCAACCTGTCCACCGAGTATGACCACCTGATCGCGCAGCCGTGGATCCATGGCGGCATGAAGGTGAAGATCGAGCAGATCAAGGACCTGCTGGACCGGCTGCCGCTGGAGTCGTCGGTGTCGATCACGCGCCCGGCCGACCTGGCCAAGGAACTGTTCACTCACAAGGGTTCGGGTACCCTGGTGCGGCGCGGCGAGAAGGTGCTGCGCGCCACGGCGTGGAGCGAGCTGGACCTGCCGCGGCTGAAGACCCTGATCGAATCCAGTTTCGGCCGCACCCTGGTGCCGGACTACTTCGACACCACCAAGCTGCTGCGCGCCTATGTCAGCGAGAACTATCGCACCGCGGTGATCCTGACCGACGAGGGTGGCTATACCTACCTGGACAAGTTCGCCGTGCTTGACGACGCGCAAGGCGAGGGCCTGGGGCGGGCGGTGTGGAACGTGATGCGCGAGGAGACGCCGCAGCTGTTCTGGCGCTCGCGCCACAACAACCAGGTCAACATCTTCTACTACGCCGAGTCCGACGGCTGCTTCAAGCAGGAGAAGTGGAAGGTGTTTTGGTATGGCCTGGACACCTTCGAGCAGATCCAGCACTGCGTGGCGCATTGCGCCACGCGCACGCCGACCCTGCAGGGTTGAGCGACCTTTCG
The DNA here is from genome assembly GCF_040595915.1 of Xanthomonas sp. PPL134. Lineage (NCBI taxonomy): Bacteria > Pseudomonadati > Pseudomonadota > Gammaproteobacteria > Lysobacterales > Lysobacteraceae > Xanthomonas > Xanthomonas sp. PPL134. Next base: position 895,984 of record NZ_JAMDLL010000001.1, read on the forward strand.
CCTAGGACCGACCCCATGTCCAGCATCGATCCCGAGCTTCCCGACTCCTGGCGCCAGGTGCCGACGCTGCGCGGCCGCCACGTCAGCCTGGAGCCGCTGCAGGCGGCGCACGCCGAGGGCCTGCGCAACGCCGTGCGCGGCAGCGGCCTGGACGCACTGTGGTACACCAATGTGCCGGCGCCGGAGCGCGTGGACGCCTATGTCGCCGCCGCGCTGGAGGTGCAGGCACTGGGCCGAGTGCTGCCGTTCGTGGTACGCGATGCGCAGGGCGAGATCGTCGGCAGCACGCGCTTCTACGGCCTGGATCCGCAGGTGCCGACGCTGTCGATCGGCTACACCTGGTATGCGCCGCGTGTGCAGCGCAGCGGCCTGAACACCGAGGCCAAGCTGCTGTTGCTCGGGCATGCCTTCGACACGCTCGGCTGCCTCAGCGTGGTGTTCGAGACCAGTTGGTTCAATCACGCCTCGCGCACCGCGATCGCACGGCTGGGGGCCAAGCAGGACGGCGTGCTGCGCAACCACAAGCGCCACGCCGACGGCACCCCGCGCGACACCGTCATCTTCTCCATCATCGATACGGAATGGGCCGGGGTGAAACGCCACCTGCAGTTCCGCCTGGATTCGCACGCATGAGCATTCCCGTTTATTCCATCGGCATCGTCGGCGCCCGCGGCCACACCGGCGCCGAACTGATCCGCCTGATCGCCGCGCATCCGCAGTTGCGCCTGGCGTTCCTGTCCTCGCGCGAGCTGGACGGGCAGCGCGTCGATGCGCACCACGACGCCTACCAGGGCGAGTTGCGCTACGAGAACCTCGATCCCGAGGCGGTGGCGGCCAAGCGCGCCGACGTGGTGGTGCTGGCGCTGCCCAACGGCAAGGCCGCGCCCTACGTGGCGGCGCTGGACGCCGCGGTCGCCGCCGGTGCGGCCGATCCGATCGTGGTCGACCTGTCCGCCGACTACCGCTTCGACCCGGCCTGGTACTACGGCCTGCCGGAACTGACCCGCGCGCGCTATGCCGGGCAGCGCCGCATCAGCAATCCTGGCTGCTACGCCACCGCGATGCAGCTGGCGATCGCGCCGCTGCGCGAGCAGCTCGCCGGGCCGCCGCAGTGCTTCGGCGTGTCCGGCTATTCCGGCGCCGGCACCACGCCGTCGGACAAGAACAACCCCGCGCTGCTGCACGACAACCTGATGCCGTACGCGCTGACCGACCACATGCACGAGCGCGAGGTGTCCGCGCAGCTCGGGGTGCCGGTGGAATTCATGCCGCATGTGGCGCCGCATTTCCGCGGCATCACCATGACTGTGAACCTGTGGCTGCAGCAGCCGCTGAAGCGGGAGGCGGTGCAGCAGCTGTATCGCGCCCGCTATGCGGATGAGCCGCTGATCGAGGTAGTCGACGAGGCGCCGTGGGTCAGCCGCATCGCCGGCCGCCACGGCGTGCAGCTCGGCGGCTTCACCCTGGCCCCGGGCAACAAGCGGCTGGTGCTGGTGGCGACGCTGGACAACCTGCTCAAGGGCGCGGCGACGCAGGCGATGCAGAACCTCAACCTGGCGCTGGGCGTGGACGAACTGACGTCGATCCCCCGGATGGACGCTCAGGAGTAGGGCGCCATGTCAGCGCGGCATCCATCACCGCCGCAGCCTGCCGCCTTTCCGATTCCCCATTCCCCAATTCCCAATCCCGGCTCCCCAATGACCAACCTCCTCTGGCAAAAACCCGGCGTCGCCGTCGACACGCAGATCCAGGCGTTCCTGGCCGGCGACGACGTGCTCCTGGACCGCGAGTTCTTCCTGCACGACATCGCCGCCAGCGGCGCGCACGCCGAAGGCCTGCAGCGCATCGGCATCCTGTCCGCCGACGAACTGGCCGGGCTGCAGCGCGAGCTGGCGGTGCTGGCCGAGGATTTCCGCAGCGGCGCGTTCGTGCTGGATGCGCGCTTCGAGGACGGCCACTCGGCGATCGAGGCGCGGCTGACCGAGCGCCTGGGCGATGCCGGGCGCAAGATCCACACCGGGCGCAGCCGCAACGACCAGATCCTGGTCGCCACCCGGCTGTGGCTGAAGGACAAGCTGGCGCGCCTGGCGCAACTGAGCGCCGAGATCGCCAAGGTGGCGCTGGACCGCGCCCAGGCCGAGCGCGAGCTGCCGGTGCCCGGCTACACCCACATCCAGCGCGCCGTGGTGTCCTCGGCCGGCATGTGGTGGGCGGGCTGGGCCGAGGCGTTCATCGACGACGCGCTGCGCGCCCGCGACACTCTGCGCCTGGTCGACTGCAATCCGCTGGGCACCGCCGCCGGCTACGGCGTCAACCTGCCGCTGGACCGCGAACACACCACTGCGGCGCTGGGCTTCGCGCGCCTGCAGGTCAGCCCGATCTACGCGCAACTGTCGCGGGGCAAGTTCGAGATGGCCGCGCTGGAAGCGCTGGGCAGCGCCACCCTGGACCTGCGTCGCCTGGCCTGGGACCTGTCGCTGTTCACCAGCGGCGAATTCGGTTTCGTCGCGCTGCCGGCGCAGTACACCACCGGCAGCTCGATCATGCCCAACAAGCGCAACCCCGACGTGATCGAGCTGATGCGCGCCACCCACGCCAGCGTGGCCGCCGCGCGCACCGAGATCGAACAGTTACTGTCGCTGCCCTCGGGCTATCACCGCGACCTGCAGAGCAGCAAGGGCGCGATCTTCCACGGCTTCGGCCGCGGCCTGGCCGCGCTGGAATTGCTGCCGGCGCTGCTGGCCAACCTGGAGTGGCGCGAGGACAGGCTGCGCGCGGCGATCGATTCGGGCATGTACGCCACCGACGTGGCGGTGGAAGCCGCGGTGGCCGGCGTGCCGTTCCGCGAGGCCTACCAGGCCGCCGCCGCGTCCGCCGACAGCGCGGGGCAGGGGCGTACGCCGGAAGGCAGCCTGGCCGCGCGGGTCTCGCCAGGGGCGGCGGCGGATCTGCGCCTGGACGCGCTGCAGGCGCGTTGGCACGCGCTGGGCGGCTGATGCGAGGGAGGGCTTCAGCCCCGACGCCTCAGCGCGAACGCGCTGGAGCTGAAGCCCCTCCCACACACAGCATTCGCTGCGACGCCGACCATTCAAACCGATTGCAGAAGGAAGACCGTACGATGAAGTACTACCTGGTCCTGGCGATGCGCAACCCCAACTTCGACGAGAGCGTGGTCGCCCCGCACCTGACCTTCCTCTCGACGACCTGCGCGCACGCGGCCTGCTGGCGCTGACCGGCGGCTTCAGCGACCGCAGCGGCGGCGCCTACCTGCTGCAGGGCGTGGACGACCTGGCGCAGGCGCAGGCGATCGTCGCCGCCGATCCGCTGGCGATCCAGGGCTGCTCCGACCTCACCGTGCACGAATGGAACACGCGCTGATCCAATGACCACACAAACGCCATCGCCCTTCGCCGAACAACGCCTGCCGCCCTGGCGGCGCGCGGTGCTCAAGGTCGGCAGCAGCCTGCTGGCCGCAGACGGTGGCGGGCTGACCCCGCGTTTCGCGCTGGGCCTGGCGCAGTTCGTCTCGGCCAATCTGGCGGCCGGGCGCGAACTGGTGATCGTGTCCTCCGGCGCGGTCGCCGCCGGCCGCGCCATCGTGCCCAAGGCCGCCGAAGCCGGCGCGGCGCTGGCGGCGCGGCAGGCGCTGGCGGCGCTCGGCCAGGCGCAGCTGATCGCGCTGTGGCAGCGTTTCTTCGAGCGGCCGGTGGCGCAGGTGCTGCTGACCCACGACGACCTGCGCAACCGCCGCCGCTACCTCAACGCGCGCGCCACCCTGGGCGAGCTGTTGCGGCTGGGCGCGCTGCCGGTGGTCAACGAGAACGACACGGTCTCGGTGGACGAACTCAAGCTCGGCGACAACGACAATCTCGCCGCGATCGTTGCCGCCCTGGTCGACGCCGATGCGCTGTTCATCGCCACCGACATCGATGGCCTGTACACCGCCGACCCGCGCCGCGACCCGCAGGCGCAGCCGCTGCACGAGGTGCAGGAGCTGAGCGCGGCGGTGCTGGCGATGGCCGGTGGCAGCGGCAGCGGCGTGGGCACCGGCGGCATGCGCACCAAGCTGGAGGCCGCGGCCAAGGCCGGCGCCGCCGGCATCGAGACCTATCTGTTCAACGGCCGCAGCGCCGACGTCGTGCGCGGCCTGGCCCAGGACCGCCTGCGCGGTACCCGCATCCATGCCGCGCGCACCCGCATCGCCGCGCGCAAATACTGGCTGCGCCATGTGCCGGTGGAGCCGGGCGCGATCCTGGTCGATGCCGGCGCTGCGACCGCGCTGCGCGACAAGGGCGCCTCGCTGCTGCCGGGCGGCGTCGCCGGCGCGGTGGGCGAGTTCCGCCGCGGCGACATGGTCGAGGTGCGGCTGCGCGACGCGGCCGGCGAGCGCTGCGTGGCGCGCGGGGTCAGCCAGTACGCGGCGGTGGACATCCGCCGCATCGCCGGCCGCCACTCGCGCGACATCGACGCGATCCTGGGCTACAACTACGGCGAGAACGTGATTCATCGGGACGATCTGGTGGTGCTGCGGGAATCGGGAATGGGGAATGGGGAATCGGCCTGAGTGCGCCAGCCCCGTGCCGTCCGCGATGGCGCCGCGCGTCGCGCCGCAACGCCGACACCCGCGTGTCGCGTCTCGCGCTCGCCGTCTCTGATGACCCGGCGCCGCGCGTAGCCTTTTCGAATCCCGAATCCCGAATCCCGAATCCCGAATCCCGAATCCCGAATCCCGAATCCAGCCATCGGAGCCCCCAATGACCTCCATCCGCACCCAGGCCCTGCACTGCCGCGATGCCGCGCAAGCGCTGGCGCAGTTGTCGTCCTCGGCCAAACAGGAACTCCTGGAGGCGATGGCGGCGGCGCTGGAAGCGGATGCGGAGGTGATCCTCGCCGCCAATGCGCGCGATCTGGCCGCGGCGCGGGCCAAGGAGGTCGGCAGTGCGATGCTGGATCGCCTGGCGCTGGACCGCAAGCGCTTGGACGGCATCGCCGCGGCGCTGCGCGAGGTGGCGGCCTTGCCGGATCCGGTGGGGCAGGTCACCCGCGACGACGTGCGCCCCAATGGCATCCGCGTGCAGAAGATCCGCGTGCCGCTGGGCGTGGTCGCGATGATCTACGAGGCGCGCCCCAACGTCACCGCCGATGCCGCGGCGCTGTGCATCAAGGCCGGCAACGGGGTGATCCTGCGTGGCGGTTCCGAAGCGATCCACTCCAACACCGCCATCGCCGCGGCCTTGCGCCGGGCATTGCGCGAGGCCGGCATCGGCGAGGCCGCGCTGACCCTGGTCGAAGACCTGCGCCGTGAGACCATGCTGGAACTGCTGCAGCTCCACGACATCGTCGACCTGGCGATCCCGCGCGGCGGCGAGGGCCTGATCCGCTTCGTCGCCGAACATGCGCGGGTGCCGGTGATCAAGCACTACAAGGGCGTGTGCCATCTGTTCGTCGACGCCTCGGCCGACCTGGACCTGGCGGTGAAGCTGCTCATCGACGGCAAGACCACGCGGCCGGCCGCCTGCAATTCCCTGGAGACGCTGCTGGTGCACGCCGACGTGGCCGCGCGCTTCCTGCCGCTGGCGGCGCAGGCGCTGCGCGAGCGCGGCGTCGCCCTGCGCGGCGATGCCGCCACCCGCGCGCTGCTGCCGGACATCGCCCCCGCCAGCGACGACGACTACGCCGCCGAATACCTGGACCTGATCCTGGCGGTGGCGGTGGTGCCGGACCTAGACGCGGCGATCGCGCACATCCGCCGCTACGGCTCGGACCATACCGAGGTGATCGCGACCGGCGATCCCGCCAATGCCGAGGCCTTCGTGCAGGCGCTGCGCGCGGCGGTGGTGATGGTCAACGCCTCCTCGCGCTTCTCCGACGGCGGCGAACTCGGCCTGGGCGCGGAGATCGGCATCTCCACCACGCGCCTGCACGCCTACGGCCCGATGGGCCTGGAAGCGCTGACCGTGGAGCGCTTCGTGGTGCGCGGCGAAGGGCAGGTCCGGCACTGAGATGGGGTGCGGTCACGCGGCGAACAGCCACGTGGCCAGCGTTCTGTTCGTGGCGGCGATGGGGCCGGGCGTCGGCCTGGGCTGAGCGACCCGGACGGAAGCGCGCGGCGCCCCTGCATGGCGTGGCGGCGGCCAGGCGCGACCGACGACCCAGCCTTTGTCACTTGCCGAGCGAGGCGCCGTCGCCTAGCGTCGCGGATTCGCCTCCTTTCGGGATCCAACGCCCATGCGCCGCCTCGCTCCCTGCCTGCTCGCCGCTGCCGTCGCCTTCGCCACTGCCGGCACCGCGTTCGCCCAGACCGCGCCGATGACCCCGGACATCACCGGCAAGCCGTTCGTGGCGCCGACCGCGGCCAACGACTACATCAAGCGCGAGGTGATGATCCCGATGCGCGACGGGGTCAAGCTGCACACGGTGATCGTGCTGCCCAAGGGCGCGCACGGCGCGCCGATCCTGTTGACCCGCACGCCCTACGACGCCAGCGGCCGCGCCAGCCGGCTGGCCTCGCCGCACATGCGCGATCTGCTGCCGCAGGGCGACGAGGTGTTCGTCGATGGCGGCTATATCCGCGTGTTCCAGGACATCCGCGGCAAGTACGGTTCCGAGGGCGATTACGTGGTGACCCGGCCGCTGCGCGGGCCGCTCAATCCGACCAAGGTCGACCACGCCACCGATGCCTGGGACACCATCGACTGGCTGGTCAAGCACGTGCCCGAATCCAACGGCAAGGTCGGCATGATCGGCTCGTCCTATGAGGGCTTCACCGTGGTGATGGCGCTGGCCGATCCGCATCCGGCGCTGAAGGTGGCCGCGCCGGAGAGCCCGATGATCGACGGCTGGATGGGCGACGACTGGCTCAACTACGGCGCCTTCCGCCAGGTCAACCTGGATTACTTCACCGGGCAGATGACCCGGCGCGGCAAGGGCGAAGGCATCCCGCGCCAGGGCTACGACGACTACAGCAACTTCCTGCGCGCCGGCTCGGCCGGCGACTACGCCAAGGCCGCCGGGTTGGAACAGTTGCCGTGGTGGCGCAAGCTCACCGAGCACCCGGCCTACGATGCGTTCTGGCAGGAGCAGGCGCTGGACAAGGTGATGGCGCGTACTCCGCTGAAGGTGCCGACGATGTGGCTGCAGGGGCTGTGGGACCAGGAAGACATGTGGGGCGCGATCCACAGCTACGAGGCGATGGAGCCGCGCGACACCGGCAACGACAAGAACTACCTGGTGATGGGGCCGTGGCGGCATAGCCAGGTCAACTACGAGGGCGCCTCGCTGGGCGCGCTGCAGTTCGACGGCGATACCGCGCTGCAGTTCCGCCGCGACGTGCTCAAGCCGTTCTTCGACCAGTACCTGGTCGATGGCGCGCCCAAGGCCGACACGCCGCCGGTGCTGATCTACGACACCGGTGCCAACCACTGGGACCGCCTGCAGCGCTGGCCGCTGAGCTGCGCGCAGGGCTGCCCGGCGCAGAGCAAGCCGCTGTACCTGCAGGCCGGCGGCCGCGTCTCGTTCGAGGCGCCCAAGGCCGGGCAGGGCGAGTACACCGAGTACGTGTCCGACCCGGCCAAGCCGGTGCCGTTCGTGCCGCGCCCGGTGGTGTTCGGCGATCGCGACATGTGGACCACCTGGCTGGTGCACGACCAGCGCTTCGTCGACGGCCGCCCGGACGTGCTGACCTTCGTCAGCGAACCGCTGCAGGCCCCGCTGCGCATCGCCGGCGCGCCGCAGGTGCACCTGCAGGCGTCCACCAGCGGCAGCGACAGCGACTGGGTGGTGAAGCTGATCGACGTGTACCCGGACCAGATGGCCTCCGAGCCGAAGCTGGGCGGCTACGAGCTGCCGGTGTCGCTGGCGATCTTCCGCGGCCGCTACCGCGAGAGCTTCGAGCATCCGGCGCCGCTGACCCCGAACCAGCCGCTGGCCTACCGCTTCGGCCTGCCCACCGCCAACCACACCTTCGAACGCGGCCACCGGATCATGGTGCAGGTGCAGTCCACGCTGTTCCCGTTGTACGACCGCAACCCGCAGACCTACGTGCCGAACATCTACTTCGCCAAGCCGGGCGACTACCAGAAGGCGACGCAGCGGATCTGGCACACGCCGCAGCAGGCGAGCTACATCGCATTGCCGGTGGACTGAATGCGCGGCGGTTGCCGCCTGCGCCGTCGCGCCCGGGGGTGTCGATGGCCAGACGGCGGCGCTGCCGGCGCCGCCGCCTGGCTCGGGGCGCGATGCATGCGTCACTGGCGGTGCGGACGCATGCAGGTCTTCGCAGCCATGCGCGCGCCCGGCGCGCATGGCCGTGGCCGAGACGGCGGGCGATCGTCGGGATGGCAGTGCGTGTTCAGGGTGTTGACGATGGCCGACCCCGCGAACTGCAGGAATTCGCTGCCGGGCGCGAACAGGCGATGCACCCTTCGCACAGCTCTCGCGTCCATCCGCAGCGATCGGTCCGCTGGCGCCGGCGAGGAGCGTCTGCACGACGTGGGCGCTGGGCATCGCCGGACTGAAAGAGAGCCGAGATCATGATGCGGCTGCTCAGCGCGAGCGCGTCGAGTGCCATCGTCTCCATCGGATCGAAGACGGTGCTGCGGAAGGGGCGCAACAGGCTCTCCTACACCAGCGCGGTCGCCTTCGACAGCGACGAAGGATCATGCCGACGATGGAAGCCAGGTGCATGGATGTCACTGCCACGCTGTCGCCCGGCGCGACCTCATCGCATGTCTGATCATCTGTTCGACCAGGCGCGATGGGTCATCGCCGGCATCACCGATCTCGCCGAGCGCCAAGGCATAACAAGGGAGATCGCGACGCGATACGACACCCAAGTTGCCCGTGGCCGCGTCGATGCTGGTCGTGCAGTCTTGCCGCAGGATGCGAACGTGGCAGCAGACAGTGTCTGCAAAAAGCGCTCGAAACCGGCTGCTTCCGCACGACTGCGTCATGCCTCCCACGCTGCGCGTCCCGCCATGCGCTGGCGTACAGATCCATCCTGGTCGTCGCTTGACCACGCCATCGCGCGCGATCGCTCCATGGTGCGCAGCTGCACTCCAGCGTGTGTGCGCACGATGCGTGTGTGCATGGTTTGCGTACGCACAGGTACGGCGCTGTTTCGACATCGTTGCAATCGCTTGCAGAGCGCACCGGCGCGCGTCGTCATTGTCGTCCACGCCGCGCACTGCCGCGCGGTCTTGCGCAAACACGCCTTGAATTGCGTAGACGACATGGTGAAAAAACCGTCATCTTTTGTTGGTGCTCAACACATTTTCAGAAACAGTAAGTAACGCTTTATTGCCATCGCGTGGCGTCGTTGGCAAAGATCGCCGCGTGCAGACGGAGGTGCATCGCATACGACGTCGGCGCTGTTGCCAGCATCCATATGTGCGTGATCGCTTCAGTAGTGAAAGGCGGGGCCGGCACCATCGGCGGTTCCGTCGGGGCGGCCCGGGGGGAGCTAGGCGCATTGTCTTTGCACGCGTGTTTGCTGTACCGCTTTCGAAGTGTGAGCGACTCAAGGAAGGAGGGTCCGTGATGTCTACCGATACCGCCGGTGTGTCCCGTTCGCCGTGCCTCGCGTTCCGCTGCCGCCGCCCGCCCGATCGGGCACCTCCACGCTGTCGACGCTAGGCGCGTTCTGCCTGCAGACGTGCCGCGGTAGCGCGTTCGTCGCCTTCCGCGTCGCCTGATCGTCAATCCCAATGCTTGTCGTGGACCAATCGGGCCGCGCAGGTGAGGTCTTGCCTGCGCAGCGGCCGGCACGGCGTGCTGTCGCGCCGACCGCCCAACACCTTTGGCTTGCGCTCGCACGCTGCCGTCCCATTTCGCGATAGGAGTGTTCGCCATGAGTATCCAGGTCAAGGTTGTCCCGCACGGTGCCGACATCGCCCGCGCCCACGCCGTCCCGCTGCCGGCCGACGGCGTGGTGCGACTGACCCAGGCCAGCCAGGTGGTACTGGATGTGCCGCCCGACAGGGTCGCCGCCTACAGCCGCGAAGGCGACGATCTGCTGGTGCGGATGAAGAACGGCGAGACGGTGCGCATCGTTCATTTCTTCGACTCTGCGTCCGAGCCGAGCGCGTTGTTCCTGACGCAGGAGCAGGATCTGCTGGCGGTGCAGTTCGCCGGCGGCGAAGGGGCCGTGTTGCTGGCCAGCTATGCGCCGGTGGGCGGCGATGCCGGGTTCGAATCCTTGACCGCGGCCGGCGCGGGCGGCGCGGCCGGTGGGCTGGCTGCGCCCTGGCTGATGGCGGGCGGCGTCGCACTCGGCGCGGGCGCGCTGGCCAGCATGAGCAGCGAGGACGACCGCAACGAGATCGTGCAGCCACAGCCCCAGCCGCAACCGCAGCCGTCGGCACCGGCCGTGGCGAGCAATCTGCAGATCTCCCCGGACGGCACCCAGATCAGCGGCAACGCGCCTCCCGGCCACTCGGTCGGCGTCGATGCCGACGGCGACGGACAGGTGGACACGGTGGTCGTGGTCGGCACCGACGGCAGCTTCACCGTGACGCTGCCGGCGCCGGTGGTCGATGGCCAGATGGTGGCCGTGGTGGTCACCAGCCCGGATGGGGCCTCCAGCCCGCCGGCGATGGTGCAGGCGCCGGACGTCACCCCGCCCGCTGCGGCCGCCAACCTGCAGGTCGCGGCGGACGGCAGCAGCCTCACCGGCACCGCGGAGGCGGGTGCGACGGTGGGTGTGGACACCAATGGCGATGGCGTGCCGGACGTGACCGCCGTGGTCGGCAGCGACGGCAGCTTCAGCGTGCCGTTGCAGCCACCGCTGACCAACGGCGAGACCGTGACCGTGGTGGTGACCGATACGGCCGGCAACACCGGCCCCGGCGCCAGCGTCAATGCGCCCGACACTACGCCGCCGACGGCGGCGGGGAATCTGCAGGTCTCGGCCGATGGCGGTACCTTGACCGGCACCGCCGAGGCGGGCGCGACGGTGGGCGTCGATGCGAACGGCGACGGCGTGCCCGACTTCACCGTCGTGGTGGGCGGCGACGGCAGCTTCAGCGTGCCGTTGCAGCCGCCCCTGACCGACGGCCAGACGCTGACCGTGGTGGTGACCGATCCGGCCGGCAACAACAGCCCCCCGACCAGCGTGCAGGCGCCGGATCTGCTGGCGGCACCGATCATCCAGGCGACCAACGGCAGCGTGATCGCCGGCACCTCCGAAGCGGGTGCCACCATCACGCTGAGCGACGGCAATGGCGCGCCGATCGGCCAGGCCGTCGTCGATGCCGCCGGCAACTGGAGCTTCACCCCGGCCACGCCGCTGCCGGACGGCACGGTGATCACCGCCGTCGCCAGCAATGCCGCAGGCACGGTCAGTCCGCCGGCGACCACCACCGTGGATGCGGTGGCGCCGGCGGCGCCGGTGCTGCAACCGAGCAACGGCAGCGTCGTCGCCGGCAGCGCCGAGGCCGGCGCGACGGTCACCGTCACCGACGCCAACGGCACGCTGATCGGCCAGGCCACGGCCGATGCCTCCGGCAACTGGAGCATCACCCCGGGGGCGGCATTGCCCGACGGCACCGTGCTGAGCGCCATCGCCACCGACGCGGCCGGCAATGCCAGCGCGCCGGCGACGACCACGGTGGATGCCGTGGCGCCGGCCACCCCGGTGCTGCAGCCGAGCAACGGCAGTGCGATCGTCGGCACCGCTGAAGCCGGGGCGACGGTCATCGTCACCGATGGCAACGGCGCGCTGATCGGCCAGGTCACCGCCGATGCGTCCGGCAACTGGAGCATCACACCCGGCACGGCGCTGCCCGACGGCACGGTGGTCAACGCTGTGGCCAGCGACGCGGCCGGCAATGCCAGCGCGCCGGCCACGCTGACCGTCGATGCCGTGGCGCCGGCGGCGCCGGTGCTGCAGCCGAGCAACGGCACCGCGATCGTCGGCACCGCCGAAGCCGGGGCGACGGTCACCGTGACCGACGGCAACGGCACGCTGATCGGCCAGACCACCGCCGATGCGTCCGGCAACTGGAGCGTGACGCCCGGAGCACCGCTGCCCGATGGCACGGTGATCAACGCCGTGGCCACCGACGCGACCGGCAACGTCAGCGCGCCGGGCACGACCACCGTGGATACGACGGCACCGTCGGCGCCGATCCTGCAGCCGAGCAACGGCCTGACGATCGTCGGGTCGGCCGAAGCCGGCGCGACCGTCACCGTGACCGACTCTAACGGCACGCTGATCGGCCAGGCCACGGCCGATGCCTCCGGCAACTGGAGCATCACCCCGGGGGCGGCATTGCCCGACGGCACCGTGCTGACCGCCATCGCCACCGACGCAGCCGGCAATGCCAGCGCGCCGGCGACGACCACGGTGGATGCCGTGGCGCCGGCCACCCCGGTGCTGCAGCCGAGCAACGGCAGTGCGATCGTCGGCACCGCCGAAGCCGGTGCGACGGTCACCGTCACCGATGGTAACGGCGCGCTGATCGGCCAGGTCACCGCCGATGCGTCCGGCAACTGGAGCATCACACCCGGCACGGCGCTGCCCGACGGCACGGTGGTCAACGCCGTGGTCACCGACGCGGCCGGCAACGCCAGTGCGCCGGCCACGCTGACCGTCGATGCCGTGGCGCCAGCGGCGCCGGTGCTGCAGCCGAGCAACGGCACCGCGATCGTCGGCACCGCCGAAGCCGGGGCGACGGTCACCGTGACCGACGGCAACGGCACGCTGATCGGCCAGACCACCGCCGATGCGTCCGGCAACTGGAGCGTGACGCCCGGAGCACCGCTGCCCGATGGCACGGTGATCAACGCCGTGGCCACCGACGCGACCGGCAACGTCAGCGCGCCGGGCACGACCACCGTGGATACGACGGCACCGTCGGCGCCGATCCTGCAGCCGAGCAACGGCCTGACGATCGTCGGGTCGGCCGAAGCCGGTGCGACGGTCACCGTGACCGACTCTAACGGCACGCTGATCGGCCAGGCCACGGCCGATGCCTCCGGCAACTGGAGCATCACCCCGGGGGCGGCATTGCCCGACGGCACCGTGCTGACCGCCATCGCCACCGACGCAGCCGGCAATGCCAGCGCGCCGGCGACGACGACCATCGACGCGCTGGCGCCGTCGGCGCCGGTGTTGCAGCCGAGCAATGGCAGCGCGATCGTCGGCACGGCGGAGGCCGGTGCGACCATCACCGTGACCGACTCTAACGGCACGCTGATCGGCCAGGTCACCGCCGATGCGTCCGGCAACTGGAGCATCACGCCGGGGGCGATGTTGCCCGACGGCACCGTGGTGACGGCGATCGCCATCGATGCCGCTGGCAACGCCAGTGCGCCGGCGACGCTGATCGTCGATGCCGTGGCCCCGGCCGCCCCCATCCTGCAGGTCAGCAATGGCCTGGCGATCGTCGGCACCGCCGAAGCCGGGGCGACGGTCACCGTGACCGACGGCAACGGCACGCTGATCGGCCAGGCCACCGCCGATGCCTCCGGCAACTGGAGCATCACCCCGGGGGCGGCGTTGCCCGACGGCACCGTGGTGACCGCCATCGCCACCGATGCGGCCGGCAATGCCAGTGCACCGGCAACGTTGACCGTGGATGCGCTGGCGCCGGCGGCCCCGATCCTGCAGGCGAGCAATGGCGTCGCCATCGTCGGCACCGCGGAAGCCGGTACGACGGTCACCGTCACCGACGGCAACGGCACGCTGATCGGCCAGGTCACCGCCGATGCGTCTGGCAATTGGAGCGTGACGCCGGGCGTCGCGTTGCCCGACGGCACCGTGGTGACGGCCATCGCCACCGATGCGGCCGGCAATGCCAGTGCGCCGGCGACCTTGACCGTGGATGCAGTGGCGCCCGCCGCCCCGATCCTGCAGCCGAGCAATGGCGTGGCCATCGTCGGCAGCGCGGAAGCGGGTGCGACCATCACCGTCACCGATGGCAACGGCACGCTGATCGGCCAGGCCACGGCGGACGCGTCCGGCAACTGGAGCGTCACCCCGGGGGCCGCATTGCCGGACGGCACCGTGATCAGCGCCATCGCCACCGATGCGGCCGGCAATGCCAGCCCGCCGGCGACGCTGACCATTGATGCCGTGGCCCCGGCCGCCCCGATCCTGCAGGTCAGCAATGGCCTGGCGATCGTCGGTACCGCCGAAGCCGGCGCGACGGTCACCGTGACCGACGGCAACGGTACGCTGATCGGCCAGGCCACGGCCGATGCGTCCGGCAACTGGAGTGTGACGCCGGGCGCGGCGTTGCCCAACGGTACCGTGATCAACGCGATCGCCACCGATGCGGCCGGCAATGCCAGTGCACCGGCAACGTTGACCGTGGATGCACTGGCGCCGGCGGCGCCGATCCTGCAGGCGAGCAATGGCGTCGCCATCGTCGGCACCGCGGAAGCGGGGGCGACGATCACCGTGACCGACGGCAACGGCACGCTGATCGGCCAGGTCACCGCCGATGCGTCCGGCAATTGGAGCGTGACGCCTGGCACTGCATTGCCGAACGGCACGGTGGTGACCGCCATCGCCACCGATGTCGCGGGCAACGCCAGTGCGCCGGCGACGTTGATCGTGGATGCAGTGGCGCCCGCCGCCCCGATCCTGCAGGCGAGCAATGGCGTGGCCATCGTCGGCACCGCGGAAGCGGGGGCGACGATCACCGTGACCGACGGCAACGGCACGCTGATCGGCCAGGCCACGGCCGACGCGTCCGGCAACTGGAGTGTGACCCCGGGGGCTGCATTGCCGAACGGCACCGTGATCAGCGCCATCGCCACCGACGCGGCCGGCAATGCCAGCCCGCCGGCGACCTTGACCGTGGATGCGCTGGCGCCGGCGGCGCCGGTGGTGTCGATCAGCCTGGATGGCAGCCTGCTCAGCGGCACCGCCGAGGCCAATGCGCAACTGCGCGTGGTGGTGAACGGCGATACCGCCAATCCGCTGCTGATCCAGGTGGATGGCAATGGCAGCTTCAGCCTGCCGCTGTCGCCGCCGCTGGTGATCGGTCAGGCGCTGTCGGTGGTGGCGGTGGACGCCGCCGGCAATGTCAGCGCACCGGCGCTGCTCAACGCACCCGACCTGTCGCCGCCGCTGCTCAGCGTGCCCGAGGCGGGCGATACCTGGATCAACGCTGCGGAGATCGGCAACGGCATCCAGGTGGCGGTGCAACTGCGGCCGAACATGCTGGTCGGGCAGGTGGTCACCGTGCACTTCGCCGGCCAGAACGGCTACGAGGTCGACGTCAGCCACACCCTGACCAGCGCCGACCTGAGCGCCGGCAACGTGCTGGTGTCGGTGCTGCCGCCCAGCGGCGGCGCGGCGTTGCCGCAAGGGGCGGCGACGGTCACGGCCGACCTCAACGGCGGCCCGCTGTCGTCCTCGGTCGGCTTCACCATCGACACGGTCGCGCCGGCGACGCCGGTGCTGTCGCTGGTCGGCAGCCTGCTGACGATTTCCAGCGAGCCGGGCGTCGCGCTGACGGTCAACGTCAATGTCGGCGGCGTGCAGGCCACCGCCACGCTCGCCGCCGACAACAGCGGCCTGGCCTCGCTGGACCTGCTGACCGGCCTGGACATCGACCTGAGCTGGGCGCAACTGCTGAACGCGCAGGTCTCGGTGGTCGGTGCCGACCCGGCCGGCAATCCCAGCCCGGTCGTCTCGCTGGGCGTGGGCGCCAACATCGCGCAGCCGCTGACGCTCGGCGACTTCGGCGTGAATTTCGCGCTGCTGCCGGCGACGTTCGGCTTCAGCGGGCAGGCCGAGCCGAACGCCACCCTGGCGATCCGGGTCATCACGCCCGCACTCAATGTCGAACTCACGCCGATCCAGGCCGACGCCAACGGCGACTTCGCCTTGAACCTGCTCAGTTCCAGCGTGCTGAACCAGCTCGGGCTCACTGCCTCGGGCCTGCTCAACCTGGGAACCCAGGTGTCGTTCGAGGTGGTGGGCACCGATACGCAGGGCAACGACAGCGCCCGCTACGGCATCACCCTGTCCAACAACGGCGCCAGCCTGGGCATCGGCACCATCAGCGTGAATGGCACCGGCGGCATCGACATCCTGTCCGGTGCCGACGGCAGCAGCGAACGCATCCTCGCCGGCGACGGCAGCGACCTGATCTTCAACGTCGGCAGCGGCGATCAGGTGTTGGCCGGCAACGGCGATGACACGATCCAGATCACCGGCAACACGTTCGTCAGCATCGACGGTGGCGCCGGCTTCGACACGCTGCTGTTCGCCAACGGCATCGATCTGGACTACAACGCCGCGGGCATCGGCACCCTGAGCAACATCGAGCGCGTGGACCTCGGCAAGGGCGATTCCGGCAGCACGCTGACCTTGACCGCGTCGGAAGTGCTGGCGATTACCGACAGCAACGACACCCTGCAGATCACCGGCGACGGGGCGGATGTGCTCAACGTGATCGGCGCGGTGGACAGCGGCACCACCCAGGCGATCGACGGCATCACCTATCACGTCTACAGCTTCGGCACCGCGACCTTGCTGGTGGAGGACAACACGCTCGCGGTGGTGACGGCCTGATGGCGAGGAAGGGGGATGGGGACAGGCGCACGCGCCGGTCCGGCCCGGCGCTGGCCGTCGGCCTGTGGTTGGCGCTGCCGGCGTGCGCCTGCGCGATGTCGCTGACGCAGGCCGTGCAGCGCGGCTTGGCGATCGAGCCGCAGTTGCGCGCGGCGATGGCGGACGCGGCGCGCGCCGCCACCGACGTGCGCATCGCCCGCAGCGGCTACTACCCGGCGTTGTCGGTCGCCGCCGGGCCCAAGGCGCTGGACCCGGGCGAGATGGTCTACGACGTCAATCTCTCGCAGATGCTGTACGACTGGGGGCGCGTGTCGAGCCGGGTGGCGAATGCACGCGCGCAGCAGCGCGGGCAGGACGCGGCGGTGGAGGTGGCCGCCGACGACGCCGCGCTGCAGATTGTGGAGGTGTATCTGGACGTGTTGGCGGCGCAGCAACGGCTGCAGGCGGTGCAGGCGCATCTGCAACGCCTGCAGGTGATCGCCGACCTCAGCGAGGCGCGCAGCGGCGGCTATGCCGATCGCAGCGAACTGGAGCGCACGCGGCTGGAACTGGCCCGCGGCCAGGATCAGTTGGCGACCGAGCAGGGCGCGCTGCAGGAGCTGCGCAACCAGTTCCTGCTGCTGGTCGGGGCCGAGGCCGAGGATCTGGTCGAACCGGAGACGCTGGAATTGCCGCAACTGGCGCCGCCGCTGCTGGCGCAGGCGGTGGACGCCTCGCCACTGCTGCGCAAGGCCGGCGAACAGGTACGCGCGGCCGAGGCCGAAGTGCGCGAAGCGCGCGCGGCGATGAAGCCGCAACTCAATCTGGAGGCCGCCGCGCTGCGTCGCGACGTCGGCGGCCGCCTGCAGAACGATTCGACCATTTCGCTGCGGCTGAGCATGGACGTGTTCCAGGGCATGTCCACGTTCCTGCGCCCGCAGGCCGCGCGCCAGCGCCTGGAAGCGGCGCAGTGGAACCTGGAGGCGATGCGCCGCGAGGTGCGGCGCACCGTACAGACCCTCGCCGACAGCGGCGAGGCCTTGCGCGGGCGCGAGCAGGCGCTGCTGCGGCAGGCGCAGCAGGCGGTGGAAGTGGCGGAGTTGTACCGCGAGCAGTTGAGCGTGGGCCGGCGCGAGGTGATCGAGCTGCTGAACGTGCAGCGCGAACGCCTGGAAGCCGAGCGGCAATTGATCAGCCTGCGGATCGAACGCAAGCGCCTGCGCTACCGCGCGGCGGCACAGATCGGCGCCTTGCACGCGCTGTTCCAGGAGACGACGCATGCAGGGTGAAGGGGGAATCGAGGCATCCGTGGCGACGCCGCCGGCCGGCGCCGCGGACGGACTGCGCGAGGGCTTGCTGCTGTTGTGCCAACGCCTGGGACGGCCGTTGAGCGATGCCGAACTGGTGGACGGCATCGCCCTGGTGCAGGGACGCCTGCCACTGCACCTGGTACCACGCGCGCTGCGCCGTGCCGAGCTCACGGCCGAGGTGCTGGCGTACCCGCTGGACGGCATGGACCGCTACCTGCTGCCGGCACTGCTGCTGTTGCACGATGGGCGCACGGTGCTGCTGGAGGCGGTCGAGGCGGGGCAGGCACGGCTGCTGCTGCCGCATGCCGGCGGTGGCGAGCAGGCGGTGCCGGTGGCGGAACTGGAGACGCTGTATAGCGGGTCGGCGGTCTTCGCCAAACCGCGCTTCCGCGACGACGGGCGCATCGGCGGGTACGCCGGCAGCGCGTCGGAGCATTGGTTCTACGGGCCGCTGAAGAAGCTGTGGCGCTCCTACGCGGAGGTGGCGCTGGCGGCGATGGTCGCCAACCTGCTGGCCATCGCCACCGCGCTGTTCGCCATGCAGGTCTACGACCGCGTGGTGCCCAACGCCGCCTTCGACACGCTGTGGATCCTGGCCAGCGGCGTGGTCCTGGCGATCGTGATGGAAGGCGTGCTGCGCACCCTGCGCGGGCAGTTGCTGGCGGTGCTGGGCAAGCGCCTGGACCTGCAATTGTCCACGTTGCTGTTCTCGCGCGTGCTGGCCATGCGCATGGCCGCCAAGCCGGCGTCGATGGGCGCGTTCAGCACCCAGGTGCGCGAGTTCGAATCGGTGCGCGAGTTCTTCACCAGTTCCAGTGCGGCGCTGATCAGCGACCTGCCGTTCGTGGCGATCTTCCTGGGGATCATCGCCCTGATCGGCGGCCACGTGGTCTGGGTGCCGCTGGTCGCCTGCGTGCTGATGGTGTTGCCGGGGCTGCTGGCGCAGCGCCTGCTGGGCGAGCTGTCGCGGCAGAACCTGCGCGAGGGGGCGATGAAGAACGGCCTGCTGCTGGAGGCCTTCGAGCATCTGGAGTCGATCAAGGCCGCACGCGGCGAAGGCCGCTGCCAGGGGCTGTGGGAAGCGCTGACCGCGCAGTTGTCCGCCTCGGCGATGCGGACGTACGCGCTGACCACCGCGCTCAGCTATGCCGCATCGGTGGTGCAGCAACTGGCCTATGTCGGGGTGGTGGTGTTCGGCGTCTACCGCATCCAGCAGGGCGAGATGAGCGTGGGTGCGCTGGTGGCCTGTTCGCTGCTGGCCGCGCGCGCGATTGCGCCGCTGGGGCAGGCCGCGGCGGTGCTGGGGCGCTGGCAGCACACCCGCGTGGCCATGGAGGGCCTGGACCAGTTGCTGGGGGCCGAACAGGAGCGGCCGCCGGGCAAGCGCTTCGTGCACAAGCTGCGCGTGCGCGGCGACTACCGCCTGGAGGCGGTGAGCCTGCGCTACGGCGAGCAGCCGCCGGTGCTGGACGTGCAGGCGCTGCGCATCGGCGCCGGCGAGCGCGTGGCGCTGCTGGGCGGCAACGGCGCCGGCAAGTCCACGCTGCTGCGGGTGCTGGCCGGCCTGCTGGATCCGCACGCGGGGCGGCTGTTGCTGGACGACGTGGCGATCGCGCAGATCGACCCGGCCGACCGCATGCGCAACATCGGCTACCTGCCGCAGGACGTGGCGCTGTTCCATGGCAGCCTGCGCGACAACCTCAACCTGCACGGCGCCGCGCTCGGCGACGAGGAACTGTATGCGGCGCTGGACGGGGTCGGGCTGGGCACGTTCGTGCGCGCGCATCCGTTCGGGCTGGACCTGCCGATCCAGGGCAATGCCAGCCTGTCCGGCGGACAGCGGCAGGCGCTGGGACTGGCGCGGCTGTTGCTGCAGGACCCCAGCGTGGTGCTGCTCGACGAACCCACCGCGGCCTTCGATCAGCACAGCGAACACGTGTTCATCGCCTACCTGCAGCGCTGGCTGGGCACGCGCACGCTGATCGTCAGCACGCACAAGCGCAGCATGCTGGAGCTGGCGCAACGCGCCGTGGTGCTGCGGCAGGGGCGGGTGGTGGTGGACGGGCCGGTGGAGCAGGTGCTGCAGGGCAACCGGGTGCAGGTGCCGGCGACGGCAATGGCGGGCAGCCATGGCTGAGCGCGCGGCAGTGGCGGTGCGGCGGCGGCTGGGCGACCCGCTGCTGGCGTCCACGCATCCCTGGTATCGGCCGCTGCTGTGGACGGTGCTGGCGACGGTGGCGCTGTTCCTGGGCTGGGCGGCCTGGGCCGAGCTGGACGAAGTCACCCGTGGCGATGGCCGGGTGGTGCCGTACAGCCGCATCCAGAAGATCCAGAGCCTGGAGGGCGGCATCCTCGATCGGTTGCTGGTGCAGGAGGGCGAACTGGTCAAGCCGGGGCAGCCGCTGTTGCGGCTGGAGCGCACCCACTTCCTGACCAACTACCAGGAGTCGGTCAACCAGGCGCAGGTGCTGCATGCGGCGATCGCGCGGCTGGAGGCGGAAGTGCTGGGCAAGACCAGCATCGCCTTCCCGGCGCAGATCGCCGGCGAGAGCGCCCTGCTGCGGTCCGAGCGCGACCTGTTCGACTCGCGGCGCAGCAAGCTGGCCGAAGGCACCCAGGCGATCCAGCACCAGATCGCCCTGGCCCAGGACCAGTTGAACATCGTGCGCCCGCTGGTAGCCAAGGGGGCGGTCAGCCAGGTCGAGGCGCTCAAGCTCAGCCAGGACATCGCCACCCTGCGCGGGCGCCTTGGCGAGCTGCGCAACAGCTATTTCCAGGAGGCCTACACCGAGTTGGCCAAGCGCAAGGCCGATCTCAGCGCGCTGGAGCCGATCGTGCAACAGCGCCACGACCAGTTGCGCCGCACCGAGATCCTGTCGCCGGTGCGCGGACGGGTGAACACGGTGCTGATCAATACCCGCGGCGGGGTGATCCCGCCCGGCGAGCCGATCATGGAGATCATCCCGGTGGAGGAGCGGTTGCTGGTGGAGGCGCGGATCAAGCCGCGCGACGTGGCGTTCCTGGTGCCGGGCATGCAGGCCCGGGTCAAGATCACCGCCTACGACTACACCATCTACGGCGAGTTGAATGGCACCGTCGAGCAGATCAGCGCCGACACCATCGAGGAGCAGACCGCGCACGGCAAGGAGTCGTTCTACCAGGTGCTGATCCGCACCGACGGCAGCCAGTTGCGTCGCGACGGCGACACGCTGCCGATCATCCCGGGCATGGTCGCCGAGGTCGACATCCTCACCGGCAAGCGCAGCGTGCTGAACTACCTGTTGCGGCCGCTGTTGAAGGCGCGGTTGCGCTGAGCGCAACCGCGGCCGGCACCGCTCAGCTGCGCGATTCGACCAGCGAAAGGGTGCAGGTTTCGCCTGGAGCGGATTGCGCGTAATCGAAGCGCGAAAGCTTCTTGCCCGAGGTCTGTGCGGCGAGCAGGCTCGCATAGGCGGCCTTGCCGAAATCGTCGCCGATGCTGAAATAGACGACGTCGAACTTGCAGGTGGTGGAGAACGCATCCTTGGTGCTGAAGTAAGCGGTGCCCCCCTGCACGCCGAGGCGGTCCACCGCCTTGTCGGTTTCGCTCACCGCGGCCGCGGGCGCGCAGTAGAACGCGATCAGTGAGAGGCAGAGCGTCGCTTGCAGTTTCATGGTGTCGTGTCCGTTTGTCTGAGTCGTGAGCGTCGAAACGGACATGCCCGCCGCCTCGCCTCGGTACGTGTCGTCGCCGAAGACGCAGGGCGTGATGAATGCGCCGGTTCCCCCGTCGCCATTGTGGCGAGACGCCAGGCCCCGGCGTCAAGGCCCGGCTGCCGCGAGAGGATCGGGGCAGCCGGGCGCGGACGGCCGGTTGCCGCGATGCGCGGCCAGTGCCGGATTGCGGGCACAAAAAAACCCGGAAAACGGTGGTTTTCCAGGCTTCTTGTGACCTTGAAACTGGTCGGGGAGACAGGATTCGAACCTGCGACCTCTACGTCCCGAACGTAGCGCTCTACCAGACTGAGCTACACCCCGAAGGAGCCGCACATGATACGGAGGTCTTCCGCATTCGGCAAGCGCCTTTGCAAAAAAATTTCAGTCCGTCGCGTCGGCGGCGTCGGCGGCGGCATCCGCCGCGTTGCGCTCGCGCGCCTCGAACCACATGCCGTTGAGGATGGCAGCGGTGGAAGCCAGGCCGACACCGAGAATCCAGGCGAAGTACCACATGATCGTTTCTCCTTGCGGGTGCGTCAGTACGCGTTGGGGTTGTCGTCCAGGGAGGCGGCGGTGACCTTGCCCTTCAGCACGCGGTACACCCAGGTGGTGTAGCCGAGGATGATCGGCAGGAACACCACGGTGGCCAGCAGCATGATCCACAGGGTCAGGTGGCTGCTGGAGGCGTCCCACACGGTCAGGCTGGAGCCCGGCTGGCTGGAGGACGGCAACAGGAACGGGAAGATCGCAAAGCCCACGGTCAGGATGATGCCGGCGATGGCCGCACCGGAGGCGATGAACGCCAGGCCGCCGCGGCGCTTGCGCAGCAGCACCGCGCTGAGCAACAGGCCGAGCAGGCCGGCGGCCGGGGCCAGGGCGGTCAGCGGCATGCTCTGGTAGTTGTGCATCCAGCCGCCGACCTCGCCGAGCACGGCGGTCTTCAGCAGCGGGTTGGTGGCGCCGTCGGTGACCACCTGCGAGGTGACCGCGTAGCCGGGCAGGCCGGTGGCCACCCACACCCCGGCGCCGGCGAACAGCGTACAGGCCGTCAGGGCGGCGACGCTGCCGTAGCGCGCGGCGCGCTCGGCCACCGGGCCGTCGGTCTTCAGCACCAGCATCGCTGCGCCGTGCGCCACCAGCATGCTCACGCTGAGCAGGCCGGCGAGCAGGGCGAACGGCATCAGCAGGCCGAAGAAGCTGCCGGTGTAGAACACCCGCAGGGTGTCGTCGAAGTGGAACGGCACGCCCAGCAGCACGTTGCCCACCGCTACGCCCATGATCAGCGCCGGGATGAAGCCGCCGAGAAACAGCGCCCAGTCCCAGCCGTTGCGCCAGCGTTGGCCGGGCAGCTTGCCGCGGAACTTGAACCCGACCGGGCGCAGGATCAGCGCGAACAGGATCACGAACATGGCCAGGTAGAAGCCGGAGAAGCTGACCGCGTACAGCGGCGGGAATGCGGCGAAGATCGCGCCGCCGCCCAGGATCAACCAGACCTGGTTGCCTTCCCAGACCGGGCCGATGGTGTTCACCACCAGCCGGCGTTCGGCGTCGGTCCTGGCCACGAACGGCAGCAGCGCGCCCACGCCCAGGTCGAATCCGTCCATCACCGCGAAGCCGATCAGCAGGATGCCCAGCAGCAGCCACCAGATTACGCGCAGCGTGGTGTAGTCCAATGCAATGAAGTCCATGGTGTGTCTCCTGCCGGGGTCAGAGGTGGCCGGCGGCCGCAGGTGCGGCGATCGGGGGAACGGGACGCGGGGCGGGTTGCAGCAGGGCCGGCAGCGCGTCCGGCCCCTTGCGGATCGCCTTGAGCATCAGCTTGATCTCGATGATCAGCAGCGTGGTGTAGATCGCCACGAAGCCGGCGAGGGTGATCAGGATGTCGTGCAGGGCCAGGCCGGAGGCGGCATAGAAGGTCGGCAGCACGCCTTCCACCGCCCACGGCTGGCGGCCGTACTCGGCCACGAACCAGCCGCACTCGATCGCGATCCACGGCGCCGGCAGGGTCCATAGCGCCAGCGTCAGGAACCAGCGCTTGTCCTCGAAGTTGTGCTTGCACGAGAACCACAGCGCGGCGGCGAAGAAGGCGATCAGGTAGAAGCCCAGGCCGGCCATCACCCGGAACGTCCAGAACAGCGGCAGCACGCGCGGTACCGTGTCCAGCGCGGCCTTGGCGATCTCCTCCGGGGTGGCGTTGAGGATGTCCTCGCGGTAGCGCTTGAGCAGCAGGCCGTGGCCCAGGTCCTGCCAGTGACGGTCGAACACCGCGCGCGCCTCGGCGTCGTTGCGGTTGGCCTTGAGCCGCTGCAGCGCGCCGTAGGCGATCTGCCCGCCGCGCACGCGGTGCTCGGCGCGCTTGACCAACTCCAGGATGCCCGGCACCGGCGTGTTCAACGAGCGCGTGGCGATCAGGCCCATCAGGTACGGCACCTTGATCGCGTAGTCGTTCTTGCCGGTGGCCTGGTTGGGGATGCCGAAGGCGGTGAAGTCGGCCGGCGCCTGCTCGGTTTCCCACATCGCTTCGATCGCGGCGAGCTTCATCTTCTGGTGTTCGTTGGCGGCGTAGCCGCTCTCGTCGCCCAGCACCACCACCGACAGCGAGGACGCCATGCCGAACGCGGCGGCCACCGCGAACGAGCGCCGGGCGATGTCGCGGTGCTTGCCGCGCAGCAGGTACAGCGCGCTGATCGACATCACGAACACCGCGCCGGTCACATAGCCGGCGCTGACCGTGTGCACGAACTTGGCCTGCGCCACCGGGTTGAACACCACTGCCATGAAGTCGACCACTTCCATGCGCATGGTGTCCGGGTTGAACACCGCGCCGGTCGGGTTCTGCATCCAGCCGTTGGCGATCAGGATCCACACCGCCGACAGGTTGGTGCCCAGCGCCATCAGCCAGGTCACCATCAGGTGCTTGACCGGCGTGAGCTTGCTCCAGCCGAAGAAGAACAGGCCGATGAAGGTCGCTTCCAGGAAGAACGCCATCAGCCCTTCGATCGCCAGCGGCGCGCCGAAGATGTCGCCGACGTAGTGGCTGTAGTAGGACCAGTTCATGCCGAACTGGAACTCCATCACGATGCCGGTGGCCACGCCCATCGCGAAGTTGATGCCGAACAGCACGCCCCAGAACAGGGTCATGCGCCGCCACACGTCCTTGCGGGTCATGACGTACACGCTCTCCATGATCGCGATCATGAAGGACAGGCCCAGGGTGAGCGGGACGAACAGGAAGTGGTACATGGCGGTCATGGCGAACTGCAGCCGCGACAGCTCTACGACAGTGGTGTCGATCATGGCTGTGCTACCTCGTGGAAGATGTGCATCTGGGTGGCCGAGTGGCGGGAGATTGGAGGCGATCTTCCGCCGCCCCGGCGCGTTCGACCTTGATCCAGATCAATGTGCGCCATGGGGGCCCGGCATCGTGGCGGCCACGGCGGTTCCAGCCCGGAACCGCCTTCCCCGCTAAACTGGCGGCTTCGTTCGCCGCGCCGAGCCCGTTTTGACCGATTCCGCCGAGCCGTCCGCCGCACCGCCCGCCGACGCGCCGCAACAGCGGCAGCAGCGCATGCGTTGGCTGGATGCCCTGGCCGCGGCGGCGCGCGGCCGCCAGCGCCTGGCCGCGTCGGCCATCAGCGTGTCCGGCGCGCTGCTCATCGTGCAGTCCGGCGCCATCGCCTGGCTGGTGCAGGCCCTGCTGGTCGAGCGCCGCGAGCTGGCGCAGGCACTGCCGGCCTTCGGCCTGCTGGCGCTGATGCTGGTCCTGCGCGCGGGGCTCGGCGCCGCCGCGCAGCGTGCCGCCGGCGATGTCGCCGATGCGGCCAAACTCGAACTGCGTCGCCGCGTGTACCGGCAGCTGCTGCAGCGCGGGCCGCTGTGGCTGCGCGGACAGCGCAACGGCGAACTGGGCGAACTGCTGCTGGCGCATGGCGATGCGCTGGACGGCTACTACGCCGGCTACCGGCCTGCGCGCTGGGAAGTGAGCGTGGTGCCGCTGCTGATCGTGCTGGCGGTGGCGTGGAGCGACTGGGTGGTGGGCCTGATCCTGCTGTTCACCGCGCCACTGGTGCCGATCTTCATGATGCTGGTGGGGTGGGGCGCCGAGGCC
Source organism: Xanthomonas sp. PPL134 (assembly GCF_040595915.1). NCBI lineage: Bacteria > Pseudomonadati > Pseudomonadota > Gammaproteobacteria > Lysobacterales > Lysobacteraceae > Xanthomonas > Xanthomonas sp. PPL134. Next base: position 921,605 of record NZ_JAMDLL010000001.1, read on the forward strand.
GCCGGCCGCCGCCAACTGCGCGAACTGGCGCGGATGGGCGGGCACTTCGCCGACCGGCTCAAGGGCCTGGGCCTGTTGCGCCTGTACGGACGCGGCGACGACGAGCTGCGCGGGATCGCCGATGCCGCCGAGGGTGTGCGCGAGCGCACCCTGAAAGTGCTGCGCATCGCGTTCCTGTCCTCCACCGTCCTGGAGTTCTTCGCCTCGGTCAGCGTGGCGATCGTCGCGCTCTACCTGGGCCTGAGCTACCTCGGCATGATCGCCCTGCACGGCAGCGTGCCGACCCTGGGCACGGGCGTGTTCTGCCTGCTGCTGGCACCGGAGTTCTATGCGCCGCTGCGGCGCCTGGCCGCGCATTACCACGACCGCGCCAATGCGCTGGCCGCGGCGGCGGAGGTGGAGCGTCTGCTGGAGGGCCTGCCGCCGGCCACGGACGCGCCGGCAGCGCGCGAGGAGGGTGTCGTCGAGCCGAACGATGTCGCGACTGCGCCCGTCGCCGCGCCCGCCGTCATCGCATCGCGTGCGGCACCGCTTGTGCAGGCGCGCGCGCTGCGCCTGCGGCCAGTGGGCGCGCGCTGCGATGCGCTGCAGGACCTGGATTTCGACCTGGATGCCGGCCAGCGCCTGGCCCTGGTCGGGCCCAGCGGCAGCGGCAAGAGCACGCTGCTGGAGGCGTTGGCGGGGTGGTTGTCGCCGCGTGCCGGTACCTTGCAGGTGCGTGCGGGACTGCGTATCGGCTACGCCGGGCAGCGGCCGTATCTGTTCCACGGCAGCATCGCCGACAACCTGCGCCTGGCCGATCCGCAGGCCAGCGAAGCGCAGCTGCATGCCGCCGCCGAAGCGGCGCAGGTGCTGCGCTTCGCCGCGCGCCTGCCGCAGGGGTTGGACACGCCGATCGGCGAGCGCGGCTTCGGCCTGTCCGGCGGCGAGGCACGGCGCATCGGCCTGGCGCGGTTGCTGCTGCGCGATCCGGAACTGCTGTTGCTGGACGAGCCGACCGCGTTCCTGGATGCGGACACCGAGGCGGCGCTGCTGCGCACGCTGGCGGCCTTCGCCCGCGGCCGCAGCGTGATCGTCGCCACCCACAGCGAGGCGGCGATGCGGTGGGCCGATGCCGTGCTGCGGCTGCCGGCGCGCGACGCGTCCGCCGCGGCGCAGGGAGCACGGCCATGAGCCGCACCAAGCGCGACACCCTGCGCGACGTGTTCGGCCGCCATCTCGGCCGGCTGCTGCTGACCGCGCTGCTGGTGCTGTGCACGATGCTGGCCGGGGTCGGGTTGCTCGGCCTGTCCGGCGGCTTCCTCACCGCCGCGGCGCTGGCCGGTGGGGTCGGCATGGGCAGCGGCTTCAATTTCTTTTCGCCATCGGCCGGCATCCGCGCACTGACCTTCGCCCGCATCGCCTCGCGCTACGGCGAAAAGTTGGTCGGGCACGATGCCACCTTGCGCATCGCCCGCGACCTGCGCGTGTGGTTCTTCCGTCGCGCGCTACCGCTGGCCCCGGCACGGCTCGGCGCCAGCCGCACCGGCGAACTGCTGGCACGGCTGATGTCGGACATCGGCGAGGTCGACGGCCTGGTGGTGCGCGCGCTGGCGCCGCTGGCGGCGCTGCTCGGCGTCGGCGCGATCGGCATCGCCGCGGCGGCGGCGATCCACTGGCCGGCGGCGCTGGTGCTGACCGCGCTGGTGTTGGTGATCGGACTCGGCGTGCCCTGGGTGGTGGCGCGTGGCGGCGAAGCCCGCGAACGCGCACGCGCGCAGCAGCGCGAAGCCTTGCGCACGCTGGCCTACGAAGGCCTGGAGGGCGCCGCCGACCTGGCCGCGCTCGAAGCGCAGGCCGCCTGGATCGCGCGCGTGGACGCCAGCGCGCAGGCGCTGCGCGCCGAGGACCGGCGCCAGCGGCAACGGCTGATCGGCGGCAACGCCTTGCACGCGCTGTGCGCCGCGGCGGGCCTGCTGGCGATGCTGTGGGTGGCGTTGGGTGCGGCGCGCGCCGATGCGATCAGCGCCGAACAGGCGGCCGGCCTGGTGTTCCTGACCGTGGCCCTGCTCGAGGTCTGGGCCGGCGCCGGCCTGGCCTGGCAGGCGCTGCAGTCCGGCCGGGTCGCCGCGCGGCGTTTGCAGGCGATCGCCGGGCAGGCGCCGCCGGTGGTCGATCCGGCGCACCCGCAGGCGCTGCCGGCCAGTGGCGAGGTGCAGTTCGACGACGTGGCGTTCGCCTGGCCGGGCGAGACCCGGCGCGTGCTCGACGGTGTGACACTACGCATCGCGCCGGGCGAGCGCATCGCCCTCTCCGGCGACAGCGGCAGCGGCAAGACCACCCTGTCGGCGTTGCTGCTGCGCTTGTGGGATCCACAACAGGGCAGCGTCCGCTACGCCGGCCTGGACCTGCGCGAGGTGGCCGAGGCGCAGTGGCATCGCCGCATCGCCTGGCTGCCGCAGGGCGCACCGGTGTTCGCTGGCAGCGTGCGCGACAACCTGCGCCTGGGCGATCCCGTGGCCGACGATGCGCGCCTGCAGCAGGTGCTGGCCGACGTGCGGCTGGATGCCTGGCTGGACGAAGTCGGTGGCCTCGATGCCTGGCTCGGCGAAAACGGCGCCACCATGTCCGCCGGCCAGGCCCGGCGCCTGGCCCTGGCCCGTGCACTGCTGCGCGAAGCACCGCTGCTGGTGCTGGACGAACCCACCGAAGGCCTGGACGTGGACACGGCGCAGGCGCTGCTGCGCGACCTGGCGCAGGCGCTGGGCCAGCGCAGCCTGCTGCTGATCAGCCACGACGTGCTGCCCGAGGGCGTGGTGCATGTGCGCTATCGGTTGCAGGAGGGGCGGCTGCAGGTCGAGCCATGGCGCGATCCCGCGTGACGTCGCGGTGCGTGTGCTGATGCGTTCTGCAGTCGGGACTGAAGTCCCTCCCACACCCGGCCGGTGCCAGCCTCCATGTTGCAGGAAGTCTTTGTGGGAGCGACTTCAGTCGCGACGAGTGGACTACAAAACCTTCTGGAGGCGAGCCGTTAGCCCCGAAAGTATCGACCTGGGGTGGAATCATCCGAGATCGGAACGGAATCCTCGGTCGCTTATGGTCAGCAAGGCGCTCAATCGCTACAGCGCGTCCAGAAACGCCCGCACTGCCGGTCCGAACCGCGCGAAATCCACCAGGAAGGCATCGTGGCCCTGCGGCGAATCCAGCCCCAGGAACTGCGCTTGCGCACCGCCGGCGCGCAGGCCGTCGGCGATCTGTTGCTGCTGTTGCACCGGGAACAGGATGTCGGTGTTGGCGCCGATCGCCAGGGCACGTTCGATGCGGATCGTGGCGATGCCGGCGAGCACGTCGCCGCCGGCCGGTTCGGCCAGGTCGAACCAGTCCATCGAGCGGCTCAGGTATAGATAGCAGTTCGGGTCGAAGCGGCGCACGAAGCGCCGGGCGTGGCCTTCCAGGTAGCTTTCCACCTGGAACTCCAGGCCGAACGGATCGTCGTCGGTCTGGTCCGAATCCAGCCGCACGCGGCCGAAGCGGCCGTCCCATTCCAGCGCCGAACGGTAGGTGATCACGCCGAGCTTGCGTGCCATGCGCATGCCCGATTCGGGGTAGGTGGCTTCGTCGTAGTCGCCGCCGTTCCAGTTCGGATCCAGGCGGATCGCCTCGCGCTGCAGCGAGCGGATCGCGATCGAGAACGGCAGCGCCTGCGCGCTGCCGGAAATGTTGATGTGGCTGCGCGCCAGGCCGGGGTGCCGGTGCAGCAGCGCCAGGGCGGTCATGCCGCCCATCGAGTTGCCGATCACGCAGGCCAACTGCGCGATGCCCAGCGCGTGCACCACCTGCGCGGCGGCATCCGCGCCGTCCTCGATCGACAGCTCCGGGAAACGCAGGCGATACGGCTGGCCGTCGTCCGGGTGCGGCGAAGCGGGGCCGGTCGAGCCCTTGCAACTGCCCAGCGAGTTCACGCAGATCACGAACCAGCGCTGGGTGTCGATCGGCTTGCCCGGGCCGAGCATGCCTTCCCACCAGCCGGGCGTGGGATCGTCGGCATTCGCGGCGGCATGTGCATCGGGCGACAGCCCGGTGACGATCAGGATCGCGTTGTCGCGGGCGGCCGACAGCGTGCCCCAGGTCTCGTAGGCGACCCGCGCGCCGTGCAACTGGCCGCCACGCTTCATCGGGAACGGCGAGGGCAGGGCGAGGAAGCGGCTGCCGGGCGGGATGAATTCGGTCATGCGCCGATTCTAGCTGCGCTATCGCGCATCCGGCGTATGCGTGGTGCGAGATGGCGCGTGTCGGGCAGCAATGGCGTCCGTTAGTGACGCAGGGACGAATCTACTGCCCGTCTGGTCATTCGCTTCCACAGCGATCCAGTCCGACACGCTGTTGCCGCGACAGGCCTCTTGGTAAAGCGCGTCGCGGCTGAAGCCGCTCCTACAACGACGTTTCGCATTCTTGCTGGCGTCTTGCCTAGTTGCGACCGGGCGTTCCCGATCAGGCACGGTCGCTCCTGCACGGATGCGTTCGCTACGGCGTGCCGATCACCAACTCCACCGGCCCAGTCGCCGGCAGGCTCACCGTCACCGGTGCCGACTCCAGATCGCCCTCCTGGCGCATCGCATTGCCGCTGGCCGACAGCCGCGCGACCACCTGCACCTGCTTGAGCTGCGAGAGTTTCTGCGTCGGCATCGGGCTGTCCGCATCGCTCAGCGTCACCCGCAACGGCAGGGCCTGCAGCGGATGCTTCTGCACCGCCACCGGCATCGGTGGACCGCCCGGGACGCGCGCGATCACGAACACGCTGGCGTCGCCGCGCAGGCGCACACGGGCGGCGAACGTCGGATCCAGCGACACCGCCACGGTCAGGCCGGTGCTCGCCGGCGCCTTTGCAGCCTGCGCCGTGGTGGCCGCGGCAGCGGGCAGGGCGGGCAGGCCGGCCGCAAGACGGGCGGCGTCGATTTGCGGCCGCAGTGCCGCAGCGGTGGCCGCGTCCACGCGCGGCAACAGGGCTTCCCAGGTGGCGGCCGCGGCGGCGTCCTGGCCGCGTTGGCGTTGGGCGATGCCCAGGAACCAGGCGCCGCGTTCGCTGCCTGGCGCCAGTTGCAGGGCATGCTGCAGCCAGGCCAGCGCCTGGTCGTCGAACTGCCGTTGCGGGTCGGCCAACGCACGTGCCTCGGCCGCTTCGATCAGCAGTGGCGCCTGCTCCGGCGCCAGGCGCACCGCACGCGCGAACGCGGCCGCGGCCTCGGCGTTGTGCCCCAGCGACAAATGGCTGCGGCCGAGCAAGGCCCAGCCGTCTGCGCGATTCGGATCCTTGGCCAGCGCTGCCTGCAGTTGCTTGACCCCATCCTCCAGCGTGCGTGGCGCCTCGCGGTTCTGCGCCTGCAGGGCGCGCGGGGTGCCGACCAGGGCGTACAGCGCCGCCGTGGCCACGCCCAGCGCCAGCACCGCGACCGCCAGCAGCGCGCCGTTGCGGCCACGGCCGCGCAGCGGCCACAACACCACCGCGAACACCAGCGCCGCCAGCGCCACCGCCGCGGCCGACATGCCCCAACTCAGCATCGCCTCACCATTCCTGTTCGTCCTGCAGCGGCAGCGCGGTCGCCGCTGGTGTGCGCCGCCGCACCATCCGGATCAGCAGCACGGCGCCGCCGGCCAGCAGCAGCAAGGGGCCGAACCATAGCAGCCAGGTCCGTGCTTCCAGCTGCGGCCGGTACAGCACGAACTCGCCGTAGCGATCGACCAGGAACTGCTTGATCTGCGCATCCGACTTGCCCTGGTGCATGAGCTCCAGCACTTCGCGGCGCAGGTCCATGGCGATCTGCGCGTGCGAGTCGGCCAGCGACTGGTTCTGGCATTGCACGCAACGCAATTCCGCAGTCAGCGCATGGAAGCGCGCTTCCTCGGCGGTGGAGCGGTAGGCCAGCGGCGTCGGATCGGACACCGGCTCGGCGCCGGCCAGCGTGGACCACGCCAGCAGCGCCAGCAGGCCCAGCCGCAGCGCGCGCCGGCCGCGGCTCATGGCGTGGCCTTGCCCTGCGCCCGCGTCGGCGGGGCATCGCGCTCGGCCTGCTGCAAGGCCGGCAGCAGGTCGTCGCGGATGATCTGGTCGGTCAGCGGGCCGGCATGCTTCCAGCGCACCACGCCGCGCGCATCGACCAGGAAGGTCTCCGGCGCCGCGGCCACGCCCCAGTCGATCGCGGTGCGCCCCTCGGGATCGAACAGCACCGCCAGGAACGGATTGCCGAGCTGTTCCAGCCAGCGCAGCGCGTCCTCGCGGTTGTCCTTCCAGTCGTAGCCGATCACCCGCACGCGCTTGCTCAGCGCGAAGCGGGTCAGCACCGGGTGTTCCTCGCGGCAGGCCGGGCACCAGCTGCCCCACACGTTGAGCACGTATGGCGCACCCAGCAATTCGCTGCTGCGCACGCGGATCGAGGCGTCGTGCAGCAGCGGCAGTTCGAACGCCGGTGCCGGCTTGCCGATCAGCGCCGACGGCAGCGCGTCGCGATCGGCGCTGCCGGAGCGCTGCACCGCATACACCATCAACGCCAGCAGGCCGAGGAAGAACAGGGCGCCCAGCAGGATGGCGGGCAGCGGCAGGCGACGTGGAGCGGGAGCGGACATCAGGGGGTCTCCGGAGAACGACGGAAGCGCCGGTCGGCGGCGGTGACGAAACCGCCCAGCGCCATCAGCGCCGCGCCAAGCCAGATCCAGCGCACAAAAGGTTTGACGTGCACGCGCATCGCCCAGGCATTGTTGCCCAGCGGCTCGCCGAGGGCGACGTAGACGTCGCCGAACAGGCCGGGGTGGATGCCGGCCTCGGTCATGTTCTGGCCGCCGCTGGCGTACAGGCGCTTTTCCGGGTGCAGCAGCGCCAGCGGGCGATCGTCGCGCAGTACCTGCACGTGTGCGCGTTCGGCCACGTAGTTGGGGCCCTTGCGCTGGTCCAGGCCCTGCAGCTCGAACCGATAGCGGCCCAGGTCCAGGTGCTGCCCGGGCGCCAGCGCCACTTCGCGCTGCTGCTCCAGCGCCTCGACCAGCAGCGCGCCGGCCAGGAACACCGCGATGCCGGTGTGGGCCAGGGTCATGCCCAGCATCTCGGCGGTGAAGCGGCTGCCCTTGAGCTGGCGCCGGCTCCACACGAAACGCGCGGTGCCCAGCAGCACCCAGGTCGCAGCGGCGACACCGGCGGCGGTCTTCCACGCGCCCTGCGGTGCCAGGAAGAAGCCGATCGCGCCGGCCAGCAGGGCCAGGCTGGCCCAGGGCGCCAGCAACGCCAGCGGCCGCGATGCCTGTTCGCGCTGCCAGCGGGTCAGCGGCCCGAACGGCAACAGCGCCACCAGCGGCGCCATCAGCACGATGAACAAGGTGCCGAAGTAGGGCGGCCCCACCGAGAGCTTGCCCAGGTCCAGCGCATCGGCCAGCAGCGGATACAGCGTGCCCAGCAGCACCATGGCGCAGGCGCAGGTCAGCAGCAGGTTGTTGGCCAGCAGCAGGGTCTCGCGCGAGGCCGGCGCGAAACGTTGCCGCGCCTCGTCGGCCGCCGCCGCCACCCGTCCGCCGCGCAGCGCGTACAGCAGCAGCGCACCACCGCACAGCAGGCTCAGGAACACCAGGATGAACAGGCCGCGGGCGGGATCGGCCGCGAAGGAGTGCACGCTGGTCAGCACGCCCGAGCGGACCAGGAAGGTGCCGAGCAGCGACAGCGAGAACGCGGCGATCGCCAGCAGCAGGGTCCAGGCGCCGAAGCTGCCGCGCTTCTCGGTGACCGCCTGCGAATGCAGCAATGCCGCACCGGCCAGCCACGGCATGAAGCTGGCGTTCTCCACCGGGTCCCAGAACCACCAGCCGCCCCAGCCCAGTTCGTAGTACGCCCACCAGCTGCCGAGGGCAATGCCGATGGTCAGAAAGCCCCAGGCCACGTTGGTCCACGGCCGCGTCCAGCGCAGCCAGCGCGCGTCCACCTGGCCGTCCAGCAACGCGGCGATGGCGAACGCGAACGGCACCGCGAAGCCGACGTAGCCGGCGTACAGCAGCGGCGGATGGATCACCAGGCCGGGATCCTGCAGCAACGGATTGAGATCGCGCCCTTCCAGCGGCGCCGGCAGCAGCCGCGCGAACGGGTTGGAGGTGAACAGCAGGAACGCCAGGAAACCCACGCTGACCAGCGCCAGGGTGCCGATCACCCGCGCCACTACCTGGGCCGGCAGGCGCCGCGAGTACAGCGCCACCGCGCCGGTCCATAGCGCGAGGATCAGCGTCCACAGCAGCAGCGAGCCCTCGTGCGCGCCCCACACCGCGGAGTAGCGGTACACCAGCGGCAGCAAGGAGTTGGAGTTCTCGGCCACGTAGGCCACCGAGAAATCCTGGGTCACGAAGGCATGGGTAAGGATCGCGAACGCGCCGGCGACCAGCGCCAGTTGCGCGAACGCCGCCGGCCGCGCCACGCCCATCCAGCGTGCATCGCCGCGCTGCGCACCGGCCAGCGGCAGCGCCGCCTGCAGCACGGCGGTGAGCAGGGCAAGGATCAGCAGGAGCTGACCGACCTCAGGCAGCATGGCGCTCGCGCCGGCACGCGGCATCCAAGACGCCAGGATGCGGTGCTAGGTGTCCACACGGAAAACCCGGCGTCGGGAGGTCGAGGCGAACGACCTGGACCACAGGCTTGCCTGGACGCTGCGCGGCGGTGCCGACGGTCGGCGGCATGCGTCTGCTTCGACCATTCCCCAATCCCGATTCCCGGTTCCCGCCCCTCCGGCACGTCACTGCATCGCCCCCACATCGTGCTTGCGATGCGCGCTGCCCATCTTGTCCGCCAGTTCCTTCGGCATGTAGGTCTCGTCGTGCTTGGCCAGCACGTCCTCGGCGACGAACACGCCGTCGTGCATGCTGCCGGTGGCCACCACCGCCTGGCCCTCGCGGAACAGGTCGGGCAGGATCCGGTCGTAGCGCACGGTCAGTTGCGCGTCGCCGTCGGTGACGCGGAAGTGCGACTGCAGCGACCCGGGTGCGCGCTGGAAGGAACCTTTCTCGACCATGCCGCCGAGGCGGAAACGCGCGTGCGCGCCGGTCTTGCCGGCCAGCACCTCGGCCGGGGTGTACAGGTAGGCGGTATTGCGCTGCAGCGCCATCGCCACCAACGTGGTGGTGAGGCCGGCGGCCAGCACCAGCAGCATCAGCCACAGCAGGCGGCGCTTGCGCTGCGGGTTCATCGGCTCAGCTCCAGCGGCGGCGCCGGTTCGGCCTTGGCCTGGCGCTTGCGTTGCGCGCGCAGCCGCGCCGCGCGCAAGGCGTTGCGCACCTGCAGCCGCGCCAGCACGAAATCGGCCAGCAGCACCCCGGCGAATACCGCATAGGCCCCGACCACATACGGCAGGTAGTTCATCCGCGTGCCTCCGCCAACTGCGTCACCCAGTCCTTGCCCGCCTCGCGGCGCAGGTTGTCGGCGCGTGCGCGCGCCAGCAGCGAGCCGGCGAACCAGAACTTGGTCGCGGCCACCATCAGCCACAGCGGCGGCAGCATGCTCGGGTCCATGCTGGACTGGCCGAACAGGCGGATGGTCTGGCCCTGGTGCAGCGAGTTCCACCACACCACCGAATAGCGGATCACCGGCAGCAGCACCACGCCGACGATGGCCAGCAACCCGGCCGCGCGCGCCGCGGTGCGCCGGTCCTCGATGGCCAGGTACAGGCCCATCACGCCGATGTACAGGAATAGCAGGATCAGCTCGGTGGTCAGGCGCGGGTCCCAGTCCCACCAGGCGCCCCACATCGGCTTGCCCCAGATGCTGCCGGTCAGCAGGGTGATCAGGGTGAAGGCGGCACCGATCGGCGCGCAGGCCATCGCCAGGATCTCGCACAGCTTGATCCGCCACACCTGGGCGATGGCGGCGTACACGGCCATCAGGCCGAACACGAACAGGCTCATCCAGGCGCTGGGCACGTGGATGTAGAGGATGCGGAAGGCGTCGCTCTGCAGGCGGTCGGCCGGCACCACGAACAGCGCCTGCCAGATGCCCACGCCGGCCAGCAGCAGCGCCGCCAGGTAGCACCACGGGGTCCAGCGCGCCGCGAAGCGATCGAAGGTCGGCGGCGAACCGAGTTGGTGGAACCAGCGGACGAGAGAGGCCATGCGGACGATTCTAGCTGGCGAGAGGCGGGCGTCGATGCGACAACAACGGAATGGCGATGGAGCACTGCGCTTGCATGGGACGGCCGCCGCCGCGCCGCCGCTGGCTCAGCTCAGCGAGATGCGGATCGCCGCGGCCGCCGCCAGCGGTGCCAGCACCAGGCCCGCCACCAGGCCCGCGGCCAGCAACAGCAGGCCACCGGCCGGGTCCAGGCCCTGCGCCGCCGCCGCCACGCTGCCGGCGCCGAATACCAGCACCGGCACGTACAGCGGCAAGGCCAGCAGCGCGACCAGGATGCCGGCGCGCTTCATGCCCACCGTCAGCGCCGCAACCACCGCACCGAGCAGGCTCAGCAGCGGGGTCCCCAGCGCCAACGATGCCAGCAGCACCGGCATGCGGTCATGCGGCAGGTGCAGCAATTCGCCCAGCAGCGGCGCGGCCACGATCAGTGGCAAGGCGGTGGTGACCCAGTGCAGGAGCACCCGCACCAGCACCAGCCAGGCCAGCGGCACCGGCGCCAGCAGCCATTGCTCCAGCGAGCCGTCCTCGGCATCGCTGCGGAACAGGCTGTCCAGCGCCAGCAGGCCGGCCAGCAGCACCGCCAGCCACAGCGCGGCACCGGCCACCTCGCCGAGCAGGCGCGGCTGGTTGCCCAGCGCTAGCGCGAACAGGGCCACGATCAGCAGGGCGAACAGCGCCGGCTGCAACGCGTCGCCGCGGCGCCGCCACAGCAGGCGCAGGTCGCGCACCAGCAATGCGCGGGTGGCCTGCCAGAGGGAGGGGACGGGCGTGGCCAGGCTCATGCGGCGGCTCCGCTCAAGGTCAGCATGCGGGTGCGCACGGGGGGCGCGGCATAGGCGCCATGGGTGGTGACCAAGGCCGCGCCGCCGCTGCGCAGGTGCGCGGCGATCATGCGGTTGACCAGGGTGATGCCGTCCAGGTCGAGGTTGGCGTAGGGCTCGTCGAGCAGCCACAGCGGCGCCGGCGACAGCCACATCCGCGCCAGCGCCAGGCGCTTCTTCTGCCCGGCCGACAACTGCCGCACCAGCGTGTCCTCGTAGCCGGCCAGGCCGACGATGGCCAGCGCGCTGCCGGGCATCTGCTTGGCCCGGCGCCCCTGCAGGCCACACAGGTAGTGCAGGTTCTCCAGGGTGCTCAGGTCGGCCTTCAGCGCGCCCAGGTGGCCCAGGTAGGCCATGAAGCGGGCGCGGTCGCCGCGCCGCACCGGATGGCCGTCGATCTCGATGCGCCCGGCCTCGGCGCGCAGCAGGCCGACCAGCACCCGCAGCAGGGTGGTCTTGCCGGCGCCGTTGTCGCCCTGCACCAGCAACGCCTCGCCGGCATCCAGGTGGAAATCCAGCGGACCGAACACCGCCGCGTCGTCGCGGGCGAACGTGAGCCCGTGCGCGGCCAGCAGCGGCGGCGGGGTGTACAGCGGATCGGTCATCGGCGAAGGCCGCGGCGGATGGCGCGGCGAAGGGGGCAGGGAAGGCGCGCATTGTATCGGCATGCGGGCGTCCGGCGGATGCCGGCGGCGGCCACACGCGGCGATGCGCGCGCGCTGTTGCAGTGGAGCCGCGGGCCGCTGGCGCATCGCGCGCAAGCGGCTTTGCGTACACTCGGCGTTTTCCCGCTGCCCGCAGATCCCCCGCATGCATCCGCAGACCAAGCTGCCCAAGGTGGGCACCACCATCTTCACCGTGATGTCGCAACTGGCCGCCGAGCACGGCGCGGTCAACCTGGGCCAGGGTTTTCCCGACTTCCCGGTACCGCCGCGGCTGATCGAGGCGCTGGACCAGGCCATGCGCGAGGGCCACAACCAGTACCCGCCGATGACCGGCGTGCCGGCGCTGCGCCAGGCGATCGCCGAAAAGGCGTTGCGCTGCTACGGCGCCCAGGTCGATGCCGACACCGAGGTCACCGTCACCAGCGGCGCCACCGAGGCGCTGTTCAACGCCATCCACGCCGTGGTGCGCCCGGGCGAGGAAGTGATCGTGCTGGATCCGGCCTACGACAGCTACGAGCCGGCGATCGACCTGGCAGGCGCGCGCGCGGTGCACGTGCCGCTGGACCCGCAGAACTTCGCCGTGGACTGGGAGCGCGTGCGCGCGGCGATCACCCCGCGCACCCGCCTGCTGATGCTTAACAGCCCGCACAACCCGTCCGGGGCGATGTTCGGCGCCGACGACCTGCAGGCGGTGACCGAGCTGCTGCGCGGCAGCGACATCTTCCTGATCTCCGACGAGGTCTACGAGCACATCGTGTTCGACGGCCGCCGCCACGAGTCGGTGCTGCGCTGGCCGGAACTGCGCGCGCGCGCCTTCGTGGTCTCCAGCTTCGGCAAGACCTATCACTGCACCGGCTGGAAGATCGGCTACGCGATCGCCCCGCCGGCACTCAGCGCCGAGTTCCGCAAGGTCCACCAGTACAACACCTTCACCAGCTTCGGCCCGGCCCAACACGCCTTCGCCGCGATGATCCGCGAGCAGCCCGAGCACGACGAGCAGCTCGGCGCGTTCTACCAGGCCAAGCGCGACCGCTTCCGCGAACAATTGCTGGGTACCCGGCTGAAGCCGCTGCCGGTGCCGGGTGGCTATTTCCAACTGGTCGACTATTCGGCGGTCAGCGACCTGCCCGACACCGAGTTCGTGAAGTGGCTGACCATCGAAAAGGGCGTGGCGGCGATCCCGCTGTCGCCGTTCTACCAGGAGCCGCCGCAAGGGCAGCGCCTGGCGCGGCTGTGCTTCGCCAAGAACGAGGCGACGCTGGATGCGGCGATCGAGCGCTTGCGCGCGCTGTAGCGCGCGTAAGCGCCGGGATTGGGGATTCGGGAATGGGGAATCGTAGAAGCGGGTTCCTGGTGTGGGGTGGGGCATGTCGATCGCTGGCATCTATTTTGGGGTGACGTTTGGGGTGGCGGCGGTCAGTGCGGTGGTCGACGGGGCGCTGTTCTACGGGCATGTGCTGACCGGATTGGCTGATCGCGGTCAGCGTGTCGGGATGGATGTCGGCGTGGTGCCGTTCCGGCGCCAGGCCTATGTGGATCGCTACCTTGCGCTGCTGACGCCGCAGGAGCGGGGCACGCTGGCCAACCGCCTGGTGCGCCACCTGCCATGGGTAACGCCTACACTGGGCCTGCTGTGCCTGGTCGGCACGATCTGCATCGGAGTACGTTGGGGATGACACAGGTAGCACAGGATCTGAGGATCTCATTGGTCCAGGGCGATACCCGCTGGCACGACCCCGCCGGCAACCGCGCGCATTACGCCGAACTGCTGGCGCCGCTGGCCGGCATCACCGATGTGGTGATCCTGCCGGAGACCTTCACCAGCGGTTTCTCCAACGATGCGCTGGCGCAGGCCGAGGACATGGACGGGCCGACCGTGGCGTGGATCCGCGAGCAGGCGGCGCGGCTGGGCGCCGCGGTGACAGGTAGCGTCCAGTTGCGCGTGCCCGGCGCCGATGGCCAGGCCAAGGTGTTCAACCGCCTGCTGTGGGCCACGCCCGATGGCGCATTGCAGCATTACGACAAGCGCCACCTGTTCCGCTACGGCAACGAACACCTGCGTTACGCCGCCGGGCGCGAACGCCTGTGCGTGGAATGGAAGGGCTGGCGGATCAATCCGCAGGTCTGCTACGACCTGCGCTTCCCGGTGTTCTGCCGCAACCGCTACGACGTCGAGCGCCCGGGGCAACTGGATTTCGATCTGCAATTGTTCGTCGCCAACTGGCCGTCGGCGCGGGCTTATGCCTGGCGTACGCTGCTGCGCGCGCGTGCGATCGAGAACCTGTGCTTCGTGGCCGCGGTCAACCGCGTCGGCGTGGACGGCAACGACCTGCACTATGCCGGCGACAGCGCGGTGATCGATTTCCTAGGCCAGCCGCAACTGGAAATCCGCGAGCGCGAGCAGGTGGCCACCACCACCATCTCCGCCGCCGCGCTGGCCGCGCACCGCGCGCGTTTCCCGGCCATGCTCGATGCCGACGCTTTCAGCCTGGACGACTAGCCTGCGGCTCCAGTGACGCCGGAGAGCTCACCTGCGCTATCCCTGAAGGCCCTCGTTGTAGGAGTGGCTTCAGCCGCGACGGGCTCTGCCTGCAATGCCTGTCGCGGCTGACTTCGAAAACGCGGCAATAGCCCGGCCCGCACCATGCTGCGGCAAGTTTGGCGGCTTCACTGTGGGAGGGACTTCAGTCCCGACGCATTGCGCCATCGGAAAGTGCTTCGCACGTCGCCGCTGCATGAGCGTTGACGCCTACAAAGTACAGAGCCAATCAGGCCAAGCCGCCGCAAACGAATTTTGAAGATGCTTGGCGTCGGCGTCGCGCCCTGCATGTACTCCGGCCGGGCTGGAACCGATCCTGCCTGCCGCGATTGGAAATGCCTGCTGAACGCGTGCGCCGCGCGCCGGCAACCTTGTCGCGGCCGCGACAATCCCATTGCTACGCTCGCGCCTGGTCCACTCACCGGAATGCCCACATGATCAAGTCGCTTTCCCTGCTCGCATTGCTGGGCGCGGCCGCCCTGGCGCCGCAGGCCCAGGCCGCCGGCAACATCGATTGCAAGCTGTCCTTCAACCTGTCGGGCTGGTCGGTGTTCTACAAGACCGCAAAGGGCACCGGCACCATCACCTGCAACGACGGCGCGGTGATTCCGGTCAAGATCAGCAGCAAGGGCGGTGGCCTGACCGTCGGCAAGTCGAAGATCGTCGGCGGCCGCGGCACCTTCACTGGCGCCTACAGCCTCAACGATCTGTTCGGCACCTATGCCGCCGCCGAAGCGCATGCCGGCGTGGTGAAGTCCAGCACTGCGCAGGTGGTCACCAAGGGTGACATCTCGCTGGCCCTGGCCGGCACCGGCGAAGGCGTCGATCTGGGCGTCAACGTCGGCAACTTCGTGATCGAGCGCCGCAAGTAAGGCGCCGCGTCCTGCCTGACGCCACGGCGCAGGCAGGACCGTTACGATTGAGCAGTGCATCGAATCCAGGCGCAGCGCGCCTGGATTCTTTTTTGGGTCAACGGCTCCAGCGGCCATCGACCGCAAGTTGGCCGCCGTTGGAGATGCAATGCGATGCGGCGACGCGCGCCCCGTGCGAGGACGCGTGTCGCGCTTACCGCGCGCTTACTGCTGCGCGAACACCCAGGCCAGCTGGCCGCGCACCGGCTCCGGGGTGGCCAGCGCCTGGCGGTACAGGGTGCGCGCCGTCCAGCAGGCGTCCTCGTCGCTGGCCTTGGTGATCTCCGGCAACACCCGCATCAGGCGTTGCTGCTGGTCGGCGGGCAGCGATTTGACCAGCGTGCCCATCGCCGCGTGGATCTGCTCCTGGGTCACCGGCTGCGCCGGGGTCTTGTTCAATTCCGCGTCGGTGGCCTTCAGCGAGACATCGAACCAGCGGTCGATCTGCGCCTGCGGCAGCTTTTCCAGGCCGGACAGCATCGCCGCGCTCAGCGCCTGCGCATCGTTGGGATTGCCGCCGCGGGCCAGCACCGCACACTGCGGCACGGTGACCTTGTCGCTGACCTGGGACAGGATCTCCAGGCGCTGTTCCAGCGTGGCGTGGTCCAGCCGCGCGATGCCGTTCTGCGCCAGTTGGAAGCCGGCCTGCTGCGCCTGCGGGCCGCTCTGCTTGAGCAGCGCCACGTAGCGCGGATCGTTGGCCAGCTTGCGCAGCATGCGATCGAACGGCGCGTGCAGCGGCGAGCCGGCAGGGTAGGGGTTCTGCGCCGCGGCGATCTCTTCCTGGGCCTTCTGCTGCGCCTTCTGGCAGGCGCCGAGGCTCAGCACGCCGGCGATCAGCAGCGGCAGGGCGATCTTCATCTTCCGTGTCATCGGGATTCCTGGTCGGTGAGAGCGGCCACCAGCAGCGGCGGCCGGATGCGCCAGGATATCGGCTTCGTCCGCTCAGGGCGAACGGCGCAACGCCGGGCGCGCTGGTGTCGCTCAATAGCGGGGACACCATCGGCGCCGCTTGAGCGCCGGCGCCACGGCCATCGCCATTGAGCGCGGACCTTCGCGCTGCCTATCATCTCGCTTCTCCCTCTGCACGCGAGATCGTCCGCATGAACGCCGGAATGCTGGTTGGCCTTGTCGTGTTTGGTGTCGGTGCGGCGTCCCCGGCCGCGCCGCCGCAGGCGGGCATCACGGACGCGGTCATCCAGCATCTGGACCTGACCTCGTTCCCCAATTCGGTCGGCCCGCGCCGCCTGCCGGGGAAGACGACGTTCGCGGACTATGGCTTCGTGGATGTCACGAAAACCGCCGATGGTGCGCGCCTGCTCCAGACCGACAAGGGCTGGATGATGCGCTTCGAGGTGCTGTCGGCCGACGCCACGTCCGTGCGCTTGTGCTTCCATGACACGGGATTGGCCAGACCCGGCGAGACACGCGCCCCCAGCTACAACGCAACCTCGGCGTTGCTGGTCTCGAAATCTTCCCATGGCAACTGGACCGCCAGGCAGGTCTCCGCGGGGTTTGCGGACTGCAGGAACGATCCTGTCGATGCGTGAGCGAGCAGGCGGCCGCGATGTGGACCGTCTTGCGTCCATGGCGCGGACGCCGGCGTCCAGCGGCGCGCTCCATTCCGGCTGGCGGTAGCGCCCACGAAAAAGGGCGCCGCTTGCGCAGACGCCCTTGTCGGGAGCGGGCTGGCCGACGCAGGCCGCGTCGGCGCCGTCACTCAGCCGCCGCGGTTGCCGCCACGGTTGCCGCCGCCACCAGGACGGCCGCCGCCGCCCGGACGCCCACCGGCCGGGCGGTTGCCGCCGCCGGGGCGCCCGCCCGGACCCGGGCCGCGCTTCTGGCCGCCGGCCGGGCGCGCGGCGCGCGGCGCGGCGCCGTAGGGGTTGAAGCCGGGGGTGGCGTGATCGGACGGGAAGCTCGGCGCGTTGCCCGGATGCCCGTAGGGATGCGCCTTGCGCTGCTGGCCCTGGCCGCGACCCTGGCCGCCAGCGCCCGCACCGGCGCCGGCCGGACGCGGTTTGGCATTGGCATAAGGACGCCCCTGGCCCTGACCCTGGCCGCCGCGGCCGCCGGGACCGGCGTTGCGGTGGCCGGTCGGACCGGTGCTGACGCCGTCCGGCACGTACCAGGTGCGGAACGCCGCCGGGTTGCCGTCCGGCAGCGGCTTGGGGCCCTTCGGCGTGCGCTGCTTGAACGGCTTCTGCGACTGCTTGGCGGCCATTTCGCCGCTCACGGTCAGGCCGCCGTGCGGCTTCTTGCCGCCGCGGCCGCGGCCGCGATCCTCGCGGAAGGTGTCGAAGCGGCGCAGCTCGCGGCCTTCGTCGGCGGTGTTGTGGCCGTTGACGTAGGCGTTGCCGCCGCGGCCGACCTGCACGGTGGCCTTGGCCGCCTTGCGCTGGCCGATCACCGGCTGCAGGGTCAGCGCCGACGGGGTGCCTTCCTCCAGCTTCAGTTCGGCGCGCAGCGCCTCGACCTTGTCCTGCGCCAGCTCCATCGAGTGCCCGCGCAGCAGTTCGCGCGGCAGCGCGATCTTGCCGTAGCGGGTGCGCTTGAGCCGGCTGACCTGGCAGCCCTGCGATTCCCACAGGCGCCGCACTTCGCGGTTGCGGCCTTCCTTGACCACCACCCGGAACCAGTCGTGCGAGTCGGTGCCGCCGATGCGTTCGATCTCGTCGAACTTGGCGCCGCCGTCCTCCAGCAGCACGCCGCGCGAGAGCCGCTCGATCATGCTGTCGGGCACGGTCTCTTCGCCTTCCGGGGCGCGTACGCGCACCACGTACTCGCGCTCGATCTCGTAGGAGGGGTGCATCATCGCGTTGGCCAGCTCGCCGTCGGTGGTGAGCAGCAGCAGGCCGGTGGTGTTGATGTCCAGGCGGCCGATCGCGATCCAGCGCGCGCCCTTCAGCGCCGGCAGCGCCTCGAAGATGGTCGGGCGGCCTTCGGGATCTTCGCGCGTGGTCACTTCGCCTTCGGGCTTGTTGTAGATCAGCACGCGCGAGGGCTCGGTCAGCGCGCTGGCGACGAAGCTGCGGCCGTCCAGCTCGATCTTGTCGCCGCTGCGGATCGACATGCCGGTCTGCGCGACCTCGCCATTGACCTTGACCAGGCCGTCGGCGATGCGCTGTTCCAGCGCCCGGCGCGACCCCAGCCCGGCCTGGGCCAGGACCTTGTGCAGGCGTTCTTCCAGTTTCGGCTGCTCGGCGGCAGCGGCATCGCGCTTGAGCGAGAGCTTGTTCAACGACAGCTTGCGGGAGGTGTCACTCATTTACTTGGCTCCGGCCGGCGCGTTGCGCGTCGGCCTGTGGTTCGGAATCGGCATCGTCAACAGCCACGGTCGTCGTCGCGACGGCGTTGTCTTCGGCTTCGTTCGCATCCGCCGCGCGCTCTCCCGGCGCGGCTTCGGGTTCGCCCGTCGGGGCGGTCGTGGAATCCGTGGCCGTCGGCGCGTCGGCGTCGTCGGTCGCGGGGGTGTTCGGTCCTGCGGTGTCGCTGGTGTCGGTGTCCGTGGCGTCTGCGGCCACGGCCGCGTCTGCCTGCGCCGTCGCGGCAGGCGCGGCGGATTCGTTGGCGGCCGCGGCCTGCGCCGTGGTGTCGCCCTGGTTGCCCTGGTCGGCGTCCTCGCCCGGCGCGGCGCCGGCCTGGGCCACGTCGCCGACCGGCAGCGCGTCGCGGTCCAGCGGCAGCTGCGGTTCCAGCTCGCCGATGTCCTTGAGTTCGGACAGCGGCGGCAGTTCGTCCAGGCGCTTGAGCCCGAAATAGTCCAGGAAGGTCTTGGTGGTGCCGAACAGCGCCGGCTTGCCCGGCACGTCGCGGTGCCCGACCACGCGGATCCACTCGCGCTCTTCCAGCGCCTGGATGATGTTGCTGCTGACCGCCACGCCGCGCACCTGCTCGATCTCGCCGCGGGTGATCGGCTGCCGGTAGGCGATCAGCGCCAGGGTCTCCAGCGTGGCGCGGGTGTAGCGGGTCTTGCGCTCGGTCCACAGCCGCGCCACCCAGGCGTGCACGTCGCTGCGCACCTGGTAGCGGAACCCGGAGGCCACTTCGACCAGCTCGACGCCGCGGCCCTCGCAGGCCTCGCGCAGCAGTTCCAGCGCGCGCTCGATGCTGCCCGGCGGCGCGGGCTCCTCCTCCGGGAACAGGCCGTGCAACTGCGCCAGCGGCAACGGCTGGTTGGCGGCGAGCAGGGCGGCCTCGACGATGCGGTTGATCAGCGCTTGATCCATGCGGGGGCGGGTTCTCGGGGACTCAGGTGGTGGCGTCGGCGGCGTCGCTGTCGTCGAACTCGCTGTTGAACTGCAGCGGCGCGTTGGTGTTGCCCAGCGCCAGCGACTTGACGTAGATCGGTGGCATCGGCGGCCGCTCGGTGGCCTCGGCGGGGACGTGCGCCAGCGGCTCCTGGACGATGTCCAGCAACTGCTCCTTGGCCAGTTCCAGCAGCGCCAGGAAGGTGACCAGCACGCCGAGCTTGCCTTCCTCGGCACTGAACAGCGATTCGAAACGGTGGAACTTGCCGTCGTCCAGACGGCCCAGCACGTCGCCCATGCGCTGGCGCACGCTCAGCGCCTCGCGCTTGATGGCGTGGCCGCTGAACAGTTCGGCGCGCTTGAGCACGTCGTACAGCGCCAGCAGCATTTCCTTCAACTCCACCGGCGGCGGCAGCTTGATCGCGGCGCGGTCCGGCACGTGGGCGTGCGCCGGGGTGGTGTCGCGGTCCTGCCGCGGCAGCGCGTCGATGTCCTCGGCCGCCTGCTTGAAGCGTTCGTACTCCTGCAAGCGGCGGACCAGTTCGGCGCGCGGGTCCACTTCCTCGCCGTCTTCGGCCGGCGGCCGCGGCAGCAGCATCCGCGACTTGATCTCGGCCAGGATCGCGGCCATCACCAGGTACTCGGCCGCCAGTTCGAAGCGCAGCTCCTGCATCACGTTGATGTAGTCCACGTACTGCCGGGTGATCTCGGCGACGGGGATGTCCAGGATGTCCAGGTTCTGCCGGCGGATCAGGTACAGCAGCAGGTCCAGCGGGCCTTCGAACGCGTCCAGGATGACTTCCAGCGCATCCGGCGGGATGTACAGATCCTGCGGGATCTGCAGCACCGGCTGCCCATGCACGACCGCCAGCGGCATTTCCTGCTGCTGTGGCGGGGTCGTCTGGGTTGGCGGGTTCGCGTCGAGCGCGAGTTCGGAGGTCATCGGTTGGACATCGGTGTTGCGGTAGCGAAGGGCCGGGCAGGCGCGACCCGGCGCGGCTCCTTGCCGGCAGTGCTGCGGTTCAATGGCACGTCGTCCCCGCAACGCGCTCGGTACTTCAACAAGACACACGACGCACGCCACGCGTGTCGTGGCGGCGGGAACTGCAGAGGAGGACGTCTGCGCGGGCGGTGTCAGGCAGCGAATCGGTCGTCGGAAGGGGCTTGGGGTCGCCGATCACCGACGGGCCGCTGCATCCGGCCGCGTGCAATGGGACCAAGGGTAATGCGCCGGCGGGGTCGGTGTCCAGCGCCGCCGCACCGGGGCAGGTCCTACAATGGCACGTCTCTGAGGATGGAACGAGGGCGGATACGCGATGTGGTACGTGATCGAGGGGTACGACGTGGCCGATGCGCTGCCGCGGCGGGCGGCGGCGCGGCCGGCGCATCTGCAGCGGCTGACCCAGCTGCAGGAGGCCGGCCGGCTGCTGCTGGCCGGGCCGTGCCCGGCCATCGACGCCGAGGATCCGGGCCCAGCCGGCTTCAGTGGCAGCCTGGTGGTGGCCGCGTTCGACTCGCTGGCCGAGGCGCGGGCCTGGGCCGAGGCCGATCCGTATGTCGAGGCCGGGGTCTACGCGCGGGTCGAGGTGCGGCCGTTCCGCAAGGTGCTGCCATGAGCCAGGTCGGCGCCGAACGGGTGGCGCGGATCCGCGCCGCGCTGGAGGCGGCGTTCGCGCCGCAGGCGCTGGAGGTGGAGGACGACAGCCATCGCCATGCCGGCCACGCCGGGGCGCGCGACGGCCGTGGACATTTCAATGTAAGGGTGGTCAGCGCGGCCTTTGCCGGGATGGCGCCGCTGGCCCGGCACCGTGCCGTCTACGCGGCGCTGGGCGAGATGATGCAGACCGACATCCATGCGCTGTCGATCCGCGCCGAGGTGCCGGGCGCCGCCCGCTGACGCGTTGCGGCGAAGGGGTGCCAGGTCCAACACAGGTCCAAATAGGAGTGTAGGCCCCGCGGAAAAGCGGAATCTGCACCTGGATTATGTTGCGTTGCGGCACGATTCCGACCGGTTTCGCATTATTCAAGTAACTGAAAAATAAGACTTTTATTGGAAAAATAACAAAGGGCTTCTGCCTTGCGCTGAAAACGATTACAGTCCGCGCCAGTTTCTCAAGGTCTCTGCCGCGGAGGGCGGCACGATGGCGAAGAGCGCGGTCACCATCAAAGACGTCGCACGCGAGGCCCGGGTTTCCGTGGCCACCGTGTCGCGTGCGCTCAATGGCCACGAGAACGTGGCCGCGCCGGTGCGCACTCTCGTCCTGGAAGTGGCCGAGCGCCTGCGCTACAGCCCGCATGCGGCGGCGCGCAGCCTCAGCAGCCGCCGCACCCAGACCCTGGGCGTGGTGCTGCCCGACCTGTACGGCGAATTCTTCTCCGAACTGATCCGCGGCATCGACGGCGCCGCCCGCGCGCGCCGCCAGCACCTGCTGGTGTCCAGTTACCACGGCGACCCGGAAGAGCAGGGACGGGCGCTGCGCGCGATGCGCGGCCGCGTCGACGGCCTGCTGGTGCTGTCGCCGTATGCCGAGCGCCCGGGCTTCCTCACCGACAACCTGCCGCAGGCGCTGCCGACGGTGTTGATCAACACCCATCTGCCGGGCACCGAATACCCGGTGCTGAGCATCGACGACCATGCCGGTGCGGTGGCGATGACCGAGCACCTGCTGGCGATGGGGCATCGCCGCATCGCCTTCATCGGCGGCCCGGAACTGAACTTCGACGCGCGCGAACGCCTGCGCGGCTTCCGCGACACCATCGCGCGTCATCCCGGGCAGGCGCACGGCCAGGAGTTCCCGGGCGACTTCGACGAAGCCTCCGGCTATCGCGCGGGGCAGGCGATGCTGCAGGCCGGCACGCTGCCCGATGCGGTGTTCGCCGCCAACGACATGACCGCGCTCGGCTGCCTCTACGCCTTTACCCAGAGCGGTGTGCGCGTGCCCCACGACATCGCGTTGGCCGGCTTCGACGACATTCCGCTGGCGCGTTTCGTTCACCCGTCTCTCACCACCATGCGCGTCAGCATCGCCGGGCTTGGTGAGCAGGCGATGCATCGCCTACTGCACCTGATCGATCGTCCCGACGCGGACGATGGACGGCGGCAGACCCTGGTTCCTACGTTGGTCGTGCGCGATTCCAGCACGGCCCGTTCCTGATGCGACGCGGTGGTTCGCGCCGCATCGCTTGTTCCACTTCGTTTGATCGAAGCACCACGCACCACCCATAACGAGCATCACGTCTTCCTGGAGGGAAAACCCCACATGCAACACACCCCGCACTCCGCCCGGCCCACGCGCAAGCTGTTGAGCTGCGCCCTCGCCAGTTGCCTGCTGCTGGGCGCCGCGCCGGCATTCGCGCAAAGCACCGGCGCCACCATTCGCGGACAGGTCAAGGTCGATTCGGCGCCGGCTGCGTCCGCGCAGGTCACCGCCACCAACCTCGCCACCGGTCTGACCCGCAGCGTGCAGACCAGCAACGGCACCTATTCGGTCGGCGGCCTGCCGCCGGGTTCCTACCGCATCGACGTCACCGCCGACGGCAAGACCACCTCGCAGAACGTCACCGTGCAGGTCGGCCAGACCGCGACCCTGGACCTGGGCGTGGGCGGCGAAGCGGCCACCGCCAACGGGCAGGGCGCGACCACGCTCGACGCGGTGCAGGTGCAGGCGCCGCCGGTGCTGGTGGAAACCCGCACCTCGGAGAACGCCACCTACATCTCCAACGTGCAGATCGAGAAGCTGCCGCAGGCCACGCGCAACTTCCTCGAACTGGCCGACAGCGTGCCGAGCGTGCAGTTCCAGCGCGACGCCAAGGGCAACACCACCGTGCGCTCCGGCGCGACCTCGGCCAACGGCACCAACGTCTACATCGACGGCATCAGCCAGAAGAACTACGTGCTGACCGGCGGCGTCAGCGGCCAGGATTCCAGCCGCGGCAATCCGTTTCCGCAGTCGGCAATCGGCGAGTACAAGGTCATCACCTCCAACTACAAGGCCGAGTTCGACCAGGTCAGCAGTGCGGCGATCGTGGCCTCGACCAAGTCCGGCACCAACGATTTCCACGGCAGCTTCTTCTGGGATACGACCAACGACGACTGGCGCGCCGAAAGCCCGCTGGAGCGCAAGGCCGGCCAGCGCGACGACTTCTCCGAGACCCAGTACGGCGCCACCTTCAGCGGCCCGATCCTCAAGGACCGCGCGCATTTCTTCGTGGCCTACGAGGCCAAGGAGTACACCACGCCCAACACGGTCATCCCCGGCGGCATCTATGCCGACCGCGTCGACCAGTTGCCGGCGCAGTTGCAGCCGCTGGTCGCCACCTACAGCACGCCGTTCAAGGAAGACCTGTACTTCGGCAAGATCGACTGGACGCTGGGCGACAACAACCTGTTCGAGCTGACCGGCAAGTACCGCAAGGAAGACGAGCTGTCGGACATCGGCGACACCACCACCTACCAGCACGGCAGCACCAACGGCCAGAAGGAAAAGCGCGCCAACCTGCGCTGGCAGTACAGCGGCGAGGCCTTCCTCAACGATCTGAACCTGAGCTACGAGAGCGCGTTCTGGACCCAGACCCCGCTCACCGACGGCAGCGGCTACGTGTTGTCCTACGTGCCGCAGGCCGGCAACGAGACCACCATCCTCAGCGCCGGCGCCGGCAGCAGCTTCCAGAACAAGGGCCAGAAGGGCTGGACCCTGCAGGACGACCTCACCCTCAACAGCCTCGACTGGCACGGCAGCCACACCATCAAGATGGGTGTGAAGTACAAGGACATTCAGCTCGATTCGACCCAGATCAATCCGGCCAATCCGCAGTACTACTACAACATCCTCAGCGATGTCGGCACGCCGTACCGGGTGCGCTTCGGCGACACCGGCGACGGCGGTTCGGTGCAGTCGCAGAACAAGCAGTACGGCATCTACCTACAGGACGACTGGGAGGTCAACGAGCACCTGACCCTGAACCTGGGCGTGCGCTACGACTACGAGAAGACCCCCTCGTTCCTCGACTTCGTCACCCCGGCCGACGTCGCCAGCGCGCTGCTGAACTGGCGCAACCTGGACAACGCCAACTACGACATCGCCAACTACATCAGCACCGGCAACAACCGCAAGGCGTTCAAGGATGCCTGGCAGCCGCGCCTGGGCTTCTCCTACGACCTGTTCGGCGACCAGGCGCACGTGATCTACGGCGGTGCCGGCCGTGCCTACGACCGCAACCTGTTCGACTACCTGGCGCTGGAGCAGCTGAACAACAACTTCCGCTCCTACAGCTACTACTTCAACAGCGCCAACACGCCGTGCCTCGGCCAGCCGTGCGTGGCATGGGATCCGAGCTATGCGACCCAGGCCGGCCTGAACGGGCTGGCCGCCTCCACCACCGCCGGCACCGGCGGTGGCCGCGAGGTCTACCTGATCGACAACAACATCAAGGTGCCGTACTCCGACCAGTTCAGCCTGGGCATGCGCAACATGGTGCATTTCTGGGGCAACGACTGGTACACGGACGTGACCCTGAGCCGCATCGTCAGCGAGGACGGCTTCGTGTTCCTGCGCGGCAACCGTCGTGCCGACGGCTCGTTCTTCCTGCCCGGCACCACCTCCGGCGTGCCCACCGACTCGCCCAATGGCTACAGCGCGATCGTGCTCGGCACCAATGGCCTGAAGACGCGCAACAACCAACTGGCGCTGAAGCTGGACAAGCCCTACGACAAGGAGTCCGGCTGGGGCCTGACCGTGGCCTATACCTTCTCCGATGCCAAGGAGAACCGTCAGTACGGCGAGCACTACGCGCTGGACCAACCGTCGATGGCCGGCTACGGCTGGCGTGAGGCCGGCGGCATCCCGAAGAACCGCCTGGTGGTCACCGGCATCTACGACCTGCCGTACGACGTCACCCTGTCGGCCAAGCTGTCGCTGGCCAGCCAGACCCCGCGCTACGGCACCAACTGCCTGGCGGGCAACGACCAGTGCTATATCATCCAGTACAAGCCGGATGCGACGTTGGGCTACAAGGAATTCAGCCTGGCGGCGAACAAGGAATGGGATACCGGCTCGGGCATCAAGTTCAACGTCCGCGCCGATGTCATCAACCTGTTCAATTGGACCAACTACGCGGACTACAGCACCGATACCGGCACCTATGCCGACCTGAACACGGCGTTCGGCACGCCGAACGGCGTGCTCGCCTCGCCGATGCGGACGTTCAAGCTGTCGTTTGGCTTGAACTGGTAAGCAAGGTCGCCGCGGCTCCCTCGCACGGGGGCCGCGGCGATGCGGAAGTGGGGTATTTTTTGCGTGCGTGTAAACGATTTCACGGGGGGCACGATGAAGAAGCAGCGCAGTTTCATCAGGTTTTCGTTGATGCTGATGGCAGCAGGGGTGCTGCTGACGGCCTGCAAGAAGACCGAGGAGCCGAAGGCGGTGGAGAAGAAGCCGGTCAAGGTCATCCTGGTCGAGGCCGAACTGCCGCCGAAACTGCTGAAGCCGGAGCTGCCGCCCCTGTTCGAGGACATCGAACGCCGCACCTTCCAGTTCTTCTGGGACACCACCAACGAGCAGAACGGCATGGCGGTGGACCGCTATCCGTCGCGGCCGTTCGCGTCGATCGCGTCGGTCGGCTTCGCGCTCACCGTCTATCCCATCGGCTACGAGAACGGCTGGATCAGCCGTGAGCAGGCCGTGCAACGCACCCTGACCACGCTGCGCTTCCTGCGCGACGTGCCGGTCGGCCCGCAGCGCACCGGGCGCGCCGGCTACAAGGGCTTCTACTACCACTTCCTGGACATGCAAAAAGGGCTGCGCTACGACCAGTGGGTGGAACTGTCGAGCGTGGACACCGCGCTGCTGATGATGGGCGTGCTGTTCGCCCAGTCCTACTACGAAGGCGACACGGCCGACGAGAAGGAGATCCGCCAGATCGCCGACACGCTGTACCGGCGCGTGGACTGGCCGTGGATGCAGCAGCGCAAGCCGCTGATCTCGATGGGCTGGTATCCCGAGCGCGGCTTCATCCAGCACGACTGGATGGGCTACAACGAAGGCATGATGGTGTACCTGCTGGCGCTGGGCTCGCCGACCCATCCGGTGGAACCGGACGCGTGGCAGGAGTGGACCCGCACCTACAACAAGGACTGGGGCGTGTACTACGGCCAGGAATACCTGGCGTTCGGCCCGCTGTTCGCGCACCAGTACAACCACGTCTGGATCGATTTCCGCGACATCCAGGACCAGTACATGCGCGAGCATGGCATCGACTATTTCCTCAACAGCCGCCGCGCCACCCTGGCGCAGCGCGAGTACGCCATCGACAACCCGATGAAGTGGAAGGAGTACGGCGAGAATGTGTGGGGCCTGACCGCCAGCGACGGTCCGCAGAACACCACCCAGGAGTACCGCGGCGAGCAGCGCCAGTTCTTCCACTACCGCACCCGCGGCGCCGGCCTGTTCGAGGCGTTCGACGACGGCACCATCGCGCCGACCGCGGCGGTGTCCTCGATCGTGTTCGCACCTGAGGTGGTGATTCCGGCGACCCAGGAAATGCACAAGCGCTTCGGCGACTTCCTGTATTCGAGCTACGGCTTCCTGGATTCGTTCAATCCCAGCTTCAACTACGATATCCCGCTCAAGACCGGCCGCATGATCCCCAACCGCGGCTGGGTGGCCAGCGACTACATCGGCATCGACCAGGGCGCGATCGTCACCATGATCGCCAATTACCGCAATGAGTTCGTCTGGAACGTGATGAAGAAGAACAAGTACATCCGCACCGGGCTGGAGCGCGCCGGCTTCACCGGCGGCTGGCTGACCCCGGAAGGCGAGGCCCAGCCGCTGCCCAAGAAGGACGAGCAGGCGGCCAATGCGCGTGCGCTGGGCATCGCCGAGTCGCGCGCCGCCGCCGCCGAGGCGCAGTCCACCCCTCCACAGCGCCAGCCGCAGCAGCCGGAATGAGCACAGCACGCATGATCGGTCGTTGGATTTCGCTGGGTCTGGTTGTATTGGCGGTGTGCGGCTGCGCACGCGCGCCGCAGGGCGAGGTGGTGCGGTTCTGGGCGATGGGCCGCGAGGCCGAGGTGGTGGCCGAGCTGATCCCGGAGTTCGAGAAGGAAAATCCCGGCATCCATGTGGATATCCAGAACATCCCCTGGACTGCCGCGCACGAGAAGCTGCTGACCGCGTTCGCGGCCGATGGCCTGCCGGACGTGTGTCAGTTGGGCAACACCTGGATTCCGGAATTCGCCGAGCTGGGCACGCTGCAGCCACTGCAGCCCTACGTCGACCGCTCCAAGGTGGTCGACCCGAAGGACTACTTCCCCGGCATCTGGGACACCAGCGTCATCGACGGCCAGCTCTACGGCATCCCCTGGTACGTGGACACGCGCCTGCTGTTCTACCGCAAGGACATGCTGCGCGACGCCGGGGTGACCAAGCTGCCGCAGACCTGGGCCGAGTGGGAGCAGGCGATGGCGGCGGTGAAGAAGCACGTGGGCCCGAAGCGCTACGCCATCCTGATGCCGCTCAACGAGTTCGAGCAGCAGCTGTCGCTGGGCCTGCAACTGCCCGATCCGCTGCTGCGCGACCACAACAACTACGGCAACTTCGAAAGCCCCGGCTTCCGCAAGGCGCTGGCGTTCTACGCCAACACGTTCGACCAGGGCTGGGCGCCGAAGATGTCGGAGACGCAGATCTCCAACGTCTGGGACGAGTTCTTCAACGGCTTCTACGCCTTCTACATCTCCGGCCCGTGGAACATCCGCGAGTTCCGCAAGGTGCAGCCGCCGGCGTTGAAGGACCAGTGGGGCACCATGCCGCTGCCCGGTCCGGACGGCCCCGGCGCCGGCATCGCCGGCGGCACCAGCCTGGTGATCTTCCGCAAGTCCGAGCACAAGGACGCGGCCTGGAAGCTGATCGAGTTCCTGTCGCGGCCGCAGATCCAGGCGCGCTTCCACGCGCTGATCGGCGACATGCCGCCGCGGCGCAGCACCTGGGCGTATCCGTCGCTGGCCGACGATCCGCTGGCGCATGCGTTCCGCGATCAGCTGGAGCGGGTCAAGCCGGCACCGAAGGTGTTGGAGTGGGAGCGCATCGTGCAGGAGATGCGGCTGGCCACCGAGCGGGTGGTGCGCGGCGGTGAGCCGCAGGAGAAGGCAATGCGGGAACTGGACAAGCGGGTCGACGAGATCCTGGAGAAACGCCGCTGGATCCATCAGCAGCACCGCGAGGCCACGGCGGCGCCGGCCGCGGGAGCCACGCCATGAAGCGCGGTTCCCTGATCGGCTGGCTGTTCGCCGGCCCGGCACTGATCGTGATCGGCGTGTTCTTCGGCCTGCCGGTGCTGTCGGCACTGGCGCTGAGCGTCACCGACTTCGACCTGTATGCGCTGGCCGACCGCCACAACCTGCGCTTCGTCGGCTTCGGCAACTACATCGAGTTGCTGCAGACGCCGATGTTCTGGAAGTCGCTGTGGAACACCACGTATTTCGTGATCGTCGGCGTGCCGCTGTCCATCGGCGCCTCGCTGGGCGCGGCGCTGCTGCTGAACGCACCGGTGGCACGCTTCAAGGCGCTGTTCCGCACCGCGCTGTTCGCGCCGGTGGTGACCACGCTGGTGGCGGTGGCGGTGATCTGGCGCTACCTGTTCCATACCAGCTACGGCCTGGTCAACTACGGCCTGGCGCACCTGGGCATCGGCCCGATCGACTGGCTCGGCGACCCGCACTGGGCGATGCCGACCATCATGCTGTTCGCGGTGTGGAAGAACTTCGGCTACAACATGGTGATCTTCCTCGCCGGCCTGCAGGCCATCCCGCAGGACCTGTACGAGGCCGCGCGCATCGATGGCGCCTCCAAGTGGCGGCAGTTCCTGCACATCACCCTGCCGATGCTGGGGCCGGTGCTGCTGGTGGTCGGGGTGATTACCGTGTCCGGCTACTTCCAGCTGTTCGCCGAACCCTACGTGATGACCCGTGGCGACCCCCTGCAGAGCACGGTGAGCGTGCTGTATTACATGTTCGAGGAAGGCTTCAAGTGGTGGAACCTCGGCCGCGCCTCGGCGGTGGCGTTCCTGCTGTTCCTGATCATCCTGGGAGTGACGACGGTGATGCTGCGCTTCGGCCGCAAGAGGGACCTGGTATGAGCCGGGAGATCGGCGCCTCGCGCTGGAACACGCTGCTGGTCAACGGCGGGCTGCTGCTGCTCGCCGTGATCAGCCTGGCGCCGCTGTTGTGGATGGTGTCGGTGTCGTTCATGCCGGCCGGGCAGGCCAGTCGCTTCCCGCCGCCGATGCTGCCCACCGGCGCCACCCTGGCCAACTACGGCGAGCTGTTCTCGCGCACCGGCATGGCGCGCAATTTCGCCAACAGCCTGCTGGTGTCGTGCGCGATTACCTTCGGCTCGCTGCTGATCAACACCATGGCCGGCTATGCCTTCGCCAAGCTGCGCTTCGTCGGCAAGGAGCGGATCTTCCAGGTCCTGCTGGCGGCGCTGGTGATCCCGGCGCAGGTGGCGATGCTGCCGCTGTTCCTGCTGATGAAGCAGCTGCACCTGGTCAACAGCTTCGGCGGGGTGGTCGTGCCGGCGCTGGCGACGGTGTTCGGCATCTTCCTGGTGCGTCAGTACGCGCGTTCGATCCCGGACGAGCTGCTGGAGGCCGCCCGCATCGACGGCGCCGGCGAGCTGCGGATCTTCTTCCAGATCGTGCTGCCGATGCTCAAGCCGGTGCTGGTGACGCTGACCATCTTCACCTTCATGGCGGCGTGGAACGACTTCATGTGGCCGCTGATCGTGCTGACCGACCAGGAGCACTACACCCTGCCGGTGGCGCTGGCGGCGCTGTCGCGCGAGCACATCATGGACGTGGAGATGATGATGGCCGGCGCGGTGGTCACGGTGATCCCGGTGCTGGCCCTGTTCCTGGCCCTGCAGCGCTACTACATCCAGGGCCTGCTGCTCGGCAGCGTGAAGGGGTGAGGCGCAACGCTTGCGCGCCACTGGCGCGCGTTGCGCCGAACGCCCGGCCACGGATGGCCGGGCCGGGTCGTCCGGAGCCGATCAGTTGCGCCAGGGATGGCATGGGAACGAGGCGAGTGCGGCGACGCGCTTGCGAGCCACTAGCTCGCGCGTTGCCGAACGCCCGGCCATGGATGGCCGGGCCGGACGTTCTGGTGTGGGAGTGTTGCGCCATGGATGGCAGCGGTGAAGCGAAACATCGAGCGCCACTGGCGCGCGTTGCGCCGAACGCCCGGCCACGGATGGCCGGGCCGGGTCGTCCGGAGCCGATCAGTTGCGCCAGGGATGGCATGGGAAAGAGGCGAGTGCGGCGGCGCGCTTGCGAGCCACTGGCTCGCGCGTTGCCGAACGCCCGGCCATGCATGGCCGGGCCGGACGTTCTGGCGTGGGACTGTCACGCCATGGACGGCAGCATGGATGCGTATCATCGGGCGCCGTAAGCCCATACCACGCCGCGCGCGGTCTTGGGCGCGCGCCTGTCGCAGCGGCGTCAGCCGCGACAGCAGGACCGGATACTCCATCGGGGCCGATGCCCCTCCGACAGAAGCAGACACGACGACAGCAACGGGGAAGGCGATGATGGACGGGATGGCGATGACGTGCGCACGTGCGATGCTGGCGATGCTGGGACTGGCGGCCGCCCATGCCGTCGCCGCGCCGCCGACCTCCACGGTGGCGCTGGACAGCTTCAACGATCTGGACAAATGGCAGATCGTCGTCTCCAACCAGGTCACCGCCTCGACCCGGCTGGTGCAGGCGCCCAGCGGCGGCCGCGCCAAGGCGCTGTGCCTGGACTACGACTTCAACGGCGTCTCCGGCTATGCCGGGATCCGCCGCAACGTGCCGATCGACTATCCGGACAACTACGAGTTCGCGTTCCAACTGCGCGGCGATTCGCCGAGCAACGACCTGCAGTTCAAGCTGGTCGACGCCAGCGGCGACAACGTGTGGTGGGTCAACCGGCCGCGCTACGCGTTCCCCACGCAGTGGAGCACGGTCACCTTCAAGAAGCGGCAGATCGACAAGGCCTGGGGCCCGAGCCCGGAGAAGGAGCTGACCCGCAGCGCGCAGATCGAGTTCACCATCTACAACCAGGTCGGCGGCGCCGGCACGGTGTGCTTCGACCAACTGACCCTGACCCCGTTGCCGCCGCAGGACACCTCGCCGCTGACGGTCAAGGTCAGCGCCGATACCGCGCCGGCGCTGCAGCAGCGCATCGCCGACGGCAAGCCCGATACGGTCTGGTACAGCGGCAACGCCAAGACCCAGACGATCATGCTGGACCTGGGCAAGGTGCGCGAGTTCGGCGGCGCCAAGGTGCAGTGGGCGCCGGGCGTATACGCCTCGCGTTATACCGTGCAGGGCTCGGCCGACGGGCGCAGCTGGCGCGAACTGCGCGCGGTGACCGCCGGCAACGGCGGCACCGACTGGCTGGCGCTGCCGGACACCGAGGCGCGCTACGTGCGCTTCGACCTGCAGGATGGCCCCAGCTTCCGCTACGGCATCGCCGACATCGCACTGCAGCCGCTGGCCTTCGCCGCGACCCAGAACGACTTCATCAAGTCGGTGGCGGCGCAGTCCGCCCGCGGCTGGTTCCCGCGCGGCTTCAGCGGCGAGCAACCGTACTGGACCATCATCGGCCTGGACGGCGGCCGCGAACAGGGCCTGGTCGGCGAGGATGGCGCGATCGAGGTGGGCAAGGGCGGCTTCAGCATCGAACCGTTCCTGCTGCTGGACGGCAAGCGCCTGAGCTGGGCCGACGTCAAGGCCGCGCAGAGCCTGCAGGACGACTATCTGCCGATTCCCAGCGTGGACTGGACCCACGACAACGCCGCGCTGCGCGTCACCGCCTTCGTGCAGGGCGAGCCGGAGCAGGCGCAACTGGTGGCGCGCTACCGGCTCAGCAACCCCAGCAAGCAGCCGCACGATTACACCCTGGCGCTGGCGGTGCGCCCGTTCCAGGTCAATCCGCCCAGCCAGTTCCTCAACACCGTCGGCGGGGTCAGCCCGATCCGCTCGCTCGCCTTCGCCGGCACGCAGGTGCAGGTCAACGGCCAGCCGCGGGTGTTCGCCGTGCAGAAGCCCGATGCCGCCTACGCCAGCGCGTTCGACGCCGGCATGGACATCGAACGGCTCGGCGCCGATGCCGGCAGCCTGCCGCAGCAGGCGCAGGATCCGGACGGGCTGGCGTCCGGCGCCTTGCTGTACCGCGGACGCCTGGCCCCGGGCGAGGTGCGCGAGGTGGCGCTGGTGATCCCGCAGACCGGCAACGCCGCGCTGCCGGCGGGCTTCGATGCCGCACGCGCGCAGCAGCAGGTCGCCGCGCAGTGGCACGAGAAGCTGGACCGCGTGCAGTTGCATGTGCCGGCACAGGGCAAGGCGGTCGCCGATACGCTGCGCACCGCGCTGGCGCACATGTTGATCTCGCGCATCGGGCCGCGCCTGCAGCCGGGCACGCGCTCGTACTCGCGCAGCTGGATCCGCGACGGCGCGATGATCTCCGAAGGCCTGCTGCGGCTGGGCCGCGCCGACGTGGTCCGCGAGTACGTGGCGTGGTATGCGCCGTACCAGTTCGCCAACGGCATGGTGCCGTGCTGCGTGGACGATCGCGGCAGCGACCCGGTGCCGGAAAACGACAGCCACGGCGAGCTGATCTACAGCGTCGCCGACTACTACCGCTACACCGGCGACCGCGCCTTCCTCGAGCAGATGTGGCCGCACGTGCTTGGCGCCTACGACTACATGGAGCAGTTGCGGCTGAGCGAGCGCACCGACGAGAACCGCGCGCGCAATGCGGCCTTCTACGGGATGATGCCGGTGTCGATCAGCCACGAGGGCTACTCGGCCAAGCCGATGCACTCGTACTGGGACAACTTCTGGGCGCTGCGCGGCTACAAGGACGCGGTGAGCATCGCCGCCGAGCTGGGCCGCATCGACGACGCCGCGCGTTTCGCCGCCTCGCGCGACCAGTTCCGCCAGGACCTGTACGCCTCTCTGGACGCGGCCACCCAGCAGCACCACATCAACTTCCTGCCGGGTTCGGCGGAGCTGGGCGACTTCGATCCGACCTCGACCACCATCGCGCTGGCGCCGGGCGGCGAGCAGGGCCGGCTGCCGCAGGCGCTGCTCGACAACACCTTCGAGCGCTACTGGAGCGAATTCGTCGGCCGCCGCGACGGCACCCGCGAGTGGAAGGACTACACCCCCTACGAGTGGCGCAACGTGTCCGCGTTCGTGCGCCTGGGCTGGCGCGAGCGCGCCTGGGAGGCGACCGCGTTCTTCTTCAAGGACCGCGCGCCGCAGCCCTGGAACCAGTGGGCCGAGGTGGTCTCGCGCACGCCGCGCAAGCCGTTCTTCCTGGGCGACCTGCCGCATGCCTGGGTCGCCTCGGACTTCGTGCGCTCGGTGCTGGACATGTTCGCCTACGCCCGCGACGTCGACGACAGCCTGGTGCTGGCCGCCGGCATCCCGGCCGACTGGTTCGACGGCAAGGGCGTGGCGATCGAACAGTTGCGCACCCCGCAGGGACCGCTGAGCTACCAGCTGCGGCGACAGAAGAACCGGCTGTTGCTGAACATCCCCGACGGCCTGCGCATGCCCAGCGGCGGCCTGGTGCTGCCGTGGCCGTACCCGGGCGAACCGGGCCGCACGCTGGTCAACGGCGAAGCGGCGCAGTGGGAACACGGCGAACTGCGCATTCACGCGTTGCCGGCGGATGTGCAGATTGAGGTGCGGTGAGGCCGGGATTGGGGATTCGGGATTGGGGATTCGTAACAGCTAAAAGCAAAAAAAAGCGCCGGCATGCCGGCGCTTTTTTTTCAGGGTGCTGGGTGGAGTTGCTTTTACGAATCCCCAATCCCGAATCCCCAATCCCGGCGGCGGCCACGCCGCCGCAGCGCTACCGCGCCGCCGCCGCGATCGCGGCCGCCTTCGCCGAGCTCTCCCGCACCTTGTCCCAGGCGCCGTCGGCCAGCCAGTCCTTGGGCACCATCCACGAGCCGCCGATGCAGACCACGTTGGGCTGCGCCAGGTACTCGGCGGCAGTGCTTTCGCCGATGCCGCCGGTGGGGCACAGCTTGAGCTCGGCCAGGGGGCCGGCCAGGCCCTTGAGCATCGCCAGGCCGCCGACGGCGGAGGCGGGGAACAGCTTGCACACGCGGAAACCGCGCTCCATCAGCGCCAGCAGCTCGCTCGGGGTGGCCGCGCCCGGCACCACCGG
This sequence comes from Xanthomonas sp. PPL134, assembly GCF_040595915.1. Taxonomy (NCBI): domain Bacteria; kingdom Pseudomonadati; phylum Pseudomonadota; class Gammaproteobacteria; order Lysobacterales; family Lysobacteraceae; genus Xanthomonas; species Xanthomonas sp. PPL134. The sequence goes on from NZ_JAMDLL010000001.1 coordinate 956,142, forward strand.
CAGCGGCGCCTGCGCCAGGGCGTCGGCCAGGGTCGGGGTGGTGCCGGGGGTGACGATGAAGTCGGCGCCGGCGTCGATCGACTGCTGCAGCTGGGTGGCGTTGAGCACGGTGCCGGCGCCGATCACGATGTCCGGCAGTTCGCGCTTGAGCATCGCCAGCGCTTCCATCGCCACCGGCGTGCGCAGGGTCAGCTCGATCGCCGGCAGGCCGCCTTCAAGCAGCGCGGCCGAGACGCGGCGCGCCTCCTCCAGGGTGTGGACGGTGACGACGGGCAGGATGCCGGCCGCGCGCAGCAGCTGCTCGGCCTTGGTCTGGTGTTCGGCGATGGTCATGACGGTCTCGGTTGCGAGGGGGAGGCCCTGGCCGCGACCGGCCAGGGCAGGGTGGGGCAGGCGGCGCGACTCAGGCGTCCTTGGATTCGTGCGGCGCGGCGGCGGCCTCGGCATCGCGGCCCAGGTCGTACTCGGCGTCGTAGTTCCACAGGTCGCCGTCGGCGGCCGGCGGGCCGCAGGAGATCGACAGCGCGCCCTGGTCGGCCGGGCCGACCATGCGGCGGTTGAGCCCGAACAGGTTGCGGCCCAGGTCGTGTGCGGCCGGCGCGGTGTTCGGCGCCAGCGGCCGCGCCGCCCACTCGGCGGCGTCCACCAGCACTTCCAGGGTGCCGGCCTCGCCGTCCAGGCGCACGATGTCGCCCTCGCGCACGCGGGCGATGGGGCCGCCGCGCGCCGCTTCCGGGGTCACGTGGATGGCCGCGGGGAACTTGCCGGACGCGCCGGACAGGCGTCCGTCGGTGACCAGCGCCACGCGCCGGCCCTGGTTCTGCAGCAGGCCCAGCAACGGCGCCAGCGAATGCAGTTCCGGCATGCCGTTGGCCTGCGGGCCCTGGTAGCGCAGCACCACCACGAAGTCGTGCGGCAGTGCGCCGGCGGCGTGCAGCTTGTTCAGCGCCTGCGGCGCGTCGATCACCACGGCCGGGGCTTCGATGGTGCGGAACTGCGGCTTCACCGCCGACAGCTTGATCAGCGAGCGGCCCAGGTTGCCGCGCAGCAGGCGCAGGCCGCCCTGTGCCTCGAACGGGTTGGACGCCGGGCGCACCACCGCTTCGTCGGCGCTCTTGGCCGGGCTCGGCACGTAGGCCAGCTTGCCGTCCTGCAGGCACGGCTCGTCGCCGTAGGCGCGCATGCCGCCGGGCACGATGGTGGCCAGGTCGTCGTGCATCAGCCCGGCGTCCATCAGCTCGCGGAACACGAAGCCGATGCCGCCGGCAGCGGCGAAGTGGTTCACGTCGGCCTCGCCGTTCGGATACACCCGCGCCAGCAGCGGCACCAGCTGCGACAGCGCGTCCAGGTCGTCCCAGGTCAGCACGATGCCGGCCGCGCGCGCCACCGCCAGCCAGTGGATGGTGTGGTTGGTGGAGCCGCCGGTGGCCATCAGCGCGACCACGGCGTTGACGATGGCGCGCTCGTCGATCAACCGGCCCAGCGGGCGGAAGTCGTTGCCCAGCGCGGTGATGCGCAGCGCGCGCTCGGTCGCCTGCTGGGTCAGCGCCTCGCGTAGCGGGGTGCCGGGGTTGACGAAGGAGGCGCCGGGCAACTGCACGCCCATCGCTTCCAGCAGCACCTGGTTGGAATTGGCGGTGCCATAGAAGGTGCAGGTACCGGGAGCGTGGTAGGACGCCGATTCGGCGGCCAGCAGCTCCTCGCGGGTGGCCTGGCCGGCGGCGTAGCGCTCGCGCACCTCGGCCTTCTGCTTGTTGGGGATGCCCGGGGTCATCGGCCCGGCCGGCACGAACACCGCCGGCAGGTGGCCGAAGGCCAGCGCGCCGATCAGCAGGCCGGGCACGATCTTGTCGCATACGCCCAGGTACAGGCTGGTGTCGAACATGTCGTGGCTGAGGCCGATCGCGGTGGCCTGGGCGATCACATCGCGCGAGAACAGCGACAGCTCCATGCCGGGACGGCCCTGGGTCACGCCGTCGCACATCGCCGGCACGCCGCCGGCGACCTGCGCGGTGGCGCCGAGCGCGCGCGCGGTGCTGCGGATGATTTCCGGGTAGTGCTCGAACGGCTGGTGCGCCGAGAGCATGTCGTTGTAGGCGGTGATGATGCCCAGGTTGGGGGTGATCCCGCCTTCCAGCCGGCTCTTGTCGGTGGGGCCGCAGGCGGCGAAGCCGTGGGCGAGGTTGCCGCAGCTCAGGCGGCTGCGGAACGGACCGTCGCGCAGCGCGGCGTCGATGCCGGCCAGGTAGGCGCGCCGCGACGGCGCACTGCGCTGGCGGATGCGTTCGGTGATCGCGTGGAGGGTCGGATGCAGGCTCATTGGCGGAAATGGCTATGAAGGGGGGAATCGGGAAACGGGAATCGGGAATCGCAAGAGCGGGAATCGGGAATCGGGAATCGGAAGGGCGGAAATGCGTCAGCGCGCAGTTGTTGCCAATCCCCACTCCCGACTCCCCAATCCCCGCCTCACTCGCACCAATGCACGCGCAAGCGCGCACCCGGCGTATCGAAGGCGACGCGGATCGGATACTCGTGCGGATCGGTGCCGGCCAGCGCACGCTCCAGCACCTCCAGCTTCTGCGTGCCGCGCAACAGCAGCATCCGCTGGCCGATCGGCGCCAGGCCGGCCGGGGTCAGGGTGATGCGCAGCGGCCAGGTGTTGGCGCCGGGGCAGCCGGTGGCGTCGAGCGCGGCGTAGGGCAGGGGATTGGCCAGGGCCTTGTTCAGGTCGGTGGCGCCGGGGAACAGCGAGGCGGTGTGGCCATCGCCGCCCATGCCCAGCACCGCCATGCACGCGGCCGGGGCGTGCCGCGCATGCAGGTTGGCGGCATGCACGCAGTCCTGCAGCGGCTTGCCGACCCGTACCAGCGGCTCGAAGCGCGCCTCCTCGGCGCGGTCCAGCAGGCTGTGCCGGATCAGGTAGGCGTTGCTGTCGCTGTCCTGCGGCGACAGCCAGCGCTCGTCGACCAGGCCGACTTCCAGCTTCGACCAGTCCAGCGGCAGCTCGGCCAGCGCCTGGTACACCGGCGCCGGGGTGGTGCCGCCGGACAGCAGCAGGCGCGCGCCGCCGCGGCGCTGGATCTCCTCGCGCAGCGCGGTGCCGATCTCGGCCGCCGCCGCGTCGATCCATTCGTCCGGATCGTCGTAGCGGATCAGCGTGATGCGGTCGGACAGCGTGGGGCTCATGCAATGGCTCCTGGGGATTGCCGCGCGGCGTCCACCGCGTAGGCGGCGGCGCCGAGCAGGCCGGGACGGGGGTGGATCACCGCCAGCGACGGCACCCGCGCCATGATCGACGAAAACCGGCCCTTGTGCTCGAAACGCTGGCGGAACCCGGAATGCTGGATCGCGTCGAGCATCTTCGGCACCAGCCCGCCGGTCAGGAACACGCCGTCCCAGGCGCCCTGCATCAGCACCAGGTCGCCGGCGATGGCGCCGAACACGGCGCAGAACACGTCCACCGTGCGCATCGCCCGGTAGTCGCCCTGCGCGGCGCGCGCGGTGATGTCTTCCGGCTGCAGCGGGCCCGGATCGTCGCCGGCGATCTCGCTGAGCGCGCGGTGGATGTTGACCAGGCCCGGGCCGCAGATCAGGCGCTCGTTGGAGACGCGGCCGAACTGCTGCGACAACAGTTCCAGGATGCGGATCTCCTCCGGCGTGCCCGGCGGGAAGCTGACGTGGCCGCCCTCGGTCTCCAGCGGAAAGCAGCGCCCGCCGCGCATCAGCAGACCGCCCACGCCCAGGCCGGTGCCGGGGCCGATCACGCCGTAGTTGCGCGGCACCTCGACCGGCGCCGGTGTCCAGCTGGCGCCGCCGACCTGGACCACATCCTGCGGCCGCAGCAGGCTGATCGCCATCGCCTGCGCGGCGAAGTCGTTGATCAGGTGCAGTTCGTCGAAGCCGAGCATGGCGCGGGTGCGCGCCCGCGAGATCACCCACGGGTGGTTGGTGATGCGTGCCTCGTCGCCGTCGACGCGGCCGGCCACCGCGAAGGTGCCGCTGCGCGCGTCCACCCCGGTCTGTTCCAGATAATGGCGGGCGGCGTCGCCCAGCGACGGGAACTCCACCACCGAGTAGGTCTGCGTGCTGTCGTCGAGCAGCGGCACCGAGGCGTCGAGATCGGCGAGGGCGAAACGGGCATTGGTGCCGCCGATGTCGGCCACCAGCACCGGGCGCTGCGGGGCGCTCACGAAGCGACCCGCGGCGCGGCGCCGGACTGGTCGCAGGACACGTAGGCCTGCGCTTCCTCCGGCCCCCAACTGCCGGCCGGGTAGGGCAGCAACGGCAGGTGCGCCTGCGCCCAGGCGGCGCTGACGCTGTCGATCCAGGCCCAGGCGGCGCGCACCTCGTCGTCGCGCACGAACAGCGCGTGGTTGCCGTTGAGCGCGTCGAGCATCAGCCGCTCGTAGGCGATGCGCCGGTGAAGGCCGGTGGGCACCGACAGTTCCAGTTCCAGCGGCTGCAGTTCCAGCGCGCCCCATTCCGGGCCGGCCAGGCTGCTCATCAGCCCCAGTTCGATGTTCTCCTGCGGCTGCAGCTGGAAGGTCAGCCGGTTCGGCGCGGCCTGCTGTGCGGCCGGGCGCTCGAACAGCCAGTGGGTGACCGGCTTGAGCGTGACCACCACGCGGGTGGAGCGCTCGGCCAGGCGCTTGCCGGTGCACAGCCGGAACGGCACCCCGGCCCAGCGCCAGTTGTCGATGTAGGCGGTGACCGCGGCGAAGGTTTCCACGTCGCTGCCTTCCGGCGGCTGGTAGGCCTGCGCCGGCTGGCCGTTGATGGTGCCGGCGGTGTAGCGCCCGCGCACGCTGTCGCGGGCGGCATGCTCCGCGCTCAGCGGCCGCAGCGCGCGCAGCACCTTGACCTTCTCGTCGCGGATGCGGTCGGCTTCCAGCGACGCCGGCGGCTCCATCGCCACCAGGCACAGCAGCTGCAGGATATGGCTCTGCACCATGTCGCGCAGCGCGCCGGAGCGCGCGTAGTAGGCATCGCGGCCGTCCACGCCCTCGCTCTCGGCGACCAGGATGTCCACCGACTCGATGTAGGTGCGGTTCCACACCGCCTCCAGCAGCGTGTTGCCGAAGCGCAGCGCGATCAGGTTCTGCACCGCGGCCTTGCCCAGGTAGTGGTCCAGGCGGAACACGCGGTCCTCGTCGATCAGCGCGCCGATCGCCTGCACGATCTCGCGGGCGCTGTCCGAATCGTGGCCGATCGGCTTCTCCAGCATCAGCCGGTGCGGCGCGGCCAGCGCCCCGCCCAGGGCCAGGCCCTGGCAGGTGCTGATGTACAGCCCCGGCGGGATCGCCAGGTAGCTCACGCAGCGGCGCGCGGTCAGGTCGCGCACCGCGGCGGCCACCGATTCGGCGTCGCGCAGGTCCACCGAGCGGTAGTCGATGCGCGCCAGCAGCGCCTGCACGATCGATTCGCCGATCTGCGGCATCGCCGCCTGCAGGCGCGGCTTGAGGAGTTCGTGGAACTTGGCGGTGTCGTGCGGCGACAGCGCCAGCGCGCGGATGCGGAAGTCTTCCGGCAGGAAGCCGTCGTCGAGCATGCGCAGCAACGAAGGGAACAGGTAGCGCTGGGCCAGATCGCCGGTGGCGCCGAACAACAGGAAGGTATCGTGCATCGACCGGGTTTCGGTTTCGGGTGACATGGTGTCGATCACCTGGGGGCTAGAAGTGACGTGGCGTGGGAAAGCGAACGGCGGGAACGGCCTGTATCCGGCCGGTTCGGGCGAAGGCGTGACGCGGGACGGCCGCCAGGCGGGGACGCACGATCCAGGAGATGAATACGACTGCCAGACCTCTGAGCATACCTCTCCCATGCCTCATGCTGCAGGCCGGATAACGACGGCGCGCCGGATCGGCGGCTGGCGGCGGATCGCATTGCGTGCCCTCCCAGGCTCGAGGTTGCCCCGTGAAAACGGTTACATGGCAGAATACCGCATCGCGATCCATTGTTGCCTGCGCGCTGGCACGATGCGACCCGCATTCGTATGCACTGCCCTCGGGAGGGACCGGCGGCAGCCCGTTCCTCACTGCCGGAAACCGGATACATGGCGAAAGTACAACTGGACAACATCCGCAAGGTCTACGACAACGGCCAGGTCGCCGTGCACGGGGCCAGCTTCGAAGTGGCCGACGGCGAACTGATGGTGCTGGTCGGGCCTTCGGGCTGCGGCAAGTCCACGCTGCTGCGGATGATCGCCGGCCTGGAGGAGATCAGCGGCGGCGAGCTGCGCATCGGCGAGCGCGTGGTCAACGAGGTGGCGCCGAAGGATCGCGACATCGCCATGGTGTTCCAGAGCTATGCGCTGTACCCGCACATGACCGTGGCCGAGAACCTGGCGTTCGGGCTCAAGCTGCGCGGCGAGAGCAAGGATGTCATCCGCCAGCGCGTGGCCGCCGCCGCCGACACCCTGGGCCTGACCCCGATGCTGGACAAGCTGCCGCGCGCGATGTCCGGCGGCCAGCGCCAGCGCGTGGCGCTGGGCCGCGCCCTGGTGCGCGAGCCGGCGGTGTTCCTGCTCGACGAGCCGCTGTCCAACCTGGACGCCAAGCTGCGCCATTCGGTGCGCACCGAGATCGCGCAGCTGCACCGCAAGCTCGGCACCACCATGATCTACGTCACCCACGACCAGGTCGAGGCGATGACCCTGGGCCAGCGCATCGTCGTGCTCAAGGACGGGGTGATCCAGCAGATCGACACGCCGATGGCGCTGTACGACCGCCCGGCCAACCTGTTCGTGGCCGGCTTCCTCGGCAGCCCGGCGATGAACGTGCTGCGCGGGCGGCTGGTCGACGAGGGCGGCCTGCAGTTGCACTTGCAGGACGGCGGCCGGGTGCCGCTGCCGGGCGCGCAGCTGGCGCCGCAGTGGCTGGGCCGCGAACTGGCGGTCGGCGTGCGGCCGGAACACCTGCAGCCCAGCGACGACGCGCAGGGCGGCTTCGAGGCCACCATCGAGGTGATTGAGCCGGTCGGCAACGAAATCTTCGTCAATCTCAGCCACGGCGCGCAGCCGCTGGTGATGCGGGTGGCGCCGCGCGCGCTGCCGGGCCTGGGCGAGCGCCTGCGGGTGGCGGTGCGCGGCGACGCGCTGCACTTCTTCGATGCCGAGAGTGGGGTGCGTCTGGAGGCGCCGGACTCCGGAATCGGGAATCGGGAATAGCAAAAGCAGCAGCGCGAAACGCCGGCGCGCTCAGCGCGCCAGGCCGTCGATCAGGGGCTGCCAACGTGCGGGGTGGCCGTCGACGTCCAGCCCCGCCGGTGGCGTCTCGTCCAGCGGCAGCACCGCCAGCGCCAGGGTCCCGGCGACGCTGACCACGCTGCCGAACGACTGGCCGTCGCGCAGCACCGCTGCGTCGATCGCGACCGCGGCCTCTGTTTCCAGCAACTGCACGGCGCGCTTGGCCTTGCCCAGGAAGTGCGTGCGGGCGACGATTTCCTGGCCCGGGTAGCAGCCCTTCTTGACGCTGAAGGCATGCAGCCTGTCCAGGCCCAGTTGCTGCGGCGTCCACTGTTCGCGCTGGCGCGGCGCCAGCCGCGCCAGGCCCAGGCGCAGATCGGCCGCGCGCCAGGCCTCCGCCAGCGCCGGGGCGGCGGCCGGCATATCCGACGCCGGTGCCGGCGCCGGCATCAGCCGCAACGTACGCGGCAGGCCGTCGCCGCCCATGTCCAATTCGATCACGCCGGCCTCATCGCGCGCCGACGTCGCGCCCCGGGCCTGCTCCGGTAGGCTCAGGCGACCCAAGGCAAGCAGCGTGTCCTCGACCGCGATGTGCAGCTTGCGCCGGAACACGAAGCGGCCCAGTGCCGCCGCCAGGTCCTCGGCGCCGCCGTCGGGCAGCAGCATCAGCAAGGCGTCGTCGGCCTGGCGCAGCAGCGCGAACACCGCGATCACCCGGCCCTTGGCGGTGAGCCAGGCGTTCCACTGCCACTGGCCCGCGGCCAGCGCCTGCACGTCGTTGGCGAACTGCGCATGGGCGAAGGCCACTGCATCCGGACCGCGCAAGGCGACGTATTGCAGGTGTGGCAAGGCGGAAAAACCGCCGGAATCGAGATTCAGGTTGTCAGGCACGAGAGGGGAGGACTAAAATTGACGAGTTGTGAGACCCGCATGATAGGCCAACCAACCCCCACACCCGAGTCCGATCCCGAAACGCAGCGGCCCGCCGAGGAGACCCCTCCGCAGACCACGCCTGCGCCGCGGGAGATCGGCGGGCGCGGCGGCCTCGAGCCGACGCGCTACGGCGACTGGGAGAAAAACGGACGCTGCATCGATTTTTGAGCAGCTTTGAGCCAACGCGGCCTTAAGCACGCCGCCCAGCCGAGACAACGAGCCCAGCGAATGGCTACGCGCGAACGTCCTCTTTCCCCGCATCTGCAGGTCTATCGCTGGCAGATCCAGATGGTGACCTCGATCCTGAATCGGGCCACCGGCATCGTGCTGTCGATCGGTGCCCTGATCATCGCCGCCGGCCTGTTGGCCCTGATGCTCGGCCCCGCCTCCTGGAATCTCTTCCGCGACATCGCCGGCGCCTGGTACGGCCAGGTGTTCCTGTTCGGCTGGACCTGGTGCTTCGCCTTCCATCTGTTCGGCGGCCTGCGCCACATCCTGCAGGATTTCGGCCAGGGCTACGCCGTCCGCGCCTTCGTCACCATCGGCTGGCTGTCGGTCGTGCTCAGCTTCGTGCTGACCGCCGCCGTGTGGGCCTACGTGCTGCTGGGAGCCACCGCATGAGCCGCTATCGCACTCCGTTGAAGAACGTCCGCGGCCTGGGCGCGGCCAAGACCGGCACCGAGCATTTCGTGGTGCAGCGCCTGACCGCGACCGCGCTGGTGCCGTTGTCGATCTGGTTCCTGATCTTCGTGCTGAGCCTGCTCGGCTCGGACTATGTCGCCGCCACCGAGGCCGTGGCCAAGCCGTGGAACGCGATCCTGCTGGTCGGCTTCCTGATCGCCGCGTTCTGGCACGCCCAGCTCGGCATGCAGGTGGTGCTGGAAGACTACGTGCACACCTCGCTGCTGGCCCTGGCCGCGCAGACCATCGTGCGCTTCGTCGCCGTGCTCGGCGCCATCGTCAGCATCTTCGCCGTGGCGCGCATCGCGCTGGGCATCGCCTGATCCATCGGCGCCCCCTCTAGGAACCACATTTCGATGTCTGCTTACAAGATCACCGAACACAAGTACGACATGGTCGTGGTCGGCGCCGGCGGCGCCGGCCTGCGCGCGACCTTCGGCCTGGCCCAGAAGGGCCTGCAGACGGTCTGCCTGACCAAGGTCTTCCCGACCCGGTCGCACACCGTGGCCGCGCAGGGCGGCATCTCCGCCGCGCTCGGCAACATGGGCGAGGACGACTGGCGCTACCACTTCTACGACACCATCAAGGGGTCGGACTGGCTGGGCGACCAGGACGCCATCGAGTACATGTGCCGCGAGGCGATCCCGGCGATCATCGAGCTGGAGCACTACGGCGTGCCGTTCAGCCGCACCGAGGACGGCAAGATCTACCAGCGTCCGTTCGGCGGCATGACCACCAAGTACGGCGAAGGCCCGTCCGCGCAGCGCACCTGCGCCGCCGCCGACCGCACCGGCCACGCCATGCTGCACACGCTGTACCAGCAGTCGCTGGCGCACAACGCGCGCTTCATGATCGAGTACTTCGCGCTCGACCTGATCTTCGACGAGGAAGGCGCCTGCCGCGGCGTGCTCGCCCTGGACATGGCCGAAGGCTCGCTGCACCTGTTCCGTGCCCACGGCGTGGTGCTGGCCACCGGCGGCTACGGCCGCGCCTACTTCAGCGCCACCTCCGCGCACACCTGCACCGGCGACGGCGGTGGCCTGGTGATGCGCGCGGGCCTGCCGATGCAAGACATGGAGTTCGTGCAGTTCCACCCGACCGGCATCTACGGCGCCGGCTGCCTGATCACCGAAGGCGTGCGCGGCGAAGGCGGCATCCTGCGCAACAGCAGCGGCGAGCGCTTCATGGAGCGCTACGCCCCGCACTACAAGGATCTGGCCTCGCGCGACGTGGTGTCGCGTTCGATGACCATCGAGATCCGCGAAGGCCGCGGCGTCGGCGAGCACAAGGACCACATCCTGCTCGACCTGACCCATCTCGGCCCGGGCGTGATCGACGACAAGCTGCCGGGCATCGCCGAGAGCGCGCGCATCTTCGCCGGCGTCGACGTGCACAAGCAGCCGATCCCGGTGATCCCGACCGTGCACTACAACATGGGCGGCATCCCCACCAACTACCACGGCGAAGTGGTGCGCAAGGACGGCGACAACCCCGATGCGGTGGTGCCGGGTCTGTATGCCATCGGCGAGGCCGCCTGCGTGTCGGTGCACGGCGCCAACCGCCTGGGCTCCAACTCGCTGCTCGACCTGGTGGTGTTCGGCCGCGCGGTGGCCAACCGCTGCGCCGAGACGATCAAGACCGGCGCGCCGCACAAGGGCCTGCCGGGCGACGCCTGCGACAAGGCGCTGGGCCTGCTGGACAAGCTGCGCAACGCCAACGGCAGCACCCCGACCTCGGTGATCCGCGACAAGATGCAGCGCACCATGCAGTCCGACGCGGCGGTGTTCCGCACCAGCAAGACGCTGAAGGAAGGCGTGGACAAGATGGCCGACATCTTCGCCAGCTTCGAGGACGTGAAGGTCTCCGACCGCTCGCTGGTGTGGAATTCCGACCTGATCGAGACCTACGAGTTGAACAACCTGCTGCTCAACGCAGTGGCGACGATCAACTCGGCCGAACAGCGCAAGGAAAGCCGCGGCGCGCACGCCCACGAGGATTTCCCCGACCGCGACGACGTCAACTGGCAGAAGCACACGCTGGTCACCGTCGACGACAAGGGCCAGTGCAGCTTCGACTACCGCCCGGTGCACATGTACACGCTCAGCAAGGACGTGGACGTGGTGCCGCCGAAGCCGCGCGTTTACTGACCACAGCCGGGAAACGGGAGTAGGGAATCGGGAATCGAGAACAGCGCATGCGCTCTTCGCCCCCGCTTCCCATTCCCCATTCCCCAATCCCCATTCCCGGATTTTAAAGCCATGGCAGAGTTCACCCTCCCCAAGAATTCCAAGATCGGCAAGGGCAAGCACTTTCCCGCCAAGGGCGCGAAGAATGTGCGGACCTTCAAGGTCTACCGGTGGAATCCGGACGACGACAGCAACCCGCGGACCGACACCTACGAGGTGGATCTGGACGCGTGCGGCCCGATGGTGTTGGACGCGCTGATCAAGATCAAGAACGAGATCGACCCGACCCTGACCTTCCGCCGCTCGTGCCGCGAGGGCATCTGCGGGTCGTGCGCGATGAACATCGACGGCACCAACACGCTGGCCTGCACCAAGGCGATCAGCGACTGCGGCAAGAAGGAAGTGCCGATCTACCCGCTGCCGCACATGAGCGTGGTCAAGGATCTGGTGCCGGACCTGACCCATTTCTACGCGCAGTACGCCTCGATCAAGCCGTGGATCCGTACCCAGACCCCGCCGCCGCCGGACCGCGAGCGGCTGCAGTCGCCGGAAGACCGCAAGAAGCTCGACGGCCTGTACGAGTGCATCCTGTGCGCGTGCTGCTCGACCAGCTGCCCGAGCTACTGGTGGAACGGCGAGCGTTACCTGGGTCCGGCGATCCTGCTGCAGGCCTACCGCTGGATCATCGACTCGCGCGACGAGGACACCGGTGCGCGTCTGGATGATCTGGAAGATCCGTTCAAGCTGTACCGCTGCCACACCATCATGAACTGCGCGCGGACCTGCCCGAAGGGGCTGAACCCGGCGCTGGCCATCGCCGAGATCAAGAAGCTGATGATGGCGCGCCGCGCCTGATCGCAGCGGCGCACATTCCAAGCGGCGGGCCTGCCCGCCGACCGCGCGGCACCGGCTTTCGGGTTCGGTGCCGCGTTCGTTTTCGGCGGCTGCCGTGCGGCGCCGCCCCCAGGCAAGGGCGCATGCGATGGACGAGACCACCGAACTGAAGAAGCTGCGCTGGCGCTGCCGGCGCGGCATGCGCGAACTGGACCAGCTGTTCGGCCGCTACCTGGACCGGCGCTGGGCGCAGGCTTCCGAAGACGAGCGCGGGGTTTTCCTATACCTGCTCGATTGCGAGGACGATAAGTTGTGGCGCTGGTTCATGGGCTACGAGGCCTGTCCCGATGCACGCGCCGCCGATCTCATCGCTTCCATCCGCGCCATGCCGGCTTGACTGGCGTCCCTCGCGCTGGCTGCTGGCCGCGCTGACCCTGCTCGGCGCGCTGGCGCCGCTGGCGCTGCTCGGTTCCGACCTGCCGCCACACCTGGCCTGGCCGGCCGCCGCGCTGGCGCTGCTGTATGCGGCGTGGCTGCTGCGCCGTGAGGCCGGGCGGGCGCCGCGCACGCTGGTGCTTCCTGCCGGCGCCGGTGCGCCCAGCGTCGACGGCGCGGCGGTGAACGACCTGCAGGTCGCCTGGCGCGGGCCGCTGGCGTTCGTGCGCTGGCGCGATGCGCAGGGGCGCACCCAGCGCCTGGCGTGGTGGCCGGACACGCTGCCGCCGGCGGCACGACGTGAACTGCGTCTGGCCGCTTCGGCCCATGCCGCTTCGTCTGCGCCGCCGCAAATGGCACCATAGCGCTCCCTGGATGGTGGCTGCGCATGTTCAAACCCTTACCCGTGGCCATCGGCCTGCGCTATCTGCGCGCCAAGCGCCGCAATAATTTCATCTCCTTCATCTCCATGGCCTCGATCCTCGGCATCGCCCTGGGCGTGACCGTGCTGATCACCACCCTGGCGGTGATGAGCGGCTTCCAGAAGGAGATCCGCGACCGCCTGCTGCAGATGGCCGCGCACGCCACGGTCAGCGCGCAGGGCGCACCGATGGAGGACTGGCAGCACGCGGTGGACGTGGCCATGCGCGACAAGCGCGTCGCCGGCGCCGCGCCCTACGTCGAGGAAGAGGCGCTGCTGACCGGCCAGCGCAACCAGCCGGCGATCGTCCGCGGCATCCTGCCCAAGGAAGAGGCCAAGGTCTCGGTGCTGGCGCAGAAGATGAAGCAGGGCTCGGTCGACAGCCTGACCCCGGGTTCGTACAACATCCTGCTCGGCCAGGAACTGGCGCTGTGGCTGGGCGTGGGCGTGGGCGACAAGGTGGTGGTGATGCTCGGCGAGCCGCAGGCCAGCCCGATGGGCATGGTGCCGCGCTACAAGCGCTTCACTGTCAGCGGCATCTTCGAGGCCGGCTACAACGAGATCGACCGTGGCCTGGCGGTGACCAGCATGCCGGACCTGCAGCGGGTGCTGCGCATGGGTGACGGCGTCACCGGCGTGCGCCTGAAGCTGTACGACATGGACCAGGCCTGGAACGTGGCGCGCGACCTGGCGCTGAACCTGCACGGTCCTTACATGGTCAGCGACTGGACCCGCGAGAACGCCAACCTGTACCAGTCGCTGAAGATGGAAAAGACGGTGATGGGCATCCTGCTGTCGCTGATCATCGCGATGGGCGCGTTCAACCTGGTGTCCTCGCAGGTGATGCTGGTGACCGACAAGCAGGCCGACATCGCCATCCTGCGCACGCTGGGATTGAGCCCGGGCGGGGTGATGCAGGTGTTCATGGTGCAGGGCACGCTGATCGGCGTGATCGGCACCGTCGCCGGCGTGATCGGCGGCATCGTGCTGACGCTCAACCTGGAGCGGATCCTGGCCGGCATCGAGGCGGTGTTCAACATCAAGCTGCTGCCGGAGGACGTCTACTACATCACCGGCCTGCCCACCGACATGCAGCCGCACGACGTCATGGTGATCACCATCGTGGCCTTGCTGATGAGCTTCCTGGCCACGCTGTATCCGGCCTGGCGCGCGGCGCGCACGCAGCCGGCGGAGGCGCTGCGCTATGAATGAGGGCCGGGAATCGGGAATGGGGAATCGGGAGTCGGGAATGCAGAAGCCACAAGCGGACGCGGCGATCCGCGCCGAAGGCCTGGCCAAGACCTACGCCGAAGGCAAGATGCGCACGCCGGTGTTCGACGGCCTGGAGTTGAGCGTGGCGGCGGGCGAGACCGTGGCCATCGTCGGCGCCTCCGGTGCCGGCAAGAGCACCTTGCTGCACCTGCTCGGCGGCCTCGACGTGCCGACCTCCGGCGAGGTCTACGTGGCCGGGCAGCGCATGTCGGCGCTGACCGACGCGGCGCGCGGGCAACTGCGCAACCGCTCGCTGGGCTTCGTCTACCAGTTCCATCACCTGCTGCCGGAGTTCACCGCGCTGGAGAACGTGATGATGCCGGTGCTGCTGGGCGGCGCGGCGATGCCCGATGCCGATGCGCGCGCACGCGCGCTGCTGGAATCGGTAGGCCTGGGTCATCGCCTGGAGCACAAGCCGGGCGAACTGTCCGGCGGCGAACGCCAGCGCGCCGCGGTGGCGCGTGCCCTGGTCAATCGCCCGGCCTGCGTGCTCGGCGACGAGCCGACCGGCAACCTCGACGACAAGACCGCGGCCAACGTGTTCGCGCTGATGCTCGAACTCAACCGCGCGCAGGGCACCAGCCTGGTCCTGGTCACCCACGACCGCAGCCTGGCGCGCAAGCTGGACCGTGTGCTGGAACTGCACCAGGGCAAGCTGCGCGAACTGGCGCCTGCGGACGTGTGAACGAGCGCGGTGGCGGCCGCATGTGCCGCCGTCTTGCATGTTCTCGGGCAGGATCGCGGCCTGAGGTCGCGAGCCGCTGAAGTCTGGTGCATGCGGGGCCGGGCGTGACAGCTTGGCTTGCTGTGCAGCGCTCGGGGTCACGACAAGAGCAGTGTCCTGCGACCCGGTGCAGTGTGCGTCGGGACTGAAGCCCCTCCCACAGTGCACATCGCCGCTTCGCCGAGCGGTGAAGCGACGCCAGGCGCGACGAACGAGGCAGCGAGCCGCAGTGGCTTCACTGCATCTGCCGACGCCAAAGAGCCTCGGACAGGCGAAAGCACCTCGTCGCAAGCGCCCCGTAGGAGCGGCTTCAGCCGCGACGAACCAAGTCGGAGAACGCGACGTTTCAGTGCGCGATCCGCAACCACCTTTCCCTGTCGCGAAACTGGCCGTCGCGGTACGTTTCTGGGCGTGACTCCGAGGCACATCTAATCGCTTTCTTTCGCCCTAGGTGGCGAGACACACCATTGCCTCATAGGAGCGGCTGCGGTCGCGACGGTGCGTCATCGGTAGAGCCTGTCGCGGCTGAAGCCGCTCCTACACGTGCACCCCACGTAGGAGCGGCTTCAGCCGCGACGAACGGAGTCGGCACGTCGCCGGCCTTCGTTGCTGTCGGCACCGAAACCCTCGCACAGCAGCCCTGCAAACGCGCCGCCGCGGTCATGCCGCGGATGTCCCTACAACGGCGACCGTCCTGCAGCGCATCGCATGCGCCGTGGGGCGGCAACCTTTCGGATTGCCGCGTTCCCGCTGCCGAGACGACTCCTCATCCGGTCGCGCGGCTCAGGGAATCACCCGCTGCACGCGCAGCCGCGTGAACAGTTCCAGGAACGAGGCGCGGCTGTCGTAGTAACCGAGGAAGCCCAGGTCGCGGCTCTTGGTCATGTCGTTGACGCATTCGATCTCGCGGCCGAGGTCGGCATCGGTGTGCCACCACGACGCGAGCTGGTTCACGTCCGCCTGTACCAGCCCATGGCGCTCGGCGATCTCGCGCCACAGGGCCGGCGCGGTGTCCTGCAGACGCGCTTGCAGCGGCATCGGTGCCTCCGGATAGGGCGCCGGCTGCAGGCCGAAGAACGCGGCGATCTCGCCCCACATCCAGCGCCAGCGGAACACGTCGCCGTTGACCGTGTTGAAGGCCTGGTTGCGCGCGGCCGGATTGGTCGCGGCCCAGGCCAGCTGGCGGCCGAGCAGGCCGGCGTCGGTGAGGTCGGTGAGGCTGTCCCACTGCGCGCGCGAACCGGGGAACACGAACGGCTGCCCGGTGTGCTTGCACAACGTCGCATACACCGCCAGGGTCACGCCCATGTTCATCGCATTGCTGCCGTTGGCCTGGCCGATCATGGTGTGCGAGCGGTGCACGCTCCAGCCGAAGCCGTGGCGCGCGGCGGCGTCGAACAGCAGGTCTTCCAGCGTGTAGTAGAAATTCTCGCCCGGTTGCCGCGGCTCGCTCTCGCGGAACGGCGTCTCCGCCTTGCCGCTGCCGTAGTGCTCGAACGAGCCCAGGTAGTGCTTGGTGCCGGTGACCAGCGCCATGTGCTGCAGCGGCGCGCCGTCCAGGCCTTCGCACAGATGCCGCAACATCGCGCCGTTGGCGGCGACGTTCTCCTTCTCGGTGTCGCGCCGGGTCCAGGTGCAGAAGAACACGTGGGTGATCGGCAGCCCGCGCAGCGCGGCCACGGTGGCCTCGCGGTCGAGCAGATCGGCCGCCACCGGGATCACGCCCTCCTGCGGCACCGGGCGGCGCGCCAGCCCGTAGACGGTCCAGCCATCGGCGACCAGCACGTTGGCGAGGTTGTAGCCGGAGATGCCGGTGACTCCGACGATCAGTGCAATGCCCTTGCGCATGCGCGCACTCCTTACGACGTTGGGCACCGCACCATAGGCGCCCGCCGATGAAGCTGCGGCGAACTTCGCCGGGACTGTGACGCGGCGCGCACCCAGGCCTAGGCAAATTCTGACGCAGTCCCCCGGCGTAGACCGATGGCCCGCGTCGAGCCGCGATGCGACGCTGGCGTGGCGAACGCGATGGCAGTGCACGATGCGGATGTCAGCGCGGACGTGGTTGCTGTTTCCGATCTGCCGATGCCAAGGAGGGCAAGTAGATGCATCGCTCTGCAGAAGCCGTGCCGCGCCCAGACGCCGGTGGCATTGACACTGGTGCTGGCGCCTCGGGCTGGCCGGCCCTGGCGCAGTTGGGTGCTGCGGTCGCCGCCAGCCTCGCCGCCGGCGTGCTGGCCGCGCTGTGGTTGCCGCGCCTGCCGCCTTGGCCGCTGGCCCTGGCACTCCTGCTCGCCGGAGCGGTGCTGTACGTGGCAGCGCCGCGCTGGCGCTGGCTGGGGGCGTTCGCGATCGGCGCCGGCTGGCTGGCGCTGGTCGCCGGCGTGGTGCTGGCGCGGCAGTTGCCGGCCGACTGGGAAAAGCGCGTGGTCACCGTCCGTGGCCAGGTGGTGGAACTGCCGCAGGCGGAGACCCGGCGCACCCGCTTCCTGTTCCGCGTGGAGGCCGATGCGGCGCAGCCGGCGCCGTTGCGCGGGCGTTTGCTGCAACTGGCGTGGTACGACGACTTCGGCACGCATCAGGCCGGGCGGCGCAGCGCCCTGCGCGCCGGCGCGCGCTGGCAGCTGCAGGTGCGCCTGCGCGCGCCGCGCGGCTTGAGCAATCCCGGCGGCTTCGACGCCGAAACCTACGCGCTGGCGCAGCGGATCAGCGCCAGCGGCTACGTGGTGGCGCCGCATGCGGCAGCGCCGCTGGCGCCGGGGCAGGGCATCGACGCCTGGCGTGCGGGCATGTCCGCGCGCATCGCCGCGGCCGTGCCGCAGGCCTCGGCGCGCTTCGTGCAGGCACTGGCGCTGGGCGATACGCGGCGGCTGGACGATCGCGACTGGCGCATCCTGCGTGCCGCCGGCCTGACCCATCTCATCGCCATCTCGGGCTTCCACGTCGGGCTGGTGGCCGGCGCCTTCGCCTTGCTCGGCGGCGGCCTGTGGCGGCTGTGGCCGCAACTGGGCCGCCATTGGCCGCGCCGCCAGGCCGCGGCCGCGCTGGCGCTGCTCGGTGCCGGCGGCTACACCCTGGTGTCGGGCATGGCCCTGCCGACCGTGCGCACCGCCCTGATGATCGCGGTGGTGGTCGCGGCGCGGCTGTGGCGGCGGCCGGTGCGGGTGGTCGACGCGCTGGCGCTGGCGGCAATCGCCATGCTGCTCTGCGACCCGCTGGCGGTGCTCTCGGCCGGCTTCTGGCTGAGCTTCCTCGGTGTCGCCTGGCTGGCCTGGTGCATGCCTGAGGCCGGTCGCGGCTGGCGCGAGACGCTGCGCAGCTTCCTGACCGCGCAGGGCGTGGCCACGGTCGGCCTGCTGCCGGTGAGCACGATGCTGTTCGGGCAGGCGTCGCTGGTCGGGCCGCTGGCCAATCTGCTGGCGATCCCGTGGTGGAGCCTGGTGGTGGTGCCGCTGGCCCTGCTCGGCACTGCGCTGGAGGCACTGCATGCCGGCGCGGGCGTCTGGCTGTGGCGGCTGGCCGCCGCCTGTTTCGACCTGACCTGGCCGTGGTTCGTCGCCCTGGGCGAAAGCCGCTTCGCGTTGCACTGGCTGCCGGAGGCGCGCGGCTGGGCGCTGCCGCTGGCCCTGCTGGGCGCGTTCTGGCTGCTGCTGCCGCGCGCGGTGCCGGGCAAGCCGCTGGCGGCGTTGCTGTGGCTGCCGTTGCTGTGGCCACCGCTGGAGCGGCCGCGACAGGGCGAGGTCGATCTGGTGATGTTCGACGTGGGGCAGGGGCTGTCCTTGCTGGTGCGCACCGCGCATCACCAGGTGCTGTACGACGCCGGGCCGGCGGTCGAGGACGGCTACGACGCCGGCGAGCGCGTGGTGGTGCCGGCGCTGCACGCGCTCGGCGTGGCGCGGCTGGATGGCGCGGTGATCAGTCATGGCGACAACGACCACGCCGGCGGCCTGGCCGCGGTGCGCGCGGCGTTGCCGATCGGCCTGGTTCAGGCTCCCGCCGGCGCGCCGTTGCCGGTGGACCGGGCCTGCGTGGCCGGCGAGGCCTGGGAGTGGGATGGAGTGCGTTTCCGGTTCCTGCATCCGACGCCGCACTTTCCCTATCTGCGCAACGAGTCCAGTTGCGTCCTGCGCGTGGAGACCGCGCACGGTGCGCTGTTGCTGGCCGGCGACATCGGCGATGTGGTCGAGCGCAAGCTGCTGCGCGAGGCGCCGCAGGCGCTGCGCGCCGACGTGGTGGTGGCGCCGCACCACGGCAGCGCGCATTCCTCGCAGCCGGCCTTCGTCGCCGCCACCGGCGCACGGCTGGTGCTGGTCTCGGCGGCCTACGGCAATCGCTTCGGCCATCCGCATCCGGGCGTGGTGGCGCGTTGGCAGGCGGCCGGGGCCGAAGTCGTCGGCACCCCGCAGGGCGGGGCGCTGCGCGTGTGGCTGGGGCGCGCCGGCCTGCAACTGCGCGAGCGGCGGCCCTGGCGGGCGCGGCTGTGGGATGCGGCGGAGCGGGCGCGGACGGCTGCTATCCTATCGGTCAGTGAACGAACGGCCGAGCGTGCCGGAGGATTGCGACGTGTGGGAACTGGTCAAGGCCGGTGGCTGGCCGATGGTGCCGTTGCTGCTGTTGGGCGTGGTCGCGCTGGCGATCGTCCTGGAGCGGTTCTGGAGCCTGCGCCGTAGCGAGGTCTTGCCGCCGGGACTGGGCCAGGAAGTGCGCAACTGGGCCACGCGCGGCAAGCTCGATCCCACCCACATCGAATCGCTGCGGCGCAATTCGCCGCTGGGCGCGCTGCTCGCCGCCGGCCTGGACGTGCGCAACCGACCGCGCGAGATCGTGCGCGAGCGCATCGAGGACACCGGCCGGCACGTCGTGCACCGCATGGAGCGTTACCTGAACGCGTTGGGCACGATCGCTTCGGCCGGGCCGCTGCTGGGCCTGCTCGGCACCGTGGTCGGCATGATCCAGATGTTCCTCGGCATCCTCGACCATGGCCTGGGCGACGTGAACCAGCTCGCCGGCGGCATCGGCAAGGCGCTGGTGTGCACCGCTACCGGCATGATCATCGCGGTGCCGGCGCTGATCTTCCATCGCCATTTCAAGGGCCGCATCGCCGGCTACGTGATCGAGATGGAGCAGGAAGCCACCGCACTGACCGACGCGCTGGACGGCCACGGCCGTGCCACGGCGCCGGCCGCGCCGGCGCGTGGCGCCGCGCCGAACGCCGCGGCGGCCAAGGGCTGAGCCGGTGCGGATCCGCGACGACCGTGGCCAGGACGAGCCGCATATCGACCTGGTGCCCTTGATCGACGTCATCCTGGTGCTGATCATCTTCTTCGTCGTGACCACCACCTTCGATGCCCGTTCCACGCTGCAACTGCAGCTGCCCAATGCCAGCGACCGCAACGCGCCGCCGCCGGCGCGTGCGCTGAGCGTGCTGATCAACGCCGACGGGCATTACTTCATCAACGACCAGGAAGTGCTGCGCACCGACGTGGAGTCGGTCAAGCGCAGCATCGCCCAGGTCGCCGGCGACGACCGCGAGCAGCCGGTACTGCTGCGCGCCGACGCGCGCACGCCGTACCAGGCGGTGGTCACCGCCCAGGACGCGTTGGGCCAGCTCGGGTTCCGCCGCATCGCCATCGCCACTGCTCCCGAAGTCAACAGGGACGGAAGCTCCAAGTGAATGTACCTACCGACGTGCCCGTCCAGGATTCCCCCTGGCGGACCTATCGCCGCCTGTTGTCCTATGCCGGCGGCTACCGCGGACTGCTGCTGATCGCCGCGGTCGGCGCGCTGCTGGAGGCGCTGGCCGGCTCCGGCTTCCTGGCGCTGATGAAGCCCATCACCGACGAGACCTTCATCGCGCGCAATCGCGAGGTGGCGATGTGGCTGCCGTTGCAGATCGTCGGCCTGTTCGTGCTGCGCGGCATCGCCGGCTACGTCACCGACATGTCGATGGGGCGCGCGGCGCGGAGCATCTCCCGCGATTTCCGGGTCAACGTGCTGGACAAGTACCTGCGCCTGCCGGGCAGCCGCTTCGACGCCGAGCCGGTGGCCTCGATGCTGGTGCGGCTGGGCTCGGACAGCGAGCAGGTGGCGCAGGCCGCGGTCGACGCGATGAAGGTGATGGTGCAGCAGACTCTGCAGATCGTCGGCGCGCTGGCGGTGATGCTGTGGTACAGCTGGACCGTGACCGTCACCATCCTGCTGGTGGCGCCGCCGCTGGCCTGGGTGATGGACCGCGTGGCCAAGCGTTACCGCCGGGTCAGCCACCGCATCCAGGAGAGCAACGCCGAACTGATGCAGGCCGCCGAGCAGGCGCTGTCCGGCAACCAGGAGGTCAAGGTCTACGGCGCGCGCGCCAGCGAGATGGAGCGCTACCAGCACCTGGCCGACACCAACCTGCATCTGGCGATGAAGGTCGAATCTACCCGCGGCATCTCCTCGGCCGCGGTGCAGTTGCTGGGCGCGATCGGCCTGGCCGCGCTGCTGCTGATCGCCGGCCACGAGGCACTGGCCGGGCGCCTGACCGCCGGCGAGTTCGTCTCGCTGATGACCGCGATGATGGCGATCATCCCGGCGCTGAAGAACCTGACCAACGTGCAGAACATGCTGCAGCGGGGCGTCGCCTCGGCGCAGCGGCTGTTCGTGGTGCTGGATGCGCCCGAGGAACAGGACAGCGGCAGCCGCCACATCGAGCGCGCGCAGGGGCGGATCGAATTCCGCGAGGTCACCGCCGCCTATCCGGGGCAGGCACGGCCGGCGCTGGCCGAGGTCAGCTTCGTCGCCGAGCCCGGCACCGTCACCGCCATCGTCGGCCGCTCCGGCAGCGGCAAGTCCAGCCTGGTCAAGCTGATCCCGCGTTTCTACGATCCGCAGTCCGGGCAGATCCTGCTCGATGGCCATCCGCTGCAGGAGTACCGCCTGGAGGATCTGCGCCGGCAGATCGCCCTGGTCGGCCAGCAGGTGATGCTGTTCGACGGCAGCATCGCCGAGAACGTCGCCTATGGCGAGATGCGCGAGGCGGGCCCGGCGCAACTGCAGCAGGCGATCGCCGACGCCAACGCGATGGAGTTCGTCGAGCACCTGCCCGAGGGCGTGCAGGCGCAGGTCGGGGCCAAGGGCGGGCGCCTGTCCGGCGGCCAGCGCCAGCGCCTGGCGATCGCCCGCGCGATGCTCAAGGACGCGCCGATCCTGATCCTCGACGAGGCCACCGCCGCGTTGGACAACGAATCCGAACGGCTGGTGCAGGACGCCTTGCACCGGTTGATGCCCGATCGCACCACGCTGGTCATCGCCCACCGTTTGTCGACCATCGAACACGCCGACCAGGTGCTGGTGATGGACCATGGCCGCATCGTCGAGCGCGGCACCCACCACGAACTGCTGGCGCTGGGCGGGGTGTATGCGCACCTGCACAGCATGCAGTTCCGCGAAAGGCAGTTCGGATGAGCGAGCGCGGGCCACACACCCCCGCCTACTGGTACGGCACGGGCGCGCCGCCGCTGCACGCGCGCGTGCTGACCCCGCTGTACGCGGCGGCGATCGCGCTGCGCCGTGCGCTGTACCGGCGCGGCTGGCGCAAGCGCCACAGCATCGCCGCGCCGGTGGTGGTGGTGGGCAATCTCACCGCGGGCGGCACCGGCAAGACGCCGCTGACCATCGCCCTGGTGCAGCGCCTGCGCGAGGCCGGCTGGAGCCCGGGCGTGGCCAGCCGCGGCTACGGCCGCAGCCAGCCGCAGGAACCGCGCTGGATCGAGCCGGGCACGTCGGCCGAGCAGGGCGGCGACGAGCCGGTGCTGATCGCGCGCAAGACCGGCGTGCCGGTGCGGGTGGACCGCGACCGCGTGGCCGCGGCGCGCGCGCTGCTGCAGGCCGGCTGCGACATCGTGGTCTGCGACGATGGCCTGCAGCACTACCGTCTGCAGCGCGACATCGAGATCGAGGTGGTGGACGGCCAGCGCCGCTACGGCAACGGCCGCCTGCTGCCGGCCGGGCCGCTGCGCGAGCCGGTGGCGCGCGGCAACGAATGCGATTTCCGGGTCATCAACCTGGGCCAGGCCAGCGACAGCGGCACGCTCGACGCCGGCTTCGGCGAATGGGCGATGCGCCTGCGCATCGACAGCGCGCAGCCGTTGCGCGGCGGCCGTGCGCGGCCGCTGCGCAGCTTCGCCGGCCAGCGCGTGCATGCCGTCGCCGGCATCGCCCATCCGCAGCGCTTCTTCGACATGCTGCGGGCGCAGGGCATCGGCGTGGTCCCGCATGCCTTTCCCGACCATCACCAGTACCGCGCCGCGGACCTGGCCTTCGGCAGCGAACTGCCGGTGCTGATGACCGAGAAGGATGCGGTCAAGTGCGCCGCCTTCGTCAACGATTGGTGCTTCAGCGTGCCGCTGGTTGCCGAACTGCCGGCGGCGTTCTGGATC
The DNA here is from genome assembly GCF_040595915.1 of Xanthomonas sp. PPL134. NCBI lineage: Bacteria > Pseudomonadati > Pseudomonadota > Gammaproteobacteria > Lysobacterales > Lysobacteraceae > Xanthomonas > Xanthomonas sp. PPL134. The sequence continues at coordinate 979,228 of NZ_JAMDLL010000001.1, forward strand.
GGCCTGCTGGACCGGCTGGACAAGCTGCGCGGCCGCGCCGGCGAGTCCGCCGACTAGCGGCGCCTCTCGGCACCGGTTTCCGCCACCATCGCGCCGGATCCGCATGCCCCGTAGGAGCGGCTTCAGTCGCGATGGGGCGTTTCCGGTAACGCCCGTCGCGGCTGAAGCCGCTCCTACGAGGCACTTTTCGGCGTGATGAGCGGCGTCCTCGCGGCGCGCCACGCTCCACCTGTCGCGCCGTGCCGACGGCGCGTTCCGCTGTCCGCGCGTACCGCGCTTCCGCCAGCGGCCGTCGCACGTTTCGCAATTACCAGCGACGGCACCCCGCGTCGCGGCAGGGGCCCGGCGCGACGCGTTCCGCCAGCGGCCTGCGCTAGAACCGGTAGGTCAGCGACAGCGCCGTGTTGCGTGGCGCGCCGTAGTAGCCCTGCGCCCAGTACAGGCTGTTGATGTATTTACGGTCGGTAATGTTGTAGACGTTGAGCGTCGCGCTGAGCCGCGGCGTGATGGCGTACTGCGCCATCAGCCCCAGCAGCGCATAGCTGCCTTGGCGGGTGTAGATGGGATTGCCGGCGGTGTCCACGGCCTCCTGGTCGCGGACGATGGCGTCCTGCCAGGTCAGGGTCGCGCCCAACTGCAAGGCGTCCCATTGCGGCACGGTGTAGGTGGTCGCCAGCTTGAACGTGCGGCGCGGCACGTAGGTGCGCACGTTGCGCCCGTCGTCGCCCTTGATGCCCAGTTGGGTATAGCCGGCGTTGAGTTGCCAGTGCGCGCCGATCCGGCCGGCGACGTCGAACTCGTAGCCGGTGGAGGTGGCGTCGATCGGCCGGTAGGTCTGCAGGGTGCCGACGAAGACATCGGCTTCGGCGGTGTTGTCCTGCTTGGCACGGAACAGGGCGAAGGAGGCATTGACGCGCTGCTGCAACCACTGGCCCTTGATGCCGAGTTCGGCGTTGCTGCCGGTGATGGGGTCGAGCACCCGCAGCGTGCGGTCCAGTTCGGTCTGCGGGTTGAAGATCTCCGCATAGCTGGCGTACAGCGCGTAGTTCGGAGCGAAGTTATAGACCGCACCGACGAACGGCGTGGTCTTGCTGTCGTCGTAGGCGTGCTGCACGCCGTAGTTCTGGCCGCGGCTCTCGATCCGGGTGTGGTTGACGCCGGTGATCAGCTTCAGCGTCTCGCCGAGGTTCCAGCGCGCAGTGGCGTAGGCGGTGCGCCGGGTGATGTCGAACTGCGCGCCGTCGGAGAAGGCATCGAACCGCGGCTTGGGATAGGCGCCGGTCCAGTCCTGCAGAGGCGGCAGTGGCGTGCCGATGTCGTTGCCGTACCAGGACACCTGGTCGGCCTCCACGCGGCCCCACTTCACGCCCACCACCAACTCGTGCTCGCGCCCGCCGAGCGCGAACGGGCCGCTCGCGTACACGTCGGCGTACTTCTGCGTTTCGGTGCTGCCGTACTGCGAGGGATAGGAGAACAGGCCCAGGCCGGTCGCGCGGTCGGGGGTGCCGTAGACGTAGAACAGCTGGGCATCGTTGTCGAGCTTGCGGTAGTTCAGCGCCAGCGTGAGCTGCCAGTCCGCGCCCAGGTCCTGCCGCAGTTCCAGGAACCCGCGCTTGTCTTCGGTGGTCCAGTACGACCAGTCGGCCGAGGTGCTGGTGGACCGCGCGAAATCCGTGGCGCTGCCATCGCTGTAGTACAGCGGCAGTGCGCCCCACATGCCGCCGGTGGCGTCGTTTTTTTGATAGCTTGCGCCGACGCTCAGGCGGGTGCGATCGCCGAGATCGGTCTCGACGATGCCATAGAGGCTGTGCTTCTTCAGCGCATAGCGGTCCAGGTAGCTGTCGCCGTCCTGGCCAGCGGCGACTACGCGGCCGCGCACGCTGCCGCTGGCGTTGAGCGGGCCGGACAGGTCGGCGTCCAGCCGCCGCGTGTCCCAGCTGCCCACCGTCACCCCGGCGCTGCCTTGCAGGTCCTCGGTGGGTCGCTTGCGCACGAAGTTGATCGTGGCCGACGGATTGCCGGTCGAGGACAGCAAGCCGTTGGCACCGCGCAAGACCTCCACCCGCTCGTACATCGCAGTGTCCAGGTCACCTTCGGCGCCGCCGTTGGTGAACGGCAGACCGAGGCCGTCGACCTGGAAGTTGACGACGTCGAAGCCGCGCGCGCTGTAGTAGGTGCGATCGGTCTCGATCTTCTCGACGTTGATGCCGGTGGCCAGCGCCAGCACGTCGTTGGCGTTGCGCAGGCCGAAGTCGTCCATCTGCTCGCGGCCGATGCTGCTCACCGACTGCGGCGTCTCCAGCGGACTGAGCACCAAGCCGGTGCCGGTGGCGCTGGACGGCGCGGTATAGCCGTCCTTGCGCTGCGCGACCACATCCAGTTTCTCCAACTCGGTGGGTTGCCGGTCGCCGGTCGCCAGGGCGTCGGCCGCGCCAACGCCGGCCTCGGCGGCGCTGGCCGCGGCTGGCAGAAGCAGTGCGGCGATGGCCAGGCACAGTGCGCGGCGCGTGATGGCGGAAGGGAGCTGCGCAGCGGATCGGAGGGAGGGGGCAGGGAGGTTCATCGGTGGGGTCTATAGAATGGGCGGGAGGCAACGCCGTCGCGCCAGAGGCTGTCGCAGCGGCACATGTGCCGGGGCAGTTCGGTCGTCAAATGGCGAATGCGAACTATTCTCAATAATTGACGGAGAAAGATCAATTCATGGCCGGATTCGCCCCGCTCCCGCACCTGCCTGCCGCCGCCATCGACCTTCCCGCCGTCGGCGCGGTGGCGGCATGAACGCCGCCGTCCCGTCCTTCGTCGTCGCCATCCCGGCCCGCTATGCCGCGTCGCGGCTGCCGGGCAAGCCCTTGCGCGCGCTCGGCGGCGAGCCGCTGATCCGCCACGTGGCACGGCGTGCGCTCGCCGCCGGCGCTTCGCAGGTGTGGGTGGCCGCCGACGATGCGCGCATCGCCGCCGCGGTGGCCGACCTGGACGGCGTGCACGTGGCCCATACCTCCACCGACCACGCGTCCGGCACCGATCGCCTGGCCGAATGCGCCGACATCGCCGGCTGGGACGACGCGACCCTGGTGGTCAACCTGCAGGGCGACGAGCCGTTCGCGCCGGTCGCCGGCATCGTCGCGGTGGCCCGGACCCTGGCCGACAGCGGCGCCGAGATGGCGACCCTGGGTACGCCGGTGGACGCGGCGGAGCATCTGTTCGATCCCAACGTGGTCAAGCTGGTGCGCAGTGCCGCTGGCGATGCGCTGTACTTCAGCCGCGCGCCGATCCCCTGGCACCGCGACGCCTTCGCCGCCTCGCAGGCGCAGCGGCCGCTGCCGGGCCCGTGGCTGCGGCATATCGGCATCTACGCCTACCGCGCGGGCTTCCTGCGCCGGTTCGCGGCGATGCCGCCGGGGCAGTTGGAGCGGATCGAGTCGCTGGAACAGTTGCGGGTGCTGGAAGCCGGCTTCCGCATCGCGGTGGCGCTGTCGCCGGCGCCGTTCCCGCCCGGCGTGGACACGCCCGAGGACCTGGCGCGCGCCGAGGCCCACCTGCAGGGCCAGGCATGAAGCTGCTGCTGGTGTGCCTGGGCAACATCTGCCGGTCGCCGATGGCCGAGGGCGCGCTGCGCCATCACCTGCAGCGCTCGCCGCTGGCCGGGCTGGTCCAGGTCGACTCGGCGGGCACCGGCGACTGGCACCGGGGCGAACCGCCGGACCGGCGCGCGGTGGCCTGCGCCGCCGCCCACGACGTGGACATCGCCGGGCTGCGCGCGCGCCAGCTGCACGACCGCGACTTTGCCGAGTTCGACTGGATCCTGTGCGCCGATGCGGCCAACCTGCGCGACGTGCTCCAGCGTGCTCCGGCATCGGCGCACGACCGCGTGGCGCTGTGGCTGCCGTGGGCCGGGGTGCGCAGCCATCGCGAGATCCCCGATCCGTACACCGGCGGCAGCGCCCAGTTCGAGCAGGTCTGGCAACTGGTAGACGAAGCCGCCGCCGGCAGCGTGGCACGACTGTCCGTGGACCTCGGCTCCGGCATAATCGGCCGATGAATTCCATCGCCGCCTTGGAACTTCCCGCGTCCGGCGCCTGGCTCAACGCGGCGCCGATCCGGCTGCGCGACCTGCAGGGCCGGGCGCTGGTGCTGGCCTTCGTCAACGCCGCGTCGGTGTGGTGTTCGCAGCGCCTGGCCGAACTCGGCCAGTGGCAGGCGCGCAATCCCGGGCGGCTGCAGGTGATCGTGGTGCAGGTACCGCGCTTCGACAGCGAGCGCGAGCCGCAGCGGGCGCTGAAGCTGCTGCGCAGCCAGGGCGTGTCCGCGCCGATCCTGCTCGATGCCGACTGGGCCGCCTGGCAGCGCTTCGGCGTCCAGGCCTGGCCGACCCTGGTCCTGATCGATGCCGGCGGGGTGGAACGCGAGCGCCTGGTCGGGATCGGCGGCGCGGAACTGGACAAGGCGCTGCACGCGCTGTGCGCCGGACAGCCCTTGCCGCTGGACGAGGACCTGCGCGACGCCCGCGAGACCCAGCCGGAGCCGCGCCTGCCGCTGCGCTTCCCAACCGGCCTGGCGCTGGCCGAGGACCGCCTGTACGTCGCCGACAGCGGCCACCACCGCATCCTCGAGTGCAGCACCAGCGGCCGCGTGCTGCGCCAGTTCGGCATCGGCACCGCCGACTTCATCGACGGCGCGATCGGCGAGGCGGCGTTCCACCGCCCGCGCGGGCTGGCCCTGGAGCGCGGGGTGCTGTACGTGGCCGACACCGGCAACCATGCGCTGCGCCGGATCAACCTGCTCACCGGCCAGGTCGACACCCTGTGCGGCAACGGCCGCGCCGGCGAGCCGGTGGAAGGGCCAGTGGAACAACCGCTGCTGGCGCCGTTGAACCATCCGCAGGACGTGGTGATCGCCGACAACCAGGTGCACCTGGCGATGGCCGGCGACAACCGTATCTGGAGCTACGACCTGGGCAGCCGCAGCCTGCGCTGGCGGGCCGGCGCGGGCGCGCTGGAGTTGCGCGACGGCAGCGGCCACCTGGCCGCGTTCGCGCAGCCGTGCAGCCTGGCCGCGGTGCAGCAGGTGCTGTACGTGTGCGATGCGCTGGGCTCGGCGGTGCGCTCGATGCAGTTGCGCGGCGACCTGGTGCAGACCCTGCTCGGCGGCCAGGGGCCGTGGGATTTCGGCGACGAGGACGGGCCGCGCAGCCGCGCCCGGCTGCAGTTCCCACAGGCGATCGCGCTGAGCCCGGACGCGCCGTTGCTGTGGATCGCCGACAGCGGCAACGGCAGCCTGCGCAGCCTGCGCCTGGGCGGCGGCGAACTGTCCACCGCGGCCTTGCCGCGGCGCCTGCACGGCCCGGGCGGGCTGGCGGTGGGCGCCGGCACGGTGTGGATCGCCGAGACCGACGCGCATGCGGTGCTGCGCTACGACATCGCCAGCGGCGAACTGCGCGACGTCGCGATCGGCGAATGAGTACTCCTGCAGCGCCGCCGTTCGACGGCAAGGCCTTTGCCGCCAACCTCAGTACCGCGCCCGGCGTCTACCGCATGTACGCCGCGGACGACACCTTGCTCTACGTCGGCAAGGCCGGCGCGCTGCGCAAGCGCGTCTCCAGCTACTTCAGTGGTTCGCCGAAGAACGCGCGGACCATGGCCATGCTGGCGCAGGTGGCGCGCATGGACGTCACCGTCACCCGCAGCGAGGGCGAGGCGCTGCTGCTGGAAAACCAGCTGATCAAGTCGCTGTCGCCGCGCTACAACGTGTCGCTGCGCGACGACAAGAGCTATCCCTACGTATTGCTGACCCGCGAGGAGTGGCCGCGGATCACCCTGCATCGCGGCCCGCGCGCGGTGCCGGGGCGCTATTTCGGCCCGTATCCCGGCGTCACCGCGGTGCGCGAGACGCTGAACCTGATGCACAAGCTGTTCAAGCTGCGCAGTTGCGAGGACAGCGTGTTCCGCAACCGCTCGCGGCCGTGCCTGCAGTACCAGATCGGCCGCTGCAGCGCGCCGTGCGTGGCGCTGGTGGCGGCCGACGAGTACGCCGAGGCGGTGCGCCGCTCCACGCTGTTCCTGGAAGGGCGCAGCGACCAGCTCGGCGAGGAACTGGTGCAGGCCATGCAGGCCGCCAGCGAACGCCTGGAGTTCGAGCGCGCCGCGCGCCTGCGCGACCTGCTCGGCTCGCTGCGCAGCATGCAGAGCCGGCAGTACGTGGACGGCCGCGCCGCCGACCTGGACGTGCTGGCCTGCGCCACCCAGGGCGCCAACGCCTGCGTGCTGCTGCTGGCGTTCCGCGACGGCCGCAACCTCGGTACCCGCGCGTTCTTCCCCAAGACCAACGGCGAGGACAGCGCCGCCGAAGTGCTGGGCGCGTTCGTGTCGCAGTACTACGTCGAGCACGCGCCGCCGCGCGAGGTGCTGCTGGACCGCGAGATCCCCGATGCCGAGCTGATCGAGGCGGCGCTGAGTTCGGCCGCCGAGCGCAAGGTGCAGTTGAAGTGGAACGTGCGCGGCGAGCGCGCCGGCTACCTGGAACTGGCCAGCCGCAACGCCCAGGCGACCCTGGTCACCGAACTGACCAGCCGCAACGCCCAGCACGCGCGCAGCGAGGCGCTGCGCGAGATGCTCGGCCTGGCCGAGCCGGTCAAGCGGGTGGAATGCTTCGACATCAGCCACACCATGGGCGAGGCCACGGTGGCCTCGTGCGTGGTGTTCGATGCCAGCGGCCCGGTGCGCAGCCAGTACCGGCGCTACAACATCAGCGGCATCGAGCCGGGCGACGACTACGCGGCGATGCGCCAGGCGATCGAGCGCCGCTTCCGTCGCGCCGCCGAAGGCGAGGGCAAGGGCGACGTGGTGCTGCCGGACGTGCTGCTGATCGACGGTGGTGCCGGCCAGCTGGCGCAGGCCACGGGCGCGCTCGCCGACCTGGGCGTGGACGGTGTGCTGCTGATCGGCGTGGCCAAGGGCGCCGAGCGCCGCGCCGGCCACGAGACCCTGGTGATGCCGGACGGGCGCGAACTGCGGCCGGGCGCGGCGTCGCCGGCGCTGCAGTTCATCCAGCAGGTGCGCGACGAGGCGCACCGTTTCGCCATCACCGGCCACCGCGGGCGCCGCCAGAAGGCGCGCATGACCAGCAAGCTGGAGGACATCCCCGGCATCGGCCCGCGGCGCCGCGCCAGCCTGCTCAAGCATTTCGGTGGACTGGCCGGGCTAAAGGCCGCCGGCGAGGCCGAGATCGCGCGGGTGGAGGGCATCAATGACGCACTGGCCGCACGAATCTACGCTAACCTGCACGGGCTGCCGGTACCCGATCCGGCAGGCGAGTAGAGCAGCGCAATGAAGTTGACCATCCCCACCTGGCTCACGCTGCTGCGGATCGTGATGATCCCCGTGCTGGTGCTGGTGTTCTATCTGCCGTACAACTGGACCAACTTCGCCTCGGCGGCGATCTTCGGCCTGGCCGCGTTCACCGACTGGCTGGACGGCTGGGTGGCGCGGCGCTACCACCAGTACTCCGCGTTCGGCGCGTTCCTGGATCCGGTGGCCGACAAGCTGATGGTGGCGGTGGCGCTGTTCCTGATCGTGCAGGGCCATCCGACGCCGTGGATGGCGTTCTGGGCGGCGGTGATCGTCGGCCGCGAGATCGCCGTGTCGGCGCTGCGCGAATGGATGGCCGAGATCGGCCAGCGCGCCAAGGTGCGCGTGGCGATGATCGGCAAGATCAAGACCACCGCGCAGATGGTGGCGCTGCTGTGCCTGCTGTACTCGGTGATGCCCGACGGCTCGCCGCCGGAGAGCGTGTGGATGGGCCTGTTCATCTTCCACGTCGGCGACTGGACCCTGGCGATCGCGGCGATCCTGACGCTGTGGTCGGGCATCCAGTACCTGCATGCGGCCTGGCCGAGCCTGCGCGACGACGAGCGCGCGGCGATGGCGGAAAAGAACGCGAAAAAAATCGAAGGCAATGGTTGACAGCCTGCGTGGTCCCGGTAGAATTCGCGGCCTCAAGCGGGAATAGCTCAGTTGGTAGAGCGCAACCTTGCCAAGGTTGAGGTCGCGAGTTCGAGTCTCGTTTCCCGCTCCAGAGTCTCGGTGCTGCCGTCACGGCAGGGCCGATCAAACCAAGAGGCGCAAGCCTCTTTTTTTGTGCCCGGCGTTCGGGCGCCGCAACGCCGAGGCCTGCGATCCGCGCACGCGATCGCGTTCCAGACCGACGGCGTGCCGCGCGGTGCTCGTGCACCCGCGGCGCATGCGCAGCGTGCGCTGACGCGTCGATGATGCGGCGCGACGTCGGCGCCGACGGTCGCGCCGTTGGCTCGCGTGTTTGCGAGTTGTCTGGCGCGGCATCGCCGCGTTGGCAAATTTTTCCTCGGTCGCTGCAACGCGGCATCGTCGTTTCACGGGCCGCTGACAGCGGCGTGCACGCCCTCCATACGAGTGCCGCCAAGGCGCGTGCGCCGCGGCAGTCGCGATCCGCCCCCAAACCCTGACAGGACGCCACATCTGCATGTGCGTGGCCCGTACCGCGCGCACTTGGCACGCCATTTGCGCTGACCTCTCCCACGCCAGGCGATGACGCCCGGCCTCTGCGAGGAGTCGATGATGGATGGCGCAATTGCTTCCCCTACCACCCAAGCGCCACCGCGCGCGCTGGTCGCCGGCGGTGCCGGCTTCGTCGGTGCGCATCTGTGCGAGCGCCTGCTCGAGGACGGCTACGACGTCACCGTGCTGGACAACCTGCTGACCGGCTCGCTGGACAATCTCACGCACCTGCTGGGACAGCCGCGCTTCCGTTTCGTGGCCCACGACGTGGTGCAGCCGTACCAGGCCAAGGTCGACTGGGTGTTCAACCTGGCCTGCTGCGCTTCGCCGGTGCATTACCAGGCGCGTCCGCTGCATACCTTGCAGACCTGCCTGGAAGGCGCGATCAACCTGTTGGAGGTGGCGCGCAGCAACGGCGCGACCATCTTCCAGGCCTCCACCAGCGAGGTCTACGGCGAGCCGGAGGTGCATCCGCAACGCGAGGACTACCGCGGTGCGGTCAGCCCGATCGGGCCGCGCGCCTGTTACGACGAGGGCAAGCGCTGCGCCGAAGCGGCGTTCTTCGATTACCACCGGCTGCACGCCACCGACATCAAGGTCGGCCGCATCTTCAATACCTACGGCCCGCGCATGCGCAACGACGACGGTCGGGTGGTCTCCAACCTGATCGTGCAGGCGCTGCGCGAGCAGCCGCTGACCCTGTACGGCGACGGCAGCCAGACCCGTTCGTTCTGCTACGTCTCCGATCTGGTCGAGGGCATCGTGCAACTGATGCGCAGCCCGCGTGGCTTCACCGGCCCAGTCAACCTCGGCAATCCGCACGAGATCACCGTGGCCGAGCTGGCGCAGCGGATCCTGGCCCTGACCGGCTCGTCCTCGCGCATCGTGCGCCGGCCGATGCCCAAGGACGACCCGACCCGGCGCTGCCCGGACATCGGCCTGGCCCGGCGCGAACTCGGCTGGGAGCCGCAGGTGGCCTTGGACGACGGCCTGCGCCGCACCATCGCCTGGTTTCAGGCGCATCTGCACGACATCCCGGAACTGGAGGTGCAACGTGACTGTGCATGAACTCAGGGGCGGCACGGGCCGCCCGCACGCCGGCAAGCGCGTGCTGATAACCGGCGGCGCCGGCTTCGTCGGCTCCCACCTGGCCGACGAGTTGCTGGCGCAGGGCTACCGGGTGCGGGTGCTCGACAACCTGTGCGCGTAGGTGCACGGCGCCAATGCGACGCGGCCCGATTACCTGTCCGCGCAGGTGGAACTGATCGTCGGCGATGTCTGCGATCCGGCCACGGTGCGCGAGGCGCTGCAGGACGTGGACGGCGTGTTCCATCTCGCCGCCGCGGTCGGCGTGGGCCAGAGCATGTACCAGATCGCCCACTACACCCACACCAACAATCTCGGCACCGCGGTGCTGCTGGAAGCCTTGGTGGAGCGACCGGTGCAGCGGCTGGTGGTGGCGTCGAGCATGAGCGTCTACGGCGAAGGTGCCTACGTCGATGCCGACGGCACGCGCGTGCCGGTGCGCGAACGGCCGCTGGCGCAACTGCGCCGCGCGCAGTGGGAGCCGAGCGTGGACGGACGCCCGCTGCAGCCGGTGCCGACCGACGAGGGCAAGCCGGCCGAACCTTCGTCGGTGTACGCGCTGTCCAAGCTGGACCAGGAGCGCCTGTGCCTGATCGTCGGCCAGGCCTATGCGATCCCGACCACGGCATTGCGCTTCTTCAACATCTACGGCACGCGCCAGGCACTGTCCAATCCCTACACCGGGGTGCTGGCGATCTTCGCGGCGCGGCTGCTCAACCGCAAACCGCCGGTGATCTTCGAGGACGGCGCGCAACGCCGCGATTTCGTGCATGTCAGCGACGTCGCCCGCGCCTGCCGCCTGGCCTACGAAAGCGAATCCGCCGCGGGCCTGGCGTTGAACATCGGCAGCGGCCAGGCGATCAGCATCAACGAGGTGGCGCAGCGCATCGCCGCGGCCATGGGCATCGACGACCTGCCGCCCCAGGTGTCCGGCAACTACCGGGTGGGCGACATCCGGCACTGCTTCGCCGACATCTCCCTGGCCCGCGACCGCATCGGCTATACGCCGCAGATGGAGTTGCAGCAGGGGCTGGGCGAGCTGGTGACGTGGCTGCGCGAGCAGACCGCCGCCGATGGCATCGAAGCGGCCAATGCCGAGCTGGCACGGCGGGGGTTGCAGGGATGAGCGCGCAGGCACGCGAACGGCTGGCCGAGATCGGCCTGATCGAATGGTTGCGGATCGGCGACGAGGACGCCGTGCATGCGCTGTTGCACGACATGCGCGAGCTCGGCGTGCGCCGGCTGCGCACCCAGTTTTCCTGGGCCGACTGGCACACCGCCGAGGGCGAGCGCTGGTATGCGTGGCTGATACCGCTGCTCAGCGCGCACTGCGAGGTGCTGCCGTGCTTCTGCTACACCCCGCCATCGCTGGGGCTGGAGCCGCGCACCGCGTCGCCGCCGCGCGACAGCAAGGCTTTCGCCGATTTCATCGACCAAGTGGTGGGGCGCTTCGGCGACGGCTTCGAGTGGATCGAGCTGTGGAACGAGCCGAACAACCTCAACGACTGGGACTGGCACCTGGACCACGACTGGCAGCGCTTCGCCGAGATGATCGGCCAGGCCGCGCACTGGGCGCACCAGTTGGGCAAGAAGACCCTGCTGGGCGGCATGTGCCCGACCGATCCCAACTGGCTGGCGCTGATGGCGCGGCGCGGTGCGCTGGCGCATATCGATGCGATCGGCGTGCATGGGTTCCCCGGCACCTGGGATTTCCGTCGCCGGCCCTGGGCGGACGTCCTCGGCGAGGTACGCGCGGTGCTCGCCGCGCACGGGTTGCAGCCGCAGGTCTGGCTCAGCGAGACCGGTTACTCGACCTGGCGCCACGACGAGATCGAGCAGGTGCGGCAGTTGCGCGAGACGCTGGATGCGCCGGTGGAGCGGCTGTACTGGTACGCCGCGTGCGACCTGCACGGCAGCATCAGCCACCAGGACGGTTTCCACGAGGACGAGCGCCACTATCACTTCGGCCTGCGCGACGAGCGCGGCCGCGCCAAGCTGCTGTACCGGCTGTGGGCCGAGCAGGGCTACGACGGTATCGAGGCATTGGCGTCGCTGCACCACGAGCACGGCGCCAACCTGTCGCGCGCGCCGCGCCCGGAGGTCGCCCAGGAGCCGCTCGCCACAGCGCCCAGCGCAACTGGCCGCGCGCCGGTGCATGCGCTGTCGCGTCCGCGCGCCGATGCAGTGCTGATCACCGGTGGCGCCGGCTTCATCGGTACCAACCTGGCCGCGCGCCTGCTCGACAGCGGGCGCCGCGTCATCGTCTACGACAACCTGTCGCGGCCCGGCGTGGAGCACAACCTGCAATGGCTGCGTCGCCACTATCCCGCCGAACGCCTGCACGTGGAGGTGGGCGACGTGCGCGACCGGCACCTGCTCGGCGATGCGGTGGCGCAGGCGGCGCAGGTGTTCCACCTGGCCGCGCAGGTGGCGGTGACCTCCAGCCTGGAGGATCCGTCGCACGACTTCGAGGTCAACCTGCGCGGCACCTTCAACGTGCTCGATGCGATTCGCTGCGCGCGGCGGCCGCCGCCGCTGCTGTTCACTTCCACCAACAAGGTGTATGGCGCGCTCGACGACGTGCCGCTGGAGGCCGACGCGCAGCGCTACCAGCCCAGCGATCCGCTGCTGCGCGCGCGCGGCATCGACGAGCGCCGCGCGCTGGATTTCCACAGCCCCTACGGCTGCTCCAAGGGCGGTGCCGACCAGTACGTGCTGGATTACGCGCGCAGCTTCGGCCTGCAGGCGGTGGTGCTGCGGATGAGCTGCATCTATGGCCCGCACCAGTGCGGCAACGAGGACCAGGGCTGGGTCGCGCACTTCCTGATCCGCGCGTTGCAGCAGCAGCCGATCACCGTGTACGGCGATGGCCGCCAGGTCCGCGACCTGCTGTTCGTCGACGACCTGGTCGAGGCGTTTTTGCAGTGCCAGGCGCAGATGCCGCGGCTGTCCGGGCGGGCGTTCAACATGGGCGGCGGGCCGGCCAATGCCGCCAGCCTGCGCGAGGTGCTGCGGCGGATCGAGGTCCTGGTCGGCCATCGCCTGGAACTGGCGCATGCCGCGCCGCGGGTCGGCGACCAGCGCTACTACGTCTCCGACACCCGCGCCTTCGCCGCGGCCACGGGCTGGTCGCCTCGCGTCGGCGCCGATGCCGGCATCACGCGGCTGCACCGCTGGCTGCACACGCAGGCCGAGCGCGCCGCACCTGTTTCCCCACCGCAACGGAGGATCCACGCCGCATGAACAGCATGCATGCCGCCGTCTTCGAAGGCCCGGGCCGCATCGTCGCCCAGCGCCAGCCACGCCCCGAACCCGCGCCGCAGCAGGTGCGGGTGCGCCTGCACGGCTGCGGCGTGTGTGCGTCCAATCTGCCGGTATGGGCCGGCCGGCCATGGTTCGCCTATCCGTTCGAACCCGGTGCGCCGGGCCACGAAGGCTGGGGCGAGGTCGACGCGGTCGGCGCCGACGTCCGCGACTGGGCGCCGGGCGACCGCGTCGTGCTGCTGTCCGGCCGCGCCTATGCCGAGTACGACCTGGCCGAACCCGACGCGCTGGTGCGCTTGCCGCCGTCGCTGTCCGGCCGCGATCTGCCCGGCGAGCCGCTGGCCTGCGCGATGAACATCCTGCGCCGCAGCGACATCCAGCCGGGCCATACCGTCGCGGTGGTCGGCGTCGGCTTCATCGGTGCGCTGCTGATCCAGTTGGCCACCGGGCTCGGCGCGCAGGTGATCGCGCTGTCGCGGCGCGAGTACGCGCTGCAGATCGCGCGCCAGTGCGGCGCCAGCGCCACGCTCGCCACCGAGGATCGGTACGCGGCGATCGGCGCGGTGCACGAACTCACCGGCGGCAGCGGCTGCCTGCGGGTGATCGAGGCCGCCGGCGAGCAGGTCACCCTCGACATCGCCAGCGCGCTGTGCGGTGAAGGCGGGCGCCTGGTCATCGCCGGCTACCACCAGGACGGCCCGCGCCAGGTCGACATGCAGCAGTGGAACTGGCGCGGCCTGGACGTGGTCAACGCGCACGAGCGCGATCCGCGGGTGGCGCGACGTGGCCTGCAGGAGGCGGTGGACGCGGTCGCCGACGGGCGCCTGGATCCGTTTCCGCTGTTGACCCACCGCTATCCGCCGGATCGGCTGCCGCAGGCATTCGCGGACATGGAGGCGCGCCCCGAGGGCTTCCTCAAAGGCGTGGTGCTGGCATGAACGCGTGGGCGCAACCGCGTTGGCGTGCGCCGCGGCTGGGGTTCCTCGGCGTCGGCTGGATCGGCCGTGCGCGCATGCGCGCCCTGGCCGACAGCGGACTGGGCCAGGTGGTGGCGATCGCCGATGCCAGCGCGACGGCGCTGCTCGACGCACGCCAGGACGCACCGGCCGCCGACCTGCTGCCTGACCTGGAGGCGCTGCTGGCGCGCGAGGACCTGGACGGCGTGGTCATCGCCACGCCCAGTGGCGCGCACGCCGCGCAGGCCGCCGCGGCCCTGCAGCGCGGCCTGGCGGTGTTCTGCCAGAAGCCGCTGACCCGCACCGCCGCCGAAGCCGAGCAGGTGCTGGCGCTGGCGCAACGCCACGACCGCCTGCTCGCGGTGGATTTCAGCTACCGCTTCGCCAAGGGCATGGCGACGCTGCGCGAGCAGATCGCGCAGGGCGCACTGGGCGAGGTGTTCGCGATCGACCTGCTGTTCCACAACGCCTACGGCCCGGACAAGGACTGGTTCTACGACATCGCCCGTTCCGGCGGCGGTTGCGTGATGGACCTGGGCATCCATCTGCTGGATCTGGCGATGTGGCTGACCGGCAGCGGCGGCCATCGCGAGTTGCAGGCGGCGCTGTACGCGCAAGGCCGGCAACTGACCCGGCCGGTGCAGCAGGTGGAGGACTACGCCAGCGCGCAGTGGCGCATGGACAACGGCTCCAGCGTGCGCATGGCCTGCTCCTGGCGCCTGCCGGCCGGCTGCGATGCGGTGATCCAGGCGCATGTGTACGGCACCGGTGGCGGCGCGGCGCTGCGCAATGTCGACGGCTCGTTCTTCGACTTCACCGTGGACCGCTTCGACGGCACACGCTGCGAGCGCCTGGCCTCGCCACCGGACGCCTGGGGCGGCCGCGCCTTGCTGGACTGGGCCGAGCGCCTGGGCGCCGACCCCGGCTTCGACCCGGCGGCGCTGCACCTGCTCGAGGTCGCTCGCACCGTGGATGCGCTCTATGGACGCTGAGCGTCCGCTGCGGATCCTGATGACCGCCGACACCGTCGGCGGCGTGTGGCAGTACGCGCTGAGCCTGTGCCGCGTGCTGACCGCGCAGGGCGACCGCGTGGAATTGGCGACGATGGGCGCGAGCCCGACGCCGGCGCAGTGGCGCGAGGCCGCGGCGATCCAGGGGCTGCGCCTGCATGCCAGCGGCTACCGGCTGCTGTGGATGGACGATCCCTGGGCCGATGTGTCCTCGGCCGGGCGCTGGCTGCAGGCGCTGGCGGCGCAGGTGCGCCCGGATGTGGTGCATCTGAACGACTATGCGCACGGCGCCCTGGCGTGGCCTGCGCCGGTGCTGATGACCGCGCATTCCTGCGTCGGCTCCTGGTGGCAGGCGGTGCGCGGCGAGGCGCTGCCGCCCGAATGGGATCACTACCGCGCCACGGTCGCCGCGGGTCTGGCGGCGGCCGATCACGTGGTCGCGCCGACCCAGGCGATGCTGGCGGCGTTGCGCGCGCAGTATCCGCTGGACGTGCCGTGCAGCGTGATCGCCAATGGCGCCGCGCCGCTGTCGCGGCCGGTGCCGGCCAGCGCCAAGCGGCCCCTGGTGCTGGCGGCAGGGCGGCTGTGGGACGAGGCGAAGAATCTGCGCACGCTGGCCGCGGTAGCGCCGCAGCTGCCCTGGGCGCTGCGCATCGCCGGGCAAGCGGCGCATCCGGACGGCGGCACCGCGGCGATCGCGCCGGCGTTGCTGCTGGGCCAGCTGCCGCCGTCGCGTCTGCGCCGCTGGATGGCCCGCGCCAGCGTGTATGCGCTGCCGGCGCGCTACGAGCCGTTCGGGCTGTCGGCGCTGGAAGCGGCGCAGGCCGGCTGCGCCCTGGTGCTGGGCGACATCCCCAGCCTGCGCGAGGTCTGGGGCGATGCGGCGCTGTACGTCGCGCCGGACGACGCACGGGCGCTGACGGCGCAGTTGCAGCGCCTGATCGGCGATCCGTTGCTGCGGCAGCGCATGGCCCGGCGCGCGGTTGCGCAGGCGCGGCGCTACACCGCCACCGCCATGGCCGCGGCCTACCGCCAGCGTTATCGGGCGCTGATCGCGCATCGCGGCACGCCCCGCGCGGCCGGACGGGCCGGCCCGCCGGTCCCCATGCTTTCCTCGATCGGAGTCGGTGCATGAAATTCGTGCTGTTCTATCACTCGCTGGTGTCAGACTGGAACCACGGCAACGCGCATTTCCTGCGTGGCATCGTCGCCGAACTGCAGGCGCGCGGGCATGCGCTGGCGGTGTACGAGCCGCACGACAGCTGGAGCCGTGCGCAACTGCAGGCGGAGGAGGGCGAGGCGCCGTTGCAGGCCTTCGCCGATGCCTTTCCGCAGCTGCGCAGCACGCGCTACGACCTGGCCACGCTGGATCTGGCGCAGGTGCTGGACGGCGCCGACGTGGTGCTGGTGCACGAATGGAACGCGCCCGCGCTGATCGCGCGGATCGGCCGCGAGGCGCCTGCCGGGTGCCGCGTGCTGTTCCACGACACCCACCACCGTTCGGTCAGCGCCCCCGACGAGATGGCGCGGTTCGATCTGTCCGACTACGACGGCGTGCTCGCCTTCGGCGAAGCGGTGCGCCAGCAGTATCTGCGCCATGGCTGGAGCCGGCGCGTGTGGACCTGGCACGAGGCGGCGGATCTGCGCGTGTTCCAGCCGCAGCTCGGGCAGGCGCAGCAGGGCGACCTGCTATGGATCGGCAACTGGGGCGACGACGAGCGCGCGCAGGAACTGGACGCGTTCCTGATCCAGCCGGTACGGCGGCTGCGCCTGCGCGCCCGCATCCACGGCGTGCGCTATCCGCCACAGGCCTTGCAGGCGCTGGCCGAGGCCGGCATCGACTACGCCGGCTGGCTGCCCAACCATCGCGCGCCGCAGGCGTTCGCGCATTTCCGGGTCACCGTGCACGTGCCGCGACGGCCGTATGTGCGCGCGCTGCCCGGCATCCCCACGATCCGCGTGTTCGAGGCGCTGGCCTGCGGCATCCCGCTGGTGTGTGCGCCGTGGGACGACGTCGAGCAGTTGCTCACGCCCGGGCGCGATTACCTGGTGGCGCGCGACGGCGCGCAGATGCAGCGCCACCTGCACGACGTGCTGCACGACGCCGAACTGGCCGCGGCGCTGCGCATGCATGGCCTGCATACCATCCGCACCCGCCACAGCTGCGCGCACCGCGTCGACGAACTGCTGGCGGTGCTCGCCGAACTCGACGCGCCCAGCCCGCGCGCCACGCTTCCCGACGAACGGAGCCTCCGTCATGCCTAGTCCGTTGCACATCGCCTTCTTCGGTTCCAGCCTGGTGTCCTCGTACTGGAACGGCGCCGCCACCTACTACCGCGGCCTGCTGCACGCGCTGGCGCAGCGTGGCCACCGCATCCACTTCTTCGAACCCGATGCGTTCGGGCGCCAGCAGCACCGCGACATCGACGATCCGGACTGGGCCCAGGTCACCGTCTATCCCGGGGCGGCCGAAGCCGACGCGGCGCGCGCACTGGAGCAGGCACGCGGCGCCGACGTGGTGGTCAAGGCCAGCGGCGTCGGCGTGTTCGATGCATTCCTGGAGCGCGAGGTGTTGGGACTGCGCTCCTCGCGCACCCAGGTGCTGTTCTGGGACGTGGACGCACCGGCCACGCTGGAGCGCGTGCAGGCCGATGCCGAGGATCCGTTCCGCGCGCAGATCCCGCGCTACGACCTGGTGCTGACCTACGGCGGCGGGCCGCGCGTGGTGGCGGCGTATCGTGCATTGGGCGCAGCCGAGTGCGTGCCGATCTACAACGCGCTGGATCCGCTGAGCCACCACCCGGCGCCGGCGCAGGCGTCCTTCGCCGCCGACCTGGGCTTTCTCGGCAATCGGCTGCCGGACCGCGAAGCACGGGTGCGGCAGTTCTTCCTCGAGCCGGCGCGGCGCCTGCCGCAGGCGCGCTTCCTGCTCGGCGGTAGCGGCTGGGACGATGCGCTGCCGGACAACGTGCGCACGCTCGGCCACGTGTCCACGCGCGACCACAATGCCTTCAACTGCAGCGTGCGGATGGTGCTCAACGTCAACCGCGACAGCATGGCGCGCTTCGGCTGGTCGCCGCCGACCCGGGTGTTCGAGGCGGCCGGCGCCGGCGCCTGCCTGATCGTCGATGCCTGGGAAGGCATCGAGGCGTTCCTCGAACCGCAGCGCGAGGTGCTGGTCGCGCACGACAGCGAGCAGGTGGCGGATTATCTACAGCGTATCGATGCCGTACAGGCGCAGGCGATCGGCGCGCGGGCGCGGCAGCGCCTGCTGCGCGATCACACCTACACGCACCGCGCGCGCGAGGTGGAAGCCCTGCTGGATGCGCGCCAGCGGGAGGCGGCGTGATGGCCGCGCGCGATATCGTCATCCTCGGCCTGAGCCTGCGCTCGTCGTGGGGCAACGGCCACGCCACCACCTACCGCGGACTGATCGCCGCGCTGCAGGCGCGTGGCGACCGCGTGGTGTTCCTGGAGCGCGACGTGCCGTGGTACGCCGAGCACCAGGATCCGCCGGCGCAGTTGCCGTGCGCGCCGGTGCTGTATGCCAGCCTCGAGGAACTGCAGGATCGGCACGCCGCGGCGATCGCCGCGGCGGATTTGGTGATCGTGGGCTCCTACGTGCCCGACGGCATCGCGGTGGGCGCGTGGGTACAGCAGACCGCGCGCGGCGTGGTCGGCTTCTACGACATCGACACGCCGGTGACCCTGGCGGCGCTGCAGCGCGGCGACTGCGCCTATCTGTCGCCGGCGCTGATTCCGCACTACGACCTGTATCTGTCCTTCACCGGCGGCCCGACCCTGCAACGGTTGGAACGCGTCTACGGCGCGCCGCGCGCCGTGCCGCTGTACTGCGCGTTCGACCCGGAGCAATACCGACCGCAGCCGCAGGCGCACCGCTACGACCTGGGCTACATGGGCACCTACAGCGACGACCGACAGCCGCCGCTGGAGCGGCTGTTGCTGCAGCCGGCGATGGCTTGGCCGCAGGGCCGTTTCGTGGTCGCCGGCCCCCTGTATCCGCCGCATCTGGTCTGGCCGGACAACGTGCCGCGCTGCGAGCATCTGCCGCCGGCGCAGCACGGCGCCTTCTACAACCAACAGCGCTTCACCCTCAATCTGACCCGCGCCGACATGGTGCTGGCGGGCTGGTCGCCGAGCGTGCGCCTGTTCGAAGCGGCGGCCTGCGCCACCCCGATCATTTCCGACGCATGGGACGGGCTGGAGACGCTGTTCGCGCCCGGCAAGGACATCCTGATCGCGCGGCGCACGTCCGAGGTGCTGGGCTGGATCCGCGACCTGCCCGAGGCGCAGCGCCTGGCGATCGGCGAGGCAGGGCGCCGCCGCGTGCTCGCCGAACACACCGCCGCGCATCGCGCGCAGACCCTGCACGATGCCCTCGACCGCGTCGCCGACGCGGCCACCACGTCCACCCCCGCCAGGAGCGCTCCCCATGCCCTCGCATGACGCCAAGACCACCACCGATCACGACGAAATCCGCCGCTGGGCCGAGGCCCGCGGCGGCCGCCCAGCCAGCGTGCGCGGCACCGAAGCCGATGAGGACGCCGGCGTGCTGCGCATCCTGTTCCGCGACGATGCGGCGCTGGAGGAGATCAGCTGGGACGACTTCTTCGACAAGTTCGAAGAAGAGGAACTGGCCTTCCTGTACCAGGAGAAGACCAGCGATGGCAGCCAGAGCCGCTTCTTCAAGTTGGTCAACCGCTGAAGCGCGGGACGCCAGGTTTCCCGGGAGGGTCCGTCCATGCACTCCGCCGTTCCGTCCGCCGATCCCGCCGACCCGATCCAGGCGCTGGGGCCGTGGTTCCACAACCTGCACCTGCCAGATGGACGCCAGACCTTGCCGGCGCATCCCTACGGCGACTTCCCGGCCTGCAAGTGGCGGCAGATGGCCGCACATATCCCGGCCGATCTGCAGGGCTGGCGGGTGCTGGACATCGGCTGCAACGCCGGCTTCTACAGCTTCGAGCTGACCAGGCGCGGCGCGGAGGTGGTGGCGATCGACATGAACCCGCACTACCTGCGGCAGGCGCGTTGGGCGGCGCAACAGTTCGGTCTGGAGCGGCGCGTGCGGTTCCGGCAGATGCAGCTGTACGATCTGGCGCGCGAAGCCGAGCAGTACGACCTGGTGTGGCTGATGGGCGTGCTGTACCACCTGCGGCATCCGCTGCTGGCGCTGGATATCGTGCGGCGCCTGTGCCGCCGCGCCCTGGTGCTGCAGACCATGACCATGCCGGGCGAGGCAGTGTATCCGGCGCCGCGCGACATCGGCATGCTCGAGCGCAGCCTGATGTGCAAACCGGGCTGGCCGAAGATGGCCTTCATCGAGCATCGCCTGGCCGACGACCCGACCAACTGGTGGGCACCGAACCACGCCGGCGTGGAGGCCATGCTGCGCAGTGCCGGATTTGCCGTGGACGCGCGCATCGCCGAGGAAACCTACCTGTGCCGGCCGCAGTCGCGGCCGCCGGGGCAGGTGGCGCCGATCGAGGACGAGTTGCGCGCGGCCTGCGGCCTGCCGTAGAGCCTGCCGAGTTGACGTCGGGCAGCCTGCTGTAGGAGCGGCTTCAGCCGCGAGGCGCTGACACATTGAGATGCGGCCACCGTGCCGCGGTGCCCCGGCGATCAGCGGAAATCGCGATCGCTGCGCGACATCAGGTTGTAGATGGTGCGCACGCTGATGCCCAGGCTGCGCGCGGCCGCGGACTTGTCGCCGCCGTTGACGTGCAGGGTGCGCGCCAACATCTCCTGCTCGATCTGCTTCAGAGGCGTGCCCACGCGGAAGGTCACCTCGTCGTCCGTCGCTGCGTACCGGCCATGTGTCTCGCGCACCGGCGCCGCTGCCTCGCCTTGCAGCAGGGGCTCGACCGTCACCGCATCGCTATCGGCACGGTAGTAGCTGCGCGCCACCGCACTGGACAGTTCGCGCACATTGCCCGGCCAACGATGCTGGGCCAGCACTGTGCGCGAGAAGGCGTCGAACTGCTTGCGCGTGCCGTAACGCCGGTTGAGCGTGTCGAGCAGCGCATCGGCGATCAGGTGCACGTCGTCGCCGCGCTCGCGCAGCGGCGGCAGTTCGATGACGTAGTGCGACAGTCGGTAGTACAGGTCGCGGCGCAGGGTGCTGGCGCTGCCGAGCAGGTCGCGGTGGGTGGCGGCGACGATGCGCACGTCCAGCTTGACCTCCGCATCGCTGCCGACCCGGGTGATCGCGCCGGTTTCCAGGCAGCGCAGCAGGTACACCTGCAGTTCCGGCGCCATCTCGCCGATCTCGTCCAGGAACAGGGTGCCGCCCTGCGCCTGTTCGAAATAGCCGGCATGGCGCTGGTTGGCGCCGGTGAAGCTGCCGCGCTCGTGACCGAACAACTGGCTGGCGAGCAGCTCCGGCGGAATCGCGCCGCAGTTCACTGCGACCAGGCGCCCGCTGCGGCCGCTGGCGTCGTGGATCGCCTTGGCCAGCAGCTCCTTGCCGGTGCCGGTTTCGCCGGCAATCAGCACCGAGATGTCCAGCGGTGCGACGCGGGCGATGTCGGACTGCACGCGCGCGATCGCCGCGCATTCGCCGACCAGGCCGAAGCGGGCCTTGCCGCGCCGTGGTGGCAGCCGGTGCAGGACCTGCTCAAGTTCGGCATCGATCTGCGGCCACGGCAGCGAGGTCTGCAACAACTCCACGCTGCCGCCGGCCAGGCCGCGCCATTTCGGCATCTGCGCCTCGGTGGCCAGCAGCACGATGCGCGCATCGGCGCGGCCGGCCATGCTGTTGATCAGTTCCATTGCGGCCACGCGCTCGACATCGCCATCGAGCAGCAGCAGGTCGATGCGTTGCTGTTGCAGCCAATGCCGGGCATGCGCGATCGAGGGCAGTCGGGTCAACGCCAGGCCGCGGCGCAGGGAGAAGGTGGACACGTGGTCCGACAACGCGGCATTGCCCTCCACGATCGCCAGCAGGGGTTTTGTCATGCGGATTGCACTCTGCGGATCAGGTCATTCCATCGTCCTCCGCGTGTGTGAGCGCAAGGCGAAAACAGGCTAAGACGCGTCCTCATCATGCTGAAGCGGATTCGGGGTGCTTCAGCAATGTCGTCAAGCGCCGCCGCATCCTCGCGCGCATGCGCATGCAATGTGTGCGGCATGCCGCGTTTGACTCACGTTGTTTTGCGCATCGCAACCGCGCCGCGCGGTGGCACTCAGTGCGGGCGCTCGTGCGGCAGCGGACCGCGTAACAGTGCAGCGATGGAGACGAAGCGCTGTGCCGGCACGTGCTGCAGGCGCCGCAGGGCCTCGGCGCCGTCGAGGTACAGCCACTCGATCACGTCGTCGGCGCCGATCAGCAACGGCACTTCGTTCGGCAGGTCCGGCGTCGCCGCCGCCTCGGTGAGCAGGGAAAAGCACGACAGATGGAAGCCGTCCTGGGTCTGCATGCTGCTGCGCAGGCCGGCCGCGAACAGGGCACCGGACGTGTCGCAGATCCATGCGCCATGCGCGGTGTCGCCGGCGACGCTGAAGCCGGCGATCGGCACCAGGCAGCGCTGTGTTTCCCAGACCGCGGCCTGCGCGGCGGGCCAGGTGCGGTCGCGCCGTTCGCTGGTGATCAATGGTCCGTCCGGCGCATCGCGGCGGCCGAACAGCGCCCGCTCGTTGCGCACTTCGCCGCCCCACAGCACCAGGATCTGCGCCTGCTGGCCTGCCGTGATCTCGCTGGTGCGTCCGGCGGTGACCGGATCGTGCAGCGGCCATGCGGGCAGACGGTGTTGCAGAATGCTGAGGATCATCGGCGAGGCGTCGAAAGCGGATGCCTTTGAAACGCAGAATGCGTGCCAGCATCTTCTTCTTCCCCACGGTGCGCTGTGCTGCACCGGCGCGGCGCGACAGGCGCAGCGCGCCGGCGAAAGTTTTTCAGTCGCGCAGCTTTTGCGTGCCTACAGCAGCAGGGTGACCAGCAGGCAACCGCTGGCGCCGAAGGTCACTACCACCGTGATCCAGCCGAGTGCGTTGGTGATGCGGCTGTTGACGCGACCGCGCATCAGCGTGCGGTCGTTGCTCATCAGCATCATCAACAACAGCAACGGCGGCACCGACATGCCCTGCACGATGCCCGACAGCACCAGCGCCTTCATCGGATTGACGCCAAGGAAGTTCAGCCCCACGGCAATGGCCGTGACCAGCGCGATGGTGGCATAGAACAGCTTGGCCTCGCGCGGTCGCGCGTGCAGGCTGCCCTCGCGGCCGATGCCCTGCACCAGGTCGTAGGCCGCGCCCGTGGTCATCACCGGCACCGCCAGAAAGCCCACGCCGACCACGCCCAGCGCGAACAGCCACTTGGCGGCGGGGCCTGCCAGCGGTTCCAGCGCGGCGGCCGCCTGCGCCGCCGTCGCGATCTCGGTCTGGCCGGAGCGGTGCAGGGTCGCAGCGGTGGAGAGGATGATGAAGTAAAGGATCAGGTTGGAGAACAGCATGCCGACCATGACGTCGCGGCGGGTATGGCGCAGTTCGCCGCGGCTGGCGCCCTGGCGTGCGGCAAGGCTGCGGTGGCCCTTGGCGATCTGCTCTTCCACTTCCTGATTGGACTGCCAGGTGAAGATGTAGGCCGACAACGAAGTGCCGATGCAGGCCACGATCATCGACAGATACTCGCGGCTGAACTCGGCATGCGGCACGAAGGTGCCGCGCAGCACCTGCCGCAGGTCGGGTCGGGCCATCAGGGCGGCGGCGACGTAGGCGAACAGCGCCAACGCCAGCCAGCGGAAGATCCGTTTCAGCAGGCGGTAGGAGCCGAAGACTTGCAGGGCGAAGATGGTCACCGCTGCGATCACCACGATCGCCGGCACCGGCAACGGGATCAGCAGGTTCAGCGCCGCGCCGATGCCACCCAGGTTGGCGGCCGCCTCGATCACATTGCCGACGAAGGCGCCGGCCACCGCCGGATACAGCACCCAGCGCGGGTAGCGGTCGCGAATGATCGCGAACAAGCCCTTGCCGGCCACGCGCCCGAGCTTGGCCGACAGATACACCACCAGGTACATCATCGGCAGCAGCACCGGCGCGATCCACAGGAACGCGAAGCCGTAGCGCGCGCCGGCGCTGGCGTAGGTACCGATGGCGGAGGGATCGTCGTCGGCCGCGCCGGTGACCACGCCGGACCCGAGCAGACGGAACAGATTGCGCCGCGGTGCAGGCGCGGATTCGGCAGGCGCAGCGGGTGGCGTCATCGCGATCGGCAGCTCGGGCAGAGCCGCAAACCTAATCAGGATGGCCTAAATGTGCTGTGGGCGATGCTGCGTACAGCGCGTGAAGGGGCGGGCAGCGCGCGCGTATCCGCCCGCGAAACAGGTGCACCGGTCGCTTGAACAACGCGGCGTTGTCGCCCGATGGGCACCTTGTCCTCAAGAGACAGCTAGCCCCACCGCTGCCTCCGAGGTCCGCGCGTATCTGACGACACCCGCCGGCGCATTCAATCGCCAGGTTGCGTCGTCCTGAAGCCGGCATGCCCGCAGGCGGCGTCGTAGGCGTAGTCGCCGGCGGCGAGCAGGTGACGGCCGCTATTGATGTGCGCCGGTGGTGTCTTCAGCGGTCCGCGCCACTGCACGCTGTCCGGCGTCGCCGCCTTGCCGTCGCCGACCGCGAAGCCGTAGCCGAACACCGGCTGCCCCTTGGCGTCGACGACGTCGAGCCGAAGTTGGGTGGCATCCGGCACCGCCCGCGTGGGGTGGCCGGCGATCTCCACGGTCTGTTGCAGGCTGGTGGGCGTGGCGGGCGGCACCACCGGGTTGAGCATCATGTAGGACACGCCGGTGTCGGGCAGCAACTTGCCGCAGACGCGGTAGTCGCTGCCGCTGCCGGGGAAGCTGGCGCAGGCGGTGGGCGCCTGCCAGTCGCTCGGTGCTGTGGCGGTGGCCGCGCCGCGCTGCAGCGGCACCAGGGCGAAACCGCTCAGCGCCTGCTTGCTGACGCCCAGGGTGATGCCCTTGGCGCTGACGATGTAGCCGGGACTCATGCGCTGCGCACGCATCTGCACCAGATTGAGAAACGGATTGCGCGCGGCATCGACGCCGCGGTCGTAACCCACACCCATCATGCCGAAGTGCGGGGAGATGGTGCTGCAGTTGCGTAGCACCTGCGTTCTGCTGCTCAGCGCGGGGCTGCCGTCATAGCCGGCGCAGGTGGTCGGCACCTGCGCCAGCGGCTTCGGTTGCTGGGCCACGCTGGCGACATCGCAGGTGCACTGCGCGGCGAGCACGGTGATGCGATCCACGCGCGCCGCGGCGGTCTTGCCGTCGGCGGAGACGCCGAGTCGCATCGGCACGTCCACGTACTTGCCGGGGTGATACTTGCTGTCGCTCGAATAGAAGATGTAGCCAGGCGTCTTGGAGGCGTCCCAGGCGCTGCGCAGCGCGTCGCTCAACGGCACCACCACGCCGGTGGAGCCGGTATCCACCTCCAGCACCTGGCTGCCGCTGCTGCGGCCATCGGCATCGCTGCCGAGCTGCACCCGCACCTGATAAGCGAACGTTGGCGTGGCCTTGGAGGCCAGCGGCAGGTTCACAGTCTGCGTCTGCAACGCGCAGGTCTGCGCGGCGGCGGTGGCGCTTGCGGCCAGGCACAGCGCGGCCCCGCTCCAGCGTGTCCATCGGTTCATGACGATGCCTCGTTTGGGTGTGGCGCCATGCTAGAGCGCGGCAGCACGCCGATCCTGCGCGGCGGCGCGCGATGCGGCGCTTGTCTACCTCAGCTGGCATGGCGCTGTGGTCGGCATTCCAGTCGGCTGGCGACGCCGCGCGCCTGCCGTGGTTTCCTCTGCGCGGTCCCGGTCACCTATGCGCAGGGTTGCCAAGCCGGGGAGCTTGGTACACAATGCAGTCCGTTGTGCGCCGGGCTGATTCAAAAACATCTTTTGAATCAATGCGTTGAACGAGAGCCGCAAGGCATCGTCCAGTGCCCGCCGCAAGGGCCCCGACAGCGGGGCTTTGTTTTTGTCGGACGCCACTGGCGTTGCGGCAAGACGTCAGTCCACCGGCCTGGTGGCAGAGTGGTTATGCAGCGGACTGCAAATCCGCGTACGCCGGTTCAATTCCGACCCAGGCCTCCATTTCGTTTCAACGACTTACGTTCGTTTTTGCGGGTCCTGATCTTTCCGCAATCCAGGGGCCTTTTCCGCAATCGTCAGCGCATTTGGGGTCAACTTTGCCCCGTAGCGATTGCGCACATAGTGCTCGGTCATAACCACCGATCTGTGTCTGACCTGCTTCTGGGCCTGCCAAATGTCGCCCGCCTCATCTGCTGACAGCCTCTTACTGCTCGTCCTCGATGCACAGGTCCCCGCTGGTCTCGCGCAATCCTTTGACGCCAGTGCACTGATTCGGCATCGCGGTGTAACTTCGTTCACGCGCGAATTACAGATGTACGATATCGGGAGCTTTCTCGCGGTTCGCGCTGACGTGCCACTGCCCGCGATGGCACACCAGGTCACGTACTGACGGACGTGAATGGGCTTGATGGTTTGCGGCGCCGCAGGCGGGTCGGCATGCGGCGGCGTCGAACGTAATGCGCCCGCCCAGCTATGAGCACAGGTTGCGAGAAATTTTGTTCGTCTCGCTCGCGACGCACACGACCAGTTCGGCATCTGCCAAGTCGTGATCTACAGCGATCAATGTGAGCATTTAAGTTGAAGGCCGGGCTAGACCGATGGGGTTGTTCTTGATCAACTCTAAGATGATGCGGATGTTGGTTGACTCGATGATTCCGGTATTCGCCCTGTAGACCAATGAGTGCTCCGAGTCACCCTCGTATACAGGCTCGGCTACATATCGGAAGCTAGTCACGACACTGCAGACCTGAAAATCATTTGAGCCTGGTGGAATAAAAACTACAGGCCCGCCAGAGAATCCAGGGTTGTTGAGGCCGTCTAGAAATATCGTTTCGAAACCATCTGCAACGACCATGGCGGAAACAATTGCTTTTTTGACGAAGGGAAGGGGGTATTTTCCATTAAGTTCGGGGGGCACTTCTGCACGCCATCCGTATGGGAAGCCAAGGAAAAATACATCTTGACTCCATATCAGGCCTTTGCTGCTCGCCTCCAAGGGCAGGCGCTGGGACAGTTGCATGGAGGAAGCAAACACCGCTACATCTCCTGCTTCGTGTGTGCCAACTAGCTCAACAGGCATGCCTCGCCATTCCTTGCCTTGCCAGATGCCAATATAATCACCCGATTCCCATTGCTCAAGCAGGTGATTAGCCGTCACCAAGTACTGAAGACCCTGGACTTCTATGGTAAATAGCGTTCCCACATTGTCGCCAATCTTAACTTGACGAACGCAGTGCAGAACATTTGAGTTGATCATGCGCAAGCGGCCTCTCGTCTGCGTATTGGGGGCTTCCTGGCTAGGCGTCGCTAGTGAAGCGGAAGGCTTTGATCCTAGTCGGAAACGCTACATCAAGTCGCAGCTAATTAGCTATTCCAGACTCGTGACTCATGTCAACTAGAACAGTCGCCAGTAGGCAGCGGAAGACGCAGTCGACCTGGAGGTTGCGTCCGACAAGTGGCAGGCCTGAGCCCAGCCAGTTGGGATTCTTAGCCTGCCTTCGATACGCCATTTGACGGCTTCTGAGGCGCGATGTTTACCCAGTAGGTCCTGCTCCGAAGCGTTCATGACGCAATAGAACATCCATCTTGGGTCGGACATGACCAGATCCGATGGCGACATGGTCCGAGCCTCGACATAAGGAGACATGTGCGCGATCGCTCCTCTGGCCATCGCGCACACGCGGCCTCACCACCGATACGTGGCCGTGGCCATCACGCGGCGCTGCTCGCCGTAATAGCAGTTGTCGTAGGCGTCGCAGTTGCTGAGGTAGGTCTTGTCGGCGAGATTGCGCACATTCACGGCCAGGCTCCAGCGGTCGCGGTCGTAGCCGAGCAGCGCGTCGAACAGGGTGAATGCCGGTACCTCGGCGCGCGCGGCGTCCAGGTCGCCGCGGTTGGCGCCGGTGTAGCGGGCGCCCAGGCCGAGCCGGATGCCGTTGTCGAAGCGGTAGTCGCCCCACAGCGCGGCGGCATGGCGCGAGACCGCCGACAGCGGCTTGCCCAGTTCGCGCGGGTTGCTGCTGGCGGTGACGTGCACCGTCGGCGTGTAGCTGTAGGAGCCGATCAGTTGCAACCGCGGCAGCGGGTGCAGCGACGCCTCCAGTTCCAGGCCGCGCACCAGGGTCTCGCCGGTCTGGCGCGGCATGAAGTCAGGGTCGTAGGTCAGGTAGTTGCGCCGGCGCAGGTCGAACACGGCGGCGCTGTACGTCTGCGTGCCGCCATCGGGCTGGAAGCGCAGGCCGGCTTCGTACTGGCGCCCGCTTTCCGGGCGGAACGCGCGGCCGCTCAGCGGGTCGCGCGTGGCGGTCGGCACGAAGGACTCGCTATAGCTCAGGTACGGCGCCCAGCCGTTCGCGGCCACGTAGGTCAGACCGGCGCGCTTGCTGGCCTTGCGTTCGACGATGTCGCTGCGGCTGCCGTCCAGGCGGCTGTGCAGTTGGCTGTCGGCCCGGTCGTAGCGGGCGCCGATGGTGAGCAGCCAGCGCTCGCGCCAGCGCACCTGGTCCTGCACGTACAGGCCGGTCTGGCTCACCGTGGCGATGCCGTCGTACCAGGGGGCGGGCAGTTGCACCGGATCGCCGTAGACCGGATGGCGGATGTCCAGCGGCGTGGTGGTGCCGCCGCTGTGGCTGACCTGGTCGATGCGCGTGCGTTGATAGTCCAGGCCGAACAGCAGCGTGTGCTGCACGGCGCCGGCGTGCAGGCGCAGCTCGAGCTGGTTGTCCAGGTTCAGCGCATGCACCGTTTCCTTGCTGTCCGAAGCGGTGCGGCGCAGCCGGGTGAAGTTGGCCGGGTCCAGCGGATCGGCCGGGTCGTCGATGACGAAGCCGCGTCCCTGCACGCTGCGGTAGTCCACTTGCAGGCGGCCGTAGCGGGCGTTCTGGCGCAGGCGCAGCACGTCGTTGATGCGGTGTTCGAACAGCGCGGCGACCATCGCCGTGTCCAGGTCGAAACGGTTGTAGGCCGGGTCGCTTTCGAACAGGCGGCTGGGGAGATAGGTGCCGATCGCCGTCGGCACCAGCGATCCCACCGCCGGCCGCATGCGCAGGTAGACGCCGGCGCGGGTGCGGCCGAGTTGCGAGAGCAGGGTGAGGCGGGTGGCCTCGCTGGGCGCCCAGGTCAGCGCCGGGGCCAGGAAACGGCGGTCGTCGCGCATGCCGCCGGCCGGCAGCTCGGCCTCGCGCGCCAACGCGGTGAGGCGATACAGGACGGTGCCGTCCTCGCTCAGCGGCCCGGACAGGTCGCCGGCGAGTTGCCGCCGCCGGTGATCGCCAAGCTGCACCTGCAGTTCGTGCAGCGGCTCGGCGGTGGGGCGCTTGCTGACCGCGTTGACCAGCCCGCCAGGGCCACTCTGCCCGTACAGCACCGAGGCCGGGCCGCGCAGCACCTCGATGCGTTCGGCGCCGTAGCGCTCGATCGGCCAGATGCCCCAGTTGCCGTTATTGCGCAGCGGCATGCCGTCCAGGTAGAAGCCGGGCGCATAGGCGTCGAAGCCGCGCAGCGAGATCCAGTCGTAGCGCGAGTCGGTGCCGTAGCGGGTGGGGATCACTCCGGGCGTGTAGCTCAGCGCGTCCTTG
Organism: Xanthomonas sp. PPL134; assembly: GCF_040595915.1. Lineage (NCBI taxonomy): Bacteria > Pseudomonadati > Pseudomonadota > Gammaproteobacteria > Lysobacterales > Lysobacteraceae > Xanthomonas > Xanthomonas sp. PPL134. Next base: position 1,008,751 of record NZ_JAMDLL010000001.1, read on the forward strand.
AGCGTCTGCGCGCCCTGGGTCTGCATGCGCGCATCGTCGATCACCGACAGCGACTGCGGCGTTTCCAGCAGGCTGGTGTCGGTCTTGGTGGCGGCGCTACTGCGCTTGCCGGGATCGCTGCGCTCGCTGACGCGCACCGCGGGCAGCGTGGTGGCGTCGGTTTGCGCGCCGGCAGCGGGTGAGCCGGCCGTGGCGAGGACGGCGATGGCGGCGGCCAGCGGTGCGACGCGGCGGGTGCGGCGCGCGAACGCCGGGCGGTGGAAAGTGGGCGACATCAGGCGACTCCTTTGCGGAGCCTGCGCGCGACCGATGAGGCGCACAGGCGGGGGGAAGGGCTGCCTGGCCGCGGGCCTGGGTGGCGAGGGAATGGGGTGGTCCGCCGCCACTGCGGCGGCGGACCGGTGCGCATGCAAGGCGTTGCGCGAGGGAGCGCTTACCAGCGGATGCCTTCGAACGGGTTCCAGCTGGTGCTGCCCTTCACCTTGTCCAGATAGTAGGCGTAGTTGGCGGTCATGCCGACCAGGATCGAATAGGCGATGCCGAAGGCCCGGCTGGCCGCGTCCGGAAGGAAGGCCAACGCGATCCCGCAGCACAGCGAGATGGCGAGCAGCACCAGCGCCTTGCGCCACAGCCCGATGACGAACAGGTAGATGAAGCCGAAGAAGAAGGCGAACCAGTTCATGTTGAGGCGCAGCTTCTCCTTGAACGGCAGCGCTTTCATCGCGTCCTTGAAGCGCGCCGACTTGGGTTCGCCGTAGGTGTCGTAGAAGTGGAAGCGGAACTGCCATTTGGGGCTGTACTGGCTGTAATCGTGGGTCGTGCTGTGCATCGTGGTTCTCTTCTGCGGGTGGATGGGGCGGGGGGATGCGTGATCGCGCGCTAGTGCGCGCCAGGGCGCCGGCGGTGTGCGGAGGTGCCGCGTTGACCTTTGCCGGCGGCGCGGGCACCGTAGGCGCGCTCCAGCGAGGCGACCTGCGGTGTTTGCGAGGGACGCCCCTGGGAGTGGAAGGCCGGGACGCGGTGTCGGCCGGTCTCGATGCGGCAGTCGACAAGGAGCACGCGATGGGGTTGCAGGAAATGTCCGCCACGGCGAGCCGCGCACTGCCGCTGCTCATTGGCATCCTGTTCGCCGCGCCTGCCGCGGCCAGGGAGACGCTGCATTGCCCCGAGCGCCTGCGCGTCGCCGACGCGCCATTGCAGAGCCCGGACCTGCCGGCGGGGGCCCGCGTCGACCTCGCCGCCACGCCGCCGCTGCGGCTGTTCTCCAGCGGCGTCTATTCCGGGCCGCCGCGCGAGATGGCCGCGCTGGTGCCGAGCAACGAGGACACCCGCCGCCCCGGCGATGCGGGCGTGTCGATCTGGCGCTTCGATGCGCCCGATCCGCATGGCCTCTATCTGGTGTGCGGATACGGGCCGGACGGCTTGGTGCAGGTCTCCCGGCGTGTCGGCGATGTCGTGCGCTGCGAGGCGACGCCGGTGCGCCCGAGCAGCGCCGATGCGACCGCCGGCATCCTGTTCGTGTGCGAGTGAGGCCGCGCGATGGCACGCCCGCGCAAGGCCGTGGCGATCGCCGCGCAGGTGCTGTCCTGGAGCGTCTACGTGCTGGGCATGTTGCTGCTGTACGCCGTCTCGGGCAGCCCGTACGCGTGGGTGGACGGCAGCGATCCGTCGCTGTCCTCGGCCGGTTTCCAGGACAGCGGCAATGGGCGCCTGGTCGGCCTGTGCGTGCTGGTCGCGCTGGTGCTGCTGCAGGGCGTGCACGCGTTGCTCAGCCGTCGCCGCAGGGTGCGTGGGTGCTGCCTGGGCGCGATGGCGTTGGCCTGCCTGGCCTGGTCTTGCTGGAACTGAGCGCAGTCTCCACCCCGCGTGCGCACACGATGCACGCAGGCACACGCGCACCGCGCGGCGCATGCCGCGGGCGGTGACGTCCTTGTCGCGCGTGGTGCGGTGCTGCATCGGGAGAACGGTCGTCCAGGACGGCGGAGCGGGCGGTGCCGCGTATGCCGACGCGATTCCAGCCCGAAAGAGGAAAGTCCTGTTGAAGAGACGAGCGAGGGGCGGCGATCCCTACCTTGGGGATTGGGGAGTCGGGATTGGGGATTGGTCAGGGCGGGGCAGCGCGCGCCTGATGGTTTCGCGGTTGATGCAGGCGAGGGCGGTCACGTGCCGGACCGCGTCCGGCCCCGCGCCATGGATCAGTCCTGCGGTGGCGACGCTGTGGCGGTGCGCGCCTTGCGTCGCATACGCCGGCGCAGCAGCCAGCCCGCCGCGGTCAGCAGCGCCAGCCCGGTCGCGCCCAGGGCGAGTCGGTGCGCGTGCACGACCTGGCGCAAGGCCTGGCCGCGATCGCTCCACAGGCGCCGCCGCGCGCCGTCGAAATCCGGTGTCTCGCAGGCGCCCACGCCGAACACGTAGGCCTTGCCGGGCAGCGGATTGAGCGCGCCGTGCGCGACGTAGCGCTGGTAGGAACGACGTGCCTGTGCCGGGTCGAGGGTGATCAGCCAGTCGGTGGCCTGGCACAGCACGGCGGCATAGGCCTGGCTGCGTGCCGGCAGGTCGTCGGCAGCGCGATCGGCCAGGGCGGCGGCGATCCAGCGGTAGTGGTAACGGCGATAGGGTTGCGCGGCGGTGGCGTCCCAGCGCTGGGCTTCGGCGGCGGCGACCAGGCCGCCAGGGCGCAATCGCGCGTGCAGTGTGGTGTCGGCATAGTTGCCGGCGTAGACCCGGTTGTCCGGCCCCAGCTCGTAGCCCAGCAATTCCATGCCGTGGCGGCGCGCGATCAGCGCGGCCTGGTAGTGGCCCTCGGCGCGGCCGATGCCGGTCCAGGCCGAGGCCGCCTGCCGCCGCGCATCGCGATAGCGGCGTGCCGCCTCGCGCAGCTCGGGCTGGGCGAAATAGGGCAGCGCGTCGTCGTAATGGCCGGCGCGCATCAGCCGGCGCGCCAGCAGTTCGCGCAGTTTCAGCGGCGGCGTCCGTTCCCAGTCATTCGTCGTCGCGTCCGTGGCGACCGGCGGTGCGGCGGGGACGTGGCGATCCACGTAGTCCTGCAGTTCCTGCACGGTGAGCACGCGCTCGGCGACCGCGGCGGCGTCTTCCCAATAGAGGTCGCCGCTGCGGTACAGCTGCGCGAACGCCTCCACGTAGCTGCCGCGTTGCAATGCCAGGATCGCCGCTTCGCCGTCGATGCGGCACTGCGGTTTGACCGTCTCGTTGCTCCAGCCGGCGGCACGGCGCGTGCCCCAGTCCTCGTTCGGCGGGAAGCGCCGCGATGCCTGCGCGTAGGCCTGTGCCGCGCGCGCGGCATCGCCGTCGCGCAGTGCCATCTTGGCGCGCAACCACCACGCCAGGCCGCTGTCGCCGGCATGCGCGAGCAGGCGCGCGGTGCCGGGATAATCGCCCTGTCGATAGGCCAGCGCCGCCAGCCGGTCGGCGTCTTCCACCGGATCGCCTTGCCCCTCCTGCAGCAGGCGCAGGAAGCGCGCCGAGGACAGCGCGCTGCCGGTCTCGGGATCGAAGGCGGTGGTGTCGCTGAGCAGCTTGGCGATCAGCAGCCGGCGCACCGCCTGCTGTCGCAGCAGCGGTGCCAGTGCCGCATCGCTACGGCGGGCGAGATCGGCGGCCACCTGCTGCAGCGAGCTCATGCCGGTGGCCGAGCCCTGCGCGGCCTGCACCGCATACAGGCCGATCGCGCCGTTCCAGTCGCCGGCGGCCAGCAGCAGGCGCGCCTCCTCGCCGAGGCTGGCGATGCCCAGCTCCAGCGGATCGTCGAACCCGGCCAGGCGCAACGTCCGGGTCTGCTGGAAGGCCTGCTGCGCCTGCTGCCGCTCCGCCTGGCGCTGCGCGGCGGCATCGCCCGGCAGCGCGCGCTCGGCGGCCAGCGCCAGGCTGCGCCCCAGCGAGTAGGCGGCCCAGGTGCTGCGCGCGCGGCGCTGTGCTTCGGGCAGCGCCAGCACCTGGCGGAAGTAGTCCGCCGCCGAAGGGTACTGGCCCTGCGCGAACGCCACCGCGCCAGCGGTGTAAAGGCGCAGTTCCGGCGGCAGGTCGGCACCTTCGCGCTCCACGCGCCGCGCATCGTCCAGCGCGCGGAGTTGCTCGATCCGGGCGAATTGCGCAGCGCTCAGTTGCGTGCGTTCGACGTCGCTGCGCTGCTGCGGGAATTGCGCGCCAGCGTCCCAGTAGCGCGGCAAGGTCGCTGCGCTGGCGCGGCCGAGGCCGTCGATCGGCGCACCCAGGCGCTGCACCTCGCGGGCGAAGCTGCCCTCCGGCAACTGCGCCAGGGCGCCGGCGCGGTCGTCGAGCAGGCGGTACGGGAAATCCGGGCCGCAGGCGCGGGCGCCGCCCAGCGGCAGCAGGACCAGCAGCGCGGCGGCCAGCGCGGCCGCGGGTCGGGAATCACGGCAGGACATCGATGGCACCTGTGTGCAGGGCGCGGCAGCGGACCCAGCCGAGCGCGCGGCGTTCTCCGGCGGCCAGGGGCGGGGATGCGGTGGTGCGGTCGAAACGGGGCGCCTGTGCCGGCAGTTGCAGGCGGTAATCGCCGAGCGCGTCGCCGGCCTCGCAGGCGCTGCCGTGCAGGACGACGTGCTGCGGCGGCGCGGCTGCGGTGTTGCCATGGTTGGTCAAGCTCAGATCGTAGACCGGGCCGGTGCCGCTGGCCTGCACCTGCACCGCCGCGTGCAAGGGGCGCCCGTGCACCACGGCCTGCAGCGTCGCCAGCGGCCAGGCGCGGCGGTCGCCCGGCAGCGGCAGGCGGAACCAGACCAGCCCGGCCAGGTGCGGCGGACGGCGGTCGCGCAGCGCAGCGACGAACGCGGCGAGCTGCTGCGGCGACACCCGCAGTTCGTGGCGTGTGCCGCGTGCCGCCAGCGGCGCTTCACTCTCGACCAGCGGGGCAACGTCGGCATCGGCGCTGTCGACCAGCGCCACGCCGTAGGCCGGCAGGGCCAGCCAGAATGGCGTGGCGCTGCGCTGGGCGTAGCGGTCGGTCCAGCGCCGCGCCTGCACCGGATCGAACAGGCCGGTGGCGGGCGCATTGACCGCATGCACCTGCAGCACCGAGCTGTCGACCGTGCGCAGCAGCAGCGTCAGCGCCGAGCTCTCCAGCCAGGCGGGCAGGGCGGTGATGCTCAGCGTCAGCTCGGCCGGCAACGCGCCGCGCAGTTGCCGCAGCAGTGCCGCATAGGCGGGCAGGCGTGCGGTGGCGCAGTCGTGGTCGATCTCCACCCCGCGCAGCGCCACGCCGGCGGCGCGCCAGCGGCGTACTACCTGTAGTACTTCGACGTCGATGCGCGTCGCATCCAGTGCCGGCAACTGCCCGTCCAGCCGCACCACCGCGATCACCGGGCGGCCATCGGCGGCGAGCTGCCGCAGATCCACGGCGGCGCGGCCCCAGCCGGCGCGCGGATGCGCCTGCAACGCCAGCACGCGCAGCGCCGCGAAGTCCGCGCGGGTTTGGGCCAGCGCCACCGCATGCGCGCCGCTCCATTGCCGTTGCCAGACGTAGACCTGTTGTTCCAGCGGCGCCGGTGCCGATGCCGCGCAGCCGCCCAGCAGCAGACTCAGTCCGAGGAGCGCGCGGCGCAGCGACACGGCGGCCGGGTCAGGCCAGGCACGGCTGCACGCGGCGGCGGCGCGGCCACGGCACCGACGGGCAGGCACTGTGCGCAGCGCGGCTCATGCGCTGGTCATCACGAGAATAGCCCGAACAGGCGCTTCTTCGGCTTGGCCGCCAGTTGCCGGGCCAGCTCGTAGCTCTCGCGCACGTCCGCACGCTCGTGCAGCGACAGCGAGCGCTCGAAGGCGGCGAGCGATGCGGGGTAGGCGCCGAGGTTCATGTGGCAATTGGCTTCCATCATGTACAGCTGCGCCGCCGAGCCGGGGTCCGCCTGCAACATCGCGTCGTCGAGCAGGGCGCGTGCGGCGTCGCAGGCCGGCAATGCGCTGCGGTAGTCCTTGAGCACGTAATGGCAGTTGGCCTGGTAGTAGTGCGTGTAGAAGTCGTCCGTGCCGTCGCGCTGCACGGCGAGGAAGTCCTGCAGCGCGGCCTTGGTGTCCGGCAGATAGTACAGCAGCAGGTAGCCGCGCCCGTGCCGCGAGCGCTTGAGCGCCTGCGCGTCCTGCTGCTGCGCGGCCTGGGCGATCAGCGTGGTGTAGGCGTCGACCGCGGCCGGATATTCGCGCGCCTCGCCGAGCGCGCTGGCGTGCACGAACAGCGTGTCCAGGTCGTGCGGATTCGCCTCCGCCGCCGCCCGCGACAGGGCAGTGTCGACCTGCTGCGGCTGCAGCCCGCCCAGCGCCCGCGCCGCGGTGAGCCGGTGGTGCGCCTGCACCAGCGCGTACATCCGCAGCAGTTCCGGATCGGCCTGGGCGTCGTCGGGCAGCGCCTCGAACGCTTCCTGCGCCGCATCGGCGATCTCCAGCACGTCGGCATGGCGGCCGACACGGTTGAGATGGCTGCAGGCCGCCTGCGCGCAATCCAGGAACAGCGGCGTGTCCAGTTCGTAGTCCATCATCAGGGTCAGCGCCAGGTCCGCCGCCTCGGCGCGCAGGCCCTGATGGCGATAGGCCTCGCGCAGGTTCTGGTACAGGAACTGGAACTGGCTGTGGCGCAGGCCCTCCTCGAGGATGGCCTGCGCCTGCGCGTAGAGGCCGCGGTCCATGTACAGGATGCCGAGGTTGTTGCAGCACATCGCGAAGGTGTGGGTGTCGGTGTTGCAGGTGGCGGTGTCGCCCAGTTCCAGGCCCTGCCGGAACAGCGTGGTGCAGTGTTCGTAGAGCGCGAACTGCACGGCGTCGACGTAGCCGGCGTCGGCCGGATCCAGCCCCGCGTGCTTCCATTTGCCGATGGACACACCGGCACCGTAGTAGTGGCAAGCGTTGCCGTCGCGGAAGTCCAGCTGCAGCAGTTGCGGCGACTGCCCGGCCGGCAGCGACTCCATCTCGAACAGGCGGACCTGCAGGTCCACCTGCGGCTGCAGCGCCTGCGCATTGCGGTAGGCGCCGATCGCGGCGGCGTGTTCGTCCAGCCAGTAGTGCGCGCTGCCGAGCAGTCGGTGCGCCTCGGCCTTGTCCGGGGCCAGGCCGATCGCGCGCCCGGCCCAGTCGGCGACAGTGCGCAGCGCCTGCTCGCGGTTGTTGTTGAAGTGCGCGCTGCGGTCCAGGTAGATCAGGCACTTCATCAACCATGGCCCGGCGTCGCCCGGCGCGGCCTGGATCCGCGCGTCGCAGCGCTGCATCAGCAGCGCGAGGTCGGCCTCCTGCAGGTGATCGAGCGCGCTCGTGCCCGACCACAGCGTGTACAGGCCCTCGAAGTCGTCCTGGTGAAGGGCGGCCATGCCGCGTTGGATCAGGGTCTGCATGCAGCGGTGCTCCGGAACAGGGCGGTGCGGGAACCGGCAGCAGCGCGCGGCAGCGTCTCCCGCGGGGGACGTTGCGGTAGATAGACGAGCCAGTGGCGGCTTTCCCTACCGTGCTCGGAGCCGATCGGGCGCGAGACGGACTGCGCGTACCGTACCTGGGCGACACGCCCTAGGGCGCCGCCGCCCCGAAGCGTCGGTTGTACTGCACGAACAGCTGGCGGCCGACGGTATCGAACCAGGACATGTCGTAGAACGGGTACACGACGGCGCTGCGGTCGCGCGGGGGCATCGCGTCGAACAGATTGGTGGCGCCCAGGGACAGCGTGCTGCGCGCATCCAGCCGGCGTTCCACGGTGGCATTGACGCGGTAGCTGGCGCCGATCCACGCCGGCAGCCCGCTGCTCGGGTCGTAGGTGCCGGCGGAGGAGGCCCAGCTGGGCAGGCGCCCCAGCCGCTGCGCATGCAGGGTCGCCGACCAGGCCTGGCGCGACCAGGTCAGGCTGGCGCTGGCCTTGGTGCGTGGCATGTCGACCCGGCTGTTCACCGCGAACGCGTCCTGCATCGGTTCGCCGGCGTAGAGCTGGGTGCGGTATTCGCGGACCCAGGTGTAGGCGAGCGATGCGTCGAACGTGCCGAAGCGGGTCTCGCGTTGCCCATGCAGCAGCGCATCGACGCCGCTGGTGGTGGTGCGGGCCAGATTCATCGGGCCCAGGGCCACGGCGTAGAGCCGTCCATCTGCCGTGCGGACGACCCGCGAGATGCTCTGCTGGCAGGCGGGCGAGGCGAGCGGGCGGCGGCCGAGGCGGCAGTCGGCTTCGTCGCGCAATGCGCGGTCGGCGGACAGATCCTCGACCTGGTCGCGCAGGTCGATGGCGAAGTAGTCCACGCTCAGGTCCAGCCCCTGCAGCGGCGACCAGACCAGTCCGGCGGTCCAGGCGCGGCTGGTTTCCGGTTTCAGCTCCAGGTTGCCGGCGCGCCGGCGCAGCAGCGGCTCGTTGTCGAAGCGGCAATCGGCTGCGGCCACGGCGGCATCTTCGCGGGCGCAACGGACGTAGTCGGTGCCCTGGCTTTCGTCGATGCCCTCACCGGCGTACAGGTAGTGCAGGTCGGGGGCGCGGAACCCCAGGCCCTGCGAGGCGCGCAGCAGCAGGCGGTCGCTGGGCCGCCACTCCAGGCCGGCGCTCCAGGTGAAGCGGCCGATCTGTCGGCCGGAATAGGCGTAGCGGTCGTAGCGCACCGCACTGTCCATGGTCAGCGGTTCCAGCAACGGCAGGCGCAGTTCCGCGGCCAGCGCCCAGCGCCGGCGTTGGCCGGCGCCGTCGGCATCGCGCCAGCTGTAGTAGTAGGACCGGGTCGCCAGCGGATCGGGGTGCAGGGCGTAGGCCTGCTCGCCGACTTCGGCGGTGAGCGCGAAGCCGGCATCGCCGCCGCGCAGGCCGAACAGCGCAGGCTGGCGCAGCGTCAGCGTGGCCGCGTCGACCCGCGTCTGCGGGCGGTAGGTGGTGCGCGCGGCGATCGCGGCGTACTCGGCGGGCGTCAGGGCGGTGTACAGCCGCGCCGGATCGGCGTCGAAGCTCGGATAGCCCGAGCGCGGGTCCACGCCGACCTGCTCGCCGAGGAACCAGGCGTTGGCGCGCGCGGCGACGATCTGCGGCCAGGTGGTGCGCAGGCGCGCCTGGGCGTGGCTCAGCACCGCCTCGTACGACCAACCGCCGGTGCCGAGCTCGCCCTCGACGCCGGTGGCCACGCTGAGGCGCTGCTGCCGGTTGTGGACCATGCCGACCGCCAGGCCACCCATTTCCTCCGGCGCGAACTGCCGGTTCCAGTACTCCACCTGCGCGGTACGCCGATTGTAGAAATAGCCTTCCTCGTTGCCGTCCGGGCGCATGTAGGCCCAGGTCTGGACGCTGCGCATCAGGGCGATGTCCTGCAGGCCCACCTGCACGTCGGCGAACCACTCGGCACGCGTGCCCAGCGTGCGGTGCAGCGTGGCATAGGCATCGAGGCTGCGCCGACGGTGCAGCACGGTGCCGTAAGCGATGGCGTGCGCACTGCCGCAGTAGTAGCCGGGCAGGCCGCCGGCACCGGCGCCGTCGCGCGCGCTGTAGCCGGTGTCGTGCCCGTTGAGCGACGCCAGCCCTGCACAGGCCGCGGCGCCCGGGTCGAGGTAGCGGTCGTCGGCATCGGTGCGCAGGAATGCGCGCCGTGGTGCGGCCGCGCGCGCGGTGGGGGCGTCGTTGCTGGAATCCTGGCGGTCGCGTTGGTAGGCCCACAGCGGCTGCTGCAGGTTCGCCTCGATGCTGACCAGGCCGGACAGCGCCTGGCCGGAAAAACCGTGCGTGAGGCTGGCCTGCAGCGTGCGCGCATCGCCGCGGCTGCTCTGGCCGACGCGCACGTCCAGCGTGGTGCCGTCGGCGTCGCGCCTGAGCAGGATGTTGATCACCCCGGCGATCGCGTCGGAGCCGTAGATCGCCGAGGCGCTGCCGCTCAGCACCTCGATGCGCTCGACCATGGCCAGCGGAATGCTGGCCACGTCGACGAAGTTGCTGCGGCCGTTGAACGGCAGCGGGAAGTCGGCCACGCGGCGGCCGTTGATCAGCACCAGGGTGTGGTTCGGCCCCAGTCCGCGCAGGCTCACCTGTTCGGCACCGGGCGAGTAGTCGGCGCCACTGGCCGATTGCTGGCTCTGGGTCTCGCCACCGTTCTGGGTCAGCGCACGCAGCACGTCCGGCAGGCGCTGGAAGCCGTTGGCGCGGATCTGCTCGGCGTCGATCACCGTCACCGGCGCCGGTCCTTCCAGTTGTGCGCGCGGGATCCGCGAGCCGGTGACGTGCAGGGTGGCCAGTTGGGCCGGCGCCGCGGCGACAGGCGGCGTCTTCGCGGGCGTCGCTGCAACCGCCGGTGCGACGACCGCGGCCTGGCGCCGCAGCACGATGTCGCTGCCCTCGCGCTGCGCCTGCAGGCCGGTGCCCTGCAGCAGTGCGTCCAGCGCCTGCAGCGGATCGGCGATATCGCGCACGCCGGGGGTGGACAGGTCGCGGACCAGATCGGGCCGATACAGCAGTTGCAGGCCTGCCTGCCGCGCCAGCGTGTTCAACGCCGGCGCCAATGGCCCGGCCGGGATGTCGAAGCCGCCCGGCTGCGCGATCGCCGAGGCGGCGGCCGTGGCGAGCAGCACGCCCCACGTCCGTCTCCGCTGGATCGACCGCTGCGACATATGCATCTCCTGGTGGCGCGACGGAACGGGGAGGGCGGCGCGCCGCTGCACGGCGCGGCCGCGACGGCTAACGCCTGTGCAGGATCACCGCTTCCGCATGCGATTCCATCCGCACCGGATACTCGCGTTCCAGCAGTCGCGCGAAGCCCTCCAGATCGTTCCAGCGGATGCTGCCGCTGATCCGCAGCGCGTGCAGCGCCGGATCGGCCAGCACCAGCGGCCGCCGGTTGAAGCGGTTGATCTCGGCCACCGCCTGCGGCAGCGTCACGTCGTCGAAACTCAGGTAGCCCTGGCGCCAGTCCAGTTGCCGCTCCGCCTCGGCGAGGCTGGCACGGTGAACGCGTGCGCCCTGCGGGCCGGCCGTGGCGATGCTGCCGGCCGGCAGCAGCATGGCCTGGGTGCGGTCGGCGGCGCCGGGATCCTCCATGCGCACCAGGCCCTCGGTCACCACCACGCGCAGCGCGTCGCGGTCCTGGCGCACGTCGAAGCGGGTGCCGACCGCGACCACGCGGCGCGCGCCGCTCTGCACCACGAACGGCCGCGCCGGATCCTTGCGCACCGCGAAGAACGCCTCGCCTCGCTGCAGCACCACCCGGCGCGCCTGCGGCCCGATGCTGGCCTCGAGCAGGCTGTCGCTGCTCAGCGTCGCCTGCGAGCCATCGGCGAGGGTGACGGTGCGCAGTTCGCCGATCTCGGTGCGGTAGGCCTGGGCCGTCGGTGCCGCGGGCGCCAGCCCCAGGTACAGGCCGGCGGCAACGGCAACGCTGGCCACGGTGCCGAGCGCGGCCAGCAGCCAGCCACGGCGGCGGGGCACGGCGCGCCGGTGCGTGCGGGCCGAGCGCGCGACGGTCGGCACCTGCAGCGGCGGCGGGATCGACGGCCCCGGCGTCACCGCCAGACCGGTGCTCAAGCCGCGCGGCGCCGGTTGCCCGGCGGGAATGCCGGCGCCCAGCGCGCGCAGGCGCGCAGCTTCGTTCCAGGCCACGTCCAGGCGCAGGAACGCCACCCGGTGCGCGGTGGACGCCTCCAGCCATGCGTCGAGTTCGGCCTGATCCGCCTCGCTCCAGTTTCCGCTCTCGCGCCGCGTCAGCCACTGCGCGGCCAGCGCTTCAATCGCCCAGCTTTCCATCTTGCGGTTCCTGCACCACCACGGGCATCGGCGCGGCGGTCACCACCGCGCCATGGAAATGATCGGCGAGCAGGCGCACGCCCTTGGCCATGTGTTTTTCGACGGTCTTCTCGCTGATCCCCAGGCGCACCGCCACCTCCTTTTGCGAAAGTTCCTCCACCCGGCGCAGCCAGAGCACCTCGCGGCAGCGGTCCGGCAGCCGGTCCAGCGCGTGTGCCAGCCGCGCCAGCACCTGGCGGCCGCCGAGCCAGCGTTCCGGCGAGCGTTCTTCTATCAAGACGTTCAAGTCGTCCGGATTCCCCACCGCCTCGATGGAGACGATGCGGTTGCGCCGCACCCGGTCGGCCATCAGGTTGCGCGCGGTGGCGAACAGGAAGGCCTGCGGCGTGTCCGGCAAGGCGCGCCGCGCCGCTTCGTAGACGCGGGTGTAGACCTCCTGGCGCAGATCGTGGATTTCCTGCGGATGCGGCCAGCACCGCATCAGGTAGGCGACCAGCGCCGACTCGTGAATGAGGATGTGCTGGGCGAACCAGCGGTCCAGTTCATTGCGCATCGCGTCGCTCCCTGCAGGCGCGCCGCGCACGGCCGGCGCGGCGCAAGCGACGGGGCCGGCGCGTCGCTGCACCAGGCGGCGGCGTCGGTAATGCCAGGCAACCGCCGCAGCGGCAAAGCAGGGTGCGTCCTGTCACGCGCTTCTCCTTGAGCCGCTGCCATGGGGGACGCGGCGGTCTGCTTCGTCTATTCCAGCACGGGCCGAAGCGATCGGCCCGCTCATCCCCTCTAGTTTCCCACCAAGGACCCGGCCAATGCACCTGCTGTCCCGTTTGCGTCACCACACCTTCGCCCTCCTGCTGTGCACGCTGCCGCTCGCCGGCGCCACGGCTGCCGCGCATGCGGAGCCGGCGCGGCCGGAGGTGGCCAAGCAGGTCAAGGCCTACGCCTCGGCCGATGGCGTCAAGGTGTCCACGCTGCGCTACGGGCCGCGCGAGCGCCAGCAGGCGTTGATCCAGGTCATCGATGCGGACAGCGCCCTCGATGGCAAGATCCTGCTCGCCAGCACCCGCACCACCGACAAGGACACCCGCTACACCGTGCAACTGGACGGGCGCCCCTACGTGCTGCTGATCGTCAGCGACGCTGCCGGCGAGCTGTACCTGCCGGGCACGCCGAAGCCGGCCTGGGTGCGCTACGACGCGGACCTGTCGGCGCAGAGCAACCCGGAGCACTACCTGACCGATTACCAGGAGCAGGCGCATTGACGCGCTGCGCCGGCGCGGTGCTCCGACGCCTGTGGCCGTCTCTCGGCAACGTGGGCGAACGCCACTTTGCGATGATGCCGGCCTCGTCATGCGATCCTGATGTCATGAAGCCATCGCGGCCGGTTGCGCATTTCGCAAGCATGTGTGGCGCGGCTCTGGTCGCCGCGCTCAGCGTGTGCGCTGTCGCGCAGGCCGCGCCGCCGGCGGCGGCCGTGACGCGCTGCGGCTGGTTCGACAATCCCTCGCCAGGCAACGCCACGCTCGTGGACAGGGACGGCGAATGGACGGTCGGCCAGCAGGGCGGGCATCAGGCCGACGGCACGTGGCCGACGTTTCCCCATGCGCGCTGGGTGGCGACCGGGACCGGCAGTGCCGGCTATGGCTGCGCCTGTCTGGAGCTACGCTCGCAAGACGACACCCGGGAAGTGACCACGATCGTGTCTGCCACAGTGCAGCCCTTGAAGACCTGCCGGCAGGACAAGGCGCTGCGGGGCAAGGAGCCGGAGAATCCGCTGAAGTAAGGGGTTCGCTCCGCGGCGGATTGCCGGAGCGGCGCTGATCCTGGCAGTGTTGCTGCCGCGTCCGCGGATCGCGGAAACGAAAAAAGGAGCCGAAGCTCCTTTTTTCAGTGGCTCACTCGCATCGCAGGAGGCAAGTGACGCAATTTGGAGCGGGAAACGAGACTCGAACTCGCGACCTCAACCTTGGCAAGGTTGCGCTCTACCAACTGAGCTATTCCCGCTTGGGAGCCGCGCATTCTACACGCCTGCCGGGGGCTGCGCTAGCCCTTCGTTGCAAAAAAATGTCCGCCGCTGGCCCAGGCGGGCGGCAGGCGGTTCCGCCGCGCCCAAGGAACCGCGACCGTCGCCCCGGCCCGGCTCACGCCGCCAGCCACCACCACGCCAGCAATGCCACCAGCAAGGTCGCAGTGCCGCCCAGCAAGCGCGGCCGCCGCCACCAGCGCCGCGGCTGGCGGTCGATGGCATTGGCGCCGGCCCGGCGCAGCAGGCCGCGGGCGAACCCGTGGCGATCCATGCTGCGGTCGCACGCGTCGACGCAGGCGCCGCATGCGGTGCAGGCGTAGTGCGCGCCGTTGCGCGGATCGATGCCGGCCGGGCAGGCCTGCACGCAGGCGTCGCAGGCCACGCAGTCGCCGAGTTGCTCGGCGCTGAACTTGGGCAGGGTGCCGGCATACGCGGCCAGCGCCTCGCCGCGGCTGCCGCCCTGGCCGGCGAGCTGGGCGATGCTGGCGCGCAAGGCATAGTCGCGGGCGGTGACCGGGTCGAGCAGGCGCCGCCCGCGCTGGGCGATGCTGCCGTGGCCGCGTTCGCGGGCGCCGCGCGGTTCGCCGCGCATCGCGTCGTAGCCGATCAGCGGCGTGTCGCGGTCGCACAGCAGCGGTTGCAGGCGCGCGTACGGACACAGGTAGCGGCAGGCCTGGCTGCGCAGGAAGCCGGCATTGCCCCAGGTGGCCAGCGCGTAGAACAGCACCCAGAACGTCTCCCAGCCGCTCCAGGCGAACGGATGCAGGCGCGCGACCAGGTCGGCGATCGGCACGAAGTAGCCGACGAAGCTGACCCCGGTCCACAGCGCCACGGTCGCCCACACCAGGTGCCGCGCCGCGGGCGGCCAGTCGGCGAAGCGGCGTTCGATCCAGGCGAAGGCATGGCTCCACACCGTCTGCGGACAGGCGAAGCCGCACCACAGGCGCCCGGCCAGGGTGGTGAACACCGCCAGGGCCGCGGCAGCGACGCCCAGGGCCAGCAGCAGCCAGCCGACGTCGTGCGGCCACAGGGTCCAGCCGAACAGGTCGAAGCGCCGCGCCGGCAGGTCCAGCAGCAGCGCCTGGCGGCCCTGCCAGTGCAGCCATGGCAGCAGGTAGAACGCGGCGAACAGCAGCCACAGCGCACTGCGGCGCAGCTGCGTGTAGCGATGCGGCGGCGCCGGGCAGGCCGCGCTGACGGGCGGGGTGACCAGGCGCAACGGAATGGGGCGGGGCATGCGCAGCCCGCTCAGGACAGCGGCGTGGCGTCGTCGCCGTGCGGCGCCGGACGCAACAGGAAGCCGGTGAGCAGGCTCGAGGCCAGCGTCGCCAGCCAGAACATGAAGAACCCCACCGTATAGCCCAGTTCGCGGCTCAGCTGGCGGCCGGGGAAGGTGATGTCGCGCAGCGCCAGCGGATCGACCAGGGCGAAGAACAGCACGCTCATGGCCCCGGCGACCAGGAAGCTCGGCCACAGGATCACCCCCAGCCGCTGCACCAGCGGGCGCGGCGTGGCGGGATCGAGCGGGTCGAGCAGCGGATCGTCGGGAGACGCCATGACGGTGGATTCCATTGCGAAAGGAGAGTGCGGCATGCGCCAAGGCAGCGGCGCCACACGTCGCCGCGCCTGCCAGCCGCCTGGCCGCCGATCCCCCGTCGACACCGGCGTCGGCGCATGCCGCAGCTGCAGACTAGGCAGCGCCGGCCGGTCCGACATTGATCCTGATCAAGGCCGTCGCGGTGGCGGCGTGGAGACTGGTGGGCGTCGAGCGACGCGGAGCCAGCATGCAGGACGAGATCGTGGGGATGCCCTTGCCTGGACCGGAGCTGTGCAGCGAGGCCGAGGTGCGGGCCCTGGTCGAGGCGTTCTACCGCCGCGTGCGCGCCGACGCCGATCTGTCGACGGTGTTCGCCGCGCACATCGAGGACTGGGACGCGCACGAGCAACAGCTGTGCGATTTCTGGTCGGCGATGCTGCGCGGAACCCGCCGCTTCCACGGTGCGCCGATGCCCCGGCACATGGCCATGCGCGAACTCAGCGCCCTGCTGTTCCAGCGCTGGCTGGGCCTGTTCCGCGCCACCACCGCCGAGCTGACCAACCAGCCGATGCGCCTGCTGGCCGACGACATCGCCCAGCGCATCGCCGAGACCTTCTGGCGCCGCCACCAGATGAGCTGGCGTCCGTTCGAGCCGGTGTCGCCGCTGCCGGCCGCGTGCGCGGATTGATCCAGGTCAAGGCGGCCGCGCTGGGTGCCGCGCATGCTGGATCCATGGACATCCTCTCCGCGCCCGATCCCTCCGCCGCCTGGATCTTCGACGCCGACCTGCTGCGCCGCTACGACCGTCCCGGCCCGCGCTACACCTCGTACCCGACCGCGCCGCATTTCCAGACCGGCTTCGGCCCGGCGCAATTGTTCGCCGCGGTCCAGGCCAGCGATCCGCGGCGGCCGCTGTCGCTGTACGTGCACGTGCCGTTTTGCCGCAGTCCCTGTTTCTACTGCGGCTGCCACCGGGTGATCACCCGCGACCCGGAGCGCGGCCGCGCCTACGTGCAGCGGCTGCTGCGCGAGGCGGCGATGATGGCGGCGTGTTTCGAGGGCGAGCGCGAGGTGGTGCAACTGCACCTGGGCGGCGGCACCCCCAACTTCCTCGCGCCGGCGTTGCTGGGCGAGCTGGTGCAGGGACTGCGTGGCCTGTTCCGCTTCAGCGAAGCGCCGGACCGCGAGATGTCCATCGAACTGGACCCGCGCACGGTGATGCCGCAGGACATCGCCGCACTGGCCGAACTGGGCTTCAACCGCGCCAGCCTCGGCATCCAGGATTTCGACCCGCTGGTGCAGCAGGCGATCAACCGACGCCAGGGCGTGCACGAGACCCTGGACATCCTGCGCGCCTGCCGCGTGCACGGCATGCGCTCGGTCAACGTCGACCTGATCTACGGCCTGCCGCGGCAGACCCTGGAAGGGTTCAAGCAAACCCTGGAGACGGTGATCGCCGCGCGGCCGGACCGCCTGGCGGTCTACGGCTACGCGCACATGCCGCAGCTGTTCAAGGCGCAGCGGCGCATCGCCGACGCCGACCTGCCGGACGCCGAACAGAAGCTGGCATTGCTCGGCCTGGCAGTGCGCAGGCTGTCGGCGGCCGGTTACCAGTACATCGGCATGGACCACTTCGCGCTGCCGCAGGAAGACCTGGCGCGCGCACAGCGGCAAGGCAGCCTGCACCGCAACTTCATGGGCTACACCACCCACGCCGAGACCGACCTGCTGGGCCTGGGCGTCAGCGCGATCAGCCGCATCGGCGCCAGCTACAGCCAGAACCAGCGCGAGCTGCCGGCCTGGGAAGCGGCGGTGGACGCCGGCGACAGCCCGGTGCTGCGCGGCCTGCAGCTCAGCGCCGACGACGCCCTGCGCGCCGAACTGATCCAGCAGCTGATGTGCCAGGGGCGGGTGGATGTGGCGGCGCTGGCGCAGCGCCACGGCATCGACTTCGCCAGTTATTTCCGCGAGGAACTACGCGCGCTGGCGCCACTCTGCGCGGACGGCCTGGCCGACGACCGCGACGGCGTGGTCCAGGCCACCGCCCGCGGCCGCCCGCTGCTGCGCCTGATCGCCATGTGCTTCGACCGCTACCTGCGCCAGCCGGACCAGCCGGCGCGCTATTCGCGCGCGATCTGAACGCGCCGCGCGTTTCGCTTGCCGTTGGCAACCCCGGTGCCGCCGTGGCGGCGGCGCCGGGGATTTTTCGGTGGGGTGGCGTTGCGAGGGGATCCGACGTCAGTCCGCGATGAGTTGCCTACCCACTTTGTTTCGGGCGTTCAAGCTGGGCGGTATCCTCGAGAGCGTCGTGCAACGGGTTTCAATCTCAATCCAAAGACCAGCGGATGCCCAGGTCGTCGGGATCGATATCCTTCTCTCTGAGCGCCGCGATGATGATGTACTCCAGGCTGTCGCGATCCGGTGCGCCATCTACTTCGTCCCGGATCATCTCGCCCAACTGTTTCTTTTCGTCGCGGGAAAGCGGGCCACTCCACGTGTCCCTGATGGATTGGGCGAACGCATGCGCATGCTTCTCTCTCTGGTAGGTCTCGTTCACTCGCTTCTCCCTAAGCAGCCGGCGTGGCTGGTGTCGCGAGGTTTTTAGCACGGTGCCGGCCAGAGCAATGCGATGCCTGTGCCTTGCGTTTCGACAGTTTGCGGGTCATTCCATAATCGGATGCGCCTTTCCGGCGGCATCGTTGGCTTAATGAGAGAGTGCAACCCTGCGCTTGGCAGTTCTTGTTGCACAGCCGGAATGTGGGACATCGCTCCGCGAGGCGAATCCGGCATTGTCGGGAGGAATGGCGCCCTGGACGGCACAGATGCGCTGCCGTTGGCGTGTTTGGCCTGCCAGTGAATGGTGCCCGGAGCCGGAATCGAACCGGCATGGGGTCGCCCCCGGCGGATTTTAAGTCCGATGCGTCTACCAGTTTCGCCATCCGGGCCTGGTGCGAGTAGGTTGCCCGATCGCGTCCGAATTGGGAACCGTGCCAGCGTCCCAAGCAAACCCAGGCGCAACGCGCAGCCCCGTACCACGCCCAATGTGAACGCTCCGCTTTCTTTCACCTCGCCGAAAGGAGTGCGAAAGACAGCGTGCCTAGGCTCTGCCCCCATCAGCCGGAGAGCCACCTTGCGCGCCCAATGGAACATCCTTTGCGATTTTGACGGTACCGTGTCCCTGCAGGACGTGACCGACAGCCTGCTCGAGCACCTCGGGCGCCCCGGTTGGCAGGCGCTGGAGGACGACTGGGTCGCCGGTCGGATCGGCGCCCGCGAATGCATGAGCAAGCAGGTCGCGTTGCTCGACGGCGACGTCGATGCGCTGCACCGGGTGCTGGATGCGGTGCGGATCGACCCGGCCTTCGTGCGCTTCGTCGCGCAGGCCGAGCGCCTGGGCATCCCGCTGAGCATCGTCAGCGACGGCCTGGACTACGGTATCGCCCGGATCCTCGCCCGCCACGGCCTGCACCATCTGCCGATCATCGCCAACCGCCTGCTGCGCACCGACGCCGGTGAATGGCGCATGGCCTCGCCGCATGCGCGGCCGGACTGCCCCAGCGGCACCTGCAAGTGCGCGGTCATGGCGCAGCAGCCGCCCGAGCGCGCCACCTTGCTGATCGGCGACGGCCGCTCCGATTTCTGCCTGGCCGGCAAGGCCGACCTGGTGTTCGCCAAGGACGGGCTGCTGCGCCATTGCCGCGCCAACGGGATCGCCCACTGCGCGATCACCGGTTTCGACGACGCCATCGCCCTGTTGCCCGACCTGGCCGTGCCGGCCACGGCCGCCGTGTCCTTCCCGCTTCCCGTCACCCAACGAGCCTGATCCCGATGAACCGGAATGTTTCGCTTTCCTCGCTCGCACCGCTGCATGGCGATGCCGCGCCCGATCCGGAGGCGCTGCTGCGCACCGGTGCCGACCACCAGCGCGCGCTGAGCGATGCGCAGATGCTGGCCGACGAGTCCCAGTACTGCTCCTACGGCGACACCGTGCACTACAGCGAGCCGCCGCGCATCTTCGGCCGTTGCGACGGCAGCTACCTGTACGACACCGAAGAAGTGCCGTACCTGGACCTGCAGATGTGGTACTCGGCGGTCAACTTCGGCTACGCCAATCCGCGCCTGAACCAGGCGCTGACCCGCCAGATCGAGACCCTGCCGCAGGTCGCCAGCCAGTACCTGCACCCGACCAAGATCGAGCTGGCCAAGACCATCGCGGTCGACGCCGAGCGCAAGTGGGGCCGCAAGGGCCGCGTGCACTTCAACGTCGGCGGCGCGCAGTCGGTGGAAGACTCGCTGAAGCTGGTGCGCAACGCCAGCGCCGGCAAGAGCCTGGTGTTCGCCTTCGAAGGCGGCTACCACGGCCGGACCCTCGGCGCCTCGGCGATCACTTCGTCGTACCGCTACCGCCGCCGCTTCGGCCATTTCGACCGCGCCCAGTTCATCGAATTTCCGTATCACTTCCGCGGCCCCAAGGGCATGTCCAAGGAAGAGTACGGCGAGCAGTGCGTGGCCAAGTTCGAGCGCCTGTTCGAGACCGAGTACAACGGCGTGTGGGATCCCAAGGCCGGGCAGTGCGAGTACGCGGCGTTCTACGTCGAGCCGATCCAGGGCACCGGCGGCTACGTGATCCCGCCGCCGAACTTCTTCACCGGCCTGAAGCGGGTGCTGGACAAGTACGGCATCCTGCTGGTGGTCGACGAGATCCAGATGGGCTTCTTCCGCACCGGCAAGCTGTGGGCGATCGAGCATTTCGGCGTGACCCCGGACGTGCTGGTGTTCGGCAAGGCGCTGACCAACGGCCTCAATCCGCTGGCCGGCATCTGGGCGCGCGAGGAGCTGATCAACCCGACCGTGTTCCCGCCGGGTTCGACCCACTCCACCTTCGCCTCCAACCCGCTGGGCACCGCGGTCGGCCTGGAGACCATGCGCATGCTGGCCGAGACCGACTACGAGTCCATGGTCATGGCCAAGGGCGCGCATTTCCTGGACGGCCTGCGCGACCTGCAGAAGCGGCACCCGGAAATCGGCGACGTCGACGGCCTGGGCCTGGCCCTGCGTGCGGAAATCTGCCAGGCGGACGGCTTCACGCCGAACCGCAAGCTGCTCGACACCATGGTCGACATGGGCCTGGAAGGCGAACTGCGCCACAACGGCAAGCGCATCGGCCTGATCCTGGACGTGGGCGGCTACTACAAGAACGTCATCACGCTGGCGCCGTCGCTGCACATCAGCCACGACGAGATCGACCTGGGCCTGTCCTTGCTGGACCAGTTGCTGACCCGCGCCAAGCAGGTCGCATGAGCCGGGCGGGAGACGACGCGCGCGGTTCGCGTTGCCTCCCGCCGTTCGCCGCGGCGGCGGGCGCTTCAGCCCGCCGCGCGCAGCGCGATCACCGCATTGAGTCCGCCGAAGGCAAAGGAATTGCTCAGCACCGCCTGCACATGGCGGGCGCGCGCCTGGTTGGGCACGTAGTCCAGATCGCATTCCGGATCGGCATCGAGGAAGTTGGCCGTGGGCGGGACCTCCTGCTCGCGCAGCGCGCCGAGCGCCGCCACCAGTTCCAGCGCGCCGGCCGCACCGAGCGCATGGCCGTGCACCGCCTTGGTCGAACTCACCGCCAGCGCCTCCGCGTGCGCGCCGAATACCTGGCGCAGCGCTTGCGTCTCGCAGCGGTCGTTGGCCTGCGTGCCGGTGCCGTGGGCGTTGATGTAGTCGATCTGCTCCGGGGCCAGGCCGGCGTCCTGCAAGGCCAGGCGCATCGCCGTGGCGGCGCCGTCGATGCTGGGCGCGACGATGTCGCCGGCATCGGAACTCATGCCGAATCCCGCCAGTTCCGCCAGCGGCCGCGCGCCGCGGGCAGCGGCGTGTTCGGCGCTTTCCAGCACGAACATCCCGGCGCCTTCACCCAGCACCAGGCCGCTGCGCTGCGCGCAGAACGGCCGGCAGGTGTCGTCGCTGACCACGCGCATCGCTTCCCAGGCGCGGATCAGCGGCAGGCTCAGGCAGGCTTCGCTGCCGCCGGCGATGGCCACGTCGGCCAGGCCGTGACGGAGCATCAGCACGGCCTGGGCGAACGCGTGGTTGGCCGAGGCGCAGGCGCTGGACACGGCGAAGGCCGGGCCGCGCAGGCCGAAGGCGATACTGATCTGGCTGGCCGGGGCGTTGGCCATGCTGCGCACGATGGTCAGTGGATGCAGGCGTTCGGCCTGGTCGCGGTACAGCCGGCGCGATTGCTCGTCGCGGCTGAGTTCGGCGCCGACGCCGGTGCCGACCACCACCGCGCAGCGCGCGCCGAGCGCGGCATCCACGGCCAGGCCGGATTGGGCGATCGCCTCGCGGGCGGCGACCAACGCCATCTGGGTCATGCGATCGAGCTGGCCGGGGGCGATGCCGCCGGTCTGCGTGGCGTCGGGCGCGAACCCGGGCAGGGTCGCGGCCAGGCGCATCTTCAGGGTGCTGAGCGGATCGGGCGAGGGCAGGGCGGCGATGCCGCTGCGGCCCTCGCGCATCGCGCTCCACAGCGCCGCGGCGCCGAGGCCGAGCGCGCTGACCGCGCCCATGCCGGTGATGACGACGCGCCGCGCGTGCGGAGAGGCGCCCATGGCGCGTCAGTGCGCCGGTTGCGCCGCGCTGGCCGCCTTGGCCGCCAGCGCGTCCTCGACCGCCTGCACCAGCTTGCCGAGCGAACCGTCGTCCAGGTTCGGGTCGCGCTGCGGGAAGGTGATGTCGAAGTGTTCCTCGATGTCGAACAGGATTTCGATGGCCTCGAGCGAATCCACGCCCAGGTCCTGCAGCTTGGCATCGGGGGTCAGGCGCGCCGGGTCGATCTCGCCATGCTTGGCGACGATGCTGTGGATTTGCGACTCGATGGACGGGGTCATGGCAGTGCTCCGCGAAATGAAGGGCCACCGTGCGGCGCCCGCCGCCGGTGGATCGCACGCTGCGGCCTGGGCCGCAGCATCCATTCTCCACGCTAGACGATCAATCTTGCAGATGCCTTTCGTCAACCAACTCGAGCCGCCGGCCTTGCAGCGGCAGTTCCTGCAGCACCCGCCGGCCGGTTTCCTGATCCAGCCCCTGGAGCACGGGGTGCCGGCCTTCGAGGCCGATTTCGACCTGCTCACCACCGCCGAACCGGCGCTGCGCGCGAAGGTGGCGCGGCTGCCGCTGCAGCGCCTGTGGCAGCGCCTGCTGCGGCCGCGCACCAGCTTCGTCGGCAGCACCGTCAGCGAATACGCCTGGCTGCCGCGTGCGGCCGACCCGGCGCAGTTGCCGCGGCAATGGCGCGCGCAACTGGGGCGGAAACGCGCGCTGCTGATCGTCAAGGACGTGCCGCAGCGCTCGCCGCTGCTCGACGACGCCGACAACGCCTGGGCGCAGGCGTTCCTGGATGCCTGCGAGCGCAACGGCTATGTGCTGCTGCGCGGGCAGGCGCTGGCCTGGGTGCCGATCGACTTCGCCTCCACCGACGAGTACCTGGCGCGACTTTCGCGCGGGCGCCGGCGCAACATCCGCCGCAAGCTGCGCTCGCGCGCCGATCTGGAGATCGAGGTGCTGCCGACCGGCCCGGCCTTCGCCGATGCGGCGCTGCGCGCGCACTGCTATGCGCTGTACCAGGAGGTGTATGCGCAGAGCGAGATCCATTTCGACCTGCTCACCGCGCCGTTCTTCGACGCGCTGCTGACCGACGCCGCGTCGGGCGGGCAGGTGTTCGTGTACCGGCACCAGGGCCGCATCATCGGCTGGAACCTGTGCTACGTGCACGAAGGCCGGCTGCTGGACAAGTACATCGGCCTGCATTACCCGGACGCGCGCGAGCACAACCTGTACGCGCTGAGCTGGATCGAGAACCTCGACTACGCCTGCCGCCACGGCCTGACCGCCTATGTCGCCGGCTGGACCGATCCGGAAGTGAAGGCCCAGCTCGGCGCCAGCTTCACCTACACCTGGCATGCGGTATACCTGCGCAATCCGCTGCTGCGCGCCGTGCTGCGCCGATTGCGGCCGCTGTTCGAATCCGACGACGTCGGGCCGGCGGCCGATGCCGCCGAGGAGGACTGAGATGCGCACTCCGGTCCTGCTCGATCTCGATGATTCGCTGGGCGCAGTGCCCGATGCCGTGCGCCTGCCGCTGCGCGACTGGTGCGACGGCCTGCGCTTCGCCTGCTCGATGGCGTGGCTGCGCCGCTTCGGCGCGGCGCTGGAGCAGGCGCTGCCGGCGCAGTACGGCACCGTGCTGCTGGGCAGCGGCGATTTCCATCACCTGAGCCTGCCGCTGATCGTGCGCCTGGCGCAGCGCGCGCAGGCGCCGTTGCGGGTCGTGGTGTTCGACAACCATCCGGACAACATGCGCTTCCCGTTCGGGGTGCACTGCGGCTCATGGGTGCGGCGCATCGCCGCGCTGCCGCAGGTGGCGCAGGTCGAAGTGGCCGGCATCACCTCCGGCGACGTCGGCCCTGGCCATGCCTGGGAGAATCATCTGCTGCCGCTGTACCGCGGCAAGCTGCGCTACTGGTGCAGCGGCGTGGACGTGGGCTGGGCGCGACGGCTGGGCCTGGGCCAGGCGGTGCGCGGCTTCGCCAGCGTGAGCGAACTGAGCGACGCCTTCGTCGAACACCTGCGGCGCACGCCGATGCCGACCTATCTGTCGCTGGACAAGGACGTGCTGGATCCGCAGGACGTGCGCACCAACTGGGACCAGGGCCAACTGCGCGTGCCGCAGCTGCTGCAGGCGATCGACGCGCTGCGCGGACAGGTGTGCGGCAGCGACATCACCGGCGAAGTCTCGCTCGCCCATTACCCGCAGTGGTGGAAGCGCAAGCTGGCGGCGCTGGACGCGCAGCCGGAACCATCGCCGGCGGATCTGTCGGCGTGGCAGGCGCAGCAGCATGCGTTGAACCTGCGGTTGCTGGCGGCGTTGGATGCGGCCAGCGTCGGCTAGCGCGGCCTTGTCGGTGTGTAGGAGCGGCTTCAGCCGCGAGGGCATCACCGGTAATGCCCTCGCGGCTGAAGCCGCTCCTACAGGAGTCTTCCCGTCGTCACGAGCGGCGCATTGTCATCGCGACGCTGGCGAAGCCGCCCGTCGCTCGATCAAGCGCTCGGCGCAGCGGCATGCACCAGATCGACATGCAGCGGCGCCGGTCCGACTGTGGCGGCGCAGGCCGCCTGCAGCGTGGCCACGATGGTCTCGAAGCGCGCCTCGTCCAGCCAGGGGCTGTTGCTGATGCTCAGGCAGCGTGCGGCGAAGTCGCTGGCGTTGGGCATCGGCGTGCGCTCGACGATGCCGTCCAGGTAGTCGTAGTCGGGCAGGGCATGCACGAACGGCACCGCCACGCCGAGCCCGCGCGGCCACAGCGCGGCCAGCACCGATTCGCGCGCGGTCGCATCGGGCAGCAGCACCATCAGGATCGGCCAGCTGCCCTGGGCGCCGGGGGTATCGGCGATCACGGTCAGGCCGGGGATGCTGGCCAGGTGGGCGCTGCGGCGCCGACCCTGCTCGCGGATCTGCGCCAGGAATGCCGGCCAGCGCGCGCTGGCGCGCACGCCGACGCCTTCGCGCCAGGCGCCGACCGCGTGTTGGGCGATGGCCGTCCCGAAGCGGTCGCCGGCCGCGCCCACGCGGTCGCCGCGACGCAGTGCGCGGCGTACCGGTGCGCCGTACGCCCAGCGCAGTGGCTGCGGCCGGTACAGCGCCGCGTAGCCGAGCAGTTCCAGGCTGCGGCGCAGTTCCCAGCGCCAGTCGCGCTGGCCCAGGCGTGCGGCGGTGTCGGCCAGGCTGCGCTGCAGCGGCGCATGCCGCGACATCAGCAACCCGCCTTCGTAGAGGGTCAGGCCCTTGCCGGCGGCCAGGCTGCAGAAGCCGATGTCGCCGCCCAGGCCGGCCGGGCGGCCGTCGGGGTGCACGCCGCCCAGCGCCTGCGCCGCGTCCTCGATCAGCAACGCGCCGCAGCCTTCGGCGGCGCGGCGCAGCGGCGCCAGGTCGGTCAGGCGCCCGCCGAGGTGGGTGGCGATGATCGCCAGGGTGTCGCTGCCGCAGCGTTGTGCCAACTGCGTCGGGTCCAGTTCCAGCGAGCCGGGCAGCAGATCGCACAGCACCAGCTGCAGGCCGCAGTGCGCCACCGCCAACGCTACCAGCGGGCAGGTGTAGGCCGACACCAGCACCTGCCGGCGCCGGCTGGCCGCGGTCAGGGTGCGCAGCGCCACGATCAGCGCGGCGGTGCCGGAGCAGGTCAGCAGCGCCTGCGGCAGGCCGAGCGCAGTGGCCAGCCGCGTGCGCGGGCGGCCTGGCCACAGGTCCTGCCACTGCAGCGGCAGGCCCGCGGTCGGTGGCACCTCAATGCGCATCGGCGGGATCCGCGCGTTCGCCGATCGCCAGGCAGACGATGCCGCCGACGATCAGCGCCGCGCCCAGTGCCTGCAACAGGCCGATGTGCTCGTTGAACCACCAGGCCGACAGCAGCATCACGCTGACCACCTCCAGGTGCGAGGCGGCGAAGGCCGGGCCGATCGGCGCGTGCTCGAGCAGCTTCATCCAGGTGAAGAACGCACCGACGTAGCCCAGCAGCGCGGCGTACAGCCACGGGCTGCCGAGCAGGCGCAGCACCCAGGCCAGTTCGGCCTGCGGCGGAAACGCGTGGGTGCCGGCCAACTTGAAGCCGATCTGGGCCAGGGTGTCGAAGCTCAGCAGCAGGGCGAAGCCCACCGCATAGCGATGCAGCGGCGGCCGGCTCATGAGCCCAGCCCCACCACGGCCACGCCGGCGCTGACCAGGCAGATGCCGGCCACCTGCATGCGCCCGAGGCGTTCGCCGAACAGCCAGCGCCCGGCCAGCATGATCGCCACGATGTTGATCGAGCCCAGCAGCACGCCGCGGCCCAGCGGCACCAGCGACAGGAACGCGGTCCAGGCAAGGAATTCGAACACGTAGCAGGCCACGCCGAACCACAGCTGCGGCTGCCGCGCCATGTGCTGCCAGCGCGCCATGCCGGTGCCCTGCGGGTGGCTGGCGACATACTTGAAGGCCAACTGGCCGGCGGTGTCGAGCGCCACCGTCGCCAGCCAGATCGCCACCACCGAGCCGGTCATCGCCATCAGGCGGCGGCCTGCTGCGGGGGGGTGAGCGCCGCGAAGAACTGCGCCAGGCGCGCGCCGAGCACGCGCCGTTCGCGGTCCAGGGTGATCATGTGGTAGCTGTCGTGCAGCAGCAGCAGTTCGGTCGGCCCGGAGACGTTGGCGATCACCAGCCGCGCGTTGCGCAGGTCGGCGATGTCGTCCTCGGCCGCGTGCGCGACCAGGCACGGCGCGACGACCTTGGGCAGGTTGCGGCGCACGTCGCGCGAGAGCAGGTACATCTCGGCCAGGGCGTGCCAGGGGTTGCCGGGCAGGCCGGCGGCGCTGCTGTCGCCGCCGAGCATGGCGCTGCTGACCTGGGCGCGGATGCGCTCGTCGCGCAGGCCGTACGGCGGCTCTTCCAGGAACATGCGGCGCTTGCCGATGCCCAGGCGCTTGAACCACGGCAGCAGGAACGCCAGGCGCGCGCGCTTGGGAATGTTCCAGCCGTCGTAGCGGAAGGTGGCGCCGAGCACGCCGACGCCGTCCACCCACTGCGGCCGCTCCTGGGCCAGGCGCAACGCCAGCAGCGCGCCCATCGACAGCCCGGCCACGAATAGCCGGTCGACCTGCGGACGCATCCGCGCGGCGGCGGCCTCGACGCTGGCGTACCAGTCGCGCCAACTGGTGGCCAGCAGGTCGTCCTCGTCGCCGCAGTGGCCGGCCAGCTGCACGCCGTGGACGCTGAAGCCTTCGCGGTTCAGGCTCTTGCCGAGCAGGCGCATCTCGCTGGGCGTGCCGGTCAGGCCATGGATCAGCAGCACGCCGTTGCGGCCGCCTTCGAAGTGGAACTCGGCAGATTCGATCATTGGAATGGGCGCGGCTGCGCAGTCTCGGCAATCCGTGCAGGGTGGCCGCTGCGCGTTTCAGCAGCCTTTCGCCGCCGCCGCGGCGAACGGGTCAGTGCTTGGCCGCGGCCGGATTGCGGAAGCGTACCAGCACGCGCTGGCCAATGCGCAGGGTCGAGGGCTGGGTGAAGGCCAGGACGCAGGCCACGCTGCGGTCGTTGCCGGCGGGCGTGGCGTCGTCGTGCAACTGGGTGGGGCCGTAGGCCGGCGCCAGCCAGCGCACCACCGCCTGGCCGAGCACGGTCTGGCGGCCGTCGTCGCTGATGACCTCGGCGGCCATGCCCGGAGCGACGCTGCCGGCATAGCTTTCGTTCAATTCGGCGCGGACCAGGCGCGGCGCGTCCGGCAGCAGGGTCAGCAGCGGCGCGTTGGCCTCGCTGCGTGCGCCGACCGCGGCCGACAGCTGCAGCACGCGCCCGGCGACCGGCGCCTGCAGCCGGTACTGCGCGCGTTGCAGCTCGGCCGCGCGCACCTGCGCGTCGGCCAGGGCCGCATCGCTGCGTGCGGTGTCCAGTGCGTCGACCAGGCTCTGCACCGCGTCGCTGGCGTCGTCGGCGCTCTGGCCGTCGCTGGCGCCCAGGCGCGCGGCCTCGGCCAGCCGCCGCTGCTTCTGCTGGACGCTTTGCAGGCGCTGCTGCAGCTGTTTCAAGTGGGTGGCCGCGGCCTGCGCGCGGGTGCGGGCGATGTCCAGGTCGACCGCGGCGGCGCGGTCGTCGCCGGCGACCAGCAAGGCCCCTTTCTGCACGGCGTCGCCCTCGTGCACCGGCACCGCGCGCAGGGTCGCGGCGACCGGCAGGCCGAGCTTGAGCACGCCGCCCTCCACGTCGATGCGGCCGCGCGCCACTGCCAGGTAGGCGGCGGGGGCGGCGGCCGGCGCCGGGGCCGGCGTGCGGTCCGATGGCGCGCATGCGGCCAGCAGCAGGCTCAGCAGGGGCGCGGCGGCGAACGCTTTCATGGTGCGGGATTCCGTGAGGGCAGGGGCGAGGGCGGCGCGTTCACGCGGCGGTCGTCGAGGATGCGGCCGTCCTCCATCGACAGCACGCGGTCGGCGTGGCGGATCAGGCGCGGGTCGTGGCTCACGCACAGCACCATGGTGTTGTGGCGGCGCGCGATGCGGTGTAGCAGGTCGATCACGATCTGGCCGTTGCCGGCATCCAGCGCGCTGGTCGGTTCGTCGGCGAACAGCAGCGCCGGATGCTTGGCCAGCGCGCGGGCGATCGCCACGCGCTGCTTCTCGCCGCCGGACAGCTCGGCCGGGCGCAGGTGCTGGCGGTGGGCGATGCCGACCTCGGCCAGCGCTTCTTCGGCGCGGCTGCGCACCTCGGCCGGGGCCAGGCCCATGTACTGCAGCGGCAGCCGCACCTGGTCCAGCGCGCACAGCGCCGGGAACAGGTTGAAGCCCTGGAAGATGAAGCCGGTGTGGCGCAGGCGGAACTGCTCCAGCGCGGTGGCGCCGAGCGTGCCCAGTTCCTCGCCCAGCGCCAGCACCTGGCCGGCGTCGGCGCGCTGCAGGCCGCTGAGGATCGACAGCAGGGTGCTCTTGCCGCAGCCGGACGGGCCGGAGATCAGGGTCAGCTCGCCCGGCCACACCTGCAGCGCCACGTCGCGCAGCACCGGCGTGCGCAGGCTGCCGGAGACGAAGCTCTTGCACAGGCCGCTGCCGCTGAGCGTGGCGGCGGCCGGGTGCAGCGCGGCGGGGGCGGCGATGCGGTTCATCGCAGCAGCAACGCCGGATCGGCGCGGCGCAGCCCGCGCAGCGCGGCCAGGGCCGAGACCACGGTCAGCAGCATCACCGCACACACGCACAGGCCCCAGCCGCTGGCGTTGAACGCCACCGGCACGTCGTGCGCACGGGCCAGCGCGACCAGCGCCGCGCCCAGCGCGCTGGCGCCGATCAGGCCCAGCGCGCCGACCCAGGCGGCCTGTTCCAGCACCACCCAGCGCAGGTTGCGCATGCTCACGCCCAGCGCGTTGAGCGTGGCGTACTCGCGCGCGGCGCCGAGCACCGTGCCGAGCAGGGTCTGGCTGGTGATGGCCACGCCGACCAGCAGCACGATGCCGCCGAGGAACAGCACGCCGGAGCCGGCGCCGGTGTCGAACATCCAGAACAGGATGCTGCGCCGGGCGAAATCGTCGGCGCTCCAGGCTTCCACGCGCGGCCGCGTGACCGCACCGTCGATCGCCTGCGCCACCGCCTGCGGGTCGGCGCCGGGGCGCAGCCTGGCCACCATGTAGGTCGGCCAGTCCGGATGCGCGGTGTCGCTGTTGAGCGCGCGCGCGGTGTCCAGCGAGGCCAGTACGTTGACGCCACCCAGCGCGCGCAGGCCGCGGCCCACCCCGATCACCCGCACGCGGTGGCCGTTGATGCGCGCGCTGCTGCCGACCCCGACGCCGAGCTTGTCCAGTTCCGCGCGGTCCACCACCACGGTGTCCGGCTCGCGCAGCGCCGCGCGCAGCGCCGGGCTGAGCAGGCGGGAGAACATCAGGCCGCCATCGCGGGTGTCGATGCCGGAGATGTAGACCGACACCGCGCCGGTGTCGCCGGGGCCGCGCCAGTCGCCGTCGAACCAGATGAACGGCTCGATCTGCGCCACCCGCGGGTCCAGGTACAGCGGCGCGGCCGCGTCCGGATCGATGGCGCGGCCCTGGTCCACGCTCTGCGTGCCGGGATAGCCCAGCCACAGGTCGGCGTCGGAGCCGGAGACATAGACGCTGGCGCTGCCGAAGATGCCCAGCACCAGCGCGGTCTGCAGCAGCAGCAACAGGCTGGCGAAGCCCACCGATACCACCACCGGCAGGAAACGGCGCCACTCGTAGCGCAGTGTCTGTCGGGCCAGCGCGACCATCAGGGATGCGCGCCTCTGCGGTCGCTGCCGTCACCGGCGCCGGGGATCGGCGCGGTGGCGCTGCCCAGCGCGGTGTGCAGGGCGACGTAGGCCAGGTCGCGCTGGCGCTGCGCTTCCAGCAGTTCCAGTGCTGCCTGGTCGCGTGCGGCCTGCTGCGTGGCCACGTCCAGGTCGCTGCCCAGGCCCAGCCGCCGGCGCTGTTGCGCCGCCTCGGCGACCTGCTGCTGCGCCTGCAGCACCTGCTGCTGGGTCTCGGTGTTGCGCCGCTGCTGCTCCAGCGTGGTCAGCGCAGTCTCGACCTCGTTGACCGCGTCCAGCACGGTCTGCCGGTAGGCCAGGGTGGCCGCTTCCAGCAGGTCGCCGCGCGCCTTGGCCCTGGCCTGGCGGATGCCCCAGTCGAACAGCGGGATGTCGATCACCGGGCCGAACGAGGCGATGCCGTGGGTGGCGGTGCGGCGGTGGCTCAGCAGGCTGGTCGACCAGCGGATCGCGCCGCCCAGGCCGATGCTGCCGTAGCGGTCGGCGCGGGCGATGCCCAGCGCGCCGGCGGCGCTGATCACCTCGGCCTCGCGCGCCGCGATGTCCGGGCGTCGCCGCAGCAGGTCGGCCGGCACGCTGTCGACCGCCGCGATCTGCAGTTGTCCCGGCACGGTGGTGGCCGCGGCCGCGCTCCATGCCGGGTCGGGCGTGTCGCGGCCCAGCAGCACCGCCAGGCGCCGCGCCGCGGCGGCGGCGGCATCGCGCGGCTCGTTCACCGCGCCCTGCGCCTGCAGCGCCGCGGCCTGCGCCTGCGCGGCGGTGGCCGGCGCGGCCAGATGCAGGTCGACCAGGGTCTGTTGCAGGCCAGCCTGGCGCTGGCGTGCGCTGGCGATGTCCTGCAGCAGGCGTTCGGCCTGCTGCGCGTGGCGCAGGTCGATCCAGTTGTGCGCCACGTCGGAGATCGTCGCCGCGCGCACCTGCGCCAGGTTGGCCTGGGCGCTCTGCAGGTCGCCGCGGGCGACGCGGTTGGTGGCTTCGCCGCGGCCGAACAGCGGCAGCTCCCACTCCGAATCGACACCCACGACCAGGAACGAGGCGCTGGCGTCCGGGTCGATCGGGTCCTCGGTGCGCGCGCGCAGCTGCGGCCGCAGCGTGGCGTCGGCGACCGCGTCCAGCCGCCGCGCCGCGCGCAGCCGTGCCAGCGCCTGGCCGACCTCGAGATCGTCCCGCAGCGCCTGCGCGACCAGCGCGTCGAGTTGCGGATCGTGGAAATCCTGCCACCAGGCGCTGCCCGGCGGACGCGGCGCGGCCGCCTGCGGCGTCGCGCTGCTCCACTGTGCGGGCAGCGACGGCTGGCGCAGGTCGGGGATGGGCTGGCTGGCGCAGCCAGCGAGCGCGAGCGCGGCGGCCAGCGCCAGCACGCCGGCCGGACAAACGCGGATCCGGCTCATGCCTGCGGCTCCGCGCCGGCCGGCAGGTCCAGCTCCGCACGCAAGCCGCCCAGCGCCGAGCGCCGGTAGCGCAGCGTGGCGTGGTGGCGGGCGGCGATGTTGGCGACGATCGCCAGGCCCAGGCCGGTGCCGCCTTCGGGCGCGTCCGGGGCACGGAAGAAGCGCTCGCCCAGGCGCGGCAGCAGGGCCTCGTCGATGCCGCTGCCGGCGTCGTCCACCGCCAGGCGCACGGCCTGCGGCTCGCGCCGCAGGCTCACCGTGACCACGCGGCCGGCGGCATGGCGGAAGGCGTTGTCCAGCAGGTTGTCGAGCAGCTCGCGCAGCGCATAGGCATCGGCGGCCACCCAGGCAGGCGTGTCGTCGTCGCCGCCGTCGTAGCCCAGGTCCACGCCGGCGTGCAGTGCGTCGGGGATGCGCTCGGCCAGGGCCTGCGGCAGCCATTGCGCCAGGTCCAGCGGCAGCAGCGGGCGGATGCTTTCGCGCGGTGCCTGGGTGCGGGTCAGCGCCAGCAACTGGGTGGAGGTGCGGGTGGCGCGGTCGGTCAGCTGGCGGATGTGCTGCAGCGCCTGAGCGGTGTCCCCCGGGCGTTGGCTGGCCTGGGCGCGCTGCACGTGCATGCTCAGCCCGGCCAGCGGCGTGCGCAGCTGGTGTGCGGCGTCGGCGAGGAAGCGCTCCTGCAGCGCCATCATGTGCTTGAGGCGGCCGAGCAGGCCGTCGATGGCCTGGGTCAGCGGCAGGATCTCCACCGGGATGTCCGGCCCGGACACCGGGCTGAGGTCGCGCTGGCTGTCGTCGAGCCGGCGCACCGCCGGCTCCAGCATGCGCAGGCCGACCCGCACGCCGTGCCAGACCAGCACCAGCAGGGAGCAGGTGAGCAGCAGTTCGGTCGGCAGCATCAGCACCAGGATCTCGCGGGCGCGGCGATGGCGGTCGTCCAGGGTCTCGGCCACCGACACGGTGAGCCAGTCGCCCGGCTCCAGCGCCGAGGGCAGCAACAGGCTGGCCACGCGCACCGGCACGCCGTTGTCCATGCGGTCGTCGTACAGCATCACCCGGCCGATCTCGGCCGGATCCGGGTGCATCGGAATCGGCTGGGTACTGCCGCTGATCACCCCGTGGCGGCGGCTGTCCAGCTTGAAGAACACCCGGCCGTCGCTGCTGTACTCCAACAGTTGCCGCGCCTGCAGGGTCAGCGGCATGCGCTCGCCGGGGTCGTTGACCGCGTTGGCCAAGCCCTGCGTGTCCTCCTTCAGGTCCATGTCGTGGACGTGATTGGTGTACTTGAGCATCAGCAGGTAGAACAGCGCCGACACCACCAGCATCAGCAGCACGGTCGGAATCAGCAGGAACGCCAGCAGTCGCTGGCGCAGGCTGGGATGGCGGTAGGCCGGCGCCTGCGCGGCAGTGGTCGCGCTCACTGCGGGATCTGTGCGTGGTCGGCGGCCGGTGAGGCGGCGCGCGACTCCTCCAGCAGGTAGCCCAGGCCGCGGATGGTGCGGATGCCGACGCCGGCGCCATGCAGCTTGCGCCGCAGGCGGTGCATGGAGATGTCCAGGCCGTTGTCGGTGATTTCGTGTTGCCAGTCGCACAGCGCCTCGGTCAGCTGGCTGCGGCTGACCACGCGCCCGCTGCGCAGCAACAGGGTCTCCAGCAGCGCGAACTCGCGTGCGGTCAGGTCCAGCGGCTGGTCCTGCAGCCACACCCGGCGCCCGGCCAGGTTGATGCGCAGTTGCCCCAGCACCAGTTCCGGCACGCCGCCGCTGCTGCTGCGGCGCAGGAGCGCGCGGGTGCGGGCGAGGAACTCGGACAGTTCGAAGGGCTTGATCAGGTAGTCGTCGGCGCCCTGGTCGAGCGCGTGGATACGGTCTTCCACCGCGTCGCGCGCGGTCACCACCAGCACCGGGATCTCGTCGCGGCGGGCGCGCAGGCGCTGCAGCACCTGCAGCCCGTCGCGGCGCGGCAGGCCCAGGTCCAGGACCAGCAATTGATAGCTTTCGCTACCGAGCGCGCGTTCGGCGGCGGCGCCGTCGCTGACATGGTCCACCACGTGCCCGCACTCGGCGAGCGAGTCGCGCAAGGCAACGGCAATGGACGTATCGTCTTCGGCAACCAGGATGCGCATGACGCGAATGCTTGCAACGGGGATGTGGGAAAACCGTCGTAATCGGCGGCCGCGAAGTCAGTACGTTCACATACGTCGATGTAGCTTCGATGGAGACTGCATCCAGATTCTGCGATGCGGTGATGACGATTGTCATCCATGACATCGTTCCCGCGCTCGCCGGTCCTGGCTCCGCAGGGTAGGAAAAATCCTATAGCCGGCCACGGCATCCGCCGATCCTCACGCCCCCGCGGCGGCGGCATCATGCATGCGTCGGCAACGTCACCGCTCCCGCGCCAGGGAGGCGGCTCGCACGGAATCGAACGGATCTCGATTCGCCGGCCACGTTTCGCTCCCGCAGGCGCCGAAGGATCGGCGCAGCGCCACTGCGATCGGAATCAGAGGGAAGAAAACGCACGAGGCCCTGGCATGCCAGGGCCTCGTGCGTTCAACGTGCTGCCATCGAGCAGGAATCATGTCGGCATCATGCGCTAGCAGGGTCGAGCTGCTCCGGTACCGTCCCGCCGCACCGCCCGCCACGTCTGCACGCACTCCCTCAGGCCGCAATCCGCCGCCTTTGCGAATCCCCAATCCCGAATCCCAAATCCCGGCCCCTCAGAGCGCCCAGTCCAGCCGCAACCCCGCCACCAAGGCATTGGGCAGGTCGCGGGTGCGCGCCGGCTCGTTGAACTGGTCCGGGTGCACGATGTAGTGCAGGTTCGGGGCAATGCGCAGTTTCGGGGTCACCGCGATGCCGTAGCTCAGTTCCATCATGGTCTGGGAGCGGTGCGGGGTGCCGCTGCCGCCGGCCGCCGCGCGCGCCAGGCGCAGGTCTTCCAGGGCGTCGTCGCTGTAGTGCTGTTGGGTGACGACGAAGGCGATGTTGTCCTGCGGGCGGCTGGCGAAGGTGCCGCGCTGGACCAGGCCCAGTTCCAGGAAGTGGTCTTCGATCAACTGCCCGGAGGTGCCCTTGAGCGCCGAGCCGAACAGCACCAGGCCACGGTTGCTGTCCGGGTCGGGGCGGGTGACCTGCTGCTCGAAGCGCACGAACGCGCCGGAGCGGCCGTTGCGATTGGCGTAGTCCAGTCCGCTCAGCCGCGCCGGGTTGCCGTTGCGGTCGTTGAGCGGATCGCGGTAATCGGAGTTGTCCTGCCAGCCGCCGATCTCGTACATCGCCGGCAGGCGCGCGCCGCTGGCCTGGGTGGTATAGCCGATCGCGTAGGGCACGATCACCCCAGTGCGGTCGTTGGTACTCCAGTTCAGGCCGTGCTGGCCGCGTTCGGCCTGGATCGGGTTGACCTCGTAGGCGCCGACGTGGACGTAGACGTTCGGGGTCACCCAGGCCTTGGCATGCGCGGCCCAGCTCGACACCGGCCAGTAGGTGAAGTTGCTGGTGCGGAACACGAAGGTCGGGTTGCCGCAGGCTGAGTTGCCCTGAAAGTAGCCGCACAGGTCCGAGCCCAGGAAGTGGATGTTGGCCACGCTGCGGCCGGCCTCCAGCTCCAGGCGGTCGTTGAACAGCTTCTGGTCGATGGTGAAATTGGCCAGGCGGGTGCCCTGGCCACCGTAGATTTCCTGCACCGAGGTACTGTTGCCGATGTTGCCGTTGGCCAGGTTGGTGCCGTGGCGGTTGATGCCGTAGACCTTCAGCGTGGCGCCGTTCCAGCCCATCAGCCGTTGCAGGTCCACGTCGGTGCCGAACATCAGCTGGCCGGCGTAGGCGCTGCCCTGGTGCTTGCCGCCATCCAGCGAGACCGCGCCTTCGCCGGTGTAGGCGAGCTTGGGCGTGAACGCATCGCTGGCGTCCTGGGCATGGGCCAGCGGCGCAGCGAGGGCCAGCGCCAGGGTGGCCAGGGGCAGGTGCGAGACGAGGGGACGAGACATGGCGGAACTCCTGAGCAGGGAAAGGCCGGCGCGCCGCCAGCGGCGACGGGGGGAGGGGCATCGCATGGCGACGCGCCGGCGCATGGACGGGACTAGGCGACGACCGGCTTCTTCAGCACCCGCAGCGCCACCGCGGTGACCACGGTGCCGGCGAGCAGCGCCACCAGGTACATCCCCAGGTGGCTGACCGCATTGGGGATGGGCAGCACGAACACGCCGCCGTGCGGGACCTTCAGTTCGGCGCCGGCGGCCATCGAGATCGCGCCGGCCAGCGCCGAGCCCAGCATCAGCGCGGGGATGGTGCGCAGCGGGTCGCGCGCGGCGTACGGGATGGCGCCTTCGGTGACGAAGGCCAGGCCAAGCACGCCGGTGGCGGCGCTGCTGCCGCGCTCGTCCTGGGTGAAGCGGCTGCGGAACACCCAGGTGGCCAGGGCGATGCCCAGCGGCGGGGTCATGCCGGCGACCATGGCCGCGGCCATCGGCGTGTACACCTGGCTGGCGATCAGGCCGGTGGAGAAGGCGTAGGCGGCCTTGTTGACCGGCCCGCCCATGTCGAAGGCCATCATCGCGCCCAGCAGCAGGCCCAGCAGCACCGCGCTGCTGCCCTGCATGCCGCGCAACCACTCGGTGAGCCAGGCCAGCAGTTCGGACACCGGCTGGCCGACCACGTAGAGCATGGCCAGGCCGACCAGCAAGGTGCCCAGCACCGGCAGGATCAGCACCGGCTTGAGGCCCTCCAGGGTGCGCGGCAGCTTGATCGCGCGGTTCAGTGCGGCCACGCCGTAGCCGGCGATGAAGCCGGCCAGGATGCCGCCGATGAAGCCGGCGCCCAGGTTGGCCGCGACCATGCCGCCGATCATGCCCGGGGCGATGCCGGGGCGGTCGGCGATGGAGTAGGCGATGTAGCCGGCCAGTGCCGGCACCATCAGGGTGAAGCCGGCCTTGGCGCCGATCTGGAACAGCGACCAGGCCAGGGTGCCCTTGTGCGCGTCGTCGAAGGCGTAGATGCCGCCGAGCGCGAACGCCAGCGCGATCAGCAGGCCGCCGGCGGTGACGAAGGGCAGCATGAACGACACGCCGGTCATCAGATGCTTGTACGGGCCGGCGGAGCGGCCGCCCTGGGCCTTGGTCGGCGCGCTGGCGCCGTTGCCGGCGGCGTGCACGCTGGCCTCGGCCAGCGCTTTGCGGATCAGCCCCGGGCCGTCGTTGATCGCCGGCTTGGTGCCGCTCTTGAACAGGCGCTTGCCGCCGAAGCGGCCCAGGTCGACCTCGCGGTCGGCGGCGATCAGCACCAGGTCGGCCGCGGCGATCTCCTCGGCGCTGAGCGCGTCCTGCGCGCCCACCGAGCCCTGGGTTTCCACCCGGATCTGGTGGCCCAGCACCTTGGCCGCCTGCTGCAGGCCTTCGGCGGCCATGAAGGTATGGGCGATGCCGGTGGGGCAGGAGGTGATGGCGACGATGCGCTTGCCGGCGCCCTCGGCGCTGCCGGCCGCGGCCGTGGTCGCCGCGGCGCCCGCCAGCAGCGGCGCCAGCACCGCCTCGGCATCGGCCAGCACCGCGTCCAGGCTGCTGCGCTGCACGCGGCGGCCGGCGAAGCGGGCGGCATCGGCGTCGTCGTCGCCGACCAGCAGCAGCGGCGCGGCGGCGGATGCCGCGGCCAGGTCCAGCGGCGCGATCACGCCCTGCGGCGTGCGCACCTCGGCCTGCAGCACCGCGCCCCGCGCCGTGGCGGCATGGCGCAGCGCCTCGGCGGCGAGGACGGCTTCGGTACTGCGATCGCCAGCGGCGATCACCACGAGAATCGGATTCATGCGGGCTCCCGATGAGCGCAAGAGGACGCGGCGCACAGCAGCGACGCGGCGGAAGTCATGCCAGGGTCTCCAGGCGGACCGCGGCGGCCAGCGCCGGCAGGCGCTCGCGCGGCAGGCGGCGGGCGACGCCGCTGCCCAGCGTGGCCACGGCGAAGGCGGTGGCCTGGCGCGCGCAGGTCGCCAGGTCGGCGTCGGCGCGCAAGGCCGCGACCAGCCCGGCGACCATCGCATCGCCGGCGCCGACGCTGCTGCCGCCGGTCACCTGCGGCGGCTGCGCCAGCAGCGCCTGCTCGCCGCGCACGAACAGCGCACCGTCGGTACCCAGCGACACGGCGACCAGGCCGATGCCGCGCGCCAGCAACGCGCGCGCGGCGCCGAGCAGGTCGGCGGTGGTGGTCAAAGGCGTACCGGCCCATTCCTCCAGTTCGTGGCGGTTGGGCTTGATCGCGAATGGCAGTTGCGCGCGCGGCGCGTCGAGGGCGGCGTGCAGCGGCGCGCCGCTGGTGTCCAGCAGCACCCGCGCGCCGGCGGCGGCGGCCTGCGCCTGCAGTTGCCGCCAGGTGTCCTCGGCCAGGCCGGCGGGCAGGCTGCCGCTGAGCACCACCGGCAGGCCGGGGCGCAGCAGTTCGCCCAGGCGCGCGCCGACGGTGTCGAGCTGCGCCTGATCCAGGGCCAGGCCGGGCAGGTTGATGTCGGTGGTGGCGCCGCTGTCGGCGGCGACCAGCTTGAGGTTGCTGCGGGTGTCGCCGGGCACGCGCAGGCAGCGGTCGTCGATGCCGCGCTCGGCGAACAGGGTTTCGAACACCGGCGCATTGCCGGCGCCGAGCACGCCGAGCGCGGCGCAACGCAGGCCGGCATCGGCCAGGCAGGCGGCGACGTTGATGCCCTTGCCGCCGGCGATGGCGTAGGCGCTGCGTGCGCGGTGCACCTGGCCCGGTTGCAGCCGGTCGATCGCCACGGTCAGGTCGATCGCCGGATTCAGGGTCACGGTGACGGCATCGACGCTCATGCGCCGGCTCCGCCATCGAGCGCCCGCACCTCGGCCGCGCCCTCGCAGTCCAGCGCGCGCTGCGCCAGCGCCTGCAGCGCGTCCAGGCGGCTGCCGCGCAGGCGCGCCTTCACCGCGGGGATGTCGTTGGGCGTCATCGACAGTTCGTGCACGCCCAGCCCGGCCAGCAGCGCCGCGCCGAATGCATCGCCGGCCAGCCCGCCGCACACGCCGACCCAGCGGCCGTGGCGCGCCGCGCCCTCGACGGTGGTGCGGATCAGGCGCAGCACCGCCGGGTGCAGGCTGTCGGCCTCGGCGGCCAGGTCCGGGTTCTGGCGGTCGATGGCCAGGGTGTACTGGGTCAGGTCGTTGGTGCCGATCGAGAAGAAGTCCGCGTGCTTGGCCAGCGCATCGGCCTGGATCGCCGCCGCCGGCACTTCGATCATGATGCCCAGCGGCACCTCCGGCGCCTGCAGCTCCGCGCGCAGGCGCTCGCATTCGGCGCGCAGCGTCAGCAGTTCCGCCGCCGAGGTGATCATCGGGAACATGATCGCCAGGCGCGCGCCGTCCTTGGCCGCGCGGTACAGCGCGCGCAGCTGCGGTTGCAGCAGGTCGGCACGGCGCAGCAGCAGGCGCGCGCCGCGCACGCCCAGGAACGGGTTGTCCTCGCGCGGCAGGTTCAGGTGCGCGACCTGCTTGTCGCCGCCGATGTCCAGCGCGCGCACGATCAGCGCGCGGCCGTCCAGTGCCTGCGCCATCGCGGTGTAGGTGGCGTATTGCTCGTCCTCGCTGGGGGTGCTGCCGCGCTCCAGGAACAGGAATTCGGTGCGCATCAGGCCCACGCTCTCGGCGCCCTGCGCCAGTGCGGCGGCGACCTGCTCGGGCAGGTTGACGTTGGCGCCGATCTCCAGGCGATGGCCGTCCTCGGTCTGCGCCGGCTGGTTGCGCTGCTCGGCCTCGCGCGCGCGCAGCTGCTGCTGTTCGTCGATGTAGGCGCGGGCCGAGGCCAGGTCGGCTTCCGATGGCGCCAGGTACAGGCGGCCGCTGCTGCCGTCGACGATGACGGTGGCGCCATTCTCCAGGTCCAGCAGGTCGGCGCCGCCGGCGACCAGCGCCGGCAGCCCGAGGGTGCGCGAGAGGATCGCGGTGTGCGAGGTCGGGCCGCCCACGGCGGTGGCCAGGCCGAGCACGCGACCGGTGTCGAGGTTGGCGGTATCCGACGGCGACAGGTCGTGGGCGAGCAGGATGCACGGCGCGGCCGGCAGCTGCTCCAGGCTGCCGCCGGCCAGGCTCGGATCCAGTTGCGCCAGCACCCGGCGGCCGACGTCGCGCAGGTCGCTGGCGCGCCCGGCCAGCACCGCATTGCCCAGCGCCGAGAGCTTGTTGGCCAGGCGCTCCACCGACTGCTGCCAGGACCAGGCGACGCCGTGGCCCTCGACCATCAGCTGGCAGGCCAGGGTGATCAGGTCGGTGTCGTTGAGCAGTTCGGCCTGGGCGCGGAAGATCGCCGCGTCGCCAGCGCCGAGCCGGCGCCGGGTGTCCTCCTCGATGGCCTGCAACTGCGCGCGGGTGCGCTGCAGGGCGTCGTGCAGCAGGGCGCCGCCGTCGCTCAGCGGCACCGGCGTGTCCGCCACCGCGACGGCGTGGCCGGCCAGTTTGTGCACCACGCCGATCGCCAGCCCGGGGCTGGCGCCGATGCCGACGATGGCCGGCTGCGCCTGCGGCGGGGTCCAGCCGGCGACCGGCGCGGCGCGGCGCTGCGCCGCCGCCTCGGCGTCGGCCTGTTCCTGGGCGGTCAGGCCGTCGATCACGCTGCGCAGCCGCGCCAGCGCCGCCGCGGCGTCCTGGCCTTCTGCGGAAATGGTCACCGTGTCGCCGGCATGCAGGCCCAGCTGCAGCAGCGACACCAGGTTCTTGGCGTCGCCGACCTGGTCGCCGGCACGCACCTGGATGCGGGCGGCGAACCCGCGCGCGGTTTCCACCCAGCGCGTGGCCGGACGCGCGTGCAGGCCGGTGGGGTAGCGCACGGTCCAGTCGAAGCGTTCGGCCAGGTCGCTGGCCGGGGCGGCGGGCGCGGTGGGGGCCGCGTCCTCGCTCAGCGCGGCGACGATCGCCTGCGGATCGCCGCTGGCGAACAGCGCCTCCAGCCGCGGCGGGTCCTGGATCAACCGGGTCAGCCGCCGCAACAGGGCGATATGGGTGTCGGACTGGGCGGCGATGGCGACCACCAGGCGCGTGGTCTGGCCCGGGTTCCACTCCACGCCGTCGCGGAGCTGCAGCACCGCGATGCCGTCGCGGCGCACCAGGTGGCGGTCTTCGCCGGTGCAGTGCGGGATCGCCACGCCGTGGCCCAGGAAGGTGTTGGCCAGCGCTTCGCGGCGCAGCATGCTGGCCTCGTAGGCCGGCGGCACGCAGCCGGCGGCGACCAGCAACTGCGCCGCCTGGGCGATCGCGTCGGCCTTGTCGCGGGCCTGGACATCGATCCGGACCAGATCGCTGGAAACCAGGGGGGAGGAGGGCGTCTGGGACACGCGGGTTCCTTGAGGGTGGGCGGCGAGTGGGCGCAGTGTGGGAACGTTCCCAGTCAATCGTCAATGTGCAGTGCACAAATCCTTCGGAAAAGCCCGGTGCTACTATCTCCTCACGCTAGGCGACAGGGAGTGGAAATGAAAATGATGCGGGAACGTTGCCAGTGAGCGTCAGCATCCACGACGTGGCCCGGGTCGCCGGCGTCTCGACCTCGACGGTGTCGCGCGCGCTGGGCCACGGCCCGGTCAGCGAAGAGGTCCGGGCACGGGTGGAAGCGGCGGTGCGCGAGACCGGCTACCGCCCCAACCTGATGGCGCGGCGGTTACGCTCGCAGCGTTCCGGGGTGGTGGGCCTGATCGTCGCCGACATCCGCAATCCGTTCTTCACCGCGGCCATCCGCGCGGTCGAGGACGTGGCCTACCGCGCCGGCATGCGTGTGATCCTGTGCAACACCGACGAGGATCCGCAGCGCGAGGCGCTGTATCTGCAACTGATGCAGGAAGAGCGGGTCAGCGGGCTGATCTTCGCCCCCACCCGCACCACCCAGGGCCAACTGGGCAAATTGACGTTCGATCATCCGGTGGTGCTGCTGGACCGCGCCGGCAAGGGCGGCGCTCACGACAGCGTGGTGCTCGACAACGCGGCGGCGATGGCCGCGTTGGTCGACCATCTGGTCGGCCGTGGCGTGCGCCGCATCGGCGGCCTGTTCGGCAAGACCAGCAGCACCGCTGCCGAGCGCCGCGACGGCTATCTGGAGGCGATGCGCGGGCATGGCCTGGCCCCGGACTACCGCGAGGTGGCACCGAGCGCGGAGGCGGCGATCGCCGAAGTCCAGGCCTGGCTGACGCAGACGCCGCGGCCGGATGCGCTGGTGGCCAGCAACAGCCTGTTGTTGATGGGCGCGATGAAGGCCGCGCGCGGCGCCGGCCTGCGCATTCCGCAGGACCTGGCCCTGGCCGGTTTCGATAACGAAAGCTGGACCGATCTGGTCGAACCCGGCATCACCGTGATCGAACAGCCGGTGGAAGAGATGGGCCGCACCGCCATGTCGTTGCTGCTGGAGCGGATGAACGCGCCGACGCAGCCGACCCGCAAGGTGGTGCTCAGCGGCCGCTGCATCGTGCGCGGCTCGAGCCTGCGCTGACGCCGCACGTCTGGTCGGTAGGGCAGCGGGAGGTTGCCGCTGCGGGGACGAGGGTCTGCCGCAGCGGGAGTGGCTTGCTTCTTATCAGTTACTCGCTGCCGTCCGGGCGCGGATAGTCGTGTTCCGGATCGGCGTGGTCGCGTTTGGGGTCGCTATCGGGTTGATCGCGATCGGTCCATTGCGCGTCGTCGTTGTGGATCTTGTCGGGCGTTTGGCTGCGTTGCTGCGGATCGTGGGCGTTGTCGCGGTTGGCGGGCGGGGACATGGCGGACCTCGTGGATCAGGCGGGGGTGTGCGCCGGATCGGGGCTGCGGTCGCGCTGCTCCGATCCGTCGAGGCGTGCCCAGCAGGCGACGACCAGGGTTTCGGCATCGCTCCAGGCGATGCGCGGCCAGGGGTGCTCGGCGTCGTAGCGCTGACGCAGGCGTTGCAGCCGCACATCGTTGGTTTCGCGCGGCAACTGCAGGAACACGTCGCAGGCCATCTTGATCAGACGCGCATGCTCGCTGAACGATTGCGACCCCAGTTTGCCCGCCGCGTGCAGCGCTTTCCAATGCGCCAATTCGGCTTCGACATCCACGAGCAGGCTCGGAGCGTGACTCACGCGAGTTCTCCTTGAGTAAGAGGGTAGAGGGAGGCGAATGGTGCCCCCCCTGGCAGCAACCGCTCCGCCACCCTAGGCCCTGATGCGTAAAGGCCAGGTGGTGCTGGTGTGGTGTGCGTGACAAAAGTCGCGCGCGCGAGGTCACAAAGCGTGATGTGGCGCGCCGACTTTCACACACGGCGTTGTGAAGGCAGGCGCCAGCGCGTGTGAAGACGCGCCGCGCGCGCGGCGCGTCCAGCATGGCGCAGATCGACTTGGTCCGTGCGGGTGGCGCGGCTTACCATGGCGAGGTCCGCACGCGCGGGCACTCCGATTACCACCACCATGCGCCGACGGCCGCCGCTGCCGGTGCCCGCAAAGGACTGGCATGCCCGTTGCCCCCGTGTTCGATTCCGCGCCGCCGCGCATCGCCGTGATCGGCCTCGGCTACGTCGGCCTGCCGCTGGCGGTGGCCTTCGGTGCCCGCCACGACACGCTCGGCTACGACATCGATGCGCAGCGCGTGGCGCAATTGCGCGCCGGGCACGACCAGACCCTGGAACTGGAGGCCGAGGAATTGCGCGCCGGCGTGCACCTGCGCTACAGCAACGACGCGGCGGAACTGCGCGACCGCAACGTGTACATCGTCACCGTGCCGACCCCGATCGATGCGCACGAACAGCCCGACCTGCAGCCGCTGCGTCAGGCCAGCGAACTGCTGGCCGGCGTGCTCAAGCGCGGCGACCTGGTGATCTACGAGTCCACCGTCTATCCGGGCACCACCGAAGAAGTGTGCGTGCCGTTGCTGGAGCAGGGCTCGGGATTGCGCTGCGACATCGACTTCCATTGCGGCTACAGCCCGGAGCGGGTCAACCCCGGCGACCGCCAGCGGCGCCTGGCCGACATCCGCAAGATCACCTCCGGTTCGAACCCGGCCGCCGCCGAGGCGGTGGACGCCCTGTATGCCGGCATCATCGCCGCCGGCACCTGGCGCGCGCCGTCGATCCGCGTGGCCGAGGCGGCCAAGGTGGTGGAGAACATCCAGCGCGACGTCAACATCGCCCTGGTCAACGAACTGGCGCTGATCTTCGACCGGCTCGGTATCGACACTCAGGACGTGCTGGACGCGGCCGGCACCAAGTGGAACTTCCTGCCGTTCCGGCCGGGCCTGGTCGGCGGCCACTGCATCGGCGTCGATCCTTACTATCTGCTGCACAAGTCCGAGAGCGTCGGCTACCACCCGGACCTGATCCACACCGCGCGCCAGGTCAACAACCGGGTCGGTGCGCATGTCGCCGCGCGGGTGCAGGCGCTGCTGGCCGGCAAGGGCGTGGCGATGGCCGATGCGGCCGTGCTGGTGCTCGGCGTCACCTTCAAGGAGAACTGCCCGGACCTGCGCAACAGCCGCGCGCTGGAACTGGTGCAGGCGCTGGCCGCGGCCGGCGCCCGCGTCGACGCTTGCGATCCCTGGGCCGATCCGCAGGCGGCGCAGACGCACGGCGTCGCCCTGTTGCCCGACCCGGTGCCCGGCCGCTACGACGCGGTGGTGCTGGCGGTGGCGCACGCGGCCTACCGCGACCTGGACGCCGCCCAGATCCGGGCGCTCGGCAAGCCCGACCTGGTGGTCTACGACGTCAAGTCGGTGTGGCCGCGCGCGGCGGTGGACGACCGCCTCTAGCATGCCGCCGCGCGCGGCCCGCGCTCCCGCGCCGCCGGCGCGCCGCGGGCGGCGGCACCGGCAAGCTGTACCCGGGCGGAGCGGACCGCGCCGCCACCGCCGCGCCTGACCCGCGACACCCTCTACACTCGCCGGCTTCCGACTCCTGCGAGGAACGCGATGCACCGTTACCTAGCCTATATCGCCAGTTGCCTGCTGCTGGCGCTGTCCATCGCCCTGTGCGCGATCTGGCCGCTGTGGGGCTGGGGCGTGGCCGCCTTCGCCGTGCTGGCGGTGCTGGGCACGGTGGACCTGCTGCAGACCCGCAGCACCCTGCGCCGCAACTATCCGATCCTGGCGCATTTCCGCTATGGCCTGGAATCGGTCGGCCCGGAGATGCGCCAGTACTTCCTGCAGAGCGACATCGAGGAGGCGCCGTTCTCGCGCCAGCAGCGTGCCCTGGTCTACCAGCGCGCCAAGAACGTGATGGATGTGGTGCCGTTCGGTACCCAGCGCAGCACCTATGCGCCGGACTACGAATGGATCAACCACTCGCTGGCCACTA
Organism: Xanthomonas sp. PPL134; assembly: GCF_040595915.1. Taxonomy (NCBI): domain Bacteria; kingdom Pseudomonadati; phylum Pseudomonadota; class Gammaproteobacteria; order Lysobacterales; family Lysobacteraceae; genus Xanthomonas; species Xanthomonas sp. PPL134. Next base: position 1,053,510 of record NZ_JAMDLL010000001.1, read on the forward strand.
GCGAGATCGCCGACCACGACTTCCGCATCACCATTGGCGCGGAGTGCGCGCAGCCGTACGCGGCCAGCGTGTTCAACATCTCGGCGATGAGCTTCGGCGCGCTGTCGGCCAACGCCATCCGCGCGCTCAATGCCGGCGCGCGCCAGGGCGGCTTCTACCACGACACCGGCGAGGGCTCGATCTCGCCCTACCACCGCGAGTGCGGCGGCGACCTGGTGTGGGAGATCGGCTCGGGCTACTTCGGCTGCCGCGACGAGGACGGGCGCTTCGACCCGCAGCGCTTCGTCGCCAACGCGACGCTGGAGCAGGTCAAGATGATCGAGATCAAGCTCTCGCAGGGCGCAAAGCCGGGCCATGGCGGGGTGCTGCCGGCGGCCAAGGTCAGCGCCGAAATCGCTGCCACCCGCGGCGTCGCCATGGGCCGCGACTGCGTGTCGCCGTCGCGGCATTCGGCGTTCTCCACGCCGCTGGAACTGCTGCAGTTCGTGGCCCGGCTGCGCGAGCTGTCCGGCGGCAAGCCCACCGGCTTCAAGCTGGCGATCGGCCACCCCTGGGAGTGGTTCGCCATCGCCAAGGCGATGCAGGAAAGCGGCCTGTACCCGGATTTCATCGTCGTCGACGGTGCCGAGGGCGGCACCGGCGCGGCGCCAGCGGAATTCATCGACCACGTCGGCGTGCCGATGCACGAGGCCCTGCTGCTGGTGCACAACACCCTGGTCGGGCTGGACATCCGCGAGCGCATCAAGCTCGGCGCCGCCGGCAAGATCACCAGCGCCTTCGACATCGCGCGCACCCTGGCGCTGGGCGCGGACTGGTGCAATGCCGGGCGCGGCTTCATGTTCGCGCTGGGCTGCATCCAGTCGCTGAGCTGCCACAGCGACCGCTGCCCCACCGGCATCGCCACCCAGGACCGGCGCCGCTGGCAGCATCTGGACCCCACCGACAAGGCCACCCGGGTCGCGCATTACCACGCCAACACGCTCAAGGCGCTGCGCGAACTGCTCAGCGCCGCCGGGCTGACGCATCCCTCGCAACTGGGGCCGGAGCACATCCTGCGCCGCATCTCGCAGGTGGAGATCCGCTCGCTGGCCTCGCTGTACCGCTACCTGGAGCCGGGCGAACTGCTGCGCACGGTGCCCGACCATGCGGTCTTCCACGACTACTGGGGCGACGCGCGCAGCGATTCGTTCCAGCCGCCGGAGCGGATCCGGCGCCTGCGCGACAGCAAATCGGAATGAGCGGCGTGGCGCTGCCGACGCGGTTGCGGCCGGGTCTGTCCGAGGACATCCCCACGCTCTGGGCGTTGCGCACCCGCTGTGTCCGCGAGGTCTGCAGCAGCCATTATCCGCCGGAGGTGATCGCGCGCTGGTCGGCGGCACCGGCACCGGCCTCGTACCGTGGGCTGGTCGCCGCCGGCGGCGCGATCGTCGCCGAGGACGCCGACGGTCGCGTGCTCGGGTTCGGCGTGGTCGACCTGGCCGGTGCCGAGATCGACGGCCTGTTCGTCGACCCGGCGCTGCGCGGCAGCGGCCTCGGCCGGCAACTGCTGCAGGCGCTGGAGCAGCGCCTGGCCGCGTGCCCGCGCATCCAGGTGGCGGCGGCGCTCAATGCGGTGGCGTTCTACCGTGCGCAGGGCTACGCGGTGGTGCGCGAGGGCGGCTATCCGCACCCGAGCGGAATCGTCCTCGCTTGCGTGTTCATGGAGAAGACCGTCGCGACCGGGTGATCGATTGCAGCCGGTGCGGCGTCGGACCGGAAGGGCCTAGTACGCCTGACGGTTCGCCGCCGGCAGCCATGGCGGCGTTCCAGCCGGCCATCGCGTGCTTTTTGCACTGCAGCATTTCGCGGCGTGCTCGCCATCATCACCGCCGCCCGTTATCGTGCCGCTATCTCCTCAGCGTGCAGCGCATGAACCCACCCTCGGTCCCCGACGTCGCTTCCGTGCCGCTGCCCGCCGACGAAGCGGGCCGCCTGCACGCGCTGGCCGAACTGGGCATGCTCGACACCGCGCAGGAACCGGCCTTCGACGACCTGATCTGGCTGACCAGCCAGCTGTGCGAAGTGCCGATCGCGCTGATCTCGCTGATCGACGAACGCCGGCAATGGCTCAAGGCCAGCTGTGGCCTGCCCGGCGGCACCACCGGCTATCCACGCGAGATCGCGTTCTGCACCTATGCCTTGCTGTCGCCGCAGTTGCTGGAGGTGCCGGACACCACGCTGGACCCGCGCTTCGCCGGCAACCCGCTGGTGCTCGGTGCGCCGCACCTGCGCTTCTACGCCGGCATGCCATTGGTCGGCGACCAGGGCCACATCTACGGCACCCTGTGCGTGATCGACATCCGTCCGCGGCAGCTGGACGCGCGCCAGCGCGAGGGCCTGCGGCGGCTGGCCAGGCAGGTCACTGCGCAACTGGAAGCGCGCCGCGACGCGCGCATCGCCCACGACCAGGCCAAGACCCTGGGCCTGCTGCTGGAAACCATGCCCGACGGCGTCGTATCGTGCATGGCCGACGGCACCCTGGGCGAGTTCAACCAGGTGGCACGGCAGTGGCATGGCGCCGATCCGCGCGCCTTGCCGCCCGAGCAGTGGCCACAGTACTTCGACCTGTTCGACGCCAGCGGCAAGCGCCTGCTGACCAGCGAGGAGGTGCCGCTGGTCCGTGCCTGGCGCGGCGAATCGGTGCGCGATGCGGAGATCATGATCGCCGCCAAGGGGCAAGCGCCGCGCAGCGTGCTGTGCAATGCGGAACGGCTGGAAGGCGGCGATGGGCGCAGCCTGGGCGCGGTCTGCGTGATGCGCGACGTCAGCGCCGAACGCGCGGCGTCGCACGCGGCGCTGCTGGCCGGGCAGCGCTTCTCCGGCGCGTTCTCGGTGGCCGCGCACGGCATGGCGCTGGTGTCGCTGGAAGGGCGCTGGCTGGACGTCAACGACGCCTTGTGCGCCATGCTCGGCTACAGCCGCGCGGAGCTGCTGGAGCTGCGCTTCCAGGATCTGACCCATCCTGAGGACCTCGCCGAAGACATGGATCAGGTGGCCGCGTTGATCGACGGCCGCCGCAACGACTACCACAGCGAAAAGCGCTATCACCACCGCGACGGCCATACCGTGCGTGCGCGCCTGGCGGTGTCGCTGGTGCGCGACGAACAGCAGCGCCCGCTGCACTTCGTCACCCATATCCAGGACATCACCGAGCAGCACCAGGCCGAGCACCGCCTGCGCGCCAGCGAGGCGCAACTGCGCACCATCGCCGACAACGCGCCGGCGCTGATCGCCTACCTCGACCACGACCTGCGCTACCAGTTCGTCAACCGACCGTATGCGGCGTGGTTCGGGCTGGCGCCGGAGCGCATCATCGGCCGCCGCCTGCACGAGGTGCTGGATCCGCAGCAGCAGGCCTTGCTGCAAGCGCATCTGCCGGCAGCGCTGCAGGGCGTCCCGGCGCAGTTCGACGCCGAACTGTGCGATGCCACCGACGCCCTGCGGATCATGCATTTCAGCCTGATCCCGGACGTGGCGTTGGCACCGCAGCGGGTCGGCCTGCACCTGATGATCAGCGACATCACCGGGCAGACCCGGCTGGCACGGTTGCTGGAAGAGCGTGCACTGCGCGACGAGCTGACCGGGCTGCCGAACCGGATGGCCTGGAACCAGACGCTGCGGCGGCGCATGAACGAGCGCCGCAGCCAGAGCCAGGTGGCAGTGATGTTCCTGGATCTGAACGACTTCAAGAGCGTCAACGACCGTTTCGGCCATCACGTCGGCGATGCGCTGCTGGTGCACTTCGCGCGGCTGCTGCAGCGCTGCCTGCGCGGGCAGGACAGCATCGCCCGGCTGGGCGGCGACGAGTTCGTGGTCCTGCTGGAAGGGCTGGCCGACGCCCGGCACGAAGTGCTGGCCGCCGCCGCGCGGATCATGGAGGCGTGTGCGGAAGGCTGCGTGGTCAGCGGCCGGCATCTGCCGCTGCAACCGAGCATCGGCATCGCCGTGCAGACGGGACCGGGCTTCGACCCGGTGCTGCTCACCCAGCGCGCCGACGAGGCCATGTACGTGGCCAAGCGCGACCCGCAGGCGCGGGTGCAGATCGCGGTGCTCTGAGCACCACGCGCAGCGGCGGTCAGTGCGCGGCTTGGCGCTGCAGCCAGGCCACCGCGCCGCGCCCGGCACGCACGCCGCTGGCGAAGCACGCCGTGAGCAGGTAGCCGCCGGTCGGCGCTTCCCAGTCGAGCATTTCGCCGGCGCAGAAGGTGCCGGGCAGCGCGTGCAGCATCAGTTGCGCATCCAGCGCCTCCAGGCGCACGCCGCCGGCGCTGCTGATCGCCTCGGCCAGCGGGCGTGGACGCTGCAGGGTCAGCGGCAGGCGCTTGAGCGTGGCCGCGGCCAGCGCCGGATCCTGGCCGGCCTGCTTGCCGAGGATCTCGAACAGCAGCGCCGCCTTGACCCCGTCGATGCCGGCCTGGCGGCGCAGGTGCTCGCCGAAGCTGCGGCCGCCGCGCGGCTTGCCCAGCTCGGCCTGCAGCCGCGGCAGGTCGCGGCCGGGTACCAGGTCCAGCCACAGCGTGGCCGGGCCGTGCGCGGCGATGGCCTCGCGCAGGTCCGCAGCCAGCGCATAGATCAGGCTGCCTTCGATGCCGTGCTCGCCGACCACGCATTCGCCCTGCAGCGACTGCGCCTGGCCCTGCGCATCGTGCCAGTGTGCGACCACCGGCTTCAGCGGCGCGCCGGCATGGCGTTCGCGGAAATGCGCGCTCCAGTCCACGTCGAAGCCGCAGTTGGCCGGCTGCAGCGGCGCCACCGCCACGCCGCGCGCGCGCAGGGTGTCCTGCCAGGCGCCGTCGGAGCCGAGCTGCGGCCAGCTGCCGCCGCCCAGCGCGAGCACGCAGGCATCGGCCTGCACCCGCTGCTCGCCGTCGGCACCGGCAAAGCGCAGCGCGCCGTCCGCGTCCCAACCCAGCCAGCGCTGCTGCACGTGGAAGCGCACGCCGGCGTCCTTCAATCGCCGCACCCAGCCACGCAGCAGCGGCGCCGCCTTGCGGTCCAGCGGGAACACCCGTCCGGAGCTGCCGACGTAGGTCTCCACGCCCTGCGCCTGCGCCCAGGCGCGCAGCGCATCGGCATCGAAGTCGGCCAGCCAGTCGCCGACCGCCGTGGCGCGCTCGCGATAGCGCGCGACGAAACGGGCGAACGGATCGGAGTGGGTCAGGTTGAGGCCGCCCTTGCCGGCGATCAGGAACTTGCGTCCGACCGAGCCCTTGGCCTCGTAGACATCGACCTCGGCGCCGGCGGCGCGCGCGGTCTCGGCGGCGATCAGCCCGGCCGGGCCGCCGCCGACGATGGCGAGTCGGCCGCGCACCGGCGCGGCGTGTTTGGCAGCGGACATGTGCGGGCGCGGCTCAACGCGGCTGGACATCGAGCAGCTCGACCTCGAACACCAGCGAGGCGCCCGGCGGGATCACCCCGCCGGCGCCGCTGGCGCCGTAGCCGTAATCCGACGGCAGCATCAGCAGGCGCTTGCCGCCCACGCGCATGCCGGCCACGCCGTCGTCCCAGCCGCGGATCACCTGGCCGGCGCCGAGCACGAAGCTGAAGGGCTGGCCGTGGTCGGCGGAGGCATCGAATTTCTCGCCGCGCTTGTCCTTGGCGTGCTCGTCGTACAGCCAACCGGTGTAGTGCACGGTGACGCGGCTGCCGGGCCGGGCCTCGGCGCCGTCGCCGACGCGCTCGTCGGTGGCCTGGAACGCGGCGATGCTGCCGCCGGGCGGCGGACCCGGCGGCGTGCAGCCGCTCAGCAGCCACGCCGGCAACGACAGGCTCAACAGCAGCAGGATTCGGCGCATGCGGGACGTCCACGGCGGGCAGGGCGTGCAAGGGTAGCGCATCGCCGCAGCGGCTATCATCGGCGCATGGCCAAACTGCTGCTCAATCTGCGCCACGTGCCCGACGACGAACGCGCCGAGGTCTGCGCGCTGCTAGACGCCGCCGGCATCGGCTACTACGAAACCCGCGCCGGCACCTTCGGCATCTCCGCCGGCGGCATCTGGCTGCGCGAGGACGCCGAGCAGGCGCGAGCCAAGGCGCTGCTGGCCGAGTACCAGGCCGAACGTGGCCAACGCGCCCGTGCCGAGCGCGCCGCGGCGCTGCGCGACGGCAGCGCCGAGACCTTCGCCAGCCTGCTGCGGCAGCGCCCGCTGTTCGTGCTGGCGACCTTGCTGGGCATGCTGCTGGTGGCCTCGCTGGTGTTGCTGCCGTTCCTGCTGCTGCGCGGCTAGCGGCGGCGCTGGCGCTGCGGGCCCTGCCTGGGCGCGCTTCGCCGGCGCGTGGGCAGCAGCATGTCCTGCAGCGGTTGCACGTCGCAGGCTCTAAAATGCGCCGATGATCGCCAATACCGCCGCCTACCACTTCGTCGCCATCGCCGACCCCGACACGCTCGCCGCGCAACTGCACGCCTGGGCGCAGGACGGCGGTCTGCGCGGCACCATCCTGGTGGCGGGCGAGGGCATCAACCTGTTCCTGGCCGGCGCGCCGGCGGCGATCGACGGCTTCTACGCGCAGTTGCGCGGCGATCCGCGCTTCGCCGATCTGCGCATCAAGACCAGCGCCAGCGCACGGCAGCCGTTCGCGCGGCTGAAGGTCAAGGTCAAGCCGGAGATCATCAGCTTCCGCCGCGACGCCGCCTCGCCGCTGGAGGCGGCGCGCGCGCCGGCGGTGGCGCCGGCCACGCTGCAGCGCTGGCTGCGCCAGGGCCACGACGACGCCGGCCGGCGCGTGGTGTTGCTGGACACGCGCAATGCGCAGGAAGTGGTCCACGGCACCTTCGCTGGCGCACTGACCCTGCCGATCGTCAAGTTCACCGACCTGCCGGAGGCGCTGGCCCCGCATCGCGCGGCGCTGGCCGACGCCACCGTGGTCAGCTTCTGCACCGGCGGCATCCGCTGCGAAAAGGCAGCGCTGTGGATGCGCGCCGATGGCATGGACAACGTGCTGCAACTGGACGGCGGCATCCTCGGCTACTTCGAGGAGGTGGGCGGCGACGGCTACGAAGGCCGCTGCTTCGTCTTCGACGAACGCGTGGCGCTGGATCCGCAATTGCGGCCGCTAGTGGATGTCGTGGCGTCGGCCAGCGATTGATTGCCGCGGCGGGGATTCGGGAGTCGGGATTGGGGATTGGCAAAGGCGGTTTGCTGCCAGATGGTGCACTCGGCCCGTCAGGTGAGGCACCAGCCGCTCCAACGAATCCCCATTCCCGATTCCCCAATCCCAGCGCCGTCAGGCGTACTGCATCTTGCGCGTCATGCCCCCATCGACCACGAACTCCTGGCCGGTGATGAAGCCGGCCTGCGCCGAGAGCAGGTAGACCGCCAATGCGCCGATGTCTTGCGGCGTGCCGACCCGCCCGGCCGGGTGCTGCGCATTGTCCTGCCGCGACAGCTTTGGCGTGCGCCGCGCGTTCGGCATGCGCCAGGCGTCGGTGGCGATCCAGCCGGGGCTGATGCAATTGACCCGCACCGCCGGGCCGGCGCTGATCGCCAGCGCATGGGTGAAGGCCACCAGCCCGCCCTTGGACGCGGCATAGGCCTCGGTGTCCGGTTCGGACTGCTGCGCGCGGGTGGAGGCGATGTTGACGATGGCGCCGCCGTCGCGGCTGTCGCGCAGCGCCGGCAGGGCGTGCTTGCTGCACAGGAATGCGCCGCCCAGGCTTGCCCCGAGGCGCCGGTTCCATTCGCGCAGCGACAGCCGCTCCAGCGGTCCGGTATGCGGATCGGCGATGCCGGCGTTGTTGACCAGGCCGTCGATGTGGCCGAAGCGGGCCAAGGCCACATCGACGAAGCGGCGCACGCTGGCCTCTGCGGCCACGTCGACGCGGCGGAACAGCAGGCGCTCGCCGGCGTCCAGTTCGGCCACGCAGGCACGCCCGGCATCGGCGTCGAGGTCGCAGAAGGCGACCCGACCGCCGGCGCCCAGCACCGCCTGCACCACACCGCGGCCGATGCCTTGCGCGCCGCCGGTGACCAGCACCACACGGTCGCGCAGGGGCAGGGCGGGAACGGGGGCGGGCGGCGGAATCAGCGACATGGGGATGACCAGGCGAGGGCGGGGGCGCCAGCGTAGCCGGCGTGCCGTGCAACCCGCGTGGTAGCGCGGTGGTGCAGGCAGTAAAAGCCCCTCTCCCCCCGGGAGAGGGGTTGGGGTGAGGGTACGACCGCCAGCCAAGCTTCCTGCCCCGCCACCCACACCCCACGCCCAGCGCAAATCAGCGTTCCGGCCGCAGCCGCTGCAATCGGCGGCCGGCGCCCCCAATTCGACCGCATCGCCTGCAGGAACACGCCTCACCATGATGCCGATCTCCATCCTCGACCTCGCCCCGGTCTGCGAAGGCAGCGACGCCACCGCCGCCTTCGCCAACATGCTGGACCTGGCCCAACACGCCGAACGCTGGGGCTACCACCGCTACTGGCTGGCCGAGCACCACAACATGCCCGGCATCGCCAGCGCCGCCACCGCGGTGTTGATCGGGCATGTGGCCGGCGGCACCAAGCGCATCCGCGTCGGTGCCGGCGGCATCATGCTGCCCAACCATGCGCCGCTGCAGGTGGCCGAACAGTTCGGCACCCTGGCCTCGCTGTATCCCGGACGCATCGACCTGGGCCTGGGCCGCGCGCCCGGCACCGACCAGGCCACGGCGCGTGCCTTGCGCCGTTACTTCGACAGCGCCGACCAGTTCCCGCACGACGTGGCCGAGTTGCTGCGCTACTTCGAGCCGGCGGTGGACGGGCAACTGGTACGTGCCGTGCCGGGTGCGGGCATCGAGGTGCCGGTGTGGCTGCTCGGCTCGAGCCTGTTCAGTGCACGCCTGGCCGCGGCGATGGGGCTGCCGTTCGCCTTCGCCTCGCATTTCGCGCCGGATGCGATGGACGAGGCGCTGGCCGTGTATCGCCGCGAATTCCGCGCGTCGGCGCGGCTGCAGGCGCCGTATGCAGTGCTGGCCCTGAACGTGGTGGCCGCTGCATCCACGGCCGAGGCGCGGCGCCTGTTCACCACCCAGCAGCAGAGCTTCGTCAACCTGCGCCGCGGCCGCCCCGGGCTGATTCCGCCGCCGATCGACGACATCGAGGCGTTCTGGGCGCCGCACGAGAAGCTGGGCGTGGAGCGGGCGCTGGCCTGTACGGTGCTGGGCGATCCCGGCACGGTCGCGCAGGGCCTGGCCGACTTCGTCGCGCGGCACCGGCCGGACGAGTTGCTGCTGACCGCGAACATCCACGATCACGCCGCGCGCTTGCGCTCGTTCCAACTGGCGGCAGAAGCGTGGACGCAGGTGGCTGCGGCCGCCTGATGCGCAGCTCTGCGCGCGTGTCTACGAGCGCAGACGCACTCGAGCGAGCAATGCCGCATCTGTGTTGATGCGCATCACAGCATGTGCTGCTTTCACGACGTCTTGATTTTCCCGGGTATGTGATCGTCTCGCGCCGCGCATCAGCGTGGCGTTCGGCTCATGAAATGGCCGTACAACGACGCAAACAGGGGATCGGCAATGAAGGCACAACATCCGATGGCGCCGGCGCACGAATGTGGACTGGAAGCGGCCTTGCAACAGATGAGCAAGTATTTCGAGCGCGCGCGCAGCCAGGCGAGCGAACGCGCCGCGCAGAGCGCACCGCCGCGCCCGTCGTACAGACGCAACGTCTTCGCCGGCGATGTGGAACTGTCTCTGGTGAAGTGAGCCAGGCCAGCGGCGCAGCGCCGCTGCGGCCGCGGGATCAACGCAGCTTCTGCATCCATTCCCGGCCCAGGTCGACCACCTGATCCGAGGCCAATCCCAGGCTCAGCGCCACGGCGATGCTGCCCAGCCATGACAGCAGCATCAGCCCGCCGTCGCGTTCCAGCAGCGCCAGCGCGAACAGCAGCAGCATCGCGCCGAAGGCGTAGTTGGTGAACGGGATCGGCAGCGACAGCAGGATCCCCAGCACGATCAGCAACAGGCCGCTGAAGGCGCGCGCCGGCAGCGTGTCGACCAGCGCCGGCAGGCGCGGCTTGAGCAGACGGTCCAGGCGCCGCAGCCACGGCGCGATACGGCCGACGAAGCGCTGCATGGTGCGGCGGCGCGGCCCGCGCTCGCCGATGAAGCGCGGCAGCCACGGCTTGCGCAGGCCGATCAGCATCTGCACGCCGATCAGCGTCACCAGCGGCCCGCTGATGCCGCCGGCCAGGCCTGGCACCGGCAGGAACGCCGGCAGGATCGCCACGAACAGGAACACGCCGAACGCGCTCTGCTGCAGGTCGGCGAGGATCAACCGCAGCCGCAGGTGTTCGTCCGGATCGCCGAGGACGAAGGTGTCGAGCAGGGTGCGGATGCCCTCGGCGCTGTAGCCGTAGTCGCCGTCGTGCTGCTCACCGCCGGGTGCGTCACCCGGTGATGTCATCGCTGTTCTCGTCCTGCAGCTTGCGCAGCAGCAGCTTGTCCACGCGCGCGCCGTCCAGGTCGACGATCTCGATGCGCCAGCCGGCCCAGTCGAAGAACTCGCCCGCGTGCGGGATGCGCCCGAAGTAGTAGATGCACAGCCCGGCCAGGGTGTTGTAGTCGCCTTCCTCGGCGCTGGGCAGCTCGGCGCCGCCCAGCAGTTCGCGCAGGTCCTCGATCGCCAGCGAGCCGTCGATCAGCAGCGAACCGTCGGCGCGGGTCACCACCAGTGCGTCCTCGTCGGCGTTGTCGGCCGACTGCAGGCGCCCGACCACCGCGCCCATCAGGTCGCTGATCGTCACCAGGCCCTGGATCTCGCCGTACTCGTCCACCACCAGCGCCATCGACTGCTGCTCCTCGCGGAAGATCTCAAGCAGCTTCATTGCGTGGGTGGACTCGGATACGAACAGGGTGTCGCGCAGGCTCTGGAACAGCTGGGTGGCGTCGCCGTCCATGCGCGTGACCAACGATTTCACCTCCAGCACGCCGGCGATGTCCTGGTCGCTGCCGCGGTACACCGGGTAGCGCGAGAACTCGTGCTCGCGCATCACCTGCAGGTTGCGCTGCGGCTCGGCGTTGGCGTCGAGCCAGGCGATGCGGTTGCGCGGGGTCATCAGGCTGTCGGCGGTGCGGTCGCCCAGGCGCATGACCCGGTTCATCATGTCGCGCTCGTGCGCGTCGATCACGCCGGCCTCGTGGCTCTCGGCCACCAGCATGCGGATCTCTTCTTCGGACACCGAGGCCGACTCCTCCTTGCCCAGGCCGAGCAGGCGCAGCACCAGCCGGGTCGTGCGCGACAGCACCCAGACGAACGGCGCGGCGATCCAGGCCAGCCAGCCCATGGGGATGGCGACGAAGCCGGCGATGACCTCAGAACGAGTCAGCGCCAGGCGCTTGGGCACCAGTTCGCCGAAGATCAGCGTCAGGAAGGTGATCAGCACGATCGCCAGGGTCTTGCCGATCAGCGCCGACCACGGCTGCGGATCGCCGAACAGGGTGAAGTTGGCGGACAGCGCCGGGAACAGCGCCTGCAGCTTGGTCGCGATCGCCACGCCGATGGCCTCGCCGCCGAACACACCGGTCAGGATGCCGATCGCGGTGATGCCGATCTGCACGGTGGACAGGAAGTGCTCGGGGTTCTCGGCCAGCGCCAACGCCTTGGCCGCGCGCGTGCTGGTCTGCGCCATCTGCTTCAGGCGGCTCTTGCGCGAGGTCATCAGCGACATCTCGGACATCGCGAAGAAACCGTTCAGCAGCACCAGGGCTGCCACGATCAACAGTTCAAGCATGCGCGCGCTCCTTGGCGCCAAGGAAAGCGGGGACATGGGCGCCGTTGCGGCGCGGGGGAGGGGGGCTAGGGTGATCGTCCATAGGGTGCGCCCGCGGAGGGCGCGGCTGCGATGGTAGCAAACCCGGGCGGGGGCCGCGTCCACGCCGCCGCGACGCCGCCAGGGGCATGCCTGGCGGCCGCGACTACCCGCAGGTGTCAGCAAACAGTCATAATTCCGCCCCAGTGCCGTCCTTCCCGCGACGGCGGGAAGCGCGTTGCATGTTTTCGTTGCAGACCATCTTCGGTTCCGGCAAGCAGTTCTACACTCTGCTCGACGAGGCGGCGCAGGCCGCCTACGACAGCACCAAGGCCCTGCACGCGATGATGCGCGAGTCCGACCGGCAGCCGGCGCTGGACGGCTTCAAGCTGGCGCGCCTGCGCGAGCGCGCGGCCTCCGACAAGATCGGCCAGGCGCTGGTGGACAGCTTCATGACCCCGATCGAGCGCGAGGACATCGAGGCGCTGGGCTCGGCGCTGTACAAGATCCCCAAGCAGGTCGAAAAGTTCGCCGACCGCTACTCGCTGGCGATCCAGCACCTGGAGCACATCGACTTCGCCCCGCGCGCGGCGATGCTCGAGCAGGCCGCGGCGGTGGTGGTGGACATGGTCCACGACCTGCGCAACATGAACCTGGACCGGATGAGCGCGCTCAACGACAAGCTGCGCTCGCTGGAGAACGAGGCCGACCGGCTGATGCTGGAGTTGTACCGCGACATCTACTCCGGGCGCCTGGACAACCTGCAGATGTTCCTGCTCAAGGAGTTCTTCGAAATCCTGGAGAAGGCCATCGACCGCTGCCGCGAGGCCGGCGTGGTGGTCTACCAGATCGTGCTGAAGAACTCCTGATGGACGCGCTGCGGAGTTGCTGCCTGCGCGGCCGCGGCGCCCTGTGCGCGCCGGCCGCCGCTGGTCCGTGCGCGGAGGCGCGCCGATGCTGACCCTGGTCCTGATCGTGATCCTGGCGGCGCTGGTGTTCGAGTTCATCAACGGCTTCCACGACACCGCCAACTCGATCGCCACCGTGGTCGCCACCAAGGTGCTCAGCCCCGGCTGGGCGGTGATGCTGGCCGCGGCGATGAACCTGGTCGGCGCGCTGACCGGCACCGCCGTGGCGATGACCATCGCCTCGGGCCTGCTCAACACCGACGTGGTCGCGGTGACCCCGCAGGTGGTGCTGTGTGCGTTGCTCGGCGGCATCGTCTGGAACCTGATCACCTGGTGGAAGGGCCTGCCGTCCTCGTCCTCGCACGCGCTGATCGGCGGCCTGTGCGGCGCCGGCCTGGCCGCCGCGCACAACAACTGGGGCGCGCTGATCTGGTCGCAGAACGTCGGCGACTGGGCCAAGAACAAGGGCCTGCTGTGGAAGGTGTTCGTGCCGATGGTCACTTCGCCGATCGCCGGTTTCCTGCTCGGCATCGCGGTGATGCTGCTGCTGTGGGCGGCGATCGCCGGCCTGGCCAAGCTGGGCGGTCCGCTGGGGCGGCTGGCGCGGCCACGCTGGGTCAACGCCTTCTTCGGCAAGGCGCAGATCGCCTCGGCCGCGTACATGGGCTACGCGCACGGCCACAACGATGCGCAGAAGACCATGGGCATCATCGCCATGACCCTGATCGGCGCGCAGAGCACCGGCGCCCTGGACGACCTGCCGTCGTGGCTGGCGTTCCTGCACCCCGACGCCCATCAGGGGCAGGGCATCGCCACCTGGATCGTGCTGACCTGCGCGGTGGTGATGGCCGCCGGCACCGCCTCCGGCGGCTGGAAGATCATCAAGACCCTGGGCCACAAGATGGTCAAGCTGCATCCGATCCACGGCTTCGCCGCGGAGACCAGCTCGGCCACGATCCTGACCCTGGCCGCGCACTTCGGCATGCCGGTGTCCACCACCCACAGCATCTCCACCGCGATCATGGGCGTGGGCTTCGCCAAGAACCCGCGCTCGCTGCGCTTCGGCGTCATCGAACGCATCGTCTGGGCCTGGATCCTGACCATCCCCGCCGCCGCCGGCGTGGCGTATCTGATTTTTCGGGGATTCGCGCTGGCTGGGTGGGTGTGAGGGAGCCGGGAATCGGGAGTGGGGAAACGGGAATCGTAAAAGCATAGATTTCCCGCGAACGGTGACGATGTCGCCCTCCGAAAGGAATCTGGATACGTCTTACGTCCTCTTGTCGCAAGGAGTGTTGCCTGCGTGGCGACGTCGCAGTGACTCTATCGCGATAGCACTCCCGAACCACGCAGGTCGGGGTATTGTCTCGACGACTGGGGAATCGCTTTTGCGATTCCCCATTCCCAATTCCCCATTCCCATCAATTAGCCCGATACATCGCCAAAACGTCCTGGCGCAACGCGCGCTGGCTGTCGGCGCGGTTGTAGAACATGTGGCCGCCGGGGTAGTTCTTGACCTGCACGCGAGTCGGGTCGTTGCCCATCACCGGCATCTGGTCCACGGTCAGCACCGAGCCCATGAACGGGCACGACAGGTCGTTCCAGCCGTGCACGATCAGCACGCGCAGCTTCGGATCGATCGCCACCGACTGGCGCAGTTGCGTCACCGAGCCCTTGCGCAGCTCGTCGTCCCAGTCCCACAACCGGTTCACGTCGTAGTTCAGCGCCTCGTAGCGGGCGTCGATCTTCCAGCCGACCACGCGGGTCACGAAATCGACCATCGCGGTGGTGGTGGGGGCAATGATGCTGTCCAGCAGCGGATCGTTGGCGCGCTGCTCGGGGGCGTTGGGAAACGGGTCGAAGGCGGTGACGTTGGAGTCGTAGCGGCTGCCCAGTTCGCCCTTGTCGCGGAACACCTCGCGCAGATAGGCCTGGGTCTCCAGGCGACCGCCGGCGCGGCGCACGAAGGCCGGGTCCAGGCCAGTCATCGCCGTCACCTGCTGGATCATGCGGGTGGTGCCGGCCGGGTCGGAACGCCCGCGCAGTAGCGCGGTGACGTAATCGCCGCGGGTGTAGTCGATCACCTGGCGCATCGCTTCCGGGGTCAGCTTGCCCTCGCGCTCCAGGTGCGCGGCGGCGATCGACGGCAGGGTCAGCATCCACGGCAGCGGCGAGACGTCGCCGTTGTCGTCCAGCGTCGGGTTCAGATACGGCGAGACCAGGACCACGCCGTTCATCGCCACGCCGAGCTTGGTCTGCAGGTAGTGGGTGATGCGCGGGCCGCGGAAGCCGCCATAGCTTTCGCCGACCAGGTACTTGCGCGATTGCAGGCGCTGGTTCTTCAGCAGCCAGTCGTAGATGGTGCGCGAGAGGTACTCGACGTCGGCCTGCGGGTTGTAGAACTGCTTCTTGGCCTGCTCGTCGGGCACCCGCGAGCGGCTGAAGCCGGTCCCGACCGGGTCGATGAACACCAGGTCGGTGAAGTCCAGCCAGGTGCCGGGGTTGTCGCGCAGTTGCGCCGGTGCCGAGGCGCTGTCGCCCTCGCTGCCGAACGCCACCACCTTCGGCCCGATCGCGCCCAGGTTGAGATACACCGAGGCCGCGCCGGGGCCGCCGTTGAGCGCGAAGGTCACCGGGCGGTCCTTGCCGTCCATGGTGTAGGCGGTATAGACCACGTCGGCCACGACCTTGCCCTGCTTGTCCTTCACCGGCAGCGTGCCGACCTTGACCGTGTAGCGCAGGGTGCGGCCGTCGAGCTGGGTGGACTGGCTGGTCTGCGCGTCGGCCGGCAGCGGCGCCGGTTCGACGGCGGCCTTGTCGGGCTTGTCGGCATTCGCCGCATCGGCATCGGCGGCCAGCGCCGCGGTCATCGGCGTCGCGGCCAGCAGCGCGGCCAGCAGGACGGAGGGGAAGGTCGGCACGGGCAGTCGCTCGCAGGGAGGGAGCCGGCATGCTAGGCCGCGGCGTCGGCATGGCGGATGTGCACAAAGCCATGGTCGCTGGCGGCGCCACCGCGGCATGCCGGTTCATCGGCGCTGGCTACAATCGCCAGTTCGTCCCGCGTCCGGTCCGCTGCGCATGCCCGTCTTTCGTTTCCGCCTGCCGCTATGCCTGTTGCTGGCGACGCTGCTGGCCGGCTGCACCAGCCTGCCATCGCCGCAGTCCGTAACCGATTCGCCAGCGGCACACGATCCGCATGCCCACGATCGGCAGCGCCTGTGGCGGCTGCTGAGCACCCGCTGCCTGCCGCAGGCACGGGCCGGCGCCGATCCGGCGCCGTGCAGCGAAGTCCATGCCGAGCCCGGCCAGCGCTACGCGTTGATGAAGGACCTGCGCGGCGCCTACCAGTACCTGCTGATCCCGACCGTGCCGGTCAGCGGCATCGAGGATCCGCGCGCGCGTGCCGCCGGTGCGCCGAACTGGCTGGACCTGGCCTGGCAGGCGCGCAGCCGGGTCGCGACTGCACTGGGCAGGCCGCTGCCGCGCGACCTGGCCAGCCTGACGATCAACCCGCCCTCGGCGCGCTCGCAGGACCAGTTGCACATCCACATCGATTGCCTGGCGCCGCAGGTGCGCGATCAACTGCAGGCGATGCAGGCGTCGATCGGCCCGGCTTGGGCACCGTTGCCGCAACCGCTGCACGGCCATGTCTATCGGGCCATGCGCGTGGAGGGCGAGGCGCTTGATGCGAATCCGTTGACGTTGCTGGCGCGCGCGTTACCGCCGCAGCAGGGCATGGCGCAACAGACCCTGGCGGTGGTCGGCGCGACGTTCGATGGCCACCCTGGCTTCGTGCTGCTGGCCGCCACCGCGCTTCCTGGCGACGGGGTCGGCGCGGAAGAGTTGCAGGATCACGACTGCACCGGGGTGGTCCCGGCGGCGCCTGCGCACGGCTGATTGCGTGGATGGCAATCCATCGCCGGATAGCCGGCGTGACGAACGAGGAAGTCGGTGCGTAAGCCCGCCAATGCCGCCGTCTTCCATCGTAGGAGCGGCTTCAGCCGCGACCCGGCTTGTTCGGGAAAGCCCTGTCGCGGCTGAAGCCGCTCCTACGACGGCAGCAAGCAATCGAGCTGCGCCCGCCTCAGACCTCCAGCGAAGCCAGGTCGCCCTTGGTCTCCAGCCACTGCTTGCGGTCGCCTGCGCGCTTCTTGGCCAGCAACATGTCCATCAGCGAGCGGGTCTGGTCGCCGTCGTCCACGGTGAGTTGCACCAGGCGCCGGGTGTCCGGGTGGATGGTGGACTCGCGCAACTGCTGCGGATTCATCTCGCCCAGGCCCTTGAAGCGGGTGACGCTGACCTGGCCCTTGATCTTCTCGCGCTGGATCTTGTCCAGCAGCGAGCGCTTCTCTTCCTCGTCCAGCGCGTAGAACACCTGCTTGCCGACGTCCACGCGGAACAGCGGCGGCATCGCCACGAACACGTGGCCGGCGCGCACCAGGGCAGGGAAGTGGCGCAGGAACAGCGCGGTCAGCAGGGTGGCGATGTGCAGGCCGTCGGAGTCGGCGTCGGCCAGGATCACCACCTTGCCGTAGCGCAGGCCGTCGATCTCTTCCTTGCCTGGGTCGCAGCCGATCGCGATCGCCAGGTTGTGCACTTCCTCGGAGGCCAGCACGCTGCCGGAGGCCACTTCCCAGGTGTTGAGGATCTTGCCGCGCAGCGGCAGGATCGCCTGGAAATCCTTGTCGCGGGCCTGCTTGGCGCTGCCGCCGGCCGAGTCGCCCTCGACCAGGAACAGCTCGGTACGCGACAGGTCCTGGCTGATGCAGTCGGCCAGCTTGCCCGGCAGCGCCGGACCCTGGGTGACCTTCTTGCGCACGATCTGCTTCTCGGTCTTCAGTCGCGCGCTGGCGCGGTCGATGGCGATCTGCGCGATGCGCGT
Organism: Xanthomonas sp. PPL134; assembly: GCF_040595915.1. Taxonomy (NCBI): domain Bacteria; kingdom Pseudomonadati; phylum Pseudomonadota; class Gammaproteobacteria; order Lysobacterales; family Lysobacteraceae; genus Xanthomonas; species Xanthomonas sp. PPL134. Next base: position 1,071,057 of record NZ_JAMDLL010000001.1, read on the forward strand.
GCCGGTCTCCACGTTCTGGTTCAGCCACAGGCTGAAGGCATCGTGCGCGGCGCCCTCGATGAAGCCGGCGGCCTGGCGCGAGGACAGGCGTTCCTTGGTCTGGCCGCTGAACTGCGGGTCGGTCATCTTCAGCGACAGCACGAACGCGACGCGGTCCCACACGTCTTCCGGCGCCAGCTTGACGCCGCGCGGCAGCAGGTTGCGGAAATCGCAGAACTCGCGCAGCGCATCGGTGAGGCCGCTGCGCAGGCCGTTGACGTGGGTGCCGTGCTGCGCGGTCGGAATCAGGTTGACGTAGCTCTCCTGCACCAGCTCGCCTTCCACCACCCAGGCTACCGCCCAGTCGACGATCTCGCGGTCCTTCTTCAGGCTGCCGACGGACAGCTCGGCCGGCAGCAGCTCGCGCTCGGCCAGTTCGCCGCGCAGGTAGTCGCGCAGGCCGTCCTCGAAGTACCAGGTGTCCTGTTCGCCGGTGGCCTCGTCGTGCAGCTTGACGGTCAGGCCGGGGCACAGCACGGCCTTGGCGCGCAGCAGGTGGCGCAGCGCGCGCACCGCGAACTTCGGCGTGTCGAAATACTTCGGGTCCGGCCAGAAGCGCAGGCGCGTGCCGGTGTTCTTCTTGCCGACGCTGCCGACGATCTCCAGCTTGGAGGCGGCGTGGCCATCGGCGAAGGCCATGCGGTATTCGTTACCTTCGCGCTTGATGAACAGTTCCACGTGCTTGGACAGCGCGTTGACCACGCTGACGCCGACGCCGTGCAGGCCGCCGCTGAAGGTGTAGTTGCGGTCGCTGAACTTGCCGCCGGCGTGCAGCCGGGTCAGGATCAGTTCGACGCCGGAGATCTTCTCTTCCGGGTGGATGTCCACCGGCATGCCGCGGCCATCGTCGGACACCTCGCAACTGCCGTCCTTGTACAGCGTCACCTCGATGTGCCGGGCGTGGCCGGCCAGCGCCTCGTCCACGGCGTTGTCGATGACTTCCTGCGCCAGGTGGTTGGGGCGTGCGGTGTCGGTGTACATGCCCGGCCGGCGCTTGACCGGGTCCAGGCCAGAGAGAACTTCGATGTCGGCGGCGTTGTAGCGGGTATTCATGCGTCTCAGCAGGTGGCGCGAAGCAGATCCGGAAGTGTGCGGTCTGCGGCGGTTTTTTGCACGTCGCCGGTGTTCAGGGCGGGTGCGGGGGCGTCACGCTAGGCTGGCCCTGGAAAAACCGCGACGTCGCCCACATCTTCGTCGCACGTCCCAAAGGAGTCCGCCATGAACGTTCGCAAGCTGTTGACCCTGGCCGCCCTGGTCGCCGCCGCGGTGGCCGTGCCGGTCGCGATGGCCCAGGCGCGCAGCGCCGATCCGGCCGCCTCCGGTGCCGCCGCCTACGAGGCGCAGGTCGCCAAGGAAAAGGCCGAGGCCGACGCCAAGGCCAAGCGCCGCGCCGCTGCCGCCGCCGAGCACAAGGCCGGCAAGGATGCGGCGGCGCCCAAGAAGGAAGAGGAAGAGGAAGCGCGCAAGCCCTGAGTCTGCGCACGGTTTCCTGCACACGACGCCCCGGTCGCCCGGGGCGTCGCTTTTTTGTGGGGCGGCTGTTGCGCAAAAGCGCTTGGGCAAATCCGCTTCACCCGTTAAACTATGGCTTTCCGGGAGGCCTTTGAGCCATGACCCCCCTGATCTTCGTTACCGGCGGCGTAGTGTCCTCGCTTGGCAAGGGCATCGCGGCCGCTTCGCTTGCGTCCATTCTCGAAGCACGTGGCCTGTCGGTCACGATGATGAAGCTGGACCCCTACATCAACGTCGACCCGGGCACGATGAGCCCGTTCCAGCACGGCGAGGTGTACGTCACCGACGACGGCGCCGAGACCGACCTGGACCTGGGCCACTACGAGCGCTTTGTGCGCACGCGCCTGTCGCGCAAGAATTCGGTCACCACCGGTCGCATCTACGAGAACGTGATCCGCAAGGAGCGCCGCGGCGACTACCTCGGCGCCACCGTGCAGGTGATTCCGCACATCACCGACGAGATCCGCCGTTGCGTGGATGAGGCCACCGCCGGTTACGACGTGGCCCTGGTCGAGATTGGCGGCACCGTCGGCGACATCGAGTCGCTGCCGTTCCTGGAGGCCATCCGCCAGGTGCGCACCGAGCGCGGCGCCGAGAAGGCCATGTTCATGCACCTCACCCTGGTGCCGTACATCGCCGCGGCCGGCGAGCTGAAGACCAAGCCGACCCAGCATTCGGTCAAGGAACTGCGCTCGATCGGCATCCAGCCGGACGTGCTGCTGTGCCGCTCGGAGCAGGCGATCCCCGATTCGGAGCGGCGCAAGATCGCGCTGTTCACCAATGTCTCGGAGCGCGCGGTGATCAGCGCCGCCGACATCGACGTGCTCTACGGCATGCCGCTGGAACTGCACCGGCAGGGCCTGGACGAGATCGTCATCGAGCAGTTCAAGCTGCGCGACAAGGTCGGCGCGGCCAACCTGTCGGAATGGGAGGCGGTGGTCGACGCGATCAAGCATCCGCTCGACGAGGTCACCATCGCCGTGGTCGGCAAGTACGTCGACCACCAGGACGCGTACAAGTCGGTCGGCGAGGCGCTCAAGCACGGCGGCCTGCGCCAGCGCACCAAGGTCAACCTGAAGTGGCTGGAGGCGCAAGACCTGGAAGGCAGCGACATGGCGGCGCTGGCCGACGTGGACGGCATCCTGGTGCCCGGCGGCTTCGGCGACCGCGGCTTCGAAGGCAAGGTGCTGACCTCGCGTTATGCGCGCCAGCATGGCGTGCCGTATTTCGGCATCTGCTACGGCATGCAGGCCGCGGTGGTCGACTATGCGCGGCATGTCGCCGGCCTGGATGCGGCCAACAGCACCGAGAACGACCGGCAGTCGCCGTATCCGGTGATCGGCCTGATCACCGAGTGGCGCACCGCCAGCGGCGATGTCGAGAAGCGCGACGAGAAGTCCGACCTCGGCGGCACCATGCGCCTGGGCCTGCAGGAGCAGCGGCTCAAGCCGGGCACGCTGGCGCGCGAACTGTACGGCAAGGACGTGGTGGCCGAGCGCCACCGCCATCGCTACGAGTTCAACAACCGCTACCGCACCCAGTTGGAGGACGCCGGCCTGGTGATTGCCGCCAAGTCGATGGACGACACCCTGGTGGAGATGGTGGAACTGCCGCGCGAGACGCACCCGTGGTTCCTGGCCTGCCAGGCGCACCCGGAGTTCCTGTCCACGCCGCGCGACGGCCATCCGTTGTTCATCGGCTTCGTCCGCGCTGCGCGCGAGCGCAAGGCGGGTGGGAAGCTATTGAAGGAAGCGCGCGCGTAGTTCCTTCTCCCTGTGGGAGAAGGTGGCGCGAAGCGCCGGATGAGGGTACGGGGCGAAGCCTCGCGTCGTTTGAGTTCCCTAGGCTCCGCCCCGACCCTCACCCCAACCCCTCTCCCGGCGGGAGAGGGGCTAGATTGCATGAGGCTTCGCCCGGACTCTCACCCCAACCCCTCTCCCGGCGGGAGAGGGGCTTGATTGCACGAGGCTTCGCCCGGACCCTCGCCCCCGACCCCTCTCCCGGTGGGAGAGGGGAGTAACCTCGCCAAACATCTCGTGCCCGAACGGTACGGGGCTCAACCGATAGGTGATCCAATGAAACTGTGTGGCTTCGACGTCGGCCTGGACCAGCCGCTGTTCCTCATCGCCGGCCCGTGCGTGATCGAGTCGATGCAGCTGCAGCTCGACGTCGCCGGCCGGCTCAAGGAGATCACCGGCCGGCTGGGCATCAACTTCATCTTCAAGTCCAGCTTCGACAAGGCCAACCGCACTTCCGGCACCAGCTTCCGCGGCCCCGGCTTGGAAGAAGGCTTGAAGGTGCTGGAGGCGGTGAAGACGCAGATCGGCGTGCCGGTGCTGACCGACGTGCACGAATACACGCCGATGCACGAGGTGGCGGCGGTGGTCGACGTGCTGCAGACCCCGGCGTTCCTGGTGCGGCAGACCGACTTCATCAAGAACGTGTGCGCCGCCGGCAAGCCGGTCAACATCAAGAAGGGCCAGTTCCTGTCGCCGTGGGACATGAAGCCGGTGGTGGACAAGGCCAAGTCCACCGGCAACGAGCAGATCATGGTCTGTGAGCGCGGCGCCAGCTTCGGCTACAACAACCTGGTCAGCGACATGCGCTCGCTGAGCGTGATGCGCGAGACCGGCTGCCCGGTGGTGTTCGACGCCACCCATTCGGTGCAGCTGCCGGGCGGGCAGGGCGGCAGTTCCGGTGGCCAGCGCGAATTCGTGCCGGTCCTCGCGCGCGCGGCGGTCGCCGTGGGCGTGGCCGGCCTGTTCGCCGAGACCCACCCGGATCCGTCCAAGGCGCTGTCCGACGGCCCCAACGCGTGGCCGTTGGACCAGATGGAAGCGTTGCTGGAAACGCTGATGGAACTGGACGCGGTCACCAAGAAGCACGGGTTCTCGCGCTTCGCGTGAGGCCCTGGCTGCTGCCGCGGCATCCGTCCCACGCCTGGCGGGACGCGTCCTGCCGGGTCCCTGCCTGGGCCGTGGGACGCGGGCGATGAGCGCACGCACCCGGACCCGTTTCTCGTGGGGCCTGTGCGCGCTGCTGCTGTCGCTGCTGGCCTGGGCGGCGTTGGGCGTGGTGCTGTTCGCCTTTATCCGCGCGATCGGTCCGCCCGGCGACGGCGACCACGGCATCCTGGCCATGCAGCCCTGGATCGTCGGCGGCCTGCTGGTGCTGGCGGTCGCCGCGCTGGGCACGCTGATCGCCGCCGCGCTGGGCTGGGCCCTGCGGCGTGGCCGCGTCCTGGCCGGCATCGGCGCCGGCCTGTTGCTGGCGATGCTGGTCCTGATCCTGCTGTTCCTCGGCGGGATCCCGCTGGGCGCGGTGCGCCTTGGCTGAGGCGGCATTTGGCAAGGAACGGGCAGCCGGGGATAATCAGCCGGCATTCGTTTCCGCCCCCTCTTCCTACAGGTAACCGGCCCGCCCATGAGTACGATCCGCAGCATCCACGCCCGTGAAATCCTCGACAGCCGCGGCAATCCCACGCTGGAAGCCGATGTCATCCTGGAGGACGGTTCGTTCGGTCGTGCCGCGGTGCCCTCGGGCGCGTCCACCGGCACCAAGGAAGCGGTCGAGCTGCGCGACGGCGACAAGACCCGCTATCTCGGCAAGGGCGTGCGCAAGGCGGTGGAGAACGTCAACACCACCATCGCCAGCGCGCTGAAGGGCTTCGACGCCGCCGACCAGCAGGGCCTGGATCGGCGCCTGATCGACCTGGACGGCACCGAGAACAAGGGCCGCCTCGGCGCCAATGCGCTGCTCGGCGTCTCGCTGGCCAACGCGCATGCCATTGCCGCCTCGCGCAAGCAGCCGCTGTGGCAGTCGCTGGCCGGTGGCAACACCGCCAACCTGGCGCTGCCGGTGCCGATGATGAACATCATCAACGGCGGCGCGCATGCCGACAACAACGTCGATTTCCAGGAATTCATGGTGCTGCCGGTCGGCGCCGCCTCGTTCTCCGAGGCGCTGCGCGCCGGCACCGAGATCTTCCACGCGCTGAAGTCGGTACTGAAGGGCCACGGCCTGTCCACCGCGGTCGGCGACGAAGGCGGCTTCGCGCCGGATTTCCGCAGCAACGTGGAAGCGCTGGACACGATCCTGGAAGCGATCGGCAAGGCCGGCTACACCGCCGGCGAAGACGTGCTGCTGGGTCTGGACGTGGCCTCCAGCGAGTTCTACGACAACGGCAAGTACCACCTGGTGGGCGAGGGCAAGCGCCTGACCAGCGAGCAGTTCGTCGACTTCCTCGCCGACTGGGCCGCGCAGTACCCGATCGTCAGCATCGAGGACGGCCTGGCCGAGGACGACTGGGCCGGCTGGAAGCTGCTCACCGACCGCATCGGCAGCAAGGTGCAACTGGTCGGCGACGACCTGTTCGTGACCAACCCGAAGATCTTCAAGCAGGGCATCGAGTCCGGCACCGCCAACGCGATCCTGATCAAGGTCAACCAGATCGGCACCCTGACCGAGACCCTGGAAGCCATCGCCATGGCCGACAAGGCCGGCTATGCGGCCATCGTGTCGCACCGTTCCGGCGAGACCGAGGACACCACCATCGCCGACATCGCCGTGGCCACCACCGCCACCCAGATCAAGACCGGTTCGCTGTGCCGCAGCGATCGCGTGGCCAAGTACAACCAGCTGCTGCGCATCGAAGAAGCGCTGGGCAGCGCCGCGCGCTATGCCGGGCGCGGCGCGTTCGTCTCGCTCAAGCGATAAGCCGTGCGCAACTGGCGCTGGCTGCTGCTGGTGCTGGCGGGACTGCTGGCGTGGCTGCAGTACCGCTTCTGGCTCGGTCCGGGGAATTCCGGCGAGGTGCTGGTGCTCGAAAGCCAGGTCGAGCACCAGAAGCGCGACAACGAAGGACTGCAGCAACGCAACGCCGCGCTCGCCGCCGAGGTCAAGGATCTCAAGGACGGCGAGGCGGCGATCGAGGAGCGCGCGCGGAGCGAACTGGGCATGATCAAGCCGGGCGAAAAGTTCTACCGCGTGGTCGAGAATGCGCCGGTGTCGACCCCGGCCGGCACGGCCGCGGCTGCGCAGCCTGCGCCTGTCACGCCAGCGCCGGGCGAGCAACCCTGATGGCCACGGTCTGGGCCGTGGTCCCGGCGGCCGGCCGCGGCACCCGTTTCGGCGGCGCCACCCCCAAGCAGTATCTGCAGGCGGGCGGGCGCCCGTTGCTCGCGCATGCGCTGGAAGCGCTGCTGGCGCATCCGGCGGTGGCTGGGGCGATGGTCGCGCTGGGCGTGGACGATGCGCAGTGGCCGGGCTGGACCGAACTGGCCGGCAAGCCGGTGCTGACCTGCCTGGGCGCCGGCAGCCGCGCCGGCTCGGTGCTGGCCGCGCTGCACGCCTTGCCCGATTCGGTGAAGGCGGACGATTTCGTGCTGGTGCACGATGCGGCGCGGCCGAACCTGGCGCTGGCCGATCTGGACCGGCTGCTGGAAGCGGGGCGCGGCGATCCGGTCGGCGCGATCCTGGCCGCGCCGGTGCGCGACACGCTCAAGCGCGCCGGCGACGACGGCGGCATCGACGGCACCGAGCCGCGCGAGCGCCTGTGGCGCGCGCTGACCCCGCAGCTGTTCCGGCGCATGCAGCTCAGCCGCGCGCTGGAGCAGGCCGCCGCGGCCGGCGTGGAGGTCACCGACGACGCCATGGCGATGGAGTTGCTGGGGCTGCGGCCGCTGCTGGTGGAAGGCGCCGAAGACAATTTCAAGGTCACCACACCCGCGGACCTGGCGCGCTTCGAGTTCGAACTGTTCCAGCGGCAGGGCGGCTGATGCGGTTCGAAACGTCGGTGGCGCATGCCTGGCTGCGGCAGGCCGCGGACGCTGCGATCGTGGTCGATGGCGACGCCATCCAGCACGAGGCCCAGGCCAACCTGTGGGCGTTCTCGCCGCGCGAGGCGCAATCGGCGGGGATCGACGTCGCGAGCGTGGCGCGGTTCGTGGAGGCGGTCGCCGACGATCGGCAGGCCAGGCTGCGCGCCCAGGGGGCGCCTTCGATGATCTTCTATTGCTGGCACGACGGGCAGGCGCGGCAGTTGCGCTTCAGCCTGGTGTCGGCGGCGCACGGCCGCCTGCCGTTTGGCGTGCCGATCCAGCAGACGTCGTTGCCGGCGCTCGTCGCGCGCATCGTCCAGACCGACTGGCGCAACCCGCAGTGGGGGGCAGCGGACGTGGACGACGACGCGATGCCGGCGTCCGCGGCCCTGCCGGTCTACATGCGCACGTTGCACCCCGGCGTCTGACCGCCAGGCGTCGACGCTTCTCACGAACAGGACTCCCATGTCACACGGTACCTCTGCTCCTCCTTCTTTCCGCATCGGCCAGGGCTACGACGTCCACGCCTTCGGCGAGGGCGACCACATCATGCTCGGCGGCGTGCGCGTGGCGCACGAGCGCGGCGTGCTTGCCCACAGCGATGGCGACGTGGTGATCCACGCGCTGTGCGACGCCTTGCTCGGCGCGCTGGCGCTGGGCGACATCGGCCAGCATTTCCCGCCATCGGATCCGCGCTGGAAGGGCGCCGACAGCGCGCAGTTCCTCGATCACTGCGTGGGCCTGCTGCATGCGCGCGGCTGGCGCCTGGGCAATGCCGATGTCACCGTGATCTGCGAACGGCCCAAGGTCGGCCCGCACGCGCAGGCGATGCGCGAACGCCTGGCGGCGCTGCTGCAGGTCGAACTGGACTGCATCAGCGTCAAGGCCACCACCAGCGAAAAGCTGGGCTTCACCGGCCGCGGCGAGGGTATCGCGGCGCAGGCGGTGGCCTTGCTGGTGGCACTGTGAGCGAGTTGCCGCGCGCGTTCGGTGCCGCGCCGCTGCAGGCGCGCATGCGCAGCAGCGCCGAGGATTTCCAGGTCGACGAGCTGCCCGCGTTCGCGCCCAGTGGCGAGGGCGAGCATCTGTTGCTGACGGTGCGCAAGCGCGGCATGAACACCGCCTTTGCCGCGCGCCGCCTGGCGCAGTGGGCCGGCGTGGCGGAGCTGGCGATCGGCTATGCCGGCATGAAGGACCGCCATGCGGTCACCACCCAACGCTTTTCGGTGCATCTGCCCAAGCGCGTGGCCCCAGCGCTGGAGAGCCTGCAGGACGCGGACCTGCAGGTGCTGGAGTCGCATTGGCACAACCGCAAGCTGCCGCGCGGTGCGCTGGCCGGCAACGGCTTCGTGCTGGTGCTGCGCGAGGTGCGCGGCGAGCGCACGGCGATCGAGGCGCGGCTGGCGCAGATCGCCGCGCGCGGGATTCCCAACTGGTTCGGCGAGCAGCGCTTCGGCCGCGATGGCGGCAACGTCGGTGCCGCGCTGGCGATGTTCGGCGGCCGCCGGGTGCGGCGCGAGCAGCGCTCGCTGCTGCTGTCGGCCGCCCGTTCGGAGCTGTTCAACCGGGTGCTGGCCGCCCGCGTGGCCGCCGGCAACTGGGACAGTGCGCTGGACGGCGAAGTCTGGATGCTCGACGGCAGCCGCAGCGTGTTCGGTCCGGAGCCGTGGTCGGAGGCGCTGGCCGAGCGCCTGCAGCGCTTCGACATCCACCCGTCCGCGCCGCTGTGGGGTGCCGGTGAACTGCGCAGCGCCGAGGCGGCGCGTGCGCTGGAGCTGGCGGCGCTGGACGAGGCGGTGGCGCTGCGCCTGCGCGACGGCCTGGAGCGCGAGGGGCTGAAGCAGGAGCGGCGGGCGACCCGCCTGCGCGTGGCCGACCTGCAGTGGCGCTGGCTGGACGGGCAGGGCGAGGCCCTGGAGCTGCGCTTCGCACTGCCGCCGGGCAGCTACGCCACGGCGCTGCTGCACGAACTCGGCCAGGTCGAGGAAGCGCCGCAGGCCTCCACCGAGGCCTGAGCGCGGCACGCAGGTCCGCGACGCGCGCTAGAAGCGGTAGGAGCCGGTCAGCAGCAGGCTGCGACCGTCCGGTAACGGGACGAAGGTCTCGTCGAAATCGTCGGCATACAGGCGCCGGTCGAAGACGTTGCGCATGCCTACGGTCACCCCCCAGGTCTCGGTGTGGTAGGACACGTTCGCGTCCACGCTGGCCTGCCCGGGGATCTTGAAGTAGCCGCCGGCCAGGCGGCGGCCGAGGGTGTGGTCGCGCGCCAGGATGCCGCCCGCCACGCCCCAGCCGCTCCAGCGGCTGTCCTGGAACCGGTAGCTGCTCCACAGGGTGAAGCGCGCGCGCGGCACGCCGGTGGTGGGCGTGCCGTCGTGCCGGCCGATGCGCGCCAGTGCCAGGCTGCTGCTCAGTTCCAGGCCGGGAGCGAGTGCGCCGACGACGTCGAGATCGAGCCCGCGGTTGCTCTGGCTGTCGATCGGCTTGGCGAAGTACGACGGATGCGCCAGCACCAGGTCGAAACTGCGGTCGACGGTGATCTGGTAGTACGCGATGTTGAGTCGCACCCGGTGGTCGAACAGGTCGAGCTTCGCCCCGGCCTCCACCTGCCGCGACAGCGCGGGCGGCAATGGCCGGCCGTTCTTGCCGAGTACCGCGCTCGGCGCGAAGCCGTTCATGCTGCTGGCGTACAGCGACGCCTCCGGGCTCAATTTGTAGACCACGCCGACGTTGGGCACCCAGCGGCGCCGGCGCAACTGGCGCAGCTTGCCCCTGGCGTCGTAGCTGGAGATCTCGTATGCCGAGCGGCGCAGCGCCAGCAACACGTCCCAGCGCTCGCCCACGCTGATCTGGTCCTGCAGCAGGATGCCGCTGCGGCTCGACCAGGGGCTGCCGGGGTAATGCCGGATCCCGCGCCGCGAATGCGGCCAGTGCACCGGTCCCAGCGGCGCGTCGCCGAAGACGTCGTAGCGGTTGCGGCGCATGCGGATGAAGTAATCGCTGCTGCCCAGGCGCGCACGCGTGTAGTCCAGGCCCAGGGTCACGGTCTGCTGCAGCGGCCCGTCGCCGAAGCTGCCGACCAGGTCGTTCTGGACGGTGTAGTACGCCGTTTCGTTGCGATAGGCCTCGGCATAGGCACGGACCAGGCCGGTCGGCGACGGCGACAACATGCCCCAGTTGCGTGCGTCGACCGCCTGGTTCACGTACTGCCCACGGCTGCGCAGTTGCCAGCGGTCGCTGAGCCGCTGATCGAGCAGGTAGTAGGCGCGTTGGGTCCGGTAGGCGGTGTGGTCCTGCGAATTGCCGAGGCGCAAGGACCTGGGCGTCATCGCCGACACGCGGTTGCGCAGCAGCAGCGCGTGATCGGCGGCCGGCTGGCGATCGGTCACGCGCTGCACGCCGAGCACCAGGCGGGTGCCGTCGCTCTGCCAGGCGATGGACGGCGCCAGGTAGGCGGCGTTGCGCGGACCGTAGCCCTGCGCAGTGGAATCGGCATGCTGGCCGGAGACGACGAGCCGGTAGCTCAGCGCCGTGGTGCCGATCGGTCCGGTCGCATCGAGCCCGGCCTGCACGTCGCCGCGTTCGCCGAAGGCATAGCGCAGTTCACGCTGCGGCTTGCGCAGCGGCTGCTTGGTGACGACGTTGACCAGTCCGCTCATGTCGCCGCCATTGCTGTCGCCGAGGATCGATTCCGGGCCCTTGAGCACCTCGACCCGCTCCACGCCGATCATCGGCGGATAGCCGCCGAGCCCGACGAAGCTGTTCGGCATCCCGTCGGTCATGCCGTTGCCGGTGTAGATGCCGCGGATCTTGAACAGCGGCGCGCGCAACGGGTTTTCGATGTGCTGCACGCTGGCCACGTTGCGCAGTGCGTCGGCGACGGTGCAGACTTGTTGTGTCGCCATCAGGTGGGGGGCGACGACATTCACCGATTGCGGCACGGCGATGGCGTCGGTGGCATAGCGCAGCGCGTCGCTGGCATAGGCGGGCGCGTCGCCCATGGCGCGCGCGGTCAGCGCCGCGGCATCGACCTGTTCCAGCAGCTTGGGGGGCGTGCCGGCGCGATGCTCGTCGGCGGCCTCGGCAGGATCGGGCGGCGCCACGGTGGCGGGCGTGATGGCCACCGTGTTCGCATCGAGCGCGCTATAGGCGAGGCCGCTCGACTGCAACAGGCGCCGCAGCGCCGCGTCCCGGGTGAATACGCCTTGCACCCCGTCGCTGCGCAGCCCGGCCAGGGTCGGACTGGCGGTGAGGATCTGCACGTCGGCCTGCTTGCCGTAGGCGATCAGCGCGGTGGACAACGCCTGCGGCGGGATCGAGAAGGCGATCTGCCGTGCGTCGGACGCGAGGGGGGCGGCGAGGGCGCGGTTCCAGGGAACGAGCTGCAGCGCCAGGCTGCCACAGATGATCAGTCGCCTCAGCCCACGCACTGCCCGTCGCCCCCCAGCGGAAGCACGGATTATGCCATGCGCGGCATCGCCGATGCGGTGCCCGGGCGGCGTGGACGCCGCCTCGGCGGGGCCAGGATGGGGACCAGTATCGCCTAACGGCGGCTCAGCACGATCTCGTCCTTGCCCTGGCGCACCTGTAGCGGGAAGACCTGCGGCAAGGCCTCGATCCACTGCGCCGTGGCCCGGGTGTCGACGGTGCCGGTGAAGCTCAGCCGCGCCAGCGCCGGGTCGGCCAGGCGCAGTGGGCGGTCGCTGTAGCGGTTGACCCGAGCGATCACCGTGTCCAGCGGCGTATCGACGAATTCCAGCCGGTGATCGCGCCAGGCGATGGCCTGCGCCACGCTGATCTGGCCGACCTGCAACGTCGGCCTGGCCGGATCGTAGGACACGCGCTGTCCGGCCACCGCTTCCAGCCCGCCGCGGCCGTCGGCCGGTACCTGGCCGGCGCCGTAGATGCGCACCCGGCCTTCGGTGACCGCGATCGCGACGCGTTCGCCGTCGCGGCTGACATCGAATGCCGTGCCCACGTCCAGGATCGAGACGCCGCCGGCGTCGACCACGAACGGTCGCCCGGCGTGATGCGCCACGTCGAAGAACGCCTCGCCGGCGATCAGCTCCACCCGGCGCTGCGCGGCGCTGAACCGGGTGCTCAGCCGCGATGCGCCGCCGAGCGCGATCTTCGAGCCGTCCGCCAGCACGATGTCCCGGTGGCGGCTGATCGCGCTGCTGTAGACCTGGGTGACCGGCGGCGGGTTCAGCTGCCGCCAGGCCAGGGCGCCGCCGAGCGCCAGCGCGCCGATGCAGGCCGCCACCTGCAGCGGCCGCCAGCGCGCACGCGGCGCCGCGAACCTGCGCAGCAGGTCGCCCCGTGCGGCGGTGTCGAGCGCGCCCAGGTCGCCACCGAGCGCATTGATGCGTTCGAACGCCTGCAGATGCCGCGGGTCGGCCGCGGTCCAGTCCAGCCAGCGCGCGATGGTGTCCTCGTTGCTGTCGGGTTCGCGGAGCAGGGTCCACCAGCGCGCCGCGTCGTCGAGGATGTGTTGGTCGATGCCGCTGTCCATTACGGGATCTCCGCTTCGTCGAAGCGTTTGCGGCAATGCGCGAGGGCGTTGGCCACATGGTAGCGGACCATGCGTTCGCTCACGTTCATCGCCTTGGCGATCATGCCGAAGTCCTTGCCTTCGATCACGTGCAGCACGAAGGCGCGGCTGGTCTTGGCGGGAAGTTCCTTCAGTGCCCGGGTCAGTTCGCGCAACTGCTCGCTGGCCGTGGCGTGCCGCTCGGGAATCGGCGGCAGCGGCAGGTCCTGCTCCGGGAGTTCCACGGCCGCGTTCTCGCGCACCTTGCGCATGCGCAGTCGGTCCACGGCCAGGTTCGAGGCGACATGGAACAGATAGGCGCGCGGCGATGCCAGCGCGTCCGGGCGCTCAAGGGTCACGATGCGCATGTACGCCTCCTGCGCCACGTCCTGCGCGTCCGCCATCGAGCCGAGCTTGCAGTGCAGGAAGGCGAGCAGGGCGCGGTGATGCTCCTTGAACAATGCGTCGACGTGATGCGCATGCGTCCGCTCCGGCGACGGCGCGCCCTCGGTGTGCTCGAGCCGACTCACGACTGCTGGTGCTCCTGGAGGGAAGCGGCCGCGGCAGTATAGCCAGGCTCACCGGCCGCCACGCGACGCACCGGCGCACGCCGTCGGCAGCGCGGCAGCCAGCAAGCCCTCGGCGTGCGCCCGCAATGCCTCGCGGCGACGAAACGCCGCGCGATGCTGGCTGGGGACATCGGCCACGGTCTTGCGCGCCGGGGTCAGCGGCAACGCGAACCAGCCATCGGCGATGGGCGTACCGCCTTGCTCGATCCAGAACGCGTCGTAGTCGGCCAGGAACACGTCGCGCTTGCGCTGCAGCGGATGCGCGCCATTGCAGACGGCACGGATCGCGTGCGCGCCGAGGCGCTCGGCGAAGGTGCAGGCCAGTGACAGCATCAGTTGCTTGGGCCGCAGCCCGTGCATCTGCTTGGTCAGCGCGCGCACCACGTCGCGGGCGTCGGTACCCTTGGGGCCTTGCAGGCAACCGATCAGTACCGTCGGATGGGCATCGTCGCCGGTCACGGTCAGCACCAGGCGATACAGCTCGCGTCCCGCCGCGTCGCTGAGCTGCAACCAAAGCTCGCCTTCGCAGCTCATCGGCGCCGGTGGCAGCAGCGACAGCGTCAGCGCGCTGCCGTCGTGCAGCGGCAGCGTCCCCAGGTCCGCCTGGCCTTGCCGGTAGATCGCGTCGAACAGGGCGTGCGGCAGGCGATCGAGCAGGAGCCGGTAGTGCTGCTGCAGATGGCGCAGGCGCGTCGAACGGTTCCAGCGGGTGTTGACGAAGCGGTGCAGGTGGCGCTCGAGCAGGCGCGGATCGCGCGCCGCATAGCCGTGCATGCGCGGCTCGCGCTGCAGTTCCTCCAGAAAGCGGCCGTGGGCGATCGGCACGGACAGCGCGCGCACCAGGTACTTGCCCGCTTTCATCACGCGCTGCCAGCGATCGCCGTGCCAGTCCGTGCGCCCCTTGAGCGAGGCCAGGAACAGTGCCGGCCACCGCGTGGGCGCGGTGGAGCCGGCGGCCCGGGACGGCGCCGGGAGCGGCCGCCGTGGCCGGGCGATGTGCGTCGGCGCTGCCGCGAAGCTCGCGGCGCTTGCGGAAACGTCCACGTTATCAGTGGGTTGCAGGAGGAATTCGGTGGTTGCGTCGGTCACTTTTGGCTCGCAGAGGGGCGGTACTCTCTGGCAAGACGTTTCAGCGGGCGAAAATTGAAATGCGCGCGTGCAGTTCCAGCGCGGGGCGCGCGACGATGCCCCTGTCGGGTGGCGTGTTGTCGAACTGGAGGCTGCCGCGCCGGGGGCGAAGGCGCCTCGGCTGCTGCTTTTGCCGCGACCGACAGGGAGGGCTTCAGGGCGCCTCCAACTAACTAGGAGACGAAAAATCTCTTGTAGGAGCGGCTTCAGCCGCGACCGGCCTTCCCGGTAACGCCCCCCGGTGGCGGCTGAAAGACGCTCCCACAGGACCAGCGGCATCCGGCTCATGTGTGGCGAAAGCAGGGGATGCGCGAGATGCCCTGCAGCCGCGATGGGCGCTATCGAGAACGCACGTCGCGGCTGAAGCCGCTCCTACATCCGTCCCGCGCGAGCCGATGCGCGCCGTCGTGCGCTCGCGCAGTCAGGCAGAGCGTGCGACCCGAACTGGAACGCAGGCGCCACGCCTGGCCCGAGCGTGACCGGCGTCGCGCGCAGCGCCGCTCAGCGGCGTGCCAGCAGCACCAGCATCGCGCCGGTGCCGCCTTGCGTGGTGGGCGCCGAATGGAAGGCCAGTACGTCGTTGCGCTGGCGCAGCAGGCGGTCCACCAGATTCTTCAGCAGGGGCACGCCGCCGGATTGCAGGCCCTTGCCGTGCACGATCCGCACGCAGCCGAACTCGTGCGCGTGCGCCTCGGCCAGGAACTGCCGCAGCAGCGCCTCGGCCTGCGCGGCGGAGGCGCCGTGCAGATCCAGTTCGTCCTGGGCCGAGAACTGGCCCTTGCGCAGGCGCTGGAACACCCGCGCCGGCAGATGCTCGCGGCGGTAGCTGGCGACATCGCCGGCTTCCAGTGGCGCGCTCTGTCGCAGCAATTGCTGGAACTCGCCCTGCGCCTCGGCCTCGTCGCGTTCGGCCATGCGTGCGCGCGGCTTGGGGCGTGGCTTGGCATTGGCCGGCGGCGTCGCATTGAGCGGGGCCACCTTGCCGATGGCCGCGCGGAACAGCGCGGCGGGGTCTTCGTCGTCGGAATGCGCCATGCGCACAGCTTAGAGCGTGCTGCGTGGTTTGAGGTGAGTACGGTAGCGCCGACAGTGCCTGCGCCGCGGGGCGCGGCGTTCTCGGCGCCCAGCGCGCAGGAGGTCGTGCCGTGTTGCCTGTGCGGCGTCCCGCGCAAAGGCGGCCATCGCGATGGTCGGCGCGCTGTCAGCGACCTGGCCGGACGCATCCGGTATCATGCACCGGTTTTCGAGGAGCACCATGCGCGTATTAGTGAGCAACGACGACGGCGTCGACGCCCCCGGCATTCGCATGCTGGCCGAGCAGTTGCGCGGCGCCGGCCACGAAGTGACGGTGGTCGCACCCGACCGCGACCGGTCCGGCGCCAGCAATTCGCTGACCCTGGATCTGCCGATCCGGCTCAAGCGCATCGACCATTACACCTGCAGCGTCGCCGGCACCCCGACCGACTGCGTGCATCTGGCGCTCACCGGCATGCTGGAGTTCGACCCGGACATCGTGGTCTCCGGCATCAACAATTCCGCCAACCTCGGCGATGACGTGATCTATTCCGGCACCGTCTCGGCGGCGATGGAAGGCCGCTTCCTGGGCCTGCCTGCAGTGGCGGTGTCGTTGGTCACCCACAACCACGAACCCAAGCATTTCCAGACCGCCGCGCGCGCGGCGGTGGAGATCGTGGCGCGGCTCAAGGCCGATCCGCTGCCGGCCGACACCATCCTCAACGTCAACGTGCCCGACCTGCCGTGGCAGGAGATCAAGGGCTTCGAGGTCACCCGGCTCGGCAACCGCCACCGCTCCGAACCCTGCCTGCCGCAGACCGACCCGCGCGGCGGCACCGTGTACTGGATCGGCCCGGCCGGACGCGAGCAGGACGCCGGCCCCGGCACCGACTTCCACGCGGTGCGTACCGGCTTCATCTCGATCACCCCGATCCAGGTCGACCTGACCCGCTATCAGGCGCTGGAAAAGGTCGCCAGCTGGGTCGGCGGCCTGACCGCCGCGCTGGACCGCCCGGCATGACCCCGCGGTTGCGCCTGCAGCCGGAAGCGATCGGCATCGGCATGACCTCGCAACGCGTGCGCGACCGCCTGGTCGAGCGCCTGCGCGAAGCCGGCATCCGCGACGAGAGCGTGCTCAACGCGGTACGCACCGTGCCGCGGCACCTGTTCATCGACGAGGCACTGGCCTCGCGCGCCTACGAGGACACCGCGCTGCCGATCGGCCACGGCCAGACCATCTCGCAACCGTGGGTGGTGGCGCGCATGACCGAGACGGTGCTGGAAGCGGCGCCGAAGAAGGTGCTGGAAGTCGGCACCGGCTCCGGCTACCAGGCGGCGATCCTGGCCGCACTGGGCCTGGAGGTGCACACCGTCGAGCGCATCGGCGACCTGCTGCGGCAGGCGCGCAAGCGCTTCCGCCAGCTCGGCATGAACGTGCGCAGCAAGCACGACGACGGCCGCATCGGCTGGCCCGAGCACGGTCCCTTCGATGCGATCGTGGTCACCGCCGCGGCGCCGGCGCTGGTCGATGCCCTGATCGAGCAACTGGCGCCGGGCGGGTGCCTGGTGGCGCCGGTCGGCGGCCCGTCCGCGCAATCGCTGATCCGCCTGCGCCGCGCTGCCGACGGCCAGATCGAACAAGACGTCCTGGCGCCGGTGACCTTCGTCCCGTTGCTGTCGGGCATGCTGGATTGACCTCCCGGAGCCGCACTGGATGAAGATTTTTGGGCCGTTGTACGAACGCGCCATCAGTTGGTCGCGGCACCGCCGCGCGCCGGCGCTGCTGACCGGGCTCAGTTTTGCCGAGGCCATCGTGTTCCCGGTGCCGCCGGAGGTGATGCTGGCGCCGATGTCGCTGGCGCAGCCGCGGCGCGCGCTGTGGTTCGCCACGCTGAGCCTGCTCGGCTCGCTGGCCGGTGCGATGATCGGCTACCTGCTCGGGCATTTCGCCTTCGCCGCGGTGCAGCCGCTGATCGAATGGCTGGGCTGGACGCAGAAGATCGACGCGCAGGTCAGCCACCTGCGCGAGGTCATCGCCGAGTCGCCGTGGCGCGCGTTCTGGCTGTTGGTGCTGGCCGGGTTCACGCCGATCCCGCTGAAGATATTCACCTGGGCCTCAGGCATCGTCGGGGTGCCGCTGCTACCGTTCCTGGCGAGCATGCTGGTCGGGCGCGGCAAGCGCGTGTACCTGGTGGCCGGAGCGATTCGCCTCGGCGGGCCGCGCGCGGAAGCCGCGTTGCGCCGCTGGATCGAGCCGCTCGGCTGGGTCGCCTCGGCGATCCTGGCGCTGCTGGTGGTGTGGGTCATATGGAGAGCCAAGTTCGGATGAGCGTCGATCGGGTGGTGCGGAACGGCCTGCGTTGCGGCCTGGGTGTGCTGGTGGCGGTGGCGCTCGGCGCCTGCAGCAGCGCCACGGTGGTCCGCACCCCCGGCGGTGCGCCCGTACGCGGCAGCGCCGCCTCGGCGCCGCGGGTGTCCGTGCCCAAGCCCGGGGTCAGCGCCACCGTGCGCCGCGGCGACACGCTGTATGCGATCGCCCGTGCCAACAACATCACCCCGCAGGACCTGGCGGGCTGGAACGGCCTGCAGCCGCCGTACACGATCTACCCGGGGCAATCGCTGCGGCTGTATCCGCCCGGCGGCGCGGGTGCCGCGCGGCCCGGCAGCGGCACCGCGGTAGTACCGCCGGCTGCCGGCACGGCAGCGGCGGCGCGGCCGCCGATCGCCGCGTCGCCGACACCGGTCAGCAGCGGGTTCTCCTGGCGCTGGCCGGCCGATGGCGTGGTGGTCAGCCGCTTCGTCAGCGGCGAAACCACCAAGCAGGGCGTGGACATCGCCGGCAGCAACGGCGAAGCGGTGCGGGCCGCCGCCGATGGCGTGGTGGTGTATTCCGGCGCCGGCCTGGTGGGCTATGGCGAACTGATCATCGTCAAGCACAACGAACAGTGGCTGTCGGCCTACGGCCACAACCGCAAGCGCCTGGTCAACGAAGGCCAGAACGTCAAGGCCGGCCAGCAGATCGCAGAGATGGGCCACAGCGGCGCGGCGCGCGACATGCTGCACTTCGAGATCCGCTACAACGGCAAGCCGGTCGACCCGCTGCTGTATCTTCCGCCGAAGTAACCGGTCGCATCCTCAAGCGGGCGGATCCCCGGCCCGGCGCAGCGCGCCGGGCGTTCGCCAACGGCGCGGCCCAGTGGGCCGCAAGCGCCGCCGGCTCACCCGCTACAACGGCAAGCGGGTCGACCCGCTGCTGTATCTTCCGCCGAAGTAACGCCGGCGCGACCAATGGGTTGCCGCCCTGGCGCAGCGTGTAGCCGGTCCTCATCTCCGGCTTTCGTAGGAGCGGCTTCAGCCGCGACCGGGGTTCTAGCGAATGTCACAGGTCGCGGCTGAAGCCGCTCCTACGGGAGTGAATGTCTGTGGAGGGCGTGGGACGGGTCCGCAGAGACGCCGGGCTCAGCCTTCGAGCAGGAACCCCACCGCCACGCGCCGGCCTTCGGCGGCCAGCACGTTGTAGGTGCGCGCCGCGGCCGCGTTGCTCATCACTTCGATGCCGATGCCGCGGGTCAGGAACAGCGCCATCACCGCCGCAGCAGGAAACACCTGGCGTTCGCCGGTGCCGAGGATCACCAGGGCAGGGTTGAGCGCGAGCAGCGGCTGCAGATGCTGCGGCTGCAGGTCGCCGGCCAGCGGCGCCTGCCAGTCCTCGACCAGGGTGTCCGGGGCGAGGATGAAGCTGCGGGTCAGCAGCCGGTCGTTCACCTTGGCCTGGCGGCCGTCGGCCATGCGCAGGGCGTAGGCGTAGTCGGGCAGGTCCTGGGTCAGTTGCATGGGGTCACCGAGGGCGCGCTCAGGCGCGCGGCAGCACGATCTGCCGGTCTTCCTTGGCCGGGCGATACAGGATCGCGGTATGGCCGATGCGCTGCACTAGCACGCTGTGCGACTGCTCCACCAGGCTGCCGATGGCGGCGTTGCGGGCCTCGCGGTCGTCGCCGCCGACCTTCACCTTGACCAGTTCGTGGCGCTCCAGCACCTCGTCCAGTTCGGCCAGGAAGGCCGGGGTGACGCCCTTGCTGCCGATCTGCAACAGGGGTTTGAGGTCGTGGGCCAGGCCGCGCAGGA
Organism: Xanthomonas sp. PPL134; assembly: GCF_040595915.1. Lineage (NCBI taxonomy): Bacteria > Pseudomonadati > Pseudomonadota > Gammaproteobacteria > Lysobacterales > Lysobacteraceae > Xanthomonas > Xanthomonas sp. PPL134. Next base: position 1,090,793 of record NZ_JAMDLL010000001.1, read on the forward strand.
AGCGGTTCTGGGCCGAGGTCAGGCTGATCGACATGCAGGTGGGAGCAGGGTTGGCAAGGGCGATCAGGGTATCATGGCCGCCCCTCCCGACCGTGCGTCCATGGCCACCCGCAGCAAAAGCAGCCAACGCTGGCTCCGCGAACATTTCGCCGATCCCTTCGTGAAGAAGGCCCAGGCCGAAGGCATGCGCTCGCGCGCGGCCTACAAGCTGGAAGAGTTGCTGCAGCGCGACAGGCTGCTGAAGCCGGACATGGTGGTGGTCGATCTCGGCGCCGCCCCGGGCGGCTGGTCGCAGCAGGTGCGCAAGTCGATGGGCGACCGCGGCCGGGTCCTGGCCCTGGACATCCTGGAGATGCCGCCGTTGGCCGGCGTGGAGTTCCTTCACGGTGACTTCAGGGAGGACGCGGTGCTATCGCAATTCGAGGCCATGCTGGGCGATACCCCGGTGGACCTTGTGCTGTCGGATATGGCCCCCAATAAGAGCGGAATGGATGCGGTCGACCAGCCGCGGATGATGCATCTGGCGGAATTGGCGATGGCATTCGCCGACAGCCACCTGAAGCCGAATGGCGCGTTCCTGATCAAGCTGTTCCAGGGCGTGGGGTTCGACGACTACATCCGCGACATGCGCCGCCGCTATGAAAAGGTGACCATCCGCAAGCCGGCCGCGTCGCGCAAGCGCTCGCCGGAGGTCTATGCCCTCGGACAGGGCAAGCGCGCCCAGATCAAGTAAGCTGAACGCAAGGCTGAACCCGCAATGCTACGCATCGAGACAGAGTTGAAGGGACACCGGAGCCAATGAGGATGAACGACTTGACCAAGAATCTGCTGTTGTGGGTAGTCGTCGCCGTCGTGCTGATGGTGGTGTTCAATAGCTTCTCGCCGCGTCTCGCCGGCGGCGCGGGCGTCGACAACGTCACCTACTCCCAGTTCCTGAAGGACGTGGATGCCGGGCGGGTGAAGTCGGTCGATTTCACCGACGCCACCAATCTCTCGGTCAACGCGATCCGCTTCAAGCGCGCCGACAACAGCGAGGGCATGGTCTATGGTCCGAGCGACGACAAGCTGATCGACGTGCTGTACAGCAAGAACGTGGACATCACCCGGCAGAAGCCGGACAACGGCCCGAGCTTCTGGTCGCTGGTGCTGAACTTCCTGCCGGTCATCCTGATCATCGGCTTCTGGCTGTTCATCATGCGCCAGATGCAGGGCGGTGGCGGCGGCGCCAAGGGCGCGATGTCCTTCGGCAAGTCGCGGGCCAAGCTGCAGGGCGAGGACCAGATCAAGATCACCTTCGCCGACGTCGCCGGCTGCGACGAGGCCAAGGAAGAGGTCGGCGAGCTGGTCGATTTCCTGCGCGACCCGACCAAGTTCACCAAGCTCGGCGGCAAGATTCCGCGCGGCGTGCTGATGGTGGGCCCGCCGGGTACCGGCAAGACCCTGCTGGCCAAGGCCATCGCCGGCGAGGCCAAGGTACCGTTCTTCAGCATCTCCGGTTCGGACTTCGTGGAAATGTTCGTCGGCGTCGGTGCCAGCCGCGTGCGCGACATGTTCGAGCAGGCCAAGAAGCACGCGCCGTGCATCATCTTCATCGACGAAATCGATGCGGTGGGCCGTCACCGCGGCGCCGGCCTGGGCGGCGGTCACGACGAGCGCGAGCAGACCCTCAACCAGTTGCTGGTGGAGATGGACGGCTTCGAGGGCGGCGAGGGCGTGATCGTGATCGCCGCGACCAACCGTCCGGACGTGCTGGATCCGGCGCTGCTGCGTCCGGGCCGTTTCGACCGCCAGGTCGTGGTCGGCCTGCCGGACGTGCGCGGCCGCGAGCAGATCCTCAAGGTGCACATGCGCAAGCTGCCGCTGGCCGACGACATTGAGCCGATGGTGATCGCCCGCGGTACCCCGGGTTTCTCCGGCGCCGATCTGGCCAATCTGTGCAACGAGGCGGCCCTGTTCGCCGCGCGCGAGTCGGTCAAGGAAGTGCGCATGGATCACTTCGACCGTGCCCGCGACAAGATCCTGATGGGCGCCGAGCGCCGCTCGATGGCGATGAGCGAGGACGAGAAGACGCTGACCGCCTATCACGAGGCCGGCCACGCCATCGTCGGCCGGCTGGTGCCCGAACACGACCCGGTCTACAAGGTCACGATCATCCCGCGCGGCCGTGCGCTGGGCGTGACCATGTACCTGCCCGAGGGCGACAAGTACTCGATGAACCGCGTGGCGATCGAATCGCAGCTGTGCTCGCTGTACGGCGGCCGCGTCGCCGAAGAACTGATCTTCGGCACCGACAAGGTCACCACCGGTGCGTCCAACGACATCGAGCGGGCGACCAAGATGGCGCGCAACATGGTCACCAAGTGGGGCCTGTCCGACGAGCTGGGTCCGATCGCCTACGGCGAGGAGGACGACGAGGTGTTCCTGGGCCGTTCGGTGACCCAGCACAAGAGCGTCTCCGACGACACCGCGCGGCGCATCGATGAAGTGGTGCGGTCGATCCTCGACAAGGCATATGCCAAGACCACCCAGATTCTCACCGAGAATCTGGACAAGCTGCACACCATGTCGCAGTTGCTATTGCAGTACGAGACCATCGACGCGCCGCAGATCGACGCGATCATGGAAGGCCGCGATCCGCCGCCGCCGATGGGCTGGAACCGGTCCGGCAAGGACGGCGGCAACGACAAGGGCAATTCGCGGCCACTGCCGCCGATCGCCGGGCCCGCCGAACAGGTCTAAGCGCGGCGAACCTGCAAGCACCGAAAAGCCAGGGAGCGATCCCTGGCTTTTTTGTCGCTGGCCGCTGGCGATGCCGCCCGCCGGCTCGTCGTCCGCTCGAGGGTGCGCGACAATGGCCGCTTGATTCACGACCCGCTGCCATGCGCGGCGCGCGGCGCAGCCGCGAACCCACGTTGCGGCCATCGCCGGCGCCGTGCTCGCCGCAGGCGGCGGCCATCCTCCAGGAGATCTGCCGATGTTCGACACCTCGCCCAGCCTGCAGTGCGGCGCCCACCGGCTGCTGCTCGATCGCCCGCGGGTGATGGGCATCGTCAACGTCACCCCGGACTCGTTTTCCGACGGCGGCGCGCACGCCAGCGTGGACGCGGCGGTGGCGCATGGCCTGCGCCTGGCCGCGGAGGGCGCCGACCTGCTGGACATCGGTGGCGAATCGACGCGCCCGGGCGCCACCCCGGTGCCGGTGGAGGAGGAACTGCGACGGGTGATCCCGGTGATCGAGCGGCTGGCTGCGCAGACCGCGCTGCCGCTGAGCGTGGACACCTTCAAGCCGGAGGTGATGCGCGCCGCGGTCGCCGCCGGCGCCGGCATGATCAACGACGTGCAGGCCCTGCGCCAGCCCGGCGCGCTGGATGCCGCTGCGGAACTTGGGGTGCCGGTGGTGCTGATGCACATGCCCGCCGATGCCTACGCCGCCGGCAGCGCGCCCGGCTACGACGACGTGGTCGGCGAAGTGCACCGGTTCCTGGCCGAGCGCATCTTCGCGGCGGAGATGGCCGGGATCGACAAGCGGCGCATCCTGGTCGATCCGGGCTTCGGTTTCGGCAAGAGCACCGCCGACAACCTGCAGTTGCTGGCGCAGTTGGCGCGGCTGGTCGAGCTGGGCGTGCCGGTGTTGGCAGGGCTGTCGCGCAAGCGCAGCATCGGCGAGCTGACCGGGCGCGAGGCGCCGGAGCAGCGGGTGGCCGGTTCGGTCGCCGCGCACCTGCTGGCCGCGCAACGCGGTGCCACGCTGCTGCGTGTGCACGACGTCGCCGCCACCGTCGACGCGCTGAAGGTCTGGCAGGCGCTGCAGGCGGTGCCGTTGCCGCGCGCCACCGGCTCGTCCGCCGCAGCGGCGATCCGCTGGCCGGACGAGGATTGATGGCGGCCGACCGGCGCCCGCGCGCGATCGCGCTGATGGGCCCGACCGCCTCGGGCAAGACCGCCGCGGCGATCGCCCTGGCCGAACGCTACGGCGGCGAGATCGTCAGCGTCGATTCGGCGCTGGTCTACCGCGGCCTGGACATCGGCGCGGCCAAACCCGATGCGGCAGAGCGCGCGCGGGTGCCGCACCATCTGCTGGACCTGCGCGATCCCTGGCAGCCCTATTCGGCGGCCGAGTTTGCCGCCGACGCGCGCGCCGCGCTGGAGGCGATCGCCGCCCGCGGCCGCCTGCCGATCCTGGCCGGCGGCACCGGCCTGTACTTCCAGGCGCTGCTGGAGGGGCTGGCGCCGATGCCGGCGGCCGACCCGCAGCTGCGTGCGGCGCTGGCCGCGCGTGCGCAGGCCGAAGGCTGGGCGGCGCTGCACGCGGAACTGCAGCGGATCGATCCGCTGGCCGCGCAGCGCATCCGCCCCGGCGACGCCCAGCGCATCCAGCGTGCGCTGGAGGTGTACCGGCTCAGCGGCCGGCCGATCAGCGCCTGGCAGGCGGATCCGGGGCCGCCGCGGTTGCCGCTGCGGGTGCTGAAGCTGGTGCTGGCGCCGGCCGAGCGCGCGGTGCTGCACGGGCGCATCGAAGCCCGCTTCGACGCGATGCTGGAGCAGGGCTTCCTGGAGGAAGTGCGCGCCCTGCGCGCGCTGCCCGGGATGCAGGCGGTCGCGCAGCCGCTGGCGCTGCCGGCGGTGCGCGCGGTCGGCTACCGCCAGGCCTGGGAGTACCTGGACGGCATCGGCAATGCGGCGGACTTCCGCGCCCGCGGCATCGCCGCCACCCGGCAACTGGCCAAGCGCCAGTTCACCTGGCTGCGCGGCGAGCAGGACGCACGCTGGTTCGACCCGGCGTGTGACGCCGGGCGCCTGCGGGCGGCCGTGGACGCCTTCCTCGGCTGATCCGGCGGCCGGTCGCGCTGTGCTGGCGCCCGCGGTTGTGTAACATCGACGTTCCGGACCACGGCAGGGGAGCTGCAGTGCCGTCCCGGACAATAAAAACAATAATTTGGGAGTGAAGCATGTCCAAGGGGCAATCCTTGCAGGATCCTTTCCTCAACGCGTTGCGTCGCGAACGGGTGCCTGTCTCGGTGTATCTGGTCAACGGCATCAAGCTGCAGGGCACGATCGAGTCGTTCGATCAGTTCGTGGTCCTGCTGCGCAATACCGTCAGCCAGATGGTCTACAAACACGCCATTTCCACCGTGGTGCCGGCGCGCAACGTGCGCGTGGGACCGGGCGGCGGTTATGTGCAGCAGAACGAAGGTGGCAGTGCGGGTGATGACGAAGTCGAGTAGTTCGGTGGTAAAGAGCGGAGCCGCGGGTGTTTGATCGGTCCCGCCGCGGCGAACACGCACTGCTGATCCAGCCCTACGCGGGCGGTCCGTTGGAAGACGATGTGCTGGAAGAGTTCGCCGACCTGGCGCGCTCGGCCGGCGCCAGCATCGCCGCCACCGTGACCGCGCGTATCGACAAGCCGAGTCCGGCGACGCTGATCGGCAGCGGCAAGCTGGAGGAGGTCAAGGCCGCCGCCGACGCCAGCGGCGCCGACCTGGTCCTGGTCAACCACGCGCTCAGTCCCGGCCAGGAGCGCAACCTGGAGAAGATCCTGGAGCGGCGGGTGATCGACCGCACCGGGCTGATCCTGGACATCTTCGCCCAGCGCGCGCGCAGCCACGAAGGCAAGCTGCAGGTCGAGCTGGCCCAGTTGCGGCACATGGCCACGCGGCTGGTGCGCGGCTGGACCCACCTGGAGCGCCAGCGCGGCGGTTCGATCGGCCTGCGTGGGCCCGGCGAAACCCAGCTGGAGACCGACCGCCGCCTGCTGCAGAAGCGGGTGGAGCAGTTGCAGAAGCGGCTGGAGAAGGTCGAGGTGCAGCACACCCAGATGCGCCGTGCGCGGGTGCGCAGCGAACTGCCGCGGATCGCGGTGGTGGGCTATACCAACGCCGGCAAGTCCACGCTGTTCAACGCCCTGACCGGCGCCGAGGCCTACGCTGCCGACCAGTTGTTCGCGACGCTGGACCCGACCGTGCGGCGCATCGCATTGCCTGGCGGCAACGCGATGCTGGCCGACACCGTCGGCTTCGTGCGCAACCTGCCGCACGAACTGGTCGCGGCGTTCCGCTCGACGTTGTCCGAGGCCCGCGAAGCCGATCTGCTGCTGCACGTGGTCGATGCCGCCGACCCGTTGCGTGAGGAGCGCATCGCCCAGGTCGACGAGGTGCTGCACGCGGTCGGCGCCGGCGAACTGCCGCAGTTGCTGGTGTTCAACAAGATCGACCGTATCGACGGCGCCGAGGTGCGCCACGATGCGCAGGACGGCGTGCCGGACACGGCGCGGCGCGAGCGGGTGTGGATCTCCGCACGCGACGGCCGCGGCCTGGACCTGCTGCAGCACGTGCTCGGCCAGCGCCTGGGCCTGCGCCACGTGCAGGGCAGCCTGCGCCTGCCGCCGAGTGCCGGACGCCTGCGCTCGCAACTGCACCAGTTGCAGGTGATCCGCAGCGAGCTGGCCGACGAGGACGGTTGGCTGCTGCAGGTGGACATCCCGATCACCGAGGCCGAGCGCCTGGCCGCCGCGGCCGACGGCGCGCCGATCCGCGCGCTGCTGCCGCCGCGCGAGCAGGAGGAGTGGCAGCAGCGCTAGCGGTGCACGGTGCGTCGGGCCACCGCGATCGAGCGAGTGACGGCCGGCGTGGCAGCTACACCTGCGCCGCGTCGGCTGACGCCCAGCCGTCCGCCGGCGCGCACAGGCGCGACAGCCACGGCGAATTGGGCTACAAAGCGCACTGGTTTCCCGAGCTGTGCCATGACGCTTCCCACCGATTCGGAGTTGTTGCAACAGGCCACCGCGCTCAGCGACCGCTTGCGCACCGCGCGCGAGCGCCTGGTCACCGCCGAAAGCTGCAGCGGCGGCTGGATCGCCAAGGTGATGACCGACGTCGCCGGGTCCTCGGCGTGGTTCGACTGCGGCATCGTCGCCTACAGCTACGAGGCCAAGCAGGCGCTGCTGGGCGTGCGTCCGCAGACGCTGGAGCATCACGGCGCGGTCAGCCGCGAGACGGTGATCGAGATGGTGTCCGGGGCGCTGGTCAATTCCGGCGCCAGCGTCGCGGTGGCGGTCACCGGCATCGCCGGCCCCGGTGGCGGTTCGGCCGACAAGCCGGTCGGCAGCGTGTGGCTGGGCTGGAAGCGCCGCGGCGGCTACGCCAGCGCGCAGTTGTTCCATTTCCCGGGCGACCGCGATGCGGTGCGCCGGCAGACCGTGGCCGCGGCCCTGCACGGCCTGGACGCGTTGCTGTGATCATGGCCGCGCGCCTTCCCCGAGGATGAGCGCGATGTGGGAGGCCTTGAGCACCGTCCGCGACCTGGGGCGTCTGCAGGAAATCGCCTCGGTGCTGATCCGCTACGGGTTCGGCGACGTGGTCCGGCGCATCGGCATGGCCGACGTGCTGGAACGCGCCGGGCGCCTGCTGCACTGGCACAACGCCGAGGAGATGCTGCGCATGTCGGCGCCGCAACGGGTGCGGCGCGCGCTGCAGGATCTCGGCCCGACCTTCGTCAAGCTGGGCCAGGTGCTGGCCACGCGCGTGGACCTGCTGCCGCCGGAGTGGATCGACGAACTCGGCGAACTGCAGAACGCGGCGCCGGCGCTGGATTATCCGCAGATCCTGCCGCAACTGATCGAGGCGCTCGGCGAGGCGCCGACGGCGATCTTCGCCGAGGTCGAGGAAGCCCCGCTGGCCGCCGCCTCGCTGGCGCAGACCCATCGCGCCTGGCTGCACGACGGCACCGCGGTGGTGATCAAGGTGCGTCGCCCCGGCATCCGCGAGGTGATCGAGGCCGACCTGCGACTGCTGGCGCGGCTGGCCGAGATCGTCGAGGCGCGCGCGCCGGACCTGAAACGCTACCACCCGGCCGCGGTGGTGCACCAGTTCACCCTGTCGCTGCGCCGCGAGCTGGATTTCGCCGGCGAATGCCGCAACGCCGAGCGCATCGCCGCCAACTTCCAGGGACACGACGAGATCGTGATCCCGCGGGTGCATTGGCAGTGGACCTGCGAGACGCTGAACGTGCAGGACTTCGTCGCCGGCATCGGCGGTCGCGACCTGGCTGGGGTCGAAGCCGCCGGCCTGGACCGGCGCCGGCTGGCGCGCACCGGTGCCGACATCGTGCTGAAGATGGTGCTGGAGGACGGCTGTTTCCACGCCGATCCGCATCCGGGCAACATCTTCTACCTGCCCGGCGAGCGCATCGCGGTGATCGACTTCGGCATGGTCGGGCGCATTTCCGAGCAGCGCCGCTACCAGGTGGTGCAACTGCTGCACGGGCTGGTCACCCAGGACGCCGAAGCGGTGGCCGACATCCTGCTGGAGTGGACCGACGGCGAGGTCGAGGTCGACGAGGCGCGCCTGCAGTTGGAGATCGCCGCCTTCGTCGACCAGTACCGCGGCGTGGCGCTGAAGGACCTGCGGGTGGGCGCCATGCTCGGCGACGTCACCGCGTTGCTGCGCCAGCACGCGCTGGCGCTGCCGGCCGACCTGGCGCTGATGATCAAGACCTTCCTGACCCTGGAAGGGGTGGGGCGCCAGCTCGATCCGGACTTCGACATGGCCGGCGCCGCCGCCCCGTACCTGGAGCGGGTGATGCTGCAGCGGTTCGCGCCGCGGGCGATGGCCCGGCGCGGCCGGCGCACCGTACTGGGCGCGCTGGAACTGCTCGGCGACCTGCCGCGCGACACGCGCCGGCTGCTGCAGGCGGCGCGCCGCGGGCGCCTGCAGTTGAACGTGGAGACCGGTTCGCTGAAAGGCTTCGGCGACCAGGTCAACCGCGCCGCCAACCGCCTGACCATGGGCATCGTCACCGCCGCACTGATCATCGGCTCGTCGATCGTGATGAACAGCGTCGGCGGCATTTCCAGCCGCTGGCTGCTGGCGATCGGCGTCTGCGGCTTCGTCGGCGCGGCGTTGTCCGGCGTGTGGATCCTGTTCTCGATCTGGCGCAGCGGGCGCTGAGCGCGGCACACACCGTCGAGCACGCTCCGCCGCAAGGCGTCGAGGCTGTGGGTCGGGCACCGCGCCGCGTCCACACGAGCCAGCGCACACGTACTCCCACTGTGGGAGGGGCTTCAGCCCCGGCGCGATGTGGCCAAGTCGCTCTGCCCACAGCGCTATGACGAGATGCAGAGCCGCCTGGAAGGACGCGCGAAGCAGAGGCCGCGAGGCGCCTGCAGCGAAGGCAGGCTGCCGTGCGGACCTGCCCAAGCCGCCGGCAACGCTGCGCACCGGCACTCCGGTTCCACGCGCCAGTTGCTCGCCAGTCTATTTAGTAGTATTACTACTAACCATGGACCTGACCGAAACCCAGCAGGCGATCCTCGATCTGATCGCCGAGCGCATCGAACACGATGGCGTGCCGCCGTCGCAGACCGAGATCGCCCGTGCCTTCGGCTTCAAAGGCGTGCGCGCGGCCCAATACCACCTGGAAGCGCTGGAACAGGCCGGCGCGATCCGCCGCGTGCCCGGGCAGGCGCGCGGCATCCGCCTGCTCGGCGGGGCGGCGACCCCGCCGCCGGCGGCACAGGTGGACAGCGCCGACGTGCTGCGCCTGCCGGTGCTCGGGCGCGTCGCCGCCGGCCTGCCGATCGGCGCGGACATCGGCTCGGACGACTTCGTGGTGCTGGACCGGGTGTTCTTCTCGCCGGCGCCGGACTATCTGCTGAAGGTGCAGGGCGACTCCATGCGCGACGAAGGCATCTTCGACGGCGACCTGATCGGCGTGCACCGCACCCGCGATGCCCGCTCCGGGCAGATCGTGGTGGCACGCATCGATGAGGAGATCACGGTCAAGCTGCTGAAGATCGGCAAGGACCGCATCCGCCTGTTGCCGCGCAACCCGGACTACGCGCCGATCGAGGTGTTGCCGGATCAGGAGTTCGCCATCGAAGGCCTGTACTGCGGCCTGCTGCGCCCCAATCGCTGATGCCGCGCGTGGAACAGGGCATGCACTACAGCGCCGGCCGGACTTTTCCGACCCCAGATATCGCCATTCGCCGCTGCCGCAGCCCGGTGCGGACGAATTATTTTCATCTCGCCACGCACTGTCTCAGTCCGTGCGATACCAGGCCCTTACATTGACCTCACTCCGCAAATCCTCCTCACCTTCCAAGGACACCACAATGGACGAGAACAAGAAGCGCGCGCTCGCTGCCGCCCTGAGCCAGATCGAGAAGCAGTTCGGCAAGGGCTCGGTGATGCGGATGGGCGATCGCGTCATCGAAGCGGTGGAAGTGATCCCGACCGGCTCGCTGATGCTGGACATCGCGCTGGGCATCGGCGGCCTGCCGAAGGGCCGCGTGGTCGAGATCTACGGTCCGGAATCCTCGGGCAAGACCACCCTGACCCTGCAGGCCATCGCCCAGTGCCAGAAGAACGGCGGCACCGCCGCGTTCATCGACGCCGAGCACGCGCTGGACCCGATCTACGCCGCCAAGCTGGGCGTCAACGTCGACGAGCTGCTGCTGTCGCAGCCGGACACCGGCGAGCAGGCGCTGGAAATCGCCGACATGCTGGTGCGCTCGGGCTCGGTGGACATCGTGGTGGTCGACTCGGTCGCCGCGCTGACCCCGAAGGCCGAAATCGAAGGCGAGATGGGCGACCAGTTGCCGGGTCTGCAGGCCCGCCTGATGAGCCAGGCGCTGCGCAAGCTCACCGGCAACATCAAGCGCTCCAACACCCTGGTGATCTTCATCAACCAGTTGCGCATGAAGATCGGCGTGATGATGCCGGGCCAGAGCCCGGAAACCACCACCGGCGGCAACGCGCTGAAGTTCTATGCCTCGGTGCGCCTGGACATCCGCCGCATCGGCGCGATCAAGAAGGGCGACGAGATCATCGGTAACCAGACCAAGATCAAGGTCGTCAAGAACAAGCTGGCGCCTCCGTTCAAGCAGGTCATCACCGAAATCCTCTACGGCGAAGGCATCAGCCGCGAGGGCGAGTTGATCGACATGGGCGTGGAAGCAAAGCTGGTCGAGAAGGCCGGTGCCTGGTACAGCTACGGCAGCGAGCGCATCGGCCAAGGCAAGGACAACGCCCGTGGTTACCTGCGCGACAACCCGCAGGTCGCGGCCAAGCTGGAAAGCGAGCTGCGCGAGAAGTTCCAGCCCACGGAGATCGCGCCGAGCGAGGCCGAGGCGGAAGACGACGACGCGTAACGGTTTTCTGCCGGGGGAGCGGTGGAGTCAGTGCCGCTCGTCTCCCTCGGCAGTCTTGAGCAAGCCAGGAGGGCGCGCGCCAGGGACGGCGCATTTTTCAGAGTAGGGTGGCTGGCGCATGAGCGACGAACACGCGCAGGAACCACGCCGGCGTCGCCGGCAAGCTGAGCAGACGCCGCTGCAGAAAGCGCTGGGCCTGCTGGTGCGGCGCGAGCATTCGCGCAAGGAACTGACCCGCAAGCTGCGCGCGCGCGGCGTGGAGGCCGAGGCCGCCGCCGAGGCGGTGGAGCGCCTGAGCGGCGAGGGCTGGCAGGACGATGGCCGCTTCGCCGAACTGCTGGTGCGCAGTCGCGCCGGGTCCGGCTACGGCCCTCTGCATATCCGTGCCGAGCTCGGTACCCACGGCCTGGACAGCGAGGCCATCGCCACCGCGATGGGCGCTTTCGAAGGCGACTGGACCGAAAACGCCCGCGATCTGGTGCGGCGCCGCTTCGGCGCTGCCGGGGCGATGGACTTGCCGCAGCGGCGCAAGGCCGCCGATCTGCTGGCACGGCGTGGCTTCGATGGCGACAGCATCCGCGCCGCGGTCCGCGACGCTACGGAGGACTGAGCGGGCCGGGCCTGCTACCCTTGGCGAGTTGTCTTGTCCGGTTTCCGTGGCGCCCTCATCTAGGAGGGAGTTGCCGGAAGCCCGTCCGCTCGTCTATAGCCAGCCCATGAACGCACCCGCCAAATTCTCCACCTCCCAGATCCGCAGCGACTTCCTCGACTTCTTCAAGGGGAAGGGCCATACCATCGTGCCGTCCGCGCCGCTGGTGCCCGGCAACGACCCGACGCTGCTGTTCACCAATTCCGGCATGGTGCAGTTCAAGGACGTGTTCCTGGGCGCCGAGAAGCGCAGCTACGTGCGCGCGGCGGACGTGCAGCGCTGCCTGCGCGCCGGTGGCAAGCACAACGACCTCGATTCGGTCGGCTACACCGCGCGCCACCACACCTTCTTCGAAATGCTCGGCAACTGGTCGTTCGGCGACTACTTCAAGAAGGACGCCATCGCCTGGGCCTGGGAACTGCTGACCCAGGTCTGGAAGCTGCCGGCCGAGCGCCTGCTGGTCACCGTCTATCACACCGACGACGAGGCCTATGCCTTGTGGCGCGACATGATCGGCGTACCCGCCGAGCGCATCGTGCGCATCGGCGACAACAAGGGCGCGCCGTACGCCTCGGACAACTTTTGGCAGATGGCCGACACCGGTCCCTGCGGCCCGTGCACCGAGATCTTCTACGACCACGGCGCGCACATCGCCGGCGGTCCTCCGGGCTCGCCGGACGAAGACGGCGATCGCTTCATCGAGATCTGGAACCTGGTGTTCATGCAGTTCGACCGCCAGCCCGACGGCACCCTTGTGCCGCTGCCGGCGCCCTGCGTCGATACCGGCATGGGCCTGGAGCGCCTGGCGGCGATCCTGCAGCACGTGCACACCAACTACGAGATCGACCTGTTCCAGACGCTGATCCGCAAGGCCTCCGAGCTGACCGGCACCGCCGACCTGGAGAACAAGTCGCTGCGTGTGATCGCCGACCATATCCGTGCCTGCGCGTTCCTGATCGTCGACGGCGTGTTGCCGTCCAACGAAGGCCGCGGCTACGTGCTGCGCCGGATCATCCGCCGCGCCCTGCGCCATGGCTGGATGCTCGGCGTGCGCCAGCCGTTCTTCAGCAAGCTGGTGCCGACCCTGGTGGAACTGATGGGCGAGGCCTATCCGGAGCTGACTGCGGCCCAGGACACCGTGCTGCGCGCCCTGCAGGCCGAGGAGGAGCGCTTCGCCGAAACCCTCGATGCCGGCATGAAGATCTTCGAGGACGTCGCCGCCAAGGCGCAGGGCGGGGTGATCGCCGGCGAAGATGCCTTCCGCCTGTACGACACCTACGGCTTCCCGCTGGACCTGACCCAGGACATCGCCCGCGAGCGCGACCTGCGCGTGGACGAGCAGGGCTTCGAGACGGCAATGGACGAGCAGCGCCGGCGGGCGCGCGAAGCCGGCAAGTTCGGCGGTGGCGTGCAGCTGCCGGCGGACCTGGTGGCGACCCTGGCCCCGACCGTGTTCCTGGGTTACGACAGCCTGCAGGCCGACGGCCTGCGCGTGGTCGCCCTGCTCAAGGACGGTCGCCCGGTGCAGTCGGTCCAGGCCGGCGACGCAGTCATCGTGCTCACCGACAAAACGCCTTTCTATGCCGAATCCGGCGGCCAGGTCGGCGATCTCGGCACACTGACCGCCGCCGGCACTCGCCTGACGGTCACCGATACGCAGAAATTCGCCGGCCAGTTCCATGGCCATGTCGGCACGCTGGAAGAAGGCAGCCTGAAGATCGGCGACGTCCTGGCCGGCCAGGTCGATGCCGAGCGCCGCGGCGCCACCATCCTCAACCACTCCGCGACGCACCTGCTGCATGCTGCCCTGCGCGAGGTGCTGGGTACCCACGTCCAGCAGAAGGGGTCGCTGGTGGCGCCGGATCGCCTGCGTTTCGACTTCTCGCATTTCCAGCCGATCGGGGCCGAGGAACTGGCGCTGATCGAGCGCAAGGTCAATCAGCAGGTCCGGGCCAACAACGCCGCCGAAGTGCATCAGATGGGCATGCAGGAGGCGCTGGATTTCGGCGCCATGGCGCTGTTCGGCGAGAAGTACGGCGAGCGTGTGCGTGTGCTCAAGATGGGCGACTACTCCACCGAACTGTGCGGCGGCACGCATGTCGGGCGGACCGGCGACATCGGCCTGTTCAAGATCACCAGCGAAGGCGGTGTTTCTGCCGGCGTGCGCCGCATCGAGGCGGTGACCGGGCAGGGCGCGCTGGACTACGTGGCGGCCGAGGAAGCCCGGCTGCGCGAGGCGGCCGACCTGGTCGGCGGCAACAGCCACGACGTGGTCGACAAGATCCGCCAGCTCGGCGACCGCTACAAGCGCATGGAGCGCGAACTGGAGGCGCTGAAGGCCAAGCTGGCGTCCGGTGCCACCGCCGACCTGGCCGGTTCGGCGGTCGACGTTGCCGGCGTGAAGGTGCTGGCGGTGCGGCTGGAAGGCTTCGACGCCAAGGCCCTGCGCGAGGCCATGGACCGCCTGAAGCAGCAGTTGGGCGACAGCGTGATCGTGTTGGCCGGTGCCAGCGAGGGCAAGGTCGCCCTGGTGGCAGGCGTGAACGGCAGCCCAATGGGGCGGGTCAAGGCCGGGGAACTGTTGAGCCACATCGCCGGTCAGATCTCGGGCAAGGGCGGCGGCCGCCCGGACCTCGCCCAGGGTGGTGGCGAGGACGGGCCCGCCCTTGCCCCTGCGCTCGCCGGCGTCCCGGCCTGGGTCAAGCAACATCTCCCCTGAACACCCGAGCCGCGTGCCTTGCTGGCAAGGCGCGGCTTCCCGTAACATCACCCCTCTTTTCCCTTTCATTATGGGGCGTGCCGCAGCGCGGGCGCCGTGCCGGTGAGACCCACCGGTTCCCTGGAGAATTCAAACAATGTTGATCCTGACTCGCCGGGTAGGCGAAACCTTGATGATCGGCGATTCGGTCACCGTGACGGTGCTTGGGGTCAAGGGCAATCAAGTGCGCATCGGCATCACCGCGCCGAAGGACGTGGCGGTGCATCGCGAAGAGATCTACCAGCGCATCCAGCGCGGCGACGAGCCGAACTCGCACGGCGGCGGTCACGGCGATCAATCTGCCGATTGATGCGTCAAAAGGGTTTACCTGAGCCCCCACAACCCGGTATTCTTCGCGCCCGGTCGCGGAATATCCGCAGCGCATAAATCCGGAGTGATGCCCGAGTGGCTGAAGGGGCTCCCCTGCTAAGGGAGTATAGGGTCAAAAGCTCTATCGAGGGTTCGAATCCCTCTCACTCCGCCAGTGTCAAGGAAACGCCCGCAAATCAACGATTTGTGGGCGTTTTTCTTTTTCCCGACCTTGGACACTCGCTTGGACACTTCCATGCGAGTCGCGCACTCCCTGACGTGCGGCGAGACGTCGTTGCTGCGCTTGTTTGCGCGTTCCCGCTGAGCTGCAGGCGCGCTTTGAACGCGAGAGCGGCAGCGCAGTCAGTGCCGTGCGACCTGCGATCGTGCTGCACTCGACCATGCGGTGACGCTTGTCGTCTGCTGTGCCCACGCTCAAGCCGTTACAGCGCTTCCGTATCAGGACAAGCCGCATGGGGCGGCGCTAAGGAATCGTTGCGGCGGCGGAAGGGCGTGTCATCGCGCGCGGACCTCAAGTGCGTGCAGCCACCAGCAGAGCCTGTGCGGGCCGGTGGAGAGGCGAGACCAAGGTTCGGTCGCCGTTTCGGCGACTGGCGACGCGGCCATCGTGCCACTGCCCGTGCCTTCGTCTAGCGTCCACCTCGCTTCCCTCGTGCAAGGTCATCATGCCCATCGGCGAGGCCCTCTGGTCGGCGTGGCCTCCGCCATCGCGATAACTGCCGGTCAACATCTAAGGCAAGCGCCCACCAGGACAATCGTCCATAAGACCCGCGGGCTCAGGGCTGTACAGCGCTGTGCGTGGCCAACCAGCATGAGGGCAAGCAGATCGTGTTGCCGAACGAGCTTGCATGGAACGACTTCTCGCATTGGTTCTTGCGCCAGACGGCGCGGAGGCATGTCCCTGCCTGCATCGGTGCCGGGCTCTCGCGTGCACGAAGCGCATTGAAGGCACGCAAAGCGCACCACTGCCTGCGAGGCGGCTTCTCTGCACGCGTCCTGGGCTGGCAGCGCAAAAGCAGCGGGTAAGGAGCCCCTGCAGCATGTACTCACCTGCGGCCCGATCTAGCGCATCTCGGCCTGGACATCTCGCGCAGTTGAGGAACGGCGCGACGCGGTGGATCGCGCTCCATCACACGCATGTGCCGCTCTATGGGGGGGGGGCACAAGAACTCCGAATTTTCTGCAGATGTTCCAGCGACAGCAGTTCAGCGCCATCGATACCTGGACATGTTGCAGGATTTGACCAGAACAGGGCGCGTTCGACCGCAAGCACGTGGTGGCCTATCGCTGCGCGCGGCAATCCTCATGGGCAGTCTCGTGATTGACATGGTGAGTAGCGACGAGCGCTCATCTCGGGTCGGCAAGAGCATGCGTGGACTCACCGTTGTGCCCCATGGCCATCTCCTTGCGCAAAGAGAAGAGAGCGCGTGTTGCACTGAGTTTCCATGGTGCTGCTTGCATGAAGTTCATTCGGTCGCTCCAGCTGAGCCTGATGACAGCGCACCTTTGGCAGGGCGCGATGAAGACGGTCGTGTGCGATCGAGCGGGCAACTTCGCATTGACCAATGCGGCCGCTCTCTAAAGAATGTGCACGCCGCAGACTGGCGGCGTTTCGTTTCTACTCTGGTATCTAGATGCAATCACACAGGATTCGTTTCATCATCATCGCGGTGCTCTGCTTTTGCATGACGGTTGCCAGCGTGGTCACCTTCTTGAGCCGACCATCGGCTGTGCCGGACAGGCTGCTCGAGTCGAGTGGCACGGTGGGCTCGGTCCGCGCATCGCGTAGCAAGTCAAGGTTGCAAAGCGTCAACTTTACCGTGGCGCCCGCGGGTGACGAATTCAAGTATTCCAGCATCCTTCCAGGTATCGATCCGCTGTGGAATGAGATCAGGGCAGGAGCACCGGTGCGCGTCACCTTTTCCGAAGAAGACGGCGAGCGCGAAGTGTGGGGATTGCGGCTGGGCGATCGCGTGGTTGTGACGCCGGACCAAGCGCTGCAAGCGCGGCGCGAAAACGGCAAAAACGGGATCATCTTCGGGCTGCTCGCATTGGCGGGGGCGGGGTACTTCCTGCATCTCGCTCGCAAGGCATAACCAACGCCAAGGGGGTTGGAGAATGGCAGTATCGGGGCTTCTCTTCTCTTGGGAAGACGCCTCATGGTGCAGCGGTGCGTTCTCGGGTCGAGGCGCTTGTAGCCAGGCCGAAGCCGGATGGCGCTCGCAGCAGGCGAGCGCCTTCTGCGCGTGTGCTCTTTGATCCCCTTGGAGGCTCGCCTGGAGCTTTCATTGGTGTAGCGCATTCCCTCAAAACGTGGCGAGGGTGGCGTCTGCTCCACTCGTTGCGCGTTCCTGTCGAGCGGCGAGTGCATTGCGGCTGCAAGGCCATAACGCGCAGCACCGGCGTGACATGCGACCGGGCCCGCCTGGCGGGTTAAGCCTCAACATCCCTGTTGCGCCGCCGACCGCGCATTGCGTACTTCAGCGGGCTTGCCGTGATCGTGCGCAGTGGAGTCGCATCAAGGTTGGGTCGCTCACGTCACCTTCGACGGATGGACGGCAGTGACGCATCTGGGTGGCTTCGCTTGGGCGGCGGATGGTCGCTACGTCTGGGCAGGTGTTGCAGGCATGGCGAAAACGGCCAGTTCGGTGGCATCGGCAGCGGCGATGATTTGATCCTGCCTGCCGCGCCACACGGGCTTGCTTTCAGTTGCCCGGGTCGAGGGTCATCATGATGTGGCTGATTTTTCCATGTTCAAGCTGAAAAGAGATTCGCTTATTGCCGGCTTCATAATACCGCCAGTGCTGATCGTCTCTGTCATCTGCCGTGCCTGGGCCATACTTGCCGATCAGCACATTCTGCGTATCGCCTACCGTGACGCCCCTGGCTGTTTTGATCGCGGGTGCGGTGATGGTGATCTGCGCAATCATGTAGCTGTCAATGTCGCGCTGCGCTGTTTGCCAGAATAAGTTGGCAGTGTGGATTTCAAAGCCGGCATACCGGTGCTGGTAGTACCTGTAGCTGGTGTCCCCGGCAGGCACATCTCCCACGAAGCTTTCGCTGATCTGAGCGCCTGCCTGCTTCCTGGCCTGGTCGGTCCAGCTTTCACCGAGGGCGAAAGCATGGCTGTTGATTTCCACGGTGAAATCATTGGCCGTTATTTCGGCGGGTGCTGCGCCCGTTGCTGCCGCCGCAGTCATGCCGGCCTGGGTGGCAGCAAGTAGTAAAAAGAGCAAACGTGTTGCACCTCTGGGTGGGGCGGTGATGGCGATCGATTGTTCAATTGAGGCGAGGAGCATCATCGGTAGATTTGTGTTGGAAAAGCTGCCGAACATTATCGGGTTGCTGGCTCAGGCCAGGCAACGCGCGGCGGATGACCTGGTGCCGTCCATCGTGACGGCGATCGCGAGCACTGCCACGTTTCGCGGTGGCTCCCACGTCAGCAGCGACTCCTGGGCGATGTCATGAGGCGCCACTGCGTGTGGCACTGCGGCGTACGTCTGCACCTGGAGTGACGCCACTGCGCGTGGGCGGGCGTGCAGCATGCAGTTCCGGCGCGAACTGCCGCCGTGACGATCTTCATGCGAACTCGATTGGTGGTGCAGTTGGGCTGCTTACGGACCTAGTCGAGTGCGCAGTGCATCAGGTCGTTGTGGACGCGGTCCACCAGCTTGGAGGTGGGCGTCCTGGTGTTTGCTCGCCATGCGCGTCGCCGACCGACTGGTGTGACGGCATAGCTGATTGCATGGCGGCAATGTTCGATACGTCGGTCGATTCGCCAATTGCTCTAGAGGGCTGAGCAAATCCAGAGAGTCCAATGCGCAAAGCAAATCGGCAAACCAGTGAGTCGGCAAGCTGACGCCGCTAGCAGAAGCTCCCCAGCGATGTACGGCAGGGGAGCACCAAGGCCTGCTATTCAGCCGCGCGCGTGGTCGCGCGCCTTGCCGACTTCGCTCTGTACCTTGCCGGCGTTCTTCTGCATCTTGCCTTCGACTTCCTTCATCTTGTTGCCGGTCACCTTGCCGGCGACTTCCTTGACGGTGCCCTTGATCTGGTTCTTGGCGCCTTCGGTGCGATTCTTGTCCATCGTTGACTCCGCAGTAGGGATGCCCTCAAGTGGGCATCGCCAAACTGCGCGCCGGCCGGTAGCGCCCGTGTGAAAATCGAGCCGATGCGCACGCGCCATTTAGGCGGCGGACGGGTTGCGCGCTGACGCCTGCGCTATTCATCAAACGCGTCATGGCGCATTCCTTATGCGGGGGTGCTAGGGGTCTTGCACCGGAGGCACAGGGATAGCGGCGCGATCTTCCGTCCTCCAGCTCCGAGCGGAGCCGTTCGTCAGCATCGGCAGGCCGATCGGCGGCCTGCGTCTGCGTCTGCGCCTGCGCTGCGTCAGTACCAGCCGAGATACAGGGTGGTCACGCCCCAGGTGTCGATCAGGCCGTGCGCGAGGATCATCGCCCACAGGTTGCGCCGGGAACGCAGATAGGCATACCCGAACATCATGCCGACCACGCCGGTCAGCAGGATGCCGGAGGTGCCTTGCGCGGCGTGCATCAGGCCGAACACCACGCCGCCGGCCAGTGCGGCGATCCAGCGGCCGCCGCGCAGCCGCCCGAACAGGGCATCGAGCTGGTGCATGAGGAAGGCGCGGAACACCAGTTCTTCGCCGAGTGCCGCGCTCAGCCATGCCGCGCCGATCAAGTGGGTCGTGGCCTGGACGTTGCCTTTGAGCGCACCGTAGGCGCTGTAGTCGGTCTTGTGTCCGGTGATGGTATCGATCAGCGGTTGCAGCACCGGCGTGATGAAGCCGACGGTCAGCAGCACCAGCAGGGCCGTCCAGCCGATCATGGACAGCAGGCGAGGGCGCGCCACGCCGCAGGCCGCGGGCGAACGCGTCTCGAGCCACACCAGGGCGAGACCGAGCAGGCCGACCACCGGCATCCGCCAGGGGAACGGCAGCCATGGGTAGGACGCCAGCGCGAGAATTGCGGCGCTCAGTGCGATGCGCAGCAACGGGTGGCGCATGACGGCGATGCCGTGGGTCGGGTGGAAAGTGCTGTGCTGAGTCGAGTCGCGCATGCCGGATGGGGAAGCGGGTGGGCGCTCAGCGTAACGAGCTTGCGCTCTCCAACACTGTGCCAAAGGCCATGCAGGCCAATTGCACCTGCACTGCGGCGGCGTTGTAGTGGCGCGAGGCGATGTCGTGTCACCGGCGCAGCGGCGTGGCCGGCGCCGGCAGCCGTGCCGTGCCGTGCAGATAGAAGCTGAAAACCGAGCGCGCTCTTTCAGTAGTGCTTCGCCGTCAGCAGCGGGTGCTGCATCGTGGTTTCGTGCGAGGCGTCTTTCGAATCAGACGCGGCTGGCGCTTGCCGGATGTGGCGGGTTCGGCACGCATGTGACCGGGTTCGATCGCGACGCTACCAGGCGCCGCCGCAATTCTCGCGAGGCGGACTTCCTGCATTGCGCTCCGCGAGACGAGTCACGGCCACGACCAGGCAACGAGTCAAACGGGCAGTCGCGCGCACGCACGGAGCGCATCTGCGCATGCAGTCCATGCTGCGTGCTTCGACAGCGCAGCTGACTCTGAGGTCTACGCGGCGAGGCGTCAGCCATGCTGCCGTGCTGTCGGTCATGCGCACAGACACGCGCTCGCCGCCAGCGTCGCATGCTGGCGGCGAGGGCGAAACGCTGTCAGTGCGCGACGCGGTGTGGGGTCACGCCGACGCGGGCGCCTGGCACTCGAACACGCTGACGCTGCGCGGCGGGGCCAGGAACTCGCTGGCACCGGCCGGCATGCTGTCGACCTGCAGCGCGTCGTCGGTGGACAGCACCAGCTTCCAGTGCAGCTCATCTTCCGAGGAGGGCAGTACGAAGCTCACGCCCTCGTGGTAGGCATTGATGACGATCAGCAAGGTGTGGTCGTTGGCCAGTTCCTTGACGCCGGAGGTCTGCGCCTTGCCTTCCAGCAGCAGGCCGACCGAACGCGCGCCGGCGTCGGTCCAGTGCGCCTCGTCCATCTCGGTGCCGCCGGGATTGAGCCAGGTGAGGTCGCGCACGCCGGCTTCCTCGTTGTACTGGCCGTTGAGAAAACGCCCGCGGGTGAGGATCGGGTAGCGCCGGCGCAGCGCGGTCAGGGCTTTGACGAAGGCGGTGAGGCGGCCCTCGCTCGGGTCGCGCTCCCAGTCGATCCAGGTGATCTCGTTGTCCTGGCAATAGGTGTTGTTGTTGCCACCCTGGGTCTGCGCGCGTTCGTCGCCGGCCAGCAGCATCGGCGTGCCTTGCGACAGCAACAGCGTCGCCAGCAGGTTCTTCATCTGCCGCTCGCGCAGCTGCAGGATGCCGGCGTCGTCAGTCTCGCCCTCGGCGCCGTAATTGCAGGAGCTGTCGTGATCGGAGCCGTCGCGATTGTCCTCGCCGTTGGCGTCGTTGTGCTTGCCGTTGTAGCTGACCAGGTCGTGCAGGGTGAAGCCGTCGTGCGCGGTGATGAAGTTCACCGAGGCCCACGGCCGTCGCCCGCGCCGGTCGAACAGGTCGGCCGAGCCGGTGAAGCGGGTGGCGAATTCGGCGAGCTTGCCGTCGTCGCCCTTCCAGAACGCGCGGGCGTTGTCGCGGAACTTGTCGTTCCACTCCGACCAGCCTGGCGGGAAGTGGCCGACCTGGTAGCCGCCGGGGCCGCAGTCCCAGGGTTCGGCGATGAGCTTGACCTGCGACAGCAGCGGATCCTGGTTGCAGGCGTCGAGGAAGCCGCCGCGCTGGTCGAAGCCGGTGGGCTCGCGGCCGAGGATGGTGGCCAGGTCGAAGCGGAAGCCATCCACGTGCATTTCGCCGGCCCAGTAGCGCAGCGAGTCGTTGACGAACTGGATCACCCGCGAGTTGCTCAGGTTGAGCGTGTTGCCGGTGCCGGTGTCGTTGATGTAATAGCGCTTGTCCTCGGCCAGGCGGTAGTAGCTAGCGTTGTCGATGCCACGGAAGGACAGGGTGGGCCCCAGTTCGCTGCCCTCGGCGGTGTGGTTGTAGACCACGTCCAGGATCACCTCCAGGCCTTGGCGGTGCATGGCCTTGACCATGTCGCGGAACTCGTCGCGGTGGCCGCTGGCGAGGTAGCGCGACTTGATCGCGAAGAAGCCGAGCGTGTTGTAGCCCCAGTAGTTGCGCAGGTCCTTGTCGAGCAGGTGCTGGTCGTCGAGGTAGGCGTGGACCGGCAGCAGCTCCACCGCGCTGACGCCCAGTTCCTTGATGTAGCGCAGTACCGGTTCCTGCGCCAGCCCGGCGCAGGTGCCGCGCAGTTCGTCCGGCACCTGCGGGTGGCGCATGGTGTAGCCGCGCACGTGGGTCTCGTAGACCAGGGTCTGGTTCCAGGGCGTCAGCAGGCGCTGGTCGTCTTCCCAATCGTAGGTGTCCTCGACCACCACGCACTTGGGCATGAACGGCGCGCTGTCGCGCTCGTCGAAGCTGAGGTCGCCGTCTGGGTGGCCGACGGTGTAGCCGTACAGCTCGTCGGCCCAGATCAGGTCGCCTTCGAGCTCGCGCGCATAGGGATCGAGCAGCAGCTTGTTGGGATTGAAGCGGTGGCCTTCGCTGGGGGCGTATGGGCCATGCACGCGATAGCCATAGCGCTGACCGGGCTTCACGTCGGGCAGGTAGCCATGCCAGATTTCGTTGGTGTATTCGGGCAGGTCCAGGCGCGTCTCGGTGCCGGCCTCGTCGAAAAGGCACAGCTCCACGCGGGTGGCGTGCGCCGAGAACAGGGCGAAGTTGGTGCCCTGTCCGTCGAACACGGCGCCGCGCGGAAAGGGACGCCCTTCGCGGATGCGCGAAGGGGTGGCGTAGGCGGCGCTGGTGGGGTGGCGCATCGGCGGCTCTCGGCCGGCATACCGGCAGTAGGGGAGGGAGAGCGGAAGCATCGCCGCGGAGGCCGTGCAGGACGCGTTACGGGGTGCCGAGGGTGGCGTGAGGACACCGGCGGCGCGAGGCGCAACCGGTGCAGCGACGCCGTGGCGCAGCTGCGCGGTCCGATCACGCGTGGTCGCGGTCGTGGCCCGGTCCATGGCCCCGGGCACGACCTGGGCTGCAGCGCTCAGCGCGGCAGGTCGAACAGCAGGAACTCGCTGTCCTGGGCGTCGGCGAACTGCAGGCTGGCCTCGTCCACCGCCTGGAGGGCGTCGCCGGCCTGCAGGGTCTGGCCATTGACGGTCAGGGTGCCGCGCACCACCTGCACATAGGCGCCGCGCCCGGCCGCCAGCGGATAGTCCAGGCGCGCGTCGCCGTCGAGGATCGAGGCGTAGATGCGCGCGTCCTGATGGATGCGCACCGCACCATCCTCGCCCTGCGGGGCCGCGATCAGCCGCAACTGACCACGCTTGCTGTCCGGGGCGAAGTGCTTCTCCTCGTAGCCCGGCTCGATTCCGGCGCGCTCGGGCATCACCCAGATCTGCAGGAAGTGCACCGGCTCACTGGCCGAATGGTTGAACTCGCTGTGGGTGACCCCGGAGCCGGCGCTCATGCGCTGCACGTCGCCATAGCGCAGCACCGAGCCGTTGCCCATGCTGTCCTTGTGCTCCAGCGCGCCGTCGACCACGTAGGACAGGATCTCCATGTCGCGATGGGCGTGGGTGCCGAAGCCCTCGCCGGGCTGCACGCGGTCTTCGTTGATCACCCGCAGTGGCCCGAAGCCCATGTGGCGCGGGTCGTGGTAGTGGCCGAAGGAGAAGGTGTGGCGCGAGGACAGCCAGCCGTGTTCGGCGCGGCCACGGGTGTTGGCGGGGCGGATCTGCAGCATGGGAGACTCCTTGGTGACGTTGATGTGCAAGTGGATCGAAAGCGCCGTTTGCATTGATTTCGCGTGCGCTCTGGCTTGGAAACAAGTATCCGCGCTGTCGCCGGCTTTGAAAAACGGATAGATTCGGCATCCATCATCGAAAAATTCGAATGCTCAAGCTCAGCCTCGATGCCCTGCAGATCCTCGACGCCATCGACCGTCGTGGCTCGTTCTCGGCTGCCGGCAAGGCCTTGCACAAGGTGCCGTCGACCATCTCCTACACGGTCGCCAAGCTGGAGGAGGACCTGGGCGTGCAACTGTTCGAGCGCCTGGGGCCGAAGGCGGTGCCGACTGCCGCAGGCGCCGAACTGCTGCGCGAAGGCCGCCATCTGCTGCGCGCGGCCGGCGACCTGGAACTGCGCGTGCGCCGCGTCGCCTCGGGCTGGGAGACCGAGTTCGCGCTGGGCCTGGATGCGGTGTTCGCGCCGGAGTGCCTGGCGCAGGACATGGCGGCGTTCTACGCGGTCGCCGACCGCACCCGGTTGCGGGTGGTGCAGGAATCGCTGTCCGGCACCTGGGAGGCGCTGCTGGACCGGCGGGTGGATCTGCTGGTCGGGGCGGCCGGCGAAGGCCCGAGCGGCGGCGGCTACGTGGCCGAGCCGCTCGGCACGCTGCCGTTCGTGTTCGCGGTCGCGCCCGGGCACCCGCTGGCGCAGGCGCCGGAACCGCTCAGCCGCAGCCAGTTGAGTGCGCATCGCGCGATCGCGGTGGCGGATTCGGCGCGGCGGCTGCTGCCGCGCACGGTGGGGCTGCTGTTCGGCCAGGACGCACTGACCGTACCGGACATGCGCAGCAAGTATCGGTTGCAACTGGCCGGGCTCGGCTTCGGCTTCCTGCCCGAGCCCTATGCGCGCGCGGCGCTGGCGCGGGGCGCGCTGGTGCGCAAGGCCGTGGAGGAGCCGAAGCCGGACGAGGTGTTCCAGTTGGCCTGGCGCAGCGGCGAGGAGGGCGCGGCGCTGGCCTGGTGGCGCGCGCGCATGCGCGCGCCGGGCGTGTTCTCGGCGTGGCTGGCGCAGATGGCGGCGCGGCTGGACGAGGGCGGGTGATGCACGTCGGGGCACCGGCAACGCGTGCTTCAGGGCGGCGATGGATGGGTCTGTTCCGCCGGTGATGCCGTCGCGCCCATGCGCGCCGCGGATGCCGGGAGGATAATGCGCGGCATCCTCTTCTCTCCGCCCGCCACGCCATGCAGGACCTGATTGCGCGCTACGGACTCGGGCTGGTCTTCGTCAATGTCCTGGCCTTGTCGCTGGGCCTGCCGGTGCCGGCGCTGCCCACGCTGATCCTGGTCGGCGCGACCTATGCGCTGCTCGATGGGGCAGCGATGTGGAGCGCATTGCTGGGCGCCTTGTCGGTGTCGATCGTGGCCAGCCTGCTCGGCGACCTGTTGTGGTTCGGCGCGGGCCGTCGCTACGGCAACCGCACGCTGCAATCGTTGTGCCGGCTGTCGCTGTCGCGCGACACCTGCATGAAGCGCACCGAGCGCTTCTACTCGCGCTGGGGCGTGCGCGTGCTGGCGGTGGCCAAGTTCGTGCCCGGCCTGTCGATGGTGTCGGTGCCGATGGCCGGCGCCATGCGCGTGCGTCCTGCAGCCTTCCTGCGCTACGACGCGCTGGGCGCGGCGCTGTGGGCCGGTGGCGGCTTGTTGCTGGGTCTGTGCTTCGCCGACCAGGTGCAGGACTTGCTGGACTGGCTGAGCCTGCTCGGCAGGCGCGCGGCGCTGCTGCTGGTCGGCCTGCTGGCGCTGTACATCGGTTACCGCGCCTGGCGCCGGCATACGCTGCGCAAGGCGATGGAGACCCTGCGCATCGACGTCGACGCGCTGCATGCGCTGCTGCAGAGCGAGACGCCGCCGCTGCTGCTGGACATTCGCGCCCCGGGCTACCGCACGCTGGAGCCGTACGCCATTCCCGGCGCACTGGAAGTGGACGAGCGTCAGGTCGATGCACTGGTCGCGCGCTTGCCGCGCGATCGCACGATCGTCATCTACTGCGCCTGCCCGAACGAGGTCTCGGCCGCGGTGCTGGCCAAGCGCCTGCGCCAGCACGACTTCGAGGATGTGCTGCCGCTGCGCGGTGGCCTGGAGGCGTGGCGTGCGGCGGGTCATCCGCTGGTTGCGCTGGGCTCCGCTGCTGCAGTGGCGCCACCGCCGAAAGGCAACACGATCGCGGCGTGAGTCGCCGCAGCGCGAGCGTCATGCGTTCCAGTGACATCACGAGGCGCAGGCGCATGCATGCCCGTCGATGCCGGCGCGTGGGTCGTCTGCAGGCGTGGGCGAGGTGGGCAGGGGCGCCCGTCATGCCCTGATACGCTCGATCCTTCCGCCTGCGTCGCCGCATTCCGCTGGCGTGGCCGAGCTGGCGTGGCGACCAGGGGGCGTTCACTTGCTCGCCCGCGGATGCGTCCATGATCCGGCGACGGCAACACCGGCGCGGCAAGCCCGTGTCGGGTGGCGATCCCGCAAGGGCGTCGCAGCGGATCCTCACCCTCACCCTCATGCATGGAGACAGCCATGAAGATCGATCTATCCGGGAAAACCGCCCTCGTCACCGGTTCCACCGCCGGCATCGGCTTCGGGATCGCCAAGGGGCTGGCCGCGGCGGGCGCCGAAGTGGCGCTGAACGGCCGCGACGAGGCCCGCACCCAGGCGGCGGTTGCCGCACTCAAGCGCGATGTCTCCGCTGCCAGCGTGCGCGCCGTGGCGGGCGACGTGGCGACCGCAGCCGGCTGCGATGCGATCGTCGCGGCGCTTCCTGCGGCCGATATCCTGGTCAACAACGCCGGCATCTTCGGGATGCAGGATTTCTTCGACACGCCCGACGCGGAGTGGGAGCGCTTCCTGGCGGTGAACGTGATGTCCGGCGTGCGCTTGTCGCGCGCGTACCTGCCGCGGATGGCGGACAAGGGCTGGGGACGCGTGCTGTTCGTCTCCTCGGAGTCCGGGCTCAATATCCCGGTCGAAATGATCCACTACGGGGTCACCAAGACCGCCGATCTCGCCCTGGCGCGCGGGTTGGCCAAGCGCATGGCCGGTACCGGCGTCACCGTGAACGCCATCCTGCCGGGGCCGACGCTGACCGAGGGCGTCGCGGCCATGCTGGCCGAGCAGGTGGAGCAGTCCGGCAAGCCGCTGGAAGAGGTCGCCGCCGATTTCGTGAAGGCGCATCGTGCCAGCTCGATCATCCGCCGCGCCGCCACCGTGGAGGAGGTCGCCAATCTCTGCGTCTACGTCGCCTCGCCGCAGGCATCCGCCACCACCGGTGCGGCGCTGCGCGTCGACGGTGGCGTGGTGGACACCATCGCCTGAGTCGGTTGGCGGCCTCGGCGTTCGCGCAGGCGAGGGCGAGGCGGTGTGCAAGCTGCGTCGCGTTCTGGAGTGCGCGTGGGTGGTGCGGACGCCCGTGTGCGAGACGGGCGCCGTGATCGGCGCAACGCCACGGTGCGGATGCGTCACCGGTCCCTGCGCGCGGCGTGCAAATCGCCAAAGCGCAGGCAAAAAAAACGACAAGCGCTGGCTTGTCGTTTTTGATCTGACTGGTGCGCCCGGAGAGATTCGAACTCCCGACCGCCTGGTTCGTAGCCAGGTACTCTATCCAACTGAGCTACGGGCGCGTTGTCAGGCGCGGGATTATTCACGAGTTGCGGCGATTCGTCTACACCTGCGTGTCGTTGGCATGACCAATCGCGAGCGAATGCGCTGCCGCAGCCTGTCCCGATGCGATCGCGGTGCCGCGACAGAGCAAAAAAAAAACGACAAGCGGTGGCTTGTCGTTTTTCATCTGACTGGTGCGCCCGGAGAGATTCGAACTCCCGACCGCCTGGTTCGTAGCCAGGTACTCTATCCAACTGAGCTACGGGCGCGTCGTCAGGAGCGGAATTATGCGGGAGTCGATCTGGCCCGTCAATGCTCTTTCCGAAAAATTTCACCAGCGCTCTGTCAGCAGCGTTGCGGCCACCGCCGCGGGGCGCTTCATCCAGGCGAAATGGTCGGCGGCCGTGCCCAGCTGCGCGGCGTCCAGGCAGCGGATCTGCGCTGTCGGCGTGGCCAGCTTGTCCAGCAGGCCGCGCAGCGAGGATTCCGGCGCCAGCCAGTCGTCCTGCAGCACCACGCCGCGCAGCGGCAGCGTCAGGTGCGCCAGGCGTGCGTCCAGGTCGGCCGCCAGGCCGGCCGCGGCGTAGCGGCCGCTTCGGCCCACGCGCGCCCAGTCGGCGATCAGGCCGCGCGCTTCGGTGCCGCCGAAGCCGAGACGGCGGCCGTGCAGCACGCCTTGCCGCTGCGCCAGCCACGGCAGCAGGCGGTATGCCAGCGGCAGCAGATAGCCGCGCGGCGCGGGGAAACGGCGCCAGTACGGGGTGCCGCTGGCCACCAGCCACAACGCGGCGAAGGCCTGCGGCTGCAGGCCGGCATAGCAACAGGCGAGCTGTCCGCCCAGGCTGTGGCCGCCGACGAGCAGCGGCATAGTGATGCCGGCTCCGGCGATCGCCGCCTGGCTGGCGGGCAGGTCCAGTTGCAGCAACGCGCGATACCCCCAGTCGCATTGCCGCGACGGCCGCAGTGTGCTGCTGCCGTTGCCGCGCCATTCGTGCAGGAACACGGCGACACCGTGCGCGGCCAACACGTCGGCAAACGGCAGGTAGTGACGCGCGGCCACGCCCAGCGCCGGCAGCCACAGCAGCGCCTGCCGCGGCGCGTCGGGCACGCGCGCCAGCAAGGTCCAGCGATGGCCGTCGGCCGCGGCGACGGGCAGGGCGTGTTCGGCGATTGGCGAGCCGATGGGTACGGCGCTCATGGGCCGCGCGCCGCGCCGAAGTGATCCAGCACCGCCACATCGCCGCGGCCGGGGCGGTAGCTGCCGTGCAGCGCGCGCGCCACGTAGTCGATCGCCGCTTCGCAGGCGGCCGGCAGGGCCAGGCCCTGGCACAGTTGTGCGGCGATCGCCGCGGCCAGGGTGCAGCCGGTGCCGTGTGCCTCCAGCGCCAGCCGTGCATGGCTGAATTCGCTGCGGCTAACGCCGTCGTCGTAGCGGTCGATCACCCGCTGGCCTTCCTGCAGGTGGCCGCCCTTCAACAACACCGCCTGCGCGCCGGCCGCGAGCAGCGCGGCGGTGGCGTGCTCGGCGTCGTCGGCGTTGTTGATCGGGCGGCCGAGCAGCAACTGCGCTTCCGGCACGTTCGGCGTCACCAGCGTGGCCAGCGGCAACAGACGGCTGCGCAGCGCGTCCAGGGCGTCGTCCTGCAACAGCTTGGCGCCGCTGGTGGCCACCATCACCGGGTCCAGCACCACCCACGGCGGGCGGTACTCCTCCAGTGCATCGGCGACCAGGTGGATCACCTCGGCGTTGGCGAGCATGCCGAGCTTGACCGCGGCGATGTCGAAGTCGGCGAAGCAGGCGTCGATCTGCGCGCGCAGGAACGACAGCGGCGGCACGTGCACCGCGGTGACGCCGCGGGTGTGCTGCGCGGTCAGCGCGGCGGCCGCCGCCAGCCCGTGCACGCGATGCGCGGCGAAGGTCTTGAGATCGGCCTGGATGCCGGCGCCGCCGCCGGAATCGGTGCCGGCGATGCTCAGCGCGGAGACGACGGTGGGTTCGCTCATGCGCCGATTGTGCAGGGCTGGCGCGGGTTATGCACTCGGCCGCGCCTTCAGCGCTCGTGGCTGCGGTAGTGCGCCTGCAGCGCGTACAGGATGCCGACCGTGCCGGTCAGCAGGGCGGGGCCGAGCAGTGCGTCGAAGCCGACCTGTCGGTAGGCCCAGGCGCCGAGCACGCCGCCGCACAGGAAGCCGCCGATGATCAGCAGGCTCAGGCGGATGCGCCGGCGCGGCAGCGGCAGGCCGCGCAGCGCCTGGCCGATGCCGATGCCCAGGTCGGTGAACATGCCGGTCAGGTGGGTGGTGCGCACCACCGCGCCGCTGTAGATGGTGGTGGTGGCGTTCTGCAGGCCGCAGGCGATCGCGGCGAGCACGGCGCCGGCGAGTTGCTGCTGCTTGAACGCCTGCATCGCCGCCAGCAGCAACAGCGCCTCCAGCGCCAGCGCCACGCCGTAGCGGCGGCCCAGGCGCAGGCGGCTGTCCTGCACGATGAAGCCGCCCAGCATCGAGCCGCCGAGGAAGGCCAGGACCACGCCGACCAGCTGTGCGATCGCGCGCGCGTCGCCGTCGGCCAGCGCCGCGCCGAGCAGGGTGGTGGTGCCGGTGAGGTGGGTGACCGCCTGGTGCTCGAAGCCGAGATAGCCGACCACGTTGACCATGCCGGCGACGGCGGCGAGTGCGCCGGCGAACGCCCAGGCCCAGCGCGGCAGTTCCAGGTTCATGCCGCGCGCCGTGCAGCTGCGGCGCGGCGGCCGCGGTGTGCGGCGGCGCCAGTGCGCCGCCACTGGCGCCTGCCCGCGGCCATCTCAGCGTGCGCCGTTGACCGCGATCTCGGAGAAGCTGGCGCTGGCCGGATCGTAGACCGCGCCCCAGAAGCGGCCGCCGCCGCCGCAGGCGCGAACCGCATCGACCGTGGGATCGCGCTCGCTGGTGTCGTCCGGCGCGAAGGCATTGATGTAGATCGCTTGCTTGCCGCGGTACAGGATGCCGACGTACTGGCGATCGGACGCGGTGGGGTCGGCGATCTGCGGCTGCAGTTGCGCCAGGTGCGCTTCCAGCTGCGCGATCTGTTCCGGGGTCGGGATCCAGTAGCCGGTGACTGCGCCATCCTGGCGCGCCGGGCTGTCGCGCGAGCAGGTGTCCAGCACCTGCGCGGCGGTGCTGTTGCGGGTGACGATCCACGACTGCCCGGCCTTGACCGCGGTCGGCACCGTGGCCGGCCCGCGCGCGGTGGCGCAGGCGCCGAGCAGGGCCATGGCCAGCGCCGCGCCGGCCAGGCGCATGCCGGCGGCCGCGTTCACAGGACCTCCGAGGCGTAGTCGGCCAGGCGCGAACGCTCGCCGCGACGCAGGGTGATGTGCGCGCTGTGCGGCCAGGCCTTGAAGCGGTCCACGGCGTAGGTCAGGCCGGAGGTGGTCTCGGTCAGGTACGGGGTGTCGATCTGTTCGACGTTGCCCAGGCACACGATCTTGGTGCCGGGGCCGGCACGGGTGATCAGCGTCTTCATCTGCTTCGGGGTCAGGTTCTGCGCTTCGTCCAGGATCAGGTAGCGCGACAGGAAGGTGCGCCCGCGCATGAAGTTCATCGAGCGGATCTTGATGCGGCTGGCGAGCAGGTCGTTGGTGGCCTGGCGGCCCCAGGT
Source organism: Xanthomonas sp. PPL134 (assembly GCF_040595915.1). Classification (NCBI taxonomy): domain Bacteria; kingdom Pseudomonadati; phylum Pseudomonadota; class Gammaproteobacteria; order Lysobacterales; family Lysobacteraceae; genus Xanthomonas; species Xanthomonas sp. PPL134. Next base: position 1,121,729 of record NZ_JAMDLL010000001.1, read on the forward strand.
GCCGCCTTCCTGGGTGTGGGTGAGCACTTCCAGGTTGTCGGTGAGCGCGCCCATCCACGGCGTCATCTTCTCTTCCTCGGTGCCGGGCAGGAAGCCGATGTCCTCGCCGACGCTGACCGTGGCGCGGGTCATGATGATCTCGCGGTAGCGCTGCTGGTCCATGGTCTGCGCCAGGCCCGCGGCCAGCGCCAGCAGGGTCTTGCCGGTGCCGGCGGTGCCGAGCAGGGTGACGAAGTCGATTTCCGGATCCATCAGCGCGTTGAGCGCGAAGTTCTGCTCGCGGTTGCGCGCGGCGATGCCCCACACCGCGTGCTGGCCGCTGCGGAAGTCGTCGACCAGCGCCAGCGTCGCCTTGCGCTCGGCATTGACCTTGACCACGCGCAGTTCCACTTCGTCCTCGCCGGGCAGGTACAGGTACTGGTTCGGGTGCCAGTCCTCGTCGGCGGCCAGGGCGATCTCGTAACAGGTGCGGCCCTTGTCGCTCCAGCTGCGCAGGTCCTGGTTGTGCTTCTGCCAGAAATCCTCGGGCAGTTCGATCGCGCCGGTGTAGAGCAGGCTGAAATCGTCGAGCGCGCGGTCGTTCTCGTAGTCCTCGGCGACCAGGCCGCTGATCGCGGCCTTGATCCGCAGGTTGATGTCCTTGGAGACCAGGATCACCGGGATGTCCGGGTGCTCCTCGCGCAGCGCCAGCACCGCGGCCAGGATCTTGTTGTCCGGCGCCACGGTGCCGAAACTGCGCCCCGGCTCGACCGGGCGCACCTGGAAGTACAGCCGGCCGATGCTGCCGGTGCTCTTGAGCTGGATGCCCTGCGGGTGGCTGAGCGGAATGCCGGATTCGATCTGCTCGGCGCCGGCGCCCTCGATCAGCTCGTTGAGAAAACGGCTGACCTGGCGCGCGTTGCGGCTGACTTCGGACATGCCCTTCTTGGCATTGTCCAGTTCCTCGATCACCTGCATCGGCAGGAACACGTCGTGTTCCTCGAACTTGAACAGCGCGGTCGGATCGTGCATCAGCACGTTGGTATCCAGCACGTAGATGCGCTTGCCTCGGGTCATCATGGATTCCTGAAAGAGGAGCAGGGACGAGCCATCGCTGCCTGCGGGGCAGGGCGATGCGGGGTGCGGGAAACGGCAGTGGTCACTGCTTGGCGGCGGCCTGCAGCGCGTCGAGCACGGCCTGGGCGTGGCCGGGAACCTTGACCTTGCGCCAGCTGCGCAGCAGTTGGCCGGTCGGCGAGATCAGGAAGGTACTGCGCTCGATGCCCAGCACCTGGCGGCCGTACATGTTCTTTTCCTTGATCACGTCGAAGGCGCGGCACAGCGCTTCGTCGGCGTCGCTGATCAGCGGGAAGCGGAAGCCCTGCTTGGCGCAGAAGTTGTCGTGCGACTTCACCGAGTCGCGCGACACGCCGAGCACGGTGGCGTTGGCCTGTTCGAACTGCGGCAGCAGCGCGTTGAACTCGATGCCCTCGGTGGTGCAGCCGGGCGTGCTGTCCTTCGGGTAGAAATACAGCACCAGCCAGCGGCCGGCGTAGTCGCCGAGCGTGGCGCTGGCGCCGCCGGACAGCGCCAGCGGCAAGGCCAGCGTGCTGCGGTCCAGGGTATCGCCGTCCTTCATGGGGTCTCCTCCGCGTGCATCGCCATCATCTGCGTTCGATTGCGTCGGTGTCCAGCGCGGTGCACTCAGAACTTCATCGGGTCCATGATCGCGTCCAGGTTGAGGTGGTCGCAGAACTCGAGGAAGTCGTCGCGCAGGGCGGCGATGTGCATGTTCGCGGGCACCCCGATCGTCACCTGCGCCGAGAACATCTCCGCGCCGGTCTGCATAGCGCGGTAGCGCGTGCTCTGCAGGTTCTCGATGGTGATGCCCTGGCGGTCGAAGAAGTCGGCCAACTGGAACAGGATGCCCGGTTTGTCGGCGGCGATCACTTCGACGATGTACGGCAGCAGGTTCGACTGCGCCTGCTTGGCGCCGGTGCGGTACCAGACCAGCTTCATGCCTTCCTCGCGGTCGAGGCGGGTGAGCATGGCTTCCAGCTTGGCCACCGAGTCCCACGAGCCGGTCGCCAGCGCGGTCACCGACACGTCGCGGCCGACCGTGGCCAGGCGCGCATCGACGAGATTGCAGCCGCTATCGGCGATGCGACGCGTCACCGGCAACAGCGGCGACTCCGGATGCGTCGTGTAGGCGTTGATCAGGAGGTGGTTTTCGGTCGGCGCGGGCCGGGGTGTGGTGTCGGTCAAAGGGGCTTCCGGCATTGCGTAAGGCTGAACGGCATCCGGGCGGTCGCCCGGCATGGTGTGCAGCATACTTGCCCGCGCTTTCGGGCCGCAAGTAACATGCGGGGCGACCCTGCCCCGCGTGCGGGGCCGATCCGTCCGCGCAACCTGCGCGGCCCTCATCTCCCAGCGAGCACCCGGCATCTTGTCCCTCTCCGGCATCATCACCGCCCTGGCCACGCCCTTTCAGGGCAATGGCGACCTCGACCTCGACGCCTGGCAGCGCCTGCTCAAACGCCAGCTCGACGGCGGCGTGCAGGGGCTGGTGGTGGCGGGATCGACCGGCGAGGCGGCCACGCTGCTGGACGAGGAATACGACCGCATCCTGCGCGAGGCAGTGCAGGCGATCGGCGGGCGCGTGCCGGTGCTGGCCGGCACCGGCCTGTCCGGTACCGCCAAGACCGTGGCGCTGACCCAGCGCGCCGCCGCCGGCGGCGCGCAGTACGCCCTGGTGGTGACGCCGCCGTACGTGCGCCCGACCCAGGCCGGGCTGATCGCGCACTACACCCAGGTCGCCGAGCAGGGCGGCCTGCCGGTGGTGCTGTACAACGTGCCCGGCCGCACCGGCTGCTATCTGCTGCCGGAGACCGTGGCGCAACTGGCGCAGCACCCGAACATCGTCGGCATCAAGGACGCCAGCAGCGATCCGCAGCGCATCGCCGCGCTCGCCGCCCTGCGCAGCGACCGCTTCGCCGTGCTCAGCGGCGACGACGGCAGCGCCGCGCAGGCGATGCTGGCCGGCTTCGACGGGCTGATCTCGGTCGCCTCCAATGCCTTGCCGCGCGCCTACCGGCGCCTGTGCGACCTGGCGCGCGCGCGCCAGGCCGAGCCGGCGCAGGCCTGGGACGCGCGGCTGCAGCCGTTCCATGCGTTCTGCGGCATCGAATCCAACCCGATCCCGGTGAAGGCACTGCTGCAGCGTGCCGGGATCGGCCAGGGGCTGCGGCTGCCGCTGCTGCCGCTGTCCTCGGCGCACCACGCCACGGCCGACCGACTTGCCGCCGACGCTGCCGCGTTGGAAGACCTATCCAGCCGCGAAACGCTCGCGGCCTGACCCCAGGAGATTGATTGATGCGTGCTTCCGTTCCCTACGTCCGCGTGCTGTCGGCCGCCGTGCTGGCGACCACCATGGTCGCGGCCACCAGCGGTTGCAGCTGGTTCCACAAGGGCAAGCCGCGCGGCGACTATGCGCTGGCGCCCGAGATGCGCCCGCTGGAAGTGCCGCCGGATCTGACCACGCCCGATACCTCGGCGGCGATGAAGGTGCCGGCGCTGGCTTCGGCGCAGCGTCCTGCCGCGCCGGCCGGGCAGGCGCCGGCGGCGTCGAACAGCGGCTTCGTGGTGCCGGGCGCGCGCGACCAGGTGTTCGGCCAGGTCGGCGACGCGTTGGGTGCCATTCCCGGCGTGACCATCGCCAGCCGCGCGCAGTTGCTCGGCTCCTACGACGTGGCCTACGAAGGCAGCAACTTCCTCATCCGCGTGGTGGCGGTGGATGCCGGCGTCTACGTTTCGGCGGTGGATCCACGCGGCCTGCCGGCCACCGGCGATGCGCCGGTCAAGCTGATCGCCGCGCTGAAGGCCAAGCTGGGTCATTGATCCGGTACGGGTCCGGCGCATGCGCCGGGCTGCCATGCGATTCGCATGCGAAACGGGCGCCTTGTGCGCCCGTTTTGTTTGGAGCAGGTGCGGTTTTGGCCGCGACCGCCGTACCGGCGCTTGTGTCGCGGCTGAAGCCGCTCCTACGACTATGCGATGGCGGTAAAGGCTGGCGTGCAAGTCTTGGCGGTTGATCTGCGCGGTGTGCTAGCGGCAATGGGCGGTCGCGTTGATCGCGCAGTAAAGGCCGAGCTGCGCACCGATGCGACGTTGGTGTCGCTTCCGCCGCTTGAAACGCAAAACGGACGCCCTGGGGCGCCCGTTTTGTCTTCTGTAGGAGCGACTTCAGCCGCGACCGCGTGTATCCGGCACATCCATCGCGGCTGAAGCGGCTTCTGCGCCGCCGCGCGCAGTTACTTCTGCAGCAGCGGCAGCTTGTTCGGCTTGCCGTCCCACTCGGCGGCATCGGGCAGCGGTTCCTGGCGCGTGGTCAGTACCGGCCAGGCCTTGGCCAGTTCCGCGTTGAGCGCGACGAAGCCTTCCTGGCCGGCCGGCACGTCGTCTTCGGGATAGATGGCGTTGGCCGGGCACTCCGGCTCGCACAGGGTGCAGTCGATGCATTCGTCCGGATCGATCACCAGGAAGTTCGGGCCGGCGTGGAAGCAATCCACGGGGCACACTTCCACGCAGTCGGTGTATTTGCACTTGATGCAGTTTTCGGTGACGACGAAAGGCATGGCGGGATCCGGCGATTAACCCGGTAATTCTAATGCAAAGCGGCGCTCGCCGCCGTGTGTGCGGGGCAGCCGGGCAGGAGCCGGGCGACGCGCGCGGCTCAGCCGGTCAGGCCGCCGTGCTGCTGTGCCAGCCGATACAGGCCGCGCGCGGCCAGATCCTCCGGGTGGGTGCGCACGCCGCTGCCGAGCGCGGCCAGCGCATGCGCATAGCGCGCCAGCAGGCCGCTGCCGCCGACCAGGTGCACCACCGGCGGCAAGGCGCGCGCGCGCAACTCGTGGCCGATCAGCAGGCCGGACAGGTAGGACGGTGCCGCGGCACCGCTCAGTCGCTCGAACAGGCCCAGGCTGCGCACGCCGAACAGATGGTGCAGCAAGCCGCCGGGGTCGCCGCTGCGCTGCACGCCCGCATCGAACGCGGCCGCATCGAAGGCGCCATCGTCGGCGTCCATCAGTCGCGCCAGCAGGCTGTGCGTGCGCAGCAGCGCGTACAGTTCGCCGGTCATCATCGTCGCCACCGAGGCGATGCGCCCATGCTGCAGGGTCACCCACTTGCTGTGGGTGCCGGGCAGGCAGACGTGGTGGGCCTCGGCCGTCGGCGGTTCCTGCGCGAGCGACGCGAGCAGGCCGATCAACTGGGCCTCTTCGCCGCGCATCACGTCCGGTACGGCGTCGGCGTCGCTGGCCACGCCGGGCACGAACCACAGCGTGCGACCGGGCAGGGCCGGATCCTGCAGCGGCTGCATCGCCGCGGCCAGCGCGGCGGCGTCGGCCGGGCAGGGCGCGTACGGCAGTTCGATCCAGCCGTTGCGGCTGCCGATCATCCCGCACAGGACGACGTCGCCGTCCCAGCCGTCGATCAAGGCGGCCAGGGTCGCGGCGAAGCGGCCCTGGCAGGCGGCGATGCCCTGGTCGCTGCGGCGCTGGTCGCGGATGCCGCCGTCGGCGTCGAGCCGATAGCCGCGCAGGCTGCTGGTGCCCCAATCGACGACGATCATGCGCTGGCGATGCGTCCTTCGGGCAGGCCGGCGATGCCGACCGCGGCCACGAACACGCCGCCGGCCTGCGGCGTGCGCGCCAGTTCGTCCTCGCTGTGGTCCTGCCGCGAGGTGCTCAAATACAGGGTGCCGCCGTCGGCGCCGCCGAGGGTGGGGCAGGTGGGATGCTTGACCGGCAGGGCGACGCTGCGCTCGACGCTGCCGTCGGGGCGATAGCGCACCACGCGCCAGGCGCGCCACTGCGCGTTCCACAGGTGACCTTCGGCATCGACGATGGCGCCGTCCGGCTCGGCACCGGGGTGATCCAGTTCGGCGAACACGCGGCTGTTGGCGGTGTGCGCGCTGTCCGGGTCGTAGTCGCAGCACAGGATGCGCGGCTGCACCGAATCGCAGTAGTACAGGGTGCGGCCGTCGGCGCTGAAGCAGATCGCGTTGGGAATGGCCACGCCCGGCAACGGCAGGCGGCGCAGGCCGTGGCGCGCCGACCATTGGTAGAAGCTGCCGACCGGCGCCTGGTCCGCGCGCTCGCTCATGGTGCCGAACACGAAGTTGCCGTGGCGGTCGGCGCGGCCGTCGTTGCTGCGGGTGTCGTCGCGCTCCGGTTCCACGTCCGCCAGGTGCTGCAGCGGCAGCGCGCCGTCGGCCTCGGCGGCGGCATCCGGATCGGCGGCGTACACGCCCTTGGCCAGCGCCAGCAGCAGGCGGCCGTCGTCGAACAGGCCCAGGCAGCCGGGGCGGTCGGGCAGGTCCCAATGACGGCTGACGTTGCTGGCGGGATCGTGGCGCCACAGGCGGCGGCCGCTGATGTCGACCCAGAACAGCACGCCGCGGCGCTCGCACCACAGCATGCCTTCGCCATGCTCGCAGCGGCTGTCCACCGCCAGGGTGGCGGTGTGGCGGGGCGCGGCGGAAACGTTCATCGGCTCACCACTCGGCGATGCTGCCGTCGGCGTGACGCCAGATGGGGTTGTGCCAGTCGGGTGGGTTGGCGTTGGCATGGCGCAGGCGCTCCTCGTCGATTTCCACGCCCAGGCCCGGTTTGGGAAGGGCGGCGATGCTGCCGCCATTGTCGCAGGCGAAGTCGTCCTTGTTGAGCACGTAGTCGAGCAGGTCGGCGCCTTCGTTGTAGTGGATGCCGATGCTCTGTTCCTGCAGCACCGCGTTGTGCGAGACGAAGTCCACCTGCAGGCAGGCGGCCAGCGCCACCGGGCCGAGCGGGCAATGCGGCGCCAGGCCGACTTCGTAGGCCTCGGCCATGCTGGCGATCTTCAGGCATTCGGTGATGCCGCCGGCGTGCGAGAGGTCCGGCTGCAGCAGCGACAGGCCGCCGGCCTGCAGCACCGGCTTGAAGTCGAAGCGCGAGAACATGCGCTCGCCGGCGGCCAGCGGGATCGGCGTGGACGCGGCCAGCCGCGGGTAGTACTCGGCCTGCTCGGGCAGCACCGGCTCCTCGACGAACAGCGGCTTGAACGGCTCCAGCTCGCGCAGCAGCACGCGCGCCATCGGCGCGGCGACGCGGCCGTGGAAGTCGATGCCGAAGTCGATGGCGGTGCCGAATGCCTCGCGGATCTGCGCCACCTTGGCCACCGCCGCATCCACCGCGCGCGGGCCGTCGATCAGCTTCATTTCCTCTGTGCCGTTGAACTTGAAGGTGTCGAAGCCGAGGTCGCGGTAGCCCTGGATCTGCGCGATGGTCGCCGCGGGGCGGTCGCCGCCGACCCAGCGGTAGGTCTTCATGCGATCGCGCACGCGCCCGCCGAGCAGTTCGTACACCGGCACGCCCAGCGCCTTGCCCTTGATGTCCCACAGCGCCTGGTCGATGCCGGCGATGGCGCTCATCAGGATCGGGCCGCCGCGGTAGAAGCCGCCGCGGTAGAGCATCTGCCAGATGTCGTTGATCCGCGCCGGGTCCTTGCCGATCAGGCTCTCGCCGAGTTCGCGCACCGCGGCCTCGACGCTGCGCGCGCGGCCTTCGATGACCGGCTCGCCCCAGCCGGTGATGCCTTCGTCGGTCTCGACCTTCAGGAACAGCCAGCGCGGCGCGGCGTGGTAGGTGGTGAGGCGGACGATCTTCATGCGCGGTCCAGATAGGCGAGGCGGAAGGCGGCGGCATGCGCCTGGGTCTGTGTCAGCGACTGGCCGGGGCGGTACAGCTCGCCGCCGATGCCGGCGCCGATCGCGCCGGCGCCCAGGTAATCGTGCAGGGTCTCGGTGTTGATGCCGCCGACCACGAACAGCGGTACCTGCGCCGGCAGCACTGCGCGCAGGGCGCGCACGTGGCCGGGGCCGTAGGTGGCGGCGGGGAACAGCTTGAGCATCTGCGCACCGGCGTCCAGCGCGTCGAACGCCTCGGTGGCGGTGGCGAAGCCGGCCACCACCTGCAGGCCGCGCGCCACCGCATGGCGGATCACCGGCGGGCGCGTGTTGGGGGTGACGATGAAGCGCGCGCCCAGATCGGCCAGCGCGTCGACGTCGCCGATCTGCAGCACGGTGCCGCCGCCGATCCAGCAGCGCTGCCCGAACGCCTGCGCGGCCGGGCCGATGCTGTCGGCCCAGCGCGGCGAATTGAGCGGGATCTCGATCGCGTCGTAGCCGGCATCGGCCAGCGCCCCGACGTGCGCCAGCGCGTCCTCCGGGGTGAGGCCGCGCAGGATCGCGATCAGCGGGAGTCGGAACGGGGAAGCGGCGGACATCGGGGTACCTGACGGAAGCGGCGGTGAAGAAGGCGCGCGGTCAGCGCGGTGCCGCGGTGGGGCCGGTCGGCAAGGCCGCGGTCCGCGCCCGCTGCATCGGCGCTGGCGCGAACCCGGCTGAATCGGCCTGCCTGCGCGAGCGGGGGCGGCGGCGACGCCAGCAGGGGGCGCGACGGGCAGTAGCCTGCGCGCGTGAGCTATGCTCTGCAAATGAAATTTTAGGCATATTCTATTCCGCCGCCGAATACGCGGCGCCGCCCTCAGGATGCCTGCCCACGATGAATGCCTCCGCCAATCCCTGGTTCAACGCCGCGCGCCTGAAGACCCGGCACCTGTTGCTGCTGCTGCAGTTGCACGAGCACCGCTCGGTGTTGCGCGCGGCCGAGGCGGCCAGCATGACCCAGCCGGCGGCGTCCAAGCTGCTGGCGGAAATGGAGGACCTGCTGGGGGTGAAGCTGTTCGAGCGCCATGCGCGCGGGGTCGAGCCGACCTGGTACGGGCAGGTGCTGATCCGCCGCGCGCGCGCGGCGATGTCGGAGATCGGCCGCGCCCAGGAAGAGATCGCGGCGCTGTGCGAAGGGCGCATGGGCCAGGTCTCGATCGGGACCGTGGTCAATCCGGGCACCAACCTGGTGCCGCAGGCGATCGCCGAGGTCAAGCGCGAGTTCCCCGGCATCCTGGTGCGGGTGGAGATGGACTACAGCCGGCCGCTGGTGGCCAAACTGCTCGACGGCCAGCTCGACATCGTCATCGGACGCATCCTCGGCCCCTACGGCGCCGAGGCGCTGGAGTTCGAGCCGCTGGCCGACGAGCCGCATTCGGTGATCGCCCGCGCCGGGCACCCGCTGTCCACCCGCGCCGACCTGCGCCATGCCGACCTGGCGCGCTACGGCTGGGTGCTGCCGCCAGCCGACAGCGTGCTGCGCGCGCGGCTGGACGCGATGTTCCTGGAGCACGCGGTGCCGGCGCCGCAGAACGTCATCGAGACCTCGTCGCTGCCGGTGATGACCAGCCTGCTGCGCGGCAGCGACCTGCTGGCCGCGCTCCCGGCCGAGGCGGTGGCGCCGTACGTGCAGGCCAAGCTGCTGACGGTGTTGCCGATCGCGCTGGGCGTGCGCATGGAATCGTTCGGCATCGTGCGCCGTTGCGACTATCTGTTGCCGCCCGGTGCCGAACGGGTGTTGCTGGCATTGCGCAACGCCGCCAAGCGGCTGTACCCCGAGCGGGCGGCAGGCATCTGAACGGCGCCGTTGCAGGCACTTTCCTGACACAAGCGGACGATTTCGTAGACATGCCGTGGTGCGCATCCCGTTAGTCGGGAATCGCATAGCTGGGCGTGAAATCTTCATTTGCTTCACGCGTTTGTCATTCCCTAGTCTCGGCCGATCGCGATAGCGAGCGACCTGCCGATCCGTGCAGCGGCGCCATCCGATACGGCAGCGGCCGAGACCGATGCCGTCACAACTCGCAGGACGGCGCCCTTGGCGACCGTCGCCCGTGTCTGTGTGCATGTCTCCTGGGAGGGAAACAGCATGGCCTCGCAGCATCCCCGTGGTCCGGCCTGGCCGACCGCAGCGTCACGCCGTACCCGCGTTTTGCCGCGTTCCATCATGGCGCTCAGCATCGGCCTGCTGCTCAGCGCGCAGGCGCTGGCGCAGGACGCGGAGCGCGCCGCCAAGGCGCAGACGCCTGGCTCGGTGACCCAGCTCGACGCGGTCGAGGTCAAGGGCGTGCGCGGCAGCCTGATCAAGTCGCAGTCGATCAAGCACGATGCCGAGCAGATCGTCGATTCGGTCAGCGCCGAGGACATCGGCGCGTTGCCGGACCGCAGCGTCACCGAGACCCTGCAGCGGGTCAGCGGCGTGACCATCGATCACTTCATGGCGCGCAACGATCCGGACCACTTCTCGGCCGAAGGCAGCGGGGTGATGATCCGCGGCATGACCCAGGTGCGCGGCGAACTCAACGGACGCGACAGCTTCAGCGCCGCCAGCGGGCGCGGGCTCAGTTTCGAGGACGTGCCGGCCGAACTGATGGCCGGCGTGGACGTGTACAAGAACCCGTCGGCCGAGATCATCGAAGGCGGCCTCGGCGGCACGGTCAACCTGCGTACGCGCATGCCGTTCGACCAGCCAGGGCGGGTGGTCGGCGCCACCGCGGACGTCAACTACGGCGACATGAGCAAGACCTACAAGCCGTCCGGCTCGTTCCTGTTCAGCGATCGCTGGAACACCGGCCTCGGCGAGATGGGCCTCATGCTCGACGTGGCGCACTCGGAACTGGCCACGCGCAGCGACGGCATCCAGGTCGAGCCGTTCGTGCGCCGCACCGATCCGGCGCTGCTGGCCGGCACCACCTTCGACAAGGTCTACGTGCCGGGCGGGGTGAACTGGCGGCAGATGGATTTCGAGCGCAAGCGCAAGGGCGTGGCGGCGGCGTTCCAGTGGCGCCCCAGCGACGCCACCGACGTGTACGTGCAATACCTGCGCTCGTCCTACGACATGAACTGGCGCGACCGCGCCGCGTTCTTCAACGACGACACCAACGCCATCGTGCCGGCGCCGGGCACCACCTTCACCTACGACAGCGAGGGTCGGTTCGTCAGCGGCTCGCCGGTGTCCACCTCCTGGCGCGGCAACGTCACCGGCAACGACGGCGTGCGCTTCTACACCGACAACCGCTATGCCCAGCAGAGCACCACGACCTCCGACCTGTCCGGCGGCTTCACCCATCGCCTGACCGACCGGCTGACCGTGCGCGGCGACATGCAATTGGTGCGCTCGCAGAGCGACGTGCTGGATTTCACCTTGTTCAGTTCGATCTACCTGCCGGGCCTGAACGTGGACCTCGGTGGCCGCTACCCGGCGGTGACCCTGGCCGATCCCGGTTACACCGCCAACCCCTCCAACTACTTCTGGAGCGCGGCGATGGACCACCTGGCGAAGAACCGCGGCCGCGAACTGGCCACGCGCTTCGACCTGGAATACAGCTACGACGACAACCCGTGGCTGCGTACCTTCCGCGCCGGCATCCGCGCCACCGATCGGACCCAGACCAACAAGAATTCCGGCTACAACTGGGGCGTGATCACCGACAACTGGGCCACCGTCCCCGGCACCGCCACCGGCCTGGCCGACCTGGCCAGCTACATGACCGCCTCGTCGTCGCTGTACACCTATTCGAACCTGTTCCGCGGCAAGGTGAACGTGCCGACCCAACTGGTCTTTCCGCGCAACAGCGCGGTCAAGGACTACGCCGGCACCTCGGCGCTGATCGAGCAGATCGTGGCGCTGCGCGGCTCCGGCTGGGCGCCGGACCAATACCAGTTGCAGGACACCAACCGCCAGTTCGAACGCACCCAGGCCGCGTACATGGTGATGTACTTCGGCAACGACGAGACGTTGGGCGTGCCGGTGGACGGCAACATCGGCGTGCGCGTGGTGCAGACCAGGACCGAGGCAGCCGGCTACGGCCAGTATCCGGACCTCTCCGCCACCGCGGCCTCGGAGGCGCTGAAGGCGCAGTACGACGGTCAGTACTTCCCCAACAACGCGCGCGGCCGCTACACCGACGTGTTGCCGAGCCTGAACCTGCGTTTCAAGTTCTCCGATGCGCTGCAGCTGCGCCTGGCCGCCTCCAAGGCGATGGCGCGACCGGACTACACGCAGTTGCAGCCGTACCTGCTGCTGACCGCGACCTTCAACGACGACGGAACGCCGAAGGAATGGACCGGCACCGCCGGCAACCCCAACCTCAAGCCGATGAAAGCCGACCAGTACGACGCGGCGCTGGAGTGGTATTTCGACAGCAGCGACATGATGTACCTGACGCTGTTCTACAAGAGCGTCAAGGACTACTTCTCCAACCAGACCGTCACCGAGAACTACGGCGGCCAGGACTTCCTGGTGACGCGCCCGTACAACATGGACAAGGGCCGCATCCGCGGCTTCGAGTACGGCTACACGCAGTTCTTCGATTCGCTGCCGGGCTGGATGAGCGGCTTCGGCGTCAATGCCAACTTCACCTTCGTCGACAGCAGCGGCGGCGTGAACACCGCCACCGATCCGTACACCAAGACCACCGTGACCGGCGTGGCGCTGCCGCTGGAAGGCCTGTCGCGGCGCAGCTACAACCTGGCCGGCATCTACGAGAAGGGGCCGTTGTCGGTGCGGTTGGCCTACAACTGGCGCTCGCGCTACCTGCTCACCGCCAGCGACGTGGCAACCAAGCTGCCGACCTGGTCGGACGACTACGGCCAGCTCGACGGCTCGGTGTTCTACCGCTTCACCCCGCACCTGCAGTTGGGCATCCAGGCCAACAACCTCACCAATTCGGTGACCAAGGTGCTGATGGGGCCGACCTCGTACAGCGACGGCGAGGTCGACCGCCGCCTGTACACGCGCAGCTGGTTCGTCAACGATCGCCGTTACTCGCTGGTGCTGCGCGCCAACTGGTAGGCGCCGCGCCGCATCCGGCACGCGGTCCGCCTGCGGCGAGGCGGGGGCCGCGGCCGGGCTCTCCCCCGATGCAGGATCCGCTCATGGCCGTCCCATTGTTTTCCACCGTCCGCCGCCTGGCCCTGCTGGCCCTGGCGACCGCGTCATGGCCGGCCGCGGCCGCGCTGCAACTGCCGCTGCTGTTCGACGACGGCGCGGTGCTGCAGCGCGATGCGCCGATCCCGGTGTGGGGCTGGGCCACGCCCGGCGCGCGCATCCAGGCGCGCCTGGATGGCGCCAACGCCAGTGCGGTCGCGGGCGTCGATGGCCGCTGGCAGTTGCAGTTGCCGGCGCATGCGGCCGGCGGTCCGTACGTGCTGGACGTGCAGGGCGACGGCGGCCAGCGCCGCATCGGCGACGTGCTGATCGGCGACGTGTGGCTGGCCAGTGGCCAGTCCAACATGGAATGGCCGCTGGCGCAGGCGCGCGACGGTGCGCGCGAGGTGGCGGCGGCGACCGATCCGCAGCTGCGCAACTTTAAGGTCCCCAAGGCCTGGGCGGCGCAACCGCAGCCGCGCCTGCCCGGGGGCCACTGGGTCGCGGCGACGCCGAGCACCGCGGGTGCGTTCTCGGCGGTGGCGTACTTCTTCGCGCGCGACCTGCGCCAGCGCACCGGGGTGCCGATCGGCATCATCGACAGCACCTGGGGGGGCAGCGCGATCGAGGCCTGGATGGACGCGGACTCGCCCGGCGTGGACGCGGCGCAGGTGCGCACGCGCATCGCGCAGATGCAGGTCAAGGACGCGAAGGAGCTTGGCGAGACCAGGCGGCGCCTGGCGCGCTGGCCGCCGCCGGCTACCGCGGATGCGGATGCAGGCTGGGCCGCCGCCGATCTGGACGACCGCGACTGGGACCGCCAGCCGCTGCCGGGGCTGTGGGAGCAGCACGGCTACGTTGGCATGGACGGCGTCGCCTGGTACCGCACCAGCTTCACCCTGAGCGCGGCCGAAGCCAGGGCCGGCGCGGTCGTGGGCATCGGCCCGGCCGACGATGCCGACACCACCTACGTCAACGGCGTCGTGGTCGGCCATACCGAAGGGCGCTACACCGAGCCGCGCCGTTATCGCGTACGACCGACGGCATTGCGCGCCGGGGTCAACCACATCGCGATCCGGATCCTGGATACCGGCGGCTTCGGCGGCATTCCCGGCGACGCGGCGGCATTCTTCGTGCAGCCCGATGGTGGCCAGCCGCACTCGCTCGCCGGCGACTGGCAGTTCCGTCCGGGCAAGGTCACGCTGGCTGCCAACGACGACAAGAACCAGATCCCGACGCTGTTGTACAACGCGATGATCCATCCCTTGCAGCCGTTCCCGGTCAAGGGTGTGATCTGGTACCAGGGCGAGAGCAACGCCTATCCGTACGGTGCGCTGCGCTACCGCGAGCAGTTCGCGTCGCTGATCGGCCGCTGGCGGCAGGAGCGTGGACAGCCGCAACTGCCGTTCCTGTGGGTGCAACTGGCCAACTGGAAGGCCGGCAACGACCAGGGCGACCTGAGCCCGTGGGCGCAACTGCGCGAATCGCAGACCAGGACGCTGGCGCTGCCGGCGACCGGGCAGGCGGTGACCATCGACATCGGCATGCCGGACAACATCCATCCCACCAACAAGCAGGATGTGGGGCATCGCCTGGCGCTGGTCGCGCGGCACGTGGCCTACGGTGAAACCCTGGTCTACAGCGCGCCGGTGTTCGCGCGTGCCACGTTTGCCGACGGCCAGGCGCGGGTGATGTTCGACCTGATGGGCAGCGCGCTGGCGGTGCGCGGCGGCAACGCGGTGCGCGGTTTCGCCCTGGCCGGCGCCGATCGCCGCTTCCATCCGGCGCAGGCGCGCATCGAGGGCGACCAGGTGGTGGTCCGCAGCGCCGAGGTGCCGCAGCCGCAGGCGCTGCGCTACGCCTGGAGCGAGAACCCCGAGGACGCCAACCTGGTCAACCGCGAGCAGTTGCCGGTGGGCCCGTTCCGCACCGACAGCTGGTGAGGCAGGGCACGCGTCGCATGGGAGACACCGGGCCGCAGCCGCGCACCGCCCGCCGTCGATGCCTGCTGCCCGTGCTGCTGTCGCTGCTGCTTGCGGCCTGCCGGGCCGCGCCGGATGCGCCGCCGGCCCAGACACGCGCTGTTGCCGCCAACGCCGCGCCATCGGCGCAGGCGCAGGCGCCGATCCCGCGCCTGGTGAGCAGCGACGGCCGCCACGCGCTGCTGGTCGATGGCGCGCCGTTCCTGATCCTCGGCGCGCAGGTCAACAACTCCAGCAATTATCCGGCGGCGCTGGCACAGGTGTGGCCGGCGATCCGCGCGTTGGGGCCGAACACCGTGCAGGTGCCGATCGCCTGGGAACAGGTGGAACCGGAAGAGGGCCGTTTCGATTTCTCCTTCGTCGACACGCTGCTGGCGCAGGCGCGCGCGCAGCGGGTGCGGCTGGTGCTGCTGTGGTTCGGCACCTGGAAGAACAACGGGCCCAACTACGCACCGCACTGGGTCAAGACCGACGATGCGCGCTTCCCGCGGGTGGTCGCCCGCGACGGACGGCGCCTGGGCTCGCTGTCGCCGCTGGCGCCGGCCACGCTGGAGGCCGACCGCACCGCCTTCGTTGCCTTCATGCGGTATTTGCGCCAGGCCGATCCGCAGCGCACCGTGATCATGGTCCAGGCCGAGAACGAGCCGGGCACCTACGGCAGCGTGCGCGACTTCTCGCCGATGGCGCAGCGCGAGTTCGACGGCCCGGTGCCGCAGGCGCTGCTGCAGCGGCTCGGCAAGTCGCCGGGCAGCTGGGCGCAGGTGTTCGGCGCCGATGCCGACGAGATCTTCCATGCCTGGCACATCGCGCGCTTCATCGACCGCATCGCCGAGGCCGGCAAGGCCGCCTATCCCTTGCCGATCTACGTCAACGCGGCCTTGCGCGGTCCGTTCAATCCCGGCCAGCCCGGGCAGTACGCCAGCGGCGGCCCCACCGACAACGTGCTGGACGTGTGGAAGGCGGCGGCGCCGCACATCGACCTGCTGGCACCGGACATCTACATGCCCGAGTACCCGCTGTACACCACGGTGCTGCAGCGCTACGCGCGGACGGACAACGCGCTGTTCGTGGCCGAGACCGGCAACCGGCCCGAATACGCGCGCTACCTGTATCCGGCGCTGGGCCATGACGGCATCGGCTGGTCGACCTTCGGCATCGACTACAGCGGCTACTCCAACTATCCGCTCGGCGCCAAGCGCGTGGACGCGCAGGCGCTGGCGCCGTTCGCGCTGGGCTACCGTGCGGTGGGCATGGGCATGCGCGTGTTCGCCCGCGCCGCGGCCGCGGGCAAACTGCACGGCACTGCCGAGGCGCCGGGCCAGGCGGTACAGGAGCTGCCGCTCAACGCGCGCTGGAGTGCCACCATCACCTATGGCGTGCCGCAGTTCTGGTTCCAGGGCACGCCGCCGGGCAATGCCGCACCGATCGGCGCGGCATTGATCGCCGAACTCGGCCCGGACACCTTCCTGATCACCGCCCAGCACGCGCGGGTGACCCTGCACCCGGCCAGCGCAGCGACCGCCAACCTGCTCTACGACCGGGTCGAGGAGGGCGTCTACGACGGCGAGCACTGGCAGTTCCGGCGCAACTGGAACGGCGACCAGACCGACTACGGCCTCAACTTCTCCGACGTGCCGCAGTTGCTGCGCGTCACCCTGGCGACCTACTGACGACGCGGCGGCGCCTGTGGTGCCGCGCTGCGTGACGATCCAATGGAGTGAACATGCACAACGCCAATCGCCCCCTGCCGCCCTCGTTGCGAGGCCTGTTGCTGCTGTCGCTCTCGCTTGTCGCCGCGTCCGCTCCCGCGCAGCAGGTGACCCGCGATGCCGATGGCGTCACCGTGCATCCCAGCGCCAAGGGCGCGGCGCCGGTGCGCCTGCAGGTGATCGACCGCGGCATCGTCCGCGTCAGCGCCGATCCGGCCGGTACGTTCCAGCGCACGCCCAGCCTGATGCGGGTGCCGGTGCAGGGCGACACCGGCTTTACGCTGGAGCAACGCGGCGACACGGTGCAGCTCAAGACCGCGCGGATGACCGCGCAGGTCTCCACCATCGACGGCCATGTCGGCTTCGCCGATGCGCAGGGCACGCCGCTGCTGGCGGAAGTGGCGGGCGGACGCAGCTTCGCGCCGCTGCAGGTCGAAGGGCGCCACTACCTGAGCGTGCGCCAGCGTTTCGTCTCGCCGCCCGACGAGGCCTTCTACGGATTCGGCCAGCACCAGCAGGGCTGGATGAACCAGAAGGGCCACGACATCGAGTTGCTGCAGAGCAATCTGGACATGGCGGTGCCGTACCTGGTGTCCAGTCGCAACTACGGCATCCTCTGGGACAACAATGCGATCACCCGCTTCGGCGATCCGCGCGGGCTGCAACCGCTGCCGGCGTCGCTGCGCCTGTACGACGCGCACGGCAAGCCCGGTGCGCTGACCGCGCACTACGCCATCGACGGCAAGCCGGTGCTGGAGCGTCGCGAGCCCGACATCGACTATCAGTACATCAAGGACCTGGCGAGGTTTCCCGCGGCCGCCAAGCCCGGCGACAAGCGCCGCGTCCAGGTGCGCTGGGAAGGCCAGGTCGAGGCCGAGCGCGGCGGCACGCATACCTTCTCGCTCTACGCCAGCGAATACGCCAGGCTGTGGGTCGACGGCAAGTTGCGCGTCGACCGCTGGCGGCAGAACTGGAACCCCTGGCACCACGAGTTCGCGCTGCAACTGCAGCCTGGCCAGCGGCATACCCTGAAGGTCGAGTGGGACCTGATCGATCCCAGCTACATCGCGCTGCTGCATCGCGATCCGCTGCCGGCGGCCGAGGCCGGCAACCTGTCGCTGTGGTCCGAAGCGGGGCAGATGATCGACTACTACGTCGTCGCCGGCGACAACGCCGACCAGGTCATCGCCGGCTACCGGCAACTGACCGGCAAGGCGGTGTTGCTGCCGAAGTGGGCCTATGGGTTCTGGCAGAGCCGCGAGCGCTACAAGACCCAGGACGAACTGCTCGGCGCGCTGGCCGAGTACCGCCGGCGCCAGTTGCCGATCGACAACATCGTGCTCGACTGGTCGTACTGGCCGGAGAACGCCTGGGGCTCGCATGATTTCGATCGCAGCCGTTTTCCCGATCCGGACGGCATGGTCAAGGCGGTGCACGCCAGCCATGCGCAACTGATGATCTCGGTCTGGCCGAAGTTCTATCCGAGCACCGCCCACTACAAGGAACTGGACGCGGCCGGACACATCTACCGGCGCAACGTCGAGGTGGGCGAACTGGACTGGATCGGCAAGGGCTACACCAACGCGTTCTACGATCCGTATGCGGCCGATGCGCAGGCGATCTACTGGCGGCAGATCGACGAAAAACTCAACCGCAAGGGCATCGATGCCTGGTGGCTGGATGCCGACGAGCCCGACGTGCATTCCAACCTGGACATCGCCGAGCGCAAGGCACGCACCACGCCGACCGCGCTGGGGCCGTCCACCGAATTCTTCAACGCCTATCCGTTGCCACATACCCACGGCGTCTATGCCGGCGATCGTGCCGCCGATGGCAAGCGCGTGTTCATCCTCTCGCGCAAGGGTTACGCCGGCATCCAGCGCAACGCGGTAGCGGTGTGGAGCGGCGACATCGCCTCGCGCTGGGAGGACATGCGCGAGCAGATCTCCGCCGGCGTCAACCTGTCGATGTCGGGCCTGCCGAACTGGACCTTCGACATCGGCGGCTTCGCCGTGGAGAAGCGCTACGAAACCCAGGACCCGGCGCACCTGCCCGAGTGGCGCGAACTCAATACGCGCTGGTTCCAGTTCGGCGCGTTCGTGCCGCTGTTCCGCTCGCACGGCCAGTTCCCGTACCGCGAGATCTGGAACATCGCGCCGGAAGGGACGCCGTACTACGCCAGCATGGCCTACTACAGCCGTCTGCGCTACGCACTGCTGCCCTACATCTACACGCTCGCCGGCGACACCTATCACCGCGACGGGGTGATGATGCGCGGCCTGCCGATGGACTTCCCGCACGACCCCAAGGTCGCCGACATCGACGACGAGTATCTGTTCGGGCCGGCGTTCCTGGTCGCACCGGTGACCCGCTTCGGCGCGACCTCGCGCAAGGTGTACCTGCCGGCGGGTACCGACTGGATCGACTTCAACAGCGGTGCGCGCCACGCTGGCGGCAAGACCATCGACGCTGCCGCGCCGCTGCAGCGCATGCCGCTGTTCGTGCGCGCCGGCGCCATCGTGCCGATGACCCGCGTGCAGCAGTACGTCGACCAGATCCCGGATGCGCCGCTGACCGTGGTGGTCTACACCGGCGCCGACGGCCGCTTCTCGCTGTACGAGGACGACGGCACCGGCTACGGCTACGAGAAGGGCGAGTTCAGCCGTATCCCGCTGCAGTGGGACCAGGCACGGGGCGTGTTGCGCATCGGTGCGCGCGAAGGTCGCTGGCCCGGCATGCAGGCACGGCGCACCATGCACGTGCACTTCGTCGACGGCACGCGCGAGGAGGGTGGTGCGCTCGAGCCCACTGCCGATGCCAGCGTGGACTACAGCGGTCAGCCCCTGGAGGTGCCACGCAAGGGGAGCGGCCATGCCGCCGCGGCGCAGGCCGGATGAGCCTGGGGCGATGCACGAGGGGTTGCCAACATCCGTTACCGCATGCCGGCGGTCGTGGTGTGTTGCGCGGGCGCGATGCAGCGACGCGCATGCTCGGACGCAAAGGCGTGGTCCTTGCTATGGCAAAGAGCCGCAGCGCGCTTCAGCCCCTCTCCCCTCGGGAGAGGGGTTGGGGTGAGGGTACGGAGCGCAGCCCTCGTGCCGACATCAGCGCAGATCGTCACAGGGCGCGGGCTACGCCGCACCCTCATCCGTTTCGGGCGGGGCACCTTGTCCCGAAAAGCGGCCATCGTCCCGTGGGAGAAGGGATGAAGCGAATGCGGTCCGGCGCAACTGCGCACGGCTTGCGCGTGTGCTTGATGCAGTGCATCAAAACGGGGGCATGTGGATGCGCATCGACACATCTGCTGCAACCCCCACAACCTGTGCGTGCATGGCGGACGGCCCCATCCGAAGTCCGTATTGCGACTGCAACGCGTGCGGCATGACCTATGACGCACCGCGCGCACCTCATACATGCGGCGCACGATGGCACAGTCTGGCCTGGCGCGACGCACGCCGTCATCATGCACCGCTACGTGATGCATGCAGTGCGCACTACACTCGGCGTCATGGCGGGTGGTCCCCGCACGCCGGCCTTTCTCCTGGAGCGACGATGGAACTGGGTGTGTGCACGATGTGGCGAGTAGGGCAATGAGTCTGTACATCGGTCTGGACGTGGGCACGCAGAGCGTCAAGCTGCTCGCCTACGATGCCGACACTCGGCAGGTGGTGGCCACCCACGGCCATGCGCTGGAACTGATCAGCCGCGACGACGGCACCCGCGAGCAAGAGGCGCAGTGGTGGATCGACGGCATCGTTGCATGCTTCGCCGCGTTGAGCGCCGCGCAGCGGGCGCAGGTGCGGGCGATCGCGGTGTCCGGGCAGCAGCACGGCTTCGTGCCGCTGGACGCGCAGGGCCACGTCACCGCGCCGGTGAAGCTGTGGTGCGACACCAGCACGCAGCGCGAGTGCGAGGAGATCATGGACGCGGTCGGCGGCGCGCAGCGCTGCGTGGAACTGGCCGGCAACCCGATCCTGGCCGGCTACACCGCCTCCAAGCTGCCGTGGACGCGCAAGCATCGCCCCGATGCCTATGCCGCGATGACCTCGGTGCTGCTGCCGCACGACTACGTCAATTTCTGGCTCACCGGCGAGCGCTACGCCGAGGTCGGCGATGCCTCCGGCAGCGGTTGGCTGGACGTGCGCACCCGCCAGTGGTCGGCGCCGCTGCTGCAGGCGATCGATCCGCAGCGCGACCTGGCCGCGGCGCTGCCGCCGCTGGTGCCGACCGAGACCAGCTTCGCCCTGTCCGCCGCCGCGGCGCAGACGCTGGGCCTGCCGCGCGAGGTGCGCGTGGCCACCGGCGGCGGCGACAACATGATGGCGGCGATCGGCACCGGCAACGTGGTGCCGGGGCGCCTGAGCATGAGCCTGGGCACCTCCGGCACGCTGTTCGCCTACGCCGAGCGCCCGGTGGTGGATCCCGACGCGCGCTGGGCCGCGTTCTGCTCCTCCAGCGGCGGCTGGCTGCCGCTGATCTGCACGATGAACTGCACGGTGGCCACCGAGACCATCGCGCGCCTGTTCGGCATCAAGACCGGGCAGGGCGAGGCATTGCTCGCCGCCACCGAGCCCGGGGCGGACGGACTGGTGCTGCTGCCGTTCTTCAACGGCGAACGCACCCCCAACCTGCCGGCCGCGCGCGGTTGCGTGACCGGCATGGACCTGCACAACAGCACGCCGGCGCATTTCTATCGCGCGGCGATGGAGGGCGCTAGCTACAGCCTGCGCAACGGCTTCGACGCCTTCGTCGACGCCGGCCTGCACTTCGATGCCATCTCCCTCACCGGCGGCGGCAGCAACAGCGCCGGCTGGCGCCAGCTCATCGCCGACCTGTTCGGGCTGCCGGTGCAGGTGCCGGCACAGGCCGAAGGCGCGGCGTTCGGCGCCGCGCTGCAGGCGCTGTGGGCCGATGGCTGGGCGCAGGGCGAGCGCGCCAGCCTGGCCGAGGTGGTGCTGCGGCACCAGCAGGACGATGCGGCGCGGTCCGCGCAGCCGGATACGCAGCGCGGCGCGCAGTACCAGGCGCACTACCAGACGTTCCAGCGGCATCTGCAGGCCATCGGCCCGCTGTACGCCGCGTGATTTCCTTTCCCCCGCAACGCACCAGGACTTCGTGATGAGCACTTCCGTCTACACCGGCGCCAAGGCGTACTTCCCGGGCATCGGCCGCATTCCGTTCGAGGGCAAGGCCTCGGACAATCCGCTGGCGTTCAAGGTCTACGACGCCGGCAAGCGCATCGGCGACAAGACCATGGCCGAGCACCTGCGCTTCGCCGTGGCCTACTGGCACAGCTTCTGCGGCAACGGCGCCGATCCGTTCGGCCCGGGCACCCGCGCCTATCCCTGGGACGCCGGCAGCGATGCGCTGGGCCGCGCCGAGGCCAAGGCCGATGCGGCGTTCGAGTTCTTCACCAAGCTCGGCGTGCCGTACTACTGCTTCCACGACGTGGACCTGGCGCCGGACGCCGAGGACATCGGCCAGTACGAGAAGAACCTCAAGCACATGGTCGGCATCGCCAGGCAGCGCCAGGCCGACACCGGGGTCAAGCTGCTGTGGGGCACCGCCAACCTGTTCTCGCACCCGCGCTACATGAATGGCGCGGCGACCAACCCGGACTTCGACGTGGTCGCGCGTGCGGCGGTGCAGGTCAAGGCCGCGCTGGACGCGACCGTCGAACTGGGCGGCGAGAACTACGTGTTCTGGGGCGGCCGCGAAGGCTACGCCTGCCTGCACAACACGCAGATGCGGCGCGAACAGGAGCACCTGGCGCGGTTCCTGACCCTGGCCCGCGACTACGGCCGCAGCATCGGCTTCAAGGGCAACTTCCTGATCGAGCCCAAGCCGATGGAGCCGATGAAGCACCAGTACGACTTCGACAGCGCCACCGTGGTCGGCTTCCTGCGCCAGTATGGCCTGGACCAGGACTTCAAGCTCAACATCGAGGCCAACCACGCCACGCTGTCCGGGCACAGCTTCGAGCACGACCTGCAGGTGGCCAGCGACGCCGGCCTGCTCGGCAGCATCGATGCCAACCGCGGCAATCCGCAGAACGGCTGGGACACCGACCAGTTCCCGGTCGACCTGTACGACACGGTGGGCGCGATGCTGGTGGTGCTGCGACAGGGCGGGCTGGCCCCGGGCGGGCTCAACTTCGACGCCAAGGTGCGCCGCGAGTCGTCCGATCCGCAGGACCTGTTCATCGCCCACATCGGCGGCATGGACGCGTTCGCGCGCGGCCTGGAAGTCGCCCATGCGCTGCTGACCGCCTCGCCGCTGGAGCGGTGGCGCCGCGAGCGCTACGCCAGCTTCGACGGCGGCGCCGGTGCGGCCTTCGCCGCCGGCAAGAGCACGCTGGCCGACCTGGTGGCGCACGCCGCGCAGGCCGGCGAGCCGACCCAGCGCAGCGGCCGCCAGGAAGCCTACGAGAACCTGATCAACCAGTACCTGCTGCGCTGAACCGGGTGCGCAGCGGCGGCCCGGTGCCGTCGCTGCGCACGCCGCTTCCGCGCGCCGGCCGTCTCCCTCTTGCACGCCACCAGGTGAATCCATGTCCAGTGTTCCGATCGATCGCCACGCCGACGCCGGCGAGAACACCCGCCTCATCATCCTGATCAGCTGCGTCGCCACCATCGGCGGCTTCCTGTTCGGCTTCGACAGCGGCGTCATCAACGGCACCGTCGATGGCCTCAAGGAGGCCTTCCAGTCCAGTTCCGCCGGCACCGGCTTCGAGGTCGCGTCGATGCTGCTGGGCTGTGCGGTCGGCGCGTTCCTGGCCGGCTCGCTGGCCGACCGCTGGGGCCGGCGCACGGTGCTGATCGTGTCGGCGGCACTGTTCCTGCTGTCGGCGCTGGGCGCCGGCGCGGCGCACAACTCGGCGGTGTTCGTGCTGGCGCGGATGATGGGCGGCTTCGCGGTGGGCGCGGCCAGCGTGATGTCGCCGGCCTACATCGCCGAGGTCGCCTCGGCGCGCTACCGCGGGCGCCTGGCCACGGTGCAGCAGATCGCCATCATCGGCGGCCTGTTCTGCGCCTTCCTCAGCAACTACCTGCTGGCCAAGGCCGCCGGCGCGTCCACCGAGGCGCTGTGGCTGGGCCAGCCGGCCTGGCGCTGGATGTTCTGGATGCAGGCGGTGCCGTCCACGGCGTTCCTGCTGCTGTTGCTGGCGATTCCGGAGAGCCCGCGCTTCCTGGTGGTGAAGGGCCGTCGCGAGCAGGCGCTGGCGGTGCTGACCCGGCTGTACGGCGCCGGCGCCGCGCAGACCAAGCTGACCGAGATCTCCGGGTCGCTGTCGGCCGACCAGCACAAGCCGCGCCTGTCCGACCTGGTCAGCAAGGTCACCGGCAAGGTCCGCCCGATCGTGTGGATCGGCATCGGCCTGGCCACCTTCCAGCAACTGGTCGGCATCAACGTGGTGTTCTACTACGGCGCGGTGCTGTGGCAGGCGGTGGGTTTCTCCGAGAGCGATGCGCTGTTGATCAACGTGCTGTCCGGCGCGCTGAGCATCGGTGCCTGCCTGGTCACCGTGGTGCTGATCGACCGGATCGGGCGCAAGCCGCTGCTGTGGATCGGCTCGGCCGGCATGGCGGTGTCACTGGCGCTGGTCACCATCGCCTTCGCCAGCGCCTCGCTGGATGCGGCGGGCAAGCTGGCGCTGTCGCCGGGCATGGGCCGGCTGGCGCTGATCGCGGCCAACGTCTACGTGGTCTTCTTCAACATGTCCTGGGGCCCGGTGATGTGGGTGATGCTGGGCGAGATGTTCCCCAACCAGATCCGCGGTTCCGGCCTGGCCGTGGCCGGTGCGGCGCAGTGGATGTCCAACTTCGCCATCACCGTGACCTTCCCGGTCCTGCTCGGCAGCATCGGCCTGGCCGGCGCCTACGGCATCTACACCGTGGCCGCGTTCCTGTCGGTGTTCTTCGTGCTGCGCTACGTGTACGAGACCAAGGGCAAGGAACTGGAACAGATGCAGGGCTGAGGCCGATACGCACGCGCACGCGGCGTGCATGCCGTGTCCGGATCGAGGTGCCTGCAGCGAGCGGCTGAAGGCAGTCCCAGATCGGCGAGGGCGCTGCGCTCGCCGTACCCTCACCCCAACCCCTCTCCCGGTGGGAGAGGGGCTTTTGGCCTCTCCCTTCTCCCACCGGGAGAAGGTGCCCCGCAGGGGCGGATGAGGGTCCTGGCGAATCCTTGCGAGCAGGTCCGCGCAGCCCATAGACGTTCATTGATGTTCTCCCGGCGATGGTGCCGGGCACTCCCAACGGCTGAGGTGTGCGATCGATGGTCCCGTCGGCGTGCGCTTGTTGTGTTACTTTATAACAATTGTCACTCCGGCTTGCTTGCCGTCCCTTGCTCCTTGCCGCTCCAGTCGATCCGATGAACCTGCAGATCCCCTCGCCGTTGCCCGATGTCGCTGCCGACGAACCTTCGCAGATCGCCGCACCCCTGAACTGGGTGGGCATGGACGGCATCGCGCTGCCGCTGTGCCTGGAGGTGGGCGAGGGCGCGCCTGCGGCACCCGTGCCGGCGCAGGCCGCGCTCGCCGTCGACCTGCCGTCAGCGCAGGTCAAGGGCATTCATATGTCGCGGCTGTACCGCCTCCTCGACGAGAGCGCGCAGCAGCCGCTGTCGCCGTCGCGGCTGTCGCAGTTGCTGCGGGCGATGGTGCACAGCCATGCCGACTGCGCCTCGACCGCAGCGCGGGTGTCGCTGCGCCTGGACCTGCTGCGGCGCAGCCCGGCGCTGCACACGCCGGGGCTGGCCGGATGGCGGGCGTATCCGCTGCGGATCGACGCCGAACTGCGCGGCGGCGTGGTCCGCCTGGGGTTGGGCGTGGAGTTGCTGTACTCCTCGACCTGCCCATGCTCGGCGGCGCTTGCGCGGCAACTGCTCAGCGAGGCTTTCGTGCAGCAGCACCAGGACCAGGCCGCGGTCCCGCGCGAGGCGGTGGCGGACTGGCTGCTCCGGCACGGCAGCCATGCCACCCCGCATAGCCAGCGCAGCGTGGCCTCGGTCCGGGTCGGCCTGTCGGCGCGCGCGGTGCGTTTCGACGCCGAGGGCGTGATCGCGCTGGCCGAGCAGGCTTTGGCCACGCCGGTGCAGGCGGCGGTGCGCCGCGCCGACGAACAGGCGTTCGCGCGCCGCAACGGCGAGAATCTGATGTACGTGGAGGACGCTGCGCGGCGCCTGCAGCAGGCGCTGGGCGCGCACTACGCGGACGTGCAGGTGCAGGTGCGGCATCTGGAGAGCCTGCATGCGCACGATGCGGTGGCAGAGACCGCGTCGGCGGCGGGGGCGTTGGCCGAGGCCGTTCGCTGAGATCCGGTGCCAGGCGTTTGCTGGCCGTCCACCGGGCCGCGCGGTTCGTGGCGACGGCCTGGCTGGCCGCGATCATCCGGGCGGCGTGGCGACCGCGGCCGTTTGCCGGGGATGGGCCAAGCCGCGATGCGCCGGGTCCAGGATGGCCGGCGCCTGCGCCCCGTCCTGCCCATGCCGCAGTTCCCCGAAACGCAAAAAACCCCGCCAAGGCGGGGTTTTTGCTGTGTCGCGCTGCAGCCGAGGCGAGGATGGCGCTCCCTAGGGGACTCGAACCCCTGTTTTAGCCTTGAGAGGGCCACGTCCTAACCACTAGACGAAGGGAGCGTTTGGTCGCGTCGATTGCAGCGCGCTAGTATATGGGTCTCGCCGCCCTTCGGCAATCCCGCAACCCGATACGGAAGCGCCATCATCAATCCGCCAGTTCCATCGCCATTCACCCTGCGCGCGATCCCGCGCGATCAGCACCCCATCTCGCGCAAGGACATCAGCCCCAACGCCCTGCGCGTGCTGTACCGGCTGCGCGAAGCCGGCTTCGGCGCGTACCTGGTCGGCGGCGCGGTCCGCGACCTGCTGGTCCAGGTCCAGCCCAAGGACTTCGACGTCGCCACCGACGCCACCCCCGAGCAGGTCAAGCAGCTGTTCCGCAACTGCCGCCTGATCGGCCGCCGCTTCCGCCTGGCGCACGTGGTCTACGGCCGCGAGATCATCGAGGTCGCCACCTTCCGCGCCAATGTCGATGACGGCAGCGGCGACCGCGAGGTGGACAACGGCCGCCTGGTCCGCGACAACGTCTACGGCAGCATCGAGGACGATGCGGTGCGCCGCGACTTCACCTGCAACGCCTTGTATTACGCCATCGAGGACTTCTCGGTGCGCGACTACACCGGCGGCTTCGAGGACGTGCAGGCGCGGCTGATGAAGCTGATCGGCGACCCCGAGCAGCGCTACCGCGAGGACCCGGTGCGCATGCTGCGCGCGGTGCGCCTGGCGGCCAAGCTCGATTTCGAGATCGAGGCCGGCACCGCCGAGCCGATCCCGCGCCTGGCCGGACTGCTGGCCGAGGCCGCGCCGGCGCGGCTGTTCGAGGAAGTGCTCAAGCTGTTCCTGTCCGGCCACGGCGTGGCCAGCTTCGAGGGCCTGGAACGGCACGGCCTGCTGGCCGCGCTGTTCCCGGAGAGCGCGGCGGCGCTGCGCTCCAACCGCAGCGGCGCATTGCGGCGGATGCTGATCGAGGGCCTGCGCAACACCGACAACCGTGTCGCCAACGACGAGCCGGTGTCGCCGGCGTTCCTGTTCGCGCTGCTGCTGTGGCCGGCCTACTGCCGCGCGCTGATGACCCTGCAGAAGCAGGGCATGCAGATGGAGGAGGCGCAACGCCGCGCCGCCGACCGGGTGACCCTGCACCAGCTGAGCACGGTGGCGCTGCCGCGGCGCTTCTCGCTGCCGATGCAGGAGATCTGGCTGCTGCAGTCGCGCTTCACCTCGCGCCAGAAGAAGCGGGTGGTGCGCACGCTGTCGCATCCGCGCTTCCGCGCCGCGTTCGACTTCCTGATCGTGCGCCAGTCGGCCTCCGACGAGCATGCGGCCGACATCGCCTACTGGCGCGAGCTGCAGCAGCAGCCGGGCTATGCGCCGCCGCCGCGCGGCTTCGATCCGGAGGTGGACTACGCCGGCGACGAGCTGGCGTTCGCGCCGCCGGCCGACAGCGAGGAGACCCCCAAGCGCCGTCGGCGCCGGCGCCGCCGCCCGGACGCCACCGCGCCCGTCGAGTGAGTACCGTGGCGGAGACGCCGGTCCAGGCCTGCATCGGCCTGGGCGGCAACCTTGGCGACGCCGCGGCGACCCTGCGCGCGGCCCTGGCCGCGCTCGACACCCTGCCGCAGACCCGCCTGCTGCGCGCCTCGCAGCTGTATCGCAGCCCGGCCTGGGGCCGCGAGGACCAGCCGGACTTCATCAACGCCGCGGCGCAGGTCGCCACCACGCTGCCGGCGCCGGACCTGCTGCAGGCCCTGCTCGAGCTGGAGGCGCGCCACGGCCGCCAACGCCAGCCCGGCGAACGCTGGGGTCCGCGCACCCTGGACCTGGACCTGCTGCTGTACGCCGAGGCGATGATCGAACTGCCGGGGCTGCAGGTGCCGCATCCGTTCCTGCACCAGCGTGCCTTCGTGCTGCTGCCGCTGGCCGAGATCGCCGCGGAGGCGGTCATTCCGGGGCATGGAACGGTGCGTGACGCACGCGACCGCATCGAAACCGGCGGGATCGTGCCAATCGGTAGATAATGCTCGGCTCATTACCGCAGCACATGAGCTTATGAGCAGCCACGCCGACAGCAAGCCCTGGACCGTTCCCGCCCTGGCCGAGGCCAAGCGCCGCCAGCAGAAGCTGGTGATGCTGACCGCCTACGACGCCGGTTTCGCGCGCGCGTTCGATGCCAACGGCGTGGACCTGATCCTGATCGGCGATTCGCTGGGCATGGTGGTGCAGGGCCACGACTCGACCCTGCCGGTGACCGTGGACGACATCGTCTACCACACCGCCGCGGTGGCACGGGTGCTGCAGCGCGCGCTGCTGGTGGCCGACCTGCCGTTCCAGTCCGATGCCACGCCCGAGCGCGCGCTGGACGCGTCGACCCGGCTGCTGCAGGCCGGTGCTGAGATGGTCAAGCTGGAGGGCGCCGGGCACAAGCTGGAGGTGATCCGCTTCCTCAGCGAGCGCGACATCCCGGTGTGCTCGCACCTGGGCCTGACCCCGCAGTCGGTGCTGACCTTCGGCGGCTACAAGATCCAGGGCCGCGAAGAAGCCGCCGCGGCCAGGTTGCTCGCCGACGCCAAGGCGGTCGCCGCGGCCGGCGCCGCGCTGCTGGTGCTGGAATGCGTGCCGTCGCCGCTGGCCGCGCGGATCACCGCCGAGATCGACATCCCCACCATCGGCATCGGTGCCGGCCCCGAGTGCGACGGCCAGGTGCTGGTGATGCACGATTTCCTCGGCCTGGACAGCGGCCACCGCCGCCCGCGCTTCGTCAAGGATTTCCTGGCCGAGGGCGGTTCCATCGCCGGCGCCGCGCGCGCCTACGCCGACGCGGTGCGCGCCGGCACCTTCCCCGACGCCGAACACGCCTACGCCAAATGATCGAGACCATCACCGACCTGGCGCGACTGCGCGCCGTCGTCACCGGCTGGAAGCGGCAGGGCCTGCGCGTGGCCTTCGTGCCGACCATGGGCAACCTGCATGCCGGGCATTTCTCGCTGGTGATGCTGGCGCGGCAATACGCCGACCGCGTGGTCTCCAGCGTGTTCGTCAACCCGACCCAGTTCGGCCCGAACGAGGATTTCACCCGCTACCCGCGCACCCCGGAAGCCGACACCAGCGGCCTGGAAGGCGCCGGCTGCGACGTGCTGTGGCTGCCGACGGTGGAGAGCATGTACCCGCTGGGCGTGGAACTGGCGCTGCGCATGCACACGCCCGGCGTCAGCGAAGTGCTGGAGGGCGCCTGCCGGCCCGGCCATTTCGACGGCGTCTGTACCGTGGTCGCACGCCTGTTCAACCAGGTGCAGCCGGACCTGGCCGCGTTCGGCAAGAAGGACTACCAGCAACTGGCGGTGATCCGGCAGATGGTCGCCGACCTGGCGTTCCCGATCGAGATCCTGGGCGGCAGCATCGTGCGCGAAGCCGACGGCCTGGCGATGAGCTCGCGCAACCAGTACCTGTCGGTCGAGGAGCGGCCGCGCGCGGCGCAGATCCACCGCACCCTGCGGGCGATGCGCGACGGTCACCTGGCCGGGCGCCCGCGCGCCGAGGTGGAGGCGGACGCGACCGCGCAGTTGCAGGCGGCCGGCTTCGAGGTCGACTACAGCGTGCTGCGTGCGCCCGACCTGAGCGAGCCGCAGGACGGTACCGGCCCGCGCGTGGCGCTGATCGCCGCACGCCTGGGCCGCACCCGGCTGATCGACAACCTGGAATTCTGAGCGCGGCAGGCCCTGGGCCGGTGTCGTAGGAGCGGCTTCAGCCGCGACCGGGCTTCCCGTGAACGCCTGTCGCGGCTGAAGCCGCTCCTGCGGTGCTGGATGCGAGGCGGCCCGGTCACCACCGCCACCTAACCCTCGGCTGCTAAACTGCGCGTCTTTCCTGACCGCAGTCCGCCCCATGCAACTGAGCCTGTTGAAGACCAAGATCCACCGCGCCACCGTCACCCATTCCGAGCTGAACTACGAAGGCTCGATCGCCATCGACGGGCTGCTGCTGGACGCGACCGGCATCCGCGAGTTCGAGCAGGTGCACATCTGGGACGTCACCAACGGCGCGCGGTTCAGCACCTATGCGATCCGCGCCGACGAGGGCAGCGGCATCATCTCGCTCAACGGCGGCGCCGCGCGCCACGTGCAGGTCGGCGACCTGATCATCATCGCCGCCTTTGCCGGCATGAGCGAAGAGGAAGCCGCGCGCTTCCAGCCGACCCTGGTCTACGTGGACGGCAACAACAAGATCACCCATACCAACCACAGCATCCCAAAGCAGGCCGCATGACACAGTCCACCGGTTTCGACGCACTGCATTCCCACGCCCAGCGCTTGCGCGGGGCGCGCCTTCCCGACCTGCTGGCGGCCGAACCCGGCCGTGCCGAGACGTTGGCGCTGCAGGTCGGACCGCTGTACTTCAATTTCGCGCGGCAGAAGTACGACCGCGCCGCGCTCGACGCGCTGCTGGCGCTGGCCGCCGAGCACGACCTGGCCGGCGCCTTCCAGCGCCTGTTCCGTGGCGAGACGGTCAACGTCACCGAAGGCCGCGCCGCGCTGCACACCGCGCTGCGCGGCGACCTCACCGGCGCGCCGGTGGCCAGCCAGGCCCACGCCAGCGCCCGCGAGGTGCAGCAGCGCATGCGCGCGCTGATCGACGCCCTGGCGCAGACCGAGGTCACCGACATCGTCAGCGTCGGCATCGGCGGCTCCGATCTCGGCCCGCGCCTGGTCGCCGACGCGCTGCGTCCGGTCGCTGGCGCGCGCTTCCGCGTGCATTTCGTCTCCAACGTGGACGGCGCGGCGATGCAGCGCACCCTGGCCACGCTGGATCCGGCGCGCACCGCCGGCGTGCTGATCTCCAAGACCTTCGGCACCCAGGAAACCCTGCTCAACGGCCAGATCCTGCGCGACTGGCTGGGCGGCAGCGAGCGCCTGTACGCGGTCAGCGCCAACCCCGAGCGCGCCGCCAAGGCCTTCGACATCGCCGCCGGCCGCGTGCTGCCGATGTGGGACTGGGTCGGCGGCCGCTACTCGCTGTGGTCGGCGGTGGGCTTCCCGATCGCGCTGGCGATCGGCGCCGACGCCTTCGAACAGTTGCTGGAAGGCGCCGCGCAGTTCGACGAACACGTCCTGACCGCGCCGCTGGAGCGCAACGTGGCCGTGCTGCACGGCCTGACCACGCTGTGGAACCGCAACCTGCTCGGCTACGCGACGCAGGCGGTGATGACCTACGACCAGCGCCTGGCGCTGCTGCCGGCCTACCTGCAGCAGCTGGTGATGGAAAGCCTGGGCAAGCGCGTGCGCCTGGACGGCAGCCCGGTCGAGGCCGACACCGTGCCGGTGTGGTGGGGCGGCGCCGGCACCGACGTGCAGCACAGCTTCTTCCAGGCGCTGCACCAGGGCACCAGCATCGTGCCGGCCGACTTCATCGGCTGCATCCGCAACGACGACCCGTACACGGTCAACCACCAGGCGCTGCTGGCCAACCTGCTGGCGCAGACCGAGGCGCTGGCGAACGGGCAGGGCAGCGACGATCCGGCCCGCGACTACCCGGGCGGCCGCCCGAGCACCCTGATCCTGCTCGACGCGCTGACCCCGCAGGCGCTGGGCGCGCTGATCGCGATGTACGAGCACAGCGTGTACGTGCAGTCGGTGGTCTGGGGCATCAACGCCTTCGACCAGTTCGGCGTCGAACTGGGCAAGCAACTGGCCAGCCAGTTGCTGCCGGCGCTGCAGGGCCAGTCCACCGAGGTCGCCGACCCGGTCACGCGCGCGGTGTTGGCGCGGTTGCAGGGCTGAGCGGGTCCACATCCCGATCGCGCGAGCCTGAGCGGCTCGCGCGATCGTTCACCGCTGCCGGGCGCTGCGCCTAGACCTCGTCCAGGCGCAATCCGACCGGGTCGCCGGTGAGGTAGCCCACCGCGGCGCCGTAGCGGTCCTTGTAGTTGGCGCGGATCAGCGGATCCAGTTGCGCCTTGACCTTGTCGTGCAGCGGGCTTTCCCAGTCGCCCGGATGCTGGAAGTTGCTCATCACGTAGGTCCAGCCATGGATCTCGTCGACCGCATGCAGGCCGGTGGATTCGGCGCCGGCCGGCACCGACAGCAGGCGCGACAGCGTGCCGGTGTCGACGTTGTAGGCCCACAGGAAGTTGTTCACGTGCATGGCGCTGTCCTCGCCGATGAACAGCGTGCGCAGGCGTTCGGAGAACTTGATGTTGTCCGGATTGGCGATGCGCTCGGGGTCGGCCAGATTGCCCAGCGCGTCGGCCGCGGGCAGGTCGCGGCCGGTCAGTGCGGGCGGGGCACTCATGGACACCGGTACCCAGTCGCTGCAGATCGGCCGGCCGAGCTGGTCGCGCTGGCCGCCGCGCAACGGCAGCGCGTAGATCGCGCCGGCGGTCGGCCCTTCCACACGGATGTCGCCGGAGCCGTCGAGCATGCTGCCCTGGATGTAGGACATCGCCGAGTAGGCGATGCGGTCGCGGGGATCGACCGTGGTGCCTTCCATCTTGGTGAAGCCCAGGCTGCCGCCGACCAGCGCGGCGTAGCGGTGGGTTTCCAGGAAGGCGGCGGCCTGTTCCATGCCCGGGCGCAGCCGCACCCAGTTGAAGCCGCCGCTGTAGGGAATGCGGGTGTAGCTGGTGTCGCCCGGATCGCGCGTGGCCACGTCCATGATGTCGTCGATGCGCAACACGTCGGCCATCGCCTCGATCTCGTCGCTGCTGGCGCTGCCGAGGCGGATCCAGTCCAGGGTGGCGGCGCCGGGGCCGCTGGCCGAGCGCTGCCGCCACTTCGCCACGTACAGGGTGCCGCTGGACAGGTCGCAGGGGCGGTCGGCGACGAACAGGAACAGGCCGCCGTTGCTGGCGTCGTCGCCCATCAGCACGGTGCGCCGGTCCGGCATCACCTGCACCAGTTCGTGCGAGATGCGGCCCAGGCAGTAGTGCTTGCGGATGCTGCCGCTGCCGTCGGCGTGCACGGTCACTTCCGGCAGGTGCCCATAGTGGTAGGGATTGGCGCGCTTGGGATCGCCATAGAGGTGTGCGCTGAAGCGCTGGAACTGGGTATTGCCGGCGATGCTGGCGGCATCGGGTTCGTACTCCTCGCTGGACAGATGCGTGTTCCAGGGCGAGAGGCTGGCGCCGCAGGTGGTCCACAGACCGTGGACCGCCGAGGTGTCGACGTTGTGGTACTTGACCAGGCGCAGGTGGCCGGTGCGCGGGTCCTGGTCCAGGGTCAGCACCGCGATCGGCGCCGGCAACTGGCGATAGGTGCCGTTGCCGGCGAGATCGCGCGTGGTGTACTCGAACTGCACCACCGCGAACACCGTGTTGCCGCGCACGCCGGGCACGTGCGCGTGCGGCAGGGTCAGCAGCGACGAGCCGTCGGGACAGTCCGAGAAGAACGGACGTTCGCTGCCGGGGACCGAGCGGTCCAGGATCGGGCGGTTGTGGATGTCGTAGTAGCCGCCGGCCAGCACGCTGCCGCCGGCGCCGTCGGGGACCTGGTCGCCGGTCATGAAGAACGGGCGGTAGGCCACGGCGTAGCGCTGGCGGCTGCCGTCGTGCAGGACCACATCGACATGCGAGCGCACGCTGGTGGTGGCCATCGCCGCCGGCTCGGCCAGCGACGGCGCCGCCATGCCGTCGAAGCGGACCGCGCGCACGCGCGGCCGGGGCGGGTGGCCTGGCCGCGGTAGGGGCTGGGCCGGCAGACGCGCAGTCGTGGGGTCGCTGGCCAACGCCGCGGCGGACAGGCTGCCCAGCGGCAGCAGGGAGGTACCGGCCAGCAGGCGCAGGGCACGGCGGCGACCGGAATCGGGGAGATGCGACATCGGGGGACTCTCCAGAGCGGGCGGGATACCGGCCACTCCCCCCTGTGCCGGCCAGGCCCAACCTAGACGTGCTTGGTGACATTTGTTTGAAACCTGCGAACGCACCGCGGCCGGCGACGGGCGACGGGCGCCGGACGGCGCCGCGCCTTGCGCAGTGCGCCGCCCAGTCGATATTGCGGCGCAACAAACGCGGGGCCGCGGATGGCGGCCGGGAGCGCTGGTGACGACCGGGACGCGGCCCCAGGCAAGCGCGGCCGGTATTCCATCGCTATAGCGTCAATCGATATCCCGCTGGCATTGGGGCATACCTCGCGCCGCGGTTGACAGGCTTGGGGCGATTCGGGAAGCGTAGGCGCCGGCCGCACTTCGGCGTGGGCGGTCCGGCCGCGACATGGCATGCGTTCGCCGTTCCTGGGAGGGAGTCTCTTGCATACACAGCCTGCTGGCGCGCGCGCGCCGCTTCGCACTGCGCTGGCCGTCGCCGCAGCGCTGGGCCTGCTCGTTTTGGCCGCCGCCGTTCCGGGTCGCTCCGTCCCGGCCGCACCGGCGGCCGCGCCGCCGCCGCCGATCCATCCAGACCGGTGGCCGTCGCCGGCCTGGCCGCTGAAGGAGGATCCGGCGCTGGAGGCGCGCATCACCAAGCTGATGGCGCAGATGTCGGTGGAGCAGAAGGTCGGGCAGACCGTGCAGGGCGACATCGGCAGCATGACCCCGGAGGACGTGCGCAAGTACCACATCGGCTCGGTGCTGGCCGGCGGCAATTCCGATCCCGGCGGCAAGTACGACGCCAGCCCGGCGCAGTGGCTGGCGCTGGCCGATGCCTATTACACGGCGTCGATGCAGACCGACGGCACCGGCCCGGCGATCCCGATCATCTTCGGCATCGATGCGGTGCACGGGCAGAGCAACATCGTCGGTGCCACGCTGTTCCCGCACAACATCGGCCTGGGCGCGACCCGCGACCCGGACCTGATGCGCAAGATTGGCGAGATCACCGCCGTCGAGACCCGCACCACGGGCATGGAGTGGACCTTTGCCCCGACCGTGGCGGTGCCGCAGGACGACCGCTGGGGCCGCACCTACGAGGGCTATTCGGAGTCGCCCGAGGTGGTGGCCAGCTTCGCCGGCAAGGTGGTCGAGGGGCTGCAGGGCGTGCCCGGCACGCCGGGTTTCCTGGACGGGTCGCACGTGATCTCCTCGGTCAAGCACTTCCTCGGCGATGGCGGCACCACCGACGGCAAGGACCAGGGCGATACCCGCATCAGCGAGCAGCAACTGCGCGACATCCACGGCGCCGGCTATCCGCCGGCGATCGCCACGGGGGCGCAGACGGTGATGGCCTCGTTCAACAGCGTCAACGGGGTCAAGATGCACGGCAACACGGTCATGCTGACCGACGTGCTGAAGGGGCAGATGCACTTCGGCGGCTTCGTGGTCGGCGACTGGAACGGCCATGCCCAGGTCCCCGGCTGCCGCAAGGACGACTGCCCGGCCGCGTTCAACGCCGGCGTCGACATGCTGATGGCGCCGGACAGCTGGAAGGGCGTCTACGAGAACGCGCTGAAGGCGGTGAAGTCGGGCCAGATCCCGATGGCGCGGCTGGACGATGCGGTGCGGCGCATCCTGCGGGTGAAGCTGCGCCTGGGCCTGTTCGAGGCCGGCAAGCCGTCGCAGCGTCCGCTGGGCGGCAAGTTCGCATTGCTGGGCGCGCCCGAGCACCGCGCGGTGGCGCGGCAGGCCGTGCGCGAATCGCTGGTGCTGCTGAAGAACCAGCAGCAGGTGTTGCCGCTGAAGCCGCAACTCAAGCTGCTGGTGGCCGGCGACGGCGCCAACGACATGGGCAAGCAGGCCGGCGGCTGGACCCTCAACTGGCAGGGTACCGGCACCAAGCGCGCCGACTACCCCAACGGCACCACCATCTGGGAGGGCCTGCAGCAGCAGGTCAGCGCCGCCGGCGGCAGCGCCGAACTGGCGGTGGACGGCAAGTTCACCACCAAGCCGGACGTGGCGGTGGTGGTGTTCGGCGAACATCCCTACGCCGAATTCCAGGGCGACGTCGCCACGCTGCTGTACAAGCCCGGCGACGACAGCGACCTGGACCTGATCAAGTCGCTCAAGGCGCAAGGCATCCCGGTGGTGGCGGTGTTCCTGAGCGGGCGGCCGCTGTGGGTGAACCGCGAGATCAATGCGGCCGACGCCTTCGTCGCGGCCTGGTTGCCCGGCTCGGAAGGCGGCGGCATCGCCGACGTGCTGCTGCGCAAGCCCGACGGCAGCGTGCAGTACGACTTCCACGGCAAGCTGAGCTTCTCCTGGCCGCGCACCGCGGTGCAGTTCGCCAACAACGTCGGACAGAAGAACTACAACCCGCAGTTCGCCTTCGGCTATGGCCTCACCTACGAGGACAAGGGCGATCTGAGCCGCCTCTCCGAGGTGTCGGGCGTGTCCGGCGCGCAGGCGGTGGGCGGGGTGTACCTGGACCGCGGCAAGCCGGCGACCGGCATCAACCTGATCCTGTTCGGCGGCACCCAGACCAACCTGCCGGCGGCGACCTTTCCGGCGGCGTTGGCCGACGGATCGCTGAAGGTCACCGCGATCGACGACAAGGCGCAGGAGGATGCGCGGCGCTTCGTCTGGTCCGGCGGCGGCAAGGCCGGCATGGCGCTGGTGTTGCCCAAGCCGTTGGACGTCTCGCGCGAGAGCAATGGCGACGTGCAACTGATCCTGACGTTGAAGGTGGACGCGGCGCCCGGCGCAGCCGCGCGCATCGGCGTGGCCTGCGGCCACGACTGCGGCGCGCGCGTGGACCTGGGCAAGGCCCTGGCCGCGCTGCCCAAGGGCGAGTGGCGCACGCTGGGCGTGCCGTTGAAGTGCTTCGCGGCGGCCGGCGCCGACCTGACCCGGCTGGAGCGTCTGCCGGAGATCGAGAGCGACGGCGCGCTGGACCTGGCGCTGTCGCGGATCGCGCTGGGCAGCAGCAACGACGCGCAGAGCGTGGTCGACTGCCCGCTGCACTGAGCGGCGGCGCGACGGCCGCGGACGGATTTCTTGAACGAGCGGCGCCGCCCATGCGGGCGGCGTCATGGACAACGGTGCGACAGGGCTGCGGCCCGTAGGAGAAGGCAGTGGGGTTGGCGACGTTGGATGTGGCGATCGTGGTGGTCTACCTGGCGGGCATCTTCCTGCTCGCGCAATGGGTGTCGCGGGAGAAGGCCGGGCATCGCAAGAGCGCGGAGGACTACTTCCTGGCCAGCAAGACCCTGCCGTGGTGGGCGATCGGCGCCTCGCTGATCGCGGCGAACATCTCCGCCGAGCAGATCATCGGCATGGCCGGTTCCGGCTATGCGATCGGCCTGGCGATCGCCTCCTACGAGTGGATGGCGGCGCTGACCCTGCTGATCGTCGGCAAGTTCTTCCTGCCGATCTTCCTGCGCAACGGCATCTACACCATGCCGCAGTTCCTGGAGCAGCGTTACGGCAAGTGGATCCGCACGCTGATGGCGGTGTTCTGGCTGCTGCTGTACGTGTTCGTCAACCTGACCTCGATCCTGTGGCTGGGCTCGATCGCGGTGAGCCAGGTCACCGGCATGGACCAGACCCTGGCGCTGGCGCTGATCGGCGTGTTCGCGCTGGTCTACCAGTTGTACGGCGGGCTGAAGGCGGTGGCGCTGACCGACATCGTCCAGGTCACCCTGCTGGTGCTGGGCGGCCTGCTGGTTGCCGGGCTCACCTTGTCGCGGATCGGCGACGGCGCCGGCGTGCTCGCCGGCTTCCGCCACCTGTGGAACGCGCACCCCGAGCACTTCCACATGATCCTGTCCAAGGACAACCCGTTCTACAAGGATCTGCCGGGCCTGAGCGTGCTGCTCGGCGGCCTGTGGGTGATGAACATCAGCTACTGGGGCTTCAACCAGTACATCATCCAGCGCGCGCTCGCGGCCAAGAACATCGGCGAGGCGCAGAAGGGCATGGTGTTCGCCGCCTTCCTCAAGCTGCTGATGCCGGTGGTGGTGGTGGTGCCGGGCATCGCCGCGGTGGTGCTGGCGCCGGACCTGGCCAAGCCGGACCAGGCCTACCCGACCATGATGCAACTGCTGCCCAGCGGCATCCTCGGCCTGGTGTTCGCTGCGCTGGTGGCGGCGATCGTGGCCTCGCTGGCGTCCAAGATCAATTCGGTGGCGACCATCTTCACCCTGGACTTCTACGCCAAGTTCCGCCCGCAGGCCGACCAGCCGCAGCTGGTGCGGGTCGGCCGGGTGGCCGCGGTGACCTCGGTGCTGATCGGCATCCTCACCGCGCGGCCGCTGCTGGGTAATTTCGACCAGGGCTTCCAGTTCATCCAGGAGTTCACCGGCTTCTTCACCCCGGGCGTGGTGGTGATCTTCATGCTCGGCCTGTTCTGGAAGCGCGCCAACGAGGCCGGCGCGCTGACCGCGGCGATCGGCTCGGTGCTGCTGTCGTTCGCGCTGAAGAAGCTGTGGCCGGAACTGCCGTTCATGGACCGCATCGGCCTGGTGTTCGTGCTGTCGCTTGTTGCGGCGGTGGTGGTGTCGCTGCTGACCCCGCAGGCGCCAGCGCGCGACCTGATCCGCACCGACGACGTGCGCTACGGCACCACGCTCGGTTTCAAGCTTGGCGCGGCCGCGGTGATCGCGATCCTGGTGGCGCTGTACGCGGTGTTCTGGTGAGCCACGGGCGGGCCGTGGCGCGGCGCGCTCAGGCGTCGCCGCCCTGCCACGGCTCGGCCAGCCAGGCGTCCAGCGCCTCGGCCGTCATCGGTCGCGCGATCCAGTAGCCCTGGCCCTCGTCGCAGCCCCAGTCGCGCAGCATCCGGTACACGATTTCGCTCTCGATGCCCTCGGCCACCACCTGCTGGCCGAAATCGTGGCCGAGATGGATCATCGACGGCACCAGCATGCCGTCGCTGCGGCTGCCGGGCAGGGCACGGATGAACGACTGGTCGATCTTCAGCGCGCTGGCCGGGATGTTCTTCAGATAGCCGAGATTGCTGTAGCCGGTGCCGAAGTCGTCGATGGCGATCTTCACCCCGAGCGCGCTGATCTGCTGCAGCTGTTCGGCCACCCGCTGCGGATCGCGGATCATCGCGCTCTCGGTGAATTCGATCTCCAGCGCGCCGGGCGCCAGCGCATGCTGCTGCAGCAGCGCCTGCAGCCGGACGATGAAGTCGACCTGCTCCAGGTCCACCGCCGACACGTTCAGCGAGACGCTGAAGCCATAGCCGCGCTGCTGCCACTGCGCCGCCTGGGCGATGCCGGTGCGCAGCACCCAGGCGGTGATCCGGCTCATCAGCGCGGTCTTTTCCGCCAGCGGGATGAAGTCGTTCGGCGCCACCGTGCCCAGCAGCGGATGCTGCCAGCGCAGCAGCGCCTCCAC
Organism: Xanthomonas sp. PPL134; assembly: GCF_040595915.1. Taxonomy (NCBI): domain Bacteria; kingdom Pseudomonadati; phylum Pseudomonadota; class Gammaproteobacteria; order Lysobacterales; family Lysobacteraceae; genus Xanthomonas; species Xanthomonas sp. PPL134. The sequence continues at coordinate 1,161,032 of NZ_JAMDLL010000001.1, forward strand.
GCCCACGCATTCGCCGCTGCGCAGGCTCACCCGCGGCTGGTAGTGCAGGCTCAGCTGGCCCTGCGCCTCCAGCGCCTCGGGCAAGGCGGCCAGGATGCGGAAGGCATTGCGCTGGTTGGCGTCGTGATTGCGTTCGTACAGGCTCCAGTGCTGCCCGCGCTGGCGCGCCATGTCCACCGCGGTGGTCAGCGAGCGCACCGTATGGTTGGCGCTGAGCGCCCCGTCCAGGCGCACCGCGCCCAGCGAGGGGCTGGCCGCATGCGGGATGCCCTGGTGGTCGATCGCCGCGGCGAAGGCGTCGCAGACGTGTTCGCACCAGTACTCCAGGTGCGCCGTGTCGCTGCCTTCCATGATGAACACGAAGGTGGTGGTGTCGATGCGGTATAGCGGCAGGCGGTCCAGCGCCTGCCGCAGGCGATCGCGCGCGGCCAGCAGGTAGCCCTCGGCGTACTCCCAGCCCAGCGCCTTGACCATGTCGCGGAAATACTCGATGCCGCACACGTCGATCGCCACCGCGGTGTCGTGCTGGTCCGCGCTCTGCAGCGACAGCCACATGGTCAGGTCGTCGTTGAAGCGGCCGCGGTTGGGCAGGCCGGTCAGGGCGTCGACGAAGCCGCTGTTGCGCAACGTGTCGATGCGCACCATCAACAGGTCGCGCAGGTCCTGCAAGGTGCGGCGCGCGACCTCGTCGAGCTCGTGGCGCGGCTCGGTATCGATCACGCACAGCGTGCCGAGGCTGGCACCGTCGGCCATCAGCAGCGGCGCGCCGGCGTAGAAGCGAATGAACGGCGGGCCGGTGACCAGCGGGTTGTCGCGAAAGCGCGGATCCTGGCGCGCGTCGGGCACCACCATCAGCTCCGGGCTGTGGATCGCGTAGGCGCAGAACGCCTGGCTGCGCGGCGTCTGCGCCGCCTCCAGGCCGACCCGGGACTTGAACCACTGGCGCTTTTCGTCGATCAGCGAGACCAGCGCGATCGGCACCCGCAGGTAGCGGGACGCCAGCTGCGTGACCAGGTCGAAGACCTGGTCGGCCGGGGTATCCAGCAGGCAGAGCTGGTGCAGGGCGCTGAGCCGTTGTGGCTCGTCCAGCAAGGCGGGCGGAGATTTCAACATACCGAGTTAGCGGCCCGGCGCTGGGGGACTTGAGCGCCAGGCGCGGGCGCGGTTCAGGCCGCGCCGCGCGGCTCAGCGCGGCGGGTCGCGCTGCGGGCTGGGGCGCTTGGCCAGCTTGCGTTGCAGCGAACGGCGGTGCATGCCGAGCAGGCGTGCGGCCGCGGAGACGTTGCCGCCGGTCTCGTGCATGGCCTGCTGGATGTGTTCCCACTGCAGGCGGCTGAGCGGGGTCATCGCGTCCGGTACGTCGCTGCCGTCCTCGTCCTCGTCCTCCTCGGCCTCCAGGCCGATCGCGCGCAGGATCATCGGCACGGTGGCCGGCTTGGGCAGGTAGTCGTCGGCACCGAGCTTGATCGCCTCCACCGCGGTGGCGATGCTGGCGTAGCCGGTGACCAGCAGGATGCGCATGTCGGCGCGGATCGCGCGCAGCGGCTGGATCAGCGCCAGGCCGGATTCGTCGCCGAGCTTGAGGTCGATCAGCGCATAGTCCGGCGGCGTTTCGGCGGCCAGCGCCAGCGCGGCGGCGGCGCTGTCGGCGGTACGCGTGTCCAGGCCACGGCGGGCGAGGGTGCGCTGCAGGGTGCGCAGGTACAGCGGATCGTCGTCGACCAGCAGGCCCAGCGGGGTGTCGGTGTTCATGCGGAGGTCTCCAGGGCGAGCAGCGGCAGGCGGAAGCCGACCCGGGCGCCGTGGTCCGGCGCCGGCTCGGTCCACAGCTCGCCGCCCAGGCGTTCGATGGTCGCATGCGACAGCGCCAGGCCCACGCCCATGCTCTCGGGCTTGCCGCTGCGGAACAGGGTGGCCGGCAGGCCGACCTGGTTGGCGTCGAAGCCGCCGCCGTAGTCGCGCACTTCGCCGACCAGTTCGCTGCCGGTGACGCGCACGTTCAGGTCCACCTGTGGGTGGCCGGCGCGTTCGCCGGCGTCGGCGGCGTTGTTCAGCAGCACCTGCAGCAGGTGGCCGATCGCGCTTTCCATGCGCAGCTGCAGCGGCGCGTCGTCGTTGCGGCGCAGGCGCACGGTGGGCCGCACCAACTGCCACTGGTGCAGCACTTGCGCCAGCGACACGGTCTGCCCGCCGGCGCGCTGCGCCGGCGCGGCCAGCGCCAGCACCCGCTCGCGGCACTGCACCAGCAGTTCGCGCAGGGTGTCCAGGTCCTCGCGCAGTTCCGGCTGGTCGCTCTGTTCGGCGATGTCGTCGGTGAGCAGGGTCATCGTCGCCAGCGGCGTGTTCAGCTCGTGCGCCACCGACGCGGCATGGGTGGCCAGGGCGACGATGCCCTCGTTGCGGGTGAAGCGCTCGCGCAGCAGCGCCAGCTCGCGCTCGCGTTCGCGCATGGCGATCGCCAGGCGGGTGGAGAACACCAGCACCACCACCGTGGACAGCAGGAAATTGGCCGCCATGCCCCAGCGTTGCAGGTCCAGCGCCTGGTAGGGGCCGTGCGGCAGCGGCAGGCCGAACAGCGCGCTGACCGCATAGCCGGCCACGCAGGCCAGCGCCACCGCCAGCGCCCAGCGCAGCGGCAGGGCTAGCACCGCCAGCGCGATCAGCACCAGGAACAGCGAGCCGAAGGCGTTGCCGATGCCGCCGCTCCAGCCGACCATCCAGGTCAGCACGGTCACGTCGACCAGGATGTGGCCGAAGGCGGTGGCCGGCGCGGCCGAGTCGGCATGGCGCAGGCGCAGTTGCGCGTACAGGTTGAACAGCGCCAGCACCGCCACGCCGGCCCACAGCGGCGCCTGCGGCAGCGGCAACTGCAGCGGCCAGGTCGCCACGAGGATCGTCGCGGCCTGGCCGGCGGTGGCCAGCCAGCGCAGGCTGCACAGGGTGCGCAGGAAGGAGGCGTCGGTGGAATCCATGCTGCGCATCGTATGCGCTGGGCCCAGGGCCTGCCTGCGACAAACCGTCGCAGCGGCGCCGCCTCGCTGAATCGCCGGTGCCGGCGCGTGCGGCAGGATGCGCCGCGCAGGCTAAAATGGGCGCATGTACGACGCCGTCAGCCGCCCCACGCCTCCCGCCGACGCCGCGCCCTGGGCGCGCCGTCTCACCCAGCCGGTCCGCATCGGCGGCGTCACCATGGGCGGCGGCAAGCCGGTGGTGGTGCAGTCGATGACCAATACCGACACCGCCGACGTCGCCTCCTCGGTCAAGCAGGTGGCCGAACTGTGGCGCGCCGGCTCGGAACTGGTGCGCCTGACCGTCAACAACCCGGAGTCGGCCGCGGCGATCCCGCGCATCGTCGACAAGCTGCGGATGATGGGCATCGAGGTGCCGCTGATCGGCGACTTCCACTACAACGGCCACCAGCTGCTGGCCGCCGAGCCCGCTTGCGCCCAGGCGCTGGCCAAGTACCGGATCAATCCCGGCAACGTCGGCTTCGGCAAGAAGAAGGACACCCAGTTCGCGCAGCTGATCGAATTCGCGCTGAAGTACGACAAGCCGGTGCGCATCGGCGCCAACTGGGGCTCGCTGGACCAGGCGCTGGCCGCGCAGCTGATGGACGAGAACTCGCGGCGCGAGGTGCCTTGGGATGCCGGCCGGGTGCTGCGCGAGGCGCTGATCCGCTCGGCGCTGGATTCGGCCGAGCGCGCGGTGGAACTGGGCCTGGGCCGCGACCGCATCGTGCTCAGCTGCAAGGTCAGCGGCGTGCAGGAGCTGATCGCGGTGTACCGCGACCTGGCGCAGCGCTCGGACTTCGCCCTGCACCTGGGCCTGACCGAGGCCGGCATCGGCAGCAAGGGCATCGTCGCCTCCAGCGCGGCGCTGGCGGTGCTGCTGCAGGAAGGCATCGGCGACACCATCCGCATCTCGCTGACCCCGGAGCCGGGGCAGTCGCGTACGCAGGAAGTGATCGTCGCCCAGGAACTGCTGCAGACCACCGGCCAGCGCGCCTTCACCCCGCTGGTCACCGCCTGCCCGGGCTGCGGCCGCACCACCTCCGAGTTCTTCCAGGAGCTGGCCAAGGTGGTGCAGAACCACGTCCGCGCGAAGATGCCGGAGTGGAAGGTGACCCATCCCGGCGCCGAGAGCATGACCCTGGCGGTGATGGGCTGCGTGGTCAACGGGCCGGGCGAGTCGCGCCACGCCAACATCGGCATCTCGCTGCCCGGCACCGGCGAGGCGCCGGCCGCGCCGGTGTTCATCGACGGCGAGAAGAAGGTGACCCTGCGTGGCGAGAACATCGCCCACGAGTTCGTCGCGCTGATCGACGATTACGTCGAACGCACCTATGTCCGCCGCACCGGGTGAGTCCGCCGCCGAGGCGGCCGGGCTGCGCCGCTGGCTGCGGCGCAATGCCTGGCGCGTGATCCTGCTGTTCGCCGGGGTGCTGCTGCCGTTGGGCGTGTTCGTGGCCCTGGCCGACGAAGTGCATGCGCTGGAAGACCTCTACTTCGACGAGCCGCTGTTGTGGAGCATGCGCGGCCTGACCAGCCCCGGCTGGGACCGGTTCTTCACCGTGGTCACCGAGGCCGGCTACCAGTACGGCGTGATCCCGCTGGACACCTTGATCGTGCTGGTACTGCTGGGCCTGCGCCGCTGGCGCGAGGCGCTGTTCGCGGCGCTGTCCTTCATCGGTTCGGCGCTGCTGAACATGGGCGCCAAGCAGTTCTTCCAGCGCGACCGGCCCAGCCTGTGGGAGTCGATCGCGCCCGAGCACCACACCTTCAGTTTCCCCAGCGGCCACGCGATGGGCTCGATGACCCTGGCGGCGGTGCTGATCGCGCTGAGCTGGCGCACCCGCTGGCGCTGGCCGGTGCTGTGGCTGGCCGGCAGCTTCACGCTGCTGGTCGGCGTGTCGCGGGTGTACCTGGGCGTGCATTACCCCTCGGACATCCTCGGCGGCTGGAGCGCGGCGCTGGTGTGGGTGGTGGGGCTGTACCTGCTGCTGTTTCGCGGCGAGCGCCGGCCGCGCTGGCGCGCACGACGGCTGGCGAGCTGACGCGCGGCAGCGCGATCGCGGCGCTGTGACCCATGGCGTCGCAAGGCCGGACACCGCCGGCTGCGCGTCGCTTGGCGCGCGCGCTGCGCAACCGCAAGGCGTGGCACTCAAACGCTCGGGGGCGCTGCGTCGGGGAACATCTCGGCAAACCCGTCGCGGCACAGCGAGGCGAACCCGGCGGCACGGTCGAGCATCGCCACTTCCCAGCGTTGCATCGCGTCGCGCCAGTCCGCGGCGCCGACCAGGGCTTCGGCGAGTTCGGCGGCGTCGAGCATGGCCAGGTTGACGCCGACGCCCAACGGCGGCATGACGTGCGCCGCATCGCCGACCAGCGCCAACCCGCTGCGGTGCGGCCAGCGCAGTCCCGGCGGCAAGGCCACGATCGGGCGCATGGCGGCAATGCGGTCCGCATCGGCGATCAGGCGCCGCAACGTCGTCGACCAGCCATCGAAGCGCGCCAGCAGGGCGGGCTTGTCGATGCCCTGCAAGGCGCTGTCCGGCCAATCGCCGTGTTCGGGGCCGGTGCGGAAGGCGGCATAGACGCGAATCGTCCCGCCGCCGTTGCGTTGCGCGATGATCCCGGTGGGGCCGTGCAGCGCGAACATCGTGCCGTGCCCGACCAGAGCGGCGCTGTGCGGATGCCGGGTATCCACCTCGGACAGCCACAGTTCGACGAAGGTCACGCCGGTGTACGCCGGGACCACCGGGGTCACTGCGCTGCGCACGCGCGACCAGGCGCCGTCTGCGCCGATCACGATGTCGAAGGCGGGCGTGAGCCCATCTTGCAACTGCAAGCGGTAGCCCCCGCTGCGGTTGCCGATCACGCCGGTCACCTTGCTGTCCCAGCGGATGGCGGTGCCATCGGTCGCTTCCAGCAGGAGTCGGCGCAGCACCAGACGGTCGATCTCCGGGCGATCGCCGGTCCCCGGAAGCGGCACTTCCTCGCGTAGGACGGCACCGGTGGCGTAGTCCAGCGATCGCTGCTCCTGGTCCTCGTAGCGCGCAATCGCCTTGAACCGCTCCAGCAGCCCGGCCTTGTGCAGGGCCAACTGGCCATCTTCCGGGTGCAGGTCGAGCGTGCCGCCTTGGTCGCGCGCCTCCAGCGAGGCGTCGCCTTCGAACACCGAGACCGGCCAACCATGGCGGTTTAAGATGACCGCGGCCGTGAGTCCGGCGGGGCCGCCACCGACGATCGCGACGCTGGGATGGGTTGAGCGGGTTGGAGTGGGGCTGCGCATGGACGCCACCTTATAGATACATAGGATCCTATGCAATGCCCGACGCGCCTGCCGAGTGGACGCCGCATGCCATGCCGACGTTGGTGGTCGGTCGCCTGGCGCGCCTGCTGCTCAAGCTGAGCGACGAGCGGCTGCGCCTGGCCGGCATCACTGCGGCACAGCTCCCGGTGCTGGTGGCGTTGAAGCACGGCGAGCAGCGCACGCAGGGCGAACTGGCCCGAATGGCCGGCGTCGAACAGCCGAGCATGGCGCAGTTGCTCGCGCGCATGGAGCGCGACGGACTGATCAAGCGCGAACGCGCGGCCGCGGACAAGCGCAGCGCGGCGATCTCCCTGACCGACCAGGCACTCGCGCTGCTGGAACCTGGCCGCGAGGCCTTGCGCGGCGTCGACCAGCAGGTCTGCGCCGGCCTGCAGCCGGAGGAGCAGCAACTGCTGCTCGGCTTGCTCCACCGCATGATCGCCAACGCCGGGTCCGTCGACTGATTCCCGGCGCCAGCCGTGTCGCCGGTCGCCTGAGGATGCGTGGCGCTGAACGCGCCGCGCGCGCCGCCTACCAGCTCGAACTGGCGCCGCCGCCGCCGGAGCTGCCGCCGCCGGAGGACGAGCTACTGCTGGAGGACGAGGAGGAGGACGAGGACGATCCCGCGGACTCGGCCGCGGCGCGTTCCTTGGCGGCCTGATCGGCGTAGTAGCTGGCGGTGTAGGCGAACACCCCGGGCGCGGTCTCGGCGATATGCCCTTTGCGGATCAGCGCATTGCGCCGCCGCGTGAGCGCCTGCAGAAAGCGGCTGTAGCGCCGCGGCGAGCGGTAGCGCTGCGCGGCGATGACCAGGGTCAGTACCAGGATCAGCAGTTCCAGCGCCAGGAAGATTACCGTCATCGTCATCGACCTGGCCGACAGCAGTATCACGAAGATGCCGGGGTTGGCGCTCAGGAACAGGCGGATGAACCATGCCCAGAAACCCCCAGGTTTGGTGTCCTGGACCAGTTCCTCGGGCTGGGCCGACAGGCGCGGGTGCCGTCGCAGCAGGCGCCTGCGCAGGACGCCGGTCCAGGCACTGCGCAGCGGCAGCAGCAGCCACACCAGCACCAGCAGGCCCGCCCAGGCGATGGCGCCGCGCCGCCAGTGCATGCCGTCGTCGGCCGGTTGCGCCAGTTCGGCGACGGCTGCGGGATCCTGCGCGGCGGCGCGGCCCATGAAGTCGAACGCGGCCACGATCGCGTCGGCGGTGTCGCCCTGGCGCAGGCGCGGCGCCAGGTAGTCGTCCAGCGCATGCCGGGCGACCACGTCGGGCAGCACGCCTTCCAGCCCGTAGCCCACTTCGAAGCGCGAACGCCGGTCCTGCATCGCCAGCACCAGCAACAGGCCGTTGTCCGTCCCTTTCTGGCCGAGCTGCCAGGTGCGGAAGGCGCGTTCGGCCAGGCGTTCGATCGGCTCGTCCTGCAGCGACGGCACGAGGTAGACCGCGCCCCAGATGTGCTGGCGCTCGCGCAGGCGCTGCAGCGCCGCGTTGATCCGCTGGGTGTCGTCCGCGCTGAGCGTGCCGGCGGGATCGACCACGTTCGGCGTGTACGGCGGAATGGCGACGGCGCAGCGGCCGAGCGCCGGCCACAGCAGCAGGGCCAGGACCAGCAGGGCGCCAAGCCGGAACGGCGCCCACGCGCGTGCAGCGTCAACATCGCGGCGCGGGACAAGGGCAGGGGCCTGATTGCGCATCGCTAGGCCAGGCTGTGCAGCGCGGCGGCGCGCGCGTGCAGTGCGGTCGTATCGAACAGCGGCATCGCCGCGTCGGTGGGGCCGATCAAAAGGGAAATCTCGGTACAGCCCAGGATCACCGCCTCCGCGCCCTGCGCCTGCAGCGCCGCGATCACCTCCTGGTAGCGCAGCCGCGACGGCGCAAGCACCAGGCCCTGGCACAGCTCTTCGTAGATGATGCGATGCACGTCCTCGCGCGCCGGCACATCCGGGATCAGCACCTCGAAGCCGCGCCGCTGCAGCCGGTCGCGGTAGAACGCCTGTTCCATGGTGAAGCGGGTGCCGAGCAGGCCGACGCGGGCGATGCCGGCGGCCTGCAGCGCATCGGCGGTGGCGTCGGCGATATGCAGCAGCGGCAGCGGGACCGCGGCGGCGATCGCGTCGGCGACGCAGTGCATGGTGTTGGTGCACAGCACCAGGAAATCGGCGCCGCCGGCCTGCAGCGCGCGCGCCGACGCCGCCAGGGCGACGCCGGCCGCATCCCAGTCGCCGTCGCGCTGGTACTGCGCGATCTCGTGGAAATCCACGCTGTGCAGCAGGATCCTGGCCGAGTGCAGCCCGCCCAGGTGTGCGCGGACCGTCTCGTTGATGTGCCGGTAGTAGGGCAGGGTGGATTCCCAGCTCATGCCGCCGATCATGCCGATGGTCTTCATCGTGCGTCGCCTGCCGTGGTTGCGCGTGCGCGAGGATGGTAGCGGCATCGGCTGCGTGCAGCGACCGCGCGCGGCGGCCGTGCCGGCGACTGCCACGACGCCGGAGCGCGGCGCGGCGTCATGCGCGGCACTCAGGCGTCCAGTGTCGGCGGGGTGCCGGCGCCGGCGCGCGCTGCACGCCGTGCCAGCACCGCCTCGCGGTGGGCGATATAGGCGTTGGCGCCGAGGATCACCAGCGCGCCCAGCACGGTACCGCCGTCCAGGGTCTCGTCGAACAGCCACCAGCCGAACAGTGCCACCAGCGGCAGTTGGGTGAAGCTGATCGGGGTCAGCGCAGAGACCTCGCCGAGCCGCAGCGCGTGCGTCCACAGCAACTGCCCGAGCGTGCCGAACAGGCCGGTGGCCAGCAGCCACAGCCAGTCGATGCCCTGCGGCCAGCGCCACACGAACAGCGCCGGCAGCAGCGACATCGGCACCCAGAACGCGTAGGTGTAGAACACCACCGTGTTGGCGTCGTCCACCCGTGCCAGTTGCTTGATCTGGATCGCGACCAGCGCGCTCATTACCGCCGCCAGCACCGCCACCAGGGTGCCGGGACTGAACGCGGCGGCGCCGGGGCGCACGATCAGCAGCACCCCGGCGAAGCCGCACAGCACCGCCAGCCAGCGCCGCAGGCGCACCGTCTCGCCCAGCCATAGCGCGGCGGCCAGTGTCGCGAACAGCGGGGTGGAGTAGGACAGCGCGATCGCCTGCGACAGCGGCAGGTGGCCGATCGCCCAGAACCCGGCCAGCATCGACACCAGGCCGATCGCGGTGCGCAGCAGGTAGCGCGGCAGTTGTGCGGTGCGCGGCAGCGGCCGGCCCGGGCGCAGCAGCATCGGCAGCAGGAACAGCAGGCCGAACAGGTTGCGGAAGAACGCGATCTGCAGCGTCGACAGCTGCGCCGACGCCAGCCGGATCGCCACCACCATCAGCCCGAAGGCCATGGTGCTGGCCAGCATCAGCAGCGCCGCGCGCAGCGGCGTGGGCGCGGCTACCACTGCGCGCCGACGATGCGCGGTTCCGGTTCCAGCACCACGCCGAAGCGCTCGCGCACCGAGGCGGTGATGCGCCGCGCCAGGTCCAGCAGCTCGGCGCCGCTGGCCTGGCCATGGTTGACCAGCACCAGCGCATGCGCGGCGGACACGCCGGCGTCGCCGTCGCGATAGCCCTTCCAGCCGCAGGCCTCGATCAGCCAGGCTGCCGACAGCTTGCGCTGGCTGTCGTCCTCGCCCGGGAATACCGGCAAGGCCGGGAACTCGTGCTGCAACGCCAGCGCCTGTTCCAGCGGCAGCAACGGGTTCTTGAAGAAGCTGCCGGCGTTGCCGAGCACGTCCGGGTCGGGCAGCTTGCGCCGGCGGATGTTGATCACCGCCTGGGCCACGTCGGGCGCGCCGGGCGTGGTGATGCCCATCGCCTGCAGTTCCTCGCCGATGCCGGCGTAGTCCAGGCGCAGCGCGTGCAACCGCGGCAGGTTGAACTCCACCGCGGCGATCAGATAGCGGTCGGGCTGGCGCTTGAACAGGCTGTCGCGGTAGCCGAACTCGCAGGCGACCGCGTCCAGCCGCACGAAGCGCGCATCGGCACGGTCGTAGGCTTCGACCGCGTGCACGAACTCGCCCATCTGCGCGCCATAGGCGCCGATGTTCTGGATCGGTGCGGCGCCGACCGTGCCCGGGATCAGCGCCAGGTTCTCCAGGCCGGACAGGCCCTGCGCCAGCGACCACATCACCAGTTCGTGCCAGCCCACGCCGGCGCCGGCACGGACGATCGCGTAGTCGGCGCGGTGCTCCAGGGTGTCGATGCTGCGGTTGGCGAAGCACAGCACCACCCCGGGCGCATCGCCGGCGAACAGCATGTTGCTGCCGCTGCCCAGCGGCAGCAGCGCGGCGCCGGCCAGTTCCGGCGCCAGCAGCGCCTCGGGCAGCGCCTCGGGCGCGAAGATCTGCAGCAGCCACGGCGCCTGCGCCGCGACGTGGAAGGTGTTGAGCGCCTGCAGCGGCGCCTGCGCGGTGAGCGACCAGGCCGTCGTGCTCATGAGACGACCACGTCCCCGCGGCTGGGCGCTTCGCGGCGCCGGCGCATCGCCTCCACGCACTCGCCGATCAGTTCCGGCCCGCGGAACACCAGGCCGCTGTAGCACTGCACCAGCGCCGCGCCGGCGGCCATCTTCGCCACCGCGTCGGCTCCGGACAGGATGCCGCCGACGCCGATCAGCGGGATGTGTTCGGGCAGGCGCGCGCGCAGCCGGCGCAGCACCAGGGTGGACTGGCCCAGCAACGGTGCGCCGGACAGGCCGCCGCTTTCCGCGCCCAGCGGCTCATGCTCCAGGCCGGGGCGGGCAACCGTGGTATTGGTGGCGATCACGCCGTCCACCTGCAGGTCCGACAGCACCCGCGCCGCCGCGTCGATGTCGCTGTCGCTCAGATCCGGCGCCACCTTGACCAGCATCGGCACGCGCTTGCCGTGACGTGCGGCGAGCGCTTCCTGCGCCTCGCGCAGGCGCGCGATCAACTGCCGCAGCGCCTGTTCTTCCTGCAGTTCGCGCAGGCCGGCGGTGTTGGGCGAGGAGATGTTGACGGTGATGTAGTCGGCCAGCGCGTAGACCTTCTCCAGGCAGTGCAGGTAATCGGACGCGGCGTCTTCGTTCGGCGTGTCCTTGTTCTTGCCGATGTTGATGCCGAGCAGGCCGCGCCGGCGCCGCGCGCGTTCGACGTTGCGCACCAGCGCGTCCACGCCCAGGTTGTTGAAGCCCATGCGGTTGATCACCGCCTGCTGCCGCGGCAGGCGGAACATGCGCGGCAGCGGATTGCCGGCCTGCGCGCGCGGGGTGACGGTGCCGATCTCGACGAAACCGAAGCCCAGCGCCAGCAGCGCATCGATGTGTTCGCCGTTCTTGTCCAGGCCCGCGGCCAGTCCGACCGGATTGGGGAAGTCCAGGCCGAAGGCGCGCGTGGGCATCGGCGCGATCGTGCGCGCCAGCAGCGGGTTGGTGCCGGTGCGGTAGGCCAGCTCGATCGCGCGCAGGCCCAGGGCGTGGGCGCGCTCGGCATCGAAGGCGAACAGGAACGGTCGGGCGAGGGAATACATGGCGTGTGGCTCAGTTCAGCGTCCCGGCGAAGGCGCGGGTGCGGTAATGGAAGGCGACGACGCCGTCGCGCTGGTGCCTGTCGAACAGCGTACGCAGCGCCTCCAGCATCGGCGCGTGGCGCGGGTGGCCGGGCAGCGGCGCGTAGGAGGACGACAGCAGGCGTCCGCGCAGCGCCTCGAAGTCCATGCGCTGTTCGTTGGGAAACTGCGCGGTGCCGCGCAGGCCGGTGCCGAACCAGCGCTGCATGGTGGCATCGTCGTGATAGCGCTCGGCCACCGCGCTGTAGTCGGTGCCGTACTCCAGCAGCAACTGCTCGTAGCCTTCCAGGAACGGGGTGGCGTCGAGCAGGCGCGAGTTCCAGTACACCAGCGCTAGGCCGCCGGGGCGCAACACCCGCGCCCATTCGCGGCGCACCGCCTCCAGGTCGAACCAGTGGAAGGCCTGCGCGGCGCTGATCAGGTCGACGCTGGCGTCGGCCAGGGTGGTGGCTTCGGCGCTGCCGTCGATGGCGCGGAAGCCAGGCAGATACTGCAGCAACGCGACGGCGGCCTCGCGCATCGCCGCGTTCGGCTCCACCGCCAGGGTCGGGTGCCCGGCCTGCAGGAACAGGCGGGTGGAGATCCCGGTGCCGGCACCGATGTCGGCGACCAGCGCGTCGCCGGCCACGCCCAGCTCGCCGTGCACCCAGTCGAGCAGGGCCGGCGGATAGCTGGGGCGATAGCGCACGTAATCGGCGACGCGGTCGCTGAAGCGCTCGCGCGGCGCGGCGGCGTCCCGGCTCACGACTGGGTGCTGGCGAACCACGCCAGCCCGCCGAAGAACAGCACGAAGGCCAGCACCGCCAGCACGGCCAGCGCCACCGCGGCCCAACCCAGGATCAACCCGCCCACCGCCAGGCCGTCGCCCTGGAAGCGCTGCGGCTGGCGGCGGATCTCCGCGCGCGCCAGATGCCCGGTGACGATCGCGCCGAGGCTGCCCAGCACCGGCATCAGGGTCCAGCCGAGGATGCCGGCGACCAGGCTGACCACGGCGAGGGAATTGGTTTCGCGAACGGTGCTCATCTGGATTCCTCGTGCGAGCAAGGCGGCATGCGCCATGCGGACGCGCGCGTGCGCGGGATGAGCGAATTATCCCAGAAGCGCGCCTGGCGTGCGCCGCTCATGCGGGGATGCGCCCGTGCCGCAACGCATGCGCCCAGTGCGGCCGGCCGTTGCGCTCGGCCTGCGCGGCGGCGCTGGCGTGGTCGTAGTCGATCGCGTGCAACTGCGCGTGCCACTGGCCGTCGCGGTAGTCGAGCACGGCGTAGCGCGCCTGCGGCGTGCCGGTCTCGACCCGGTGCGGTTGCGGATGGGTCTCGGCATAGGCGGGCAGACCAACGCTGCCGGGATTGCACAGCAGGCGTCCGTCGTCCAGGCGCAGCGTGCGCGGCAGGTGGCTGTGTCCGCACAGCACCAGCGCCGCCGGCGGCGCGTCGCCCAGTCGCTCGCGCACGCGCTGCGCATCGGCGGCGCGCAGCCGCGGCGGTTCCAGTTCGTCGAGCAGCCAGCACAGGTCGTCGTGCGGCGTGCCGTGGCACAGCAGCGCATGCGGCAACGACAGGGTCGGCGGCAGTGCGGCCAGCCAGTGCCGCTGTGCCGGCGTCAGCTGCGCATGGGCATAGGCGTCGCTGGCGCCCATGGCCGCCGGTTCCAGTTCGCTCAACTGGCGCTCGTGGTTGCCGCGCACCGTGGGCAGCGCCAGCGGCATCAGCCGCGCGGCGGTTTCCCGCGGCCACAGCGGGCCGGAGACGATGTCGCCCAGGTTGACGATCCGGTCCACGCCGCGCCGTCCGATATCCGCAAGCACGGCCTCCAGCGCGGGCAGGTTGCCGTGGATATCGGAGAGCGCGGCCAGGCGCATCTTACAGATCGAACTTGATGCCCTGCGCCAGCGGCAGCGAATCGGAGTAGTTGATCGTGTTGGTCTGCCGGCGCATGTACACCTTCCAGGCGTCCGAGCCGGATTCGCGGCCACCGCCGGTGTCCTTCTCGCCGCCGAAGGCGCCGCCGATCTCGGCGCCGGAGGTGCCGATGTTGACGTTGGCGATGCCGCAGTCGCTGCCGGCCGCGGACAGGAACTTCTCCGCCGCCTTCAGGTTCTGGGTGAAGATCGACGAGGACAGGCCCTGCGGCACGCCGTTCTGCATGTCGATGGCCTCGTCCAGGGTGCTGTACTTCATCACGTACAGGATCGGCGCGAAGGTCTCGTGCTGCACCACCTCGTCGCTGTTCTTCAGGCCGGTGACGATGGCCGGCAACACGAAGTTGCCCGGACGGTCCAGCGCGGTGCCGCCGGTCTCGACGGTGCCGCCGGCGGCCTTGGCCTTGGCGATGGAATCCAGGAACTGCTCGACCGCACCGCGGCTGTTCAGCGGGCCCATCAGGTTGGCCGGGTCGGTCGGGTCGCCGATCTTGCCTTCGACCTGCTTGTAGGCCTTGACCAGGGTCGCCAGCACGGTGTCGTAGATCGATTCGTGCACGATCAGCCGGCGCGTGGTGGTGCAGCGCTGGCCGGCGGTGCCGACCGCGCCGAACACGATGCCGGGCACGGCCAGCTTCAGGTCGGCGCTCTCGTCGAGGATGATGGCGTTGTTGCCGCCCAGCTCCAGCAGGCAGCGGCCCAGGCGGCGCGCGCACTTCTCGGCGACGACGCGGCCGACCTGGGTGGAGCCGGTGAAGCTGATCAGCGGGATGCGGGTGTCCTCGACCAGGCGCTCGGACAGGGCCACGCCGGCATCGTTGACCAGGAAGAAGATGTCCGGGAAGCCGGCGTCGCGCAGCGCCTCGTTGCAGATCTTCATCGACGCGATCGCGGTCAGCGGGGTCTTGTTGGACGGCTTCCAGATGCAGATGTCGCCGCAGATCGCCGCCAGGAACGCGTTCCAGCTCCACACCGCGACCGGGAAGTTGAACGCGCTGATGATGCCGACCAGGCCCAGTGGCTGGTACTGCTCGTACATGCGGTGGCCCGGACGCTCCGAGTGCAGGGTGTAGCCGTACAGCATGCGGCTCTGGCCGACCGCGAAATCGGCGATGTCGATCATCTCCTGCACTTCGCCGTCGCCTTCCGGCTTGCTCTTGCCCATTTCCAGCGCGACCAGCGAGCCCAGCGCGTCCTTGTGCTTGCGCAGCGCCTCGCCGCACAGCCGCACCGCCTCGCCGCGGCGCGGTGCCGGGGTGGTGCGCCAGACCTTGAACGCGGCCTGGGCGCGGGCGATCACCGTCTCGTAGTCCTGCTCGGTGGTGGCCTGGACCTCGGCGATGATGGCGTTGCTCGACGGGTTGAGCGGCTGCAGCACGCCGGCGCCGGTGGCGCTGGACCACTCGCCGTTGCCGAGGTAGGTGCCGGAGTTGGTGGCGGCGAGGCCGAGCGCCTTGAGCAGGTCAGCGGACATGGAATCTCCTGGGTTCGTTGCGACAGGGAAGGCGACCGCAGGCGGGGGACGCGGGACGCGCAGCCGGCAATTTTAGCAGACCGCACGCGCCCGGCCGCCGCCGCCGGCCTGGGCGCCCGGCAAGCGCAAAAACGCGCAGGCATGCCGCCGCGCGGGGCTGCACGGCGTGCATAGGCGAGTAAGGGGGCTGAGGGCACGACGTCGCGGCCGCCGGCATAAACGGAATGGTGACCCCGGCGCGATTCGAACGCACGACCTGTCCCTTAGGAGGGGACCGCTCTATCCAGCTGAGCTACGGGGCCATTGGCCTGCCGGAGATTCTACGACGCTGAATCGCGCGTTGTCGCGCCGGCCTGCAATAACACCCTCTACACCTTGTGCCGACGCGGCCTGAGCATCGCCCTGCGTAGGCTGCGTACGTCCGCCACTGTGGCATCCCGACGGCTCGCCTTGCGATCCCGGGTCGCCGCAGCGGCGACGGACGACGACGGAGTCGCATCCGCCCCGTCCGCGACAAGCGTCCCGTCCGCACTGCCTGCGGCGGGGCGATCGCCGCCGCGCATCGGCGGTCCTGGTCGCCTTGGCGCCATTGCCGGCTTGCCGGCATGCACACGGCGATTTCCACCCCTATGCGAAGCAGGAGTCACAGATGAAAACAGCGATGAAGATGGTCCTGGTCGGTTCGATGCTGGCCGCGCTGGCCGCATGCAAGCGCGATGGCGATCACCCGGCCAACGACCCGAATGCGGCCAACCCGCCGGCTGCGGCCGATGGCAGCCCGGCAGGCGGCAGCACCGCCCCGGCCGGCAGTACGGCCCCGGCGGGCAGCACCAGCGGCGACGCCAGCGGCACCGCGACCGGCACCACCGGCACCGATGCCGGCCAGGGCACGATGCAGGGGCAGGACGGCACGTCGCCGACCACGCCGCAGGACCCGGCCAACCCGGATCCGCAGCAGCCGACGCAGACGCCGCCGGCAGATCAGAAGCAGCAGTAAGGACATGCGCAAGCGCGCGGCGCCATGGGCGCCGCGCGCTTGTTGCGGCATGCTTCGACATTGGCCGTGCCTGGTGTTCTCCGGGTGCGGCGGAAGCAGCGCGATCCGGTGCAACGCCGGGTTTTGCGGCCTTTCGCGATAGTCACTTTTGCAACCGTCTTGCTTGGCCAGTCGGCCGATGCTGCGATTGCACACGCGGCGCTTGACAGCGCCCCGGCGCATGATGTCCTCTTGCGTCCATGCCCCTGGTCCTTGCCCTCATCGCCACTTCGCTTCCGCGCTCGCTTCGGCACGCGGCCGCGGTCGCTGCGGGCATTACCACCGGTATTACCACCCTCACCATTCGCCCGGTGCGGCCCGTCGTCTTCGTCTGATCGTCGAACACCACGGCCCCGCACCCGGATCAGGATGCGGGGGAATCCCTCGGCCTGATGCGAGCGGGGCCTCCACTCCGAGGTCTCCCATGTCGTCCCCCGCCGTCGCTCCCGCTGTCGCCGCTTCGCCTGATTCCGCCGCCGACCCCGCGCTCGCCGCCGCCACCGTCGTGCACAAGTTCGGCGGCACCTCGGTGGCCGATGCCGAACGCTATCGCCATGTCGCGCAGCTGCTGCTGGCGCGCCCGGAGCGTCTCCAAGTCACCGTCGTCTCGGCGATGAAGGGCGTCACCGACGCCTTGATCGGCCTGGCCGAACTGGCCGCGCGCGGCCATGGCGACTGGCGCGAACGCTGGCACGAGACCCGCGCGCGCCATCGCGCCGCCGCGGTCGCGTTGCTGGGCGAGCACGCCGGCGCCACGGTGGAATGGCTGGACGCGCGCTTCGAACACCTGGCCGAGATCCTCGCCGCACTGGCGGTGATCGGCGAGTTGCCGCGGGAAGTGCTGGACCGCGTGCAGGGCCTCGGCGAGGTGTACTCGGCGCAACTGCTGGGCGATCACCTGCGGGCGCTGGGCGAAGACTGCGCGGTGCTGGATGCGCGCGAGGTGCTGGTGGTCGATCGCGGCGAACTGGGCGTGGACGTGGACTGGGAGGCCAGCGCGCAACGCTTGGCGCAGTGGCGCGCGCAGCACCCCCAGCAGCGCATCGTGGTCACCGGCTTCGTCGCCCGCGACCGCGCCGGCCGCATCACCACGCTCGGCCGCAACGGCAGCGACTACTCCGGCGCGATCTTCGCCGCGCTGTTCGAGGCCGCCGAACTGCACATCTGGACCGACGTCGACGGCGTGCTGTCGGCCGATCCGCGGGTGGTCCCCGAAGCGGTGCAACTGGAGACGCTCAGCTACGACGAAGCCTGCGAACTGGCCTATTTCGGCGCCAAGGTGGTGCACCCGCAGACCATGTCGCCGGCGATCGAGCGCGGCCTGCCGATCATCATCCGCAACACCTTCCAGCCCGAGCATCCGGGCACCCGCATCACCGCCAGCAGCGCCACCAGCGGCCCGATCAAGGGGCTGACGCTGAGCCCGGACCTGGCCGTGCTCAACCTCGAAGGCACCGGCCTGATCGGCGTGCCCGGCACCGCCGAGCGCGTGTTCGCCGCATTGCGCAACGCGCGGGTGTCGGTGGTGATGATCTCGCAGGGCTCGTCCGAACATTCCATCTGTTGCGTGGTGCGGCAGAACGAGGCCGAGCGCGCGCGCGACGCGGTGCTCTCGGCCTTCGCCCACGAACTGGTGGTAGGCCAGGTCCAGCGCGTGCAACTGACCACCGGCATCAGCGTGCTGGCCGCGGTCGGCGACGGCATGGCCGGGCAGCCCGGCGTGGCCGCGCGCCTGTTCGAGTCGCTGGGCCGCGCCCAGGTCAACATCCTGGCGATCGCGCAGGGCTCGTCCGAGCGCAACATCTCCGTGGCCATCGACAGCGCCCATGCGACCAAGGCGTTGCGCGCCGCGCATGCCGGCTTCTGGCTGTCGCCGCAGACCTTCTCGGTCGGCGTGATCGGCCCAGGCAACGTCGGTGCCGCGCTGCTGGACCAGTTGCGCGCGGCGCAGCCGCAACTGCTGGCCAAGGCCAACCTCGACCTGCGCCTGCGCGCGGTCGCCTCGCGCAGCACCATGCGCCTGGAGCCGCGCGCCTTCGCCGGCGACTGGCGGCAGGCATTGGCCGCCGGCCCGCAGCCGACCGATCTGGACGCGTTCACCGCGCACCTGTTGTCGGCGCACCTGCCGCATGCGGTGATCATCGACTGCAGCGGCAGCGCCGACGTCGCCGACCGCTATGCCGGCTGGCTGGCCGCCGGCATCCACGTGGTGACCCCGAACAAACAGGCCGGCGCCGGGCCGCTGCCGCGCTTCCATGCCATCCGCGCCGCGGCCGCCGCCAGCGGCGCACGCTTCCGCTACGAGGCCACGGTCGGCGCCGGCCTGCCGGTGATCACCACCTTGCGCGACCTGGTCGATACCGGCGATGCCGTCACCGCGATCGAAGGCATCTTCTCCGGCACCCTGGCCTGGCTGTTCAACAAGTACGACGGCAGCGTGCCGTTCGCGCAGCTGGTGGCCGAGGCGCGCGGCATGGGCTATACCGAACCGGACCCGCGCGACGACCTGTCCGGCACCGACGTGGCGCGCAAGCTGGTGATCCTGGCGCGCGAGGCCGGGCACGAGCTGAGCCTGGAAGACGTGGCGGTGGAGAGCCTGGTGCCGGAAGCGCTGCGCCAGGCCAGCGTGGACGATTTCATGGCGCGCCTGCACGAAGTCGATGCCGCGTTCGCGCAGCGCCTGCAGGCGGCCAAGGCGCGCGGCTGCGTGCTGCGCTACGTGGCGCGGTTGGCGCCGGGCCATGCGCCCAGCGTCGGCCTGGTGGAACTGCCGGCCGACCATGCCTTCGCCAACCTGCGCCTGACCGACAACGTGGTGCAGTTCACCACCCGCCGCTACTGCGCCAATCCGCTGGTGGTGCAGGGCCCGGGCGCCGGCCCGGAAGTGACCGCCGCCGGCGTGTTCGCCGACCTGCTGCGGGTGGCGGCGGGCGAGGGCGCGCGCCTGTGAGCCGGATGCAGACGCTGCCGGCTCACACCGTTGGCACGGCCGCGCTGCCGACGCAGGCCCGCGCGTTCGCGCCGGCCTCGGTGGCCAACGTGGCGGTGGGCTTCGATCTGCTGGGCTATGCGGTGGAGGGCGTGGGCGACACGGTGACGGTGCGCCGTATCGACGCCCCCGAGGTCCGCATCGCCGCGATCCGCGGCACCACCGTGGCGTTGCCCTTGGAGGCGGCGCGCAACACCGCCGGCGCCGCCCTGATGTCGCTGCGCGAGGCGTTGGCGCTGCCGTTCGGCTTCGAACTGGAGATCGACAAGGGCATCCCGCTCAGCTCCGGCATGGGCGGCTCGGCCGCCTCGTGCGTGGCCGCGCTGGTGGCGGCCAACGCCTTGCTCGCCGCGCCGCTGTCGCGCGATCAGCTGTATCGCTATGCGCTGGACGGCGAGGCGGTGGCCAGTGGCAGCCGCCATGGCGACAACCTCGGCCCGATGTTGCTGGGCGGGCTGGTGCTGTCGACGCTGGAGCGGCTGGTGCCGGTGCCGGTGCCGAGCGGTTGGCACAGCCTGCTGGTGCACCCGGACGCGACGCTGGAGACCCGTCACGCACGCGCGGCGCTGGCCGGCGATTACCGGCTGAGCGAGTTCGTGGCGCAGAGCGCGAACCTGGCATTGGTGCTGGCGGGTTGCCATGCGGGCGACGAGTCCCTGGTGCGCGCCGGCTTGTGCGACGTGCTGATCGAGCCGCGGCGCGCGCCGCTGATCGTGGGCTTCGACGCGGCCAAGGCGGCGGCGCTGGCGGCAGGGGCGATGGGCGCGGGCATTTCCGGCGCTGGCCCCAGCGTGTTTGCCTGGTTCGCCAGCCGCGCCGAGGCCGAGGCGGCGGCACCGGCGGTGCAGGCGGCCTTTGCCGATGCCGGCTTCGGCAGCCAACACTGGGTCTCGCCGCTGCAGTGTCCGGGAGCGACGTTGTTGTAGCTGAGTGTTGGCGCGGCACGACGACGACTTTGTTGCTCCCGCTAGTGCCACTGCTGCTGTTGCTGATTTCGAATTTGCTTTTGTTTTTGCTGTCGCAGTAGCTCTTGTCGTTGCTGTTGCTCTGGTTGTTGCTCTTGCTCTTGCTCTTGTTGTTGCTGTTGCCGTACCGGGTTCCCTTCCGAAGCGGCGGCCATCGTGGGGAAACACCCGAAGGGCGGCGCACAGGGATGTGCGCCGTCCGCGGCAGGGGCAGGATGCCCCTTCCGCGGATCCCCGCGATGGACGCGGACCCGGAGCGCGCAGCGCGGAGGGCGCGAGGCAGGTCGCGCTTTCTTTTGGTTACTTTTCTTTGCGCGAGCAAAGAAAAGTAACTCGCCCGCAAGGGCGAAAGCCTTTGCCGTTGCTGATGCTTTTGCTGTTAAAGCTCTAAAGCTTGAAGCAAGAGCAACAGCTTCCGCTAACGCGGGTCACTTTTCTTTGCTTGTGCAAAGAAAAGTAACCAAAAGAAAGCACACCCCGCAGCGCGCCCTCCGCGCTGACACGCTCCGGGTCCGCAGCCACGACGGGCATTTTTCGACGGCACATCCATGTGCCGGCGAAAAACGACGCGCATCCTGCGCGTCGCCCTTCGGGTATTCGCCCGCCGCGGCTGCCGCGCCGAGGGGGCCCGGGTAGAGCAGAACAGCAACAGCCAAAGCCAAAGCCAAAGCCAAAGCAACAGCCAAAGCCGAGCAACAACAGCAACAGCAACAGCAACAGCCAAAGACGATAGTGCGATCGAATTCCCCTGTTAATGGAACCCCCATGAACTTCATTTCCACCCGTAACGCCGCACCCCCCGTCTCGCTCAGCCAGGCCATCGCCGCCGGACTCGCGCCCGATGGCGGCCTGTACGTGCCCGAGCGCATGCCCGCCGCGCGCGACCTGCGCGCCGGTGCCAGCCTCGCCGAGACCGCCGCGGAGCTGCTGGCGCCGTTCTTCGAGGGCGACGCCCTGGCCCCGGAACTGCCGGCCATCTGCGCCGAAGCCTTCGACTTCGCCGCGCCGCTGCAGCCGCTGGCCACCCCCGGCGACCATGCGCTGGAGTTGTTCCATGGGCCGACCGCCGCGTTCAAGGACTTCGGCGCGCGCTTCCTGGCCGCCTGCCTGACCCGGCTGCGGCGTGGCGCGGCGACGCCGCTGACCATCCTCGTCGCCACTTCCGGGGACACCGGCGCCGCGGTCGCGGCCGCGTTCCATCGCCAGCCCGGGCTGCGCGTGGTGGTGCTGTATCCGGACGGGCGCGTGTCGCCGCGGCAGGCGCACCAACTCGGCTGCTTCGGCGACAACATCCACGCCTTGCGCGTGGCCGGCTCCTTCGACGACTGCCAGGCGCTGGTCAAGCAGGCGCTGAACGACGCCGATGTGCAGGCGCAGGCGCCGTTGAGTTCGGCCAACAGCATCAGCCTGGGGCGCTTGCTGCCGCAGATGAGCTACTACGCGCACGCAGCGCTGCAGCACCATGCCGCGCATGCGCAGCCGCTGAACCTAGTGGTGCCCACCGGCAATCTGGGCAATGCGCTGGCCGCGATCCTGGCGCGCGCCTTGGGCGTGCCGCTGGGCCGGATCGTGCTGGCGACCAATGCCAACCGCGTGCTGCCCGATTTCTTCGCCGGCGCCGACTATGCGCCGCAGCCCAGCGTGGCGACGCTGGCCAATGCGATGGACGTCGGCGCGCCGAGCAACGTCGAGCGTCTGCGCTGGCTGTACCAGGGCGACGATGCCACGCTGCGCACCCAGTTCCAGGCGTACTCGGTGGACGATGCGCAGATCCGCCAGACCATTGGCGAACGCTTCCGCCGCTACGGTGAGGTGCATTGCCCGCATACCGCCACCGCGCTGCACGTGCTGCAGCAACTGCGCGCCGAGGGCGCGGAGGCCGACGCCGGCGACTGGGCGGTGGCGGCCACCGCGCATCCGGCCAAGTTCGAAGGGGTGGTGGAGCCGCTGATCGGGCAGCCGGTGCCGGTGCCGCCGGCCTTGGCGGCGTTGCTGCAGCGGCCGGCACAGGCCGAGCCGATCGCGCCGGACTACGCGGCCTTGCGCGCGCGGCTGCTCGCCGGCTGAGCGGTGCGCAGGCGGCGGCGCCTGCGCACGTGGTGGCTCAGTCGGACGGCTGCAGCCGCTGCCAGGCGGCCAGGACGATGCCGCGCACCTGCAGCCAGTCCAGGCGCGAGCGCGGGTGGTCGCGCAGGAACACGTCGCGCAGCTGCGCGACCACGTCCTCCACGCGCTGGCCGTGGTACTTGAGGTAGGCGTCGTAGGCCAGCTTCAGCGCCGGCTCGTAGTCGTGGAAGACGTACCCGGGCTGATGGAAGCTGCTGTGCGCGAACTGCGCCTTCCAGAACTCCAGTTCGCGTTCGCGGTCCAGCATCACGCAGGCGCGCGAGGCGTGTTGCATCTCGATGGCGACGGCCATGTTGGCCCTCCGAGTGGTCCCCCCACCGGCACCGCGGCGGCGCCGCAGGTGTATTGCGCACGCAGTCTATGCCGGCTGGGCGCCGCCGCCGCGATGACTGTCTGAAGCGTTCAGAGGTGGCAAGGTGGTTGCCGCGCCGGCACCCGCCGTCCGCCGCCTCGGCCGGCGCGACGAGGTTGTCCACACCTGGTGTGGAGCGTTGTTCTGGAATCCTGTGGATAAGTGGCTGGGCGCCGCGTGGCGTCGGCGCTTGTGACAGCATGGCGAAAAAATCGCCGCCGCGACCCGCTCAGTCTTCGTCCGAGGCCAGCCGGTGCAGCGCGGCAAAGTCGCGGATCTCGACCACGTGCAGTTGCGGCAGCGCGATCAGGCCCTGCTGGCGCAGCTTGGTGAAGGTGCGGCTGACCGTCTCCATGGTCAGGCCGAGATGGTCGGCGATGTCGCCGCGGCCCATCGGCAGCACCACCTTGTTGCCGGCATCGCCCTGGCGCGCCGCACGGGCGGCCAGCTTGAGCAGGAAGTCGGCCAGCTTCTCGGCCGGCTGCAGCCGCGCCAGCGCCAGCGCCGCGTCCTGCGCCGCGTCCAGTTCCAGGCAGGCGCGCTGCAGCAGCTTGCGCTCCAGCTGCGGGAACTGGGCGCGCAACTGCTGCATCTGCGCCACCGACACCCGGCACACCCGGCTGTCGGCGATGGCTTCGATGTCGTGGCGGTGCCGGGCCGATTCGCTCAGGCCGACGTAGTCGCCGGGCAGGACGAAACCGGCCACCTGGCGGCGCCCGTCGGCGAGCGTGCGGACCAGGCGCAGCGCGCCGGCGGTGACGGTATAGACCGCCTGGCGGGCCTCGCCGGTGCGCGCCAGGGTGGCGCCGGCGGGATAGGTCAGCGAGGTGGTGACCCGTTCCAGCGCCTGCACCTCGTCGCAGGCCAGCGCCGAGCAGATCGCCAGGTGGCGGACCGCGCAATGCAGGCATTCGTTGCCGCGCGCGGCGCGCGGGGCGGCCGGCTCGGCATAGGGCAGGGCGAATCCGGAAGGAGGCCTGTTCATGGGCGTGGCAGCGGCTTCGGCACCCGCGAATGATACGCCGATGCGGCCGGGCGTGGCCGGTGCGGCTAGAATTGGCGTCCCGCTCGCCCCCGAATCGCAGGAGTTCCGCACGTGATCAAGCCCCGTACGCCGCCCGGCATCATGGAATTGCTGCCGCGCGAGCAGATCGCGTTCCAGCGCATGCTGGACGTCATCCGCCGCAATTACGAGCGGTTCGGGTTCCTGCCGGTGGAGACGCCGGTGTTCGAGTTGTCCGATGTGCTGTTGACCAAGTCCGGCGGCGAGACCGAGCGCCAGGTGTATTTCGTGCAGTCCACCGGCGCGCTGGCCAACGCCGCCGCCGAGGGCGGCGAGGGCGGGCTGCCGGAACTGGCGCTGCGCTTCGACCTGACCGTGCCGCTGGCCCGCTACGTGGCCGAGCACGAGCACGAGCTGAGCTTCCCGTTCCGCCGCTACCAGATGCAGCGGGTGTACCGCGGCGAGCGCGCCCAGCGCGGCCGCTTCCGCGAGTTCTACCAGTGCGATATCGACGTGATCGGCAAGGACGTGCTGAGCATCCGCTACGACGCCGAGGTGCTGGCGGTGATCCACGCGGTGTTCGCCGAACTGGGCATCGGCGATTTCGCCGTGCAGCTGAACAACCGCAAGCTGATGCGCGGCTTCTTCGAAAGCCTGGGCGTGGCCGAGGGCGAGCGCCAGCTCGCCGTGCTGCGCGAGGTCGACAAGCTGGACAAGCGCGGCGCCGATTACGTGCGCGAGACGCTCACCGGCGAGGGCTTCGGCATTCCCGCCGAGCAGGTGCAGCGCATTCTCGACTTCGTTGCGGTGCGCTCCAGCGGTCACGCCGATGCGCTGGCGCGGCTGCAGGCGCTGGAGGCCGATGCGGCGTCCAGCGCGATCCTGCGCGAGGGCGTGGCCGAACTGCGCGAAGTGCTGGCCCTGGTCAAGGCGCTGGGCGTGCCGGAGAGCGCGTACTGCCTGAATTTCTCCATCGCCCGCGGCCTGGACTACTACACCGGCACCGTCTACGAGACCCTGCTGACCGACTACCCGCAGATCGGCTCGATCTGCTCGGGCGGGCGCTACGAGGACCTGGCCAGCCACTACAGCAAGTCCAGGCTGCCCGGCGTGGGCATCTCCATCGGCCTGACCCGCCTGTTCTGGCAGTTGCGCGAGGCCGGGCTGATCGACGGCATCGCCTCCAGCAGCGTGCAGGCGATGGTGGCGCTGATGGACGAGGCCAAGCTGGACGACGCGCTGGACATCGCGCGGCGGCTGCGCGCCGGCGGCATCAACACCGAAGTGCAGATGGAGCCGAAGAAGATCGGCAAGCAGTTCCAGTACGCGGCCCGCGCCGGCATCCGCTTCGTGGTGCTGGCCGGCGACGACGAACTGGCGCGCAGTGTGGTCGCGGTCAAGGACCTGCTGCGCGAGCAGCAGTTCGAGGTGGCCCGCGACGAACTTGCCAGCACGCTGCAGGTGGAGCTGGAGCAGGCCAAGGTGATGGCCTGAGTCTGGTGGCGACGGCCGGCGACGGCCGTCGCGCTCTGCAAGATTCTCGTAGGAGCGCTTCAGCCGCGACCAGCATGGCCGGTAAACCCGGCCGTGGCGGATCCCCCAGGCGCGGGCGACAGCAGGCCCGCACCCTGCAGCATCGCTTTCAGTGCGCTGCGTTGCGCGGCGTCGTCCACCGGCCAGCCCTGCAATTGCGCGACGACCTTGCCGTCGCGCACCAGCAAGAACGTCGGCATGCGCCATTCGCGCACCAGCAAGAACGTCGGCATGCGCCATTCGCGCGGCAGCAGCGACCATTCCTCCACGTCGTAGAGCAGATGCAGCGGCGTCTGCGGCTGCGCCTGGTTCCAGGCGCGCAGTGCATCCAGGTCCTCGCTGCCGGGCGGCAGGGTCAGCCACAGCGCATGGCGGCGGAACGCCGGGCCTAGTTCGGGATCGGCGGCGATGGCGCGCGCGGCGTCGGCGGCGAAATGGCAGCCGGCGGTGACCAGGAGTTGGGTCGGCCCCAGATCGATGCGCTGCCGATGCAGGGTGCGGCCATCGGCGTCCAGCGACCATAGCGTCGGCCCTTGCGCCGACTCGCCCAGGCGGTCCTCGAAGCGCAGCCAATGCGGCCAGTCGGCGCTGCCGCCATCGGCCAGCAGGCGCCGTGCGTCCTCCACGCGATGCGCCAGCAGCAGCGCATGACCGGCGGCATCCACCTGCGCCGCACTGGCGTGGCCGCGGCGCCGCAACTGCGCCAGCACCTGCAGCTGGGCCTCGAGTCCCGTGGGGTTAGGACGTAGCGCGTAGGTGGCGACCAGCGCCCGGTACAGCAGTTCCAGTGCGGCATCGTCCAACGGCGCGGTGGCGCTGCGGTCGAAGGCTTCGGGGAGCGCACTGCGCAATGCGGGCCATGGATCGCGCCCAGTGCGGCCCAGGCCGTGCAGCGCCCGGTTGTAGCGGTTGTAGCGGCGCTCCAGGTCGCCGATCCGGGCGGCTGGAGCGCTGGCGCGCGGCTGCGTCGCCCAGTGCGGCAAGGTCTCGGCGTAGCGTTCCACTCCGAACAGGGCCAGCAGGGAGCGGCCCTGCGCGCGGGTGAGTTGCGGCAGGTCTTGCGTGTCGAATCCGCCCAGGCCGTTGCGCCCGAAGACCAGGCCATCGAGGAAGCGTTCGCGGGCGCCGGGGGTAAGTGCGTCCAGCGGCGTGCGCTGGCCGGCGTGGGCGCGCAGGTAGGCCTTGAGCTGGGCGCTGGAGCGGATCGGCAGCCCCTGCGCGGCGACCTCGGTATCGCTGGCAATCACGTGGGCGGGTGCTGTCGGAGGCGGCGGCTGCGCCGGTGCATGCGTCGCCGGGCACAGGGCAAGACCGGCAAGCCAGGCGTGGCGCATGCGGTGCTCCAGCGGGGTGATCGTGCCGATCCTAATGGTCGCCGCGCCGGGCTTCCACAGGCTGCAGGCGCCAACCTCCGCAACGCCTGCGAAAGAGCGGGGCCTGGGGCGGGGCGGCAGGCAGCAGCGCCGAACGGCTGAACCGCGCCATCCACGCGAACTTGACCTTGTAATAGCATGCTATTACATTAGCGCAATGAAACAACGCCCCGCCCCTGCAGAAGACCGTGCCAGCGACGCCTCGTTCAAGGCGTTGGCGCGCACCCTGGCCCAGCTCGGCAAGCCGCAGGAAGTGGCGGCGTTCCTGCAGGACCTGTGCACGCCGGCCGAACTGGAGGCGATGGCGGACCGCTGGCGGGTGGTGCCGCTGCTGCTCAAGGGCGTGCCGTATCGCGAGATCCACGACCTGACCCAGGTCAGCGTCACCACCATCGGCCGTGTCGCACGGACCCTGGAATACGGCGCCGGCGGCTATGCCGCGGCGCTGCGCCGGCAGACGGCGCGCCCCTCCGATTCCCACTGAGATGTCCTGATGAGTGCTTCCCTGGCAGCACCGGCCCGCGACCGGCTGCGTATCGCGATCCAGAAGAGTGGCCGCTTGGCCGAGCCGGCCCGTGCGGTGCTGGCCGCCTGCGGGCTGAGCTGGCGCGAGAGCCGCGACAAGCTGTTCTGCTACGGCGAATCGTTGCCGGTGGACCTGCTGCTGGTGCGCGACGACGATATCCCCGGCCTGATCGCCGATGGCGTGTGCGACTTCGGCATCGTCGGCCGCAACGAACTCGACGAGCAGGCCGGCGAGCGCCGCCGCAATGGCCTGCCGGAGGCGTATCGCGCCCTGCGTGGGCTGAACTTCGGGCAATGCCGGCTGATGCTGGCGGTGCCGGAGAGCTGGGAGTGGAGTGGCCCGCAACAAGTGCAGGGGCTGCGGATCGCCACCAGTTACCCGTCGGTGCTGGCCGACTGGCTGGACGCGCGCGGCATCGCCGCGCAGGTGGTGGAGTTGTCCGGTTCGGTGGAGATCGCGCCGCGCCTGGGCACCGCCGACCTGATCTGCGATCTGGTCTCCAGCGGCGCCACCCTGGCCGCCAACCAGCTCAAGCCGGTGGAGACGCTGCTGGAGAGCGAGGCGGTGCTGGCCGGTCCGGTGCGCGAACCGGCCGACGCCCGCGCCGGCCTGGCGGCGATGCTGCTGCGCCGGCTCGACGGCGTGCTCAAGTTGCGCGACAGCAAGCTGCTGATGTTCCGCGCCGCGCGCGAGCGGGTCGCCGACCTGGCGCGGCTGCTGCCGGATGCCGAACCGCTGGTGCAACTGCCCGGCGACGCCGATGGCCCACTGCAGTTGCAGACCATGTGCCACGGGGCGATCACCTGGCAGCGCATGGAGGAACTGGAGCGCGCGGGCGCGCAGGGGTTGATGGTCTTGACGGTGGAGCGGTCGCTGGCATGAATCGATTGGAGTGGAGCGCGCTCGACGCGCAGGAGCGCACCCAGGCGCTGACCCGGCCGGTGCAGCGCGTCGCCGACCAGACCCGCAGCGCCGTGGCGCAGGTGCTGGATGCGGTGCGCAGCCGCGGCGACAGCGCGCTGCGCGAACTCACCGCGCGCTTCGACGGCGTGGTGCTGGATACCTTCGAAGTGAGCGCCGAGGAGTTCGCCGCCGCCGAGGCCGCGGTGCCGGCGCCGCTGCGCGCGGCGATGGCCGAGGCGGCGGCGCGGATCGACACGTTCCACCGCGCCGGCATGGCGCAGCCGTACGCGGTCGAGACCGCGCCGGGCGTGGTCTGCGAGCGCGTGGTACGGCCGATCGGCCGGGTCGGCCTGTACGTGCCGGCCGGCAGCGCACCGCTGCCGTCCACCGCGCTGATGCTGTGCGTGCCGGCGGCGCTGGCCGGCTGTCGCGAAGTGGTGCTGTGCACGCCGCCGCGTGCCGACGGCTCGGCCGATCCGGCGGTGCTGGTCGCGGCGGCCCTGTGCGGGGTGGACCGGGTGTTCAAGCTCGGCGGCGCCCAGGCGATCGCGGCGATGGGCTACGGCACCGAGAGCGTGCCGTCCTGCGACAAGCTGTTCGGTCCCGGCAACAGCTACGTCACCGAGGCCAAGCAACAGGTGGCGCAGGCCGGCGCGGCGGCGATCGACATGCTGGCCGGTCCGTCCGAGGTGCTGGTGATCGCCGATGCCGGCGCCGATGCCGCCTTCGTCGCCGCCGATCTGCTGTCGCAGGCCGAGCACGGCCCGGATTCGCAGGTGCTGCTGCTGTCCGACAGCGCCGCATTGATCGAGGCGGTGGAGAACGAACTGGAGCGGCAGCTGGCGACGCTGCCGCGCGCGGCGATCGCCCGGCAGGCGCTGGCCGCGTCGCGGCTGATCCGCGTCGACACGCTGGACGATGCCTTTGCGATCAGCAACCGCTATGCGCCGGAACACCTGATCCTGGCGTTGCGTGCCCCGCGCGACTGGCTGCCGCGCGTCGAGGCCGCCGGCTCGGTCTTCCTCGGCGACTACACCCCCGAGGCGCTGGGCGACTACTGCAGCGGCACCAACCATGTGCTGCCCACCAGCGGCGCCGCGCGTGCCTACAGCGGCGTGAGCGTGGCCAGCTTCCAGAATTTCGTCAGCGTGCAGAGCGCCAGTGCCGCCGGCATTGCCACGATCGGCGGCTGTGCGGTGCTGATGGCGCGCGCCGAGGGCCTGGATGCGCACGCCAACGCGGTGGCGCTGCGCATGGAGAAGGCGGCATGAGCGCGGCCTCCGACGCACGCGCGGTGCTGGCGCTGGTCCGCCCGGACCTGCGCGACTTCGCCGGGTATTCGTCCGCGCGCAGCAGCGCGCTGCAGGGCGAGGTCTGGCTCAACGCCAACGAATCGGCCTGGGCCAACGCCGCCGACGGCGAGGCCGGCAATCGCCGCTACCCGGATCCGCAACCGCCGGCGCTGCGCGCCGCCCTGGCCGCGCTGTACGCCTGTGCTCCGGAGCAACTGCTGCTCGGCCGCGGCAGCGACGAGGCCATCGATCTGCTGCTGCGTGCCCTGTGCGAGCCGGGCCGCGACGCCATCGTCATCACCCCGCCGGTGTTCGGCATGTACGCGGTGTGCGCGCGGCTGCAGAATGCACGCGTGGTCGAGGTGCCGCTGCGCGATACGACCGACGGCCTGCTCACCGACGTGGACGCGGTGGTGGACGCCGCGCTGAGCCAGATGGCCAAGCTGGTGTTCCTGTGTTCGCCGGGCAACCCCGGCGGCGCGGCGATCGCGCTGGCCGACATCGCCCGCGCCGCCGAGCGCCTGCAGGGCCGTGCGGTGCTGGTGGTCGACGAGGCCTATGGCGAGTTTTCCGACGAAGCCTCGGCCACGACCTTGCTGGCGCGTCACGCCAATCTGGCGGTGCTGCGCACGCTGTCCAAGGCGCACGCGCTGGCCGCGGCGCGGATCGGTTGCGTGATCGCCGATCCGGCGCTGATCGCGGTGTTGCGCCGCTGCCAGGCGCCGTATCCGATTCCGGCACCGTGCACCCAGCTGGCCCTGGCCGCGCTGCAGCCCGAACCGCTGCGGCAGACCGCGGCGCGGGTGCAGGAGGTGCGCGCCGAGCGTGCGCGCATGCAGGCGGCGTTGGCGGCGTTGCCGGGCGTGCGCCAGGTGTATCCGTCGCAGGGCAATTTCCTGCTGCTGCGCTTCGACGACGCCGAGGGCGCGTTCCAGGCGCTGCTGGCGGCCGGGGTGGTGGTGCGCGACCAGCGCGCCGCGCCGGGCCTGGGCGATGCGCTGCGCATCACCCTGGGGACGCCGGCGCAGAACCAGCGCGTGCTCGGTGCCTTGCAGGCGTGGAGGGCGGCGGCATGACCCCGATCCTGTTCGTGGACCGCGACGGCACCCTGATCGAGGAGCCGGCCGATTTCCAGATCGACGCCTACGAGAAGCTGCGCTTCGTGCAGGGCGTGATCCCGGCCATGCTCAAGCTGCGCGACGCCGGCTACCAGTTCGTCATCGTCACCAACCAGGACGGCCTCGGCAGCGAGGCCTATCCGCAGGCCGCCTTCGACGGTCCCAACGACCTGATGCTGCAGATCTTCGCCAGCCAGGGCATCGTGTTCCGCGAGGTGCTGGTCGATCGCAGCTGGCCGGCCGACAATGCGCCCACGCGCAAGCCTGGCATCGGCCTGATGCTGCCGTACCTGCAGGACCGCAGCATCGACTGGGCGCGTTCGGCCATGGTCGGCGACCGCGCCACCGACATCCAGTTCGCCGAGAACCTGCGCATCCGCGGCTTCCAGTTGCGCACCGCGCAGTTCGGTGGCGAATGGGATTGGGCCGGCATCGCTCACGAGCTGGCCGATGCACCGCGGCGTGCGCGGGTGCAGCGCGACACCAAGGAAACCCGCATCGCGGTGGAACTCGACCTGGACCTGGCGCGCGACCCGCACTGCGCCACCGGCCTGCCGTTCTTCGACCACATGCTCGAGCAGATCGGCAAGCACGGTGGTTTCGCGCTGGACGTGCGTGCCGAGGGCGACCTGCACATCGACGAACACCACACCATCGAGGACACCGGCCTGGCCTTGGGGCAGGCGCTGCGCCAGGCACTGGGCGACAAGCGCGGCATCGGCCGCTACGGCTTCACCCTGCCGATGGACGAGACCCTGGCCAGTGCCGCGCTGGACTTCAGCGGGCGCCCGTACTTCGTGTTCGAAGGCGAGTTCAAGCGCGAGCGGGTCGGCGACATGCCCACCGAGCTGGTGCCGCACTTCTTCCGCTCGCTGTGCGACGCCGCCGGGCTGAACCTGCACCTGAGCGTGCGCGGCGACAACGACCACCACAAGGTCGAGGCCTGCTTCAAGGCGCTGGCGCGCGCCCTGCGCCAGGCGCTGCGCCGCGAGGGTGCGGCGCTGCCCTCGACCAAGGGGGTGCTGTGATGCGCGCGGGTGTCGCAGGGAGCGTGCGATGAGCGATGTCGCCCTGATCGATGCCGGCGGCGCCAACCTCGGTTCGGTGCGCTACGCGCTCGAGCGCCTCGGCGTGGAAGCCCGGCTGGTGCGCGACGCCGCCGGGCTGCAAGGCGCGGACCGGGTGATCTTGCCGGGTGTCGGCGCCGCGCCGCACGCGATGGCGCGGCTACGCGAGCAAGGTCTGATCGAGCCATTGCGCGCGCTACAGGTGCCGCTGATCGGCATCTGCCTGGGCATGCAGTTGCTGTTCGAGTGCTCGGAAGAAGGCGATGTCGACTGCCTGGGCCTGCTGACCGGCGTGGTCCGGCGCATGCCGCCGGCGCTGGGCATCCGCGTGCCGCACATGGGCTGGAACCGGCTGCTGCCGCTGCGGCCGTCGTCGCTGCTGGCAGGCGTCCCCGACGGCGCCAGCGCCTACTTCGTGCATGGCTATGCCGCGCCGGTCACCGCCGACACCGTCGCCGCCTGCGACCATGGCGGCCTGTTCACCGCGGTGGTGCAGCACGGCCGCCGCTGCGGCGCGCAGTTCCATCCCGAGCGCTCGGCCGACACTGGCGCGCGCATCCTGCGCAACTTCCTCGAGACCGATTTCCCATGAGCTTCGTCGTCTATCCCGCCCTGGACATCCGCGACGGCCGCGTGGTGCGGCTGGCGCAGGGCGACTACGCCCGCGAGACCCACTACGGCGACGATCCGCTGCGCCGCGCCCAGGCCTTCGCCGAGGCCGGCGCGCAGTGGATGCACCTGGTCGACCTGGATGCGGCCCGCGCCGGCGGCTACACCCTGGCGCCGCTGCTGCAGCGGATCCGCAGCGAGACCGGCCTGCAGGTGCAGACCGGCGGCGGCGTGCGCTCGCACGCGGACGTGCAGCGCCTGCTCGATGCCGGTGCCAGCCGCGTGGTGATCGGCTCGCTGGCGGTGCGCGACCGCGAGTCGGTCCTGGAGTGGCTGCGCGAGTTCGGCCCCGAGCGCATCACCGTGGCGCTGGACAGCCGCCAGGACACGCACGGCGTCTGGCGTCTGCCGGTGCACGGCTGGACCGAGACCTCGTCGCTGAGCCTGGATGCGCTGGCCGGCGAATACGCCGCGGCCGGGCTGGTCCATCTGCTGTGCACCGACATCGCCCGCGACGGCATGCTGTCGGGGCCGAACCTGGCGCTGTATGCGCACCTGCGCCAGCTCGCGCCGACGTTGGCGGTGCAGGCCTCGGGCGGTATCCGCGACGCCGCCGACGTGCGCGGTGCGCGCGAGGCCGGCTGTGCCGGCGCGGTGCTCGGCAAGGCGCTGCTGGAAGGGCGGCTGCGGCTGGACGAGGCGCTGGCATGCTGAGCCGACGCATCATCCCGTGCCTGGACGTGCGCGAGGGGCGCGTGGTCAAGGGCGTCAAGTTCCGCGACCACGTGGACATGGGCGACATCGCCGAGCTGGCGCTGCGCTACCGCGACCAGGGCGCCGACGAACTGGTGTTCTACGACATCGGCGCCAGCCCGGAAGGGCGCTCGGTGGACTACGCCTGGGTCGAGAAAGTGGCGCGGTTGCTGGACATCCCGTTCTGCGTGGCCGGCGGCATCCGCGACGTCGCCACCGCGCGCGCGGTGCTGCACGCCGGCGCCGACAAGATCTCGATCAATTCGCCGGCGCTGGAGCGGCCGGCGCTGATCGCCGAGCTGGCCGAGGCCTTCGGCGTGCAGTGCGTGGTGGTCGGCATCGATTCGATCCGCGAGGACGACGGCCAGTGGCGCGTACGCCGCTTCACCGGCGATCCCAGCAAGACCCAGGCGCTGCGCGTGCGCACCCTGGACTGGGTGGTGGAGGCGCAGCGCCTGGGCGCCGGCGAGATCGTGCTCAACTGCATGGACAGCGACGGCGTGCGCCGCGGCTACGACATCGCCCAACTGCACGAGGTGCGCGCCCTGTGCAAGGTGCCGCTGGTGGCCTCCGGCGGCGCTGGAGAGATGCAGCACTTCGCCGATGTGTTCGAGCGTGCCGACGTGGACGGCGCGCTGGCCGCCAGCGTCTTCCACAGCGGCGCCATTCCCATTCCCGAACTCAAGCGCTTCCTGCGCCAACGACAGATCGAGGTGCGCGATGGCGCATGAACACTCCCACGAGGCGGACGTCGCCGACGCGGCGCTGGACTGGGGCAAGGGCGACGGCCTGTTGCCGGTGGTGGTACAGGACGCCGCCACCCTGCGCGTGCTGATGCTGGGCTACATGAACCAGGAGGCGCTGGCGGCCACGCGCCGCAGCGGCCAGGTCACCTTCTACAGCCGCAGCAAGCAGCGGCTGTGGACCAAGGGCGAGAGTTCCGGCCATGTCCTGGACGTGGTGGCGATCGACACCGATTGCGATCGCGACACCTTGCTGGTGCTGGCGCATCCGCGCGGGCCGACCTGCCACCTCGGCCGCGACAGCTGCTTCCCGTACGCGCCAGGCCAGTTCCTGGGCGCGCTGGATCGCCTGGTCGCGCAGCGCGAACGCGAGCGGCCGGCGGGCAGCTACACCACGCAGCTGTTCGAGAAAGGCACGCGGCGCATCGCGCAGAAGGTGGGCGAGGAGGGCGTGGAGACCGCGCTGGCCGGCGTCGCCCAGGGCGACGACGAACTGCTCGGCGAATCCGCCGATCTGCTCTATCACCTGACCGTGCTGCTGCGCGCGCGCGGCCTGGGCCTGGCCGACGCGGTGGCGGTGCTGGAGGCGCGGCACCGCTGAGCCGGTCCGGCGCGGTCATCGCCGCGTCGGCGTCCCTGGCTACAATCGGGGGCCCTCGGCCTCCCCGGATGTTCCGCATGCTGCGTCCCGTCGTCCTCGCCTGCCTGTTGGCTGCGGCCGCCCCCGCCGTGGCGCAGACCGCCACGATCAGCGGCAGCGTTTACCAGGAACGCGACAATGCCCCGGGCCGCGGCCCGGGCGATGCCGGCATCGCCGGCGTGCAGGTGTCCGACGGCGTGCACATCGTCCGCACCGACGCGCAGGGCCGCTACCGCCTGCAGGTGGAGCCCGGCCGCACCGTGTTCGTGATCAAGCCGGACGGTTACAGTTTCGCCAGCGCCGGCAACGGCCTGCCGGACTACTGGCGGCACTACGCGCCGGCCGGCTCGCCCACGCTCAAGTACCCGGGCATCGCCCCGACCAGCGGCGCCACCGATCACTGGGACTTCGCGTTGCGCGCGCAATCCAAGGCCGACAGCACCGAGGTGCTGGTGTTCGCCGATACCCAGACCGCGTCGATGACCGACGTGGGCTACTACGCCCGCGACATCGTCGCGCCCTTGCGCGGCAAGACCCATGCGCGCATCGGCACCACCCTGGGCGACGTGGTCAGCGACGACCTGTCGCTGTATCCGGCGCTGAATGCGGAAACCGCCAAGCTCGGCGTGCCATGGTTCCACGTGCCGGGCAACCACGACCTCAACTTCGACGCGGCCAACGATGTCGACTCGCTGTCGAGCTGGCGTGCGGTCTACGGCCCCGACACCTACGCGGTGGAAGAGGGTGGTGCCAGCTTCGTGTTCCTGGACGACGTGGTCTACCAGCCGACGCAACAGCCCAAGTACATCGGCGGCCTGCGCGCGGACCAGTTCGCCTTCCTGCAGGCCTACCTGGCCAGCGTGCCCAAGGACCGTTTGGTGGTGCTGGGCATGCACATCCCGCTGTTCGACGCGGCGCCCGGCAAGGAAACCTTCCGGCATGCCGATCGGGCGCGGCTGTTCGCGCTGCTGCAGGCGTTCCCGCACGTGCTGGTGCTCAGCGGCCACAGCCACACCCAGCGTCACTACGATCATGGTGCCGACGAGGGCTGGCACGGCGCGCAGCCGCTGCACGAATACAACGTCGGCGCGGCCTGCGGCGCGTTCTGGTCCGGGGTCAAGGATGCCGACGGCATCCCCGCCGCGACCATGGCCGACGGCACCCCGAACGGCTATGCGCTGCTGACCGTGCGCCGCGATGGCGGCTATGCGTTGGCCTACCACGCCGCGCGCGCCGCCGAGGACACGCAGATCGGCCTGCATGCGCCGAAGGTGTTGCGCCGCGGTGCCTATCCGGCCTGGGGCGTATACGCGAACGTGTACATGGGCGAGAACGACAGCCGCGTCGAGTACCGCGTGGACGACGGCGCCTGGAAGCCGATGCAGCGCGTCGAACAGCCCGACCCGACGCTGCTGGCCGAGAACGCGCGCGACGATGCCGCCGACGCGCTGCGCGGCTACGACCGCTCGCCCGAAGCGATTCCTTCGCAGCACCTGTGGCGTGGCGCCTTGCCGACCGACCTGAGCGTGGGCGCGCACCGCATCGATGTGCGTGCGTTCGACCGCTGGCGCGGCGAGCAGCGCGCCAGCGGCAGCTACCGCTTGCAGGACGCCAGCCCGTGATGGGACGGCGGCTGTAGGCCGTGATCGGCAGACAAGCGCGCAGCGGTGCTGCGTGCTCGATCACCGTGACTGCCGCGACAGGGTTTCAGGCGGTCATGTGCTCCAGGCGTCGGGACTGAAGTCCCTCCCACAGTGGGCCGATCAGCATCTCGCAACGTTTGCCTGCTGTAGGAGCGGCTTCAGCCGCGACGAGCGAAGCGACGATGCCAGCCGGTGTCGTCCGCGCTGGGCACAACGGGAATCTCTCGCCGGCGGTGCATTCTGTGGGGGTGTCGCAGCCCGCCTGCCGCCATCGCGACGCACCTGTAGGAGCGGCTTCAGCCGCGACAAGCGTGATGAGCGGGACGCGCCCGGCCAAGCCGCGGCCAGCGCGCTCGTGCCACGCCCAATCCCAGAAACAAAAAAACCTCCACGAAGGAGGCCGACGAAGCGAGGTGATCCTGGCTGGCGAGCGGAGGCTGGCGGGCGGTTGGATCGGAGCGCAGCTGGCTGGCGAACACGGGCTGGCTTGCTGCGGGAGGGATTCTAGCGATCCCGTGCGCGCCGCGATCGAACGCGAATCACTCTCATCTTTTCGGCGCGCTGGACCTGTGAGGGCTGGCGCGGCCGAGACCCGCACCGGCCGGCAAACGCGAGGTATCCGCACGCACCGTCGCCTGCAGGCGCCCCCGCGTCCCGCGCGGTGGCGTCAACGTGCGGGCGTGGTCGCCGCGGGCGGTGCCGAGGCGTGCGCTGGCATCGGCGCGGCGGGCGCGGCCGCTGCGCTACGCTCGCCAGTCTGCTCGCCATCGGCCGCACCCGCCGCGTCCTCCGCATCGGGTTCCGGATACGGATAGGCGGGCGCGGCGACGTTCGGCAGCTGCGCGCGCCAGTGCTGCAGCCATGTGCCGATACGTGCACCGACGTACAGTTGCGGATACGACGGCGCTTCGCCCTCGGCCTGTTCGCGTGCGCTGATCTCGGCGCTGGCCAGGCGATAGCTTTCGACCATGTCGGTGGTGCGCGCCAGTGCGTCGATCAGCCAGGCGCGGCCGAAATAGGTGGCGCTGGCGGTGTTGCCGCAGCCGAACGAAGGGCGATCGCGGCGCGCGGCGGTGATGACCAGCGTGTCGGCGGTCTTCAGCGCCGGCACGAAGCCGCCGGAGTAGCAGGCCGAGATCACGATGATGCGGTTGCGGATGCCGGCGTCGTCGAGCAGGCGGCGCAGCTCCTGCGGGGTGATGGTGTCGTACTCGGCATCCTCGCCGGGGCCGAACTGCAGATACAGCTCGTGCTGCTCGGTGCCGTGGCTGGTCAGGAACAGCAGCAGCGCGTCCTCGCGCGGGTCCATCCGCTTGCCGATGCGGTCCAGGGTATCGGCCAGATTGTCGTAGGAGGCCTGCGGCGCGTAGGCGTGCGTGCCGAGATTGTCGCCGTGGTTGATCAGGGTGGCGATGCGCCCGGCGGCGCCGAAGCGCTGCGCGAACAACTGCCGCAGGTACAGCACTTCGTTGCGGAACACGTCCTCGCTGGCGTCGCCGGCGAAGCCGACCACGTACAGGTCGGGGATGCCCGGACGCTGCGGCTGCAGCGCGTCCAGCGCCTGGCGCAACTGCGCCTGGTCGACCGGATCCTGCGTTGCCTCGTCCTGCGCGGTGTCGGCCGCGCCGGCCGGCATGGCGCCGGCATCGGAATGGCAGGCCGGCAGCGCCAGTGCCAGCAGCGCGGCCGGCAGCAGCCGGCCGCGCAACACGGCGAGCGGGTGCCGCAACGCCGCCAGCGCGGCGATCGAGTCAGCGACGGGCCTGCGCATGCGCGGGCTCAGAAGCCCAGGTCGGCGAAGCTCTCCGCGCGGCGGTGGCCGTTGCAAGCCTCGCCCTGGCGCGGTTGCGGGTAATCCTCGCGGCGGTCGATCAGCACCGTGTCCAGGCCGGCGGCGCGGGCCGCATCCAGTTCGGCGACCACATCGGACAGGAACACGATCTGCGCCGGCGCCACCCCGATCGCCTCGGCGATGCGTGCGTAGCTGGGCTGCTCGCGCTTGCCGCCGATCTCGGTATCGAACCAGCCGGAGAACAGCCCGCGCAGGTCGCCGGCGTCGCTGTGGCCGAAGAACAGCTTCTGCGCCGGCACCGAGCCGGACGAGTACACGTACAGCGCACGGCCGTCGGCGTGCCAGCGGCGCAGCGCCGGCGCGGCATCGGGATAGATGTGCGCGGTGAAGTCGGCATCGCGGTAGCCGGCTTCCCAGATCATGCCCTGCAGCGCCTTCAGCGCGGTGTGCTTGCGATCCTGGTCGATCCAGCCCTGCAGGGTCTCCACGATCACCAAATCGGTGCAGATGCCGCCGCACTCGCTGGCGACCGCGTCCAGCCACTGCCGTACCTGCGGCTGCTGGCCGTGCTCGCGCACGAAGCCGGGCAGGGCGCGGCGCGCGTAGGGGAACAGCACGTCCTTGACGAAGGAGATGCTGCTGGTGGTGCCTTCGATGTCGGTGAGCACGACGCGCGGATCGGCCATCGCTCAGTGCGCCTCGCCGCGCAGCTTCGCCTCGTAGCGCGGGAAGCGCTGGGCGATGTCGGTGCCGGTGAAGTGGCCGACCCAGCCGTCCGGCTCGGTGAAGAAGCGGATCGCCACGAAGCGCGGCTCCGGCCCCATGTCGAACCAGTGGTGGGTGCCGTCGGGCACGGCGATCAGGTCGTTCTGCACGCACTCGATCTCGTAGACCTTGCCGTCCACGTGCAGGGTGAACAGGCCGGAACCGGCGACGAAGAAGCGGACCTCGTCTTCCTTGTGGAAGTGCTCGTCGAGGAACTTCTTGCGCATTTCCTCGCGCTGCGGGTTGTCCGGCGCGATGCTGACCACGTCCACGGTCTTGAAGCCGTTGGCGGCGACCAGACGATCGATGTCGGTCTTGTAGGCGGCCATGACCGCCTCCGGCGACGCGCCGGCCTCGATCGGCTGGTTGGCCTGCCAGCGCTCGAAGGTGACGCCGATCTTGCGCAGTTCGGCGGCGATCGCGTCGCCATCGCGGCTGTCGAACAGCGGCGCGTCGGGAGTGGTGTCGGCGAAGATGCGGAGTCGGCTCATGGCGGTGGGCGAAAGCGGCAGGGGGACGAAAAGGGTAGCAGGTGCGCAGCCGGCGGCCGTTGCGGCGCTGGAACGCTGTCGCGCTGCGGCGGATCAGCCGGCGGCGCGCAGCTTGCGCAGCTCCAGCTCGCAGTGCAGCAGGAACTCGAAGGCCTCCAGATGGCGGCGCGCCTCGGCCATGTCGCGGCCCCAGGCGTACAGGCCGTGGCCGTCGATCAGGTAGCCCCACAGCGGCGTGCGGTCGAGCAGGGCGTCGACCTGCGCCGCCAGCACGGTCATGTCCTGGGTGTTGGCGAACACCGGCAGGTCCACGGCGGTCTCGTGGGTCTGGTTGCCGTGCAGCGCCTTCAGCAACTCATAGCCTTCCAGGCGGATATGCCCCTGCGGCGCGTACAGGCGCGAAGCGATGGTCTGCACCGGGGAATGCGTGTGCAGAATGCAGCCGACCTCGGGGAAGCGCCGGTACAGCTGGGTGTGCAGCAGGGTCTCGGCGGAGGGGCGCAGCGGCCGGCCGACGGCCTGGCCGTCGAAGTCCACCACCATGATGTCGTCTTCGACCAGCCGGCCCTTGTCGCGACCGGAGACGGTGATCGCGGCATGCCGATCGTCCAGGCGGTGCGAGAAGTTGCTGCTGGTGGCGGGCGTCCAGCCGGCCTGCGAGAGTTCGCGGATGTTGTCGATCAGCAGGTGCGCCAGCGTGCGCAGGCGCTCGGAATCGTAGGGCAGTGCGTTCATACGCGT
The DNA here is from genome assembly GCF_040595915.1 of Xanthomonas sp. PPL134. NCBI lineage: Bacteria > Pseudomonadati > Pseudomonadota > Gammaproteobacteria > Lysobacterales > Lysobacteraceae > Xanthomonas > Xanthomonas sp. PPL134. The sequence continues at coordinate 1,200,758 of NZ_JAMDLL010000001.1, forward strand.
AGTGTAGGGCTTGGGGGTTGGATTGGGATGACAGGTGGCTGGATCCAAGCGCATCTGCTCATGCCGTACCCTCCCGCCAACCCGTCTCCAGACGGGTCATGAGCGGTCGGACCCTCACCCCAACCCCTCTCCCGGGGGGAGAGGGGCTCTAGCCTCTCCCTTCTCCCCTTGGGAGAAGGTGCCCCGCAGGGGCGGATGAGGGTCCGGGCGAAGCCTCATGTTGCCAGATGGGTGCAGCGCTTCGCGCGCCGTACCCTCACCCCAACCCCTCTCCCGGAGGGAGAGGGGCTTATAGCGCTCAGCCTTGGCTGCCGCGCAGGCGGCTGTGGCGGTAGCCGTAGCCGAAGTAGATCGCCAGGCCGATCGCCGTCCAGCCGGCCATCAGCATCCAGTTGTGCGCGGTCATCGCCGACAGCAGCGCCAGGCAGCTGAGCACGCCGGCGATGCAGATCGGCCAGGCGAACGGGATGCGGAACGGGCGCGGCAGATCCGGCTGGGTGCGGCGCAGGATCAGCACGCCGGCGCAGACCGCGGCGAAGGCGATCAGGGTGCCCATCGAGGTCAGTTCGCCGAGCACGTCCAGCGGGAACAGCGCCGCCAGCAGGGCGATGCCGATGCCGGTGATCACGGTGTTGATGTGCGGGGTGCGGTAGGTCGGGTGGATCTTGGTGAACACCGGCGGCAGCAGGCCGTCGCGGGCGATGATCATGAAGATGCGCGGCTGGCCGATGATCATCACCAGCACCACCGACGACAGGCCGATCAGCGCGCCGACCTCCACCACCACGCGCAGCCAGCCCAGTTGCGGATGCGCCGCGACCGCGGTCACCACCGGCTCGTCGGTGCCCAGTTGCGCGAACGGCACCAGCCCGGTCATCACCGCGGCCATGGCGATGTACAGCACGGTGCAGATCACCAGCGACAGGATCATGCCGATCGGCAGGTCGCGCTGCGGCCGGTGCGATTCCTGCGCCGCCACCGACACCGCCTCGAAGCCGATGTAGGCGAAGAACACCATCGCCGCGCCGCGCAGCACGCCGTCCAGGCCGTACTTGCCCGGGCCTTCGTTGGCGGGGATGAACGGATGCCAGTTGGCCGGGTCCACGTACTTCCAGCCGGCGGCGATGACCAGCACGATCAGGCCGCTCTTCAGCACCACCATCGCCATGTTCATCGCCGAGGACTTGCGGATGCCGACGTAGCACAGCCAGGTCAGCAGCAGCACGATGCCGGCCGCGGGCAGGTTGGCGATCGCGCCGGTGGGCTGCAGCTTGCCGTCCAGCGGCGCGTTGACCAGGGCCGCGGGCAGGTGGATGTTGAAGTGGTCGAGCAGGCTGAGGAAATAGCCGGTCCAGCTGACCGCTACCGCCGAGGCCGACACGCCGTACTCGAGCACCAGCATCCAGCCGATGAACCAGGCCGCCAGCTCGCCGAAGGTGGCGTAGGTGTAGGTGTAGGCGCTGCCGGAGACCGGCACCATCGCCGCGAACTCGGCGTAGGCCAGCGCGCAGAACGCGCAGCACACCGCGGCCAGCACGAACGAGAGCATGATCGCCGGCCCGGCGTGGTTGGCCGCGGCCTGCCCGGTGATGACGAAGATGCCGCCGCCGATCACCGCGCCGATGCCCAGCGCGGTCAGGCCCCAGGGGCCGAGCGCGCGTTGCAGGCCCAGCCCGCCGGCGTCCTCGTGGCTGGCGTGGGGGTGTTTGGTGGCCAAGAGTTGTTTGAGCATGGAGCGGTTCCAGCCGGGCGCGGCGCGCGAGGAAGAGGGGACGAACGCGAAGACCGGCGCGGGCGCCGGTCTTCGGGGGAGCGGATCAGGCCTTGGCAGCCAGGCGGCTGTTGCGGATGCCGTAGAAGAAGTAGATGCACAGGCCGATCAGGGTCCAGCCGACGAACACCTTCCAATGCTCCTGGAACGCCTGGAAGAACAGGCCCACGCAGAACAGCGCGCCCAGCGGGCACACCGCCCAGAACAGCGGCACCCGAAACGGACGCGGCAGATCGGGACGGGTGAAGCGCAGCACCATCACGCCGACGCAGACCGTGGCGAAGGCCAGCAGGGTGCCCATCGACACCAGTTCGCCGAGCACGTCCAGCGGGATCAGCCCGGCCAGCAGCGCGGCCAGCACGCCGACCACCACGGTGCCGACGTAGGGGGTGTGGAAGCGGCGGTGCACCTTGCCGAACAGCTTCGGCAGCAGGCCGTCGCGCGCCATGGTGTAGAAGATGCGCGGCTGCGCCATCAGCATCACCAGCACCACCGAGGACAGGCCGGCGATGGCGCCGATCTCGACGAAGGTCTTCAGCCAGGCCAGGTGCGGGTAGTGCTCCAGCGCGGTGGCCACCGGCTTGGCGGTACCGAGTTGGGTGTAGGGCAGCAGGCCGGTCAGCACCGCGCAGACGATGATGTAGATGATGGTGCAGATGGCCAGCGACACCAGGATGCCGATCGGCATGTTCTTCTGTGGGTCCTTGGTCTCGCCGGCCGAGGTGGAGACCGCATCGAAGCCGATGTAGGAGAAGAACACGATGGAGGCGGCGCGGAAGATGCCGCTCCAGCCGAACTCGCCCGGGCCGGTGTTTTCCGGGATGAACGGATGCCAGTTGTCCGGGTTGATGTAGAAGATGCCGACGCCGACGAACAGGCAGATCACCAGCACCTTGATCGCCACCACGATGGCGTTGACGAAGGCCGACTGGGTGACGCCGATGTAGCACAGCGTGCTGACCGCGGCCACGATCAGCACCGCCGGCAGGTTGACGATGTTGCCCGAGGCCACAAACGCATGGCCGGTCCAGGTCAGCGGCGCGCTGGCCAGTTCCGCGGGGAAGGGCAGGCCGAGGGTGCCGGTGACGAAGCTGATCAGGTAGGCCGACCAGCCGACCGCGACGCTGGAGCCGGCGAACAGGTATTCCAGCACCAGGCACCAGCCGATGAACCAGGCCACGCCTTCGCCGAGCGTGGCGTAGGAATACGAGTAGGCGCTGCCGGAGACCGGCAGCATCGCCGCGAACTCGGCGTAGCACAGGCCGGCGAAGGCGCAGGCCAGGCCGGCGAACACGAACGACAGCATCACCGCGGGGCCGGCATGATTGGCCGCGGCCTGGCCGGTGAGCACGAAGATGCCGGCGCCGATCACCGCGCCGATGCCGAGCAGGATCAGGTGTCTGGCGGTGAGGGTGCGTTTGAGGGTGGCTTCGCCCTCCAGACTGCCTTCGAACGGTTCGCCGGCATCGACGTGACCGGCGGGTTCGATCGGCTTGACCCTCAGCAGAGACTTGAGCATTCGGTGCATCCCCAGGTGGCGGTACGGGGCAAGCGGCCCCGGCAATGGCGAAGCGCCGAGCCCACAGCGGGCGACGCAAGCGTCGTACCATGCCAAAGCCGGCCGGCCGCCACAAGCCGCGCCGCACCGTGGACGGCGATAATGGCCGCCCCCGAACGCGAGAACGCCGATGCCGGAGTCGTCCCTACGCCAGCAGTTGCAGGCCCATGCCCGGCACAGCCCGGATCAGGCCGAGGTCGCCGCGCAGTTCCTGGCCTTGCTGGACGATGCCGCCGATCCGTTCGTGCGCGCACGCCTGGACGGCCATTTCACCGGCTCGGCCTGGCTGGTCAGCGCCGACGGTATGCGCACCTTGCTGACCCATCACCGCAAGCTGCAGCGCTGGCTGCAACTGGGCGGGCACGCCGACGGCGACCGCGATCTGGCGCGGGTGGCGTTGAAAGAGGCCGAGGAAGAGTCGGGGCTGCCTGGCCTGGCGCTGGAGGATGGCGCGATCTTCGACCTGGACCGGCACTGGATTCCCGCCCGCGGCGACGTGCCGGGGCACTGGCATTACGACGCACGCTACGTGGTCCGTGCGGGCGCCGACGAAGCCTTCGCGGTCAGCGAAGAATCGCTGGCCCTGGCCTGGCGCCGGATCGCGGACCTGATGGACGAAGCAGACCTGGATCCGTCGCTACAGCGCATGGCGCGCAAGTGGCTGCAACGATAAGCCCCTCTCCCCCCGGGAGAGGGGTTGGGGTGAGGGTGGGGCGCGCAGCGCACGCGGTGTTTCGACTGCACGAGGCTGCGCCCGTACCCTCATCCGCCCCTTCGGGGCACCTTCTCCCGGCGGGAGAAGGGAGAAGCCGGCTTCGGTCGGATGGCTGAGCCCCTCTCCCCCCGGGAGAGGGGTTGGTGTGAGGGTGGGGCGCGCAGCGCGGGCGATGTTTTGGTTGCACGAGGCTGCGCCCGTACCCTCATCCGCCCCTGCGGGGCACCTTCTCCCGGCGGGAGAAGGGAGAAGCCGGCTCCGGTCGGATGGCAGAGCCCCTCTCCCCCCGAGAGAGGGGTTGGGGTGAGGGTAGGGGCGGGCAGCGCGGGCGGTGTTTGGGTTGCACGAGGCTGCGCCCGTACCCTCATCCGCCCCTTCGGGGCACCTTCTCCCGGCGGGAGAAGGGAAAAGCCGGCTTCGGTCGGGTGGCAGAGCCCCTCTCCCCCTGGGAGAGGGGTTGGGGTGAGGGTGGGGCGGGCAGCGCGGGCGGTGTTTGGGCTGCATGAGGCTGCGCCCGGACCCTCGTCCGCCCCTGCGGGGCACCTTCTCCCGGCGGGAGAAGGGAGAAGCCGGCTGCGGTCGGATGGCTGAGCCCCTCTCCCCCCGGGAGAGGGGTTGGGGTGAGGGTACGGGCGCGCAGCGCACCCACGAATCCCCAATCCCCAATCCCCAATCCCCGCTAGTAAAGAATGCGCGTCCGCAACGTCCCGGCCACCTGCGCCAGTTCGTCCTTCAGCACCGCCGCCAGTTCCTCGCTGGCGTCGACGTCGATTACCACGTAGCCGACCTTGGGGTCGGTGCGCAGGAACTGGCCGTCGATGTTGACGTTGTGGCGCGAGAACAGTTCGTTGATCTGCGACAGCACACCCGGCACGTTGCGGTGGATGTGCAGCAGGCGCAGGCTCTCGGCGTGCTCGGGCAGGGTCACTTCGGGGAAGTTCACCGCCGACAGGGTGCTGCCGTTGTCGCTGTAGCGCACCAGCTTGGCCGCCACTTCCACACCGATGTTGTCCTGCGCCTCCAGCGTGCTGCCGCCGACGTGCGGGGTCAGGATCACGTTGTCGTGCGCGGCCAGCGGCGATTCGAATAGGTCGCCGTTGCCCTTGGGCTCGATCGGGAACACGTCCACTGCGGCGCCGCCGATGTGGCCGCTGCGCAGCGCCGCGTCCAGCGCGTCGATGTCGATCACGGTGCCGCGCGAGGCGTTGATCAGGTGTGCGCCCGGCTTCATCTGCGCCAGTTGCGCCGCGCCGATCATGTCGCGGGTGGCTGCGGTTTCCGGCACATGCAGGGTGACCACATCCGAGCGCGCCAGCAGGTCGTCCAGGTCGGTGGCGGTGCGGGCGTTGCCCAGCGACAGCTTGGTCTCGATGTCGTGGAAGATCACCTGCATGCCCAGCGACTCGGCCAGCACGCCGACCTGGGTGCCGATGTGGCCGTAGCCGACGATGCCCAGCACCTTGCCGCGGGTCTCGTGGCTGCCGGCGGCCGACTTCGACCAGCCGCCGCGGTGGCACTCGGCGTTCTTCTGCGGAATGCCGCGCAACAGCAGGATGGCCTCGGCGATCACCAGCTCGGCGACGCTGCGGGTATTGGAGTAGGGCGCATTGAACACCGGGATACCGGCCAGTTCGGCGGCGTCCAGGTCGACCTGGTTGGTGCCGATGCAGAAGCAGCCGACCGCGATCAGCCGCTTGGCGTGGGCCAGCACCTCGGCGCTGAGCTGCGTGCGCGAGCGGATGCCGACGATGTGCGCCTCGGCGATGCGCTGCTTGAGCTCGTCTTCCGGCAACGACTTGGCGTGCAGCTCGATCTGCGAGTAGCCGGCCGCGCGGAACACGTCGACGGCGGTCTGGCTGATGCCTTCGAGCAGCAGCACGCGGATATCCTGCTTCGGAAACGAGGTTTTCTTGGGCGACATTGCGGCGAGGGAGCGATGGCCAACGGGCCGGTCACTATGCCAGATGGCTCCGCGCTTTGGTGCGCCGCAATAGGATGCCGGGAAACCGTGGATGCAACGCCGGGGGACGGTTTCAGGTGCATCGATTGAGCTGGGCCGGCGTGGGAGTCGGGAGTGGGGATTGGGGATTCGCAAGAACGGCGGCGTCGACGCCGCAACTGGACGTTATTGCGCAACGCTGGCACGCTTGAACGATTGTCTACGCCTTGACCTCTCCGCCCATGACCGATCCGCGCCTGGATGCCCTGGCCCTCGCCGTTCCCGGCCTGCGCCTGAAGACCGATCCTGCCGACCTGGAGCACTACGGCCGCGACTGGACCCGGCGCTGGACCCCGGCGCCGCTGGCCATCGCGCTGCCGGCGACGGTGGAGGAGGTGCAGGCGGTGCTGCGCTGGGCCAACGAACACGCGGTGGCGGTGGTGCCGTCCGGCGGCCGCACCGGCCTGTCCGGTGGCGCCGTGGCCGCGCACGGCGAACTGGTGCTGAGCCTGGAGCGGATGAACAAGGCGCTGGCGTTCGACCCGGTCGACCGCACCCTCACCGTGCAGGCCGGCATGCCGCTGGAAGCGGTGCACAACGCCGCGCGCGAGCACGGTCTGCTGTATCCGGTGGACTTCGCCGCGCGTGGGTCGTGCTCGATCGGCGGCAACATCGCCACCAACGCCGGCGGCATCCGCGTGATCCGCTACGGCAACACCCGCGAGTGGATCGCCGGGCTGAAGGTGGTCACCGGCAGCGGCGAGTTGCTCGAGCTCAACCGTGGCTTGATCAAGAATTCCAGCGGCTACGATTTCCGCCAGTTGCTGATCGGCTCCGAAGGCACCCTGGGCATCGTGGTCGAGGCCACCCTGCGGCTCACCGATCCGCCGCCGCCGAGCAACGTGATGCTGCTGGCGCTGCCCTCGTTCGAGGTGCTGATGCAGGTGTTCGCCGCGTTCCGCAGCCGCCTGCAGCTGGAGGCGTTCGAGTTCTTCACCGACCGCGCACTGCAGCACGTGCTCGCGCATGGTGCGCAGGCGCCGTTCGATACCGTCTATCCGTACTACGTGGTCACCGAGTACGCCAGCGGCAACGAGGTGCAGGAGGCGGCGGCACTGGCCGCGTTCGAGGCCTGCATGGAGCAGGGCTGGGTGCTGGACGGGGTGATCAGCCAGAGCGAGGCGCAGGCCGCGCAGTTGTGGCGCCTGCGCGAAGGCATCACCGAGGCGGTAGCGCGCTACACGCCCTACAAGAACGACGTGTCGGTGCGGATCTCGGCGATGCCGGCGTTCCTGGCGCGCACCCAGGCGCTGCTCGGCGAGGCCTATCCACAGTTCGAGGTGGTGTGGTTCGGCCATATCGGCGACGGCAACCTGCACATCAACGTGCTCAAGCCCGACGCCACCGCGCCGGCCGAGTTCATCGCCGCCTGCGAGCAGGTCACCAAGCTGCTGGCGCAGGTGCTGGCCGAGCACGGCGGCAGCATTTCCGCCGAGCACGGCATCGGCCTGGTCAAGAAGCCGTACCTGGAGAGCACCCGCAGCGCCGAGGAGATCGCGCTGATGCGCGCGGTCAAGCGCATGTTCGATCCGGCCGGGTTGCTCAATCCGGGCAAGCTGTTCGATCCCTGAGCCCAGCCGCGCCGCTGCCGGCGCGACCCGTTCAGGCGCTGCGCGCAGCGGACCGCTAGGCTATGCGGCGCGGCGCCGGCCGTCCCCCTTTTCACGATCCTGTTTGGAACGATTGCGATGACCCGAGTGACCGCGCGCTGCGCCCTGCTGTTCGCCCTGATCCTGCCCGCGTTCGCGCAGGCGTCCAGCTTCGCCGGCACCTCCGCCGGGTCGGCCTCGGCCGGTTCGGCCGGCAGCTCGGCGTCCTCGGACAGCAGTTCCAACAACGACAAGGTGGTGCTGCAGGCGCGCGACGACGCGGCCGGCTTCGTCGCCAGCGCCGGGCGCATCCGCGGCGCGCAACTGGAAGCGGCGCTGCGCGTGCTGCGCGAGCGCAACCCGCAGGCGCAGCAGGCCAGCGACCTGGAACTGGCGCAGGCGATCCTGGCGCTGTGAGCGCGCGCCGGCCACGGCGCCTAGTCGCGCGGTGGCTGGCGGTGCTGGTGCTGGCCGGTGCGGTGCACGCCGCGGCCGCGCCGCTGGTCGTCGACGAGCGCGGGCTGAGCCCAGCCGAACGCACCGCCAGCCAGGCCGTGCTGGCCGCGGCGCAGGCGCGGCTGCCGCTGGCCTGGGCCGCGGCGCTGCCGGCAGGGCTGCCGCTGCAATGGCGCGACGATCTCCCCGCACAGGTGCACGGGCGCGCGCAGGCGCGTCGCCTGCTGTTGAACAAGCGCCTGCTGCGCGACTGGATGGCGGCGGCGGGCGACACCGATCCGGCCGCCGATCCGGCGCGGCGGCCGGCGCTGGCGGCGGTGCTGCATGAACTGGCGCATTTCTACGACCGCGCCGTGGCGGGGCGGTTGTCGTCCGATCCGCGCCTGCTGGATCTGGCCGGCTGGCAGGTCAGTCCGATGCGCCTGGGCCTGCGCCGCGGCCAGAACCGCTTCACCGAGCGCAGCCCGGACCGCTACGAATTGCAGTCGCCGGCCGAGTTCGTGGCGGTGAATCTCGAACACTTCCTGCTCGACCCGGACTACGCCTGCCGGCGACCGGCATTGGCCCGCTACTTCGCCGCGCGCCTGGCCTGGACGCCCCCGGCGCCTGCGTGCGCGCCGGACCAGGTCTTCGTGCAGGATCCGCTGGCCGACGCGGCCGCGTTGTTGCAGCTGGACCCGGCGCGGGTCTACGCGGTGGACTACCTGCTGGCCGAAGGCAACGCACAGCCGATGAGTCACTGGGGCCACAGCATGCTGCGCCTGGTGATCTGTGCGCCAGGCCATCCGCTGGGGCCGCAGTGCCGACTGGACCTGGCCGAGCACCGGGTGCTGTCGTTCCGGGCCTTCGTCGACGACGTGCAGATCTCCAGCCTGCGTGGGCTTACCGGCTCCTACCCGTCGCGGCTGTTCGTGCTGCCGCTGCGCCAGGTGGTGGACGACTACACCCAGGTGCAACTGCGCGGCCTGCAGTCGCTGCCGCTGCGGCTCTCGCACGAGGAGATCGCCGCGCTGCTCGAGCGTGCCGCGCAACTGCACTGGAGCTACGACGGCCGCTACTATTTCCTCAGCAACAACTGCGCGGTGGAGACCTACGCCTTGCTGCACGACGGCGTGCCGCGGCTGGCGGCCGCGCACCTGTCCGGGATCAGCCCGACCGGGCTGCGCCGGCGCCTGCTGCGCGCCGGCATCGCCGATGCCTCGGTGTTCGAGGATGCCGACGCGGCGGTGCGCAATGGCTACTTCTTCCCGGCGGCGAGCGCGCATTTTGCGGAGATGTTCGCGGTGGCGCGCGGTTCCTTGGCGCTGCCGGCCCGCAATGCCAACGCATGGCTGGACCTGCCCGCCGCGCAACGCGCGCCGTGGCTGCAGCGCGGCGACTTGCGCGCCAGTGCCGCCCTGCTTGTGTTGGAAAACGCCGCCCGCCGTCGTGCCGAACAGCGCGGTCGCGATGCGCTGAAGCGGCGTTATCTGGGCAAGCCGCTGCCGTCCGCGGCGGCCGCTGCGGGTGGGGGCGATACGGGCGCCGACACCCGCGATGCGACCAGCGCCGTGCGTGCCGTCCTGGCCGAGCAAGGGCTGCTGAGCCAGCCGGCGAGCCTGCTGCAGGGGCAGCCGGGGTACGGCCTGCCGCAGGCGCAGGAGCGCGCCTGGCTGCAGGTCCAGGGACAGGCGCGGATCGCGGCGCTGCATGACGACGGTGCCGCGCTGCAGACGCGCCTGCGCGGGTTGCTGCCGACGCCGCTGCAGGCGGACCTGGTGCAGATCGATGCCAACCTGACGACGTTGGGCGAACGCTTGCGCACGCTCAATCGCGAGGGGGGCGGGCTGCAGTTGCGGTCGCCTTCGGTGTTGCAGGAGGGGGGCGGGCAACCGTAGTGCGGCATGCGCGGTTGGTCAGGGAGGCCGAAGGGAGCATCTCGCATTTGGTCGACGACGTCGCGGTCGCGGCTGAAGCTGGGACCGCGACGCGGCCGGCGGTGAGTCCGCGGCATCGGCTGGTTGCAGGTGCAGCCTTGTCGTCATCAAAGGAGGCCGATAGTTCCAGTCGTCGGGACTGAAGTCCCTCCCACAGCGAGCGGCCCATTTTTTTCGCCCATCTTTGAGGGAGCGGCTTCGGCCGCGAGAGCGAAGCGCGAAGGCGAATCGGCTGGGGCAGTCGTCGCGACTGAAGTCGCTTCCACAACAAACGCGGCACAGCCTCCGTCCATTTTGCAGGAGCGGCTTCAGCGGCGACGCGCAAGCCGGGAAGCTACGCGATATCGACCACCCTCAGGGCCGAGATCCGTTCCCGCTAGGGCACGACCTTGCCGGCCCGCAGGCCGCCGTCACGGCAACTCGAGATCGACATCCTTGCCGTAGCGGCGCAGCCAGGCATCGCGTGGCGGATCCTGGCGGTACTGCGCGCGCAACTTCGCCCAGGTCTGTTCATTGCCGTCGCAGTACGTGTCCATCGCCTTTTCCAGTTCGCGACGCCGCGCCGCGTCGTACGGTTCTTCGCCGGCGAAATGGTTGCAGGTGTCCTGGCGCGCGACGAACGCACGGATCGGCGCCGGCATCGCGCAGAAGCCGGCGTGGTGCTCGGGATCGACCGCGTCCGGAATCGTGCATGCGGGCTTGGCCGCGGCCGCGGCGGCCGGCCTCGCCGGCGCGGCGAGCGCCAGCGCCGGCAGGGCCAGCAGCAGGCCAAGGCAGGCGCGCTGCGGCGCATGCCCGGCGCTGCCGGTGCGGGAGGCGTGACCGGCACGGCGCCCGCGCATGGAGTCAGTCGGCGCGGCCGGCGAATTCGCCGGTGGTGGTGTTGACCAGCACGCGCTCGCCGTTGCCGATGTATTCCGGCACCATGATCTCGATGCCGGTGTTGAGCTTGGCCGGCTTCGGGCGCTTGGTGGCGGTGCCGCCCTTGAGTTCCGGCGGGGTCTCGATCACTTCCAGGGTCACGCTCTGCGGCAGCTGGATCGCCACCGGCTGGTCGTCGATGACCTGCACGTAGATGCCGCTGAGGCCGTCGGTGATGTAGCCGGCGTCGGTGCCGATCGCATCGGCGTCCAGGGTGTAGGGGGTGTAGTCCTCGTCGTCGAGGAACACGAAGGCCTCGCCGTCCTTGTAGGAGAAGGTGGCCTGGCGACGCATCAGCTCGACCTCGCGCAGGTCGTCGTCGCCGTCGAAGCTGGCATCGAGCTTGTTGCCGCCCGGCACGCTGTACATCACGAAGCGGAAGCGCACGTTGCCGCCGCGGCCCTGCGGCGAGCTGCGCTCGATGTCGCGGATCTGGTACACGCCGTTGTTGTACTCGACGACGTTGCCTTTCTTGATTTCGTTGGCTTTCATGGGAGCTGGGGATCGGGAATGGGGAATAGGGAATCGGAACGGCGTCAAGCGGCCGGAAAGGATCAGCGGGAGGGAAGCGCTTTTGCGATTCCCCATTCCCGATTCTCCATTCCCGGCTACTTGGGCGCCAACCGCACCGCGCCGTCCAGGCGGATGGTCTCGCCGTTGAGGTAGCGGTTGCGCAGCAGGAACATCACCGTGTCGGCGAATTCGTCCGGGCGGCCGAGACGCGAAGGATACGGGATCGCCGCGGCCAGCGACTGCTGCACGGCCTCGGGCATGCCGTCGACCATCGGGGTCCAGAAGATCCCCGGGGCGATGGTGTTGACGCGGATGCCGAAGCGCGCCAGTTCGCGCGCCATCGGCAGGGTCATCGCCACCACGCCGCCCTTGGACGCGGCATAGGCGGCCTGGCCGATCTGGCCTTCGTAGGCGGCGACGCTGGCGGTGTTGACGATGGCGCCGCGCTCGCCGTCCTCGCCCGGGGCGTTGTGCTGCATCAGGTCGGCGGCGGCCTTGGCGACGTTGAAGCTGCCGACCAGGTTGACCATCACCGTGCCCTGGAAGGTGGCCAGCGGCATCGGCGCTTCCTTGCCGAGTACGCGACCGGCGCCGAGGATGCCGGCGCAATTGACCGCGGCGTTGAGCCCGCCGAGAAAATCACGTGCCGCGCCGAGTTGCGCGGCCACCTGGGCTTCGTCGCTGACGTCGGTGCGCAGGTAGCGGGCCCGCTCCGCGCCCAGCGCGGCGACCGCGGCCGCGCCCTTGTCGTCGTTCAGATCGAACAGCGCCACCTTCCCGCCTTCGGCGACGATGCGTTGCGCCACCGCCAGGCCGAGGCCGGACACGCCGCCGGTGACCACCGCTTTCAGATCGGCAAGCTGCATGGATGTTCCCTCCCAGGAAAACGCCCAGTTTAGAGGGTGCCGCCCCGTTGCGGCGAGACGCGCCGACCGGCGCGGCGCGCAGGCCTGTCGTCGGGCGCGGAGCTGTCGCGGCTCAGGCCTCGGCGGCTAGCGCCTGGCCGACCTTGCTGCTGGTCGGGCGGCCGAGTTTCTGCGCCAGCCAGCGACCGGTCGCGGCCAGCGCCGGCAGGTCGATGCCAGTCTCCACGCCATTGCCGTGCAGCAGGTAGACCACGTCCTCGCTGGCCACGTTGCCGCTGGCGCCCTTGGCATACGGGCAGCCGCCGGCGCCGGACACCGCGGCATCGACCACGCGCACGCCTTCTTCCAGGCAGGCGGCGATGTTGGCCAGGGCCTGGCCGTAGGTATCGTGGAAATGCACCGCCAGCGCCGCCATCGGCACCGCCGCGGCGACCGCGCGCAGCATCGCCCGCGCCTTGCCGGGCGTGCCCACGCCGATGGTGTCGCCCAGCGAGATCTCGTAGCAGCCCATCGTGTGCAGCCGCTGCGCCACCCGCACCACGTCGGCCAGGGGGACCTCGCCCTGGTAGGGGCAGCCGAGCACGGTGGAGACGTAGCCGCGCACCTTGACCCCGTCCGCGGCCGCGCGCTCCAGCACCGGGGCGAAGCGCGCCAGCGATTCGTCGATGCCGGCATTGGTATTGGTGCGGTTGAAGGCCTCCGAGGCGGCGGTGAACACGGCTACCTCGCGTACGCCGACCGCGGCGGCGCGTTCGTAGCCCTGCAGGTTCGGCACCAGCACCGGGTAGTCCACCCCCGGCACCTGCGCGATGCCGGCGTAGACCTCGGCCGCATCGGCCAGCTGCGGCACCCATTTGGGGCTGACGAAGCTGGTCGCCTCGATGCTGCGCAGGCCGGTGCGCCCCAGCCGTGCGATCAGTTCGATCTTGTCGGCGGTGGCGACCCAGGCCTTCTCGTTCTGCAAGCCGTCGCGCGGGCCGACCTCGACGATGCGCACGCGGTCGCTCATCGCCGAGATTCCTGTGCCGTTGGCTGGGCACTGCACAAGAAACGGGAAGCGACGAGGGTCATGGGGATTCCTGATAGAGAGAGGCGGTGAAACAGCGGCACGCTCGAGCGGCGCCATCTACGCCGGCGCGACGCGGCAGCGCGGATCAGGCCGCTGCCGGGTGGTGGCAGACCGCTTCGATGTTGTGGCCGTCCGGATCCAGCAGGAACGCGCCGTAATAGTCGGGGTGGTAGTGCGGACGCAGGCCCGGTGTGCCGTGGTCGCGGCCGCCGGCGGCCAGGCCGGCCCGATGGAAGGCATCCACCTGCGCGCGGCTGGCGGCGACGAAGGCCACGTGCACGCCGTGGTCGCCAGCGTCGCGGCCGCCGTCGGCGATCCAGAAGCTGGGCTTGCCGTCGCGGCCGAAGCCGACGTGGCGCTGGCCGCCGCTCTGTTCGGCGCTCACCTGCATCACCACGTCCAGGTCCAGCGCGGCAAGGGCGGCCCGGTAGAAGCCCAGGCTGCGGTCGAGGTCGCTGCAGCGCAGGCCGAGATGATCGAGCGGATTCATGGGCTGGCCCTCCAGGCCGGTTCGCGTTTCTCCAGGAACGCAGTCAGTCCTTCCTGGCCCTCGGCCGAGACCCGCAGTTGCGCGATCAGGGCCGCGTTGGCCTGGTCCAGCGCATCGCGCTCGCCGCCGGCGGCAACCCGCCGCACCAGCGCCTTGGCGCCGGCAGCGGCCAGCGGCCCGGCCTGGCCGAGCAGGGCGACCTGGCGCTGCACCGCCGCGTCCAGCGCCTCCGGCGCCACCGCCTGGTGGACCAGGCCGATCTGCGCCGCGGTGGCGGCGTCGAAGGTTTCCGCGCTGGCGAACCAGCGCCGCGCCTGGCGCGCGCCGATCGCCGCGATCACGTACGGCGAGATCACCGCCGGCAGCAGGCCCAGCCGGCTTTCGCTGAGCGCGAAGCGCGCATCGGTGGCAGCCACGGCGATGTCGCAGCAGGCGACCAGGCCGACCGCGCCGCCGAACGCGGCGCCCTGCACCCGTGCCACGGTGGGCTTGGGCAGTTCGTCGAGCAGGCGCATCAGCCGCGCCAGGGCCAGCGCGTCGTCCAGGTTTTCCTGCTCGCTGGCGCCGGCCATCGAGCGCATCCACTGCAGGTCGGCCCCGGCCGAGAACGCCGCGCCGCCGCCGGCCAGGACCAGCACCTGCACCTGCGGATCGGTGCCGATCTGCAGCAGGGCGTCGCTGAGCTGCGCGATCAGCGCGGCGTCGAAGGCGTTGCGCACCTCGGGTCGGTTCAACTGCAGCGTCAGGACCTTGCCGGATCGTTGCAACAACAGGACATCGCTCATCGAACACGCTCGTACGCAGGGAAAACGGCAGCCATACGGAATGATAGCCGGCCGTGCCCGCGCCGCCATGACGCGCCGCGGCGATGCTACAATTGATAACCATTCTTATCGACGGAACGTGCTGTGACGTTGTCCGATATGCCGTTGCGCAGCAGCGCCCTGGTGGAATCCGTGCACGACCGCCAGCCCAACGACGCCATCGCGCGGCGTCTGCGCGAGCTGGGCTTCGTCGCCGGCGAGCAGGTGCAGATGCTGGCCAGCGGGCCGATCGGCGGCGAACCGCTGCTGGTGCAGGTGGGCTATACGCGCTTCGCGCTGCGCCGCAGCGAGGCGGCGCGGGTGCAGGTCAGTACGCTGGACGAGGTGCGCACGTGAGCGCGGTCGCCGTGCCGCTGCGGCTGGCCCTGGTCGGCAACCCGAACTGCGGCAAGACCGCGCTGTTCAACCAGTTGACCGGCAGCAAGCAGAAGGTCGCCAACTACGCCGGCGTCACCGTGGAGCGCAAGGAGGGCCGCTTCCGCGCGCCGTCCGGGCGCGAGTTCGCGGTGCTGGATCTGCCGGGCGCGTACAGCTTGCAGCCGGCCAGCCTGGACGAGGCGATCACCCGCGACCTGTGCCGCGGCTTCTACCCGGGCGAACCGGCGCCGGACGTGCTGGTGTGCGTGGTCGACGCCACCAACCTGCGCCTGCACCTGCGCTTTGCGCTGGAGCTGCGCGAGCTGGGCAAGCCGATGCTGGTGGCCCTGAACATGGTGGATGCGGCGCAGCGCCGCGGCATCCAGATCGACCGCCAGGCGCTGGAGCAGGCGCTGGGCGTGCCGGTGATCGAGACCGTGGCGGTGCGCCGCAACGGCGCGCGCGCCCTGGTCGAGCGGCTGGACACGCTGGCGCCGGCACTGCCGCCGGCGGTGGCGCCGGCCGAGGGGCAGGGCGACTACCACCAGCAGGTGCGCGCGATTCTCGCCGCGGCGGTGTCGATGCCGACCCGTACCTCGCGCATCGACGACGCGCTGGACCGCTGGTTGCTGCACCCGGTGGCCGGCCTGCTGACCCTGGCCGTGGTGATGTTCCTGATCTTCCAGGCGGTCTACGCCTGGGCCGCGCCGCTGATGGACCTGATCGATGGCGGCACCAAGGCGCTCGGTGCCTGGGTTGGCGGAACGCTGCCGGAGGGGCCGCTGAACAGCCTGCTGGTGGACGGCATCATCGCCGGCCTCGGCGGGGTAGTGGTGTTCCTGCCGCAGATCCTGATCCTGTTCGCCTTCATCCTGGCGCTGGAGGAGTCCGGCTACCTGCCGCGCGCGGCGTTCCTGCTCGACCGCATGATGGCCGCCGCCGGCCTGTCCGGGCGCTCGTTCATCCCGCTGCTGTCCAGCTTCGCCTGCGCCGTGCCCGGGATCATGTCCACCCGCAGCATCCAGGACCCGCGCGACCGCCTGGCGACCATCCTGGTGGCGCCGCTGATGACCTGTTCGGCGCGCCTGCCGGTGTACGCCCTGCTGATCGGCGCGTTCATCCCGCAGCGGCAGGTGTGGGGCGTGTTCAACCAGCAGGGCCTGGTGCTGTTCGGCCTGTACTTCGCCGCCATCGCCAGTGCGCTGCTGGTGTCGTGGACGATGAAGAAGTGGCGCCGCGACAAGGGCGAGCATCCGCTGCTGCTGGAGCTGCCGTCCTACCGCGTGCCGCACCTGCGCGACCTGGCGCTGGGCCTGTGGGAGCGCGCGGCGATCTTCCTAAAGCGCGTCGGCGGCATCATCCTGGCGTTGACCATCCTGCTGTGGTTCCTGTTGTCGTTCCCGGCGCCGCCGGCCGACGCCACCCTGCCGGCGATCGACTACAGCTTCGCCGGCCGCATCGGCCACGCCATGACCACGGTGTTTTCGCCGCTGGGCTTCAACTGGCAGATCTGCATCGCGCTGATCCCCGGCCTGGCCGCGCGCGAGGTGGCGGTGTCGTCGCTGGCGACGGTGTACGCGCTGTCGGCGGCCGACGACGATGCCGCCGCGCAGGCGCTGTCGCCGCTGATCCACGACGGCTGGTCGCTGGCCACCGCGCTGTCACTGCTGGTCTGGTACATCTACGCACCGATGTGCATTTCCACCCTGGCCACGATCAAGCGCGAGACCAATTCGTGGAAGCAGATGAGCTT
Organism: Xanthomonas sp. PPL134; assembly: GCF_040595915.1. Taxonomy (NCBI): domain Bacteria; kingdom Pseudomonadati; phylum Pseudomonadota; class Gammaproteobacteria; order Lysobacterales; family Lysobacteraceae; genus Xanthomonas; species Xanthomonas sp. PPL134. The sequence continues at coordinate 1,217,555 of NZ_JAMDLL010000001.1, forward strand.
CGCTGCGTTCTACCTGTTCGCGCTGGCGTACCTGGCCTCGCTGGTCACCTACCAGGTCGCGGTGGCGCTGGGAGCCGGCTGAAGTGAGCACCTCGCTGCTGCTGCAGTACCTGGTGATCGCGCTGGCGGTACTGGTCAGCGCCTGGGTGGTGCTGAAGAAGCAATTCCCGGGCGCCGCGCGCAAGCTGCGCGGCGCACTCGCACTACGCCTGCTCAGGCCCGGCCGGGCGGCCTGGCTGCAGGCGCTGGGGCGGCGCATCGCACCGCCGGCCAGCGCCGGCGCTGGCGCCTGCGGCGGCTGCGACAGCTGCGGGCCGACGCCGCCGCGGCGACACTGAGTCGCGCCACGCGTTGCCGGCCTGCGCCTGCTTGTGCGCCGCACATGCGCGCGGCGAGGGCGGCGACTATCCTATTCCGATGACCAATCCATTCCCGTTCTCCCGCCGTGCGCAGGCGCTGACCAGTTCGGCGATCCGCGAAATCCTCAAGGTCACCGAACGTCCGGAAGTGATCTCCTTTGCCGGTGGCCTGCCGTCGCCGGATACCTTCCCGGTCGCGCGCATGCGCGAGGCCTGCGACAAGGTGCTGCGCGATGCGCCGCAGGCGGCGCTGCAGTACGGGCCGACCGAGGGCTATCTGTTGCTGCGCGAATGGGTGGCGGCGCGGCTGAGCCGCGATGGCGCCAGCATCCGACCCAGCCAGGTGCTGATCACCACCGGGTCGCAGCAGGGCCTGGACCTGCTCGGCAAGGTGTTCATCGACGAGGGCAGCAAGGTACTGGTGGAAACGCCCAGCTATCTCGGTGCGCTGCAGGCGTTCTCGCTGTTTCAGCCGGCGTTCGCGGCAATGCAGTCGGACGACGACGGCGTGGTGGTGGACGCGCTGGACGATGCGCAACTGGCCGGCGCGCGCTTCATGTACGTGCTGCCGAACTTCCAGAATCCGACCGGGCGGCGCCTGCCGCTGCACCGGCGCCAGGCGCTGGTGGCGCGTGCGGCCGAGGCCGGCGTGCCGATCGTCGAGGACGATCCCTACGGCGAGCTGTGCTACGGCGGCGACACGCTGCCGAGCCTGCTGTCGATGAACCCGGACGGCGCCATCTACATGGGCTCGTTCTCCAAGGTGTTCGCGCCCGGCCTGCGCCTGGGCTACGTGGTCGCGCCGGAAGCGGTGCACGCCAAGCTGGTGCAGGCCAAGCAGGCCGCCGACCTGCACACCCCGTCGTTCAGCCAGCGCATCGTCCATGAGGCGGTGCAGGACGGCTTCCTGGATGCACACATCCCTGGCATCCGTGCGCTGTACGCCAGCCGCTGCGAGCAGATGCTCGCCGCCCTGGGCAAGTATTTCCCCGCGCAGGTGCGCTGGAATCGCCCGGCCGGCGGCATGTTCATCTGGGTCGAGTTGCCGGCGGGCATGGACGGCGGCGCGCTGCTGAGCAAGGCGATCGAGCGCAATGTGGCCTTCGTGCCGGGTGCGCCGTTCTTCGCGGTCGCGCCGCAGCGCAATACCCTGCGGCTCTCGTTCGTGACCGTGCCGGCCGAACGCATCGAAATGGGGGTGCGCATCCTCGGCGCTCTGTTGCAGGACGAGGTCGCCGCGCACCTGCGCGCGACGGCCTGAGTCCGGCGTCGTGCCGTCCATGACACCCTCCGGTTCCGCCGTGGCAGCGTGGACCATCGATGCGGTCCTGGTCGGCCGCGCCCAGGCGTTCACCCGCCCGGGCAGCCGCAGCGCGATCGACAAGCGACCGCAGGCCGGGCGCCTGCGCATCGGGCTGGAGGGGCTGGAACTGGACGAGCAGGGCGACCGCCGTGTGCATGGCGGCCCCGACAAGGCCTTGCACCATTATCCGCGCGACCATTACCCGGCCTGGCGCGAGGAACTGGGCGCGCATGCCTTGCTGGACGCGCCGGGCGCGTTCGGCGAAAACCTCAGCAGTTGCGGCGTGACCGAAGCCGACCTGTGCCTGGGTGACCGGCTGCGCCTGGGCACGGCTATGGTCGAGGTCTCGCAGTCGCGGCAGCCGTGCTGGAAGCTGTCCGACCGTTTCGGCGTTGCCGCGCTGGCGCGGCGCGTGCAGGACAGCGGCCGTACCGGCTGGTACTACCGGGTGCTGCAGCCCGGCGAGGTCGCCGCCGGCGACAGGTTGGCGCTGCTGGAGCGTCCGTATCCGCAGTGGTCGTTGGCGCGCCTGGTCGGCCTGCTGTACCGGCGCGAGATCGACCCGGCGCAACTGCAGGAGGTGCTGGCGCTGCCACTGGTGCCGAACTGGCGCACCTTGTTCGAGCGGCGCCTGGCGCAGCGCGCGGTGGAGGATTGGGACAAGCGCTTGCAGGGGCAGGCGCCGGAGTAGGGCAGGCAAGGCGCCGCCATTCCTATGTCTGTCGTCGTGTGTGGCGTGATTGGGTGGCACCGCGTCGGGGCTGAAGCCCCTCCCACCCACTTCCCGGCAAGCGACGCCGTTGATGGTCTGTACGAGCGGCTTCAGCCGCGACGAACCAAGCGCGGCGCTCGCCGGCACCGAGCACTGTCCACGCGGGCACGCGTCACCTCTTTCATCGACGACCCGGGGACGCTTCGGCGCCCGCCGCCTGCCATCCACGGCACGCGCCCTCTGTCGCACCCGCGCGCAAACCGCTAGCCTTGTGCCGATGACGACTTCTCCGCTGCGTGTGTTGATCCATGGTGCGTCCGGCCGGATGGGCCAGGCGTTGTTGCGGCTGGCCGCGCAGGACCCGGCGCTGCAGGTGGTGGCCGCGGTGGTGCGGCGGGCGCCGTCGCAGCGGGTGATCGACGGGGTGCCGTACTTCGCCGCGGCCGAGTTGGGCGGGGTGCCGACCTTCGACGTGGCGATCGATTTCAGCCTGCCGCAGGGCTTCGACCCGGTGCTGGCCTTGTGCACCGCGCGCGGCGCGGCGCTGGTGTCCGGCACCACCGGGCTGGAGGAGACGCAGCGGCAGGCGCTGGCCGCCGCCGCCGAGCGCATTCCCTTGATCTGGGCGTCGAACTTCAGCCTGGGCGTGGCGGTGCTGCACGATCTGGTCGAGCGCGCCGCCGCGGCGCTGCCGGGCTGGGACTGCGACATCGTCGAATCCCACCACGTGCACAAGCAGGACGCGCCCTCCGGCACCGCGCTGACCCTCGGCGACGCGGCGGCGCAAGGCGGTGCCACCCCGCGTTACGCCAGCCTGCGCGCCGGCGACATCGTCGGCGAGCATCTGGTGCAGTTCGCCGGGCTCGGCGAGCGGGTGGAACTGGTGCACCGCGCCAGCAACCGCGACATCTTCGCCCGCGGCGCTTTGCATGCCGCCACGCGCCTGCCGGGGCGTGCGCCCGGGGCCTACCGGCTGCGCGACCTGCTCGGCTGAACAGGCGCTTCACCCAAACGGCTGGCGCGGACCGCCCCGCGCCGGTACAATTCTCGCTCGCCTGTTACCCATCGCCACGGACCCGGAGAAGCGCCGAGTTCGCGGTTTCTTGCAGCCTGCAAGTTGGTGGGGCAGGGTTCCTCTCTCCCCAAGGCGAACCCCGTGACTCAACCCGCAATCCTTGTCCTTGAAGACGGCACCGTGTTCGAGGGCGAATCCGTAGGCGCTGCCGGCCTGTCCGTCGGCGAAGTGGTGTTCAACACCGCCATGACCGGCTACCAGGAGATCCTCACCGATCCCTCATACGCCCGCCAACTGGTCACGCTGACGTATCCGCATATCGGCAACACCGGCTGCACCGACCAGGACGACGAGGCCGCCCAGGTCTGGTCGGCCGGCCTGATCGTGCGCGACGTGCCGCGCCGCCCCAGCAACTGGCGCAACCAGGTGGCGCTGCCGGACTGGCTGATCCAGCGCGGCGTGGTCGCCATCGTCGGCATCGACACCCGCAAGCTGACCCGCATCCTGCGCGAGAAGGGCTCGCAGAACGGCGCGCTGATGGCCGGCGAGGTCAACGTGGACACCGCGCTGGAAGCGGCGCGCGCGTTTCCGGGGCTGAAGGGCATGGACCTGGCCAAGGTGGTGTCCACCGACAAGGCCTATCCCTGGCGTGACGGTCAGCTCGACCTGGACAGCAACGCGTTCGTGCAGGCCGAGCCCAGGTTCAAGGTCGTCGCCTACGACTACGGGGTCAAGCTCAACATCCTGCGCATGCTCGCCGAGCGCGGCTGCGAGGTGACCGTGGTGCCGGCGCAGACGCCGGTCGCCGAGGTGCTGGCGATGAACCCGCACGGCGTGTTCCTGTCCAACGGTCCCGGCGACCCGGCGCCCTGCGACTACGCGATCGCCGCGATCCAGGAACTGCTGGCGCGCAAGATCCCGACCTTCGGCATCTGCCTGGGCCACCAGTTGCTGGCGCTGGCCGCCGGTGCGCAGACCCTGAAGATGGGCCACGGCCACCACGGCGCCAACCACCCGGTGCAGGACCTGGACAGCGGCCGGGTGATGATCACCTCGCAGAACCACGGCTTCGCGGTGGACGAGGCGACCTTGCCGGCCAACGTGCGCGTCACCCATCGCTCGTTGTTCGACGGCAGCAACCAGGGCATCGCGCTCACCGACGCGCCGGCCTTCAGCTTCCAGGGCCATCCTGAAGCCTCGCCGGGTCCGCGCGACGTGGCGCCGCTGTTCGATCGCTTCACCGCGCTGATGGCGGCGGCTGGCGCATGAACCTTCGCCAGCTGACGTTGGCGATTCTTCTCGCGTGCAGTGGAGCTGCAACGGCCTCCGACGTATCGGATGGGCAAGCGTCGCAACTTTTCCAGATCCTCGGATTGAAAGAGGCGGTGTCCATCTACGCCAAGGACTCGGTGGCATCAGCGCCGTTGTTCCAAAAACTCGGTTCAGATCAAAAAGGCTGCATTGCTGGGCTCGTGGGAGAGACGATCGCGCGGAATACCGTGGCGCAGTTGAAGACCCTCTTCCAGGATGACGACAAGGCAGAGCGCTGGATCCAGTTTTCCAAGACAGCTGCTGGTCAGCGCTACATGCAGTATGTGGCCGCGGCTGCAAAGGCCGTTTTTCTGAGCCGACCCGTGCCTGATCGCGCCGAATTGCTGCTTGGAATGAGCCCTGCTCAAGCGGCGCAGACGCAGGAGTTCATCGCTTCGCCTGCAGGCATGGTGTTCCGCGCGGCACCGCCGCTGACTCCCCCTGCCATGACGGAAGCGCAGCAGGCAGCGCTTGGGGATGAGCTGGTCAATCGTTGTCGATTGTCCGAATCCGATTTTTCCTGAACGACTCTAAACGTTAGACGCTCAGCCTCACACACGTCGAAAGTCCAGACTTCGAGAAAGAAATGCCCAAGCGCACCGACCTCCAAACCATCCTCATCATCGGCGCCGGCCCGATCGTCATCGGCCAGGCCTGCGAGTTCGACTATTCCGGCGCGCAGGCGTGCAAGGCGCTGCGCGACGAGGGCTACCGCGTGGTGCTGGTCAACAGCAACCCGGCCACGATCATGACCGACCCGAACATGGCCGACGCCGTGTACATCGAGCCGATCAACTGGCAGACGGTCGAGAAGATCATCGCCAAGGAAAAGCCCGATGCGCTGCTGCCGACCATGGGCGGGCAGACCGCGCTGAACTGCGCGCTGGACCTGGCCGACCACGGCGTGCTGGAGAAGTACGGCGTCGAGCTGATCGGCGCCAAGCGCGAGGCCATCCGCATGGCCGAAGACCGCGAGCTGTTCCGCGTGGCGATGGGCGAGATCGGCCTGGAGTGCCCCAAGGCGGCGGTGGCGCATACCCTGGAAGAGGCGCTGGAGATCCAGGCCACGGTCGGCTACCCGACCATTATCCGCCCCAGCTTCACCCTCGGCGGCAGCGGCGGCGGCATCGCCTACAACCGCGAAGAACTGATCGAGATCGTCGGCCGCGGCCTGGAACTGTCGCCGACCAGCGAAGTGCTGGTCGAGGAGTCGGTGCTGGGCTGGAAGGAGTTCGAGATGGAAGTGGTCCGCGACACCGCGGACAACTGCATCATCGTCTGCTCGATCGAGAATCTGGACCCGATGGGCGTGCACACCGGCGACTCGATCACCGTGGCCCCGGCACAGACCCTCACCGACAAGGAATACCAGCGCCTGCGCGATGCCTCGATCGCGGTGCTGCGCAAGATCGGCGTGGATACCGGCGGCTCCAACGTGCAGTTCGGCATCAACGCGCAGACCGGCCGCGTGGTGGTGATCGAGATGAACCCGCGCGTGTCGCGCTCCTCGGCGCTGGCCTCCAAGGCCACCGGCTTCCCGATCGCCAAGGTCGCGGCCAAGCTGGCGGTCGGCTACACCCTGGACGAGCTGAAGAACGAGATCACCGGCGGGCTGACTCCGGCCTCGTTCGAGCCGTCGATCGACTACGTGGTCACCAAGATCCCGCGCTTCGCCTTCGAGAAGTTCCCGCAGGCCGACGCGCGCCTGACCACGCAGATGAAGTCGGTGGGCGAGGTGATGGCGATGGGCCGCACCTTCTCCGAATCGCTGCAGAAGGCGTTGCGCGGCCTGGAGACCGGCAAGATCGGCCTGGACCCGACCGGCCTGGACCTGAGCAGCGAAGACGACCTAGCCACGCTCAAGCGCGAGCTGAAGGCGCCCGGTCCGGAGCGGCTGTTCTATGTCGCCGATGCGTTCCGCGCCGGCATGAGCGTGGAGCAGGTCCACGCGCTGTCGTTCATCGATCCCTGGTTCCTCGACCAGATGGAAGACCTGATCGCGCAGGAAGCGCAGTTGGCTGCCGACGGCCTCGGTGCGCTGGACGCCAAGCGCCTGCGCACGCTCAAGCGTGCCGGGTTCTCCGATGCGCGCCTGGCCGAGCTGTGCGGCACCAACGAAGCGGCGGTGCGCGCGCTGCGCCGCGCGCACAAGGTGCGCCCGGTGTACAAGCGGGTGGACTCGTGCGCGGCCGAGTTCGCCACCAGCACCGCCTACCTGTACTCGACCTACGAGGACGAGTGCGAGGCCGCGCCGAGCGACCGCGACAAGATCATGATCCTCGGCGGCGGTCCCAACCGCATCGGCCAGGGCATCGAGTTCGACTACTGCTGCGTGCACGCGGCGCTGGCGCTGCGCGAGGACGGCTACGAGACCATCATGGTCAACTGCAATCCGGAGACCGTGTCCACCGACTACGACACCTCCGATCGCCTTTACTTCGAACCGCTGACCCTGGAAGACGTGCTGGAGATCGTCGAGCTGGAGCAGCCCAAGGGCGTGATCGTGCAGTACGGCGGGCAGACCCCGCTGAAGCTGGCGCGCGCGCTGGAAGCCAACAGCGTGCCGGTGATCGGCACCTCGCCGGACTCGATCGACCTGGCCGAGGACCGCGAGCGCTTCCAGCAGCTGGTCGACAAGCTGGGCCTGAAGCAGCCGCCGAACCGCATCGCCCGCAACGCCGATGAGGCGCTGGTGCTGGCGCGCGAGATCGGCTATCCGCTGGTGGTGCGCCCGAGCTACGTGCTCGGCGGCCGCGCCATGGAGATCGTCTACGGCGAATCCGACCTGGCGCGCTACGTGCGCGACGCGGTCAAGGTCTCCAACGATTCGCCAGTGCTGCTGGACCGCTTCCTCGACAACGCGGTGGAAGTGGACGTGGACATCATCGCCGACCACAGCGGCCAGGTGCTGATCGGCGGCGTGATGGAGCACATCGAGGAAGCCGGCGTGCACTCGGGCGATTCGTCCTGCTCGCTGCCGCCGTACTCGCTGTCGCCGGCCATCCAGACCGAGCTGCGCCGCCAGGTGGTCGAACTGGCCAAGGCGCTGAACGTGGTCGGGCTGATGAACACCCAGTTCGCGGTGCAGGTCAACGATGCCGGCGACGACATCGTCTACCTGCTGGAAGTGAACCCGCGCGCCTCGCGCACCGTGCCGTTCGTGTCCAAGGCGATCGGCGTGCCGCTGGCCAAGATCGCTGCGCGCTGCATGGCCGGCAAGACCCTGGCCGAGCAGGGCGCGCTGAAGGAAATCGTGCCCGACTACTACTCGGTGAAGGAGGCGATCTTCCCGTTCGCCAAGTTCCAGGGCGTCGATCCGATCCTCGGCCCGGAGATGCGTTCCACCGGTGAGGTGATGGGCGTGGGCCGCAGCTTCGGCGCGGCGTTCGCGCGTGCGCAAGAAGCCGGCGGCATCAAGGCGCCGCCGCTGGGCAAGGCCTTCGTGTCGGTGCGCGATCCGGACAAGCAGCGCGTGCTGCCGGTGGCGCAGGCGCTGGTCGAGCGCGGCTACACCCTCGTCGCCACCCGCGGCACCTGCGCCTGGTTGCAGCAGCACGGCCTGCAGTGCGAGCAGGTCAACAAGGTCGCCGAGGGCCGCCCGCACATCGTCGATCTGATCAAGAACGGCGAAATCGTGTATATCGTCAACACCACCGAGGGCCGGGCGGCGATCTCCGACTCGTTCTCGATCCGTCGCGAAGCCCTGCAGCATCGCGTCACCTATTCGACCACGGTCGCCGGCGCGCGTGCGCTGGTGCATTCACTGGAATTCCGCGGCACCGGTCCGGTCTGGGCGCTGCAGGAACTGCACAAGGAGCTGGAAGCGTGAGAGCCCCGATCACCATGCAAGGCGCGCAGCGGTTGCGCGAGGAACTGGATCACCTGAAGTCGGTCAAGCGTCCCGAGGTCATCACCGCGATCGCCGAGGCGCGTGCGCACGGCGATCTCAAGGAGAACGCCGAGTACCACGCCGCGCGCGAGCAGCAGGGCTTCATCGAAGGTCGCATCAAGCAGCTGGAGAGCGAGCTCTCGCACGCCGAGGTCATCGACGTCAGCAAGCTGGCGGTCGGCAGCAAGGTGGTGTTCGGCGCCACCGTGACCCTGGCCGACGTGGAGACCGACGAGGAGAAGCGTTACCAGCTGGTCGGCGACCTGGAGGCGGACATCAAGCAGGGCCTGATCGCGATTTCCTCGCCGTTGGCGCGTGCGCTGATCGGCAAGATGGAAGGCGACAGCGTCAGCATCGACGCCCCGGCCGGACGCCGCGAGTACGAGATCGTCAGCGTCGCCTACGTCGGCTGATCCGATGGCGGTCGCCACCTTGCTGTTGCCGGAGCGGGTCCGCCTGGCCGGCGCCGTGCTGGCCGGCGAGGTGGCGCGCGCGTTCGGCCGTGCCGACCGCACGCAGGCCGCGCCGGGTGGCGAGGCGCAGTTGCGCCGCCATTTCGCGCTGGCGGAGCAACCGCTGCCGGCCGCGGCGCTGACCCGGCAACTGGACGCCGGCGATGCCGGCGACGGCCTGCTGTGGCTGCGCGCCGATCCGGCCTACGTGGTGCCGGACATGCAGGGCGCGCGGCTGATGGCGCATGGCGACATGCTGCCGCTCGACGCAGTGGACCTGGACGCGCTGCTGCCGGCGGTGCAGGCCTTGTTCGCCGAGAGCGGGTTGACCCTGGATGCGCCCGATCCGACCCGTTGGTACCTGCGCCTGCCGGCCGACAGCGTGCTGCCGGTGTTCACGGCGCCAGCGCAGGTACTCGGCGCGGACCTGTTCGATCACCTGCCGCAGGGCGAGGACGCGCGCCGCTGGCGTGCGTTGCTGACCGAGGCGCAGATCGTGCTGCACCAGCATCCGTGGAACCGCGAGCGCGTCGCCCGCGGCCAGCCGGCGATCAATTCGCTGTGGTTCTGGGGCGGTGGCCGGCTGCCGGCGTCGGTCGGCACCGCGCATGCGCAGGTGCGCAGCCGCGATCCGCTGTTGCGTGCGCTGGCCCAGGCCGCCGGCATCGGGGTCGCCGAGGGCCAGGCGCCGCGGGTCGATGCGCTGGTCGACCTGCGCCAGCTGCGCGCGCCCGAGCAGTTCGTCGGCGAGGTGGTGCAGCCGCTGCTGCAGGCGCTGCGCGATGGCGAACTGCAGCAACTGCAGCTGGATTTCGAGGACGGCACCTGTTTCCGCATCGCCCACGCGCAACGCTGGCGCCTGTGGCGGCGGCCGCTGTCGCGCCTGGACGCATGAATGCCATCGCGCGCATCGTGCGGCGGCCCGCGGCGGCCGCGGCCGGCCCGTGGCACGAGGCCACCTTGCCGCTGTTGCGGCGCATCTATGCCGCGCGCGGCGCCCACGACAGCGGCCTGGCGCAGCCCAAGCTGGCGCAACTGCTGCCGCCCGATGCGCTGAGCGGCATCGACGCCGCGGTCGCGTTGCTGGCCGAGGCGATCGCGGCGCGCAAGCGCATCCTGGTGGTCGGCGATTTCGATTGCGACGGCGCCACGGCCTGCGCGGTGGCGGTGCGCGGGCTGCGCCTGCTCGGCGCTGCGCAGGTGCTGCACGCGGTGCCCAACCGCATGGTCCATGGCTACGGCCTGTCGCCGGCGCTGGTGGCGGAACTGGCGCCGTTGCAGCCGGACCTGCTGGTCACGGTGGACCACGGCATCGCCTGCCATGCCGGCGTCGCCGCGGCCAAGGCGCTGGGCTGGCAGGTGCTGGTCACCGACCACCATCTGCCGGGGCCGGCCTTGCCGCCGGCCGATGCCATCGTCGATCCGAACCTGGCCGGCGACGCGTTCCCGAGCAAGATGCTGGCCGGCGTCGGCGTGATCTTCTACGTGCTGCTGGCGCTGCGCCGGCACCTGCGCGCGCATGGCGCGTTCGCGGCGGCGCCGCCGGACCTGGGCGTGCTGCTGGACCTCGTCGCGGTCGGCACCGTCGCCGACCTGGTGCCGCTGGATCCGAACAATCGGGCGCTGGTGTCGGCCGGTCTGCGCCGGCTACAGCGTGGCGAGGGCTGCATCGGCCTGCGCGCCTTGATCGAAGCCAGCGGTCGCGATCCGGCACGGCTCAGCGCCAGCGACATCGGCTTCGCGCTGGCGCCGCGGCTCAACGCCGCCGGCCGCCTCGAGGACATGGCCCTGGGCATCGAGTTGTTGCTGTGCGAAGACCCGCAGCAGGCGCGTGCGATCGCCGCGACGCTGGAAGAGATCAACGCCGAGCGCCGCGCCGTGCAGCAGCAGATGACCGACGAGGCCGAAGCGGTGGTGGCCAAGGCGTTGCTGGCCGCGCCCGAGCAGCCGCCGGTGGCGGTGTGCCTGTTCGATGCGCAGTGGCATCCCGGCGTGATCGGCCTGGTCGCGTCGAAGATGAAGGATCGCCTGCACCGGCCGGTGATCGCCTTTGCCCCGGCCGAGCCGGGCAGCACCCAGTTGCGCGGCTCGGCGCGTTCGATTCCCGGGTTCCACATCCGCGATGCGATGGCGGCGGTGGAGGCGCAGCGGCCGGGGCTGTTGGAGAAGTTCGGCGGCCATGCCATGGCCGCGGGCCTGAGCCTGCCGCAGGACGCACTGGCCGAGTTCGAACAGGTGTTCCGCGCGCACGCGCTGGCCAGCCTGGACGCGGAACTGCTGCAGGCCGAACTGCTCAGCGATGGTGCGCTGGACCCGCACGAACTCGACCATCGCCACGCCGAGGCGTTGCGCCAGGGTGGGCCATGGGGGCAGGGCTTTCCCGAGCCGCTGTTCGACGGCGAATTCGAGGTGCTGCAGTGGCGCGTGCTGAAGGAACGCCATCTCAAGCTGAGCCTGCGCTGCCCCGGCCGCGCCGAGCCCCTGAACGCCATCCACTTCAACGGCTGGCACGGTCGCGAACCCGGCCGTCGCGTGCATATCGCCTATCGCCTTGTCGCGGATGACTACCGCGGGGGCAGTGCGGTGCAGTTGGTGGTGGAGCACTGCCAGCCGCTGGGGGGCTGAGTCGCTGGGTGTCCGCCGGCGCACGTGGCGCCGCACCCTCACCCCAACCCCTCTCCCGATGGGAGAGGGGCTTTGGCGTCTCCCTTCTCCCACCGGGAGAAGGTGCCCCGTAGGGGCGGATGAGGGGACGGGGCGAAGCCTCGCAAATCCGATGCGCTGATCGTCCCTGGCGCATCGGCGAGCGAGGATCTGCCGCTACACTTTGCCGATGTCAGCCCCCTCCGGTGCCAGCGCCTATTCCCGTTTCCAGCCCTGGCGCCGCAGCTTCGAGATCGGCTTCTGGGTCGCGCTCACCCTGATCAATGCCATCGCCAACAGCGTGACGGTGCTGATCGACATCCGTCACACCGGGCTGCACTTCGCCGCGTGGGAGCCGGTGGTCTGGGAATGGTCCAGCCAGCTGATGTTCCTGCTGATCGTGCCGCTGGTGGTGCTGCTGACCCGACGCTATCCGCTGCACTGGGACACCTGGCGACGCCGGCTGCCGGGCTATCTGTTGGGCAGCGTGGCGCTGTCGGTGCTGCACGTGCTGGGCATGGTCGCTTTGCGCAGCCTGGTCTACCGCCTGCAGGGCCAGCACTACGACTTCGGCCCGTGGCCGCAAGGGCTGGCCTACGAATACCTCAAGGACGTGCGCAGCCTGGCCTCGATCACGCTGTGCGTGGAGATGTACCGGTTCCTGCTGCGGCGCTGGCAGGGCGAGGCGGCACTGCTGGGTGCCCCCGACGCCGGCCCGCCGGTGGGCTCGCTGGAGCGGCCGGAGCGCTTCCTGGTGCGCAAGCTGGGCCGCGACTTCCTGGTCGCCGCCGCCGACATCGAGTGGCTGCAGGCGGCCGGCAACTACGTCAACCTGCGCGTGCGCGGCCACGACTACCCGCTGCGCAGCACCATGGCTGCGATCGAGGCGCGGCTGGACCCGGCGCGGTTCGTGCGCATCCACCGTAGCTACATCGTCAACCTAGCCAGCGTGGTCTCGATCGAGCCGCTGGAGGCGGGCGAGGCGCGCGTGCACCTGCGCGACGGCAGCCAGGTGCCGTGCAGCCGCCGCTACCGCGCCGCGCTGCGCGTGGCGGCCGGGGAGGGTGAGGTCGCCCCGGTCGAGTAGCGCTGTGGCGCAGCGGCCGGAATTGCTAGAATCGCGCTCTTGTCTGCCGGAAAAAGCCGCAATGATCGAACTCAATCCGATTCGCCACCGCATCGCCGATCTGTCCGATCGGGTGCTGTCGCTACGGGGGTTTCTTTGACTACGACGCCAAGAAAGAGCGTCTAGAGGAAGTCACCCGGGAGCTGGAAAGCCCCGACGTCTGGAACGACCCCGAGCGCGCCCAGGGCCTGGGCCGCGAACGCGCCAGCCTGGAGAAGACCGTCGGCGGCATCGCCAGCGTGCTCGATGGCCTGAACGAATCGCTGGAATTCCTGGAACTGGCCGAGAGCGAGAACGACGAGGCCACCGCGCAGGCGGTGCTGGCCGACGTCGACCGCTTCCAGGCGCAGGTGGAGAAGCTGGAATTCCAGCGCATGTTCTCCGGGCAGATGGACGCCAGCAACGCCTTCGTCGACATCCAGGCCGGCGCCGGCGGTACCGAGGCCCAGGACTGGGCCGAGATACTGCTGCGCATGTACCTGCGCTGGTGCGAGTCGCGCGGCTGGAAGACCGAGCTGATGGAAGTCTCCGGCGGCGAAGTGGCCGGGATCAAGTCCGCCACGCTGCGCGTGGAAGGCGATTTCGCCTACGGCTGGCTGAAGACCGAGACCGGCGTGCACCGGCTGGTGCGCAAGTCGCCGTTCGACTCGGACAACCGCCGCCATACCAGCTTCACCTCGGTGTTCGTGTCGCCGGAAGTGGACGACAACATCGACATCGACATCAATCCGGCCGACCTGAAGACCGACGTGTACCGCTCCTCCGGCGCCGGCGGCCAGCACGTCAACAAGACCGAGTCGGCGGTGCGCATCACCCACGTGCCCACCGGCATCGTGGTGGCCTGCCAGACCGGGCGCAGCCAGCACCAGAACCGCGACAACGCGATGAAGATGCTGGCCGCCAAGCTCTATGAGCTGGAGATCCAGAAACGCAATGCCGAACGCGACGCGGTCGAGGCGACCAAGTCCGACATCGGCTGGGGCAGCCAGATCCGCAACTACGTGCTCGACCAGAGCCGGATCAAGGACCTGCGCACCGGCGTGGAGCGCTCGGACACCCAGAAGGTGCTCGACGGCGACCTGGACGAGTTCGTCGAGGCCAGCCTCAAGTCCGGCCTGGAAGCCGGCGCGAAACGCAGCGACGCCTGAACCGGCGGCCTCCGTCCTGGCGACGGAGGCCGTGCGACGGCACACGGCCCCGTCGGCTGGTGCATTCTTTCCCTTCCTCACGCATCCCCCATCCCATGACCGAGCAGACCCCCGCGCCGTCCCTTCCCGTCGACGAGAACAGCCTCATCGCCGAACGGCGCGCCAAACTCGCCGCACTGCGCGCGCAGGGCGTGGCCTATCCGAACGATTTCCGCCGCAGCGACTTCGCCGGCGATCTGCAGGCCGAGTTCGCCGACGCCGAGCGCTGGACCGCCGAGGTGCTGGAGGGGCAGGGCCGCAGCCTGCGCCTGGCCGGGCGCCTGCTGGCCAAGCGGGTGATGGGCAAGGCCAGCTTCGTGCAGCTGCAGGACGAGTCCGGGCGCATCCAGCTGTTCCTGCAGGCCAACGCCCTGGGCGAGGCCTACGACGCCTTCAAGGGCTGGGACATCGGCGACATCATCGGCGTGGAGGGCGGGTTGACCCGCACCAAGACCGGCGAGCTGTCGATCAAGGCCACCGGGCTGCGGCTGCTGACCAAGGCGCTGCGCCCGTTGCCGGACAAGTGGCACGGCCTGTCGGACGTGGAGCAGCGCTACCGCCAGCGCTACGTGGACCTGATCGTGTCGCCGGAGGCGCGCGAGGTGTTCGTCAAGCGCTCCAAGATCATCCGTGCCATGCGCGCCTGGCTGGACGCGCGCCGCTTCCTGGAAGTGGAGACGCCGATGATGCACTACATCCCCGGCGGCGCCACGGCCAAGCCGTTCACCACCCACCACAACGCGCTGGACCTGGACCTGTACCTGCGAGTGGCCCCGGAGCTGTACCTGAAGCGCCTGGTGGTCGGCGGCCTGGAACGGGTCTACGAAATCAACCGCAATTTCCGCAACGAAGGCGTCAGCACCCGGCACAATCCGGAATTCACCATGATGGAGCTGTACGAGGCGTACGCCACGTACCACGAGGTGATGGACCTGACCGAGAACGTCATCCGCGACGTCGCCCGCGAGGTGCTGGGTACCATCCAGGTGCACTGGGACGGCGCCGACATCGACCTGGCGCCGGCGTTCCGCCGCTGGCGCATGGACGAGGCGGTGCGCCACCACAACCCGGAGATCAGCGTCGCCGACTGCACCGACCGCGAGGCGCTGCTGCGCCACTGCGAGCGGCTGAAGATCCGCACCAAGCCGTCCTACGGCTGGGGCAAGCTGCTGCTGGAGATCTTCGAGGCCACCGTCGAGCACACCCTGATCCAGCCCACCTTCATCACCGACCACCCGGTCGAGGTGTCGCCGCTGGCCCGCTCCAGCGACACCGAGCCGGGCTATACCGATCGCTTCGAGCTGTTCATCAACGGCAAGGAGATCGCCAACGGCTTCTCCGAGCTCAACGACCCGGAAGACCAGGCGGCGCGGTTCCAGGCCCAGGTGGCCGCCAAGGACGGGGGAGACGACGAGGCCATGCACTTCGATGCCGACTACATCCGGGCGCTGGAGGTGGGGCTGCCGCCGACCGGCGGCCTGGGCATCGGCATCGACCGGCTGGTAATGTTGCTTACCGGCAGCAGTTCGATCCGTGACGTGCTGCTGTTTCCGTACATGCGTCCGGAGGCTTAACCTAGCCCCGGACGAGGTGGCGCGGTTCTTGCAGCAGGCGTTGCACGCAAAAGGAAGTGAGGTGGACGGGTCGGCGTGAATGGGCGCCGGCGCGTTCCCGTTGTCGTCTCAGCAGCTCGCGCAGATGCGACGGGCGGAGGATTGCAGATGCATGATGCCAGCATGAGCCTCTCCGGCGCGTCCTCGAACGGGGACCGTCTCCAATGGGCGGACGGAAACGACAATCGTTTGAACATCGTCATCGTCGACGATCAGACCTCCGCGCGCACGATGCTGCGGCATGTCATCGAGGACATCGCCCCGGAACTGACCGTGCGCGATTTCGGCGATTCGCAGGCCGCGCTGGCCTGGTGCGAAGCCGGCAAGGTCGATCTGCTGCTGCTCGACTACCGCATGCCGGGCATGGACGGGCTGGAGTTCGCGCGGCGCCTGCGCCGGCTGCCCAAGCACCGTGACATCCCGATCATCCTGATCACCGTGGTCGGTGACGAGCCGATCCGCCAGGCCGCCCTGGAGGCGGGGGTGATCGACTTCCTGGTCAAGCCGATCCGCCCGCGCGAACTGCGGGCGCGCTGCCACAACCTGCTGCAGCTGCGGCTGCAGAGCGAGAACATCAAGCAGCGCGCGATGTCGCTGGAGCAGCGCCTGCTGGCCAGCATGCGCGAGGTCGAGGAACGCGAGCGCGAGACCCTGTCGCGGCTGGCGCGGGCCATCGAGTACCGCGATGTCGGCACCAGCGCCTACCTGGAACGGATGGCGCACGTGGCCGGCCTGATCGCCGAGCAGCTGGGCCTGTCCGAGGACGAGGTGCGGGTCATCGAGATGGCCGCGAGCCTGCACGACATGGGCAAGATCGCCATCCCCGACGCGGTGCTGCTCAAGCCGGGCAAGCTCAACGAAGACGAGATGGCGGTGATGCGCATGCACCCGCGCATCGGCTACGAACTGCTCAGCGGCAGCCAGAACCGTTTCATCCAGGTCGGCGCGCTGATCGCCCTGCGCCACCATGAGCGCTACGACGGCAGCGGCTACCCGGACGGCCTGATCGGCGAGGCGATTCCGCTGGAAGCGCGCATCGTGGCGGTCGCCGACGTGTTCGACGCGCTGATCTCGCCGCGTCCCTACAAGGAGGCCTGGACCATGGACGCGACGCTGGCCTACCTGTACGCCCAGCGCGGCCGCCTGTTCGACCCGCGCTGCGTGGACGCGCTGTTCCGCGGCCGCGAGCAACTGCAGGTGATCTGCGAGAAATTCTCCACCGCCTCGGCGCGACCAGGAGTCTGACATGACCTCGGCGATCAGGTGGGTGCGGCAACGGTTCGCGGAGCGCAAGGATACCGAGCACGGCCAGGCGTTCGTCCGCATCTGCATGGTCGCGCTGATCCTGGTGTACGAACTGTCGTTCTCGCACACCTGGGACATCGCCCCGCGGCAGCGCGCCTACGTCATCGGCCTGACCCTGATCTCGCAGGCGGTGGCTCTGGCCTTGATGACCTGGATCGTGGCCCGGCCGCAGCGCTCGGACATGCGCCGGATCATCGGCATGGTCGCCGACTACGGGCTCATGTCGATGGCGATGAGCGCGATCGGCGAACCGATGGCGTGCATCTACGTCGTCATCATGTGGGTCACCATCGGCAACGGCCTGCGCTACGGCAACCGCTACCTGTACCTGGCCGTGGCCATGGCGGTGGCCAGTTTCAGCATCACGCTGATGGCCAGCGACTACTGGATCGCCAATCGCGGGCTGGGCATCGGCCTGCTGGTCGGCCTGGCCGCCATCCCGCTGTATCTGTCCGGGCTGTTGCGGCAATTGACCTCGACGACCGCCGAGGCGCGCCGCGCCAGCGAGGCCAAGAGCCGCTTCCTGGCCAACATGAGCCACGAGTTCCGCACCCCGTTGAACGGCCTGTCGGGCATGACCGAGGTGCTGGCGACGACACGGTTGGACGCCGAGCAGCGCGAGTGCGTCAACACCATCCAGGCTTCCGCGCGCAGCCTGCTGTCGCTGGTGGAGGAGGTGCTGGACATTTCCGCGATCGAGGCCGGCAAGCTGCGGCTCGACAAGCGCGATTTCTCGCTGCGCGAAACCCTGGAAGGAATCAGCCTGATCCTGCAGCCGCAGGCGCGGGCCAAGCGCCTGGCCTACCAGGTGGATGTCGCTCCCGACGTGCCGGACTATCTGTCCGGCGATCCGGGTCATCTGCGCCAGGTGCTGCTGAACCTGGCCGGTAACGCCATCAAGTTCACCGAGACCGGCCGGGTCGATATCCGGGTGCGCCTGCACAAGAACGAGCACGGGCAGCCGAAGCGCCTGAGTTTCGACATCGTCGATTCCGGGATCGGGGTGACGCCGGACATGCGGCCGCGCCTGTTCGAGGCGTTCGAACAGGCCGACGTCGGCCTGGCGCGCCGCTACGAAGGCAGCGGCCTGGGCACCACGATTGCCAAGGGCCTGGTCGAGGCAATGGGGGGCAGCATCGGTTATCAGGAAAATGCCCCGCGCGGCAGCCACTTCTGGTTCGAACTGCCGTTCGTGGCCGCGGCGGTACCGGCATCGCCGGAGATCGGCGCGCCGGCGGCGAGCGTGCCGACGGCGGCCGAGGAGTTCGACACCAACGGCAACGTCATCGCGTTCTCCGACCCGTTCCTGCGCCACCGTGCGCGGGTGCGTGGCATGCGCATCCTGGTCGCCGACGACCACGCCGCCAACCGCATGGTGCTGCAGCGCATGCTGCAGAAGGCCGGCCATCGCGCCATCTGCGTCGACGGTGCGGAGGCGGTGCTGGATGCGCTGGCCGAGAGCGAGTTCGATGCGGTGATCGTCGACCTGCATATGCCCGGCATGAGCGGCCTGGACATGCTGCGGCAGTTGCGGGTGATGCAGGCCGGCGGGCCGCGCACGCCCGTCGTGGTGCTCAGCGCCGATGTCACCCCCGAGTCGATCCAGCGCTGCGAGCAGGCCGGCGCCCGCACCTTCCTGGCCAAGCCGGTGGTGGCCAACCGGTTGCTGGACACGCTTTCCGATATCGCGATGGAGGGACGCCTGCGTGCGGGCAGCGAGGCCGGCGTGCGGCAGATTGCGGTGTCGAGCGAAGGGGTGCTGGATGCATCGGTTTTGGACGAACTCGCCGGGCTCGGCATGGGCGACGGGTTCGAACGCGAATTCATCTCGCAGTGCCTCAACGATGCCGAAGGCTGCCTCGGTGGCATGCAGATCGCCGGTGAAGCCGAGCACTGGGAACGCCTGCGCGAGCACGCGCATGCGATCAAGGGCGTCGCCAGCAATCTCGGCCTGGTACGGCTCGCCAGCCTCGGCGGCGAATTGATGCAGATGCCGGAATGGCAGGTGCGCAGCGAGTGGCGGGCACGGCTGATGGCGCTCAATGCCAGCCTGACCGAAGGCCGCGAGGCCCTGGATCTGCGTGCACGGCACAGCGCCGTGCAGGACGGCGAACTGCGCTGAGGAATGCCCGACGCGGAGCCGGGTCATCCCCATTGCCGAAAGCAGCGCCCCGGGCTCAGGCGGCAAAGACGCCCGCCTGGGCGCGCCGGAGCTGGGCACGCACCAGCCGATCCATCGTCCGCAGTGACTTTTCGCCCAGGGCCAGCGCGGCGTCCACCCAGATTTCCGTCACCGCAAGCAACTCTTCGCGGCGCACCGGCTGCACCACCTTGCGCATCGCATTCATCGCCAGATGCGCCAGCGGCGCGCGCCGCTGTTGCTGGATCAGGTCGCGCACTGCGTCCTTGCCCTGGCCCTTGGGCACCAGCACGTCGACGATGCCCATGGCGTGCATCTCCTGGCTGCTGAAAACGTGACCTCCCAGGATGAGCTTTTCCGCGGCCTGCGGTGCGATGCGGCGGCTGAGGAACGAATACGCGCCCATGCCCGGGAACAGGCCGAACATGATTTCCGGCAGGCCCATGCCGACGTCCTCTTCGGCCACGATCAGGTGGCACGACAGCGCCATCTCCAGACCGCCGCCGAGCGCATCGCCTTGCAGCAGGGCGATGGTGCGGAAACTGCCGCCAAGTCCCTCGTGGAAACGGTGCACGCCATCGATGCAGCTTGTCGCGTAGGCCATCAGGCCGGCGCGGTCGCGGCGGCGGATGTAGTGGCCGAACAGTTCCAGATCGCCGCCCAGGTTGAACGCGCTGCCATCGGACGCCAGCACCAGGGTGCCCAGCCGCGCCGACGCCAGGTTGCGGGGCTGGCTGAGGGACGCGAGATAGCTGTGCATCTCGCGCATCAACGTGGGATGGAAGCAGGGCCGTTGCGTCGCGGCGTTGCCTGCATGCATGTACAACCAGTGGCTATCGTCGTCGTCGTCCGCATCGATACGGATGCTGGAATAGGCGCGGGTACAGGGCAGCGTGTCGGTCATGCTCATGGCGGGCTCTCGGAAAGACGCCCGCGGAGATGGCGTGGCGCAGCGGGCGAGTGCGTTTCCACCCGGCGGATGCTACACCCGGGTGCCGCGGCCGGAATTCGGCCCGCCAGCGCCTGCGCGGGCGCCGCGTGGGCGCCCGTTGGACCTGCTTATTGCGGCGGCGGCGCGTCGCGCAGCTCGCGCCGCAGGATCTTGCCGACGTTGGTCTTGGGCAGTTCCTTGCGGAACTCGACGATGCGCGGATGCTTGTAGCCGGTGAGGTTGGCGCGGGCGTGGGCCTTGACGTCCTCGGCGGTGAGGTTGGGGTCCTTCTTGACGATGACCACCTTGACCACTTCGCCGGATTTCTCGTCGGGCACGCCGACCGCGGCCACTTCGAGCACGCCCGGCATCATCGCGATGACGTCCTCGACTTCGTTCGGGTACACGTTGAAGCCGGACACCAGGATCATGTCCTTCTTGCGGTCGACGATATAGAAGAAGCCCTGCGGATCCATTCGCGCCATGTCGCCGGTGTGCAGCCAGCCGTCGGCATCGATGGCGCTGGCGGTTTCTTCCGGCCGGCGCCAGTAGCCCTTCATCACCTGCGGCCCGCGGATGCACAGCTCGCCGACCTCGCCATGGGCCAGGATCTGGCCCTGGTCGTCCTTGACGCAGGCGTCGGTGGACGGAATCGGCAGGCCGATCGCGCCGTTGTACTCGGTCAGGGTCAGCGGGTTGATGCAGGCCGCCGGCGAGGTTTCGGTGAGGCCGTAGGCTTCGACCAGGGTGACGCCGGTGACCTGCTTCCAGCGCTCGGCCACCGCGCGTTGCACCGCCATGCCGCCGCCGAGGGTGAACTTCAGCGAGGAGAAGTCCACCTTGTCGAAGCCTGGCGTGTTGAGCAGGCCGTTGAACAGGGTATTGACGCCGGTGAAGGCGGTGAAGCGGGTCTTCTGCAGTTCCTTGACGAAGCCCGGCATGTCGCGCGGATTGCTGATCAGGTGGTTGAGCCCGCCGAGCTTCATGAAGACCAGCCCGTTCGCGGTCAGCGCGAAGATGTGGTACAGCGGCAGCGCGGTGATGATGACTTCCTTGCCTTCCTCCAGCTTGCCGGTCGCCGCGATCCAGGCGCCGGCCTGCAGCATGTTGGCGACCAGGTTGCGGTGGGTCAGCATGGCGCCCTTGGCCACGCCGGTGGTGCCGCCGGTGTATTGCAGGAAGGCGATGTCGTCCGGTGCGATGTCGATCGGCGGCAGCGTGTGCAGGCGGCCGAGGGTCAGCGCGTCACGGAAGCGGATCGCATTGGGGATGTCGTAGTCAGGCACCAGCTTCTTGACGTACTTCAGGACGAAGTTGACCAAGGGGCCCTTGGGGAATCCGAGCATGTCGCCCAGGCCGGTGGTGATGACCTGCTTGACGGGCGTGTCGGCCAGCACTTCCTGCACGGTGGTGCCGAAGTTGTCGATCACCACCAGCGCGCTGGCGCCGGAGTCGATCAGTTGGTGGCGCAGTTCGCGCGGGGTGTAGAGCGGATTGACGTTGACCACGGTCATGCCGGCCAGCAGCACGCCGAAGGTGGCGATGGGGTATTGCAGGCAGTTGGGCATCATCAGGGCGACGCGGTCGCCCTTCTTGAGTTGCAGTTCGCCCAGCAGGTAGCCGGCGAATTGCCGGGCCAGTTCGCCGGCCTCGCGGTAGGTCAGGGTCTTGCCGAAGTTGCAGTAGGCGGGGCGGTCTCCGAACTTGGCCACGGAGCTTTCGAAGACCGCGGCGACGGAGCGGTACTCGTCGACGTTGATGTCGGCGCCAACGCCGGCCGGATAACTCTGCAACCACGGACGATCCAGACTCATATTCCCCCTCCAGGAAATGTATTGATGGGCGCGCAGCGGACAGTATCCGCCGAAATCCCGTAATGGGAGCATACCGTTCCGTAGGGAAAAGGCGAACAGGGGCGGGGTGGATGCCTTGTGGGCGAGCGTGTTTTGTGCCGCTAGGGTGTGCCGAAGGCTATTTCTGCTGTTGCTGTTGCTGTTGCTATTGCTTTTACCGGTTCCCTTCCGAAGCGGCGGCCAGCGCGGGGAAAAACTCCGAAGGGGCGGCGCACAGGGACGTGCGCCGTCCGCGGCAGGGGCAGGATGCCCCTTCCGCGGATCCCCGGGCTGGACGCGGACCCGGAGCGCGCAGCGCGGAGGGCGCGAGGCAGGGTGTGCTTTCTTTTGGTTACTTTTCTTTGCACAAGCAAAGAAAAGTAACTCGCCGAAAGGCGAAAGCCTTTGCTCTCGAGTGCGCGCGCATGCAAGTGTCAATTCACGTACCCGAGCATCGCCCGCACGCTAGGCGCAGGGACTGGGCTTCCGTATGGGAAACCCGTGCAGGTGTCAGCGCGCAGCCAACTGCCGCAGCACGTACTGCAGCAGGCCGCCGTGGCGGAAGTACTCCACTTCCTTCGGCGTCAGCAGCATCACCGCCACCTCGAAGGACTGCGCACTGCCGTCGGCCTTGGTCGCGACGACCTTGGCTCGCTTGCTGGCGCCGTCCTGCAGGCCGGTGATCTCGAACGTCTCCGAGCCGTCCAGGCCCAGGCTCTGCGCGTTCTGGCCGTCGAGGAACTGCAGCGGCAGCACGCCCATGCCGACCAGGTTGGAGCGGTGGATGCGCTCGAAGCTCTCGGCGATCACCGCCTTGACCCCGAGCAGGTTGGTGCCCTTGGCCGCCCAGTCGCGCGAAGAGCCGGTGCCGTATTCCTTGCCGCCGATCACCACCAGCGGCACGCCGTCGGCCTTGTACTTCATCGCTGCATCGTAGATCGCCAGCTTTTCCGGCTGGCCGCCGCCGGCCGGGTAGTACAGGGTGTTGCCGCCTTCCTCGCCGCCGAACATCAGGTTCTTGATGCGGATATTGGCGAAGGTGCCGCGGACCATCACGTCGTCGTTGCCGCGGCGGCTGCCGTAGCTGTTGAAGTCGGCCGGCTGCACGCCGCGTTCCTGCAGGAAGCGGCCCGCCGGCGAGTCCTTCTTGATGTTGCCGGCCGGGGAGATGTGGTCGGTGGTGATCGAATCGCCGAACAGGCCGAGCACGCGCGCGCCATGCACGTCCTCGATGCGGCCGACCTGCATGGTCATGCCGTCGAAGTAGGGCGGGTTCTTGATGTAGGTGGAGGCGCCGTCCCAGGCGTACAGCTCGCCGTCGGGCGAAGCGATGGTGTTCCAGCGGCTGTCGCCCTTGAACACGTCGGCGTAGTTCTGCTTGAACATTTCCGGGCCGACCGTGGCGGCGATGGTGTCGCCGATCTCCTTGTTGCTCGGCCAGATGTCGCGCAGGTACACCGGCTGGCCGTCGCTGCCGGTCCCCAGCGGCTCGCGGGTCAGGTCGATGTCGGTGGTGCCGGCGATGGCGTAGGCGACCACCAGCGGCGGCGACGCCAGGTAGTTCATCTTCACTTCCGGATGCACGCGGCCTTCGAAGTTGCGGTTGCCCGACAGCACCGAGGCCACCACCAGGTCGTCCTGCGCGATCGCCGCGGACACGTCCTCCGGCAGCGGGCCGGAGTTGCCGATGCAGGTGGTGCAGCCGTAGCCGACCACGTAGAAGCCGAGCTGTTCCAGGTCGCTCATCACCCCGGCCTTCTTCAGGTAGTCGGTGACCACCAGCGAGCCCGGCCCGAGCGAGGTCTTGACCCAGGGCTGCGCCTTCAGGCCCTTGGCCACGGCGTTGCGCGCGAGCAGGCCGGCGCCGAGCATGACCGCCGGGTTGGAGGTGTTGGTGCAGGAGGTGATCGCCGCGATCACCACCGCGCCGTCGCGCAGGCGCCAGCCGGCGCCGCTGGCCTCGGCGTCCTGCGCGTGCGCCGCCTGGGCGCCGACCGCGGTGCCGCCGCCGCCTTCGTTCTTGAGCCGGTCTTCCTGCGCGGCGTCGCTGCGGCGCTTGGCGCGCGCGTCGGCGAACGGCACCAGGCTGTCGCGGAAGTTGCGCTGCATGTCTTCCAGCAGCACCCGGTCCTGCGGGCGCTTGGGGCCGGCCAGCGACGGCTTGACGTCGCCCATGTCCAGCTCCAGCGTCGCGCTGTAGCTGGCATGCGCGCTGTCGGCGTCGTGCCACAGGCCCTGCGCCTTGGCGTAGGCCTCGACCAGCGCGATCTGCTCTTCGCTGCGGCCGGACAGGCGCAGGTAGGTCAGCGATTCGGCGTCGATCGGGAAGATGCCGCAGGTGGCGCCGTACTCCGGCGCCATGTTGCCGATGGTGGCGCGGTCGGCCAGCGGCAGGTGCTGCAGACCGTCGCCGAAGAACTCGACGAACTTGCCGACCACGCCGTGCTTGCGCAGCATCTGCGTCACCGTCAGCACCAGGTCGGTGGCGGTGGCGCCTTCGGGTAGCTTGCCGGTGAGCTTGAAGCCCACCACCTGCGGGATCAGCATCGACGAGGGCTGGCCGAGCATCGCCGCTTCCGCCTCGATGCCGCCCACGCCCCAGCCGAGCACGCCGATGCCGTTGATCATGGTGGTGTGGCTGTCGGTGCCGAACACGGTGTCCGGGTAGGCCAGCGCCTCGCCGTCGCGTTCGCCGGTCATCACCACCCGCGCCAGGTGCTCCAGGTTGACCTGGTGCACGATGCCGGTGTTCGGGGGCACCACCTTGAAGTTGTCGAAGGCCTTCTGGCCCCAGCGCAGGAAGCCGTAGCGTTCCTTGTTGCGCTGGAATTCGATCTTGCCGTTGAGATCCAGCGCGTCGGGCTTGCCGAACACGTCCACCTGCACCGAGTGGTCGATCACCAGTTCCGAGGGGATCAGCGGATTGATCTGCTCCGGGCGTCCGCCGAGCTTGACCACCGCGTCGCGCATCGCCGCCAGGTCGACCACGCACGGGACGCCGGTGAAGTCCTGCAGCACCACGCGCGCCGGCATGAACGCGATCTCGGTGTCCGGCTCGGCGGTCGGCTGCCATTGCGCCACCGCTTCGATGTGCTCCTTGCCGACGGTCGCGCCGCCGTCCTCGTGGCGCAGCAGATTCTCCAGCAGGATCTTCAGCGAGTAGGGCAGGCGCGAGATGTCGAAGCGCTCGCCGAGCTTGGGCAGGCTGAAGTAACCGTAGGTCTTGCCGCCGACGTGCAGCTGGCTGCGGGTGGAGAACGAGTCGTTCATGCGGGGAACTCCTGATTGCGGATGGCTTGCATTGGCGCGCTTTCGCGAGCCTGCTTGCGAGTGCCGGGACGTTGCGTTGCCGGCATTGCGTCGCGTTGCGGCGCGGCCGGAAGGCGCGGCGGCCCAAGGCGTCGGGCGGAAGCTTACACGTTCAGATGTAGCGCTCGTGTCACGGCTTGCCGCGCCAGCGGCTCATCAGCATCTGCAGGAAACGTTCGGCGCTGGGCGAGAGCAGCGCGCTGCGCCGGCGCACGATGCCGATGGTGCGCGAGACCACCGGGTTGCCGATCGGCCGGGTCACCAGGATCGGATGCTCGCCGTCGGGCGTGGCCATTTTCGGCAGCACCGACACGCCGATGCCCGCCTCGACCATGCCAAGCGAGGTGGACAGGTGGGTCACTTCGTAGTGCCAGCTCAGCTTCAGGTTCTCGCGCGCCAGCGCGCCGTCGAGCAGGGTGCGGTTGCCGCTGGTACGGTGCACGGTGATCAACTGGTGCTGGGCGAGGTCGGCCCATTCGATCCGGCGTTTTTTCGCCAATGGATGGTCGCGGCGGCAGGCCAGCACGAACGGATCTTCGGCGAGCACGTCGAAATCCAGGTTGGGATCGTTGGCGCCCATGAAGTTGATGCCGAACTCGACCTCGCCGCGCTCCACCGCCTGCAGGCCCTCGGTGGCGGGGATGTCGAGAATGCGGAAGCGCACGTGCGGATGCGCCTCGCGGAAGCGCGCCATCACGCTGGGCAGGAAGTAGAACGCGGCGGTCGGCAGGCAGGCGATGGTGACGGTGGCGCCGCGCACATCGTCGTGGCCGCGCACCGAGAACAGCGAGCCGTCGAACTCCTCGATCATGCGCCGCACCAGCGGCAGCAGGTTCTCGCCGATGGCGGTGGTGGCGACGCTGCGGGTGGTGCGCTCCAGCAGCGGCGACCCGACCGCCTGTTCCAGCTTCTGGATGCGCCGGCTCAGCGCCGGCTGCGACATGTGCAGCGCCTCGGCGGCGCGATGGAAGCTGCGTGTCTCGGCCACCAGCAGGAACGCGCGCAGATCGAGGATTTCGCAATTGATGCTCATGGGTAATCAATCATCCAAAAATTAGCAATTCACAGATCAATCGGGGTCATGCCAGTATCGAATCAGACGAAGACATTCATCTTCATGGCGCATCAATCTACACCATGTCCAACGATCTGCTCGGCATTCCCTGCGTGCTCATGCGCGGCGGCACCTCCAAGGGGCCGTTCTTCTTCGCGCCAGACCTGCCGGCCGATCCGGCCCGGCGCGACCGCCTGCTGCTGGAGGTGATGGGCGCCGGGCATCCGCTGCAGATCGACGGCATCGGCGGCGGCAACGCGCTGACCAGCAAGGTCGCCATCGTCGACCGTTCCAACCGTGCCGACGCGGACGTGGACTATCTGTTCGCGCAGGTGCGGGTCGACCAGCAGGTGGTGGACACCTCGCCCAACTGCGGCAACATGCTGGCGGCGGTGGCGCCGTACGCGATCGAGCGCGGCCTGGTGCAGGCGCAGCATCCGCGCACCCAGGTGCGCATCCACAACGTCAACACCGGCAAGCTGATCGTGGCCACGGTGGAAACCCCGCATGGCCGGGTGGTGTACCGTGGCGAGACGCGCATCGCCGGGGCGCCCGGCGCGGCGGCGCCGATCTGGCTGTCGTTCCTGGACGCGGCCGGCGCGCGCACCGGCAAGCTGTTGCCGAGCGGGCAGGCGCAGGACACCATCGACGGTGTCGCGACGAGTCTGGTGGATTGCGCCATGCCGATGATGTTGCTGCGCGCCACCGATCTCGGCGTGTGCGGCGATGCCTCGCCTGCCGAGCTGAATGCCGATGCCGCGCTGCTGGCGCGGCTGGAGGCGCTGCGGATCCAGGCCGGCGCACGCATGGGCATCGCCGATCCCGGCAGCAAGGTGATTCCCAAGCCGGTGTTGCTGTCGGCCCCGCAACACGGTGGCGACCTGCAGGTGCGCTATTTCATGCCGCAGCAGTGCCACACCGCGTTGGCCATCACCGGCGCAGTCGGCATCGCCACCGCGGCGGCCACGCCGGGCACCCTGGCCAACGCCTTCGTCGGCGATGCGGCGCTGCCGCGCCACGTCGTCCTGGAACATCCGAGCGGCGCCCTGGAGGTGGGATTGAGCCGCAGCGCGGCCGATGCGCCGATCGTCGCCAGCGTGGTGCGCACCGCCCGCCGGCTGTTCGAAGGGCGGGTCTTCGCGACCTCGCCCGTGTCCACCGAGGCCCGCCAATGGATCTCCGCGGCATGACATGACCTGAACCGGCCGGACGTCTGCATGCACGCAAGGCGTCCGCGACCGACAACGCACACGCTTCAATCCTGGGAGGGATCGATGTTGTCCAGAACGTTCTTCACCGCGGCGCTCGCCGCGGCCGGCCTGCTGCTCCTCACCGCCTGCGGCAAGGGCGGCGGCGATGCGGCGAGCGCCGACGCCACCCCGGTGCGCATCAGCGTCGGGTCCTACAATCTCAACAACCTGCCGTTCTTCATCGCCGACGCCAACGGCTACTTCGACCAGGTCGGGGTCAAGGTCAAGACCGAGAACTTCGCCCAAGGCGGCTCCAAGGTACTGCAGGCCTTGGTGGCCAACTCCACCGACGTGGCGGTGGGCTTCTACGACCACACCATCCAGATGCAGTCCAAGCGCAAGGACGTGGTTGCCTTCGTGCTGCTCTCGCGCAATTCCGGGCTGGTGCTGGCCGGGCGCAACGACACCGCCTTCGATCCGGCCAGGCCGCAGACCATCAGGGGCCTGAAGGTCGGCATCACCGCGCCGGGGTCCTCGTCCGACTTCTTCGTGCGCCATTACCTCTCGCGCAACGGCATCCCCGAGAGCGCGGTGTCGTTGATCGGCGTCGGCTCCGGCGCGGCCGCGGTGGCGGCGCTGGAGCAGGGCAAGATCGACCTGCTGGTCAACTACGATCCGGCGGCGACCCTGATCAGCGAGCGCAGGATCGGCAGGATCCTGATCGACGCGCGCAGCGATGCCGGTGCGCGCCAGGTCTACGGCGGGCTGTACCCGACCTCGGTGATGTACGCCAACCGCAGCTTCCTGGAAAAGCGGCCGCAGGATGCGGAGAAGATCGTGCGTGCCGAGCAGATGGCGCTGCGCTTCATCGCCGACCACTCCGCCGAGGAGATCGTCGCGGCCTTGCCAGATGCCTACGTCTCCGGCGACCGCGCCACCTATACGCGGGCGGTGGAGAACGCCCGCGCCATCTTCACCCGCGACGGGCGCTTCGTCGCCGCCGACCTGGAAACGCCGTTGACCGTGCTGCGCGCGTTCAACAAGGACGTGGCGCGCGCGGACATCGATCTGTCCAAGACCTACACCAACGCCTTCGTCGACCGCGCCAGCGGTGCGGGCAAGGCGGCCCAACCGTGAGCGGAGGAACCATGGCACGCAACGCGACTGTGCAGCGCCTCAACGGCGCGCCGCACCTCGATCCGGCGCAGACGATGGTCGCGATCAACAACGTCACCATGTCCTTCGGCGATTTCACCGCCGTGCGCGACGTGGACATCCAGGTCGCCGATGGCGAGTTCCTGGCCATCGTCGGCCCCACCGGTTGCGGCAAGAGCACCATCCTCAACTCGGTGGCGGGGCTGCTGTCGCCGTCCGCTGGCCAGGTCGTCATCGATGGCCGCCCGGTCGCCGGCGTGCAGGAAGCGGTCGGCTACCTGTTCCAGCAGGATGCGCTGCTGCCGTGGAAGACCGCCTTCCAGAACGTGGAGCTGGGCCTGCGCTTCCGTGGCGTGGCCGAGGCCGAGCGCAGGCAGCGCGCCAATGCCTGGCTGGCCAAGGTCGGCCTGGCGGGGTTCGAGCACCGCTACCCGCACCAGCTCTCCGGCGGCCAGCGCAAGCGCGTGCAGATGGCGCAGGCGCTGATCGTCGAGCCGAAGGTGATCCTGATGGACGAGCCGTTCTCGGCGCTGGACATCCACACCCGCCACCTCATGCAGAACGAACTGCTGCGGCTATGGCAGGAGCAGCGCCGCTCGGTGATCCTGATCACCCACGACCTGGAAGAGGCGATCGCGCTGGGCGACCGCGTGGTGGTGCTGTCCTCCGGCCCCGCCAGCCGCGTGGTGCGCAGTTTCGACGTGGACCTGCCGCGTCCGCGCAACGTCGCCGAGATCAAGCTCGACGCGCGTTTTACCGACCTGTACCGCGACATCTGGGCCTGCCTGCGCGGCGAAGTGGAGAAGAGCTATGCACGCCAAGACTGACAAACTCATCCAGCTCGCGCTGGTCGTGGCCGTGTTCGGCGGCTGGGAGGGCGGCATCGCCCTGGGCCTGATCGACCCGTTCTTCTTCCCCGCGCCGACCGCGATCGTGCAGCAGGCCTGGACCTGGCTGTCCGATGCCGGCTTCTACCAGCACGTCTACATCACCCTGACCGAAACCGCGCTCGGCTATGTCATCGGTACCGCGCTGGGCGTGGCCGGCGGCGTCTGGCTGGGCCTGAGCCGGCGCTCGGCGCGGATCCTGGATCCCTTCATCAAGGGATTCAACGCGATCCCGCGCGTGGTGCTGGCGCCGATCTTCGTGCTGTGGCTGGGCCTGGGCCTGTGGTCGAAGGTGGCGCTGGCGGTGACCCTGGTGTTCTTCACCACGTTCTTCAACGCCATGCAGGGCGTGCGCGAGGTCAATCCGGTGGTGCTGGCCAATGCGCGCATCCTCGGCGCCAACCGCCGCGACCTGCTGCGTCACGTGTACTTCCCCGCGGCGGCGAGCTGGATCCTGTCGTCGTTGCGCACCTCGGTGGGCTTTGCCGTGGTCGGCGCAATCATCGGCGAATACCTCGGCGCCTCCGCCGGCCTGGGCTACCTGATCGCGCAGGCCGAGGGCAACTTCAATGCCGTGGGTGTGTTCGCCGGCATCATCATCCTGGCCGCCTTCGTGCTGCTCATCGATGCGCTGCTGGACGTGATCGAGAACCGCCTGATCACCTGGCGTCCCAACGCGCAGAACCAGGCCACCAGCTGACCACGGCCGCGCGCCACCGGCCAGGCCGGTGGCGCGCCTGTCGCGCGCATCACATCCCCCGCACCATCGCAACGGGCCAGCGCCAGGCCAGGCGCCCGGCTGGCCGGAGAGACCCATCCATGCATCCCCATCCCGTGCTGCCCCGCGCAGCGCTGACGCTGGCGCTCGGCCTGCTGCTCGGCGGCGCCAACGAGGCCGCTGCGCAAACCGTGCCGGCCGCGCCGGCCACGTTGAGCCAGGCCGAACTGACCGCGCTGGTGCGGCAGCAGGCGCTGCAGATCCAGCAACTGCAGGCGCGGCTCGACGCGCTGCAGGCCCCCGCCGCGCCGAGTCCGGCGCCCGCCACCACGGCGTCCGCCACCGCCGCGCCGGCGCTGGAAGGCCGCGTCGCCGCGCTCGAATCGGCGCAGGCCAAGGCGCCGAAGGTGTCGTGGTCGAAGGGCGCCCCGGAGTTCGCCAGCGCCGACGGCAACGTGGTGTTCCGGCCGCGCGGCCGCCTGTTCGTCGATGCCTCCAGCACCGACGGTTCCGCTGCCAGCCAGCGCAACCTGTCCGGCACCGAGATCCGCTCGGTGCGACTCGGCGCCGAAGGCCGCTATGGCCAGCTCGGCTGGGTGGTGGAGGGCGACTTTGCCGACAACGCGGTGGCCTGGAAATCGGTGTACGCCAGCGTCGACCATCGCCTGTTCGGCCTGCCGGCAGAGCTGAGCGTGGGCAATCGCCTGAACGACCGCGGCATCGATGGCGCCAGCAGCACGTCCAACACCCCGTTCCAGGACCGCAACGTGGTCGGCACGCTGATCCTGCCGCACCGCGGCCTGTTCGGCGTCGGCCTGACCGAGCGCATCTACGGGCGCCACTGGCACGCCAGCCTGTCGGTGGCGGGCAACGACCTCAACAATGCCGGCGACGACAACGACAGCCTGACCTGGGCGGCGCGCGCGCACTGGAATCCGCTGGCCGGCAAGGCCGCGACCGTGCACCTGGGCGCCTGGGCCTTCCACGAGGAGATCGCCGCCGGCGCCAGCGGCGTGCTGCGCAGTTCGGCGATCGCCGGCCATTTCAACGACCAGGTCCGGATCGCGCCGGGAACGCTGCTGGGCGCGCAGCGCAGCGACGGCTACGGCGCGGAGCTGGCCGGGGTCGTCGGCCCGGCCTGGGCCAGCGGCGAGTGGGGCACGCGCAATCTGCGCGGGCGCGACGCGGCCGGCGGCTACGATCTGGATCACCAGGCCTGGGCGGTGTCGGCCGGCTGGTTCCTGTCCGGCGCGCTGCCCGCGTATGCCGGCAAGACCGGCACCTGGGGCCGGGTCAAGGTCGCCGATCCGGCCACCGCCGGCGGCGCCGGGGCCTGGGAACTGAAGCTGCGCTACGAAGACGTGGACTACGCCGAGCTGCCGAGCGGCGGCCGCGGCCATGCCTGGACGCTGGGGACCAATTGGTACCTCAACGATGTCAGCCGACTGATGCTCGACGTGATCCGCTGGCAGACCGACAACCGCAGCGGCACGGTGCAGGGCAGGGACCAGGGCACGACCTTCAACACCCGCCTGCAGGTGGCGTTCTGAGCCGCTGAAAGAGGGAGGGGCGGCCCTGCATTCGCGCGGGTCACCGGCACGGCGTTCCCGCGCGGGCGTGCGGCGGCTGCCGAGGAGGCCGCGAGGTCGTTGCGTGTGGCGGGCACAGCGCCCGGGTACCTGACCGGGCGCTGTGCCGCGGCGCGTCC
This sequence comes from Xanthomonas sp. PPL134, assembly GCF_040595915.1. Lineage (NCBI taxonomy): Bacteria > Pseudomonadati > Pseudomonadota > Gammaproteobacteria > Lysobacterales > Lysobacteraceae > Xanthomonas > Xanthomonas sp. PPL134. The sequence continues at coordinate 1,249,394 of NZ_JAMDLL010000001.1, forward strand.
GTCGCTGGCGGTATGGCTGCCCGAGTATGTATAATCCGTGCATACCGAACCGGGCCTACACCGATGGAAGCCACTGTCGCCGAACGCGGTCAGATCACCCTTCCCAAGGCCGTGCGCGATGCGCTCGGCCTGAGCAAGGGCACCATCCTGAAAGTGGAGCTGGACGGCGGCCGGATCATCCTGCGCAAGAGCGTGGACGATGCCATCTCGCGCGCCCGTGGCCGCTTCAAGCTCGACGGCTTCGCCAGCACCGACGAAGCGATGCGTGCGATCCGCGGCCGCGCCCCGGGCGATCCGTTCGAACCCGAACCCGACGCCGGCGCATGATCGCCATCGACTCGTCCGTGCTGGTGGATCTGCTGGCCGACGGCCCGCAGGCCGACGCCGCCGAAGCCTGCCTGCGCCAGTGCCTGAGCACCGGCCCGGTGGTGGTCTGCGACATCGTCCTGGCCGAAGTGTGCAGCGCGCTGCGCGACGGCGCCGAGGCGTTGTCGGTGCTGGAGGACATGAGCATCCGCTTCAGCGCGCTGGAGGCCAAGTCGGCCTTGCGCGCCGGCGAGATGCAGCGCCGCTTCCGCGCCCGCGGCGGCAAGCGCGAGCGGGTCGTGGCCGATTTCCTGATCGGTGCGCATGCGCTGCTGCAATGCGATGGCCTGATCACCCGCGACGACCGTTTTTTCCGCGATTACTTCAAGGGCTTGAAGATCATCGTCCCCAAGCCTGCCGGCTGACGCCGCGCAACCGCTACCGCTCATTCCCACCGTTTTTTCCCGGAGAACCCGCATGTTGGAAGCCTACCGCCACCACGTTGCAGAGCGCGCCGCGCTCGGAATCCCGCCGCTGCCGCTGAGCGCGCAGCAGACCGCGCAGGTCATCGAACTGCTGAAGAATCCGCCGGCCGGCGAAGAGCAGTTCCTGGTCGAACTGCTGAGCCACCGCGTGCCGGCCGGCGTCGACGACGCCGCCAAGGTCAAGGCGTCGTACCTGGCCGCGGTCGCCTTCGGCAGCGAGAAGACCCCGCTGATCTCGCCCACCCGCGCCACCGAACTGCTGGGCACCATGCTCGGCGGCTACAACATCCATCCGCTGATCGAACTGCTGGACAACCCGGAGCTGGGCGCGGTCGCCGCCGAAGGCCTCAAGCACACGCTGCTGATCTTCGACGCCTTCCACGACGTGCAGGAGAAGGCCGAGGCCGGCAACGCGCACGCCAAGGCCGTGCTGCAGAGCTGGGCCGAGGCCGAGTGGTTCACCAGCAAGCCGGAAGTGCCGCAGAGCCTGACCATCACCGTGTTCAAGGTGCCGGGCGAGACCAACACCGACGACCTGTCGCCGGCGCCGGACGCCACCACCCGCCCGGACATCCCGCTGCACGCGCTGGCGATGCTCAAGAACAAGCGCGACGGCGCGCCGTTCGAGCCGGAAGAGGACGGCAAGCGCGGCCCGATCCAGGCCATTGCCGACCTCAAGGCCAAGGGCCACCTGGTCGCCTACGTCGGCGACGTGGTCGGTACCGGTTCCTCGCGCAAGTCGGCGACCAACTCGGTGCTGTGGTGGACCGGCGAGGACATCCCCTACATCCCCAACAAGCGCTTCGGCGGCGTGTGCCTGGGCTCGAAGATCGCGCCGATCTTCTACAACACCATGGAAGACGCCGGCGCGCTGCCGATCGAGCTGGACGTGTCGCAGATGGAGCACGGCGACGTGGTCGAGCTGCGTCCGTACGAGGGCAAGGCGTTGAAGAACGGGCAGGTGATCGCCGAGTTCGCGATGAAGTCCGACGTGCTGTTCGACGAAGTGCGCGCCGGCGGCCGTATCCCGCTGATCGTGGGCCGCGGCCTCACCGCCAAGGCGCGCGAGTTCCTGGGCCTGCCGGCCTCGAACCTGTTCCGTCTGCCGATGGACCCGCCGGACACCGGCAAGGGCTTCTCGCTGGCGCAGAAGATGGTCGGCCGCGCCTGCGGCCTGCCGGAAGGCCAGGGCATGCGCCCGGGCACCTACTGCGAACCGAAGATGACCTCGGTCGGCTCGCAGGACACCACCGGCCCGATGACCCGCGACGAGCTGAAGGACCTGGCCTGCCTGGGCTTCTCCGCCGACCTGGTGATGCAGTCGTTCTGCCACACCGCGGCGTACCCGAAGCCGGTGGACGTCAAGACCCACCACACCCTGCCGGAGTTCATCTCCACCCGCGGCGGCGTGTCGCTGCGTCCGGGCGACGGCGTGATCCACAGCTGGCTCAACCGCATGCTGCTGCCCGACACCGTCGGTACCGGCGGCGACTCGCACACCCGCTTCCCGATCGGCATCTCGTTCCCGGCCGGCTCCGGTCTGGTCGCCTTCGCCGCCGCCACCGGCGTCATGCCGCTGGACATGCCCGAGAGCGTGCTGGTGCGCTTCAAGGGACAGATGCAGCCGGGCGTGACCCTGCGCGATCTGGTCAACGCGATCCCGCTGTACGCGATCAAGCAGGGCCTGCTGACCGTGGCCAAGCAGGGCAAGAAGAACATCTTCTCCGGCCGCATCCTGGAAATCGAAGGCCTGCCGGAGCTGAAGGTGGAGCAGGCGTTCGAACTGTCCGACGCCTCGGCCGAGCGGTCGGCCGCCGGTTGCACGGTGCGCCTGAACAAGGAGCCGATCGTCGAGTACCTCACCAGCAACATCACCCTGCTGAAGTGGATGATCGCCGAAGGCTATGCCGACGCGCGTTCGCTGGCGCGGCGGATCAAGAAGATGGAGGAGTGGCTGGCCGACCCGCAACTGCTCGAGCCCGATGCCGATGCCGAATACGCGGCGGTGATCGAGATCGACCTGGCCGACATCCATGAGCCGATCGTGGCCTGCCCGAACGACCCGGACGACGTGAAGACCCTGTCCGACGTGGCCGGCGCGGCGATCGACGAAGTGTTCATCGGCTCGTGCATGACCAACATCGGCCACTTCCGTGCCGCGGCCAAGCTGCTGGAAGGCAAGCGCGACATCCCGACCCGCCTGTGGGTCGCGCCGCCGACCAAGATGGACGCCTCGGAGCTGACCAAGGAAGGCCACTACGGCACCTTCGGCGCCGCCGGTGCGCGCATGGAAATGCCGGGCTGCTCGCTGTGCATGGGCAACCAGGCGCAGGCGCGCGAGGGCGCCACCGTGTTCTCGACCTCCACCCGCAACTTCCCCAACCGCCTGGGCCGCAACACCAACGTGTACCTGGGCTCGGCGGAACTGGCGGCGATCTGCTCGCGCCTGGGCCGGATCCCGACCAAGGACGAGTACATGGCCGACGTGGGCGTGATCAAGACCAGTGGCGAGCAGATCTATCGCTACATGAACTTCGATCAGATCCAGGACTACCAGGACGTGGCCACCACGGTCGCGGCCTGATCGGTCCGGCGATGCGCTGACGCGACGGTGCCGTGCATCCGGCACCGTCGCCACGAAGAAGCCCGGCAGTGCCGGGCTTTTTTGTGGGTGTTGCTGCGTTTCGGGGCGCGGTCGATCTGCCGCGCTCGCGTGGGCTTACGTCTGCGGCGCGGGCGCGCGTCCCTGCAGCCAGTGCTCCAGCGCCGCGGCAGGCAGCGCCGGTGCGAACAGGAAGCCCTGCAGCACGCGGCAGCCCAGCCGCGCCAGAAATGCACGTTGCGCTTCGGTCTCCACGCCCTCGGCGACGGTGTGCAGGCCCAGGGTTTCGCCGATGCGCAGCACCGAAGTGGTCAGGGCGCGCGAGGTCTGGCAGTGCTCCAGGTCGCTGACGAAGCTCATGTCCAGCTTCAGTTCGTTGACCGGCAACTGGTGCAGATGGCTGAGGCTGGAATAGCCGGTGCCGAAGTCGTCCAGCGACAGCAGCACGCCGCCGGCCTGCAGCTGGCGCAGGTTGGCCAGCACCGCATTGGGGTTGGAAAGCATGACGCTCTCGGTCATCTCCAGGGCCAGGTCGGCCGGCTGCAGACCGGAGGCGGCGAGCAGGCCCTCGACCCGCGCCGGCAGCTGCGGATCGGCGAAATTGTTGGCCGACAGGTTCACCGCCACGCGCGGCACCGGGATGCCGCGCAGGCGCCAGTCGGCCATCTGCCGGCAGGCCTCGCGCAGGACCCAGTGTCCGAGCTCGTCGATCAGGCCGCATTCCTCGGCCATCGGCACGAACCGCGACGGCGAGATCGCGCCGAGGTTGGGATGCTCCCAGCGCAGCAGCGCTTCCACGCCGTACAGCGCATGCGGCGCCTGGCTGTCCAGTTGCGGCTGGTAGTGCAGTTGCAGCTTGTCGCGATGCAGGGCGTCGCGCAGCGCGGTCTCCATCGCCACGCGTTCCTGCGCCATGCGGTTCATGTCGGAACTGAAGTAGCACACGCTGTCGCCGCCCTCGCGCTTGGCCCGGAACATGGCCAGGTCGGCATGCCGCAGCAGGGTCTCGATGTCGCGGCCGTCGTCGGGGAACATCGCCACGCCGATGCTGGCGCTGGGGTGCAGGGTCACCTGGCCGACCACCAGGGGCTCGGCCAATGCCAGCAACAGGCGCTCGGCGACACCGGCGGCCTGCGCGACGCTGCAGTTCGGCAGCATCAGCACGAATTCGTCGCCGGCCTGGCGGCCGACCAGGTCGGTCATGCCCAGGGTGTCGCCGATGCGATGGGCGATGTCGCGCAGCAGGCCGTCGCCGGCGGCATGGCCCTGGGTTTCGTTGACACGCTTGAAGCGATCGATGTCCACGAACAGGATCGCCACCGGCGCCCCCTGGTGCTCGGCCGCGGCCAGCGCCTGCTCGGCGCGGGCGCTGAACATCACCCGGTTGGGCAAGCCGGTGAGCGAATCGTAGAAGGCAAGCTGGTGCACGCGTGCCCTGGTCTGCTCGCGCTCCAGCGCCAGCGCGCACAGATGCACGCACAGTTCGATCAGGCGCAGGTGCCAGGGCAGCGGCTCGCGCACCTGCCGGTAGCACAGCGCGAAGCTGCCGAGGACGCGGCCGCTGCTGGACTTGATCGGGGTGGCCACGCAGGTGCCCAACTGCACATGCTGCACCAGCCCCATGTAGTCGGCGAACAGCGGGTCGGTGCGCGGGTCGAGCACCAGCACCTGCTTGCTGCGCCAGATCGAGGTGGCGAGGGCGCCGGAGCGCGGTCCCGCGCGCATGCTGGTCATGGTCTCGCCGAACTGCGCCGGCATGCTCGGTGCCGCCAGGGGCTGCAGGCAGCCGCTGCCGTCGACGCTGACGATCGCGGCCATCAGTTCCGGCGCGATGCGCTCGACCTCCTTGCAGATCAGCGTGGCGACCTCGACCAGCGGCTGTTCGCGGACCAGCGCATCCAGCACGTTCTTGTGCAGCACCTCGTGCATCTTGCTCTGGGTGATGTCGGTGAACGAGAGGATGTAGTGCTGTTGGCTGCCGTCCTCTTCGGCGATGGGGGTGGCCACCAGGGTGGCCCATAGCGGGGTGCCGTCCTTGCGGTACACCAGGATGTCGGTCTGGTGGCCGAAGCCGGCGCGCACGCGTTCGCGGGTGTGCTGCACCGTCTGTAGGTCGGTGCCGGGGCCGGTCAGCACGTTGCTGGGCAGGTGTCCCAGCACGTCGCGCTCGGCGTAGCCGAACACCTGGCTGAAGCCGGCGTTGACGTAGAGAATGTTCAATTCCGGATCGCAGACGACGATCGCGTTGTCGCTGGAGTCCAGCGCGAGCGACAGCAGCCGCATCCGGGCATCGCGGGCGCGCTCGGCGCTGACGTCGCGCACGAACAGCACCTGCAACTGGCTGGTGTTCTGCGGCACCCGGGCCGCGCTTACCGCCAGCCAGCGCGCGGCGCCGTCGGCGTCGCGCAACAGCAGTTCGTAGCTGCCGCTGCCGTCCTCGTGCAGGCAACTGGCGAGGAAGTCGTTGCGCACCTCGGCGTCGACCAGCTCGCCGAGCGGATAGCCCAGCACCTGCGCGCGCGGACGGTTCCACAACGCTTCGGCGGTGTGGTTGAAGGCGACCACGCGCGCCTTCGCATCGATCACCAGCACCCCTTGCGGGGCGTAGTGCAGGCAGTGCAGCAGATCGAGTTCGGAGCAGGCCGCGGCCGCGCGCGCCGTTTCCACACTGGGGTCGCTGGGGACGCTCGATGTGGTGGCGCGGCGGCCCGGCATGCGTCAGCGGGCCTGCGCGGACAGCGCGATCAGGCGCTCGGCGATCTTGTCCAGCGGCAGCACCTCCTGCGCCGCGCCCAGGCGGAAGGCGGTGCCGGGCATGCCCCAGACCACGCTGGTGGCCTCGTCCTGGACCAGGGTGCTGGCGCCGGCCTGCAGCATTTCCAGCAGGCCGCGTGCGCCGTCGTCGCCCATGCCGGTGAGGATCGCACCGATGGCGTTGGCACCGGCGTTGCGCGCCACCGACTGGAACAGCACGTCGACCGCCGGCTTGTGCCGGTTGACCGGCGGGCCGTCGTCGATCTTGCAGCGCCAGCGGGCGCCGTCGCGGATCACCTGCAGGTGCTTGCCGCCGGGCGGCAGGTAGGCATGGCCGGGCAGGATCGCTTCGCCTTCGGTGGCCTCGCGCACGGCCATCGCCGAGTGCCGGTTGAGGCGGTCGGCGAAGGCGGTGCTGAAGCCGGCCGGCAGGTGCTGGGTCATCACCACCGCCGGGGCGTCGGCCGGCATGCCTTCCAGGACCACGCGCAGCGCCTCGGTGCCGCCGGCGGAGGCGCCGATCGCGATCAGCCGGTCGGTGGTGCGGAACTTCAGCGAGGACACCGCGGCGGGCGTGGCGGTGGCACCGGCCGGCTTCGGCGTGGCCGGCCGGTCCAGGGCGCGGACCTTGGCCTTGGCCGCGTTCTTGACCTTGGCGATGATCTCTTCGGCGTATTCCTCCAGACCGCGGGCCACGTCGAGCTTGGGCTTGGAGACGAAGTCGACTGCGCCCAGCGACAGCGCCTGCAGGGTGGTGTCGGCGCCGCGCTCGGTGAGCGAGGAGATCATCACCACCGGCGTGGGCCGCAGCCGCATCAGGTTTTCCAGGAACGCCAGGCCGTCCATGCGCGGCATTTCCACGTCCAGGGTGATGACGTCCGGATTCAGGCGCTTGATCTTCTCGCGCGCCAGCAGCGGGTCGGCGGCCGAGCCGACCACCTCCACGCCGGGCGCGCCGGACAGGATCTCGGTGAGGATCTGCCGCACGACCGCGGAGTCGTCGACGATCAGGACACGGCAAGGGGCTTCCAGGCTCATTCGAACAACTCCACGGCGCCGGTGACAGGGGCTTTGGCCAGACGGGCGCGCACCGCCGACTCGGCCGCGGCGATCTCGGCCTCTTCGTGCGCGTGCGGCAGGCGCTGCACGACCACGCGGCCGGTGCCGGGGAAGAACCAGATCTTGCGCGGATGGATGCCGCGCAGATCCTCGGCCACCACCGGGATCTGCTCGGCCTTGAGGTAGTTCAGGACGAAGTCGGCGTTGCGCGTGCCGACCGGGTTGTTGGTGAAGCCCTTGAGCACGTTGCCGCCGCCGAACACCTTGGCTTCCAGGCGGTTGCGGGCGGCGCCGCGCTTGAGCAGGTCGTTGATCAGCACTTCCATCGCGTAGCTGCCGTAGCGCGCCGGCGCGCCGTCGCCGCTCTGGCCGTCGGGCAGCATGAAGTGGTTCATGCCGCCGATCTTCAGCAGCGGGTCGCGGATGCAGGCGGCCACGCACGACCCCAGGATGGTGGTCAGCGCGGTGTCGTCGTCCACCACCAGGTACTGGGTGGGCAGCAGCTTGGCGGCCGTCGTCTGGAAGCGCGTATCGTGATAGCGCATCACCTGGTCTACAGCCATGGCGGCGGGGCTCATGCGCGGTCCTTTTGCGCCCGGCGGTACAGCGTGCGGCCGCAGGGCTGGATCAGGTCGGCGGCATGCAGATAGTTTTCCGAATGGCCGGTGTAGAGCATGCCGTCGTCGTCCAGGTGCGGGATCAGCCGCGACAGGATGCCGCGCTGGGTGGGCTTGTCGAAATAGATCATCACGTTGCGGCAGAACAGCGCCAGGTAGGGCCCGGCGACGTCGTAGCGCGGCTCCAGCAGGTTGAGCTGGCGGAACTCGAGCAGGTCGCGCAGCGCCGGCAGCACCCGGCACTGGCCCTCGTTGGCGCCGCTGCCGCGCTGGAAGTACTTGCGCTTCAGCGCCGGGTCCAGGCTGGCGACGCGCTCCAGCGCGTACACGCCGCGCGAGGCGGTGGCCAGCACCTGGGTGTCGACGTCAGTGGCCAGGATCCGCACCGGCGGGGTCAGCGTGCCGAACGCCTCGCAGGCGGTGATCGCCAGCGAGTAGGGTTCCTCGCCGGTGGACGAGGCGCAGGACCAGATCTTCAGCGGCGCCGCGCCGGAATGCTTCTGCAGCTCCTCGCGCAGCCGCTCGAAATGGTGCGGTTCGCGGAAGAACGAGGTCAGGTTGGTGGTCAGCGCATTGGTGAACGCCTCCCATTCGTCGCCGCCGTCGCGCTCCAGCCAGTCCAGGTAGTCGCGGAAGGAGCGCAGCCCGAGCACGCGCAGGCGCCGCGACAGCCGGCCGTAGACCATGTCGCGCTTGGCCGGGGCCAGGGCGATGCCGGCCTTCTGGTAGATGAGGTCGCAGACCCGCTTGAAATCGCGGTCGCTGAAGTCGAAGTCGCGATTGTCGGAACCGGAGGAGGGCGAAGCGGGAGTCTGGATGGCCATGGTGCGCAGCGATGGTCGGTCAACCGGGTTATCGGCCGGGAATGGACGAAATTGACAGCCGGCGGTCAGGAACGGCCGCCGGCGGTGGCGTCGCTGCTCAGAACTCCTGCCACTGCGCCTCGCTGGCGCTGGCGGCGACCGCGGCAACGGGGCGCGGCCGTGGCGCCGGCCGGGTCCTGGCCCGGGCCGGGGCAGGCGCGGCGTGCGCGAGCGGCGCGTTGGCGGCTGCGCCGTGGTAGGTGTCCAGCTTGAACGCGGCGATGGCCGCGCCGAGCTGCCCGGCCTGGTCCTCCATCGAGCGCGCCGCGGCGGTGGCTTCCTCAACCAGCGCGGCGTTCTGCTGGGTGCTCTCGTCCATCTGCACCACGGTCTGGTTGACCTGTTCGATGCCGGCGGACTGCTCCTGCGACGCCGCGGCGATCTCGCCCATGATGTCGGTGACGCGGCGCACCGAGGTCACGATCTCGCTCATGGTACGGCCGGCCTGGTCCACCAGCGCCGAGCCTTCGGCGACGCGGCCGACCGACTCGTCGATCAGGGTCTTGATCTCCTTGGCAGCACTGGCCGAGCGCTGGGCGAGGGTGCGCACTTCGCTGGCGACCACGGCGAAGCCGCGGCCCTGGTCGCCAGCGCGGGCGGCTTCCACCGCCGCGTTCAGCGCCAGGATGTTGGTCTGGAAGGCAATGCCGTCGATCACGCCGATGATGTCGGCGATCTTCTTCGACGAGGCCTCGATGCCGTTCATGGTGGTCACCACCTGGCCGACCACCTCGCCGCCCTGCGAAGCGACCGCGGCGGCGCCGGCGGCGAGCTGGTTGGCCTGGCGTGCATGCTCGGCGTTCTGCTTCACGGTGGAGGTCAGTTCCTCCATCGACGCGGCGGTGCGCTCCAGGCTGGCCGCCTGCTGCTCGGTGCGACGCGACAGGTCGTGGTTGCCGGCGGCGATCTCGGTCGAGGCGACATTGATGTTGGCGGCGGCGGCCTGGATGCGGCCGACGATCGCAGCCAGTTGCGCGGCGGTGGCATTGGCGTCGTCGCGCATGCGCCCGAACACGCCGTGGTACTCGCCGTGCATGCGCGCGGTCAGGTCGCCGGCGGCGATGGACTGCAGCAGCGTCGACAGCTCGCCCAGGTTGCGGTCGCTGACCGCCATCATCGCGTTGAGGTCCTGCACCATCGCACGGAAGCCGAACTGGAAGCGGTCCGGATCGCCGCGCGTGCCGAACGCGCCGGCCGCGGCCGCCTCCGCCAGCTGCTTGATCTGGTCGCTCATCGCGGTCAGGTTCTGCTTGGCCATGTCCATGGTTTCGGTGAGCACGGCCTTTTCGCCGGGCAGGCGGTCCATGTCCTCGGACAGGTCGCCGATGGCATAGCGCTGGATGATCTGCAGCAGGCGCATCTTCACCGCGATGTGCGAGGCGACCAGCTCGTTGGTGCCCTTGACCATCTGCCCGTACTCGCCGGGGAAGGCGGTCTCGTCCATGCGATAGCTGATGGTGCCGCGCGCGTGCTGCTGCGCCATCTCGTCCTGAGCGCGGATCACCGCGTGGATGCGCGAGCGCATGACCAGCATGTCGTCCATCAATTCGCCGATCTCGTCCTGGCCGTGCGGGTAGGTGGCGCCCTCCAGTTCGCCGCGGGCCACCGCCTGCGACAGGCGCTTGGCCGCGTGCAGCTGGCGGGCCATGCCGCGCGCGATCAGCCAGGCGGTGACGCCGGCGAACAGCACGGCCAGCGCGAGCAGCGCCAGGATCAGCGTCTTGGTATTGGCCATCTGGCGATGGGCGAGCTCCATCTCCCGGTTCAGTTCGGCGACGTTGTACTCGGTCAACGCCACGATGCGCTCGAACAAGGTCCGGCGCAGCGCCCGCGAGCGGTCATCGGAGATGCTCTGCGCCGCCGCCACGTCGCCGGCGCGCAAGGCGGTGCCCATCTCGGTATTGGCCTGCAGATAGGCCTTCAGCGTTTCCTGGACGCCGGCGTACATCTGCACCTGCTTGGGGTCGCGCATCATCGCGGCGATGACCTGCTGGTGCTTGGCCACCTCGTTGCGCACCTTCTGCATGCGCTTGAAATAGTCGGCCTGGGCTTGCGGATCGTTGGCGCGCGCCAGTTGCGCCAGTTCGTAGGTGCGGAACTCGCCCAGTTGCGCGCGCACCTCGGACAGGGCCTGGGTCGCCGGCACCCAGTCCCGCTCGATGTGCCGGAGTTCGGAGATCGACAGGTTGGTGCGGGAATAGGTGAACGCGCCCAGCACCAGCGTCAGCAGAGTGGTCAGGGCGAAGGCGCAGATCAGCTTGTCGCGGATTTTCAGATGCGGGAGCACGTTCATGGGCGTTCCATGTGCGGTAACGGGGTGGAAACCGGGGGGGAGAAGGGGGGCCGCGGCGTCAGCTGGCGGCGAGGGGGCGAGGCGAGGGCGGCGCGCAGGCGCGCCACCGGTCGAGGCCGGCGCGTGCCATGCGCGCGCGGCTCCAGTGCCTGGATGGCTGGCGCGAAACCACGGACAGAACCTGCGGGCACGCGTCGACGCGGCGCGGTGGCAGGAGACTGGACGATGGTGGATGTGGACGGCAAGGCATCACGTGCTCCCTGAACGGTCGCGGCCGTGACCCGGCGGTGTCATACCGGGCACGGAGCGTGATCTGATATCGACTAGTGCGGCGATTGCTTGAACCGTGCCAGGGTGCCAATCGCCATGCCGTGCCTGATTGTGTCTATTGCAACGGTATGCCCGCTCAATCGGTCTCGGTGGTCGAGGCGGCGGTGCGGACCAGCCGCAGCGCTGCCGGCCGCGCCGCGCCGCGCACCGGCGTGCCAGTCGCATGCGCCGCCGCAGCGCCCGGGCCGGCCGGGATCGCGTCCAGCCGGAACACCGCCGCGGCCTCGCCGAGCCGGCGGCCCTGGTCTTCCAGCGCCCGCGCCGAGGCGCTGGCTTCCTCGACCACGGCGACGTTCTGCTGGATCGCCTGGTCCATCTGCGCCACGGTGCGGCTGACCTGCTCGATGCCCATCGACTGCTCCTGCGAGGCCGCCGAGATCTCGCCCATGATGTCGGTCACCCGCTGCACCGAGGCCACGATCTCCTGCATGGTGCGGCCGGCCTGGTCGACCAGGACCGAGCCTTCGCTGACGCGGCCGACCGAATCGTCGATCAGCGTCTTGATCTCCTTGGCGGCGTTGGCCGAGCGCTGCGCCAGGGTCCGCACTTCGGTGGCGACCACGGCGAAGCCACGGCCCTGTTCGCCAGCGCGCGCGGCTTCCACCGCCGCGTTCAAGGCCAGGATGTTGGTCTGGAAGGCGATACCGTCGATCACCGAGATGATGTCGGCGATCTTCTTCGACGAGGCCTCGATACCGCTCATGGTCTCGACCACGCGGCCGACCACGTCGCCACCCTGCGAGGCGACCGAGGCGGCGCCGGCGGCCAACTGGTTGGCCTGGCGCGCGTGCTCGGCGTTCTGCTTGACGGTGGAGGTCAGTTCCTCCATCGAGGCGGCGGTCTCTTCCAGGTTGGCCGCCTGCTGTTCGGTGCGGCGCGACAGGTCTTCGTTGCCGGCGGCCAGTTCGGTGGTGGCGCCGTGGATGCTGCGTGCCGCGGTCTGGATGCGGCCGACGATGTCGGCGAGCTGGTCGGCGGTGGTGTTGGCGTCCTCGCGCATCTGCGCGAACACGCCGTGGAAGTCGCCGTGCATGCGCGCGCTCAGGTCGCCGGCGGCGATGGACTGCAGCAGGGCCGAGAGCTTGCCCAGGTTGCGGTCGCTGACCTCCATCATCGCGTTGAGGTCCTGCACCATCAGCCTGAAGTCGTGCTGGAAGTGCTCGGCGTCGCCGCGCACGCTGAAGTCGCCGGCCGCGGCGGCCGCGGCCAGGCGCTTGATCTCGGTGTTGATCGCCAGCAAGCTGGCCTTGGCCGCGTCCATCGATTCGTGCAGCACCGCACGGCTGCCGGGCAGGCGGCGCGCGTCGCGATGCAGGTCGCCGTTGGCGTACTCGTTGAGCACGGCGATGGCATCGACGATGGCATCCAGGTGCTCGAACATCATGCGGTTGATGCTGGCGGCCAGTTCGCCGTATACGCCGGGGAAATCCTCCGGCATGCGGTGGGACATGTCCTTGTCGGCGTGCAGCACGGCCATCCGCGCGGTCTCGCTGGAGAAGCGTTCCAGCATCCGGATCATCTCGCCGGTGGCGCGCAGCATCTCGCCGGCCTCGTCGCGGCCGGGGTTGTCGATGCGCACGCTGAGATCGCCGCGCGACACCGCGCGGATCGCGTCCAGGCTGCGCGACACCGGCCGCAGCACCGAACTGCCGATCAGCCAGTTGATGCCGAAGGTGAGCAGCACCAGGATGCCGCCGGCCAGGGTCATGACCCCGGTGAAGATCAGCGCCTGCGCCTGCACGTCGTCCATGTAGACGCCGGTGCCGATGACCCAGTGCCATGGCGCGAACGGCGCGTTGTAGGAAACCTTCTCCACCGGCGTGGTGTTGCCGGGCTTGGGCCACAGGTAGTCGACATAGCCGCCGCCGGCCTCGGCCGCCTTCACGAAATCCCGGAAGATCGGCTTGCCGTCGGCACTGAGCACCTGGCCGATGTCCTTGCCGATCAGGTCCTTGCGGGTGGGGTGCATCAGCATGGTCGGGTGCATGTCGTGCACGTAGAAGTAATCCACGCCGTCCCGGGCGCGCATCGATTCCAGGGTGCGCAGGGCGGTGCGCTGCGCCTCGTCCAGCGGCATGCTGCCCTTGTCCACTTCGGCCGCATAGGCGCGGACCACGCCCAACGCCAGCTCGATCTGGCTCTTCAGCGCCTGCTCGCGCGTGTTGCGGATGTCCAGGTACTGCATCCGCGCGGCGATCACCGCCAGCAGGACGATACCGGCGCCCAGCAGGATGGTCTGCCACAGGAACTTGCGGCGCAGTGGCAGATCCGAGAGGCGGGTGAGCAGCGAGCGAGACGACATCGACCAGTTCCTTGGAAGGTACCCAGGGATTTAGCGGCCCCGGCAACGATGAAATTGAGCGTGTGGCGCGACCGATTCGTAGACAATCCGCGCGCCGGCGTCGCCATCAAAAAAATCCCCGGCGCGGAGGCCGGGGAGGGGGATGCAGCGACAGGCCGGGCCGGTCTCAGAACTCCTGCCAGTCGGAATCGGCCAGCGCGGGTTCGACCTTGCGGGCGCGCACCGCCGCCGGCTTGGCGGAGGCGATGGCCGTCGGCTTCTTCGCCACCGGTGCCGGCTTCGGCGCGGCCACGGCCTGCGGTGCATGCACCACCGCGGCCTGGGCGGACTGCTCGACGCGGAAGATCGACACGGACTCGATCAGCTGGCCGGCCTGCTCTTCCATCGAGCGGGCGGCGGCGGTGGCTTCTTCCACCAGCGCGGCGTTCTGCTGGGTGGTCTCGTCCATCTGGGTGACGGTCTGGTTGACCTGTTCGATGCCGGCGGACTGCTCCTGCGAGGCCGCGGCGATCTCGCCCATGATGTCGGTGACGCGCTGCACCGAAGCCACGATCTCGGTCATCGTCTGGCCGGCCTGGCGGACCAGGGTCGAGCCGTTGGTCACCTGGCCCACCGAAGCGTCGATCAGACCCTTGATCTCCTTGGCGGCGTTGGCCGAGCGCTGCGCCAGGGTGCGCACTTCGCTGGCCACGACCGCGAAGCCGCGGCCCTGTTCGCCGGCGCGCGCCGCTTCGACGGCGGCGTTGAGCGCCAGGATGTTGGTCTGGAAGGCGATCCCGTCGATGACGCTGATGATGTCGCCGATCTTCTTCGAGGAAGCCTCGATGCCGCTCATGGTCTCGACCACGCGGCCGACCACGTCGCCACCTTGCGAGGCCACCGACGCCGCACCGGCGGCCAGTTGGTTGGCCTGACGCGCGTGCTCGGCGTTCTGGCGCACGGTGGAGGTCAGTTCCTCCATCGAGGCGGCGGTCTCTTCCAGGTTGGCGGCCTGCTGTTCGGTGCGGCGCGACAGGTCGTCGTTGCCGGCGGCGATCTCGCCGGCCGCGGCGTTGATCGCGTTCGCCGACTGCTGGATGCGGCCGACGATGGCCGCCAGCTGTTCGGCGGTGGCGTTGGCGTCGTCGCGCATGGTCGCGAACACGCCCTGGAAGTCGCCGTGCATGCGCGCGGTCAGGTCGCCCTGCGACAGCGCAGTCAGCAGCTTGGACACTTCGCCGATGCTGTCGCCGTTGGCCTGCAGCAAGCCGTTGAGCTGCTGCGCCAGCTGCAGGAAGAAGCCGTACTTGCCGTCGAGGCCGACGCGCCCGCTGAGGTCGCCGGCGGCGGCCTCGCGCACGATCTTGGCCACTTCCTGCTCGACCTGCGCTTCCAGGGTGCGGTCGCGCGCTTCGCAGACGAAGCCGATGTGGTTGCCATGCGCGTCGCGGATGGCGGTGATGGTCTGGGCGAGGCGCGCGTCGGCATAGACCATCTCGCGCTCCATGAAGCCATTCTTTTCCAGCTCCGACAGGGTCTTGGGGTCGTGCTGATTGCCGTACTCCAGCACCGTCACCTGCGAGCCGACCAGCGGCAGGCTCGAATCGAAGGCCGGCGCCACCGATTGGATCTGCTGGGCGTACTTGTCGGTGAGGCCCTGCATCGACGGGTTGGCGTAGACGATGCTGTAGTCCAGGTCGACGATGAACATGCCGGTGGAGGAATTGTCCAGCGCGGTGCGGATGCGCAGGTTCTCGGCGGCGACCGCGGCGTCGCGCTCGATGCGCCCGCGCAGGTCCTGCTGCATGCGCTTGAGCGCCTGCATCAACTCGCCGATCTCGTCCTTGCCGTTGGCATCGATATGCCCGTCCAGCTTGCCGCCGGCGACGTCGCTGGCCACCTTGACCGCATCGCGTACGCTGTTGGC
Organism: Xanthomonas sp. PPL134; assembly: GCF_040595915.1. Classification (NCBI taxonomy): domain Bacteria; kingdom Pseudomonadati; phylum Pseudomonadota; class Gammaproteobacteria; order Lysobacterales; family Lysobacteraceae; genus Xanthomonas; species Xanthomonas sp. PPL134. Next base: position 1,264,911 of record NZ_JAMDLL010000001.1, read on the forward strand.
CAGCATCCGCCCGAACAGGAAGGCCATGCCGATCGCCGCGCCAAAGCTGATCAGCAGGCAGACCAGCAGGGTCGCCGAGGCCTTGCTGTAGGTGCCGCTGGCGGCGTCGGCCGCGACCTTGGCCTGGCGGTCGTTCTCGGCGATCAGCGCAATGACGTCGTCCACCACCTTGTTGTGCAGAGTGCGGGTTTCGCCGGTGAAGGTGTCGATGGCGTCGTCATGCAGGTCCAGCTGCAGCATTTCGTTGACGGACTGGTAGGAGGCGCTGGCCTTCTTCCAGTCGGCGACCAGACGGTCGTAGATAACCTTTTCCTGCGGGCTGCCGATCCTGGGCGGATACTTGGCCAGGATCTGGTCCATCTGCTTCTTCAGCGCGATCGCGCGCGCCGCCGACTCCTTCTTCAGCGCATCGCTGCTGCGGATCAGACTCTGATAGGCGGCGTTGCGATACTCGCCCAGGATGCCGCGCATCTCGCCGCCGGTGCGCACACTGGGCACGACCTGCGCGGAGACATTACTGGTGACGCCGTTGAGCGAGTGAAGGCCGCGATAGGCGGCAATGCCCTGGATCAGCATCAACGCCAGCACGACGCCGAATGCCAGCATCAGCTTGGGCATCACCTTGAGATCTTTTATCCACTGCATGAGCGGTTCCCGTGAATTCGGAGGGGGCGACAAGGCACAAAAACGGCAAGCGCCACCGTGCCGGACCGTCTGTACGGGTCCAGCGCGGTGGCGCAAAGGCTTACTTGATGGTCGCCAGCTTCAGGCTGGACGGCGCGCTGACCTGGATTTCGGCACGCGAGCTGTCGCGCTCGATCTTGCCGATCACGCACACGTCCTTGCCTTCCAGGGTTTCCGGCGCGAAGCCGAACTTGCTGCGGTCGGCGCCGGCGATGCGGGCGGAGAAGGTGTGGCGCGGGAACATGCCGCCCATGTACAGGAAGGTCGGCTCGCCTTCGGAATTCTGTGCGTACTTGGCTTTCTCGACCTTGCCGCAGACCATGCCGTCCTTGCCGACGAAACGGGTGGCCATCTCCGGCGGGATCATCTGCTGGGACTGGGCGAAGGTGCTGGGGCTGGCGGCGAACAGCAGGACCAGCAGCATGGGAAAGCTCGGTTTCATGGAACGACTCCTTAAGGGCGGGGGGATGAAGTGAGGGCCGTGTGATGCCAGCCGCTCTTCAGCTATCGGCCTGGAACCGGTTAACTTGATTCTCGCAACTGATAAACAGTTCGCATTTCAAATAAAAAACCCGCCGTCAGGCGGGTTTCGTCTACAGCCGGGCGAACCGCCGTCCGTCAGGCGGCTTCGTCGACGTGGGCGTGCTGCTGGCCGAACTCGGCGCTGTCGAGCAGGGTCTCGATATCCAGCAGAATCAACATCTTGTCGTCCTGGGTGCCGATGCCCGAGATGAAGCGGGTGTCGACCGCGGCACCGAACTCGGGGGTCGGGCGGATCTGCTCTTCGTTCAGCGGAATCACGTCGGAGACGCTGTCCACGACGATGCCGACCACGCGGTTCTCGACGTTGAGCACGATCATCACGGTGAAGGCGTCGTAGCGCGCTTCCTTCAGGCGCAGCTTCAGGCGCAGGTCGATCACCGGCACGATGGTGCCGCGCAGGTTGATCACGCCCTTGATGTACTCGGGGGCGTCCGGGACCCGGGTGACCGAGTCGTAGCCGCGGATTTCCTGCACCTTGAGGATATCCACGCCGTAGTGTTCTTCGCCGAGGGTGAAGCTGAGGAATTCGCCGCCGGTGGCGCCGGAGGTGGAGGTGGTCTTGTCGTTCATCGTGTGCTCCTGGTGCGCACGGGATTGCGGAGGGTGGCGTGGGTGGGAAAGCGCGACTCTGATGCTAGATCGGCGCGGCGCCGCCGAACTTTAGGCCCGAACGGCTGGTCGCTGCCGGCGTTCAGGAAAGCACGCCGCTCTTGCGGGCGCTGCGCTGGCGCTCGATGCGGAACACGTAGCGCTGGATGGCCGCATCGGCGCCGCGCGGCAGGTCCAGGAAACGCATGCCCACCCGCAGCGTGTCCTGGCCGTTGGCGAGCTTGGAGACATACATGTTGCAGACCTGCAGGGTCAGCCGGATGGCATCGGCGTCGGGCAGCTGCAGGATGCAGTTCGGGCAACTCTGCTGCAGCTGCGGCATGGGCTGGCCCTGCACCAGCGCCACCGCCAGGCCGCCGCCGCTGATGTCCACCACGCGCAGCTTCAGTTCCACCTGGCCGGCGTCGTCCTCGAAACGCAGCACGCACAGCGGCGATTCGGTGACCGGGGTCTCCAGGCGGAAATGCTCGCGCCGCTGCAGGTAGTACAGCGACTCCGGCAGCGCGGCGCGGAAGCCGGACTGGCCGTTGTGTTCGGTGCGCTCGGGGCGTTCGATGCGGAAACGTACCCGCACCTTGTCCAGCTGCGCGAAGCACAGCAGGTACTCGGCCTGCTCGGCGGCGCGATTGGAGGCTTCGTTGACGCTCAGGTCCAGCAGCACGCTGTCCTCGTCCAACTCCAGCAGCGCGGTGGAGAAGGCCTGGTCGCGGCCGCCCACGTGCGCGCTGACCTGCGAGCGCTGCTGGATCAGCGACTGCAGCAACTGGCGGATCTGTCGCGGCTTGGTCAGCAGGAAGCGGTCGTCCTCCACCTCTTCTTCCGGCGAAGACGGGACGGGGGAGTCGCTGGGAGTGCCTTCGGCCATGGTCGACAGTGCGTACGGGAGGTGGGTGGGGCGGCACCGCGTCGGATCGCCCCACGCATGCTATCGGCTGAGCAGGGCGTTTTTGTAGCCCGGCTGCGCGTTGCCGCCGGTGGCGACGGCGCTCAGCCGCGGACGCTGCTCCAGGGTGAAGGATGCCACGGCGCGTGCCAGTGCGCCTGCCTCCTGTTCCATCGAGCGGGCACTGGCGCTGGCTTCCTCGACCAGGGCGGCATTCTGCTGGGTGGCCTCGTCCATCTGCGCGATGGTCTGGTTGACCTGCTCGATGCCGGCCGACTGCTCCTGCGAGGCCGCGGCGATGTCGCGCATGATGTCGGTGACGCGCTGCACCGACGCCACGATCTCGCGCATGGTGCCGCCGGCCTGATCGACCAGGGCCGAGCCTTGGGTGACGCGGCCGACCGAATCGTCGATCAGGGTCTTGATCTCCTTGGCCGCATTCGACGAACGCTGGGCGAGGGTGCGCACCTCGCTGGCGACCACGGCGAAACCGCGGCCTTGTTCGCCGGCACGCGCGGCTTCGACCGCCGCGTTGAGCGCCAGGATGTTGGTCTGGAAGGCGATGCCATCGATCACCGAGATGATGTCGGCGATCTTCTTCGAGGACGCCTCGATGCCGCTCATGGTGGTGACCACCTGGCCGACCACGCTGCCGCCCTGCGAGGCGACTGCCGCCGCGCCGACCGCCAACTGGTTGGCCTGGTGCGCATGCTCGGCATTTTGCTTGACCGTGGAGGTCAGTTCCTCCATCGAGGCGGCGGTTTCCTCCAGGCTGGCGGCCTGCTGCTCGGTGCGGCGCGACAGGTCGTCGTTGCCGGCGGCGATTTCGCCGGCCGCGGTGTTGATCGCATCGGAAGCACCCTGGATCTGCCGCACGATCGCCGACAACTGCTCGGCGGTGGCGTTGGCGTCGTCCTTCATGTTTGCGTACACGCCCTGCAGGTCGGCGTCGATGCGCCGCGACAGGTCGCCCTCGGCGAGCGCGCGCAGCATCTGCTGGATGTGGCCCAGGCCGGAGGCGCTGGCGGCGAGCATGGCGTTGATCTGTTCGCCCAGCTGCAGCAGGAAGCCGTGCTTGCCGTCCAGGCGGATGCGCCCGCCGAGGTCGCCGGCCACCGCGCCGCGCACGATGCCGGCGATCTCTTCTTCCACCGCCACTTCCTCGGTGCGGTCGGCCCACTCCACCACGAAGCCCAGGCGGTGGCCGGCCGCGTCGGTCACCGGATTGACGATCAGGCGCATGGTGTGGCCGCCGACGCGGATCTGCGCGCGGTGGGTGCCCTTCAACTCGGCGAGCATGCGCGCCTGGTGTTCGGGATGGCGGTGGAACACGTCGATGGTCTTGCCCAGCAGCGCGCTGGCGTCGAACTGGGGAAGGTCGCGGCGCAGGTCGTCCTGCACGTCGCTGAGCATCTGCAGCAGCGGCCGGTTGACGTAAACGATGCGGCGTTCGGCGTCGGCGATCATCACGTTGGTGGTGACGTCGTCCAGCGCGCTGCGGATGCGCTGGTTTTCGCGCTGGGCCTCGCTGTCCTGTTCGCGGCTGTGCAGCAGTTGCGCGTTGGCCGCGACCAGGGTGTGGGCGATGGAGCCTTCCGGCAGGGTCAGCGCACGGATCGCCTCCGGCAGCGGTTGCTGCTGGGCGATGGCGCGCGCGGCCTGCGCCAGGTCGTGCGGATCGTGGCCCACGTCCAGCAGTTGCCGGCGCATCTGCACCGCCATCGGCACCAGGATGGCCGCTTCCACCGCCACGTACAGCGCGTGGATGGCCAGGATGCCGAGCCCGGCGTCGGCGGTGAACACGCGCACCGGCAGGCCGCGGTGCTGCAGCCAGAAGAACAGCACGTGGTGCACGGCGATCGCCGCGGCGGCGACCACGATCGGACGCCAGTCGCGGTAGTACAGCAGCAGGGCGATCAGCAGGATGACCCCGAAGTGCACCTCGATCATGCCGCCGGCCTGCTGGATCAGCGCGGCCGCAAGCACCATCAGGCCCAGCGCCACGGTGCAGCGGCTCAGCAGGCTGCCCGGGTACAGCTTCACCTGCAGGGCGACGAACACCAGGGTCGGCAGGCTGACCGTCAGCCACAACGTCCACGCGCCCTGATGCCAGGCGGCGACGAGGCTGGCCAGGGTGGCCAGCACAGAGACCGCGACGAACAGCCGGTCGGCCTGTGCCGCCAGCCTCTGCAGATAGACGTAGCGCTCTTGGCCGATGAGAAGACTGCCTGGGTGAGGCGACGTGCTCATGCGAGGGATTCCTTGGAGTCGGTGGGGCATCCGCACGCGGCGGGGGAGATCAGCGGCGATGCACTGCCGCTGGCGAGCAATCGGGGGATCAGCGCAGCCGCGGCGATGGACGTGCCGCATCCGCCCAGTTGGGCCGGGCCGGCATAGATCAGGCGGGCCTGCGCATCGAAGACGATGAGCGCGTAGGGCAGGGTCGGCGGTGCCGCGCGGTCGCGCAGGTCGACGCTGCGAATGCCTGGCAGGGACGCCGTTGCCGGTGTGGCGCACGCGCAACCGGCCACGCGCAGGCGGAACGCGACGGGCTGGCCGGCGTTGGCGGCGGCCGGCGCGAAGGCCAGCAGGCGCGCCCGAATGCCCTCGGCGCTGTCGGCCAGTGGCGGTGTGGCGAACGCGACCAGGTGCGCAATGGCCCAGACGCTCCACACCACCAGCAGCAACAAACCCAGCGGCAATCGCAGGAAACGCCGCGGTCGGTCGGCATCCGGGGAGGGTGTCTGCATGGAAGGCGGCCAGGACGGCGCCGGCACTTACCGGCTGTTCACGTTATCGACAATGGCTATCGTTCCTTAAGGTGGCATTCATCGCATTTCACGCTCCGGTCACGTTGCCAGTTCTCGATTCGAGGCAAAAGACGACCGACAGACATGGAAACGCCATGGCCGCGGAAGGCGCCGCGGCCGATCGGTCGTTCGGGGTGTCGCCGCGTGAGCCGCGGTACCGTCGAGCGGGTTGCACAGCGGGCAGGCCGGCGCTCGCCCGGCCTGCGCGTGCCGGCTCAGGCGAGCGCGTGCGACGACCTGTGCGAGGACAACGCTGCCGGCGCGCGCACCGATGCCGATGCTGAGGCCTCCACCTTGAACACCGCCACGGCCTGGCGCAACTGTCCGGCCTGTTCCTCCATCGCGCGTGCGGCGGCGGTGGCTTCCTCCACCAGCGCGGCGTTCTGCTGGGTGCTCTCGTCCATCTGGGTGACGGTGCGGTTGACCTGCTCGATGCCGGACGATTGTTCCTGCGAGGCGACGGCGATCTCGCCCATGATGTCGGTGACGTGCTGCACCGAGGTCACGATCTCCCGCATGGTGCTGCCGGCCTGTCCGACCAGGGCCGCGCCCTCGGCGACCTGCTCGACCGAATCGTCGATCAGGGTCTTGATCTCCTTGGCCGCGTTGGCCGAGCGCTGCGCCAGGGTCCGCACTTCGGTGGCGACCACGGCGAAGCCGCGGCCCTGTTCGCCGGCACGCGCCGCTTCCACCGCCGCGTTCAAGGCCAGGATGTTGGTCTGGAAGGCGATGCCGTCGATCACCGAGATGATGTCGGCGATCTTGCGCGACGCGGCCTCGATGCCGCTCATCTTGTCCGAGACCTGGCTGGCCAGCACGCCGCCCTGCGCGGCCACCGAGGCGGCGCCCGCGGCCAACTGGTTGGCCTGGCGCGCGCGTTCGGCGTTCTGTTTCACGGTGGAGGTCAGTTCCTCCATCGAGGCTGCCGTCTCTTCCAGGCTGGCCGCCTGTTGCTCGGTACGCCGTGACAGGTCGTCGTTGCCGGTGGCGATCTCCGCCGCGGCACCATTGATGCTGCCGGCGGCGGTCTGGATCCGCGACACGATGGCGGCCAGCTGCCCGGTGGTGGCGTTGGCGTCGTCGCGCATGGTGGCGAACACGCCCTGGAACTGGCCCTGCATGCGCGCGGTCAGGTCGCCGGCGGCGATGGCGCGCAACAACGACGACAGCGCCTGCAGATTGTCGTCGGACGTGGCCATCAGCTGGTTGAGGCTGTCGACCATCAGGCGGAAATCGTACTGGAAGCGTTCGGCATCGCCACGCACGCTGAAGTCGCCGGCCGCGGCGGCCCCGGCCAGGTGCTTGATCTCGGTGTTCATCGCGGTCAGGTTGTGCTTGACCGTGTCCATCGTCGCGGTGAGGCGGGCCTTCTCGCCGGGCAGGCGCTCCATGTCCTCGGACAGGTCGCCGATCGCATAGCGGCCCATGATCTGCGCCAAACGCTCGGTGACCGCGATGTGCGCGGCGGCCAGCGTATTGCTGTCGCGGACCATGCGGCCGTAGTCGCCGGGGAAGGCGCTTTCGTCCATGCGGTAGCTGGTCTGACCCAGGTCGTGGCGGCGTGCCATCTCGGTCTGTGCGGCCAGCACCTCGCGCAGTTGTTGCTGCATGCGGTGCATGTCGGCCAGCAGCCGTCCGCTTTCGTCGCGGCTGGGAACCACGATGCGTGCATCCAGGCGGCCCTCGGCGATGTCGGCGGCGACACCCGCGGCACGGCGCACGTTGCGGGTCAGGGTGATCAGGGTATGCACGCACACCGCCGCGATCAGCAGGGTCAGCAGGCCGAGCCCGGCAACGGCGGTCCACATCGCCTGCAGCGAGGCGTCCAGGTGCCGTTGCGACTGGCGCTGCAGCGCCTGCAATGCGGTGGCGCTGAGGCCGTGCAGCGCCTCGTCCCAGCCATGCAGGGCCGCGTTCCAGTGCTGGCCGGCATCGGTACTGCCGCTGTCCAGGGCCTGCGCCAACTGCGGCAGGGCGCGGGCGGCGACGTCCGTTTCGGTGGCGACGGCGCGCGACAGGGCTGGATCCGGCTGCTCGAGCAGGCCCAGGGCCTTCTTCAGCTCATGCTGCAGGCGGGCCTGATCGCGCGCCAGTTCGGCGATCTGCGCGCGCAGCACCGGCGTGTCGGCGCCGGCCTGGGACGGGTCACGCATCGCATCCAGGCGGGTCAGCGTTTCGCTGGTGACCGGGGCGTAGATCAGGCTGCTGACCACCAGGTGGTAGCTCTCCACGTAGGGCGTATAGACCAGTTGGCTGTCGTCGCGCAGCGCGTCCAGCGCGTCGTCGGCCTGGTCTGCAACCGCCACGAAGTCGTTGCGCCTGGCCTGCAAGGTCTGCTGCAACTGCGCCAGCGCCGCCGTGCTGCGCTCGAAGCCGGGCAGGGCCGGGACGGTCCGCTGCAGTTCGCGCAGCGCCCGGTCGGCCGTCGCGCGTGCCTGTGCCGCGTCGGCGGCGCTGCCGACCTGTTCTTCCTGCAGTGCCGCCAGCAAGGTGAGCATCTCGCGCAGCGGCGCGTAGCTGCGCAGTTCGGCGCGGCTGACCTCCACGCCCTCGTTGAGCGTGCGGGTGTACAGCAGCAGGGGAATGACCAGCCCGATCAAGGCCAGGACACCGATCAGGCTGAGCTTGCGCGCAATGGGAAGGTCGTGCCAGACCCGCAGACGGGAGTGGCGTTCGGAGGCGGGCGGAGCGGCGTGGTTCGCAGGATGCGACGTCATTGCGCGGGTCTCTGAGGGAAAGCGAAAGAAGGCAGGTGCCCCGCAGGGAGCGCATGCCAAGGAAAGGCAGGGTGGAACAGGTGGCCGTCGAGGTCGCCTGACCAGCACGTGCGCATGCGATGGATCGGCAGCGCTCGACCGGCTCGGGCAGATCTTTAGCGGCCGCCACGGGCGAAACTTTGAATCTGTGATGGCGGCCGAATTACGCCGCCCTCCGTGTTGCAATACCACCGCGAAGCCAATTGGGCAGCACATACGCGGTGCGCGCCCGCGCGGATGCAGCCGCGCGGCAGGTTTGACGCAATCCGCGCACGGCGACACGCTCCTGCCGCTCCTGGGTCGACGCGAAGCACTGCGGGACGGCGGTGACCGACCGGTGGCGGCCCGCTTGCGTCTGCTCAGGCTCGCCGGCTGCGGACACGGCATGCTGCCGCCGCGAGCGATGCCGGAGCACGCGTTGCTCGCAGGCAGCGTGACGCCATGCACCGGGCACGGCGTCGGGGTGGGAAACGCGGGGAGGTTCCGGAACGGCACGCGATGCGGTGCTCGAAGGGCCGGACAGGCAGTCGCCGGCGGCGGGTATCGACGTCGCCGGCGTTCGATGGGGCCGAAGATGGCCGCAGGTGTCGCGTGTACGGGCGCGCGTGTTGGCCAGGCCGCAGCGGCCTGGCCAGTGTGGCCTCAGAACGTCTGCCAGGCGTCGGCGTTGCTGGCGGCGGCCACGAGCGGACGGTGCGCGGCCGGTTGCGGAGCCGGGCCGGCCTTGCTCGCGACTCGGGGCGCCGGCCGCGCGATCGTGGCGACACGGTCGATCTTGAACAGCGCCACCGCATCGCCCAGTTGCACCGCCTGTTCCTCCATCGAGCGCGCGGCGGCGGTGGCTTCTTCCACCAGCGCGGCGTTCTGCTGGGTGGTCTCGTCCATCTGGGTGACGGTCTGGTTGACCTGTTCGATGCCGGCGGATTGCTCCTGCGAGGCGGCGGCGATCTCGCCCATGATGTCGGTGACGCGCTGCACCGAGGCCACGATCTCCTGCATGGTGCGGCCGGCCTGGTCGACCAGCGTCGAGCCGGTGGCGACGCGGCCGACCGAGTCGTCGATCAGCGTCTTGATCTCCTTGGCGGCGTTGGCCGAGCGCTGGGCGAGGGTGCGCACCTCGCTGGCCACGACCGCGAAGCCGCGCCCCTGCTCGCCGGCGCGCGCCGCTTCCACCGCGGCATTGAGCGCCAGGATATTGGTCTGGAAGGCGATGCCGTCGATGACCGAGATGATGTCGGCGATCCTCTTCGAGGACGCCTCGATGCCGCTCATGGTCTCGACCACCTGGCCGACCACGCTGCCGCCTTGCGAGGCGACCGAGGCGGCACCCACCGCCAGCTGATTGGCCTGGCGTGCGTGTTCGGCGTTCTGCTTCACGGTGGAGGTCAGTTCCTCCATCGACGCCGCCGTTTCTTCCAGGCTGGCGGCCTGCTGCTCGGTACGGCGCGACAGGTCGTCGTTGCCAGCGGCGATCTCGGTGGCGGCGGCATTGATGCTGACCGCCGCGGTCTGGATGCGGCCGACGATGCCGGTCAGCTGGTCGGCGGTGGCGTTGGCGTCGTCGCGCATGGTCGCGAACACCCCGTGGAACTCGCCGTCCATGCGTGCGGTCAGGTCGCCGGCGGCGATGGACTGCAACAGCGCCGACAGCTTGCCGAGATTGCGATCGCTCACCTCCATCATCGCGTTGAGGTCCTGCACCATCAGCCGGAAGTCGTGCTGGAAGTGCGCGGCATCGCCGCGGGCACTGAAGTCGCCGGCCGCGGCCGCCGCGGCCAGGCGCTTGATCTCGGTGTTGATCGCCAGCAGGCTGGCCTTGGCCGCGTCCATCGATTCGTGCAGCACCGCACGGCTGCCGGGCAGGCGGCGCGCGTCGCGGCGCAGGTCGCCGTTGGCGTATTCGTTGAGCACGCCGATGGCGTCGACGATGGCGTCCAGGTGCTCGAACATCATGGTGTTGATGCCCTTGCTGAGCTCGCCGTACACGCCGGGGAAGTCCTGCGGCATGCGGTGGCTGATGTCCTTGTCCGCATGCAGTTCGATCATCAATGCGGTTTCGCTGGAGAAACGCTGCAACTGGGTCTGCATGCGGCCCATCGCGATCAGCAGGCGGCCGGGTTCGTCGCGCGCGGTAGTGCTCACGTCGTTGTCCAGGCGGCCGTCGGCGATCGCTTCGGCGGCGCGGGTGGCGCGGCCCAGCGGCCCGGTCAGGCTGCGGGTGATGGTCCAGCCCAGCAGGCCGCTGACCAACAGGACGGCGAGGCCGCCGGAGATCAGGACGATGCGGCCACGCGTCATCGCCGCCGAGGACGCCGCATAGGCCTCCTTGCTCAGGCGCCGCTGCAGGTCGGCATTGGCGCGGATCGCCGCCTGCTGCTTGTCCATCGCCACCGCGGCATCGCCGAGCAGCAGCGCCTGCGCCTGCGCATTCTGGTCCTTTTCGCCCAGCGCGAGCACCTGATCGTTCAGCTGCATCGAGCGCACGCGCGAGGCCTCGATCGTGTCCATGGCCTGGCGTTCGGCCGGGCTTGCCGGCATGGCCGCCAACGCGTCGTGGGCGGCCTTGAAGCGGGCCCGATTGCCATGCACGATGTTCAGCATCTTCTGGTTGGCCGCGTCGCCGTCGACGATGCTGATGGAGAGCAGGCCCACCTGCACGTTGGTGTTGGCGTCCAGCATTTCGTTGGAAAGCCGCACTTTTTCCATGTTGCCGTTGACGATGCTGTTCAGCTCGCGATGCGCCCTGGCCATGGTCAGCAGGCCCATGGCGACCAGCACGCCGGACAGCAGGATGAGGATGCCGAACGCCATGCTCAGGCGCCGACCGACGTTGTAGCGTTGCAGAAGTGCGTTCATAGCCGACCTTTGGGGGACAGAGGGAAGCCCGGTCGCAAGCGCTGGCAACCAGCGGCTGCGACGCGACCTGGTGGTGCCTTGTCGCACCCTCAATATCGACGTGTCGGTGAGAAGTTGAGCATTCCTCACCGAATTGTTGGCAGCCGGTTAGGAAGCTGTCTGCGTTCCGACTGGTTTCAGTCGGCGAGGGCGGAATCCGACGTGGTTCCGACATGTGCTGGCGCGTAATGCGCCGGCCTATACCTTGCGTATGCGGGCATGTGCATGTGCATGTGGTGCACTGCCTGCACGACGGACATCGGGCAGGCCGCCGCATCCGGTCGCCATGCCCGCGGCATGGCGACCGTGCGACTCAGAACTCCTGCCAGTCGCCGCCGACCGCGACCGCGGCGCGCTTGACGGTCTGCCGCTGTGGACGCGCCGCCACCTTGGCGTCCCGCGGCGCGCTGGCCGCAACGGACGGCACCGGCGCTGGATGTACGCCAGCGGCGGTGCCGCCGATGCTGTCGATCTTGAACAAGGCCACCGTGCTGGTGAGCTGACCGGCCTGCTCCTCCATCGAACGTGCGGCCGCGGTGGCTTCTTCCACCAGCGCGGCGTTCTGCTGGGTGGTCTCGTCCATCTGCACCACGGTCTGGTTGACCTGCTCGATGCCGGCGGACTGTTCCTGCGACGCGGCCGAGATCTCGCCCATGATGTCGGTCACGCGCTGCACCGAGGCCACGATCTCGCTCATGGTGCGGCCGGCCTGGTCGACCAGGACCGAGCCTTCGGCCACGCGCGTGACCGAATCGTCGATCAGGCCCTTGATCTCCTTGGCGGCACTGGCCGAGCGCTGCGCCAGCGTGCGCACTTCGCTGGCGACGACGGCGAAGCCGCGGCCCTGGTCGCCGGCGCGGGCCGCTTCCACCGCGGCGTTGAGCGCCAGGATGTTGGTCTGGAAGGCGATGCCGTCGATGACACTGATGATGTCGGCGATCTTCTTCGATGCCGCCTCGATGCCGCTCATGGTCGCGACCACCTGGCCGACCACGCTGCCGCCTTGCGAGGCGACCGAGGCCGCGCCCACCGCCAACTGGTTGGCCTGGCGCGCGTGCTCGGCGTTCTGCTTGACCGTCGAGGTCAGTTCCTCCATCGACGCGGCGGTTTCTTCGAGGCTGGCGGCCTGCTGCTCGGTGCGGCGCGACAGGTCGTCGTTGCCGGCGGCGATCTCGGTGGCGGCGGCATTGATGCTGACCGCCGCGGTCTGGATGCGACCGACAATGCCGGTCAACTGATCGGCGGTGGCGTTGGCGTCGTCGCGCATGGTGGCGAACACGCCCTGGAACTCGCCTTCCATGCGTGCGGTCAGGTCGCCGGCGGCGATCGACTGCAACAGCGCCGACAGCTTGCCGAGGTTGTGGTCGCTCACTTCCATCATCGCGTTGAGGTCCTGCACCATCAGCCGGAAGTCATGCTGGAAGTACGCGGCATCGCCGCGGGCACTGAAGTCGCCGGCCGCGGCCGCCGCGGCCAGGCGCTTGATCTCGGTGTTGATCGCCAGCAGGCTGGCCTTGGCCGCGTCCATCGATTCGTGCAGTACCGCGCGGCTGCCGGGCAGGCGGCGCGCGTCGCGGCGCAGGTCGCCGTTGGCGTATTCGTTGAGTACGCCGATGGCGTCGACGATGGCGTCCAGGTGCTCGAACATCATGGTGTTGATGCCCTTGCTGAGCTCGCCGTACACGCCCGGGAAATCCTGCGGCATGCGGTGACTGATGTCCTTGTCCGCATGCAGTTCGATCATCAACGTAGTTTCGCCGGAGAAACGCTGCAACTGACGCTGCATCGCATCCATGGCCAGCAGCAGGCGGCCGGGTTCGTCGTGTGCGTTGGTGGCCACGTCGTTGTCCAGGCGCCCGCTGGCGATCGCTTCGGCGGCGCGGGTGGCCCGACCCAGCGGCCCGGTCAGGCTGCGGGTGATCGTCCACGACAGCAGGGCGCTGAGCAGCAGGGTCGCGACGCCACCGGCGATCAGCAGGTTGCGGCCGGTGACCATCGCCTGCGTCGCCTTGGCATGAGCGATCTTCATCTGCGCTTCCTGCAAGGCGACGTTCTCGCGGATCTTGGCCTGCCAGGCCAGCGTGGCTGGGCGCGAGCGTTCGCTCAGGACCGTCTGCGCCTCGGCGTTGCGGTGCGCGGTGGCGAGCGCAATCACTTCATCGTTCATGGCGCGCGCGGTGGTGCGTGCGGCGTCGATGTCGGCGCGCAGTTTCACCGCATCCGCGTTGGCGGGCGGGAACGCCTCCAGTTCGTTGCGCAGTTCGGTGTAGCGCTGGCGCTTGGCCTTGATTTCCGCCAGTGCCTGATCGTTGAGTTCCTCGCGCGTCTCCATCGCCAGCGTGCCGAGCGCGATCAGGATGCTGGAGTTGGCGTCGAGCATGCCGTTGCTGATCCGGCTCTTTTCGACATTCACCTTGACGATGCTGTCCAACTCGGTGCGCGTGCGTGCCATCGACAGCAAGCCGATGGCGACCAGGGCGCAGGACAGCAGGATCAGCAGGCCGAAGGCGCCGCCGAGCCGGCGGCCGACGTTGTAGCGTTGCAGGAAGGAGTTCATTGGTCGACCTCTTCGTTGACGATGTTCCTGGAGCATCCAGGGCCTACTGCGTCCAGACGGGCTCCAGCAGCGCGTGTGCGCGTGGAGCGGCGGGGCGTGGTGGTCAGAAAAGAAGCAAGAAACCAAGTGCCTTTGCTGTTTGACTCTGCAACGCCGTCGCTCGAATGTGATATCGGCGTGACGGCGGATTCCTCGATGCGTCGTTGGTCGTAAGGCGATTCCCGACGCTGTCTAATTCATTTCCTTACGCGGTGAGTGGCTGCCACTGGCTGCCGATCGCGTCGGCGATGGCCTGGGCATTGGCCTGCGGCGCGTGCGCAGCGGCGGTCGTTGCGGTGGCATGGCTGGCTGCGGTCGCGGCAACGCTGCCGGATGCAGGGGTGGCGCTGCGCGCGGCCTGCTGTTCCACCCGGAACACCGCCACCGCATCGCTCAACTGCGCCGCCTGGTCCTCCATCGACCGCGCCGCGGCGGTGGCTTCCTCGACCAGCGCGGCGTTCTGCTGGGTGCTCTCGTCCATCTGGGTGACGGTGCGATTGACCTGCTCGATGCCGGCGGACTGCTCCTGCGAGGCCGCGGAAATCTCGCCCATGATGTCGGTGACCCGGCCCACCGAGGCGACGATCTCCTGCATGGTCTGGCCGGCACGCTGCACCAGCTCCGCGCCTGTGGTGACCCGCTCGACCGAGTCGTCGATCAGGCCCTTGATCTCCTTGGCGGCGTTGGCCGAGCGTTGTGCCAGCACGCGCACCTCGCTGGCGACCACGGCGAAGCCGCGGCCCTGTTCGCCGGCGCGCGCGGCCTCCACCGCCGCGTTCAAGGCCAGGATATTGGTCTGGAAGGCGATGCCGTCGATCACCGAGATGATGTCGGCGATCTTCTTCGATGCGGTTTCGATGCCGCTCATGGTGTCGACCACCTGGCCGACCACGGCGCCGCCCTGCGAGGCGACCGCGGCGGCGCCGGCGGCGAGCTGGTTGGCCTGGCGCGCATGCTCGGCGTTCTGCTTGACCGTGGCGGTGAGCTCCTCCATCGAGGCGGCGGTCTCTTCCAGGCTGGCGGCCTGTTGCTCGGTGCGCTGCGACAGGTCGCTGTTGCCCTGGGCGATCTCGGTGGCGGCGCTGTGGATGTCGCCTGCGGCGCGCTGGATGCGGCCGACGATGTCGGCCAGGCGCTCGGCGGTGCCGTTGGCGTCGTCGCGCATGGTGGCGAAGATGCCCTGGAAGTCGCCGTGCATGCGCGCGCCGAGGTCGCCGTCGGCCAGTGCGCTGAGCAGCCGCGAGACTTCAGCGGTGCTGATCGCGTTGGCGTCGAGCAGGCCGTTGAGTTGCTGCGCCAGCATCAGGAAGAAGCCCTGCTTGCCGGTGCGGTCGATGCGCTGCGACAGGTCGCCGGCGGCGGCGCTGCGCACCACTGCGGCCACTTCCGCCTCCACCCGCGTCTCGGCGGTGCGGTCGCGCCATTCGCAGACGAAGCCCAGGTGCGCGCCCTCGGCGTTGCGGATGGCGGAAATCTCCTGGGCGATGCAGACCTCGCGATAGCGCACCTCGCGCTGCGCCGCGCCCTGTCGGTCCAGCCGTTGATAGATCTCCGCGTCCTGCGAATTGCCCACCTCCAGCAGCGCCACCGACTGGCCCAGCAGCGGTGCGGTGCGGTCGAATGCCGGCGCGCAGGCGCGGATGTCCTCGGCGTGGGTCTGCAGCAAGGTCTGCAGCGCCGTGTTGGCGTAGATGATGGTCAGGTCGGGATCGGCGATGTACATGCCGGTGGAGGCGTTGTCCAGGGCGGTACGGATGCGCAGGTTCTCGGCGGCGACGCTGCGCTCGCGTTCGATGCGCTCGCGCAGTTCGCGCTGCATCCGCGCCAGCGCCGCCATCAGGCTGCGCCCGTGCCTGGCGGCGACCGGGATGGGCTGGTCCAGGCGGCCTTCGGCGATGTGCTGGGCCGCGTCCATCGCCACCCGTGGTTCGCCACCGAGCAGCTGCGCGACCGAGCGCAGGATCCAGGCCGCGGCAGCGCCCAGGCACAGTACGGCGAGCAGCACCGCGCCGGCCTGCTGCCAGGTGGCGCGCCGGCTCTGCTGCTCGGCGGCCTTGCGGCTCTGTTCGTTCAGCGCCAGGATGCTGTCGCTGATCGTATCCATCTCGGTTTCCAGCCGAGCGAACTGCGCGGTGAAGTCCGCATAGGCGGCGCTGCTGTCGCCCTGGGTCTCGGCCAGCGTCACCACCTTGTCGGCGGCGGCGATGTAGCGCTGCAATGCCGGCCCCGCGGCATCCAGTTGCGTGCGGAGGGTCGCGTCCAGCGGCAGCTTTTGGTTGTCGTCCAGCGCCTTGCGGAACTCGCCGGCGTGTTCGCCCAGGGAGGCGCGCGCGGCCTTGACCCCGTCCGCATCCTGCCGCGCCGCCGCCAGCAACGCGGCGGTGACGTCGCCGCGCAGGGCGTCGTGCATCATGTCGGCCTGCATGTGGTTGCGCAGCGCATCCGAGGACGTGACCTGCGCGGCGACCGAGCGCAGCAGGCCTTGTTGCGCGCTGTAGCCGACGCCGCCCAGCGCGAGCAGGGCGAGCACCGCCACTAGCACCAGGATCCCGAGCATATGCATGATTTTCATCGGTGTGGCCCGATCAGAAACGGAAGGACAGGCCCGCGCCGAGCGCGTGGTCCGGCGAACGGTCGTTGAGGCCGCGGCTGTACACCACGTCCAGCTGCACGTCCTGGGTCAGCAGCCAGGCAGAACCGACGTCGAGCAGGGCGACGGTGCCGCCGTCGTCGGCATGCGCGATCTGCGGCAGCGCCAGTTCCACGAACGAGCGGGCGCGGTCGTTCCAGGCCTTGCCCAGCACCACGCCGAAGATGCCGGCGGTGTAACGGTGCCCGCCGTCGCCTTCGTCGCGGATCACGCCGGGCATCATGCCCAGCGAGACGCTGTCGCTGAGTTCCCATTCGGCCACCAGGCGGAACGAGGGGCGTGCCCCGCTGCCGCGCACATCGCGCGCGCCGCTGGGCAGGTCCACGTGCAGCAACCAGGCCAGCGAGGCACCGCCGAGTTCGCTGGCCAAGTGATGCTTGAGGCCCAGCGAAATGTCGGAGAAGCCGGGGACGTCGTCGCCGACCGGGACGTCCACCGTCTGCCAGCCGTCGGTCTCCACACGCAGTTCCCAGGTCGGGCCGATGCCGTAGCGGAACAGGGTCGGGGTGGCGTAGCCATCGACGTCGCCGTCGCGTTCCCAGGCAACGCTGGTTTCCACCTGCAGGCGTCGGTCGCCGACGGTGAGGCTGGATTCGACGAAGTCGGGGCGATCGGTGGCGATCGGTTCGACCTCGGCCTGCGCCAGGCCGGCGAAGCTGCACAAGGTCAGACAACTGGCGATAACGCGTAGCTTCATGGCGGCTCCCGTTGGCGGTTCGGTCGGAACCGGGGGGCCGGGCGCAGTGCGGCCGGCGCCGGGGTACGCGGAGTGCGGCGCCCCGGCATGGCAGTTCCGCTTTCTATATCGACCCTGAATGCACTTTCTTTACGAACGTGACGCCCTAAGCGCTCCGCGTTCGCCACGGCGCCAGGCGGCCGACCGCGAGCGCGCAGGACGCTCGCGGTGGTGGGGATCAGGCGCGGGTCAGAACTCCTGCCACTGCCCGTCGTCCGTCGCCGTGGTGACGCGCGGGACCGTCTTCAACGGGGCCGCAGCCGGTCGCCGAGGCGGTGTCGCCTTTGCCGCGGGAGCGGGCGGCACGGGACGGCGCGCCGGCGCCGGGGCGGCGATCGCCACGGCGGCGGTCTCGAGCTTGAACAGCGCCACCGCCTGGTTGAGCTGGCCGGCCTGGTCCTCCATCGACCGCGCGGCGGCGGTGGCTTCCTCGACCAGTGCCGCGTTCTGCTGGGTGGCCTCGTCCATCTGGGCGATGGTCTGGTTGACCTGCTCGATGCCGGCCGACTGCTCCTGCGAGGCGGCGGAGATCTCGCCCATGATGTCGGTCACGCGCTGCACCGAGGCGACGATGTCCTGCATCGTGGTGCCGGCCTGTTCGACCAGGGCCGAGCCCTCGGCGACGCGCTCGACCGAATCGTCGATCAGGGTCTTGATCTCCTTGGCCGCATTCGACGAACGCTGGGCGAGGGTGCGTACCTCGCTGGCGACCACGGCGAAACCGCGGCCCTGTTCGCCGGCGCGCGCCGCTTCCACCGCCGCGTTCAAGGCCAGGATGTTGGTCTGGAAGGCGATCCCGTCGATGACGCCGATGATGTCGGCGATCTTCTTGGAGGCTGCCTCGATGCCGTCCATGGTGGTGACCACCTGGCCGACCACCGTGCCGCCCTGCGAGGCCACCGATGCCGCGCCCGCGGCCAACTGGTTGGCCTGGCGCGCATGCTCGGCGTTCTGCTTGACGGTGGAGGTCAGCTCTTCCATCGACGCAGCGGTCTCTTCCAGGCTGGCGGCCTGTTGTTCGGTGCGGCGCGAGAGGTCGTCGTTGCCGGCGGCGATCTCGGCCGCGGCGCCGTTGATGCTGATCGCCGCGGTCTGGATGCGCGCGACGATGGCCGCCAGCTGTTCGGCGGTGGCGTTGGCGTCGTCGCGCATGGTGGCGAACACGCCCTGGAAGTCGCCATGCATGCGCGCGGTCAGGTCGCCGGCGGCGATGGCCTTCAACAGCGTGGACAGCGCCTGCAGGTTGCCGTCGGCGGTGGCCATCAGCTGGTTGAGGCTGTCGACCATCAGGCGGAAGTCGTACTGGAAGCGCTCGGCGTCGCCACGCACGCTGAAATCGCCGGCCGCCGCCGCGCCGGCCAGGTGCTTGATCTCGTGGTTCATCGCGGTGAGGTTCTGCTTCACCTTGTCCATGGTCTCGGTGAGCACGGCCTTTTCGCCGGGCAGGCGATCCATGTCCTCGGACAGGTCGCCGATGGCATAGCGGCCCATGATCTGCGCCAGGCGCAGCTTGACCGCGATATGCGAGGCCGCGAGCGCATTGCTGTCGCGGACCATGCGCCCGTAGTCGCCCGGGAAGGCGCTTTCGTCCATGCGGTAGCTGATCTGCCCGGCATCGTGGCGCTCGGCCATCTCCTTCTGCGCGTCGAGCACGGCGCGCAACTGCTGCTGCATGCACTGCAGCGATCCCAGCAACTGCCCCAGTTCGTCGTTACGCGGATACTGGATGCGGCTGTCCAGGCGGCCGGCGGCGACCGCGCTGGACACCTGCACCGCGCTGGCCAACGGCTTGACCACCAGCCGCCGCAGCAGCAGGTACAGGCCGCCGCTGAGCAGCAGCGCGGCGCACAGGCCGACCGCCACGATGGTCCACAGCAGGTTGCGCGCCTGCGCCATCAGCACTGTCTTCGGCACCGCCACGCCCAGCGCGAAGCGCTCCTGGGCCTGGCCGATCTGCAGCGGCACATACACGTCCACGTCGGTGGCGCCGGTCTGCGGATCGACGGTGTCGCGGCTGACGGTCTTGCCCTGGGCGATGTCGGCGAGCAGGGCGCGGGTGGCCGGATCCTGCAGCTTCTTGCCGACCAGCGCAGGATCGCGGTCGGCGACGATGACGCCACCGGGCGAGAGCAGGCGCACGCGGCCCTCGCCGAGCGGGCGCAGCTTGGCCACGCGCTGCTGCAGCGCGGCCAGGCCGAAATCGGTGGTGACCACGCCGAGGAACTTGCCGTCTTCCAGGATCGGCGTGCTGACCGTGGTCATCAGCACCTTCTGTCCGGCGATCTCGTAATCGTAGGGCTCGGCGACGGTCGGCCGCAGCAGCTTGCGCGGATTCAGATACCAGTCGCCGGCGCCGGCCACCTCGTAGTCGTGCAGCGGATCGCGCACGAGTTTCCCGTTCTGCCAGGACCAGTACACCATGTAGCGGCCGCTGGCGTCATGGCCTGCGCTGTTGGCGTAGTCCGCATCCTTGCCGTCCAGCGCCTGCGGTTCCCACAGCGTGCCGATGCCGGTCCAGTCGGGGTGCTGCTGCAGTTCGCGGCGCAGGCTCTCGCTGAACAGGTCGCGCGCCTTGTCCTGGCCGCGCTGGGCGAGCAGGGCATTGGCCAGCGCCTGGTTGGAGACGGCGGATGCGCCGATGGTGTTGCCGATGCGCTCGGATTCCAGGCGCGCGGTGTCGGTCATGCCGACCTTGGCGGAGGCGAGCAGGGCGGAGCTGCTGCGGGCGTAATGATGGCGGCGGTAATGCCGAAGCACAGCAAGGCGATCGCGGCCACGCCTAGCATCAGGCGGGTGGCGACACTGCTTGGGCGTGTGGCGGACGTCGTGGGCATCGCGGTCGTCTCGATGGGAGGAATGGAGCGGTCGCGCGGCGTGGTCCCGGAAAGCGTCTGCTTTTGAGACACGTCAGGCAGAGCACATGCGCGATAGTGCCCTTATCGGCATGGCATCCCAGAAATGTAGTGGCGGTCGTGGTTCACCGCCGGGCGGCCGCACCGGTGCGGACTGCGTGGCCGGGGCCAGGCGCGGGGTCGACTGCGGCGTATGTCGGGCGGAGGTGGGGGGCTCCGGAACGGCGCACTGCAGGGCGGCGCGGCGGCTGGGCGGGCAGGGTGGCAATAAAAAGGCCCCGGGAGCGGTTCGCTCCCGGGGCCGTTGGTGCGAGACGGGCGGCTGGGGGACGCGCTCAGAACTCCTGCCAGCTATCGTCGCCAGCGGCGACCGCGACCGGCCGGGCCGTCGGCCGTACCGAACGCGCGGCGGGCTTGGCCGCCGGCTTAGCGGCCGACCGCGCGACCGCGCGGACCGGCGCGCTGGCCACGGCCGGCTGGACGGCGTGACTGCCGTTCGCCTCGATCTTGAACACGGCCACGGCCTGGCTCAGCTGGCCGGCCTGTTCCTCCATCGACCGCGCCGCCGCGGTGGCTTCTTCCACCAGTGCCGCGTTCTGCTGGGTGGTCTCGTCCATCTGGGTGACGGTCTGGTTGACCTGCTCGATACCGGCCGACTGCTCCTGCGAGGCGGCGGCGATCTCGCCCATGATGTCGGTGACGCGCTGCACCGAGGCCACGATCTCGGTCATGGTCTGGCCGGCCTGGCGGACCAGGGTCGAGCCATTGGCCACCTGGCCCACCGAGGCGTCGATCAGGCCCTTGATCTCCTTGGCGGCGTTGGCCGAGCGCTGGGCGAGGGTGCGCACTTCGCTGGCGACCACGGCGAAACCGCGGCCCTGTTCGCCGGCACGGGCCGCTTCCACCGCCGCGTTGAGCGCCAGGATATTGGTCTGGAAGGCGATGCCGTCGATCACCGAGATGATGTCGCCGATCTTCTTGGACGACGCTTCGATGCCGCTCATGGTCTGCACCACCTGGCCGACCACGTCGCCGCCTTGCGAGGCCACCGAGGCCGCGCCGGCGGCCAACTGGTTGGCCTGACGTGCGTGCTCGGCGTTCTGCTTCACGGTGGAGGTCAGCTCCTCCATCGACGCGGCGGTTTCTTCCAGGCTGGCGGCCTGCTGCTCGGTGCGACGCGACAGGTCGTCGTTGCCGGCGGCAATCTCGCTGGCGGCGCCATTGATGCTGACGGCGGCGGTCTGGATACGCGCGACGATCGCCGCCAGCTGCTCGGCGGTGGCATTGGCGTCGTCGCGCATGGTGGCGAACACGCCCTGGAACTGGCCGTGCATGCGCGCGGTCAGGTCGCCGGCGGAGATGGACTGCAGCAGGGCGGACAGGGCCTGCAGGTTGCCGTCGGCGGTGGCCATCAACTGGTTGAGGCTGTCGACCATCAGGCGGAAGTCGTACTGGAAGCGCTCGGTGTCGCCGCGCACGCTGAAGTCGCCGGCCGCCGCGGCGCCGGCCAGGTGCTTGATCTCGCTGTTCATGGCGGTCAGGTTGCGCTTGACCGTGTCCATGGTCTCGGTCAGCACGGCCTTTTCGCCGGGCAGGCGATCCATGTCCTCGGACAGGTCGCCGATGGCGTAGCGGCCCATGATCTGCGCTAGCCGCTCGGTCACGGCGATGTGCGCGGCAGACAGGGCGTTGCTGTCGCGGACCATGCGCCCGTAGTCGCCGGGGAACACGGTTTCGTCCATACGGAAGCTCATCTGGCCGCCGTCGTGGCGCTTGGCCATGTCGGCCTGCGCGGCGAGCACCGCCTGCAACTGGCTCTGCATCTTGTCCATGCTCAGCAGCAGCACGCCGGCCTCGTCCTTGCTGCGCACGTCGATCGCATTGTCGAGCTTGCCGCGGGCGATGGCGTCGGCCACGCCGATCGCGGTGCCCAGGCGCTTGAGCAGCTGCCGGCGGATCAGGATCGCCATGCCGATCGCGACCACGATCACCAGCAGGTTGCCCAGCAGGATGGCCCACTTGTTCTGCGCACGCACGGTGGTCAGGGTCTCGCTGCGCTTGGCCAGCAGGCCGCGCTCGTCGTCGGCAAATGCTATGAGTAGCGCGCGGATGTCTCGCATTGCCATGTCACGAGAGTTGTTGAACGCCGAATAGATCTCCGTGAGGTCGCTGGACCGATCGCGTAGGGCCATGAGCCGCTGTTGAGACTCGATGAATTGTTGGTAGGAGCGGCGTAACCGTTCCAACCGTTCCTGTTGCTTCGGGTTGTCCACCGTCAACTGCTTGGCCTGGGCGAAGTCCTTCTCGAACGCGGTCTGGCCGTTCCTGAATGGTTCCAGATGGTCCTTCGCACCCGTGAGCAGATAGCCACGGGCGCCTGTCTCGATGGTGACGGTGTCGAGTTGCATCCTGTCGGAAGTAGCCAACACCTTGAACGTATGGTCATTCATATCGGCAGCCTTGTTGAGCGAAGACAAGCTGCTCAGGCTGATCGAGCCGATGATCACCGTGATCAGCACGATGACGGCAAAGCTGAGCGCGAGCCTGGCGGAAAGACTGAGATTTTT
This sequence comes from Xanthomonas sp. PPL134, assembly GCF_040595915.1. Classification (NCBI taxonomy): domain Bacteria; kingdom Pseudomonadati; phylum Pseudomonadota; class Gammaproteobacteria; order Lysobacterales; family Lysobacteraceae; genus Xanthomonas; species Xanthomonas sp. PPL134. The sequence continues at coordinate 1,287,492 of NZ_JAMDLL010000001.1, forward strand.
GAGCGTCATCGTCGTATTCCTGATGGGTGGAGCAGTGGGGATGGCGTACCCCTTGCCTGAGTCGATGTCCGCGGAGGCGTCGGGCGCTGTCTTATCTATTTCTGCTGTAAATCAAAACCATGAAATTGATAGTGTCCTAACTGCAATAGGCTTTTAAGATTGAAACGATTGGTGCAATTACGAACGTCTTGCTTTGGCGGGTTGATGTCAGAATTCGTTCAAATTTGTAGACAATTTGTGTGAGCAACATCTGTATCGGCATGTGTGCTTCGTTCTTTAAACCCGAATCGCGTGGATTTAGATTGGCTTCACGCTGGCTTCATGCCGTCAGGGATGGCGATCACGCTCCGGCAGGTCCAGCTGCCCGTTGCAATGCTTCGGGCGGGTGCGGATGGGCCAAAAAAAGCCCGGGAGCTGGCGCTCCCGGGCTTTGTTCCTCCGCTACGCTGGGTGCGGGTGAAGCGCGATCAGAACTCCTGCCAATCGCCGCCGCCCGCCACGGCCGCCGTGGCCGCGGCACTGGCCGCCGGCCGGCGTGCGACCGCCTGCGGTGCAGGCATCTTGGCCGGTCGCTTGGCGCTGGCGAGCGCCGGCCGCGGAGCGTCCACTCGGCGGAGGGCCGCCGGTGCCTGCTGGTCGAGCTTGAACAGGGCCACGGCCTGGCTCAGCTGCCCGGCCTGATCCTCCATCGACCGCGCGGCGGCGGTGGCTTCCTCGACCAGGGCGGCGTTCTGCTGGGTGGTCTCGTCCATCTGCATCACGGTCTGGTTGACCTGCTCGATGCCGGCGGACTGCTCCTGCGAGGCCGCCGAGATTTCGCCCATGATGTCGGTGACGCGTTGCACCGAGGTCACGATCTCGGTCATGGTCTTGCCGGCCTGATCGACCAGCGCCGAACCCTGGGTGACGCGGCTGACCGAGTCGTCGATCAAGGTCTTGATCTCCTTGGCGGCGTTGGCCGAGCGCTGGGCGAGGGTGCGCACTTCGGTGGCGACCACCGCAAAACCGCGGCCCTGATCGCCGGCACGCGCCGCTTCGACCGCCGCGTTGAGCGCCAGGATGTTGGTCTGGAAGGCGATGCCGTCGATCACCGAGATGATGTCGGCGATCTTGCGCGAGGAGGCCTCGATGCCGCTCATGGTGTCGACCACCTGGCCGACCACCGCGCCGCCTTGCGAGGCCACCGCGGCCGCGCCCGCGGAGAGCTGATTGGCCTGGCGTGCATGCTCGGCGTTCTGCTTGACCGTGGAGGTCAGTTCCTCCATCGAGGCGGCGGTCTCTTCGAGGCTGGCGGCCTGCTGCTCGGTGCGGCGCGACAGGTCGTCGTTGCCGGTGGCGATCTCGCTGGCGGCGGCGTTGATGCTGACCGCGGCGGTCTGGATGCGCGCGACGATGGCGGCCAACTGCTCGGTGGTTGCATTGGCATCGTCGCGCATGGTCGCGAACACGCCCTGGAAATCGCCGTGCATGCGTGCGGTCAGGTCGCCGGCGGCGATGGCGCGCAGCAAGGACGACAGCGCCTGCAGGTTGCCGTCGGCGGTGGCCATCAACTGGTTGAGGCTCTCGACCATCAGGCGGAAGTCGTACTGGAAGCGCGCGCTATCGCCACGCACGCTGAAGTCGCCGGCCGCTGCGGCACCGGCCAGGTGCTTGATTTCGGTGTTCATCGCGGTCAGGTTGTGCTTGACCGTGTCCATCGTTTCGGTGAGGCGTGCCTTCTCGCCGGGCAGGCGCTCCATGTCCTCGGACAGGTCGCCGATGGCGTAGCGGCCCATGATCTGCGCCAGCCGCTCGGTCACCGCGATGTGCGCGGCGGCCTGCGCGTTGCTGTCGCGGACCATGCGCCCGTAGTCGCCGGGAAACACGCTTTCGTCCATGCGGTAGCTGGTCTGGCCGGCGTCGTGGCGCTGGGCCATCTCCGCCTGCGCGGCGAGCACCGCCTGCAATTGCTGCTGCATGCGTCCCATGGCGTTCAACAGGCGGCCCGTCTCGTCGCGGGCCTCAGTGCGCACGGCATTGTCCATGTGGCCGTTGGCGATGGCTTCGGCGGTCCGCGTGGCCAGGCGCAGCGGCGTGGTCAGGCTGCGGGTGATCGCAAACGCCAGCAGAGAACTGAGCGCCAGCGCCATCAGCGTGCCGGCGATCAACAGCAGCCGGCTGTGGTGCATCGAGCTGAGCGCCTCCTGATAGACCTGGGTGCTTTGGTCTTCCTGCCGACTGACATAGGCACGGATGTCGTTCTGCCAGGCCAGGGTCGCTGGCGCCGCTGCGCGATTGAGCAATGCCACCGCGCCTGCGGTATCGCCCTTTTCGCTCAGCGCCAGGATCTGGTCGTTGATGGTTCTAGCGGCCTTGCGCTTGTCCTCCATCTTCGCGCGCATCGCGCGACCGGTGGCGGTGCTCGACAGGGTGTCGAAGCCGGAGCTGGCCTTCTGGTAGCGAGCGCGCTGTTGCGCGATCTTTTCGAATGCCTGCTGCCTGATGGCGGTGTCGGTCGAGGTGACATAGGTGTTGAGCGCGATCAGCAATGACGAGTTGGCGTCCAGCATCTGGTTGCTGAGGGTGATCTTGACGATGCGGTCCAGCACGATCATGTCCAACTGCTTGCGCGCGCCGGTCATGCCGGATAGCCCGATGGTCACCAGCACCACGGAAAGAAGAATCAGCAGGCCGAATGCCGCCGACAGGCGCACACCGACGTTGTAGCGTTGCAAAAAGCGGGTCACGTTAATCTCCTCGAAAAAGGGCGCCGGCGCGCCAATGCACGTATCGGTACGGGCAGGACGCCCGGGTTGCCGTTGGCGCTGCAGCTGCAGCGTTGCGGCGGCCGTGCAGGAACGGCTGCCGGCCACGGAGCATTGGCGTGCGGCTCTCAGAACTCCTGCCAGTCGTTGGCATTGGCCTCGGCCAGTACGCCGGAACGTACCGGCGCCGGGCGCTGCCTACGTGCCGGTGCGGCTGGCACGAACGGCGCGTTGCGCGCGACAGGATGGGCGAGGCGTGCAGGGGCGACGGCAGCCGGTGCGGCGGCATGGGTGGTGTCCAGTTTGAACACCGCTACCGAATCGCGCAGGTGTCCGGCCTGTTCTTCCATCGAACGTGCGGCGGCCGTGGCTTCTTCCACCAGCGCGGCGTTCTGCTGGGTGGTTTCGTCCATCTGCATCACGGTCTGGTTGACCTGTTCGATGCCGGCGGACTGCTCCTGCGAGGCCGCGGCGATCTCACCCATGATGTCGGTGACGCGCTGTACCGAGGTCACGATCTCCTGCATGGTCTTGCCGGCCTGATCGACCAGGGCCGAACCTTCGGCGACGCGGCCGACCGAATCGTCGATGAGATCCTTGATCTCCTTAGCCGCATGCGAGGAGCGTTGCGCGAGCGTGCGCACTTCGCTGGCCACGACGGCGAAGCCGCGGCCCTGTTCGCCGGCACGCGCCGCTTCCACCGCCGCATTGAGCGCCAGGATGTTGGTCTGGAAGGCGATGCCGTCGATCACCGAGATGATGTCGGCGATCTTCTTCGAGGATGCCTCAATGCCGCTCATGGTCTGCACCACCTGGCCGACCACGTCGCCGCCCTGCGAGGCCACCGAGGCGGCGCCGGCGGCCAATTGGTTGGCCTGGCGGGCATGCTCGGCATTCTGCTTGACCGTGGAGGTCAGTTCCTCCATCGACGCGGCGGTTTCCTCCAGGCTGGCGGCCTGTTGCTCGGTGCGCCGCGACAGGTCGTCGTTGCCGGTGGCGATCTCGCTGGCGGCGGCATTGATGCTGACCGCCGCGGTCTGGATGCGCGCCACGATGGCGGCCAGTTGCTCGGTGGTGGCGTTGGCATCGTCGCGCATGGTCGCGAACACACCCTGGAACTCGCCATGCATGCGGACGGTCAGGTCGCCGGCGGCGATGGACTGCAGCAAGGACGACAGCGCCTGCAGGTTGTCGTCGGCGGTGGCCATCAGCTGATTGAGGCTGTCGACCATCAGGCGGAAGTCGTACTGGAAGCGTAATGCATCGCCACGGACGCTGAAATCACCGGCTGCGGCGGCACCGGCCAGGTGCTTGATCTCGGTATTCATCGCGGTCAGGTTGTGCTTGACCGTGTCCATCGTCTCGGTGAGGCGGGCCTTCTCGCCGGGCAGGCGGTCCATGTCCTCGGACAGGTCGCCGATCGCGTAGCAGCCCATGATCTGCGCCAGGCGCTCGGTTACCGCGATGTGCGCGGCGGCCAGCGCGTTGCTGTCGCGGACCATGCGCCCGTAGTCGCCGGGGAAGGTGCTTTCGTCCATGCGGTAGCTGATCTGGCCGGCGTCGTGGCGCTGCGCCATCTCCGCCTGCGCGGCGAGCACGGCCTGCAACTGCTGCTGCATGCGGCCCATGGCGTTCAACAGGCGGCCGGTTTCGTCGCGCGCCTCGGTGCGCACGGCGTTGTCCATGGCGCCATTGGCGATGGCCTCGGCGGTGCGCGTGGCCAGGCCCAGCGGTGCGGTCAGGCTGCGGGTGATGGTCAGCGCCAGCAAGGCGCTGAGCACCAGGGCCAGCACGGTGCCGCCGATCAGCAGCATGCGGCTACGGTGCATCGCCTCCAGCGCCGCCTGGTAGCCGGCTGCGGCTTGCGACTTCTGTCGACCGGCGAACTCGCGGATTTTGGCCTGCCACGCCAGCGTCGCCGGCAGCGCTTGCTGGTTCAGCATCTCCACCGCCTGGGCGGTGTCGCCTTTTTCGCCCAGTGCGACGATGGCGTCGTTGATCGTCTTCGCGGCGGCGCGCTTGGCGTCCATGTCCGCGCGAATGGCGCGACCGGCGGCGGTGCTGGACAGCGTGTCCATCTTGGCGCGGGCCTCGGCATAGCGCTCGCGCTGCCGTTTGAAGGTGTCCAGCGCCTCTTGCCGCATCGCGGCGTTGGTGGACGTGGTGTAGGTGCTCAGCGCGACCAGGACGGAGGAATTGGCGTCGAGCATCTGGTTGCTGAATTCGATCTTCGCCATGCGGTCCAGCACGATCATGTCCAGGTGCTTGCGCGCCTCGGACATGCCGGACAGCCCGATGATCACCAGGACCACCGAAAGAAGAATCAGCAGGCCGAATGCGGCCGACAGGCGCATCCCGACGTTGTAGCGTTGCAGAAAGCGGATCATATCGATCTCCTTGAAAAGGGAATGCCGCCGCGCCGGTCGGAATCGGCACGGGGCGGGTTTCCGGATGCAGCCAGTGCTGCGGTTGTGGTGGAGCGGCCGCCATGCTGGGGCGGCCGCCTGTAGCGAAAGACGGCCCGGTGTCCTCAGAACTCCTGCCAGTCGCCGGTGCTGGCCTCGGCCAGTGCGGCCACCCGCACTGGCGCCGGCGCCGGCCGGGGCGTGCGCGGGGGCGGCGTCGGCACCGCGCTGCGCGATGCGGCCGGACGCGCGATCCGTACCACGGTGGAGGCGGCTGGCGTGGCGCTTGCCGTGTCCAACTTGAACACCGCCACCGACTCGGTCAGGTGCCCGGCCTGTTCTTCCATGGAACGCGCTGCGGCGGTGGCCTCTTCCACTAGGGCCGCGTTCTGCTGGGTGGTTTCGTCCATCTGCATCACGGTCTGGTTGACCTGCTCGATGCCGGCCGACTGCTCCTGCGAGGCGGCGGCGATCTCGCCCATGATGTCGGTGACGCGCTGCACCGAACTCACGATCTCCTGCATGGTCTTGCCGGCCTGGTCGACCAGGACCGAGCCTTCGGCGACGCGTTCGACCGAGTCGTCGATCAGGTCCTTGATCTCCTTGGCGGCGTTGGCCGAGCGCTGCGCCAGCGTGCGCACTTCACTGGCCACTACGGCGAAACCACGGCCCTGATCGCCGGCACGGGCGGCTTCGACCGCCGCGTTCAAGGCCAGGATGTTGGTCTGGAAGGCGATGCCGTCGATCACCGAGATGATGTCGGCAATCTTCTTCGACGAGGCCTCGATGCCGCTCATCGTCTCGACCACCTGGCCGACCACGCTGCCGCCCTGCGAGGCGACCGCCGCCGCGCCGCTGGCGAGCTGGTTGGCCTGGCGGGCGTGTTCGGCGTTCTGCTTGACCGTGGAGGTCAGCTCTTCCATCGACGCAGCGGTTTCTTCCAGGCTCGCGGCCTGCTGCTCGGTGCGCCGCGACAGGTCGTCGTTGCCGGTGGCGATCTCGCTGGCCGCGGCATTGATGCTGACCGCGGCGGTCTGGATGCGGCCGACGATGCTGGTCAACTGATCGGTGGTGGCGTTGGCGTCGTCGCGCATGGTGGCGAACACACCGTGGAACTCGCCGTCCATGCGTGCGGTCAGGTCGCCGGCGGCGATGGCTTGCAGCAGGGCCGACAGCTTGCCCAAGTTGACGTCGCTGACCTCCATCATCGCGTTGAGGTCCTGCACCATGCGTTGGAAATCGTGCTGGAACCGCTCGGCATCGCCGCGGGTGCTGAAGTCGCCGGCCGCGGCCGCCGCCGCCAGTCGCTTGATCTCGGTATTGATCGCCAGCAGGCTGGCCTTGGCCGCATCCATCGACTCGTGCAGCACCGCGCGGCTGCCGGGCAGGCGACGCGCGTCGCGGCGCAGGTCGCCGTTGGCGTATTCGTTGAGCACGCCGATGGCGTCGACGATGGCGTCCAGGTGCTCGAACATCATGGTGTTGATGCCCTGGCTCAGCTCGCCATAGACGCCGGGGAAGTCCTGCGGCATGCGGTGGCTCATGTCCTTGTCCGCATGCAGTTCGATCATCAGCGCGGTTTCGCTGGAGAAGCGCCGCAACTGGGTCTGCATGCGATCCATCGCGCCCAGCAGGCGACCGGGTTCGTCGCGCGCGTCGGTGGTCACGTCGTTGTCCAGGCGGCCGTCGGCGATGGCCTCGGCAGCGCGGGTGGCGCGGCCCAGCGGACCGGTCAGGCTGCGGGTGATGCTCAGGGCCAGCACGCCACTGACCAGCAGAACGGCGATACCACCTGCGATCAGCATATTGCGGCCCTGCGCCATCGCCTTGTTGGCGTTGCCGTAAGCGGCTGCCGTCTCCCGTTCCTGCAAGGCCACGTTTTCGCGGATCTTGGCCTGCAGGGCGGCCGTCACCGGCCTGGCTTTTTCGTTCAGCAGCGTTTGCGCTTCGTCATTGCGATTGGCGTTGGCGAATGCGATCACCCTGTCGTTGAGCTTACCTGCCACGACGCGCTGCACGTCGATGTCCGCACGCAACTTCTTCACGCTTGCGTTGGATGGCGGGAACCCATCGAGTTCCTTGCGCAAGTCGGTGTAGCGCTGACGCGCTTGCCGGATTTCGGTCATCTCCTTCCGGTTGAGCGCCTCGTCCGACACCATGCTCAATGCGCTCAACGCGAGCAGGATGCGAGTGTTGGCGTCGAGCATGCCGTTGCTGATGCGGATCTTCTCGACGTTGACCTTGACGATGTGATGCAACTCGCTGCGCGCTTGCGCGATGGAAACCAGGCCGGCAGCCACCAGCAGGCAGGACAGTAAGATCAGTAGACCGAAACCGCCGCTGAGGCGGCGGCCCACGTTGTAGCGTTGAAGGAACAAAGTCATGGTTGAAACCCCTGGTCGAATGAAGGAGCTGCTGCGCGCGCTCCGAAGCGATCGGGAGAAACCCATCCTGTGACCGGCGTAGTGTCGTGATGAATTCGCGACTCTGCCTGGGGGCGCACGAACACCGCGTTCCACCAATGCCGACACAGGATCAGTTTCCCCTTCCCCTGACACATCGGCTTCAGCGATCGGCATGGCGCAACCGTTCGTTCCCCCTGAAGCGCCGGCGCACACCTCCCCAGGCGTGGACGGTCCGCACGTGTAGACAAAAACTGTGCGCAAGAGTCGTATCGGCAGCTGTGGCGAATTCTTTAGGGTTGCGTCTTGATGGTGTTTGGCGTTTCGCTGTGCCGGAACGATCACTGCGCGGCGCGAGGCGGGTCACGGCAGGCGGGTTGGCGTCGCGGCCGTCATGGAATCCGCGGCGCCCACAACGCAAAAGCCCCGGCATCGCTGCCGGGGCTCGTGTGTGGCGTGACGCGGGAGGGCGGGGCGATCAGGCCGCCTGCTGGACCCGCAGCGAGCGGACCAGGCCGCCGATGTCCACGATCAGGGCGACGCGGCCGTCGCCGAGGATGGTGGCACCGGAGATGCCGCTGATGCGCCGGTAGTTGTTCTCGATGTTCTTGACCACCACCTGCTGCTGGCCGATCAACTCGTCCACTTCCAGCGCCAGCTTCTGCCCATCGGCCTCGACCACCACCACCAGCGGTTCCTCGCTCTGCTCGATGCGGCCGAAGCCGTAGGAGTCGCTGAGCGAGAGAATCGGCAGGTATTCGCCGCGGACCCGCAGCACGCGGCCTTCGCCGGCCATGGTGCGGATGTCGTCGGCCTTCGGCTGCAGCGCCTCGATGACGTAGGCCAGCGGCAGGATCAGGGTCTCGCCGGCGACCGCCACGGTCATGCCGTCGAGGATCGCCAGGGTCAGCGGCAGGCGGATCAGCACGCGGGTGCCGCGGCCGGATTCGCTTTCCAGCTGCACTTCGCCGCCCAGGCCCTGGATGTTGCGGCGGACCACGTCCATGCCGACGCCGCGGCCGGACAGGTCGGTGACCGCGTCGGCGGTGGAGAAGCCCGGGGCGAAGATCAGGTCCCAGACCTGCGCATCGCTCGGGTTGTCCGGCACCGCGATGCCGCGTTCGGCGGCCTTGGCCAGGATGCGGTTGCGGTTGAGGCCGGCGCCGTCGTCGCTGACTTCGATGACGATGTGGCCGCCCTGGTGCGACGCGGCCAGGGTGATGGTACCGGTCTCGTCCTTGCCGGCGGCGCGGCGCGCCTCCGGCAGTTCCAGGCCGTGGTCGATCGAGTTGCGCACCAGGTGCACCAGCGGATCGGCGATCTTTTCGATCAGGCCCTTGTCCAGCTCGGTGCCCTCACCAATCGTGCGCAGGCGCACCTGCTTGCCGAGGCGGGTGGACAGGTCGCGGACCAGGCGCGGGAAGCGGCGGAACACCGCGTCCACCGGCAGCATGCGCACGCCGATCACCGCTTCCTGCAGGTCGCGGGTGTTGCGTTCCAGCAGGTCCAGACCGGCGAACAGGCGCTCGGCCACGGCCTGGTCCAGGCCGGTGGAGACCTGCTTGAGCATGGCCTGGGTGATGACCAGTTCGCCGACCAGATTGATCAGCGCATCGACCTTGTCGACGCTGACGCGGATCGAGCTTTCCGCTTCGTGCGCGGCGGCGGCATTGCCGGCCGGGGCGTTGGCGGCCACGGCCGCGGCCGGCGCGGCCGTGGCGGCGGTCGGCGGCGCGGTCAGCACCGGTGCCGGCGCGGTGGCCAGGCTCGGCGGCGGCACCGGGCGGATCTCCAGTTCGCAGTCGTCGATGACCCAGGCGAAGGTGTCTTCGATCGCGCTGCGCGGGATCTTGCCCACCAGGCCCAGGTCCCAGGCCAGGTAGGCCTCGAGCGGGTCGAGTTCGGCGAAGCCGGGCAGGCGCGTGCTGCGGCAGGCGACCTGCAGCGGGCCGAGGTGTTCGAGTTCGCGGATGATGCGCAGCGGGTCGTTGCCGCTCATGAACAGCGACGGCGCCGGGGTGAAGCCGATCTGCCAGGCTTCCGGCTCGGCCGGCTGGTTCGCTGCCGGGGTGGCGGCGGCCGGCGCGGCGGGGCTGCCGTTCAACGCGTGCTGCAGGCGTTCGTGCACGGCCTTGACCGCGGCCGGATCGGCCGGGACGCCGTGTTCGGCTTCGCGCAGCAGGGCGCGCAGCACGTCCACCGAGCCGAGGATGGCGTCGATGGCGTGCGCTTCGACTTCGCGCTTGCCGGCGCGCAGCTCGTCGAGCAGCGTCTCCAGCACGTGGGTAAGGCCGGCCATCGCTTCGAAGCCGAAGGTGGCGGCGCCGCCCTTGATCGAGTGCGCGGCGCGGAACACCGAGTTGATGGTCTCGGGATCGCGATTGCCTTCTTCCAGCGACAGCAATCCGGCTTCCATCGCATCCAGTCCTTCGCGGCTTTCCTCGAAGAAGGTGGCGTGGAAACGCTGCAGGTCCATGCTCATGGGGCGGGAATCCGGAAAAGGAGGGGAGGGATCAGCCCAGGACTTTCTGGACGGTGGCGATCAGCTGTTCGGGATTGAACGGCTTGACCAGCCAGCCGGTGGCACCGGCCGCCTTGCCTTCGGACTTCTTCTCCGCCGCCGACTCGGTGGTCAGCATCAGCATCGGGGTGAACTTGTAGTCCGGCAGCTGCCGCAGCTCGCGGATCAGGGTGATGCCGTCCATGTTCGGCATGTTGACGTCGGTGACCACCGCGTTGAAGCGCTGGCCCTTGGCGCGGCCCAGCGCGACCGCGCCGTCTTCTGCTTCTTCGACGGCAAAGCCGGCCGAGGTGAGGGCGAAGGAGACCATCTGGCGCATCGACGCCGAATCGTCCACTACCAAGATACGTGCGCTCATGCCGCGTTCTCCACAGATTTCAGATTGTCAGGGGTTGCAGGAAGGCCCAGCGATTCGCTGACCCCTAGCAGGCGGGCCGCATCGCGAAAGGTCGCGTTGCAGGCCTCGAATTCGGTGCGCTTGCCGTCCTTGCGACGGGCATCGACGAATGCGCACAGCACCTGTACGGATGCGGTATGGATGCGGCGCACTTCGCCGGCGTCCAGCCGCAGCACGTCGTCCGACGCAAGGAACGCGGTCAGGTGTTGTTTCAGGTCGGCGCTGGTCTCGATGCCGAGATCTTCGCCAAGGGGGACTGTGCTCATCATTGCTCCGCACCAATGGTTCTATGGCAGATAACGGCCGTGGCCTGAAAAGCTTTAGCGGCGGTTGGAAAGTGCGGCACCGTTCCCAGTTGCCGCCCGCCGCGTGGGTCAGTGCAGCAGTTGCTCGGCGTCGAGCAGGATCATCGGCTGTTGCGCCAGCCGCGCCACGCCGCGGAACAGATGGTTGGAAATGCGGCAGATGCGGGCATTGTCCGGCGGCTCGATCTGCTGGTCGCTGAGGCTGGCCACGTCTTCCACCGCGGACACGCGCAGGCCCAGGGTCTCGCCGTTCTCTTCCAGCACCACCACCCGGGTCTGCATGTCCATCTCGATCGGCGCGGCGCCCAGGTGCACGCCCAGATCGAGCACCGGCACCACCTGTCCGCGCAGGTTCATGATGCCGAGCATCGCCGGCGGCGTGCCACGCAGCGCCAGCAGCGGCACCGGCAGCACCACCTCCTGTACCTTCAGCAGTTCCAGCGCGTAGGCCTGCTCGCCGCAGCGCAGGCGCAGCCAGCGGGTGCGGCGCTCGGCCAGGCGGTCGGGGGCGATGGCCGAGCCGTGCGGCACGCTCGGGGCCATGAACGACTGCAGGTTCGGCGGCAGCTTGGCGCCGGCCGCCTGTGCGCGGCTGGCTTCGGCGCGGCGCTCCGGCGGCACCGCCATCGGCGGGCGCTTGACCGCGCGCGCGGCGGCGGCATCGTCTTCGGCGGCCAGGTCGCGCGGCACGGTGGCGCGCTGCCGTTCCATCGCCGCGACCGCATCCAGGTCGGCCTGGCGCTCGGCCTGCTGGGCCGGGGTCAGCGCGGCAGGCGCGGGTGCGTCCTGCGACATGATGCCGGCCAGGGCTGGATCCGAATCGGCCTCGGCCAGGACCGCGGCAGCGATCTGTTCGGGCGTCGGGCCGGCCGGGGCGGGCGCCAGCGCTTGCTGCGACATGATGCCGGCCAGGGCCGGATCGGAATCGGCTTCGGCCAGGACCGCGGCAGCGATCTGCTCGGGCGTGGGACCGGCCGGGGCGGGCGCCAGCGCTTGCTGCGACATGATGCCGGCCAGGGCCGGATCGGAATCGGCCTCGGCCAGGACTGCGGCAGCGATCTGTTCGGGCGTCGGGCCGGCCGGGGCGGGCGCCAGCGCTTGCTGCGACATGATGCCGGCCAGGGC